>CAWDCP010000001.1:0-121941 GCA_963800815.1 uncultured Solirubrobacteraceae bacterium
GCGTGGCGGACCAGGCCCGCGGGCGGGCATCGCTTGCGCCCGTGCTGGAGGATAGAGCGGTGTTGCGCTCCTGTACGGGGCCGGGCTGTGGGTTCCTTCGGATGGCGGACCGGGCTGGGGGCGGAAGGATGGAGCTAGATTCATCGTCTGTTCGGAGCTCGTGGATGTCTCTGACCCCATCGACCGGTGAGCTCGGCGCGTCGGTTGTTCTTCGCGACGGTTCGCGCGTGCGGCTGCGTCAGGGGCATAGCTCCGACAAGGAGCTGCTGCTGCGCGGCTTCGAGCGCTTGAGTCCCGAGTCCCGTTACCGGCGGTTCCTGGCCGCGATGCCGGAGCTGAGCGAGGCGATGGTGCGCTACCTCACCGAAATCGACCACCACGACCACGAGGCAATCGCCGCACTCGACGAGAAGACCGGCGACGGGGTGGGGGTTGCACGGTATGTCCGCAACCCCGAGCGTCCGGAGGTCGCGGAGGTCGCGGTGACGGTCATCGATGAGTGGCAGGGGAGGGGGCTCGGCACCCGCTTGCTCGAGTTGCTTGGCGGCCGTGCCCGTGCGGAGGGCATCAAGAGCTTCACGGCGTTGATGCTCGCCACCAACCAGGAGATGATGGACGTGCTCGAAGCGCTCGGGCCAGTGCGGATCATCGACCGCGAGGCCGGCACGGTGGAGATCGAGATGCCGATCCCCGACGTGGGGCTCGCCCCCGCGCTCACCGAGTTGCTCCGGATCGCGGCCCGCAACCACGTCGTCGTCCCGCTTGAAGACCGCCACAACACACCAGGTCTGTCAACGCGCGCACCGGACGAGAAGCCACTGTCGCGTGATGAGCGCTTAGATCGTTAGGACGAGGCCGTCATCCGCGACGAGCGCCTTGGGGCGGAGCGCGACGGCCGCGCGCTCCGTAGGTTCCCCGCGCCGAATAGCGGGGATCGTCGCGATCACGCGTGCTGCGGGGCGGCATACGGTGAGCCCGATGGCCTCGATCGAGGTGAACGACCTGTTCAAGAGCTACGGAGCCGTGGTCGCCGTCCGCGGGATCAGCTTCCGTGTGCGGGAGGGTCAGGTGTTCGCGTTGCTCGGCCCCAACGGATCGGGGTCGTGCTGCAGTCAGCGGGCATCGACGGGGAGCTGAGTGTGCGCGAGGCGCTGTCCCTGTACGCGTCGTTCTACCCGCACCCGCTGCCGATCGAGGAGCTGATCGTCCTCGTCGGACTCGAGGAGAAGGGCCGCGCCCGGGTCAAGACGCTGTCCGGCGGCCAGCGGCGCAGACTCGACCTGGCCCTGGCGCTCGTCGGCGATCCGGATCTCATCTTCCTCGACGAGCCGACGACGGGGTTCGACGCGGCCGCGCGACGCGGCGCCTGGCGGCTGATCGAGAGCCTGCGCGGACGCGGGCGCACGATCGTGCTCACGTCCCACTACATGGATGAGGTCCAGCATCTCGCCGACTGGGCGATCGTGCTCGCGCACGGCCGCATCGTGGCGGAGGGCCCGCCGGACTCACTCGGCAGCCTGGCCTCGCGGGAGACCCTGATCCGCTTCCGGGCGCCTGAGGATGAGGCGGACGAGCAGCTGCCGGACGAATTGCGCGCGCTCGTGTCCTCGCACGACGGCGAGATGGTGTTGCGCACAACCGATCCGACGCGCGTGCTGCTGGCGCTGTGCGGGTGGGCGGTGGACAGGGATCTCGAGCTGCGCTCGCTGGAGGTCGTGCGCCCGTCACTGGAGGATGTGTACCTGCAGCTGACCGAGGGTGATCCCGATGGCGACGGCTGACGCCACGCCCGCTCGCGCCCGGCGCCGGTCGACGCTCAGACTGCTGATCGGGCAGGTCGGCTACCAGCTGCGGGTGCTCGTGCGCTCACCGATCGCATCGTTCGCCACGCTCGTGATTCCGCTGATGGTGCTGCTGGCGGTCAACCTGCTGTACCGGGGCACCCACCTGCCGAGCCGCGGCGGAATCGTCTACGCCCAGTTTTTCACGCCTGCGATGGTCGCGTTCGCGGTCGTCAACGCGTGCTACATGAGCGTCATCTCCTCGACCACGCTGGCGCGTGACGAGGGCATCCTCAAACGGCTGCGCTCGACGCCGCTGCCGCCGTGGGTCTACATGGCCGGTCGCCTCGGCGCGGCTGCGCTCGTGGCCATTTTCTCGGCGCTGGTCGTCGTTTCGGTCAGCGCGGCGCTGTACGACTTCGACGTGGTTCCGGGCGCGATCGAGGCCGCCCTGGTCCCGCTGGCCTTGGGTGTGTTCTGCTTCTGCGCCTGCGGGCTCGCGGTCAGCGTGCTCGTGCCGGCGGCGGACAGCGCGCTTCCGATCGCCTGGGGCACGATCCTGCCGTTGTGCTTCATCTCCGACGTGTTCCAGCCGATCGACAACGCTCCGCCGTGGCTGCGGGCGGTCGCGTCGGTGTTTCCGCTGCGACCGTTCGCCGACGACCTCGAGGCGGCGTTCAATCCGGTCGCCGGGAGCCGATCGCTGCACTGGGCGCATCTCGGAGTACTCGCCGCCTGGGGAATCGCGGCGACCGCTTTTGCTCTGCTCAGGTTCCGCTGGGAGCCCGGCCGGGGCCGGGACCGCGGGCATGGCACACCACGATCCGCCGGCTTCGCGATAGATCGCCTTCAACGGGTGCTCGACGCGCGGGGCCGTCGCGGGACCGCTGCTTCGCCTCCGGCCGAGCGATCCGAGGACCCGGCAGACACCGCGCACAAGGGCGCCAAGGCGTAGCTATTCTCCGGTGAAGATGGACCTGCATCTCGTCTCCGTCGACAAGCCCGACGAGCTGAATCTGATCCTCGGGCAGGCGCACTTCATCAAGACGGTTGAGGACCTGCACGAGACGCTGGCGGGCGCGGCCCCACAGCTGCGCTTCGGGATCGCGTTCTGTGAGGCGTCGGGCCCGCGACTGGTGCGATCCTCGGGCAACGAGCCCGAGTTGATCGACCTTGCCGTACGCAACGCGCTGGCGATCGGCGCCGGGCACTCCTTCGTCGTCTTCCTGCGCGACGGCTATCCGGTCAACGTGCTCAATCAGGTCAAGGCCGTGCCCGAGGTGTGCCGGATCTACTGCGCGACTGCCAACCCGGTGCAGGTGATCGTGGCCGAGACCGACGCCGGCCGCGGAATCCTCGGGGTCGTCGACGGTGGCAGCCCGCTGGGTGTGGAAACGGACGCAGACGTCACCGAGCGGATGGCGCTGCTGCGGCAGATCGGCTACAAGCTGTAGCGCCGGGAGGCGCGAGCCACTCGGTCGCTTCAGCTGTCGTGCGGCGGGACGGCCTGCTCCCAGTCCGAGTAGTCGCTCGGCTCCGGGCCGGCCGGGGGAGGACCGGGCGCAGGTGGCACCGGCGCGCGCAGGGCGGCGAGCTGCTGTTGCAACCGCTGGGCTCGGCGGGTCTGCGTGACGGCCACGGCGGCGAGAGCGAGTGTGGAGATCATCCACACGGCCGGGCCACCGGCCGAGCGCGTCCGCCGCTTGCGACGCCTGTGGCTACGGCATGCTCCACGTGTCATGGGCTCCAGGCTAGGCGCCGGACGGCGCGCACCGCATCCGGGAACGCACGGACGGCTGCGAGTGCCGATTACGGATGTGGTCTGGAATGGTGAGCGAGGACCATCGTGACAATGCGATCGACACTCCACCCGGGGACGGTGATGGTATGAAGGTCGGGTTGGTCCTCGGTGCCGGCGGGGTGCTCGGTGGCGCGTGGCTGGTGGGTGGCCTGCACGCCCTGGCGGACGAGACCGGCTGGGACCCGGGCAGCGCCGAGTATCTCGTCGGCACCTCGGCCGGCGCGATGATCGCCGGGCTGTCGGCCTCGGGCGTGCCTCCGTGGCTGATGGTCGCCCACTCGGCGGGGGAGAACTTCGAGACGGTCGAGGCGACGGCGCGGCGCTCCGGGCCCGCGAGCCGTTCGGCCGGCGCCGAGTACCAGCTGCATCGCGGCGTCCCGGCGCTGGGTCCCGGTTCCTGGCCGCTGGCCCTGGCTTCGCTGGCGCGGCCGTATCGATATTCGCCGGCGGCGGTCATCGCCGGTTGGCTGCCTCAGGGGCTGGTCTCACCCGAGCCGTTGAAGGACACGATCCGCCGCGTCGCCGGCGATGGCTGGCCGGCACACCCGAACCTGTGGATCATGGCCTGCGACTACGCCAGCGGCCGGCGAGTCGCATTCGGGCGCGCCGATGCTCCGCAGGCGTCGCTGGCCGACGCGGTGGCGGCCTCCTGCGCAATTCCGGGCTTCTACCGGCCGGTGGAGATCGGCGCCCGCCGCTATGTCGACGGTGGGGTGGCGTCGACGTCAAACCTGGACGTCCTGGCCGGCCGTGGACTCGACCTCGTGATCTGCCTGAACCCCACCTCCTCGCTGCACGCTCCGCAGAACCGCGCGCTCGGTGAGCGTGCGGCCGCAGTGCTCCGGCAGGCCTCGGGACGGCGGCTCGGGCGCGAAGCGCGGAAGGTCCGAGAGCGGGGCACCGAGGTCGTCCTGATCCAGCCGACGGTTCAGGATCTCGACGCCATGGGCACCAACCTGATGAGCTCCAAGCGACGACGCCAAGTGATCGCGGTCGCCGCCCAGACGGTTGCGGCCCAGGTCCGCCGGCCCGAGCTCCGCGCGCGGCTGCGAGCCCTCCCGCCAGGGGAGGAACTGCTGGTGCGGCGACCGAGCCCCGCGCCGCCCGAGCCGATTGACTTCACCCGGCTGGCTCGCGCCCGATGGCCGGCGACGGCAGCGGCCGGTTGAGCGGAAGATAAACGGCACGGCGAACGGGAGGCAGGCGTGATTCTGATCGGTTATGACGGCTCGGCCGACGCGCGGAGCGCGGTCGAGAGCGCGGGTGAGCTGCTCGGCGGGCAGCCGGCGGCGATCTTCACCGTCTGGGACGGGCTGACCGAGGTCCTGATCCGGACCGGCGCGGGCTTCGGCGCCGACGCCCTCGACGTCGCGCAGCTCGATGCCACCGCCGAGCAGGCTGCCCGCGACGGGGCTGCTGAAGGCGTGGCGCTGGCCCGCGCTGCCGGCCTGAGCGCGCAGCCCCGCGTCGGCAAGCGCACCGGGAGCATCTGGAAGACGATCCTGGACGAGGCCGATGCTCTCGACGCGAGCGCGATCGTGCTCGGGAGCCGTGGCCTGTCGGGGTTGAAGTCGTTGCTGCTCGGCAGCGTCTCGCACGCCGTGCTCCAGCACGCCGACCGCCCCGTGATCGTGGTTCCCTCGCCTGAGATGGCGGGCCGGCGCGCGGCCCACCGCCGCTGAGCGTCAGCGGACCGGCGGCGGCTGTCCCTCGGCGCTGGCCGGTAGCGCGGGATCCCATCCGCACACCAGGCAGGCGTGGTGGAACGCGGAGCGGGCGAACTCCAGCGCCGCCGCTGACGGATCGGGGGCGGCGCAGACGTCGTCCCAGTCGAGGATGAACTCGCCGAGGGTGGCGTCCCAGTGCGCCGCCGGGGGCGAGAGGGTCGCGTTCGCGAACCCCTCCGGGGCCGGGTGGGCGTAGGCGTAGAGGGCCGCCTTCCCGTAGCGCTGATCACCGGGCCACCACCCGACTGCGACCTCCTGCGCGTCCATCGCGTTGCGCATGATGAAGTCACCCGACGGCGGGTCGGCCGGCAGCCCGGAGAACAGATTGACCGCGAGGTCGAATGAGCCCCACCAGGCGTTGACCGGGGTGCGGCGACCGCGATAGGGGGCGCTGAACGCGGTCAGGACGAGGGCCGCGCGGGTTGCCGCGGCGAAGTAGGTCGCGACATGGCCGGGGTCGTAATGGCGGTGCTCCTCGTCCTCGTCGAGCGGCACGGTCCACGCCACCTCCTGCGGCGTGGCGTTGATCTCGACTCGGCCCGCGACGCTGCGAACCGCGGCCAGCAGCTCGCGAGTGACCTCGCCGACGGACCGGTCAGGCGTGAGCGCGACCCGCCCTGCCGGGCCGTCGGTGTGCTCGACGACGGCCTCGTGGGTGCGGAGGTCGAGGGTCACGACGAGCGCCCCGGAGCCGTCGGGCGCGGGGAGCGGACCCGTCTCCCATCCCCGCGCCGTCAGCCGCAGGGCCGCGTGTTGGAGCTGCGGCTCCGGCGGTGCGAGAGCCACCGCCAGCTTGCCCAGTACCTGCGTGTGCGCGTGCAGCGTGTCGCACGTGGCGCTCCACTCCTCGTAGGACAGCGTCGGCCACCCGGACGGCATGAACGCAGAGTACCCGGTGCCTCGCGCGTGGGGGATTGGGGAACCCTGAGTGATGCAGTAGGGTCGGCCCGAGGCGATATGCAGATCGGCAGCCCGGGGCCAGGAGTCAGTCACATCAGTCAGGCCTATCCCGACCGGGTGGAGGTGCGCGGGCGGGACCTCTGCGGCGATCTGATGGGGCGGTTGAGCTTCACCGAGTACTTCCACCTCCTGCTCACCGGACGCGAGGCGACCGATGACCAGTGCTTCTTCCTCGATCTCCTGCTCGTCGCGATCGCCGAGCACGGGATGATGCCGACCAACATCGCCGCGCGGATGACACTCGCCGCCGAGCCGGGATCGTTGCAGGGAGCCGTGGCGGCCGGGATCCTCGGCTGTGGCCCGGTGATCCTCGGCACCGCCGAGGCATGCGCGCGTCTGCTCGTGGACGCCCAGGAGCAGGTGGCGGCCGGCGCCACCGCCGCATCAGCGGCCAGGGGCATGGCGCGGGCGATCCACGCCGCCGGCGGCCGGTTGCCGGGATTCGGTCATCCGGTTCACCGTCCGGTGGACCCGCGCGCCGAGCGGATCCTCGAGCTCGCGAACGTGCGGGGCATCAGCGGCCCCTACGTGACGCTCGCGCGATGCCTGCGCGACGGGGCGGCCGAGGTCTGGGGCAAGCCGCTGACCATGAACGTCTCGATGCCGATCGCGGCCGTGATGCTCGAGCTCGGCTTCTCGCCGGACGCGGTGAAGGCGATCCCGATCCTCGCCCGCACCGCCGGCCTGCTCGCCCACCTCGCCGAGGAGCAGCATCAGCCGCTCGGGTTCCTGATGGCCGGCCGGGCCGAAGCGGCAATCGAGTATCAGCCGGTGCCCGACGAGGCCCCGTGACCGAATGCTCGCGCCGGAGCTCGAAACCCGCCCCTGGACTGAGCAGCTCGCACTCGACGATCGGCACTACCGCGCCCAGGTCGCGTATCTGTTCGCCCGCTCAGGCTTCTACCGGGACAAGCTGGCAGGGGCGGGGTGCGCCTCAGAACGGGACGTCGGCGGGCTGGCCGAGATCACGCACCTGCCGCTCACCGACAAGCACGAGCTCAGGGCGACGTGCACGCCCGAGAACCCGATCGGCGCCCATCTCTGTGCTACCCCGCCCGAGATCACCCGGATCTACTCGACGAGCGGAACCACCGGCGCCCCCAGCTACGTGCCGCTGACGGCGGCCGATCTGGAGAATTGGGTGACCGGCTCGGCGTGCAGCTACGCCGCCTCCGGCGTCCGTGCCGGGCAGCGCATCGTCTCGACCTACAACGCCGGGCCGTTCGTGGCCGGCGCCGCACTCGCGGCCTTCGACCGCATCGGGCTGTGTCACATTCCGCTCGGCGGCGGTAACACCGAGCGCCTGCTGCAGGCGATCGGTCGCCTCGCGCCGCAGGCCGCGGTGCTGACACCGTCCTACGCCGCCCACGTGATCGAAGCGGCCGCCGAGCACGACGTCGACCTGCGGGGATCGAGCGTCGAGCGCGTGCTCGTGGCCGGCGAGCCGGGCGGCGGCGAGCCCGCCTTCCGGGCCAGGCTCGAGGAGGCCTGGGGCGCGCAGGTGACCGAGGCGATGGGGATCGGCGACATCGGCGTGTCGCTGTGGGGTGAGTGCGAACAACAGGACGGCATGCACCTGGGCGCGCGCGGCTTCGTCCACGCCGAGCTGATCGAGCCCGGCACGGGCACGAGCATGGCCATGGAGGACGGGGCGACGGGGGAGCTCGTGCTGACCCATCTGCGCCACCGCGCCGCGCCGCTGCTGCGGTTCCGAACGCGCGACCACGTCACCGTCCGGACGAGTCCGTGCCGGTGTGGCCGGACGGGCCCGCGGGTGCGGTGCGTAGGGCGCACCGATGACATGCTCATCGTTCGCGGGGTCAATCTGTTCCCGTCGGCCGTGCGTGAAGTGGTGGGCGCGTTCGTGCCCGAGGTCAGCGGCCACATCCTGGTCGAGCCGGCCGTGCCGGGGGTGAAGCAGGAGCCACCGCTCCCGGTCCGGGTCGAGCTCGCCCGCGACCGGCCGGCCGATCCCGCGCTGGCTGAGGCGATCCGTGGCCGGCTACGTGATGTACTCGTCGTCCAAACGCGCGTCGAGCTTGTGCCGTGGGGAAGCTTGCAGCGCAGCGACTACAAGTCGCAACTCGTCCACCACCAGTCGAGGTGATGATCGTGCGAAAACTGCAGAGCCAGGGCGTCCATCACATCACCCTCGTCGGGGCCGACCGGCAGACGTCGATCGACTTCTGGGAGGGCGTGCTCGGCATGCCGTTCGTGTTCGAACAACCCAACCTGGACAACGCGTCGGAGAGCCACCTCTATTTCGATCCGGGCGACGGCCGCCTGATCACCATCTTCACCAACGAGGAGCGCACACCCGATCCGCAGCGCACGCCGACCGACGTGGGGTGTGTGCACCACATCGCGTTCTCCCTCTCGCGGGCCACCTTCCTCCAAACCGTGGAGCGGCTCGACGAGCGGCAGATCCGCCACAGCGGGGTCAAGGATCGCGGGTTCATGGACTCCATCTACTTCGAGGATCCGCTCGGGCTGCTGATCGAGCTCGCCTCGTACCGCTTCGAGCCGCCGGATGGCCACAGCCACGCCGACGTCCTGCTCGAGGCGCACAAGATCCGGGTCGCGCGTGGTGACTACAACATCGACCCCGTTCACCTCGCCGATGCAATCGAGGCGCTCGTCATCCGATCGCGGGCGTCGCTCTCAGAGGACCGATCGGCCAAGCATCCGTACGGGGAGCCGACCGTCCGGTAACGCAGCATTCGTGGAGGACCACATGGCAGAGAACACGCTGAGCATCCTCAGGCCGAGCGTCAACAACCTGAGCGTTCGTATCTTCGTCCGCGCCGCCGGGCTCGATTTCGAGGAGCTCGACATGTGGGGGAAGAAGGGCACGCCCGAGTTCCTGAGCAAGGACCCGGCCGACCTCACGCCCCTGCTGGAAGAGCAGGGGCTGCCCAAGGGGTCGCTGTGGGAGAGCTGCGCGATCATGCAGTACCTGTGCAACAAGCACGGGCTGGAGCAGTTCTATCCGCGCGACCCGAGCGAACGGGCGATGGTCGACAGCGCGATGTTCTACCTCATCGGCACGCTCTACCCCGTCGTCGCGCGCGCCACCTACCCGGTGCTCGGCTTCCCGCAGTACGCGGGCGAGGTCGGCTCCTCCGACGCCGATGCGGGCGCGAAGGCCCAGGCCCAGAGGGACGCCGCAGCAGCGATCGCGGCGCCGCTCGAGACCTACCGCGCGTTCTTCCTCGACGGCAGGCCGTTCATCGGTGGCTCCGAGCCGTCGATCGCCGACATCCGTCTGGCGGCGACGCTCGAGTTCCTGGCCGCGATCGACTATGAGCTCCCCGCCTGGGCCATGGAGTACATGGCCGCGATCGAGACCACGCTCGGCGACGCCTACTCAGAGCCGGCGTCCGACGTGCGCGGCTACATCGCCTCGGTGAAAGCCCCAGTGGCCTGAGCCTGGGTCCACCTGCGGGCTTCAGCGGACGATGCCTGCGGTCTAAGCCGGATGGACCGCGCCGGCCGGCGCGGTAGCACTAGAGCATCACGGCGATCCATCGAATGGGGTTCCTCATGACGCGCCTGGCCGCATTAGTCCTCGTTGTCGCGATGTGTCTGATCGGATCGGTCGCCACCGCCGCGACAGGCCCGCAGCCGATCCCGGTCACGACGACGGTCACCCTCCGGGCCCCGCAGTGGTCACGCAGCGGGCGCGGCGTCACCTTCGTCGGCACCGTCGATGGAGGCCCGGGCTGCACCGTGGGCCGTCGAGTCGGCCTGTACCAGGACGGCTACCAACAGATCTCCGGGTTCGTCCGCACCGGCGCGTGGACCGGTCACAGCCCGGGATATTGGAACATCACCGTGAATATCCCCGGCCGAGCGTTCACCACGTTCCACGCCGTCGTGATCCAGGAGACGAGGTCACCCTCATTTGCGAAGCCGAACAAGCTGATCTGCAAGTACGCGATCTCGCGGCCGATGCCGAAGAACGGCTGGTAGCCATCGGCGCCCGCGAGCCACCGACCCCTCCCCGATGACCGAAGCGCACCCAGCGCCGTCGGACGATCTGCCCGTTCTGCAGCTGAGCCACCGGCGCGTCCTGATCATCATCGGCGCGTTGCTCATGGGGATGTTC
This sequence comes from uncultured Solirubrobacteraceae bacterium, assembly GCA_963800815.1. GTDB lineage: Bacteria > Actinomycetota > Thermoleophilia > Solirubrobacterales > Solirubrobacteraceae > Palsa-465. The sequence continues at coordinate 10,378 of CAWDCP010000001.1, forward strand.
CTGGCCGCGCTCGATCAGACGATCGTCGCAACGGCGCTGCCGACGATCGTCGCCGACCTGCACGGCGCGTCGCACCTGTCCTGGGTCGTCGTCGCCTATCTGCTCGCCGCGACCGTCTCGACGCCGGTGTGGGGCAAGCTCGGAGACCAGTACGGGCGCAAGTTCTTCTTCCAGGCCGCGATCGTCATCTTCCTGTGCGGCTCGGCCCTGTCCGGCCTCAGCCGCAGCATGACCGAGCTGATCGCGTTCCGGGCCGTTCAGGGTCTCGGCGGCGGTGGGCTGATTGTCGGCGCGCAGGCGATCGTCGGAGACATCGTCTCTCCCCGCGAGCGCGGCCGGTATCAGGGTCTGTTCGGGGCCGCCTTCGGCGTGGCGAGCATCATCGGTCCACTGCTCGGCGGCGTGTTCGTGGACCAGCTCTCGTGGCACTGGATCTTCTACATCAACCTTCCCATCGGCGCTGTCGCGCTGACGGCGGTGGCGATTGAGGTTCCGGGCAACCTGCGTCGCATCCACCACGTCATCGACTATCTCGGAGCCGTCGTGCTCATGTTCTCGGCCAGCTTCCTTGTGCTCTTCACCAGCCTCGGTGGCACCACCTACCCGTGGGGCTCGCCGCCGATCCTCACCTTCGGGATCGCCGGTGCGCTCTTGCTCGGCGTATTCGTCCTGGTCGAGCGCCGCGCGGTCGAGCCCGTGCTGCCACTGCACCTGTTCAGGATCCGCGCCTTCTCGGTCACGTGCGTGGTCGGGTTCATCGTCGGCTTCGCCATGTTCGGAGCGGTCACCTACCTCCCCGTGTTCTTCCAGATCGTGCACGGCGAGTCGCCCACGACCTCCGGCCTGCAACTGCTGCCGCTGCTGCTGGGTCTGATCATCTGCTCGACGGGATCGGGCATGATCATCAGTCGAACCGGCCGCTATCGCGTGTTCCCGATCGTCGGCACGGCCCTGATCACCGTCGGGCTGCTGCTGCTCTCGCGCGTGGCGGTCGGGACGAGTCTCCTCATCGCGTCGCTGTACATGTTCGTGCTCGGCGTCGGGCTCGGCTGCGTGATGCAGGTGCTCGTGCTGATCGTTCAGAACGCGGTGCCCTACTCGGAGCTCGGGGTCGCCACCTCGGGCCAGACGTTCTTTCGGTCGATGGGAGGATCCTTCGGCACCGCGATCTTCGGTGCCATCTTCTCCAACGTGCTCGTCGGCAACCTGGTCGCGCACCTTGGCCACACGAGACTTCCGAGCGGCCTGTCAAGCTCCAGCGTCACTCCGGCGATCTTCGACAAGCTTGCGCCGGCCGTCCATCACGGCATCGCCGCTGCCTATGCGGAGTCGATTCAGACCGTATTCGTCGTCGCTGCTCCGATCGCTGCAATCGCGTTCCTCGTCTCCTGGCTGATCCCCCAGGTGGAGCTCCGCCGCGGGGTCGGTGCCGCCGCCGGCCCTCCGCCCGCGGATCGCGTAGAGGCGAAAGCATTGGCGACATGATCGGCCCCCGGTGGGGTTCCTCGCCGGCGCGACCGTCTTCAGCTACTGCCCCGCGCGCTCGGAGACGATGTCCGAGCCGGGCCGGGCTTGATCATCGCGGCGTTTGATCAGCAGCCACTGCGCTCGGCCCCCCGAGCGTGTGCGCTGCAGCGCGAAGCCACCGCGGAGCTTGGCGCCGTGCAGGACGAAGACGGCGTGGCCGCGGGCGAGCGCCTCCGGCCACGGGACGCGCCCGCCCTGCTCGTAGGTCCCGCGATCCCACACCCCCACCTCACCGGTGTCGCTCGCCGCGGAATCCTCGACCTCGACGGCGAACCGCTTGACCGCCGGATCGAGCGATGGTCCCTTGGGGATCGCCCACGTGCGCACCGTGCCGGCGATCTCGAGCGCCAGCTCGAACCCGCGCGTCGGCGCCGCTCGCTCGAGCACGGCGAAGGCGCCGGCGCTGACACCCCGGATTGCGAACTGCTCGTGCCCCTCGACGGGCAGCGACTCGGTCTCCAGGTCGGAGACGTGGGCCGCCGGCGGCCCCTCGCGCAGGAAGGCGACGAGCTCGGCGAGCTGATGCTCCTCGCCCTCGGCGTGGACGCGCACGGCGCCGTCCTCGTCGCTGCGCACCCATCCCACCAGTCCGAGCCGGTGCGCCGCAGCGACCGTGGCCTCGCGGAAGCCGACCTCCTGCACATGACCGCGGATGACGGCGCGAACGGCCTCGCGGGCCACGCGTCTACGGCCGGCCCGCGGGTGCGCCGACGGCGGCGATTCGCCACGGCTCGTCGGCCGGCCCGTCGAGGGCGAGCGTCCAGCGCTCGGTGAACTTCACCGCCCGCGACTGACTGCCGGCCACGACCGCGGCGGTGTCGCGGTCCTCGATGTAGCGGCGCCCGACCAGCTCGACATCGACCGTCATCGTCGGTGGCTCGGACGCGGCGTCAAGCGAGACGATCTGAATGCGGCGTACCGCCAGGCCCCGGACCACGAGTCGCGTGTGACCGCTCGGGTCGCCCGGATGCAGCATCTCGCGCGCGGCGTCGGGGCGTGAGATCGCCAGGAGTGGGCCGTCGTCGCCGTCGATGGCGTCGACCCAGGCGGCGACGGCCCGCCGGGCGGCGACCTCGAGGATGTCGGGCGCGAACCGACCGTCGGCGACCGACAGGTCGAGCGCGGCGGCGCGCCCGTCCCCGGTGAAGTCCAGATCGGCGACCTCCGCGATCTTCGTGCCCTGCGGCACCGCATCCTGGACCGCGCCCTGGACCAGGGCCTCGTCGCGCATCGTCTGCTCATCGGCCCACGGCGAGGCCACGACCCCTTCGCTCAGCTGATGGGAGCCCTCAGCGCCCTGCTCGATCGACTGCAGGATCCAGTCACCGTCGCGCTTGACCAACGTCCAGAACTCGCGCACACGGCTCGTGTCGCCGGTCGCATCGACGCGGCCGACGCGCCGCCCGTGGGCATCCTCGACGTAATCGCGCAGCCTGGCCTCGATGCGGACGACAACGCGGTCGGCGCGATCGTCACCCCGATTGGTGAGCCCCACATATTCGACCGTCGGCCGACCCACCGGCACGACGCGGTTGTGCCAGCCCTTGCGGTCGAAGTCATCGAGGCGTCGCTCCCATTCGGCCAGGAGCTCCGGCGCGACAAGCCCGCGCAGGCGGGCGCGGTCACGTGCGTCCCAGGCGGATTGGATGTCCAGGAACAACTGCGCGGCCTGGGCACGGACCCGGTCGGGCGCGAACGCGGCGTCGTCCTCGGCCGCCTCGGCCGCGGCCAGCTCCACGCGGCGTTCGCGGTCGGCCACCTTGCGGCGTGACGTGGTGCCCGCGCTCTGCTGAGCCCGCCACCACATCATCACGCGCGGAAGCACGAACAACACGATCACCAGGACGAGGATGAACAGCACCAGGCCGCCACCGCCGCCCACAGGGATGAAGAAGAAGTGCCCATGGCCGAAGCCGCCGAACCCGCCGCCGCCGCCGCCGCCGCTGCGACCGAAGCCGCCGAAGCCGGAGCTGCCGCCGCCCGCCCGCGCGAGCGCGTCGGGTGCGAGCAGCAGGGCCGCGGTGAGCGCCACCGCGACCACGCCCAGCGTGCGCCGGCTCACGACCGGATCGCCCTGGGCACGGGTGCGCCGCGGTATCGCCTGCGCATTCACGCGGCCAAGGCTACCGCGCCGCGCTGCGGTCGCCGGCGACGATGGCCGGAGCGCGATCATCGGCGGCGTCGGACTCGTCGCCGCCCGGAAGCCGGCCTGAGGCCCTGAGCCGAGCGAGGATGGCCACGGCCGCCGGGTTGAACTGCCGCCCGGACTCGCGCACGCATTCATCCCAGGCCTCGTCGGGCGCGATCCGCGAGCTGTAGAAGCGGCCGTGGGTCATCGCGTCCCAGGCGTCGGCGATGGCCAGCAGGCTGGCCCCCTCGGGAATCTCGGTGCCGCTCAGTCCGTGCGGGTACCCACGGCCGTCGTGGCGTTCGTGGTGGGACCGGATCCAGGCCACCTGCTCGACTCCGAGCACCTCGTTGGCGATCTGCGCACCGAGCTCCGCGTGGCGGCGCACCTGCTCGGCCTCCAACGCGTCCAGGCGTCCGCGCTTGAACAGGATCGCGTCCGGGACGCCGATCTTGCCGACATCGTGCACGAGCGCCGCCTCGTGCAGGAGCGCCACGCGGTCCGGCGCCCAGCCGGCCGTCTGCGCGAGGTGCCGGACCAGATCGGCCACGCGCTCGGAGTGCAGCGTGGTGGTGGGATCCTTGGCGTCGATCGCCCGGGCCAGCGCGCGCACGCCCGAGAGGGCCTGGGAGCGAGCGAGGCGCTCGGCACGATCCTCGGCGTCGAGCTCCTCGCCGGTCCCGGGGGTATAGAGAAACACGGCGTCGCGGCCGCGAGCCTTGGCTCGGTACAACGCGCGGTCCGCGCAGCGCATCAGTCCGTGAACGTCGCCGCCGTGCGCGAGGTCGCAGGTGCCTGCCGACGCGGTGATCTGGCCGATGCCGGGGTAGTCGCCGACGATCGCCTGCCGCATGCGGTCGGCCGCCGCTTCCGCGGCAGGGCCCTCGACCTCGGGCATGATCACTGCCAGCTCATCGCCGCCCAGGCGACCGACGGATTCGTCGCGGCGGCTCACGTGGCACAGCCGGTGGGCGGCTTCGACGAGGACGCTGTCGCCCGCTGCGTGGCCGAGTGAGTCGTTGACGCTCTTGAAATGGTCCACGTCGAACACCGCGACGCTCAGTGCGCGATCGTGGCGCCTGGCGCGCGCGATCTCCTCCTGCAGCCGTTCGTGAAAGGCGCGATGGTTGAGCAGCCCCGTGAGCGGATCGGTCCTCGCCTGCGCCGTGAGTCGAGCACGAGATTGCGAGTTGGCGACCGCGAGCGCCACGAGTCCGGCGAAGCGCTCGAGGCGCTCCTCGGTGTCGTGCGGCATGGCCACCGGCCTGGAGGTGCCGACGATGACCGCCCCCCACGGCTCGTCCTCGACCATGATCGGTGCGCCCACGCGTTCGACGAACGGCGGCAGTGAGAGCGGGCCGCCGCGCTCGTCATGGCGGGCAGTTTCTCCGGAGCGGACGCGGTCGGCCACGCCACCGGGGGCGATGCACATCTCGGTCAGGCGTGCCTCGGCGCGGGCCATGCGGCCCCACTCGCCGCATACAAGCACTCGGTCGGGGTCGACGTACTTGACCACAGCGGCGAAGTCGGCGTCGAGGAGATGCGCGATCTCGCGCGTGGCGAGGTCGAGCGTCGGCTCGGCCTCGAGGCTGCCGGCCGCCGCCTCGGCGACGCGTCTGAGCGCCGCCTGCTCGTCGGCCAGCTCGCGCTTGGCGTGCTCGCTGCGGATCAGGCGCAGCCCGGCCCGCCGGCGATCGGTGGTGATCGCCGCCAGCAGCAGCGTACTGAGCGCCGTGACGAGGATGAACCCCTGGGCGGTGAGCAGGCTGGCGGTCGGCGTGCTCTGCACGAACGGGCCCTCGCCGCGGGCGGCGTAGACGACGGTCAGGGCGGAGAGCACCAGCGTGACGCCGGCCGCGCCGCGGGAGCCGAGCCGCAGGCCGGCCCAGATCAGGATCGGGAACAGCGCGTACACCTGCGCGCCACCGGTGGCCAGGACGACGGTGCCGACGCCCAGCGCGCACCCGGCCACCAGCAGCTCCTCTGCGCGCGAGGCATAGCCACGGGCCGGCCCGACGAGGGCCAGGGGCGCGATGCACAGCACACCGCAGATGTTCCCCAGCCACCACAGAGCGGCCGTCGACGGCACCGCGGCGGCGCCGATCACGCCGGTGATCCAGAGCGCGCCGACGCCGCCCGCCGCGCTGACCAGGGCGCCCGACCCGACGGCGCCCAGAAAACCGAGGATGCTCGGCGTCGTCGCCAGCCGCGTGTCGATGTGGCGGTGGCGCAACAGGGCCACGGAGACCACGGGTTCGGTCATGTTGGCCGCCACGATCAGGGCCACGGCCAGTGTCGGCAGCCCCCGCGAGGTGTTGGCCAGGATGATGCCGAGCAGGATGCCGGGGGCCGCGCGGCGGCCGTAGCGGATCATCGCGATCAGGGCCACCGCCGTGCCCGGCCACACCGGGCACGCCGTTCCAGCGACGACGGCGGCGTGATAGGCGAGTTGGGCGGACCCGTCGTAGACACCCGCCACGAGCGCGGTCATCAGGAGCAGACGGGCCGCCGGGCGGAATCCAACGACCGACACAACGACTTAATCGGTCGGCCGAAACCGATCTTGAGGGGCGAACGGCGGCACCGCCGGAGGACCCGGTGAGGAGCCGTTCACACCCGGCCGCCGGCGTCTGTCATACCGATCGGGTGATGCGTGGGGGACAGGGCGGCGCCACATTCAGAGCGGACCAGGACAAGAACACGAAGGCCGCCGGAGCCCGGCGGCCGCTAGGAGGAAACGCCATGAGGGGTGTAGGCCGGGCCATGTTCGTCGCGATCCTGTTGATGATCGCGGGCGTGCTCAACATCATCTACGGCATTGCCGCGATCGGCAACGCTCACTTCTTCGACAACACCCAGTACGTCTTCTCGAGCCTGCACACGTGGGGCTGGATCACCGTGATCCTGGGTGTGATCCAGCTCACCGCCGGGTTCTCCCTGATCGGCGGCGGCGGCTACGGGCGGTTCATCGGGATCGTGGCCGCCACCCTGGGCGCACTCGAGTCGCTGCTGTCGATCGGCGGCGCCCACCCGTGGTGGTCGCTGGCGATCTTCGCGCTGTGCATCTACATCCTGTACGGGCTGATCGTGTTCGGCGAGGAGGAGGAACCCGCTCGACGGTAGCCGTCCCGTCGGGAGCCCGGCCCCTGCGCCGACGGTCCTGGGCCGGGCTTCCGCGGTCGGATACTCTGCGCGTATGGACGACGCCCCGGTTCTCGGTCGCATCGAGTCGCTGGTGGAGGAGGAGCACGCGCTGCTGCACCGCGAGCAGGCCGATGCGCAGAGCGACGAGGCACTGGCGACCGATCGCCGGCGCCTGGAGCAGATCTCGGTCGAGCTCGACCGGTGCTGGGATCTGCTGCGTCAACGGCGGGCGCGCCGCAGCGCCGGTCAGGATCCGGACGAGGCCGAGGTCCGCGACGCCGACACGGTCGAGAAGTATCTGCAGTAGGCCGGCATGACCCTGGGTCTCCCTGCCGGCGTGACAGCGTGCCTGTTCGACCTCGACGGCGTGCTCACGCAGACGGCCAAGGTGCACGCCGCCGCGTGGAAGCAGACGTTCGACGAGTATCTGCGGCGGCGGGCGGCCACACGGGGCGAGGAGTTCGTCGCGTTCGACCCGGTCGCCGACTACGACGAGTACGTGGACGGCAAGCCGCGTGCCGACGGGGTGCGGTCCTTTCTCACCGCGCGCGGGATCCAGCTTCCCGAGGGCACCCCCGAGGATCCGCCGGACGCCGAGACGATCGCCGGGATCGGCAACCGCAAGAACGCGATCGTCCTGACGATGATCCACGATCAGGGCGTCGAGCCATACGAGGGCTCCGTGCGGTATGTCAAGGCGGCGCGCGCGGCCGGCCTGCGACGGGCCGTTGTCTCCTCGAGCACCAACTGCCGCGATGTGCTCGCCGCGGCGGGGATCGGGGACCTGTTCGAGCGGATCATCGACGGTCACCTCGCTGAGCGCGAGCACCTGCAGGGCAAGCCGGCCCCGGACACGTTTCTCGCCGGCGCGCGGGCGCTCGGTGTGTCCCCGGCGCAGGCGGCGGTGTTCGAGGACGCGCTGGCCGGCGTGCACGCGGGGCGTGCGGGCAACTTCGGCTTCGTGGTCGGTGTCGATCGCGTCGGTCAGGCCGACGCGCTGAAGGCGCACGGTGCCGACGTCGTCGTGCGCGACGTGGCCGAGCTCCTGTCCGCGCCGTGATCCAGCATCCGGCATTCCCGGTCGAGCCGTGGGCGGTGCGGGAGACCGAGCTGCACCTGGGTCAGCTCGCGCAGACCGAGTCGGTGTTCGCGCTGTCCAACGGGCACATCGGGCTGCGCGGCAACCTCGACGAGGGTGAGCCGTATGGATTGCCCGGCACCTATCTGGCCGGCGTCTACGAGGTCCGGCCGCTCCCCTACGCCGAGGCGGGGTACGGCTTTCCGGAGGCCGGCCAGACGGTCCTCAACGTGACCAACGGCAAGATCATGCGCGTGCTGGTCGAGGACGAGCCATTCGATGTCCGCTACGGCACGCTGCGCAGCCACGAGCGGGTGCTCGACCTCCGCGCCGGCGTGCTGCGCCGGACCGCGGACTGGGTCTCGCCGACCGGGACCGCGGTCCGCGTCAGCTCGACCCGGATGGTCTCGTTCGCCCAGCGCGCGATTGTCGCGATCCTGTACGAGATCGAGCCGCTCGAGCAGACGATTCCGGTGGTCGTGCAGTCCGAGCTGATCGCCAACGAGCCGCTGCCCGACACCGAGGCCGATCCGCGGGCGGCGGCGATGCAGAGCGCTCCGTTGCGGTCGCTGTACGCCGCCGCGCGCGAGACACGCGCCGTGCTGGCCCATGAGACGACCGTCAGCGGACTCACCGTGGCCGCGGCGATGGACCATGTGATCGCGGGGCCGGAGGGCACGACCGCGAGCGACGAGAGCTTCGAGGATCTCGCCCGGGTCATGGTCAGCGCGGAGGTCGCTCCAGGCACGCCGCTGCGGGTGGTCAAGTTCCTGGCCTACGGGTGGTCGCGCCAGCGCTCGATGCCCTCGGTCCGCGACCAGGTCGCGGCGGCGCTCGCCGAGGCGCACCACACGGGCTGGGACGCGCTCCTGGCCGCGCAGCGCGCCTATCTCGACGACTTCTGGGCGCGCTCCGACGTCGAGCTCGAGGGCGACGCCGAGCTGCAGCAGGCCGTGCGCTTCGGCCTGTTCCACACGCTGCAGGCGGGCGCGCGGGCTGAGCAGCGAGCCATCGCGGCCAAGGGCCTGACGGGATCCGGCTACGACGGGCACGCGTTCTGGGACACGGAGACGTTCGTGTTGCCGGTCCTCACCTACACCGCGCCCCACGCGGCTCGCGATGCGCTGCGCTGGCGGCACGCGACGCTCGACCTGGCCCGTGAGCGTGCGCAGCAGCTCGGCTTTCGGGGCGCCGCGTTCCCGTGGCGGACGATCCGCGGGCAGGAGTGTTCGGGCTACTGGCCGGCGGGCACAGCCGCATTTCACATCAACGCCGATATCGCGGATGCCGTCGTGCGCTACCGGGCGGCGACCGGCGATGAGGCGTTCGAGCGCGAGGCGGGCCTCGAACTGCTGGTCGAGACAGCGCGGTTGTGGCGCAGTCTCGGTCACCACGACGCGGTCGGCCGGTTCCGCATCGATGGTGTCACCGGACCAGACGAGTACAGCGCGATCGCCGACAACAACGTCTACACCAACCTGATGGCGCAGCGGAACCTGCGCGCGGCGGCGGAGGCGGCCGAGCGTCAGCCCGACCTCGCCGCCAAGCTCGGCGTCGACGACGAAGAGACGGCCGGCTGGCGTGACGCCGCCCAGGCGATGCTCATCCCCTACGACGCCGTGCTGGGCGTCCATCCCCAGGCCGAGAGCTTCACCCAGCACCAGGTGTGGGACTTCGAGCACACCTCTCCCGAGCAGTACCCGCTGCTGCTGCACTTCCCCTACTTCGAGCTGTATCGCAAGCAGGTGGTCAAGCAGGCCGACCTCGTGATGGCGCTGTATCTGCGCGGCGATGCGTTCACGGCGGAGCAGAAGGCCCGCGACTTCGAGTACTACGAGCGGCTGACCGTCCGCGACTCGTCGCTCTCAGCGTGCATCCAGTCCGTGATCGCGGCGGAGGTGGGACACCTGGAGCTGGCCTACGACTATCTCGGCGAAGCGGCGCTGATGGATCTCGACGACCTCGAGCGCAACACGCGCGACGGGCTCCACATCGCGTCCCTCGCCGGGACGTGGATCGGGGCCGTGGCCGGGCTCGGGGGCATGCGCGACCACGGCGGGGTGCTCAGCTTTGCGCCGCGCCTGCCCCAGTCGCTGACCCGGCTCGCGTTCCGGCTCTGTTACCGGGAGCGCCGGCTGCTCGTCAACGTCGAGCCCGCGCAGGCGACCTACACGCTGACGGATGGCTCGCCGCTCGAGTTCGTTCATCACGGCGAGAGCGCGACTGTCCAGCACGGGCGCCCGCTGCGGCGGCCGATCCCGCCCCCCCCGGCCCGTGAGGCCCCGACCCAGCCGCCGGGGCGGGCTCCGGCTCCCCGCGGAGCGCCGCGATGAGCACGTCCCCGATCGATCGGCTGCTCGTCGCGCTCGATGCCATCGATCTCGACGGGGTCATGGCGCTGATGGCGCCCGGATGCCGGCTGCTGACCGCGGACGGGCATCGCGCGGACGGGACCGACGCGGTGCGCCGGTTGCTCGGAGACTTCCTCGCCACGCTGCGCTCGACAGAACATGTGATCACCGCGCAGTGGCACGAGGACAACGTGTGGATCGCCGAGGTCGAGGCGACGTATGAGTTGCAGGACCGGCTGCGGCTCAGCCGGCTGCCCCGCGCCTTCGTGCTGCGCGACGGGCCCGGCGGCGTCATCGACATGCGGGTCTACGGTGCCCACGAGCGCGCACTCACCGAGCACCGCAGCGGCGATGAGGGGCTGTGGGTCCAGAACCGCTGGATCCCGCCGCTCTGATCCGACTCGAGTCTCAGGCGACGCTGACCGGCTCGCGCACGCTCTCCGGGGGCGCGGGCTCGGCCTCTTCCTGCAGGCCTTGGCGCAGGCCGAGCAGCGCCACCACCGCCGCCGCCGCCATGACCCCGGCCATGACCATGAGGACGGAGCGGGTGGCGTAGGCGAAGTCCAGCCGGATGAAGTGGGGGATCGACGCGATGCTGCCGCCGGCGCGCGATTGCGAGATGGATGACGCCTGCGCGGCGGCGGCATGAGCCGGGACGCCCTGCGCGATCAGCGAGGTGGTGAGCCGGGTGCGCAGTTGGGAGACGAGGATCGTGCCGAGGATGGCCAGTCCGAGGCTGCCGGCGTAGTTGCGCACCGTCTGGGTGATGCCGGTGGCCTCGCCGTAGGCGTACTTCGACGCGCGGTTGACGGCGTCGGTCTGGGCCGGGCCGAGCATCAGGCCCATCCCGGCCCCGGCGAGGATGATGTCCCACTGCTGCGAGCTGAAGCTCAGCCCGGTGACCTTCCCGGCCCACAGGTAGAACCCGACGGCGCTGAGTGCGCACCCGAGCACGACCGCCTGCTTGGCGCCTCTGCGATCGAGCATCCGCCCGCCGACCTGCGCCGCGACGACGAAGCCGAGGAAGAAGTAGAGCAGGAGGAGGCTGGCGTTCGAAGCCGACTTCCCCAGCGCGATCTGCGCGTATTCGCTGGCGAAGAAGAACACCGGCAGGAACACGAGCATGGCGATGAAGAGGACCATGTTCTCGACCAGGAACGGCCGGATCCGGAAGATCTCGACCTGGATCAGCGGCGAGCGGGTCTGGCGCTCGATGAAGTAGAACGCGACCAGGAGGATGACGCCGGCGACGATGCACAGCCAGGTGGCAGGGTTGCTCCAACCCCAGATCGCCGACTCCTGGAAGCCGACCACGCTGAGCGCGACGCCGCCGGCGATCAGCGCCAGCCCGCGATAGTCCATCCGCGCCGGCTTGTGCACCGTGGTCGGCTTGGCGAGTGCGATCAGCACCAGCGCGACGATCGCCACGGGGATGTTGACCCAGAAGATCGCCCGCCACGTCCACTCGGTGAGGTAGCCGCCGAGGACCGGACCGATCGCGGTCAGCCCCCCGGCCACGCCGAAGAACACCGCCAGCGCTCGCCCGCGCTCGCGCAGCGGGAACGTCTGCACGACGATCGCGATCGCCGCCGGGAACATGATCGCCCCGCCGGCGCCCTGGATCACCCGGAAGGTCACGATCCATGCCTCCGCCAGGCTGCCCTTGGGGGTGAGCCCGCACATCGCCGAAGCCAGCGCGAACACGATCACGCCCAGCACGACCATCTTGCGATGACCGACCGTGTCGGCGAGCCGGCCCCCGAACGCGAACAGTGCCGCCAGGGACAGCAGATAGGCGTTGATCGCCCACTGCAGGCCCGTGGCCGTCAGCCCCAGCTCCCTCTGGATCTGCGGCGCGGCGATCGACACGATCGTCTGATCGATGAACGTCATCGCGACGGCGAACACCATCGCCGCCAGCACCAAGCCCTTCGAACGCCCACCGGTAGCGCCGTTGACCGTCATGCCGCCTGCTCCCGCAGTTGATTCATGAGCAGTGTCGGGCGGGCGTATTGCGGCGGCGTGATGCGGTCCACCGGCGCGAGCGCGTGGTGCGTCGGGCCGCTGGACGAGCACGGAGTAAGGATGGGCATAGGCGATCAATCGGCATCTGCGGCAGGGCCTTGAGTTCCGCGACGGTGCGCGCTGCGGGGCGCCTCGGGTGCCACGAGCGGATCTGCGTGGGTGGCGATGAGTTCGGCCCGCGGGTCGCGTCAGTACAACAAGGTGAACTCGAGCATGGAGGAGGGAGCAGACGATGGCGATCGATCACGTTCTGGCCGTGGTGGCGGTGGGCGACTTCGAGGCCGCGCACGCGTGGTATGAGCGCCTGTTCGGACGGCCGGCCGACAACCTGCCGATGGAGGGTCAGCTCGTGGAGTGGCGCGTCACCGGCACCGGCTGGGTGCAGGTCACCCGCGATGCCGAACGCGCCGGCTCGGGGCTGTTGAACTTCGCCGTCGACGATCTCCAGCAGCACGTTGAGGAGCTCGCCGAGCGGGATCTGCGAGCCGGAGCGATCGAGACCGTGACCAAGGGCGTGCAGTTGTCGGCCATCCGCGATCCCGACGGCAACACGATCACGTTCATCGGCAACTTCCGCGAGGTGTACTGACTACTGGGCCACGGCTGCGAGTGCCGCTGCGCCACCGCCGTCCTCGGCCGTGCTCGGGACCACGGCGACGTGATCGGCTCCGGCGTCGCGGTAGGCGGCGATGCGGTCGAGGATCTCGGCGGGTGAGCCGACCGCGCATACGTGCGCGACCAGCTCGGAGGGGATCGCGGTGGCGAGCTCGGATCGCTGCGCGTCGGCCCGCGCCCGTGCGACGAGCGAGCCGAAGCCAAGCTGCGCGAACATCTCGCCGTAGCCGGGAGGCCGGAGGTACACGGCGAGCTGAGCGCTGAGCTGGGCCTGGGCTCGGGCCCCGGGGTTGAGCGCAATCGGCACCCACACCGCCAGGCGTGGGGATGGCCGGCCGACCGCTCGGGCCTCCAGATCGAGCTGCGCCCGGACACGCCGCACATGCTCGGGGGTGACGAGGTTGAGCACGACCTCGTCGGCGTAGCGGGCGGCGACCCGCATCATCGCCGGGCCGAACGCCGCGACCGAGATACACGCCCCGGGCTGGGGCCGGCGCAGCCTGAAGCCATGGGTGCGGACGTGAGGACCGTCGAGCTCGGTGCGGTCTCCGGCGAGGATCGATCGCAGCGCGGGGACCGTCTCGCGCATCCGGGTCGCCGGCGCCTCCCACGTCCGGCCGTGCCAGCCCGCGACGATCGCTGGGCTCGAAGCGCCCAACGCCACATCGACCGGGCGGCCGGTGAGCGTCGCCACCGAGGAGACGCCAAGGGCGATTGCGACCGGGGTCCGCACGCCGATGGCCAGCGGACCGATCCTCAGCCGCGCCCGCTCGGTGCGCATGCCGATGGCCGTGGCAAGCGCGAACGCGTCGAAGGTCGCCATCTCACCGACCCACAGCGTCTCGATGCCGGCCCGCTCGGCCGCGAGCGCGACCTCCATCGCCTCCTCGTCGGGGTGGTCGAGCCAGAACGGCAGCGCCACGCCGAGCGCGGCGATCACAGCAGCGCCACCCCGAGCGCGGCGATCACAGCAGCGCCGTCTGCGTCGGCTGGCCGACGAGCAGCCGGCCGGTCAGCTCCCAGCTCGTCGGATTGACCTGAAAATGGGCCGTCGCGGCATGCGCGTCGCGGAAGCGGCGCTGCAGCGGTGAGTCCTCGTAGATGGCCGAGCCACCGCCGAGGTCGTACATCGAGCGCGCGACCTCGGCCGACGTGCGCACCGCGTGCGTCGCCGCCAGCCGGAGTCCCGCCCGCAGCTCGACGGACACCGGCTCCGTGAGCTGCGCAGCCTGCCACGCCTGATCGATCGCCTGGTAGTAGAACGCCCGGGCGGCACGGAGGGCCGCCTCCGCCTCGGCGACGGCCGACTGCGTCGACGGCCGCTCGGCCAGCGTGCGGCTCGAGCCCTGCCCGACCTTGCCCGCGGCCAGCTCGACGAGGTCCTCGATCGCGCCGCGCGCGTTGCCCAGCGCGGCGGCGGCGATCGACAGCGCAAAGAAGCCGAACACCGGGAAGCGGTACAACGGGGCATCGACCGTCAGGCGCCCCTCGAACAGCGACAGTGTCCGGCGCACGGGGACGAACACGTCGTCAGCCACCGCATCGTGGCTGCCGGTGCCGCGCAGGCCGCTGGTGTGCCAGGTGTCGAGGATCTCGAGCTCGCCGGTCGGGATCCCGACCACGCGCAGGACCGGGGAATCGGAGTCGCGGGGTGCGCCGGTGTCGAGAACGCATCCGGCGAACAGGTAGTCGGAGTGCGTGATCCCGCTGCAGAACCGCCACCGACCCGAGACGCGCATCCCGCCGTCGACCGGGTGAGCCGTTCCGCTCGGCGCCCACACGCCCGCCGCCACCGCGTCGTTGCGCCCCAAGACCTCGCTCGCCCCGTCTTCGGGGAGATAGGCCGAGAGGAGGCTGCTCGTGGCGGCGATCGACACGCACCAGCCGGCCGAGGCGTCGCCGCGGGCGATCGTCTCCGCACACCTCAGCGTCACCGCCGGAGGGGCTTCGAGCCCGCCGAGTGCGGCCGGGGCGCCGGCACGCAGCAGACCCGAGGCCTGCAGGCTCGAGACGAGCTCGTCGGGCAGCCGGCGCTCCTGCTCGGTGCGCACGGCGAGCGAACGCGCGAGCGTGGCCAACTCCTGTGCCGCGTGGTCCAGATCCCCGTCGGTGCGCAGGGCGGACCTGCTCATGGGCGCCCTCCGGTGCCGCCGGCCGAACCGGTGATGATCGCGACCTTTCCCTCGAGCCGTGGCCTCGTCATGGGCGGACTATATGGCGCGACGCCACGGGCCTTGAGAGGATCCGCTGCAGGCAGTCGACGGCGAGAGGAGCAGCGATGAGCAGCACGCGAGAGATGGTGGACGCCACGGCCGGCGGCGGGAGCTTCGATCCGGGTGAGCTGGCGGCCGCGATCGAGGCGTGTGCCGCGGCCGAGCAGGCCTGTACGGCGTGTGCCGACGCCTGTCTGGCAGCGGACGAGGTCGCAGCGCTGCGCCGGTGTAGCGCCCTCACCACGAGCTGCTCGGACGTCTGCGGCCTGACGGTTCGGCTGCTCTCGCGCCAGGCCCGAGAGGACCGCGTGTTGATCCGGCGGGTGCTGCAGGCGTGCGTTCACGCGTGCGGGGGCTGCGCCGAGGAGTGCACGCGTCACGCCGCGCACCACGCCCATTGCGGCCTGTGCGCGAAGGCCTGCCGTGCGTCAGAACACGCGTGCCGGCAACTCCTCGATGACGAGGCGTTGGCCGAGCTGCAGGCGCTGGCCGGCGGCTGAGCGCCAAATGGGCTTGGATGGGCGCAGCGCTCGCGTGCGATCATCCCGACCGATGCCGGTCGCCGTTCACATCAGCCCGCAGCACATGTCGAAGGAGGACTACAGGCGCCTCATCGCGGAGCTCGAGGCCTCGGGCGTGCATGAGCCGGAGGGCCGCCTGTCCCACATCGCGTACGGCGAGGACGAGGTCCGCATGTTCGAGACCTGGGAATCCGCCGAGCATTTCGGCGCCCACCGCGATGATCTGTTCGCGGCGCTCGAGAGCGTCGGCCTGGACGCGGGCAGCGTCGAGGTGTATGCGGTGCACGCCGAGCGCCCGGACTGACGCGCTCGTCAGGTCGCGCCGGGCGTGGCCGGCGTCAGCCGCTCGACCTGGTCGCCGCGCCCGATCAGCACATCCGCGACCATGGCCGCCGGGAACAAGCCGTGCTCGACGACGCCGATGGTGGCCGACAACCGGGCCGCGAGGGCGGCTGGGTCGTCGAACTCGCCGCCATAGTCGGCGATCACCCCCCCGTCGGGACTGCGCGGGACGTCGCGAAGACGCACCGGCTGCAGGCGCCGGAGGGTGGCGGCAAGACCGAACTGGGCCAGCTCGACCGGGATCGGCGGGGTCAGCCGCTCGACGAGCTTGTCGGAGGACACGATCACCACGAAGCGGTCCGCGGCAGCCGCGACCGCCTTCTCGCGCGTGTGCGCGGCACCGCCTCCCTTGATGAGCCAGCCCGACGGCGCGACCTGATCCGCCCCGTCGATCGCAACATCAAGCCTGGCGGGAGCATCCAACCCGGCGAACGAGACGATCTCCATCCCCAGCTCCCGCGCCGCGTGCTCGGTGGCGAGTGAGGTCGCAACGCAGCGCAGGTCGAGGCCCCGTGCGGCCAGGGCTGGAAGCGCGTAGGCGACGGTCGACCCGGTGCCGAGCCCGACCGTCATGCCGTTCTCGACGAGACCCGCCGCGGCCTCCGCCGCGATGCGCTTCTCGTGCTCGATGTCGCTCACATCTCTCCTCTCGTTCAGCGGAGGGGGCGGGATTCGAACCCGCGGTCCGCGTGAACGGACTCCGGTTTTCAAGACCGGTGCATTCGACCGCTCTGCCACCCCTCCGGGGTCCGCGAACGCGATGCTAGCTCTACACTCCGGCCAGCACCCGGGAGAGGTGGCCGAGTGGCTGAAGGCACTCGCCTGCTAAGCGAGTATGGGGGTCAAACTCCATCGCGGGTTCGAATCCCGCCCTCTCCGTTCTTCCGCTCCCGCTCCGGCCCCGGCCGGAGGGCCGGGCGCGGAGTCGCTCACGATCCCGGCGGGTGGTGCTCGGGGTCGAGGCGCAGGCCTCCGTTGGCCGGCGCGTAGATGCTGATCTCGCCCACGTCCCAGCGGATCAGATACCGCGGCCTCGGGTCGCCCCGCAGGACCTCCTCGATGATGCCGTGACGAGGACGGCGCAGCGCTCCCATCTGCGTCCGGCGGCGGCGGCCGCTGACCTCCGCGATCACCCGTTCTCCAACCTCAAACGCCATTGACGCCTCCCTCTGCCTCGAAGTGCCGCCGCGATCATACGTCGAGCCGGGCGATCAGCTCCGGTTCGGTGCCCGGGCGCCCGAGCAGGTGGCGACCAGCGCGATCGCCCGCTCGTCGAGCGAACTCGTCGGATGTTCGGTGCCCGGTGCTCAGCGCGGCTTCGGGGCGGTCCCGAAGACGTGGTCCCAGAACGGGGCGCTGACGCCGTAGCCCCGGTCGTGGTCCTGGAAGTGATGGCGCATGTGCAGCTCGCGCAGCTTCTTGCCGACCGCGGTCGTCGGCCGGTGATGGTGCACGTGATAGTGGAGCATGTCGTAGGCCAGGTACCCGGCCAGGAAACCGGCTCCGAAGGGGAAGAACGCCGGGCTGCCGAGGACCGCGTAGAAGGCCCACACGAACAGCGCCGCCAGCGGGATGCTCACCGACGGGGGCATCACGAGCCGCAGCGGGTCGTTGGGGTGATCGTGATGGACGCCGTGGATGATCCAGTGCAGCTTGGCTCCGATTCCCTTCTCGGGCTCGAAATGGAACACGATCCGGTGCAGCCAGTACTCCGTCAGGGTCCAGAACACGTAGCCACCGAGCATCCACGCCGGAGCGGCCCAGCCGACTCCGTTGACGAAGCCCTCGACGAGCAGAAAGGCGATCGTGGGCAGGAACAGGATCGGCGGAACGCTGGGGTGGACGCGTGAGAGCTTGTCCAGCAGGTCGTTGTCGAACATCCGCGGCGAGGCGCGGAGGACCTCGCTGCGGCTCAGGTCCGACAGCTCATCGGCTTGATGGGTGGCCATGGCCGAAAGGATAGCTATTCATTCCCCGTCGTCCTCGTCGAGTGGGCTGGCCAGCACGACGTGTCTGAGCGCGACCGCGACGAACGGCCGGTGTTCGGGGTGCGGGGGGCCGTCGAGCGCTTCCACATGGGCGTCGGTGAGCGCGATGAACTCGCGGTCAGATGCGTTGAGGAAGTCGGTCAGGCGGCTGCGATACCCGTCGCGCGGCAGCTGCAGGACGCCGGTCACCCGGTACCGCGCCGTCTCGACCACGATCCGCTTCTCACGATGGTCCACGGCCGGCGACGATACCGCTCGGCTGCCCCGCGATGCGATCCTTGGACGGATGGCCAGCGGCGAGCCTGCCCGATGGTGGAGCGTGCGCAGGGCTCAGAATCTGAAGCCCGCCACGTACCGCTGCCCGCTCTGCGGGCGCCATCTTCCGGCGCTCAGCGAGCACATGCTGATCGTGCCCGAGGGTGACTCCTCCAGGCGCCGGCACGCGCACACCGCCTGCGTGCTCGAGGCGCGCAAGCGCGGCCGGCTGCCGACACACGAGGAATGGTCACGTACCCAACCCCGGCCTCCGAGCCTGTGGCGGCGCCTCACTCGTCGCACCGGAAAGCACTAGGGTTCCCGGTCGATGGCACGTGAGCTGCGCCTCGGTCTGAACGTCGGCTACTGGGCGGGCGGACCCCCGCCCGGCGCGGCCGAAGCGGTCGCCGAGGCGGAGCGGCTGGGCTTCGACTCGTTGTGGACCGCTGAGGCATATGGCTCTGACGCGCTGATGCCGCTGGCCTGGTGGGGCGCCGCGACCGAGCGGCTGAAGCTCGGCACCGCGATCGCCCAGATCTCGGCTCGGACTCCGGCGGCCACGGCGATGGCGGCGATGACGCTCGACCACCTCTCGGGCGGACGCATGATCCTCGGACTCGGCGTGTCGGGGCCCCAGGTGGTCGAGGGGTGGTACGGACAGCCATTCGCGAAGCCGCTCGCTCGCATGCGCGAGTACATCGGGATCCTGCGCGAGATCTGGGCGCGGCAGGGACCGCTGGTCAACGACGGCCCGCACTACCCGCTGCCGCTCCCCGACGGCACGGGCCTCGGCAAGCCGCTGAAGTCCTCGCTGCGCCCCCTGCGCGAGGACATCCCGATCTACCTCGCCGCCGAGGGCCCGAAGAACATCGCCCTCGCCGGCGAGCTCTGCGACGGGTGGCTGGCGCTGTTCTACTCGCCCCACCACGACGGTTACTACCGCGACGCGCTCGCCGAGGGCTTCGCGCGGCCGGGCGCTCGGCTCGGCGCCGATGAGTTCGAGGTGGCCGCGACGGTCCCGCTGATCCTCACCGACGACATCGAGGCCGCGGCCGACGCGCTGCGCCCGATGTACGCGCTCTACTTCGGCGGGATGGGGGCCAAGGGCACGAACTTCCACGCCAACGTGGCGATCCGGATGGGCTACGAGGCCGAGGTGGCGAAGATCCAGGAGCTGTACCTGTCCGGCCACAAGGACGAGGCGGCCGCCGCGATTCCGACCAAGCTGGTCGAGGAGCTCACGCTGATCGGCCCGCCCGAGAAGGTCCGCCACGACCTCGAGGCGTGGCGCGACTCGATCGTGACCACACTCCTGATCGCGGGCGACACGGCAACGCTGCGCGCCGCTGCCGAGCTGGTTCTGGGCTAGAGCCCCCCGCTGGAGGCCGCCGCTAGAGCGAGCCGCGGACCCGCTGGTCGGCCTCGAGGATCTGGTGGGCCTTCAGACCCAGGCTCAGGCGCTCACGGCCGTCGGACTCATACGGGGACAGGCCGGAGACCTCGTGCACGCGGGCGAGCCGGTAGCCGACGGTGTGCCTGTGCAGGCTCATCGCCTCGGCGGTCTCGGTCGTCGAGCCGTGGTGGGCGAGGAACGCCTGCAGGGTGGCGAGTAGATCCGTGTCGTGCCGGCTGTCGTAGGCCGAGAGCGGCGAGATGGTCTGAGACCGCAGCAGCTCCAGCTCCTCGCGGCCGCGGAGCAGGATCCCGATCAACAGCCGGTAGGTCTCCTCCTGACCCGACAGCGAGCCGGCCGGTGAGGCGCTCAGCTCGACCAGCAGCTCGGCCTCGCGCAGGGCGTCGTGGAGCGTTGCGGGATCGCGCCGCGGGCCCGAGAGCGCGACGAGCATGCCGAGGTCGGTCAGCTCCGCGGCGATCTGCTCCGCGCCGTCGAGCGACGCCAGCGGGGAGCTGATCGGAACCAGGCCGCACAGCCGGCCGTGGCCCACTTCGGCCAGCAGGGCCGGCCGGCGCGAGAGCAGCTCGGCCGGCGCGATCGCGCCGACGTCGGGAGCCGGGGTGGCGCACAGCGCCACCGCTCCAGAGCCAAGGTCGAATCCGAGCCGCCGCGCGTGCGAGACGAGGGCGGAGACATCCGCCGGAGGCCCGGTGCGCAGGGCCTGCAGCAGCGCCCGGCGCGAGGCCTCGAGACCACCTTCCTGGGCGTCGCGGAGCAGGGCGCTGACAGCGGCCCCGGCGGCGCCCGCCTCGAGCCACGCCAACTGCTCGGGCGTCAGCTCTCGCGTGTGGTCCGACGGCGTCACGGCGATGATCCCGACGACGTCTTGCCCGATCCGGACCGCAACGGCGTCGGCGATGATCTCGGGTGGCTCGCTCGCCGGCTCGCGGATCACGGCGGCGGCGTGTTCGACGATCGTGCGCACACCGGACTCGGCGATGGCCCCCCGAGGCCAGACGACCGGATCCCCCAGGGAGGGAATCGCGATCGTGACCGGGCGCCCGAGTGCGTCGGACGTCGAGGCCGCGACGCTGAGGAGATCGTCGCCGGCGACGGCGCCGGAGACGATCGTCAGCGGGGTGGATCGGGGGGCGGCGTCTGCCGCCCCCCGATCGCCCGCCGGCGCGGGGTTGCTGTCAAGCGAGCGGGCGCGTTCCATCACGACCGCGCCTGGACGCAGTGACTCCCGCGCCGTCCGTCATGCGGTCGATGGCGTCGCCTCGCCCGCGCCCTGCGCCAACCCAGGGATGCCGTTCGGGTACCCGAGTGACGGCACGTCCGACGGGTACACCTCGTGGCCATGGACGGCGATGTCGCCGATCTCCATGTCCTCTTCCTTCATGCGTAGCGGAACCACGAGCCCGACCAGCTTGAGCAGGATGAACGTCCCGACGCCGGAGAACACGATCACCCACAGGCCGGCGAACAGCTGCCATTTCAGCAGCGTCCAATTCCCCTGCAGGACGCCCTGCGCGGAGATGTTGGCGGTCTTGCCGAGACCCTCGTAGACGACCATGTGCTGATCGGCGAAGACACCGACGAGCAGACCGCCGGCGAAGCCGGCCATACCGTGGGTGTAGACGACGCCCAGCGTGTCGTCGACGTTCCGGAACGGGCGCACACGGCTCAGGTAGTTGAGCGCGAAGTACACCAGCGTGGAGGCGATGACGCCCATCGCGATCGCTCCCCACCCGTTCACGTAACCGGCCGCCGGGGTGATGGCCACGAGTCCGGTGATCATCCCGTTGACGCCCGAGATGAGTGACGGCTTGCGACCCGTGAGGTAGTCCCACAGGACCCACACGAGGAAGGCGACCGCCGTGCACAGGTTGGTGTTGAGCACCGCCGCGGACGCCGAGGCGCCGGCGAAGTACGGGTCTCCACCGTTGAAGCCGTTCCAACCCAGCCACAGAAGTCCGGCTCCGACCGCCACCATCAACACGTTGTTCGGTGCGTCGATCTCGCGGTCTCGCTGGAGTCGTGGCCCGATCACCGCGGCCGCGACGAAGCCGGAGACACCGGCTGCCAGGTGGATCACGTAACCGCCGGAGAAGTCGACCGCGCCCTTCTGGGCGAACCAGCCGCCGCCCCAGATGAGGAAGGCGTTGGTCGTGTAGATGAACGTGATCCACAACGCCACGAACGGGATCCAGGCCTTGAAGTTGATCCGGCCCAGCACCGACCCGAGCATCAGGATTGGCGTGATCCCCGCAAACACGAATTGGAAGTACACGAGCGAGGACTGCGGGAATCTGAAGTTCGGCCCGGTGGTGATCAATGGGATCGTGGCCTGGCCCTGCTCCTGCGTGTGCGAGAGCACCGGACCCGGCTTACCGATGAAGTTCCCGAAGAAACCCGAGTGGGACAGCCCGTGGAACGGTGAGCCGAAGCCCATCTTGAAGCCCCACAACACCCACACGATGAGGACCACCGCGAAGGCTGCAAAAGTGAGCATCATGCTGTTGACCGACCAGCGCTTCTGCATGACCCCGCCGTAGAGCACGACGAGGCCGGGCACGCTCATGAGACCAACGAGCGTCGCAGCGGTCAGCTGCCACGCGTTGTCTCCTGGGCTGAGCCATGTTGGATACGGCAGCCACATATGTATGGATCTCCTTGTCCTGAGGACCTAGGGGAAGTACAAGGACAGCCACCGACGACGGCGGCAAACGGGCCTGGTGGCCCAATCAAGCTCAGAAGGTTGCTCGGCGCCCGGGCGAGGAACTATGGCCTTGAGTCCAGCAAACGATTCAGGCCCCTGGACATTGGGATAAACCCAGCCCGCAAGGAGCGGTAAACCGCCGCTCAAGGCGGCTTTTCGGGTCCCGGATCAGGCGGGGCCGAGCGTCACGGGCGTGGCGGCGGGCACCACGAGCACCGGGGCGCGCACGGTCTCGAGCAGGTACCGCGCCGACCCGCTGAGCTGCACGCGCCCGGCCGGGGCGCCCGGCTGCGAGCCGACCACGACCAAGCCAACACCGCCGGCGGTCGGAGTCGTGATGGTGGCGCCGAGCGCCCGGGCGAGGGCCTGCGCAGTCTGCTCGGCCGCCGCGTCGGATCCCTCGGCCGAGACTGCGATCGAGCTGATGCCCTCATCGGGCGTCGTCCTCAGCCCCGCGGGCGAGACGGCAATCGCGACCGCGCCGCCGTCGAGCAGCGTCTGCGCGGAGGTGCCGGGCTCAACGCGGCCGGGCGGAGTGCGGTAGTCCGAGCCGAACACGACCACCAACGAGCCCTGGTCCGCCGCCAGGCGTCCCAGCCCTTCGCCGGTCGAGGCCGAGACGACGATGTGCCGCGGGACGTCGGGATCCTCGAGCCAGGTGGCGCCGTGTTCCAGCCGTCGCTCGGCGTCGTGCTGGGCCAGTTCCTCGCGGCGCGGGTCGTACTCGCGGGAGTGGCGGACATACGCGAGCGCCAGCGACGCGCCGGTCCGCGCCAGCAGCCGGCCGAGCGCGAGCGCGTCGTCGTCGTTGGGCGTGCCGTCATACGAAACGATGATGCCGGTGCTCATGGTGTCTCCTCGTCGCGGCGCTCGAAGCCCGCGGTGGATGTGCGCAGGGTCAGCGGTCAGCGCGCGGACGCTATCAGCGGCCCTCGCCCTGGCATCGGCCAGAAGTCCAAGAATCGGGCCCTCGGTCTATCCGATCGGGCACTGACGCCTCGGTGTGCGACGATCGGCTGCCATGCGTGCCGGCTTTCGACATCTTCGCGCCGACGACGCATGAGAGCGCTGCCGATCATCCTGCTGGCGCTCCGCTTCCACCTTCACCTGCACCACTTCCACGGTCCGGCGATCGACTACCTCGGGTTGACCCTGGCGGCGGCCGCGAGCTGGTTCGGGGTCCCGGGGCCCGGGGAGCCGGTCCTGATCGCCGCGGCCGTGTTCGCCGCCCGGCACTCGCTGGATATCGGGTCGGTGGTGTTCGTAGCCTGGGCAGCGGCCACCGCCGGGGGTATCGCCGGCTGGGTCATCGGGCTCAAGGCGGGACGAGCCGTCGTGACTGCCCCGGGGCCTCTCCGCAGGCCGCGGACGAGGGCGGTCGAGCGTGGGGACGAGGTCTTCCGACGACATCCCGTCATCGCGATCGTGCTGACGCCGTCCTGGGTCGCGGGCATCCACGGCGTGCGCACGGCCGTGTTCCTGCCGGTGAATGCGTTCGGAGCCGCGCTG
Source organism: uncultured Solirubrobacteraceae bacterium (assembly GCA_963800815.1). Taxonomy (GTDB): domain Bacteria; phylum Actinomycetota; class Thermoleophilia; order Solirubrobacterales; family Solirubrobacteraceae; genus Palsa-465. Next base: position 34,192 of record CAWDCP010000001.1, read on the forward strand.
TGGGCGGTCGGAATCGGGCTCGCCGCCTACTGGATCGGTCCGACCGTGGTCGACGCCGTCGACGACCTCGGACTCGTGACGGGGGGCCTGCTGGTCGCGCTGATCGTGGTGGTGATCGGCGGCGAGGTGTGGCGACGGCGGCGGCGGGGACGAGCGGAGGCTGTGGCCCCGGATCACTGAGCTCGGCACCGCAGCCGTGTGCTGGGCGCTACAGCTGCGTGGCGGCCCAGGACATGGTCCCGAACGGGACCACCGGGGACCCGACACTGAGCTGGATCACCGTGTGCGCGTTCAGCGGGATCGCGCGCGGATCCTTCGTCCACGGCTTCCCGTCCACGTACGCGGTCATCTTGCCGGTGGCCGGGCCGACCTGGGTCGCGCTGAGCGGCTGATGCCAGACGTCGAAGAAGTTGCCCAGCGTGTAGATCCGCTGAGTGGGCGACTCGATGTGGATGACGCCGTCGGAGGTGTGCGTGTGCAGCCAGTAGATGCACTGGCCGCCGGCGGCGATCGGGCCCTGCGGGGTCAGCTGGGGGCTGGAGCCGGGAATGCCGACGCCGGGCGGAATCGCCTTCGGCGCTCCGTTCACGAACACGGACAGGTGCGCATGGATGTGGTAGGCGAGCTGCTCGGTCGCGCCGCAATGGATCCCGTCCACGGTCCCAGTCTGGGTGGTGCCGGCGGGGGCCAGGTCTGCGCCCTGCTCGAGCGCGACGCCCTCGAAGCCGAGGGTCGCGCCGGCCGTGGTGCCGGTGGACGCAGCGGGCGTGCTGGCGCTGCTCGGCGAGCTCGAGCTCGAGCTCGACGAGCTGCTGCTACCGCAACCCGCGAGCGCGAGCGCTCCGGCGAGGAGCGCAGCGGTGGGGAGAAGAGAACGTGATCGGCGCCACATCGACGCCCAACGGTAGCGTGGACACGGTGTCCGCAGTGCCGGCGCCACCGGTGCTAGCGTCCGCCGGGTGAGCGACGCCGCGCCGATGAACGACTTTCCGATGACCACGGCGCTGGAGCTCCCGGGCACGCGCGTCAGGGAGAACATCGGCGTCTGCTATGGCCTCGTCGTTCGGAGCATGGGCTTCGCCGGCAGCATGAGCGCGTCGTTCAAGGCGCTGCGGCGCGGCGAGATCTCCCAGTACACGCAGCTGCTGGAGGACAGCCGGCGTCATGCGATCGACCGGATGGTCGAGAACGCGCGCCTGATGGGGGCAGACGCGGTGATCGCGGTGCGCTTCGACTCCTCCGAGATCGGCCAGCAGTTCACCGAGATCTTCGCCTACGGGACGGCCGTCACGGTGGATCGCGTCTAGCCCGGCATGCTGCTGAGCGACGCCGACCGCGACCGACTCGTGGATGCGCTCGGTCAGCACGCCGCAGCGGGCCGGCTCGGAGTGCAGGAACTCGAGCGGCGCGTGGCCGTTGTGCTCGAGGCCCAAACGCGTGAGGAGGCCGTCGCGATGCTCGCCGACCTTCCGCCGCTCAGTCCGCCGACTCCGACCCGGCGGTGGGGCCGGGGGCACGGGGAGGCCGACGTGGCTGCGCCCGATTGGCTGCCGACCAGCGAGCGGTTCCGCGATCCCCGCAGCAACCGCATCACGCGTGTCTGGGTCGACACTGCGGGCGGTCGGCACTACGTGGCCGAGGAGCAGGTCTGACCGGGTCTCCCGACGTCGTACCCGGCTTGAGACACCCTCTCTGCCGAGCTAACCACGGCCGCTGCCGCCGAAGATCCTCAACATGAACAGGAAGATGTTGAAGATGTCCAGGAAGATGCCCGCGGCGATCGGGACGGCGCTCTGCATCGAGGACCGGCGGAGCCGGTTGAAGTCGAAGATCGTGAAGCCGCCGAAGATCACGAGGCCGGCGACGGCATAGATCAGGTTCGCCTGGGGGATCGCGACGAAGATTCCGATGACCCCGAACACGATCAGCGCGAGCAGAGCCCAGAACAGGACCCGGGCCCACGACGAGAGATCCCGGCGGGTGGCGTAGCCGAACGCGCCGCAGGCCGCGACGAAGCCCGCGGTTGCGCCGGCCGCCTGCCACAGTGCTGCCGGATCGGCCTTCGCGTACTGGTTGAGCACACCTCCCACGGCCAGGCCGAGCAGGAGGCCGAGTCCGAACAGGAGCGCGATCGCGAGCTGCTCACGCCCCCGGGAGGAGGCGATGTTGAGCCCGAACACGCAGGCCAAGGCTCCGATGAACAGGAGCAGCCCAGCGCCTCCGGTCAGATTGCGGCCGATGTAGGCGCCGAGCGCGGTGCAGCCGACGGTCAGGGCGACCAGGCCCATGACCTGTCCGAACACCGCCCGGGTGTCTTCGGCCGCGACCGGACGACTGCCGGCCGTCAAATCGTTGTATGCGGGCATGACGTGTTGCTCCTCGGTCGTGTTCTCTCGGTCCTGAACAGGCCGGAGAAAAAGTAGACGATCGATGTGATGATGTCGCAAGACCGGACCGACGGACCGCTGGGGCTGCGGCCCGTCTGCTGACGCAGTCGCGAGCTCTGGAGAGCCCGGCCGGGGCGCCCCGGGCGCGTCGGGCCGGGACGGAAAGGTGTCTTGCGGTCGGCGCGGGCCAGGTCTACGCTCGTGTCCATGAGCCCTGAGCCCGACGCACCCATCACAGGGACGGCCGACCAAGCGGAGACGAACGGCGCCACGCGCGTTCCGGGTGAGCTTGGACCCGCGAGTCTCGCGGCCACCGAGATCGCCGCCCGTGTGCGGTCGAGGGAGCTCGATCCGGTCGACGTCGTCCGTGCCCACGCCGAGCGGATCGAGCGCTACCAGCCGGCGCTGAATGCGTTCGCGAGCGTGACGCTCGAGTCGGCCGTGCGGGAAGCGGAGGCGCTGCGCGGGCGCGATGACCTGGCGTCGCTGCCGCTCGCCGGGGTGCCGGTCGCGATCAAGGACAACGTCGACGTACAGGGATTGCCGACGCGGTTCGGCTCGTTCGCGATGCCGGCCACCCCGGCGGCGCGGGACGATGAGCTGGTCGCCCGTCTGCGCCGCGCCGGCGCCGTGGTTCTCGGCACGACGACGATGCCCGAGCTGGCCGTCTGGCCGTTCACGGAGGGCGCCGGCCGCGAGCCGACCCGCAACCCGTGGTCGCCCGGGCGCACGCCGGGGGGCTCGAGCGGCGGCAGCGCGGTCGCGGTGGCGACCGGGATGGCCGCCGTGGCGCTCGGATCCGACGGCGGGGGATCATTGCGGGTTCCCGCGGCGGCCTGCGGAATCGTCGGCTTCAAGCCGACGCCCGGCGTGGTGCCGCTGCCCGGGGGCGCCGCCGAGCACTGGCGCGGGTGCAGCGCCTTCGGCCCGCTGGCGCGGTCGGTCTCCGACGCCGCGCTCGTGCTCGACGTGCTCGCCGGCACCGAGCGCTTCCGCGATCCGGCGGTGCCCTCGCAGCCACTCACGATCTCGGTCTCCTCCCGGCATCCGGTCCAGGGCGCACCGGTGGCCAAGGCGGTCAAGGGCGCACTGGCGGCCGCCGCCTCGGCACTGGCCCGGGCCGGGCACAGAATCGAGACGGCCTCACCGCCGAACCCGCCCACACCGCAGGCGTTCATCCGCTGCTGGCTGGCCGGCATCGCGGAGGACGCCGAACGCGCCGATGAAGCGGCCCTTGAACCGCGGACCCGGGCGATGGTGCGCCAGGGCCGCCGTCTGCTCGACCGGGGGTGGGCGCCCGAGGCGTCGAGCGCACGCGACGGGCAGCGGCTGCGCAACTGGCTCGCCGGACGCGACCTCCTGATCACCCCCGTGATGGCCCAGGACCCGCCGGCGGTGGGCACGTGGAGCGGTCGCAACTGGATCGTCACCATGCTCGGGGTCGCTCGGTGGATGGGCTACACGGCTCAGTGGAATGTGGCCGGCTGCCCAGCCGTCGCGGTTCCCGTCGGCCGCTCGCCGGCCGGGATGCCGATCGGCCTGCAGCTCGTCGGCCTGCCCGGCACGGAGGAGAAGCTGCTGGCGGTGGCGGTGCAACTCGAGCAGTTGCTGCCGCAGGCCGCCTGGGCGCCGGCCGGCTGAGAGCGCCTCGCGACGGGCCGACGAACCCCCAGCCGTGACGAATGGCCGCGGCGACGATACTCCCGCGCGCAGTGGGCCCGGTGCGGCGCCGCAACCAGCGTCGGGCCGTTGCGCCGCGCGATCCGCGAACATGACCGCGTGGCCTCTCGTCGCAGCCGGCTGAACACCGCGGTGCGGGGCGGGATCGTCACCGCGCTTATGCTGGCCGGGGCGCTCGCGTGGATTTCCGACGGCGGGGCGATGCCGCGACGGCCGGCGCCGGCGCGGACCGTGAAGCTGACGGTCGAGCTGAACGGCGATCTGCTGATCCACTCACCGCTGTGGCAGCGGGCGCTCCAATACGGACGCGGCAACTACGACTTCACGCCGATGCTGCGCGAGATCGCTCCCTACGTTCGTGCCGCGGACCTGGCGATCTGTCACGTCGAGACGCCGATGACGCCGAGGCCGCCGCAGGGATATCCCGTCTTCAACACCCCGACCCAGCTCGCACGCGCGATCAAGAGGACCGGGTGGGAGATCTGCGACACCGCCTCCAATCATTCGCTCGACCAGGGTCAGTACGGGATCGACCAGACGGGCCTCGCGCTCGACCGGGCCGGAGTCCTGCACACGGGCTCGTTCCCGTCTGCGGCCGCGCAGAGCCGCACCCTGATCGTGACCGTCAAAGGGGTGCGGGTCGCGTTCCTCGCCTACACCGAGATGCTGAACGGATTCACGCCGCCGCACCCCTGGTCGGTCAATCTCGCCGCGGTGTCGCGCGTGCGGCGCGATGCCCGCACGGCGCGCCGACGCGGCGCCCAGGTCGTGATCGTCAACTTCCACTGGGGAACCGAGTTCCAATCCCAGCCGAGCGGGTTCCAGCTCGCGACAGCTCACGCCCTCGCCGGGGACCCCGACATCACCGTGATCGTGGGTCAGCACGTACACGTGGTCCAGCCGATCGTCCGCATCGGAGGCAAGTTCGTCATCTATGGGGAGGGCAACCTGCTCTCCAACGAGACCGCCTCGTGCTGCCCGGCCTCGACCCAGGATGGGATGCTCGTGTTCCTCCACGTGGTCGTGACGGGTGCCGACTCAAAGGTGCAGAGCGTGTCCTACATGCCGACGTGGATCCGCCATCCCGATTACACGGTGCTGCCGATCGGCGACGCCCTCCGCCGGCACGAGGCGCCGGCCGGCGTGTTGCGTGCGTCCTACGCGCGCACGGTGTCGGTGGTCGGGCGCCGTCCGGGTGTGCTCGTACCGATCCCGTAAGGGGGATCCGGGGTGTCCTGCGCCTGCCGCCAGCACATCCAGCCGGTGTGATCGGCCGGCACGGTGATCGGTGCGCAGCGCCACGGGCCTGAGCGCAGGCGAGGCCACAGCATCGGTGACTCGAGCCGCCGTGGGTCGTAGCGGATCGCGTCGCCGAGCGCCTTGGCGAGCGCCTCCTTGCTCGACCACAGCGCGGTGACGTAGCCGTCGCTATCGGCGGTCTGCCCGGCCTCGGCCCACTCGGCAGGCGTGCAGATCGACTCGGCAAAGGCCGCGTCGCAGCGTTCGACCCGCTCGAGGTCGATCCCGACCGGGTCGCTGTGCCACGCGAGGGCCGCGTAGGGATAGCGATAGGAGCGCGTCACGAACGCTGCTCTGGCGGCGGTCGTCTGCGCGCGGGCCCACGCGAGGAGCCCGGCCTCGTCGAGGCCGGCCCGGCGGGCGTCGAGCAGCCGGACCTCGGGCCCGCCGGGAATCGTGGTCGGGCTCATCGCCGCGCTGACGTCAGAGCGCAACGACCGGAGCACCATGCCACCGAGTCATAGCCGGGAGTCGCTCGCCGCGCATCACGACCGATCGCCCGCCGACCGCACAGTCGGCACCGAGCGAGGAATCAGGAAGCATCACGCTGCTCGGCCCCAGTGTCGATCGCTCGCCGAGGTGGGCGGGCCCGATCCGCATCAGCCGGTCGTGGAAGAGATGCGTCTCGACGACCGCGTTGCGATTCACGACACATCGGTCGCCGAGTTCGACGAGGTCGAATTCGGTGATCGTCATGGTCTCGCACCACACGTCGCGCCCCACCTTCGCCCCCATCAGCCGCAGGTACCACGACATCAGCGGCGTGGCCAGGGCGAGATCGAGCAGCCACGGGCCGGCCAGCTGCTCCTGGCAGCTGTTGATGATCTCGTCGCGCCAGACGAAGAACGACCACAGTGGGTGCTCGCCGGGCCGGTAGCGGCCCATCAGCAGCCACTTTGCCGCTGCGGTGGCCAGCAAGGCACACAGTCCGGCGACGGCCAGCATCACCGGCGCGGCACACGCCATAGCCCACAGTCCCTGAGCCACGCCGACCGCGTCGAGGAGTCCGAACACGGTGGCGGCGAGCACGACACAGATCGTGCTCGGAAGCAGGATCCGGATCAGCTCCATCGCCCCTCGGGCCAGCACCAGCCGGCGACTCGGATGTGTGGTCCGCGCCGGGTCCGGGAGCTCAGGCCGCCGGGGCAGCTCGAGCGCCGGGATCCCGAACCACGAGGTGCCGTGCTCGCTCGCCGACGGCGCCACCGTCAGTACGCCGACGAGGCTGTCGTCCCCGACGGTGGTGCCACCGCCCAGGATCGCGCTGTTGCCCAGGAAGCTTCGGCTGCCGACCTCGATCGGCTCCACTCGCAACCAGCCCCCGCGGGACTGGGCACCGGCGAACACCACATCATCGGCCGCGAAGCTCATCTCGCCAAAGCGCGTGAGGTGGTTGAGCCCGATCGCCGTTGACACCTCCGTGCCGGCTCCCACCGGCACGCCGAGCAAGCGAAGCCAGGAGCGGGCGTAGATGCTCGAGTAGAGCGGGAACAGCACGTCGCGCGCGCCGGCCAGCAGCGATTCGCTGAACCACAGGGCCCAGCCGGTCGGGCCGTCGTCGGCATGCTCCCCGGGCCGAATCAGGCGCGCGACACAGCGTACGAGACCGGCGATGAGCAGACCGTAGGCGACCAGGAAGCTGGCCGCGATCAGGGGCGCGAGCACGGTCATCGTGACCACCACCTGCTGGAGCGTCCAGCGCGCGGGGCCGATCACGATCAGGAGGGCGATCCCCGGGACGGCGGCGGCCAGCGGCACGATGCTCTGCACACCCAGGCCGAGGCCGAACATCGCCTTCCACGCCCGACGGCGCGGGTGTGGGGCCGGGGTTCCCGCCGGCCAGTGCTCTCCTGCGGCTCCGACGCGCGCCGCCGGCGAGCCCGCCCAACGCTCGCCCGCGGGCACCGCCGAGCTGATTACGCTCGCCGGCTCGAGCTCCGCGCCGTCGCCGATCTCGGCGCCGGGCATCAGCAGGCAGCGGGTCCCCAGCCTTGCGCCCGCGCCGATTCGCAACTCGCCGACCACGAGCTCGTCACCCTCGACCCACCAACCCTGCAGGTCGACGTCAGGCTCGAGCGTGGCGCCGTCGCCGATCGAGACCAGGCTCGTGGCCGGCGGAAGCGTTCCAATCCGCGCGCCGGCGCCGACACGGTGGCCCGAGATACGGGCGTAGCGCGCGGCCCACGGCGTCCCGGCAAGGCCCTCGAGCCGGCACAGCTGGGCCAGGCGCTCGACGAACCAGATACGGACCATCAGCCAGCCGTGGCGCGGATAGCGTCCCGGCTCCAACCGCCCGAGGAGCACTCGCCGAGCCAGCAACACGATCGTGGCGCGTCCCGGCGCGCTGGCGAACACGAGCCAGCCCGCGATCAGCCAACCCCAACCGACCTGCGGGCCGATCTGGCCCGGCTGCCAATGATCGAAGGCCAGGATGCCGATCAGCCACTGCGGCGCAGCCAGCGTCAGCAGCGCGAACACGCCCGCCAGCTGGAGCAGTCCCCACCGTGCCGTGCGCGGGGCGCCGGCGCGGTGCTCGACGGCACCCGCCGCCCCGAGTTGATCGAGCCGGTGGCTCAGATCTCCCAGCCGGCGGTGGTTGTAGATGTCGGCAACGGCGACGGAGGGAAAGCGGTCCCGCAGGGCGGAGGTCAACTTGGCCGCTGCGAGCGAGCTGCCGCCGAGCTTGAAGAAGTCACTCTCGGCGGTGAGAGCAACGGGTCCGAGCTGGTCGGTCCAACGCTCCGCCAGCCAGGCCGCGGTCCCACTCAACGCCGGCGGTGATCCGCCCGGGCGCGACGTCCGCGGCGCTTCGGGCGGCGGCCACGGAAGCGCCTTGCGATCGACCTTGCCCGATGCGCCCAGCGGCAGCGAGTCGAGCACCACAACCGTCGGAACGAGGCCGCTCGGCAGGCGCGCGGCGACCGCCTCGCGGACAGCCTCCGGATCCACGTCGCCGACCACATATCCGACCAGCAGCTCGTTGCCCGCCGCCGAATCGCGGACCGCGGCGCACGATGCACGCACGCCGTCGACCGCGGCCAGCTGCGCGTCGAGCTCGCCCAGCTCGATCCGCCGGCCGGCGATCTTGACCTGGTCGTCGCGGCGTCCGATGAACTCGAGTCCGTCGATCGTCTCCCGCACCATGTCGCCGGTGCGGTACGCGCGATCCCAGCCGAGCGCAGGCAGCGGCGCGAACCGCTCGGCGTCCAGGTCCCGATCGAGATAACGGGCCAGGCCCACGCCGCCGATCACCAGCTCGCCGGACGCTCCGAGCTCCACGGGCTCGCCGCGTTCGTCGGCCACGGCGACCTTCCACCCGTTCAGCGGCCAGCCGATCGTCACCGGCCGGTTGGGATGGCAACGGGTCGCCGTGGTCACGACCGTGGCCTCCGTGGGCCCGTAGGTGTTCCAGACCTCCCGTCCCGCCGCCAGCCGCCGGGCCAGCGGCTCGGGGCACGCCTCGCCGCCGAGGATCAGCAGGCGGACGCCGGCCAGCGCCGACTCGTCCCACATCGCCGCCAGCGTCGGCACGGTCGAGACCACGGTGACGTCGCGTTCGATGAGCCACGGGCCCAGATCCACGCCCGAGCGCACGAGCGACCGCGGGGCGGGGACAAGGGCCGCCCCATTGCGCCAGGCCAGCCACATCTCCTCGCAGCTCGCGTCGAATCCCACCGATAGGCCGGCGAGCACCCGGTCCTCGCGCTCGATGTTCCACAGCTCCGCTTCCGCCTCGACGAACGCGACCGCCGATCGGTGCGAGACGGCGACCCCCTTCGGGGCTCCGGTCGAGCCCGAGGTGAAGATCACCCAGGCGTCGTCATCGGCCGTGAGCTGGCGGTGCGCGTCGCTTGGGGGGGCCAGTTGCGTCACCGCGAGGCCGCGCTCGATCATCGCGCAGGCGCCCGAGTGCAGCCACAGTTCCGCCGCCCGAGCAGGCGGATCGTCGGCGTCCACCGGCACATACGCCGCACCGGCATGGAGGATCCCGAGTATCGCCACGTACGGCTCGGTGGTCCCGCTGGGAGCCCGCACGCCGACGCGATCGCCGGGGCCGACGCCGATAGCCCGCAGGCGGGCCGCCAGCTCGGACGCCGCGTCCGCGAGCTCGCCATAGGTCAGGACCGCATCGGCGGCGTCGATCGCGACGTGCCCGGCGGCGCGCGCCACCGTGGCGCCGAAGATCCCGAGCAGCGACCCCCCCGCCGGGAGGTCGCGGCTGCCGAGATGCGCGGTCGGCCGGCGGGCGATCGTCCGCGGCCGCCGCGCGTGTCGTCGCGACTTCGCCGGCTGACCGGCCTCGTGTCCTATGACTCCTGCGCCCGCAGACTCCTGCGGATCGCCTTCCAGCGGCCTCGGGTTCATGCCGATGTCCCTTGTTGGGGTTCAGGTCACCTGGTCGTGTCGAACCCACCGGGTCTCATCGTGCGCCGGGAGACTCGCGGGTGTCGCGTGACGGCTTCTGGTTGCCCCCGGGCGGCAAGAAACACCACCGCCTCGGAAATGTTGCACCGCAACCGGCCCGAGCATGTCCGGACTTGATAAAGCGTCACTGAACCGATGAGGTGCGGGACGCAACGGTCTGGTTAAGGGTCGGCAAAGGTTCGCGAGCACATACGTTCTGCCCGGGCCATCGCCATGCCCGCGGAGGATCTGACGGGGTGCCTGGTCGGGCCCCGGGAGGTGTGGCGCTGGGGGCCGCGCCGGCGGCTGATGACCGCGGAGCTCCCGGGGGCGTCCGCGCGAAGCGTTGCGGCTGAGTTCCCGGGGGCGTCCGCGCGAAGCGTTGCGGCTGAGTTCCCGCGGGGCGTCCGCGCGAAGCGTTGCGGCTGAGTTCCTGGGGTGTCCGCGCGAAGCGTTGCGGCTGAGTTCCGGGGGCCGGAACTGAGATTCAACGCTTCGCCGGGGATGTGGCGAGAGCGTGCCGCGTGTGACGGGAGTGTGGCGCCAATGTGGCGAGAGTGTGGCGAGAGTGAGGGGAGAGCCCCCGCCGCCGCGCGCCGCCGGCGCCAAGGGCCCCGCCGGCGCCACCGGCGCCACCGGCGCCGAGGGCCCCGCCGGCGCCGCCGGCGCCGCTGGCGCCGCGGGCCCACACACGCAACCACCAACACGTGCGGCAGCCCGTCCCCACCCAAACCGCACCCGCCACCCGCCACCCGCCACAAATGCTTCACACCTGTAGTTCCCGCTGTATGATCACGCGTTCGTGTCCCTCCCACAGCCTTCAGCCGACGGGGCGGCGCTGGTCACCGGCGCGTCCGCCGGGATCGGCGCTGCGATCGCGCGGCAGCTGGCGGCGCGGGGTCATGGGCTGGTGCTCGTCGCACGGCGCAAGCCGCGGCTCGATGCGCTGGCGGCCGAGTTGCGGGACGCGTACGGCGTGCGCGTCGAGACGGTCGCGTGCGACCTGTCGAAGGCTGCCCCGCGCGGCCGGCTGCCCGGCAGGATCGAGGAGCTCGGACTCGAGGTCACGATCCTGGTCAACAACGCCGGCTTCGCGACGGGGGGCCCGTTTCACGAAGCCGATCCGGCGCGCGAACTGGAGCAGGTGCGGGTTCTGGTCGAGGCGGTCGTCGCGCTGACGTCGGCGTTCGTGCCCGCCATGGTGGGTCGGCGCAGCGGCGCGGTGCTCAACGTGGCGTCGACGGCGGGCATGCAGCCGATGCCCTACTCGGCGGGATACTCGGCCGCGAAGGCCTATGTGCTCGCCTTCTCGGAGGCGATCCATCACGAGCTCAAGGGCCGGGGCGTCACCGTCACGGCGCTCGCGCCGGGTCCGGTGGCGACGGACTTCTGGGAGGTCGCGGGGTGGGAGGTCACCGGCGGTCAGTCGCTCGAGAAGTCCATTCCCCGGCCGGCCTGGATCTCGGCCGAGCAGGCAGCGCGCGCGGGCTTGGACGGACTCGACTCCGGGCGCCGTGTCGTTGTGCCGGGTCTGCCGGTGCGGACCGCGATGCTGGCCGGGCGATACGTGCCCAACGCGCTCAAGCTCCCGGCCGTCGAATGGGTCATGCGCCCGCGATGAGCGGCTCGGACCATTCCGCCGCGGCGGCGTCGCCGCCACCTCGGGACCGCTCCGGCCCCCGGGAACTGCTGCCGCGCCCGGTCCGGCTGCTGATCGGGGCCACTGGGCCGGGGATCAGCGACCGCAGGCTGCGCGAGGCGGTGGCGGGCCGGATCGTCCTGATCACGGGCGCGTCCTCGGGCGTGGGGGAGGCGAGCGCGCGCCGGCTGGCCGCGGCCGGCGCGACGGTGCTGCTCGTGGCACGCCGGCAGGAATTGCTCGAGGGCGTCCGGGACGAGATCGTCGCCGCCGGCGGCAGCGCGTTCGTGCATCCCTGCGACCTGGCTGACCCCGACCGGGTCGGCGCGCTCGTCGAGGAGGTGCTCGCGCAGCACGGGCACGTGGACGTGGTCGTCAGCAATGCCGGCCTGTCGATCCGGCGCTGGGTGTCTGACTCCTATGACCGCTTCCACGATTTCGAGCGCACCACCAATGTCAACTATCTCGGCCCCGTGCGCCTGCTGCTCGGGTTGCTGCCCTCCATGCGCGAGCGTCGGAGCGGGCATATCGTCAACGTGGCGACGATGGGGGTCGATTTCCCGCCGATGCGCTGGAGCGCCTACATCGCCTCCAAGACCGCATTCGAGACGTGGCTGGGCGGCGTCGCGCCGGAGATACTCGCCGACGGCGTGACCGTGACCTCGATCCACCTGCAGCTCGTGCGCTCGCCGATGCTCGGGCCGTTCCAGATGTGGCGCTACATCCCGGGCATGAGCCCCGACGAGGCGGCCGGCCTCGTGGCCCGGGCAATCGCCGCCAAGCCGCGCACGATCGCGCCGATGTGGGCGCGGATCGGAGGCCCATTGACGCGTGTCGCCCAGGCTCCCGTGGAGCGGGCGCTCGCCGGCTACGCGGCCCGCGTCAACACGGGTGGCGGCGAGCCCGTGCCGGCGCCCGGCGTCGTCAAGGTGGTGGCGCAGTCGGCCCGCCTCGCCGAGGAGGCACTCGGCGGGGCGCGCACCATCGCCGCCTCGCGCGTGGTCCGACCGGTGCGCCCGGACCGGCTGGCGCGCGTCCTGTTCGCCCAGCGCCGTTACGGGTTCACGCCGGCCCTGGTGGCCACGCTCGGCGCCGAGCTGCACGGTGACCGGACGGCGGTGATCGACGAGCGCGGCGCGCTGACGTTCGGGGAGCTCGACGCGCGGGCGCGCTCGCTGGCCGGCGCGTTGCACACCCACTTCGACCTCGGTGCCCCGCAGCGCGTGGCGATCATGTGCCGCAACCACCGCGGCTTCGTCGAGGCCGCGGTCGCAGCGTCGCGGCTCGGCTGCGATCTGGTGCCGCTGAACACCGAGTTCGCCGGCCCTCAGCTGGCCGATGTGCTGGCCCGCGAGCGGGTCGCCGCCGTCGTCCACGACCAGGAGTTCGAGCCCGTGTTCGAGGGCGCTGGTTTCTCCGGCCCCCGGATCACCGCCTGGCACGAGGACGAGGTTCGGGGCCCCACGATGGAGGCCCTGATCGCCATTGGCGAGCAGGACGCGCCGGCCCCGCGGGCCACGGGCCGGATCGTGATGTTGACCTCGGGGACGACCGGGACGCCCAAGGGCGCCAACCGTGCGCTCGGCGGCGGCGCGCTCGCGCCTCTGGCCCTGGCCGGACTGCTCGACCTGGCCCGAATCAAGCCGACGCCGCGCTCGGGGGCGCCGCTCGTGGTCGCCCCGCCCCTGTTTCACCTGTATGGGCTGATCGGCCTGATGGCCGCCTTCGGCCTGGGCTCGCCGATCGTGATCCGCCGGCGCTTTGACGCTGAGGCGACGCTCGCCGCGGTGGCCGCGCACCGCGCCGAGGTACTGCTGGCGGTGCCGACGATGCTCGGGCGGATCATGGATCTCCCCACGACGGCGCGCCGCCGTCACGATTGCAGCTCGCTGCGGATGATCGTCTCCGGCGCGGCGCCGCTGCCACCGGAGCTGGGCAGCGCCGTCATGGACGAGTTCGGCGAGATCCTCTACAACGGCTACGCGTCGACCGAGGTCGGCGCCGGCACGCTGGCCACGCCGCGCGACCTGCGCCGCGCACCCGGAACGGTCGGGCGGCCTGTGGCCGGCGTGACGGTCAGGATCCTCGACGACGAGGGCCTCGAGCTCCCTGTCGGCCACACCGGGCGGATCTTCGTCGGCAGCCCGATGCTGTTCGACGGCTACAGCGGGGGTGGTGGCAAGGAGGTCATCGACGGGCTCATGAGCACCGGCGATGTGGGCCACTTCGACCGCGGCGGGCGCCTGTTCATCGACGGCCGCGACGACGACATGATCCTGTCGGGGGGTGAGAATGTGTTCCCCCAGGAGGTGGAGGAGACGCTCCTCGCGCATGATGGCGTCGAGGACGCTGCCGTGTTCGGGGTGAAGGACCCGGACTTCGGCCAGCGACTGGTGGCATTCGTGGTGCGCAGGCCGGAGGTCACCGTCTCAGGAGAGGAGCTGAAGCTCCACGTCAAGACGCAGCTCGCCCGTCACAAGGTGCCGCGGGAGATCACCTTCGTGGACGAGCTTCCACGCACCTCCACCGGCAAGCTGCAGCGCCGTCGCCTGATCGAGCTGCTGCCGGACCAGCCCGCGAGCTGAGCGCCGCGATCGCGGCGCTGGCGCGGTGCGCCGGGTCCCGATGTCGAGACCCGATACACCTCGATGCGGCATAACTATGTTTATAATGTCGGTCGATCCCGACCGACACCATCGCGCTGTTATCGGCGATGTCGTAGACCCCGTAGGGGATCGCCTTCCCCTCGGCCATGCTCGGGAAGTCGTAGGTGTTGACCCGCGGCGCGTGGCCTTTGGGATGCCACTCACGCCCGCCGTTCTTGAACTCGCCGACCAGCTCCTTCTTCTTCGTATCGATACTGATCGCGGGCTACCCGGCTGCGATCGCCGCGCTGACGGTGTCGTTGATGTGCCGGAACTGAGCGTCACGATCCGGGTGCTGCTTGCCTTCCAGCGTTTTGCGCGCCGCCTGCAAACTGAACCCAAGCTTGCCTTTCAGCAGCCGAGCAACGAGGTCTTTGCCGGCCCGATGACCCTGCGCACCGAGCTCCTGCGCGAGGTTCCGCACGCTCTTGGAGGTCCACAACAGCACCCGCTCGGGATCCCCCCGAACGTCATCCCCGACCAGCGCCCGCAACGCGTCCAGCAGCCCCGGATCCGAATCCTCGCCCGCCGGGCGCCCTGCGCCCTCACGACGAACCCGGTCCCCTCCCAACAACTCCGGCTCATCGAGCTCGGACAGACCCTTGCGAACCGTGTTCTCAGCCAGCCCGCACGCCCGCGCCGCAGCCGCGATCCCGCCACGCCCAAACGTCCGAGCCTCAGACGCCGCGAACCGCCGCCGCTGCCGCTCATTCAACTCAGCAGACATCAGCCGGTAGCGCTCCGCGATCGCCGCCTCAGCATCACTCATGCTCCCCTGGTTCTACACCCACAACAGAAAACCTGCAGCTAATTTACCGACGATCGCTAAGTCACGAGCAGCCCACCAAGCCCCAGCACCAGCAGCGCCGCCCCACCCGCGCCGGCCACGCCGGTGAGCGCCACCCGCCCGGCTCGGCGCAGCCACGCGCTCGCGCCGGTGAGCCAGCGGTCTCCGCGCTCTCCGGCCAGGCGGCGGACGAGGATGATGGCGATCAGCGGTGCCACGAACAGGACGTTGTAGACGAGCAGCAGGGCGATCTGTCCCGGCACCGAGGAGTGCCCGGCGAGGATCGCCGAGATGGCGCCGAAGTACATGAACGCGGTCGGCAGCTCGATCACCATGATCCCCGCGCCGAGCGCGAACGCCGAGACCGGCGAGCGGTTGGGCGTCCGGCGCGCCTCGGGGGCGACGGCGGGCTCGCCGGGCGTGGGGCGGCCTGAGCGCCAGATGAACACTGCGAAGACCAAGGCTCCGATTCCCCCCGCCGCCTCGAGGCCGTGCTCGATCGAGCCACCGACGTGATGCAGGGCGGCGATCAGAGCCGGCCCGGGACCGAGCACGAGCACGAGGCCTCCGGCAAGATAGACCGCGAACACCCCGAGCGTGTAGCCGACGAGCCCACGTCCCTCGCGGGCGCCCGCCAGCCACAACGCCGGGACCAGCGTCGAGGGATTGATCGAGTCAGCGATCGCGATCGAGGCGACGAGCAGGCTCAGCCCCGTCATCGTTGACCGCTCCGTGGACCTATCGGCTCGAGCCAGGTGGAGGCCGGCGCTCGGGGGGCGACACGAGCTCGTCGAGCTCGTCGATCAGGTCGGTGACGCGATGCGTGATCGGGTGGTCCCGCGCCTGTGAGGCGAGGTCGGCGAGCTCGGAGCGTGCGTCGGCGAAGATCTTCGAGAAGCTGTCGTCGGTGGTGACGTAGCCGAGCTCCTCGTCCGAGGGCCGCTGCTCGGCCTGCGCCGCCGCCTCGCGGGCCGCCTGCCGGGCCCGTTCGCGCGCCTGGTGCGCCTCCCGTACCTGTCGGTCGAGGTCGGCCATCCGGGCCTCGATATCGGGATCGACGCTGACCCGCGGCGGTGTCGGGCCCGTGCGCGGCTCGCTGCGCCGCAGCTCCCGCACCCGCGCGTAGGCGTCCTGGACCTCTTCGAAGCGACGGGCCGCCTCGGGCGAGCCGGCGTTGTGATCGGGGTGGTGGAGCTTCACCAGCCGCCGGTAGGCGGAGACCAGCTCATCGTCGGAGGCGTCTGGTCTGATCCCGAGTGTCGCGTACGGGTCCCCGGTGGAACTCCGCGCCTGCTGTGCTCCGCCCTCTGACATTCGGTGACAAAGGGTAGTGTGGGTTCGTAGTTTCCCGCACTCCAACAGGTGATCCGCGCGGTCGCCGCCCGCCAGGACCATCTCTAGGATCGGACGTGAGCGCGGCCGTCCGATCATCGTCTGGAGGAGTGCGTATGACGTCCACCACGCAGGTTGAGCCCGTCGGAGCGGTCGACGAGGCGCAGATCGAGCGGCTCGACGCGTACGTCGCGCGCGCCCATACGGCGGCGCACGCGTTCCGAGAGCTCGACCAGGACGCGGTGGACCGGATCGTGTGGGCGATGGTCGTGGCCGGGCTCGAGAACGCGGTGGAGCTGGCCGGGCTGGCCATGGAGGAGACCGGCTTCGGCGTGTTCGAGGACAAGGTGGTCAAGAACTACATCGCCACCGAGTTCCTGTACGACTACCTCAAGGACAAGCGCAGCGTCGGTGTCATCGACGAGGATGCGGAGCGCCACATCAAGTACGTGGCCGAGCCGATCGGCGTCGTCCTGGCGCTGCTGCCGATCACCAACCCGACCTCGACGGCGCTGTTCAAGTCGATCGTCGGCGCCAAGACCCGCAACGCGATGATCTTCCGTCCCTCCGCTCGCGCGGCGCGCTGCGCGACGCGCGCGATCGAGATCCTGCAGGCGGCCGGCGAGGAGGTGGGACTGCCTCCGGATTCGCTCCAGGTCATTCCCGACCCGACGCTCGACGTCTCCCAGTACCTGTTCCATCACGCGGGCGTTGACTTCATCTGGACGACGGGCGGTCCGAAGGCGGTCCGCGCGACACTCGAGGCCGGGAAGCCGTGCCTCGGCGTGGGCTCCGGGAACGCTCCCGTGTACGTGCACCGCAGCGCTGACCTGCGGATGGCGGTGGTCGACGTGCTGATCTCCAAGACCTTCGACGCCTCGGTCATCTGCCCGGCCGAGCAGACCTGCGTCATCGACGCCCCGGTCTACGACGCGCTCCTGGCCGAGTTCGAGCGCATGGGGGCGCAGCTGCTGACCGACGCCGAGGTGGCGAAACTGTGCGAGCACATCGTCTCCGACGACGGGACGATTGAACTGATCGCGCTCGGCCAGTCCTGCCTGAACCTGGCCGGAATCTGTGGGATCGAGGTGCGGCCTGACGCCAAGGTGCTGCTGGCGCCGCTTCCGTCGGACCTCGAAGAGCTCGCCACCCATCCGTTGCTGCAGGAGAAGCTGATGCCCGTGCTCGGGGTCGTCCGCTCTCCGTCGCTCGAGCACGGCATCGACGCCTGTGCGCTGGTCACCGAGCATGGTGGTCTCGGACACACCTCGGCCGTGTACACGCGCGACGAGGACGTCTCGGACCGCTTCGCGCTGGCGATCCGGACCGGCCGCATTCTGGTCAACGCCCCCACCGCCGTGGGCGCGCTGGGCGGGGTCTACAACTCGATGACGCCGACCTTCTCGCTCGGGTGCGGCACCTGGGGTGGCTCGATGACGACCGACAACATCAACTACCGCAACCTGCTCAACATCAAGGCCGTCTCCTATCGCCAGGCGCCGCCGCAGTGGTTCCGCGTGCCGTCGGACACGTACTTCAACGCGGGCTCGCTCGACAGCCTGCGCCAGCTGCACATCAAGCAGGCGCTGATCGTCACCGATCCCATCTGCGAGGGGCTCGGCATGGTCGACGAGCTTCGCCGCTACCTCAACGGTGCCGGCGTCCGCGTGTTCTCCGAGGTCGAGCCCGAGCCGCGCGAGGAGCAGGTCCGAGCCGGCGTCGAGGCGCTCCGGCGCTTCGAGCCCGACACGATCATCGCCATCGGCGGCGGATCGGTGATGGACGCCGCCAAGGGCATGCGGCTGTTCTACGAGAGCCCCGAGCTGCGGATGCGTGAGCTAGCGCTGCCGTTCCTCGACGCGCGCAAGCGCGTGGCCCAGTATCCCGAGCAGGAGCACCGGATCAAGCTCGTGGCCGTGCCCACCACGGCCGGGACCGGATCCGAGGTCTCGCCCGCCGCCGTGATCACCGTCGGCGATCGCAAGGTCACGCTGGTCGACTACTCGCTGCTGCCCGATGTCGCGATCGTGGAGCCGAACCTGACCCTGACGATGCCGCCCCAGGTGACCGCCGACAGCGGCGTCGACGCGCTCACCCACGCGCTCGAGGCCGGCGTGTCGATCTTCGCCTCGCCCTACACCGACGCGTTCGCGATGCAGGCCGTGAACCTGATCCTGCACAGTCTGCCCCGCGCCTACGCCGACGGCAGCGACATCGAGGCCCGCACCGCGATGGCCAACGCCGCGACGATTGCCGGATTGGCGTTCTCGAATGCGTTCGTCGGCGTGTGTCACGCGCTGGCCCACGCGGTCGGCGCGCGCTTCGGCGTCGCACACGGGCGGGCGAACGGGATCTTCCTGCCGCACGTGCTGCGCTACAACGCCTCGCTGCCGAGCAAGTTCATGCCGGCGCCGAGCTACACCGCCTACGTGGCGCCGGAGAAGTACGCCCAGATCGGCTGGGTGTTCGGGCTCGGTGGCAAGTCAGAAGAGCAGCGCCGGCGGCGGCTGTTCGACTGTGTGGACGAGCTGCTCGATGCGGTCGAGATTCCGCGGTCGCTGGCCGAGTGCGGAGTCCCCGAGGCGGAGTACGAGGCGGCGCTGCCGCAGCTCGCTCGCGCGGCGTTCATGGATCCGAGCGTGCGCACCAACCCGCGCATCCCGATGGTCTCCGAGCTCGTGGACCTGCTCCGCGCCGGATACGCCGGCCGGCCCCAGTAGACAGGCGCGAGGCCCGGGAAGCATCGGGCGCGCGCCGACCGGCGCCGCGCTGTCACAGACCACGCGGGCTGCTGTCCTGAGCAGACGCTGAGCATCCGTCATCCCGTCAGGGTGATGCGCGCGTTGTCGAGGATGTGGAACCCTCTGCGGGCGGGGAGCGTTCCAGCTCCACCACGACAGGACGGATCACATGGCCGGCTCAGACAGCCTGTCAACCCTGTTCTCGGCGGCATTCAGCCAGTCGCGCAACGCGATGGCGTTGCTTGACGCGGATCGCCGGGTGGTCGAAGCCAACGGCGCCCTGGCTCGTCTGCTCGGACACACGCGGCAGCAGTTGATCGGTCAGCACATCTACCGCTTCGTCGCCGACGGGCCCGTTTTCTCCGAGACGGAGTGGCGCCGGGCGCTGTCCGCCGAGCGCTTCACCGGCGAGACCGAAATGGTCTGCGCCGACGGCAGCCGTGTGGCGGCGCAGTGGGCGGCGACGACCGAGGTGGTGACCGGCCGCCGGCTGGCCCTGTTCGTCGCGCTCAACACCTCGCGCTGGGGCGGGCGGTTTCGGCGCTCGGAGCCGCCGGCGAGCCGGCCCGGCGGCCTCTCCATACGCGAGAGCGAGGTGGTGCGCCTGGTCGCGGCTGGAAACACCGGCCCGGAGATTGCGGACGAGCTGCAGATCGCCCACGACACGGTGCGCACCCATGTCCGCAACGCGATGGCCAAGACGGGCGCTCGCTCCCGCGCCCATCTGGTCGCCAAGGCGCTCGGCTCCGGGCTCGTGCTGGGCGAGCCCAGCCGCAGCGCGTGATCCGGGGGTGGCGCCGCTACTGGCGCTGGGCCGTGATGCTCGGCCAGGCGGCGCACAAGAACGCGGAGAGCAGCGCGTCGGCTCGCTGTTCGTCGCACTCCTCGATATCGCGAAGCGCGCTCAAACCGGCCACCGCGACGTCGTGTTCGACGGGTTCACGCTCCGGTTCCATCCTGGCGTGAATTCTGACCGCCGGCCAGCGCCGAGTCGATACTGCAGTTGCGCGATCTTCACCGCGGCGCACGATCGTTGCGCCGCGCTCGGGCGCGACGTTCCGGCGGGAACCAGTCCTACGCGAGCGCCCGGGCGGTGCGGCGCTCCGGTGCGATCCGGACCACGTCCCAGGCCAGCCCGCACCGCTCCAGCAGCGAGATCAGGCCGGCGGACGGGTCGAGCTGCCAGCGACCGAGCCCATGGCGGGCCGAGGTCGGGAAGGCGTGGTGGTTGTTGTGCCACGCCTCGCCGAGCGTCGGCACGGCAAGCCAGGCCAGGTTCCGGGAGTGATCACTGGTCCGGTAGTCACGTCGGCCGAAGAAATGACACAGCGAGTTGATGCTGAAGGTCGCGTGATGCAGGCAGAAGATGCGCACTGCGCCACCCCAGAGCAGCCCGGTCAGGCCGCCGACGATCGTGCCGGTGAGTGCGACCCCGAGCCCGAACGGCAGTGCCAGCCCGGCCAGCACCCAGACCACGAACGTCTTGTCGACGAACTGCACGACCGGGTCCGCAAGCAGATCGGGGGCGAAGCGCCGCTCGCTGGCCACGCCACCCATGCCGAAGATCCAGCCGAGATGCGCGTGCATCAGGCCACGGAGGGCGCCGGTCAGGCCACCGCCGTGACCGACGTGCGGGCTGTGCGGGTCTCCGTCCTGGTCGGAGTAGGCGTGGTGCATCCGATGCTGCGAGACCCACTCCACAACCGGTCCCTCGACCGCCGCGGAGCCGAGCGCGGCAAAGACGCCGCGCAGCAGCGGAGAGGTGGCGAAGCTGCGGTGGGTGAACAGGCGATGAAAGCCGACCGTGATGCCGAAGCCGGTCAGCGCATACGTGATCGCGAACACGACCAGGTCCTGCCAATGGAGCGCCCCGCCCCAGGCGCTGTGGACGGCCCATGCGAGCGCCAGCGCGGGGACGAGCGTGACGACGCCGGTGACGATGCGGTCGGCCAGCGGATGATCGACGGGATCGAGCTCGCCCGCCCGGAGATCGTCGGGCGGCTCCACGCAGACAGCCGGTTCGTTGTCGATCAGTGCGGCTGACTGCTCAGCTTCCATACGTTTGCTCCTATGGCCAGGGGGCCGGTGTGGACGTCACGGGCCTGCATCAGGCGAGCTCGCTCGCCTGCAGCACGTATCGTTGCGGCGTGCGCTCGCGGCTGCCGGTGCCGCTCATCCGCGAGCCGTGCAGGCCGCCGGCGGAGGCCGCCGGTGCGACCGACTCGGGCTCACCGTGGTGGGCGTCGATCCATGCGATCAACTCCGGGAAGTCGGCCCCCTCGGCGAGCATCGCTGCCCGCTCGATCACCTTGCCGCCGGAGGAATGGGGACGGGCGAGACGCGAGAGCAGAACACGGATCGCGTCGTCGTCCATCTCCTCACACCCTATCCGTTTGGCGAAAACCGGTGCGCGCCGATGTGAAACGCGACGATTTCGGGCGTCTCCGTGGCCATGTTTCTGCGCGGCGAGCGCCAAGACCTGCTAAAGCATGTAGTTCGGGCGTCTACGAAAGGCTCTTCCATGACCCGAGCCTGTTGCCCAAGCTGCCGGTTGCGCTTCGAAGGCGCCGCTGCAGCACATCTCACCAACTGCCCCGAATGTGGGGCTCCGCTGCAGGCACCTGCGGCGGCACGCGACGCAATCGGATATCAGTTGCACGGCGGATGGGATTCGCTCAGCGAGTTGCCAATCGCTTTAGAGGCCGCATTGCTCGACCCGGACAGGCCGGTGGGACGCTGATCCCGGACCGGCCGTAAGCAAGGATGAATCAAGGAGACAGTGATGGCAGCCAAGAAACCGGTGAGCGTGTCGGTGACGCCCCCCAAACACCGTCCCAGCTCGGCCGAGCGGCGCGCAGCGCAGATCGCGTCGGTCTCCAACAAGCAGGCCGAGCTCAAGCAGGAAGCGGCTGAGCGGCGGGCCAAGCGCGACGCCCCGTCGGCGTCGATCTGATCGGTCGCACAGATTTCACCTCTCACGAAACGCCGGACTCGAGCTCCCTCGCTGCGGCGGCGGGTGGCGCTGAGCATGGTCGGTGCGCTCATCGTCGCCGGCGCGCTCGGCGTGGTCCTGGCCGGGCGGCGTGGGCAGTTCACAGCGGCGTTGCACGCCGCACCGATCTCGATCCTGCTCGTGGCCGCGGCGCTGTCCGTGCTGGCGCTGATCTCCAGGACGGAGGCGTGGTACGTCTGCATCCGTGCCACGGGCGCCGCAGTGCCCCGGCGGGTGCTATTCCGCTCGGCCGGTGTCGGCTATCTCGCCAGCGTCGTGAACGGCTCGCTCGGGCTTGCGGCACGGATCGCCACGCTGCGCCGCGCCGCGCCGGAGACGAGTCCCCGCGTCCCGGCTCTGCTCGCCGCCGAGCTGCCGATCATCAGCGTCGAGGTGGCGCTGACGGCGATCTTCTCCTTCACGCTTGTCGGCCCGCTCGGAGTGCCGTGGTGGGTACCGATCGTCGCGGTCTCGGCCACCGGCGCCGCCGTGCTCGGTCTACAGCGGATCTCGGAGCGCCGGCGGATCGGCCTGTGGTCGGGACTGGCGGTCATGCGCAGCGGCCGCGGGCGCATGATCGCGCTCGTTCTGCTCGCGATCTGTTGCCAGATCGCGCGTAACTGGCTCGTGCTGCGCGGGATCGGCGTGCACGTCTCGGTGCTCGACGCGATCGCCCTGCTGATCGCCACCTTCACACTCGGTCAGCTTCCGATCGGCCCGAGCCTCGGCGCCGCGGCCGCGGTCCTGATCCTCGGCTCCCACGGCGTCGCCGCCGTGGCGGCCGCCGGCGTGCTGCTGACCGTCACCGGCACGGTGGGGTCGCTGTGCTTCGCCGGCTGGGCCGTCGCCGACCGCATGTGGGTGGGCAGGCTCGTCGCTGCGCCCGAGACCGCGGTCGCGGCCGGCGGCGCCTAAGGACCTAAGCACGCACCGCCGACCCGTACGCGGTCTACGACGCCATCGCGCGCCGAAGGTTCTCGTCGATCGAGCCGAGGAACTCCTGCGTGGTCTGGAACGCCTGATCGGGGCCGATGAGCAGCGCCAGATCCTTGGTCATCTTGCCGCCCTCGACCGTCTCCACGCAGACCCGCTCGAGCGTGTGGGCGAACTCTGAGACCTCCGGGGTCGAGTCCATCCGGCCACGATGGGCCAGTCCCTGCGTCCAGGCGAAGATCGAGGCGATCGGATTGGTCGACGTCGGGTTGCCCTGCTGGTGCTGGCGGAAGTGTCGCGTCACAGTGCCGTGCGCAGCCTCAGCCTCGACGGTCTGGCCGTCGGGGGTCATCAGGACGCTGGTCATCAGCCCGAGCGAGCCGAACCCCTGCGCCACCGTGTCGGATTGCACGTCGCCGTCGTAGTTCTTGCACGCCCAGACGTAGCCGCCCTCCCACTTCAGCGCCGCGGCGACCATGTCGTCGATCAGGCGGTGCTCGTAGGTGAGGCCGGCGGCCTCGAAGTCCGACCTGAACTCGGTCTCGAAGATCTCGGCGAACAGGTCCTTGAAGCGGCCGTCGTAGCCCTTGAGGATCGTGTTCTTGGTCGAGAGATAGACGGGCAGCCCGCGATCGAGTCCGTAGCGCAGCGAGGCCCGCGCGAAGTCGCGGATCGAGTCGTCGAGGTTGTACATCGCCATGGCGATCCCCGGCCCCGGGAAGTCGAACACGTTCAGTTCGATCGGGTCGCCTCCGTCCTTGGGCGCGAAGGTCAGCGTGAGCGTCCCCTCCCCGGGCACGAGCATGTCGGTGGCACGGTATTGGTCCCCGAACGCGTGGCGGCCGATGATGATCGGCTTCGTCCAGCCGGGAACGAGCCGCGGGATGTTGCTGATCACAATGGGCTCGCGGAAGATGACGCCGCCGAGGATGTTGCGGATCGTGCCGTTCGGAGAGCGGTACATCTTCTTGAGGCCGAACTCCTCCACGCGGGCCTCGTCCGGTGTGATCGTGGCGCACTTGACGCCGACCCCGTACTCCTTGATCGCGTTGGCGGCGTCGACCGTGATCTGGTCATCGCTCGCGTCGCGGCTCTCGATACCCAGGTCGTAGTACTTCAGGTCGACGTCGAGGTACGGCAGGATCAGCTGCTCCTTGATGAACGACCAGATGATCCGGGTCATCTCGTCGCCATCGAGCTCGACGATCGGGTTCTGCACCTTGATCTTGTTCATGTTGGCTTCCTCGTTCGGGTCCGGCACGGTTCAGACCGCGCCGATTATCAACGAGACGCCGACTCGAGCACGGCGAGGCCGGACCGGCCGCGCCGCCGTCTGGCCGGGCGCGGCGGCCACCGTCAACTCGTGACCCCGAGCACCTCCGCGGCAATCCGTGCCGCGTTGACGATGTCCTGCTCGTCGGCGCCCTCCTCGGGCGTGTGGCTCTCGCCACCCTCGAGCGGCACGAACAGGAGCATCGTTGGTGTCAACCCCGACAGATGCTGCGCATCGTGGCCGGCGCCCGACCAGGTCTCGGTCGCCGGGACGCCGAGCGCGCGCGCGGCCTCGAGCGCGGCCGCGGCCAGTCCGGCGTCGAGCACGGTCGGGTCGCCGCCGCGGAGCAGCCGGATCACCGCGTCGACGTCGCGACGCGAGGCGATCTCCGCGACGACGCTGCGGATCACCGCCTCGAGGCGATCGACCGACTGCGCGGAGATCCCCCGGGCGTCGACCCCGAGCCGCGCGTACGCCGGGACGACACTCACCGCGCCCGGCGCCACCGCGAGGGTTCCCACGGTGGCGACCGTCTCCGGTGGCTCGGCGCGAGCGGCGAACTCGATCGCGAGCACGATCTCCGCCGCCGCCGCGAGAGCGTCGCGGCGGTCCTCCATCGAGACCTCACCGGCATGGCCGGCCTGCCCGCGCAGCTCGATCTCCAGCCGCCGTGGGGTGGCGACACGGGTGACAACGCCGAGCCGGCGGAGCGCGCGTCGCTGAGCGACATGGATCTCGGCGTGAGCGCGGAGCCGAGCGAGCGGGGCCTCGAGCGGGGGGAGCTCGGCGAGCAGCGTCCGGTACCCGGCGAGCGCAGCGGCGACGCTGATTCCGTCGGCATCGTGAAGGTCCGCGAGCGCCTCCAGCGGCAGCGTCCCGGCCAGCCGCCGCGAGCCGATCGTTCCCGCCCCGAAGCGCGGGGCCTCCTCGGCCGCGCAGACGAGCAGCGCCGGACGCGCGCCGGCGGCCGTGCCGTCCCGCAGGTCGTGGGCGAGCTCGAGCCCCAGGACAGTGCCGAGCGCGCCGTCATAGCGCCCGCCGTCCGGCACCGTGTCCACGTGCGAGCCCGAGCTCACGAGCGGGCCGTCCCACGGCTCGGGCAGCGCCCATAGGTTGCCGTGGGGGTCGAGGCCGGGCGCCAGCCCGGCCTCGACGGCCCAGCCCGCGACGAGCCGCATCGCCTCAGCTTCCGCCGCCGAGTAGGCGGGGCGGTCGGCGCCACCGCCGGGCCCCCGCCTGATCTGCCACAGCGCTTCCAGCCGCGCCGCGATGCGACCGGGGTCAGGCATGCGCGTGTTCGTCGGGACGGGGGCGGCGCGGCACCCGGTGCTACCCGGTCTCGACGTCGATGCCGAGCGCTGCGGCGAGCGCTCCGGCCGAGGCGACCACGTCGCTCCACGGCATCTGCAGTCCGCTCAGCGACTCGACGCCGAGGACATCCTCGAGCGAGGAGCCGCGGATCGCGCAACGGGTCAGTCGCGCGCCGCGGAAATCGGCCCCGGTCAGCGTGCAGTCGATGAACTGCACGGCCTGCATCCGTGCCTCCATGAACGATGCCTCGGCGAGGTTCACGCGCTCGAACACGACGCTCTGCAGCCCGGCGAGCGCGAACGAGGCGAGCTCCAGCGAGGAGTCGGTCACCCGCAGATCACGCGCCCTGCCTTCGCTGAGGCTGAAGCCGACCAGCCGCGAGCGTTGAATCTCCACACGTCGGATCGACCCGCCACGCCCGTCGACGTTCGACAGGCCGCAGTCGCGCAGGACGACGTCGAGTAGCTCCAGCCCGGCGGGACCCTCGGTCTCGAGGACAAGGCCGCGGAGCTCGGACTCGCGGATCCGCACCCGGCGCGCGTGAACCGGCTCCGGCGTGTCGCGCTCGATCAGGGCGCCCAACAGCACGAGCTCACCGTCCGTCTGCACCGGGGGAAGCTCGTGACGCTCAAGTTCAGGCAGATCGGGGGCCTGCATCACGTCGCGCGCTGCCATACACAGGACCCTACCCCGGCGGGCTGGTCGAGCGCAGGGTGCCCGGGTCCTGCGATACTCGCGCAACGGTGACCGAATCTGCCCGCCTCGAGAGGCTGTACTGCCGCGTCGAGATTCCGATGGGCTCGCGGAACAAGTACGAATGGGACCACGAGCAGGGCGGCATCGTGCTCAGCCGGTTCCTGTTCGCCTCCGTCGTGTATCCGACCGACTACGGCTTCTTCCCCGAGACCCTGGCCGACGACGGCGATCCGCTCGATGCGCTCGTGTGCGTCTCTGAGCCGACGTTCCCAGGGTGCCTGATCGAGGTCAGGCCGGTCGGGGTACTGGGGATGAGCGACGAGCACGGCGGCGACGACAAGGTCCTCTGCGTCCCGACGCACGACCCGAACTGGAGCGACTACACCCGGCTCGAGGACGTCCCCTGGCAGCTGCGCACCGAGATCGAGCACTTCTTCTCGATCTACAAGCAGCTCGAGCGCAAGAAGGTCGAGGTCCGCGGCTGGCACCCCCGCGACCGAGCGCTCGAGGTGATCGCGAACAGCCGCGAGGCCTACCGGCGAGCCGCCGCGTCGTCACCGAGCATTTGATCCGGACGTGCCGCGAGGTACGATGCACGTGGTCGTCGGCGCCCGACTGAGCCGGCGCCGCGCCGGGACGGCGCGGCCAGGAGAGGTGGTGACCGAACTCTCGCAAAAGCCCGGGATCCGGGGCGTTGGGCCAAAGCACTCTCTCGAGTCGCTGGGCGTGGGCGTACCGCGGGTCATCGTCGCACGACGGGCGTTCCTGATCGTGGCGACGCTCGGGGTGGCGATCCACGCCGCCTGGGCCCTGACCGGCAACACGTCGGCCGTGGTCGACGACTGGCTGTACTGCGGGCTGTTCTGCCTCGCCGCAGCCAGCTGCGCGGCGCGTGGCCGGCGGGGGGATGGACGTCTGGCCTGGACGATCGCCGCGATCGGCGTCGTCGTGTGGGGCGCGGCGGAGATCGCCTATCGCGTCTCGGCCCCCGATCCGCACCGGCTGTATCCCCGCGTCACCGAGGTGCTGCTGTTCGTGGCCTTCACCCTCGCGTACACGACGCTCGGCCTGCTGGCCCGCGAACGCGTTCGCCGCTTCGATGCCGTCCTGGCGCTCGACGGTGTGCTCGCCGGGCTCGCGGTCGCGTCGGTCGCCGCCGTCTCGCTGCTCCCATCCGGCGGGGCGCCGGCGCTGCACGGCGCTGCGGTGCCGCCGAAGCTGTTCCTGATCGGCGCTCTGTTCGGGCTGATGTTCGTCGTGACCGTGCTCGGCATGACGGGCTGGCGCCCGGGCCCGGCGTGGGCGTTGATCGCGACCGCGATCACGTTGAACGTGATCGGCGATGCGGTCCTCGTCCAGCTTGGCGACAGCGGGCGTTTTCACCGCGGCTCGCCGGCGGATACGCTCTTCGTAGCCTCGGCGCTGCTCCTCGGGCTGGCGGCCTTCTACCCGAGTCGTCATGCCGCCGCTCCGAGGGAGGCGGCTCGGCGCCTGCCCGCCCCGCTGGTCAGCAGCGCGCTCGCGCTGGGCGTGCTGATCGCGGCCGTTGCCGGGGGTGCCGGCGGGGTCGCGGCCGGGCTCGCGGCCGCGGCGCTGGCGGTGATGATCGCGCGGATGTCGCTGGCGCTCGAGTTGCTCGAGCGCAGCCGCACCCAGGCGCTCGCCGACGACCTCACCGGCCTCGGCAACCGCCGCCGGCTCGTGCGCGACCTCGAGCGCCGGCTGGCGCCCGGTCGGGACCACGAGCCGTTCGTGCTGGCGCTGTTCGATCTCGATGGCTTCAAGCGCTACAACGACACCTTCGGACATCCCAGCGGCGACGCGCTGCTCACGCGGCTCGCCGGGCAGCTCGCCGCCGCGGTGGCCCCGGGCGTGGCCTATCGGATGGGTGGCGACGAGTTCTGCGCGATCCTCGAGGGCGCGGGTCCGGCTGCGGCGGACGCCCTCACCCGGGCGCAGGAGGCGCTGTGCGAGCGGGGCGATGCGTTCTCGGTCACGAGCTCCTACGGCTCCGTGTCCTGCCCGGCTGAAGCCGCCGACCCGCCGGCCGCGCTGCGGGTCGCCGACGGGCGCATGTATGTGGCCAAGACCGGGCGCGCGCTGGATCAGGCGCAGACGCGGGACGCCGTGCTGCAGATCCTGCACGAGCGAGACCCGGCGCTGCACGAGCACATGCGAGCGGTCGGGTCGCTCGCGGTGCGGGTCGCGCGGCGGCTCGGGCAGGACGAGATGACCGCGGAGCAGATCGGGCGCGCGGCCGAGCTGCACGACATCGGCAAGATCGCCGTCCCCGATGCCATCCTGCACAAACCGGGCGCACTCGATGCCAACGAGTGGCGGTTCATGCGCGAGCACCCGGTGGTAGGGGAGCGGATCATGCGCGCCGCGCCCTCGCTGGCCCCGATCGCGCCGCTCGTGCGAGCGTCGCACGAGCGCTGGGACGGCGGCGGCTATCCCGATGGGCTGCAGGGCGACGAGTCGCCGATCGGGGCGCGGATCATCGCCGTCTGCGACGCCTACCGCGCGATGCGCTCCGAGCACCCCTACCGTCCGGCGCGCAGCCATGACGAGGCGGTGGCGGAGCTGGTGCGCTTCGCGGCCACCCAGTTCGATCCGACCGTCGTGCGAGCGCTGTGCGCCGAGCTCACCGTCGCTGCGGCGGCCGGTGAGATGGTGTGAGCTCAGCGCCTCCGGCACGGCGGCCCAGGTCGAGCACGCCTTCTCCACGTCGCTCTCGTACCACCGCGTCGATGGAGCCAAGCTGCGGCTCAATGACCGGGCGCTGTCGGTACCCGGCGACCTCGCCGGGATCGTCGTCGGCGTGACCGGCATCAGCGAGACGCTCGCCCGGCCGTTCAACACGACTGATGACCCCGTGCGGTCAGCGCCACAGAGCTCGGGCCCCGGCAACGCACCGCCGCCGCCCGGATTTCGGGTCGCTCCTCCGTGCGGCAGCTACTACGACCAGAAGATCGACACGACGTTGCCGCCCTACGGCAACGGGTTCCCGCCGGACCCGCCGTGGGCGACGTGCGGCTACATCCCGTCGCAGTTCCGCAGCGCGTACAACCTCGAGGGTGGCTCGAACGGGACCGCGTCACGGTCGCGATCATCGACGCCTATGCCGCGCCAACGCTGCTGGCGGACGCGCAGAAGTACGCCTCGATCAATGATCCGAGCAACCCGCTTTCGAGTTCCCAGTTCAGCGAGGTTCTGGCGCCCGTGTTCACCCAAGCCGACCAGTGCGGGCCGAGCGGGTGGTACGGCGAGCAGACGCTCGACGTCGAGGCGGTCCATGCCACGGCCCCCGGTGCCCACATCCCGTTCGCGGGTGCAGCCAACTGCAACCAGGGCGACCTGACCACGATGCTCCGCACCATCGTCGACCACCATCTGGCCGACGTAATCACCAACTCGTACGGCGATCCGGCCGGTGACCTGCTCGATTCAGAGGGCACCAGGGCCGCGACCGACAATGCGCTGCTGATGGCGGCGGGCACCGGCATCAGCGTGCTGTTCTCAAGCGGCGACTGGGAGGAGAACTACACGCTCACGGGCACGGTCGCGCCGACGTACCCTCCAGCCCATGGGCGACAGGCGTCGGTGGAACAACGCTCAAGATCGACTCCTCCGGGCAGCGCTTCGGCGAGCTCGGATGGTCGACGGCGAGGAGCTTCCCTGCAATGAGACCGACGTGAAGGCCGGGGGCTGCACGGACAAGCAGCTGGGCACGTGGCGGCCGATCAACCTCGCCCTCGACGGCGGGTCAGGCGCCGGGACGAGCGTCGTCTACCCGCAGCCGTCCTACCAGGCGGGCGTCGTTCCGTCGTCCCTGTCGCGGGCGAACGGGCCACAAGCGATGCGCGTCGAGCCGGACATCTCGATGGAGGCCGATCCGGCCACGGGCATGCTCGTCGGTGAGACGCAGACGTTCCCGAACGGCGTCTACTACGACCAGTACCGGATCGGCGGGACGAGCCTGTGCTCGCCGGCGCGATCGCGCGGGCGGACGGTGCGGCCGGACATCCGCTCGGCTTCCTCAATCCGAGCCTGTACGCGATGTACGGCCACAGCGGAGCGCTCTACGACATCCTGCCGGCCGGCAAGCAGGACGAGTCGCGAGCGGACTTCGCGAACTCGCTCGATGCCACGCAAGGGTTCCTGTACTCGACGCGGATCATCGACTACGAGGGCCAGGAGCAGTTCTGCACCACAGGGGGAGAGTGCAAGACGCGCGATCTCTCGCTGCACACGGCCCCTGGCTACGACAACATGACCGGCCTGGGCTCGCCGGGTGACCAGTTCCTGAACCGGCTGGCCGGCCCGTAGGGGAAGCGACGTGATGGGGGGCGCGCGTGGCGCGCGCCGCCCCCGTCGCTGCGTAGTTTGCCGCAGCTGTGCCCGTGCTAAGGGCGGTGGCCCCCGGCTGATCCTGGTGGCACTGTCGAGCGATGCCGCTGCGAGCGAGGACTGCAGACGGTCGGCCCCTGTGCCCGAGGTGCGCTGAAGTGATCGGTGTCTTCGAGCCGCTGATCCATCACCACGACGGATCCACCCGCGAGACGTCGCTCGCTGCCGACCCCGATGTCGATCGGGCTCCGGGCGTGCTGTATCACCACGACTGCTTCCCGATCTCAGACTGAGGGTCGACGCGGAGCTGACGGGGGGCAGCGCCCGTCACCATCACGCGAGCGCGTCGGCCGGCAGGCCCACGAGCTCGGCGCTTCGCTCCCACAGGCCGCGGGCGAGCGTCTCGTCCTGGGCCTGCGCGCTCGGGGCGACGACCTTCTCGTCCTCGATGTACCGGCCGGTGAGTGGGGCGGCCTCGTCGGAGCACGCAAGCCAGACCAGCGACCGGGCGCCGCGCTCGGGCGAGCGGAAGAAGGGGCCTCCGAGCGTGGTCAGGACCTTCCAGATCCCGTTGTCGTTCTTGCCGAAGCCCGTGCGCACGACGCCCGGGTGAAAGCAGTTGGCGTGCAGCTCGGGTGCGCGCCGGGCCAGCTCGCGCGTGAACAGGATGTTGCACAGCTTCGAGGTGCCGTACACGCGCATCGCCGCATAGGACGTCTCGGACTGCAGGTCGTCGAGGTCGAGCAGCCCGGACTTGTGCGCGTCCGACGCCGTCGTCACGACGCGGCCGCCGGCGAGACGGTCCCGCAGCAGGTTCGTGAGCAGGAACGGCGCGAGGTGATTGAGCGCAAAGGTCTGCTCGAAGCCCTCCGCGGTCTGCTTGCGCGAGGCGAACAACGCCCCCGCGTTGTTGGCGAGGACGTCGATGTGTTCGTGGCGCCCGCGCAGCTCACCGGCCAGCTTCCTGACCTCGGACATCAGCGATAGGTCGGCGACGTGCCGATGCACGGGAGCCCTGCCGCCGGCCGCCGCTGCTTCGTCGGCCACGGCCTTGACGCGCTCGGGCTCCCGGCCCACGAGCGCCAGCTCGGTTCCCTGGCCCGCGAGCTCGATCGCGGCGGCGCGGCCGATCCCGCGGGTCGCTCCGGTCAGTACCACGACGGTCACGGAGGGTGACTCTACCGGCGCCGCACGGAGGGGACCGGTTCACGTGGGTGGCGCCGTCGAATACGACCGGCCTCGCCGCTCCTCAGCGGTACAGGTCGTCGAAGCGCTCGGCGTACTTCTCCTGGATGACGTTGCGCTTGACCTTCAGCGTCGGCGTCAGCTCACCCGTCTCCTGGGAGAAGTCGTGGTCGAGGATGAAGAACTTCTTGACCTGCTCGGGCGGCGCATACTTGGCGTTGGCCCGGTCGAGCTCGCCCTCGATCAGGGCGGTGACCTCAGGGTGCCGGGCCAGGGCCGAGATCGAGGTGTCCTCGATGCCCTGAGATCGTGCCCACGGCACGATCTCCTCCTCGTCGAGCGTGATCAGCATGGTCGGGAACGGGCGGCGATCGCCATGCATCACGGCCTGGGAGATGAATCGGGTCTGCTTGAGGTCGTTCTCGAGGTTCGCCGGCGTCAGGTTCTTGCCGCCCGCGGTGATGATGATGTCCTTCTTACGGCCGGTGATGAACAGGAAACCGTCCTCATCGAGCCGGCCGACGTCGCCGGTGTGCAACCAGCCGTCCACCACGGTGCCGAACGACGCGTCGTCGTTGCGGTAGTAGCCCCGGAAGATGTTGGCGCCCTTCAGGAGGATCTCGCCGTCCTGGGCGATCCGGATCTCCACGCCAGGATGCGCGCGGCCCACAGAGCCGAATCGGTGCTCCCCGGGGCGCATCCCCGTGGCCGTGGTGGAGGTCTCGGTCATTCCGTACCCCTCCATCACCGGTACGCCCGCCGCGTAGAAGAACTCGAGGATCTCCTTCGCGATCGGCGCGGCGCCGGTGACCGCCTCCCTCAGACGGCCGCCGAACGCGCCGCGCACCAACCGGAACAGGCGCTCGTCGGCCTGGTCATAGGCCGCTTGGAGCGCGGCCGGGATTGGCTCTCCGGCCGCCTCGAGTTCGCGGACCTCGAGCCCGATCTGCGTCGCCTTCGCCACGAGCTCCGGGTCGGCTCGCGAGGTCACCAGCGTGTAGAGCTTCTCGAACAGCCGGGGCACCGACGGCAGGTAGGTGGGGCGGACCTCGGACAGCTCGGGGATGATCTTGGTCGTGTCCCCGCCCCAATAGGCGATCGCCACGCCGCGGTCGGCTCCGATCAGCATCAGCAACAGCCCGAACGCGTGGGCGAGGGGCAGGAACAGGTAGATCAAGTCGTCCGGGTTGGACACGATGCCGCGCTCAGCGACCATGTCCAGCACCGCGCGATAGTTGCCGTGGGAGAGCACGCAGCCCTTCGGCGGCCCCGTGGTGCCGGACGTGTAGATGAACGTGTAGGCATCGGATCGGGTGACGGCCGCGGTCCGCGCCTCGAGCTCGCTCACCTCATGCTCGCGGCCGCGAGCGCGGAGCTGGTCGAGGCCGACCGTGCCGTCGCCGTCGGCTGCGGCGTCGATCATCACGATATGACGCAAGCCCGGCAGCTGATCGCGGACGGTCTCGATCTTGGCCAGCTGCGTGGCATCCTCGCAGACGATCGCCACCGACTCGGAGTTGCCGGCCACCCACGCGCACTCCTCCGGCGAGTTGGTGGCGTAGATCGGCACCACGACCGCTCCGGCCGCGCTGATCGCATAGCTGCACCAGGCCCACTCGATCCGCGTCGTGCACAGCATGCTGACCCGCTCGCCGGGCTCGACGCCGAGGTCGATCAAGCCGCGACCGATCTCCGACACGATCGCCCCGACCTCGGCGAACGTGATATCGCGCCACTCGCCGTCGACCTTGTGCTTCTGGGCCACGCGATCGGCGAACTGCTCGACCGCGCGCGGAAGCAGGTCGGCGATCGTCGCCGACCCGGTCGTGCTCACTGCGCCTGCGATCTCCATGAGCTCTCTCCGTGCCTCTCCTCGACAGTGCGTGATTCGAGGACATCATAAGTCGCCGGCGGCTCGTCGCCGAGCGGCTTCCCGATCTCCCAGCGGTGGCCGAACGGGTCATCGATCCGGCCCAGCAGCAGCCGTGCTCGGACTCGTCCTCGACGTTCTCCCTGCCCATGGCGCGGATTCTCGCATCCGCCGTTGGGGGCTCGGCTACCGGACCGGCTGCGGACCCGTCGAGCTGTTGGCGAGGTACTCGAGCAGCCGGCCGTTCGCTCCTGAGGTCTCGAAGTACTCCACGCGATTGCCCTGATGCGGATAGACGAGCCAGCGGAACTGACCATTCGTCGGGTCGGCCTCGGCCACCATGTAGTTGAGTTGCGCCGCGGGCACGTGGCCGGCGGTGGCGATGCGCGCCGCGAGCGCCGCGGGCTCGCGTGCACTCACGCGTGCGAGCGGGAACAGGGGCGAGGTTCCGGGGTCTGCACCGGTGTCGTTCTGTTCGTAGTGGCCGTCGACGGCGATGTAGACGTTGACCTCGCCGCCGGGGCTGACCGCAGTCAGGTCGAGGTAGCCGGGGTACAGCGCGAGCTGTGCGAGTCGCGTGCCGGGACCCAGGTGCGCCCGGACGGCGGCGAGCGCCCGCGCGAAGTTGGCGGTGTGGAACAGCGACACCGCGTCGGCGGCGTTCACCGAGCTCGGGTCGAGCGGGCCGGCGCCGGTTCCGGTCGCGGACCCGCTGCCCGAGCCGGTTCCGCTCGCGGACCCGCTGCCCGAGCCGGTTCCGCTCGCGGACCCGCTGCCCGAGCCGGTTCCCGAGCTCGTCGTCGCGGCCGCGGGTGTGGAGTGGATGCTGCCGGCGACCGCGGAGGAGAGCTCCGCCGCCGCGGCGACCGCAGCGATCCAGACGATCAATGCGATCAGCAGCCTCATCGGATGCGTCGCCTACCGTCCACCGAGGAGCTTGGCCTTGGCGTTGGCGAACTCCGCATCGGTCAGGGCGCCCTTACGGTGAAGCGCGTCGAGCCGGCCGAGCTCATCGACCAGGTCTCCGCCGGCGCCGTGCATCGCCGCCCGCAGCCCGGGCTCGAGGTCGAGCGGCGTCAGGGTGCGCGTGGGTGTCGGTGTCGGCGTGGCCGTCAGTGTCGGCGCCGGTGCGCGTGCCGCGGTTGCCCGCGACGCGTTGTAGGCGGAGACGATGGGATCGGTGCTCGCCGAGTCGGTGCCGAACGCGGAGGAGGCCTCAGGCGTGCCGAACGCCGACGTCGGCCCGGGAAGTGTGCTCGACGTCGGCTTCTTCGCCGACGGGGCGCGCACCGATCTGAGCGCGCCGAGGATCACCGCCCCGCCGGCGACGACGCCGACGACGGCGAAGCAGCCTCCGAACACGGCGGCGAATACCTTGGTGCCGCTGGAGGCGCTCGAATCGAGCAGGATCGACAGCGAGCCGAACCCGATGGCACCGAAGATCCCCGCAAACACGAGGCCCATGCTCCCGGCCATGAGGGCGCCGATGAGGCTCCCGATGATGCCGCCGAACACGAACGCGAACCACCAGCCGGTCCCCGAGGGGCAGTACGGGACCGGGCCATAGTTGGCGGAGTAGCCGGTCGATGAGCACGTTCCCGTGGCGACGAGGTGATGGATCCCAACACCGAGCAGGACCGCCGAGAACAGCAGCAGGGCCACCCCGGCGATGCGCATGTTGCTGGGCTGAGAGGAGCGCATCGACTCAGTCCGTCGGGCGAACGCCGTAATAGACCAGATCGCAGCTCATCGGCGGAGGTGAAGAGAGAGAGAGGAGGAAGAGGGAGGAGAATGAGGAGAGAGAAGAGGGAAGAGGAGGGAAGGAAGAGAAAGAGAGGGAGAAGGGTATATAGAAGGAGAAGATAAGAAAGGGGATGAGAGAGCTCGCAGCGGGGGAGCGGCTCGCGCCCGGAAGGGAGAGAAGGAAGGGAGGAGGAAGAAAGAGGGAGAAAGAGAAAGAAGAGAAGAAGAAGGAAGAAAAGGAGAGGAAGGAAGAAGAAGAAAGAAGAGGAGAAAAGGAGAAGAAGAAGAGGAGGAAGAAGAAGAGAGAAAGGAAAAAAGAGGAGGGAAAGAGAGGGAAGGGGAAAGAGGAGAAAAAAAAGAAGGAAGAGAAGAAGAAGAGGGGTAAGGGGTACAGCATGAAAGAGAAAGAGAAGAAGAGAGAGGGAAGACAGCAACGAGAACGGGACGAGCTGTTCCGGCATTCATTGGTGCGCGCGCGCGTGCTGCTGTAGAGCTGATCTTCTCGGTTGTAATGAAGAAGAAGGAGCTGGTTGGTGATTTCAAGAACGTGGGGCGCGTTTGGCTCTGTAGGGCGTGCTCGAGTGAGTGCGTGTGCACGACTTTATGGACCTGTGGTGTGGTTTGGTGATTTTTTTTGGGGTTTTTGTTTTGGCGTCGAGGAGGGTTGGGTGAGTGTGGGGTTCGTTCTTGTTTTGGTGAGTTAGCGTTGAAATCGATTGGTTGTTGGTGGTAGTGTTTGGGTCGGTTGCGCTACCCGGAGACTGTACGCTGCTCTTCTCCGCTGTCTGGGCGGTTCCACGGGTTCCGCCGGTCTGTGG
The DNA here is from genome assembly GCA_963800815.1 of uncultured Solirubrobacteraceae bacterium. Classification (GTDB taxonomy): domain Bacteria; phylum Actinomycetota; class Thermoleophilia; order Solirubrobacterales; family Solirubrobacteraceae; genus Palsa-465. The sequence continues at coordinate 70,277 of CAWDCP010000001.1, forward strand.
AGGTGGAGTTGCTGCTGTTCGCGTGAGACGGGTCTCGTGATCGCGGTCTGTCTTTCTCGCGGGCCCGCGAGTGGTCTGGTCGTGCCCGCTGTTCTCGTTCTCCGTGCTGGCGCGGGTTTCTTAGGCGAGCGCTCGCACACCTCGCACCTGAACCGGACAGATGTTTCCTCCGGCGCCGATAGCCACCACCGGCCGCCCCCGATTGGAGCCGGGGTGGCGCGTGGCCCCCCGTCCGATGTAGGGTGGCTCATGGTCGGTGGAGCTCTCGGTGCGACGATCGCCGCGGCGGCGCTGCTGATGAGTCCGTCCGGTGGCTATGCGGGCCATTACCAGCACGGCCCCGCGGCGCGATTCCGGGTCGGCGCCGCCGCGCAGAGCTTCTCCCCGCCGGCGCAGGGCCGGGCCCCCGGTCGCGACCTCGCCAATTGCGCTCACTCGGCGGCGTACAGCGGTCCGCGCCAGTTCGCCTTCGAGGAGCCCTACATCGACGCCAACCACAACGGCCACTACGACCCGGGCGAAGCCTACGTCGACTGCAACCACAACGGGCGCTGGGACGGGAACCTCATCGGCGGCGGCGGCAACAACCCGCGCTACTACGACCACGTTGCCGACCCGGTCACCGCGCGCGCGATGATCGTCTCCAACGGGACCCGGACGATCGCCGTCGAGGTGGTCGACCAGGAGGGGCTGTTCGACGTCTACCAGCAGCGGATTCGCGCCCGGGTGCGGGCCGACGGGTACCGCTTGGACAACATCTTCATCTCGGCGACGCACGACGAGTCGGCGCCCGACAGCCTCGGGCTCGGCGGCGTGAACCAATTGACCTCGGGGGTCAACGACTACTGGGTCGATTACATGGTGACCCAGAGCGCCCGCGCGATCGAACGGGCCTACCGGGTCATGCGCCCGGCGACGATCCGGTACACGGAGGTGCTCGAACCCTCCAACGTCCGCCAGTGCTGGTCCTCGTACCCGTTCGTCGATGACCAGCACATTCCGGTGCTCCAAGCGGTCGATGCCCGCGGTAGGACGATCGTCACGCTGGCCAGCGTCAGTCAGCACGCCGAGACGCTCGGCTTCAACGGCGGCACGCCGACGCTGGACGCGCAGAACAACTGGTTGTCGGCCGACTGGGTCAACTTCTTCCGCGGTTCGCTCGAGCGGCGCCTCGGCGGAGTGGCGATCGAGATGGCCGGTGCCGTCGGCTCCGTCGAGAGCCCCGAGGTGTACGGGCAGGCGATCTCGCGCACGCCACAGCAGTTCATCGATGCCAGCCACCCTGCGGGGTGCCGCACGCTGTTCAACGTCGGCCACGCCACCGACAGGGCCGGCGCGCTCCACGTGCCGGTCGGCTACAACGGCGAGACGCGCGCCTTCGGGCAGGTCATGGCCGTCCCGATCATCCGCGCACTCGCGTCCGGGGCCTACCACAACTCGGGCAGCGCCACGATCTGGGGCGCCCGCGCCAACATCTGCATTCCGCTCGACAACGTCCTCTTCCAGCTGGGCGCCTCCCTGGGCGTCTTCGGCCAGCGGCCGGCCTATACCAAGAACTGCACCGTTGCCTCTCCGATTCTCCCCAACGGGGCGTCGTCCGGGCAGGAACTGCGCTCCCAGGTCGCGGCGTTCCAGATCGGCGATGGCGAGTTCATCTCGATCCCCGGCGAGGCGTTCCCATTCACCTACCTGCGCGGATTCCTCGGACCGCAGGACATGCCGAACCCCACCGCGTCCCTGCCACCGTGGCTGTTGCCGCACATGCACACGCCGTTCCGGTTCATCGACGGTCTCGCTGAGGACATGCTCGGGTACATCTTCCCGAGCGGGAACGCGGTCGGCATCCCGACCGCGAGCAACGCGAACCCATCGTCCACCGATCGCTTCGGCTGCGGGCATTCCGATGACGGCGAAGCGATCTCGGCGCAGTCGGCCAACATCGTCGGCACCGCGCTGGTGCGGGTGCTCGACGCGCACGGGGGTCCGGCCGAGCGGATCGTCCGCGGCCGCTATGTCCTTCCCGGGCACACGCTCTCACGCGACCCGCTCGGAGGGCCCGAGATCAAGTGCGCGACCGATCAGCACTTCGTCTCCAACGGTCCGGCATTCGCCGTCGAATTGTCCAACGGACGGATGATCAGGCCCAGCACGTGGATGTCGCTGAGCGGTCTGCCGCAGCGCACGCCCGACCGCGATACACGCGGTTACTTCGACGCCGGCGGCCGCCGCGTGTGGCTCGACGTCTTCGGTGCCGGCCTGTGATCGTCGGTCTGGGCAGCTCGGTCGGATTAGGTCGGTTAATCGACCGGATCATGCAAACGCAGGATTGTCAGCGGGGGACAGGGGCCATAGGGTCTGAGTCGCAGAGAGTTGACAACCTCGACCACGAAAGGGTTCGCTGCAGTATGCGTTCACCTTGCCTGGTGCGGAGGTACTGACCAACCTGGTCACCTGTCGGGGGTGAATTGGGAGAATCCCAGCGATGGGTGGTCGGTGCCCCACCCAGCGCAAAGCCTGAACACGCACAGCGTGTCCGGCGCGGCCGCCGCCACGCCGGACACGTCTTTGCGTCGCTCCGCAGTGCCGACGCGTCAGTCCCGGATCGTGGTGTCGAGCTCGAGCTGCAGGGGTGACGGTTCCCGGGGCTCAGCGGTCGCCCGCGGCCGCCCCCGCTTCGCCCAGTGGGCGACGACTTCGTGCGCCCGGCACGACCGGTATGTGACGCGGCGGTCGAGCGGCTGGATGCCGAGCCCGTCGGGCATGTTGCCCAAGACGAGCGCGTGGAAGCGCCGGCCGAGCCGATCGACCTCGACGATGTCGCCCGACTGGATGCCTTCGAGGCGCACGCAGCAAGCGTACGCGTCGCGGACGTCGGCTCAGCATCACCTCGTGAGTGCGGGGGACACGGAATCAAGAAACCCGGACAGCAGGCGGTAGGCGTTGCCGGCGAAGAGCCGGTCCGCTCACGGGACTAACCCACATTTCGTAGCCCCTCGCCGGCTCCGCGAATCGAGAGGCCACAAAAGTGGTGTCTGGCAGACATTTCGTTGCCTGACTCCTCGTGAGGCGGGGCGAGATGCCACGAAATGGTGGTTGCCCTCACCCTGCCCGAGCGCTACTTGACGAGCGGCAGGACCACGTGGATCGCCGCGCGCGCTACTTGACGAGCGGCAGGACCACGTGGATCGCCGAGAACGTCACCGAGCCGAGCGCGCGCTGGGTCACGTAGGCCACGGTGCTGGGCGTGAGCTGGAGCGTGAAGTGCTCGCCCGGCCGGTCGGCGGCCGCGAGGACCTCGAGGCGCTCGGTGAGCGTGTGGTTGGCGCCGTCGAGCGTGATCGGCACCGGTGTCACCTGGTTGCCGAGCACCTTTCCGGTCGCGTCGTCGACGATCTGGGCGTAGAGGCTTGTGGTCGTGTGCTGGTTGGTGGAGAGCCCGTGATAGGTGATCGTCAGCTGCGGGGCGCCGACCACGAGCACGGTGCGATGCGGCGCGGCCATCCGGACGTCGACGGCGTTGGCCGCCTTCGCCGGCGTGACCTTGGCCGCGAAGGCGCCGAGCGTCCCAGCGCCGGGCCCGGGAATCGCCGGGCCCGAGCCGCCACTCGCGTTGACCGGCAGGGTGCCGGCGCCCTGGGCGCTCAGCGAGCCTGCGCCGGGCAGCGGATAACCGGTTCCGGTGTGCTCGCCGCCGCTCTGATCGACCCACTGCATGGCCGGGCCCGTCTTCACTCGTGGCTCGCGCTTGAGGTAGCGGTCGAGCCACGCGAGCGTGTCGCGCTGGATCAACGACGTGTTCCCGGGATTGGTGAGGCAGATGCCGTGCCCGCCGCAGAACCACAGCATCTTCACCGCGACGCCGTCTCGGCGCAGGATCGCGTAGTTGTCGGCGGCCTCCTGCAGTGTGAACAGGTCATCGACGGTGCCCTGGACGAGCAGCGTGGGGGCTCGGATCTTGCCCACCAGGGCAGCGGGTCCGGAGGCGGCGTAGAAGTTGCGCTCGGCCGAGGTGAGGGGGTTGCCGAGCGCTTCCGTCTGGTAGGACTCGCCGATCAACGGATCGAGACGGGCGCCTCCGAGTGCGGCGGCGTCGTAGAGGAGCGTCCCCCAGCCCAGCTTGGGCGTGTTGTACTTGTCGAGGCTGGTGAGCAGCGAGTGCCAGGCGATGTCGGGCACGATCGCGTCGATGCGATGGTCGGCCGCCGCGGCCACGAGCTGGATGCCGCCGCCGTAGGAGCCTCCCGCCATGCCCACCCGAGGGTCTCCGGGGCGGTCGAGCAGCGCCTCGGGCTGGCGGGCCAGCCACGAGATCAGCGCCGAGACGTCCCGGCCCTCGTAGCTCGGATTGTCGACCTCCGCCCTGCCGCCGGAAGCGCCGAAGCCACGGGGATCCCAGGTGATCACGTTGAAGCCGGCGCGGCGCAGCGTGCCCACGCCGGGACTGCCCCCGGCGACCGACGTCGAGTCGTTGGGATTCGTGTCTCCGGCCGAGCCCCAGCCCGGTCCCAGCATCACCGTGGGAGCGCGCCGGCCGGGGGCAAGTCCGACGGCGGTGAAGAAGTTGACGTGGATCGCGGTGCCGTCGAATGACGTCACCGATGCGGTTCTGGCGGATGCGGCCGACGCCAGCACCAATGCGAACAGCGCAGCTGCGAATCCGGCGATGACCGACGACCCATTCCCCGACCTCCTCTCGGTGGCGAGTATCCCACACGTCGACGCCGCGCAGCGGCCGAGCGGCCTTGACCGGAAGAGCTTCGTCAGCTAATATTTTGCTACCAAAAGATTTTTCGCCAAAGGAACCCTTCGAGTATGTCCGCGGACGCCACGTCTGTCCCCACCGAGCCGACCCGCATCGAGCCGCACGTGAAGCGGATCGCCGTCGTGGTCATCGCCGGCGCGATCATGTCGGTGCTGGACACGACGATCGTCAACGTCGCCCTGCACGACCTCTCGCACGATCTGCACTCTTCGCTGGCCGGCATCCAGTGGGTGATCACGGGCTATCTGCTCTCACTCGCGGCGGTCATCCCGGTGACCGGCTGGGCGGTCAGGCGATACAGCGCTCGCCGTCTGTATCTCGTCGCGCTGCTCGTCTTCACCGCGGGGTCGGCGCTGTGCGGCCTGGCCTCAACGAGCGGCGAACTGGTCGCATTCCGTGTGCTGCAGGGGATCGGCGGCGGCATGCTCACCCCGATCGGCCAGATGATCCTGGTCAAGGCCTCGGGCCCCCGCAATCTGCCCCGCGTGATGAGCTTCATCGGCATCCCGATCGTGCTCGCTCCCGTATTCGGCCCCACGCTCGGGGGCCTGCTGCTGCAGAGCGCCGGCTGGCAGTGGATCTTCATGATCAACGTGCCCGTCGGCATCGTGGCGTTCACGCTGGCCTGGCGGCGCCTTCCGCACGACAGCGCCGGCAGCGAGGCCGCGGGACGGCTGGACGTGATCGGACTGGTGCTCGCCGCGGCCGGCACCGTCGGCGTCACCTACGGGCTGTCCCAGAGCGAATCGGCCGGGAGCCTCACCGCGCCGTCGGTTCTGCTGCCCGCGCTCGGCGGTCTCGTGCTCATTGCGCTGTTCGTGCTCCACGCCCGGCGCGTCGCTCACCCGCTGCTCGACTTGAGCCTGTTCCGCAACCGCGCCTTCAGCGCCGCCTCGTTGACCACGTTCTGCCTCGGCGCCGCGCTGTTCGGCGCGATGATCCTGATGCCGCTCTACTTCCAGGTGGTGCGTGGTGAGGATGCGATCCACACCGGCCTGCTGCTGATCCCGCAGGGGATCGGCGGCGGTCTCGGCATGAGCCTCTCAGGGCGCTTGACCGAGCGGATCGGGGCCGGGCGCACATCTCTGATCGGCGGCGTGATCCTGGCCGTGGCCACGCTCCCGTTCGTGCTCATCGGCGCGACGACCCCGTTCGCGCTCATCGGCGCCGCCATGCTCGTCCGTGGGCTCGGTGTCGGCCTCTCGATCATGCCCGCGATGACAGCCGCCTTCTCCGTGCTCACACCCGAGCAGGTCAACGACGCCAGCCCGCAGCTGACCGTCCTCCAGCGCGTCGGCGGATCGCTCGGGACTGCGATCATCGCCGTGGTGCTCGAGGGACAGCTGAAGCAAGCCCATACACAGGCCGCGGTCGCTGCGGGGTTCGGCCACACCTACACCTGGGTGATGGCGGTGACGCTGCTCGCGCTCCTCCCCACCGTGATGCTGGCCCGGATCGAGCGCCGGGCGCGTGAGCGGAGCGGCCCGATCCCCGTCCGCTCGGCGGCGCCAGCGCTGGAGCCGGCGTGAGCGGCCCGGGGGAGAGCGACGGCGTGAGCGCCGCAGGTCAGGACATCGATCGCCGTCCGGCGATCGAGGATCTCCGGGCTGCGGTCAGCGAGCTGTTCGGTGCCGAGCGGCGCCTGCGCAGCCGCGACCACAACCGCCCCGGCGAGCTCACCCAGGCCCAGCTGCGCGCCCTGGCGGCTCTCGGTCGTGAGCACGAGATGACCGCCGGGCAACTCGCCCGCAGCGCCGATCTGAACCCGGCCACCGTGACCGCGCTGCTCGACCATCTCGAGGAGGCCGAGATCGTCCAGCGACATCGCAGCACGGAGGACCGTCGCGTATGCAACGTCTCGCTGACGCCCGCCGGGCGCGAGTTGCTCGACCGCAAGCTGGGCTATTGGTACTCGCTGTGGGACGAGCGTTTCGCAGACCTTCCCGACTCCGACCTCCAGGCCGCAGCGCGAGTGCTGAGCGAGATTGCCGGTCTCTACGACGCCCTGGGCGCGCACCTCAGCAATCCCCCGTCCCGGGAGACGGCATGAACCACCCTAGGACGCGCAGGCTGTCCCGAGTGAGCCGACGCCCGCGGCGGTGCACGGCTGGATTGGGGGCGGCTGCCAGCCCCATCCGTCCAGCACGCCCGTGACGGCGTTGTCGAGGTCGTACAGGCGCCAGATCAAGCGGAAGCCGACACCCGTTTGCGGTGCGGGCAGCCAGTTGCTCAGCTGCGCCGGGTCCGACGGCCGGTTGGTCTGGACGTAGATGTCGATCGAGCCGTCCGCGTTCTTGCGCAGGTGGGAGCGGTTGTTGATCACCCAGCGGTTGAGCGGGTTCGGCACGAAGTACGAGCTCGAGTCGTAGAGCGTCAGCGACCAGAATGCCTTGACCGGGATCGGCAGGCTCCGCTTGGGGATGTGGAGCACGTAGCGCCGGGACCCCGTCAGCGGTGCCCTGGTGTCATCCAGCAGCGCGAATGGGTACGTCGCGATGCTCGCGCGCTGGCCGCCCACGCCGACCTTGTCGCCGATCGCCCGCAGCGCGTAGTTCGTCCCCCAGTTGCCCAGATCCGCGACCAGATAGCCGTTGTGGGTGGCGAATCCCTCGGTGTAGAGGCCGAGCAGGGTCACGGTCAGCTTGGCCGGTCCCTGGGTGACCGCATCGCGCAGGCCGTGCAACGTGGCCGCGCTCAGGTGCGCCGTGGCCGGATTGAGGCCGGGGCCGACGCCGATCGCGTGGATCCGGTTCAGCAGCGGGCGGTCACGGGCGGGCGCGGGGAACGCGCGCAGCTCCCGGCCGAGTGCTGCGTAGAACGCCAGCGGGTCCTCCCCGGGCTGGGTGCCAGGGATGGTCGTCTCGGCCGAGCTGCTGACGATACGGGTCGGGCGCGGGGGCATGTAGCTGGTCCCGAACTTCGACAACGGGGTGATTGCGTACTTGGCCTGGATGCGGTGCACGTTGGCGAGGTCCGCCGGGCCGGCGATGTACGTGCGGCCGATCACCCAGACGCGGTCGTAGGGCGCGTTCACGCGGATCACACCGCGCGGGAGCCTGCCTGTGAACCCGGGGCCCACGACAGCCCAGTTGCCGCCACCGGTGACGTTGAAGCTCCCCTTGCCCAACCGCTTGTGGGCAGAGGTCATGTTGAAGAAGTTGTTCGTCCAGGGATCGACCAGCTCGAATTCCCAGAAGCGGTTCTTGATCGTGGGCGCGTGCAGGACTTGCGGCTGTCGGCTCAGGTCGAGCCAGGCGAGCGAGTAGAGCGTGTCGTTATTGGGGGCGTTGACCGTGTGCTCGCTTGCGTTGACGAGATTGCGGGCGTTACAGAACTGGTTCACCGGTCCGTGGCCGGTCAGCGGGTTGCACACGTTCACCTTCGTGCTCGAGGTGAAGATGCGCTCGGTGTCGAGCAGCGGGACGCCGTACTGGTAGGCCTGGGTGCCGAGGGCGAGGCCGGCGTCGTAGTCGGAGGTGGCGTCGGCCGCGGCGAACGACGCGCCCGCGGCCAGCGCGGCGCACGCGAGCGCGACGCCGGCGGCCAGCCGGAAAAGGCGCGGGGTGAGCGAATGCATGATGACCAGAAACCGGTCCGCGCCCGAGAGTTGCGGGCGGAAGGCCGCAGCGGCGCACGGGCGCGACATCGCCGAGCCGCTGACTCCTATCGCAGGCCGCCGATGCCGAGCGAGTCGTCCCCGGCGCTGTCGCCGGCCGCCGATGCCTCCGGCGCGCCGGAGGTCGTGCCGACCGGATCCGGGAGCTCGTCGAGCAGGTCGGCGCTCGGTACGAAGAACAGGCTCCCGGTCACCGCGGTGGAGAAGTCGAGGATTCGGTCGTGGTTGCCCGGCGGGTTGCCGATGAACATGTTCCGGAGCATCTGCTCCGTCACGTCGGGGCTCGCGGCGTAGCCGATGAAGTAGGTGCCGAACTCGCCTGTGCCGACCCGGCCGAACGGCATGTTGTCGCGCACGATCTGGCGCTCCTCGCCGCTCGCGTCGGTGATCGTGTTCAGGGCCACGTGCGAGTTCGACGGCTTGACGTCGTCGGCCAGCTCGATGTCGTCGAGCTTCGTGCGCCCGATGATCCGTTCCTGCTCCTCGACCGGCAGCGCGTTCCACGCCGTCAGGTTGTGCAGGTATTTCTGCACGATCACGTAGCTGCCCCCGGCGAAGTCAGGATCCTCGCCGCCGATCAGGGCGGCCGCGCTCGCCGCCCGCCCGACCGGGTTCTCGGTGCCGTCGACGAAGCCCATCAGGTCGCGTTCGTCGAAGTACTTGAAGCCGTGGACCTCGTCGACGACGCTGCCGAGTCCGCTCAACCGGCTCATCACCTGGCCTGCCAGCTCGAAGCACAGATCCATGCGGCGGGCCCGGATATGGAAGAGCAGGTCGCCCGGCGTCGACACGGCGGCGTGGTCGGCGCCGGCAATCTCCGGCAGCACGTGAAGTCCGACCGGCCGCGGCCCGGCGAACAGACGATCCCACAGCGCCGACCCGATACCGACGACGCAGCTCAACGTGCCGTCGGGGACGCGGAAGCCCACCGAACGGGTGAGGCCTGGGACGTCACCCAACAGGTCACGAACGTCCTCCTCCGCGCCGGCATTCGCGGTCACGACGAGGAAGATCGCCGCTTCCGTGAGCGGCGTCAGAACCGGCTGCGGTTCGGGAGCGTCCGATGTCATGTCCTGTCCTGGGCTCAAGGCATCCGCATCCTAGAGCGTGGCGTCCGGGACTCAAGCGAGCGGTGAGGGCCGGGCGTCAACAGCGCTGACTGGACGAACGTCCGGGGGAAAGCCCGAGCCGTCATAGGGAGTAGATACCGATGCCTGCCGTGGCCGGGGTGGGAAGATCAATGGGGACCGTAAGGACAGAAAGGACGATCGCCATGAAGCGGCTCCTTCTCCTGATCGTGTTGGCCATGCTCGCTACTACCTCTGCTCGGCGACTGCCTATGGGCCGACGTTCACGTTCAATTCCGCCGGGTGGAAGCAGAAGTACGGTGGCGGAACCAGTTGCACCGGCGGGATCGGACGCAAGAGCCTGAAGATCTCCGACCAGGTGCTCGGCCAGAACGGCCACACGTGGTACCCGATCAGCGGCTCGACAGTCACGGCCGGACCGACCAACGGCAATCCGCTGCGGATGATCCGCACGCGGCCGGCCTATCTCGGTCACGTGTACCGCACCGTGGTGCTCGCCACGCTGGTGGTGCCCAACGGGCACGCCGGCTGCTCACTGAGCAACACGTGCTCCGAGAGCATCACGATCGTCGCGGTCAGTCGACCGCTGGCTCCGTGACGCCCCCGGTTCAGGAGAGCGCGCCGAGCTCTGCGTCGGTCAGGGCTCGCTTCGCTCTCCGCGCCGGCTCCCAGGCGACCAGGACCGTTTCTCCGGAGGCCGCCGAGGTCCCGTCCGGCAGCCGGACCTCGTGCTCGAGGCGCAGGCTCGAGGTGCCGACGTGCGCCAGACGCACGATCACCTCCACCTCCCCGTGATCCTTACGCACCTCGGCGTGGTAATCGAGGTCGACGTGCGCGAGCACGAAGGCGCCGTGCGCATGATCACCCCCGACCCGACGGGCGATCTCGGTCATCAGCGCCGCGCGGCCCTCCTCAAGCAGCTCGTGGTAGACCGACTGATTGAGGTGACCGAGCATGTCCATGTCCCGCCACCGCAACTGCACGCGGAGGCTGTGCTCGATCGTGCGCGTCACGAGGCGTTCTGAATCGCGAACTCGCGCGCGCGGGTCGCCGTCGTCAGCAGCAGGCCGAGAAACCGGTCGAGGGTATCGCTGTCCAGGGACGCCACCGGAAGCTCGCCGCACACCAGCACCTCGCCCAGCTTGTTCTCGGCAAAGCACACGAGCGGCGCCTGGCGATTCCAGTACAGGAGCTGATGCGGCTCGATCAGGCCCGGAGGAAGCACGGCCGCCTCGGCCCGGAGCACCATGCCCCGAACGGCCACGTCGACGTCCAGCACGTAGCCGGCTGCGTCGAGCACCAAGCCCCATTCCCCCGGCGCGATGTCACGAACCTCGCTCTCGAGCGAGGACATGAAACTGCTGACGAACTCCGCAGCGGAATCCATGAGCACCGGAGGATAGTTATGACCGCGGTCCCCGTCAGCGGGCGGCGTGGCCGCTGAACTCGATCACCTGCTGGAACGTGGAACGATTGGTCCAGCGCATGGTGAACGGGATCAGCCCGGGGGTGAAGCTGATCCGCTCGGCCGTCGCGCTCGAGTACCACGCCGCCGGATTGGGTCCCTCGGTCGAGGCGAGCTTCGCTGCCGCGGCTCCGATCGCCGCCCACAACGAGGCCCGGCAGGCCGTGAGGCTGCCGTTGCCGCAATACCGTCGGCTGTAGGGTCCGCGGACCTTCATCCCCAGCTCGGTGCGCAGGTCCTTCGACACGTATCCGAACCAGCCGGGATCAAAGGACGGCGTCGAGCTCGTCGGGATCAAGTGCGCGAGGGTGTCGGTCAGCGGGCCCAGCACCGGGCTCATGACCGCCTTGGCGATCCCGTCCCAGGCGGTGTCCATCACGGCCGCACCGGGCGCGTCGATGCGTCCGTCGAGGTTCAGGTCGATGCGGCTGGCGCCCTGGGCTCGCCAGCTGTCGATCAGGTTGGCAGCCTGCGCCGCGAGCGCGCTCGGCGCCGGTCCACCGTCGAGGACGCGCCGGATGATCGGCCAGACAGCGATCGTGCGGAGGTCCTCGGTCGCGGCACGGTTCATGATCGAGACGTCGTCGTTCTCATGCATCCCGGTCGTGAAGCCGCGGTAGAGCTGCACCCGGTGGACCGAGCCGTAGCCGTAGTTGTCAGACGCCGCCCCCCAGCCGGGCGCGGGCTTGTTGTTCCAGTTGGTCAGCACGTCGGAGCGCGGGGCGATCATGTGCGGATGGGCGTTCAGCGAGAGCCAGCCGCGCCAGTCATACCTGCCGGTACCCAGCGCCGGGAGGCTCGGGTCGGTGCCCGGCGCCATGATCGGCAGCTTGCCCGACGAGAAGTAGGCGATCTGGTGGCTGTCGATGTACGGCCAGTTGAACGTCGTGCCGAACTGGTTGACGGCCCGGAAGAAGTCCTGCGGCGAGTGCACCCGGTCTGAGTCGAGGTCGCTGAGCGCGAGCTCGCCGCCGGGCTCGTCGCCGCGGGTGGAGCGGTCCAGGGCCACCGCGTAGGGCCGGCCGTGGACGGTCACCGTGCCGCTGACCGGCCCGTGCACCGTCTCGTAGTAGGTGAGCTCGCGCGCGGGTTGGCCGTCGCCGGCCCCGAGCCGCCCCGCGTCGAACAGCTGCATGGCGCGGCAGCGCCCCTTGTACATGTAGTGCGTGGAGGCTCGCGTGGGCGCGGCTCCCGACGGCTCGCACAGTTGCTCGAGGAACTGCTGCTCGTTCTGCGATCCGGCGCTGGTCAGGCTCCACGCAAAGTCGCGGCCGCGACCGATGAAGACGTACGGTGAGATCGGCGCGATGATCCCGCGGGCGTCGATGCCGCCGCCGTGCAGGTCTCCCTGCATGACGATCTCCGGGTAGTAATAACCGAGCTGCGGCCCCATCACGGCCAGCGGATGCCCGTCCGCGGAGTGGGTGTGCCCGGCGATGATGAAGTTCGAGGCGAGGCGACGCGAGGCGGTGGTCGCGTCGACGGCCGCGCTGGCGGAACTGCTCTCCGAGCCGGGGTCGATCACCATCGCCCCCGGGGTCGGCCCGGTCGGGACCCCGTCGTAGGGGAAAGCCTTGCTGATCGTGGTCGGCGCCTCGGGATCGTTCACCGAGCGCAGATCGCGGAAGACCTTCGTTCCCGCGAGGGTGCCGAGTCGGGCCCGCAGACGGGCGAGGAAGTCGGAGTTCGCGACCTCGCCGCCGCCGCCGTTGCCGAAGATCGAGCCGATGAAGGCGAAGCCCGCGATCGCGTCGGCCAGCTTCGCGTGGGGCAGCTTCGGGCCGGCCTGCTGCGGCGATGCCTCGTAGGCGTTGATGCCGTCGATCCAGTCCTGCAGATCGCGCAACACCTGGCGGCCCTTCGCACCCGCGCGCCGCAGGACGTTCTCCTGCGCGGTGACGAACGCGATCGCCTGTGGGCTGGGCGTAAAGGACCGGGCGGACGTGACGAGTCCGAACGGGTTGATCCCGGGGACGTCGAGCGTGGCCAGGTAGGCGGGACCGAAGCCCTCGAGCAGCAGCAGTCCGCGGTCCTCGGCGGCGACCCATCCCGAGCCGAACATCACGTCGTCCCGGGTGCGCCCGTAGATGTGCGGAATGTCGTGGTTGTCACGCAGGATCTGCAGACCCGGGCGTCCCGTCTGCTCGCGCCGGATGACCGGGCCGGTCACGCCGAACTTCTCCGACAGGTAGTACCGGCTCAGGTCCACGGCCGTGACGTGTCCCTGCAGCGGCGTCAGCGCGTCGTAGAGCCGGCCCTGGTCGGTGGAGTACTGGTTCGCCGGCAGGCCTCCGAACTGACCGGGGGCAAGGATGTTGAAAGCCGGCCCAGAGAAGTCGACCTGCGCTCCAGCCGGGGACACGATGAGCAGGACGGCGACAAGCGTCGACGCGACGCCACCGGCGATTGCACGCACCACGAAGGTCTCCTCTCTCCTCGCTGCACACTGCGGAACAACCCGGCCGCGGGCAGCCTACTTCGTTTCGGAGGCGAGCGTCACGAGCCGCTCGGTGGGAGTCCGGTGCATCGATGATCCGTCTGATCCCGTCGCCATCGATCATCGGCCCCCCGAGGGCTGTACGTCCACAAGGCCGTCGAGCCCCGCGCTGAAGCAGCTCGCCACCGGGGACATACGCTGGTAGTTCCCACGGATTCGCCCCGGGCTCTTGCACGGATTTGACGGGATTCTCCGGCCGGTACGGTCCGGGCCCGGACGATTTGTGGGCACATGAGCGAAACGGAGTTGGCGATGAGCACAGAAATTGGCACGACGGGGGCGGCGGGCGGTCTGCGGGGGATGCGGCGCAAGCCTGCGGCGGCGACGCAGCTCGTGGAGACGAGCTTTCTGCCCGGTCGAGCGGGGAGGATGCCGGTCGTGTTGACCCCAGCGGTCGACAACGTCGACCTCGCCGGCTGGTGCGCAGGTCACCGTGACGAGCTGGACGGGTACTTCGACACCTACGGTGCGATCCTGTTCCGCGGCTTCCCACTCGATGGCCCGCACGACTTCGAGGCTGTCGCCGCCCAGATCGCGGGCGATCTGTTCGCGGATTACGGCGATCTGCCGCCCGAACCCGGTGCGCGGATCTACGGCACGACGCCGTATCCGGAGGACAAGATGATCCTCTTCCACAACGAGAGCTCGCACTTCACGTCGTGGCCGCTGCGGCAGTTCTTCTTCTGCGTGATCCCTCCCGTTGATCGCGGCGAGACGCCGATCCTCGACTGTCGCGAGGTCTACGAGCGGCTCGACCCCGAGATCCGCGACGAGTTCGAGCAGAAGGGCCTGATGTACGTCCGCAACTTCGCCGACGGGATCGATGTGCCGTGGGAGGACTTCTTCCACACCACGGATACGGCCGAGGTCGAGAAGATCTGCGCCGAGGCGGGGATGAGCTGCGAGTGGACCGAGACCGGGCTTCGTCTCCGCCAACGGGCGCAGGCGGTCAGGACTCATCCCCGGACCGGCGAGAAGCTGTTCTTCAACCAGGTGCAGCTCCATCACGTCTCCTGCCTGGACGACGAGACCCGCACCGCGTTGCGCCAGCTGTTCGCCGACGAGGACCTGCCGCGCAACGTCTACTTCGGCGACGGGACCCCGATCCCGGACGAGGTGATCGATCGCATCAGCGAGCTCTACGAGGAGCTGTGCGTCGAGTTCACGTGGGAGACGGGCGACCTCGTCGCGGTGGACAACATGATCATCTCGCACGCCCGCCGGCCCTACAGCGGCCCTCGCAGGTTGTTGGTGGCGATGGGCGAGATGGTCCACGCCTGAGCTCTCGCCCCGTGATCAGCGGATCACTTACTGGCTCAGGAGTGCGGCTGCTCGGCCTCGATGCCCACCAGGCCGGCGGTGGCGAGCTCGGCGTCCTCGAGCGCGAGTCGCTCGCGCTCGGGGCCGGACATCGCGTCCGACGCCGTGATGCGGTCGCCGCGGGAGAGCAGCCAGGAGCACACGGCGGACAGTGCGCACACGGCGGTGCCGACCCAGAGGGCCGTGACGTAGCCCTGCTCGTTGGGGTGTGAGGAGCCGGCGGTCGTGTGGCTGGCGAGGATCGCGGCGGCGAGTGCGCTGCCGATGGAGAAGCCGATGTAGCGGATCACCTGGTAGAGCCCCATCGCGCTGCCGGTTTCGTGGTCGGGTACCGCGAGCGTGATCAACCCGGGGATGGCGGCGAATGTGTAGCCGAAGCCGACCCCGATCACACCCATCGTCACAAAGGCCTCCCAGACGGCTCCGTGCAGCAGTGCGAAGAACACACCCGCGGCGGCGATCGTGAGCGTGCCGCCCACGAGCACGGTGCTGGCGCCGAGGCGTCGCGTGATCCGGCTCGTCGTTCGACTGGCCAGAAGGCTCATCACCGAGAACGGGACAAGGCACAGGCCCGCGACGAGCGTCGAGGATCCGAAGCCGTAGCCGGCGATCGCCGGCTCCTGCATGAACTCGGTGATGAGCGTGAGGAACATGTACATCGCCAGGCCGAGCACGATCGCGGCGAGATCGGCGGTCAGCACGGCGCGGTGGCGCAGCTGTCGCAGGTCGACGAGCGGCATCTCCCGCGTCAGCTCGAGGGGTATCCACACCGCGAAGATGACCGCCGCCGCCGCGAACAGTCCGATGATCACGGCCGAGCCCCAACCCCATGTCTCGCCCTGACCGATCGCCAGCAGCAGGGCGATCAGGCCGACGGCGACGATAACCGCACCGCTCACGTCGAGTCGGACGTAGCCTGAGGCTCGGTTGGACGGGATCACCCTGAGCGCTGCAGCGAGGGCAAGCCCGCTCATCAGCGCTCCGAAGTAGAACGCCGCGTGCACGCCGAGGTCACTTGCGATCAGTCCACTGATCGGGTAGCCCGCGCCGACCGCGGCGGCACCGGCGACCGACAGGATCCCGATCACCGCGGGGGAGCGGTCAGCGGGAAGGTGATCGCGAGCGGCGGCCATCGTGACGGGGGCAAGCCCAAGGCCGACGCCCTGCATGGCCCGGCCGATGACGAGCACCCCCAACGAGTGCGCCGCGCCGGCGATGATGCTGCCGGCGAACACGATCATCAGGCCACCGATGATCGTCTCGCGCCGGCGCGGGCCGTCGCCGAGGCGTCCCATGATCGGGGCCGACACCGACGCGGACACGAGGGCGACGGTGAGCGACCACTGCGCGGTATCGAGGGAGACGTGCAGCGTTCGGGCCACCGAGGGGATCAGTGGCGCCCCCAGGCTGCTGATGATCCCTGCGACCATCGTCACCCCGACGAGCACCGGAACGAGCCGACGAGTCAGCTGCGAAGCAGGCGATGGGGAAGTCGGCGACACCCCATCACACCCTAGTCACCGAGGCACGACCACGGGCGGGTGAGGGTCGCGATCGGCGCGGCCGCTTGAGCGATTCCCGACCGCGGCGTCTCGGGCGCCCCCCGGGCGTGGCTGCTCCCAGAGCGGGCGGGTGAGTGGGCGGGGACCCGTGTGGTCACCGCCCTCGGTCGCGGTCTACTTGTAGATGCCCTTGGTGTGGAAGACGTACTCGCTCGTCGAGAGGCTTCCCGTGCCCGTCAGCGTGCCCGTAAGGCTGTGGCCCTTCATCGCGCCTGTCCCCTGGGTCAGAGCGACGGTTCCGGTGACTGTCACTGCCGACATGGCACCGACCTTGAGCGTCGCCTTGGCTGTACCGGTGAGCGATCCGGCCGCAGTCCAGATCGTGACGGGCTTCACTGTCAGCGTGAACGTACCCGGCTTGGTGGGGATGCTGGCCACCTTGACCGTGTACGTGACAGCATCCGCGCCGAACACGGTGTCGGTCCCGCTACCCGCGATGTACTGGGTTCCGCCCACGGTATGCGTGGTGGCTGCGTACACGGTGCCCTTCTCCGTTTTGCCCGCGGGCTTCGCGCCCACCGAGGTCGCCCCGACCGCGATCGCAGCGACCGCGCCCGCAGCCCGACGATGGCGCCCAGCGACACCTGTACGTCTAAGGCCCCGGCCGTCGCGCCCTGGAGACGAGCGCCTCACCCGCGACTTCGCCCCAAGCCTACGCTCCCGAGCCCGTGCTGACACGGACGGCATCCACAGGCCGTCAGGCGTCGAGGCTGAATGGCGGGTAGCGGTCGGTGATCAGGAGAATGGCGTAGGCCGCCACACGGTTGTGCCAGCGGATGACGCCCTCGATGTAATCGAAGATGGAGGGCGGATACCGGCCGGTGAAGAGGATCGCAAACCAGGCGAAGATGGCGGCGAGTATCGCTCCGATGCTGAGGAAGAACAGCACGACGTAGTGAGGGATCGCCAGCAGCCATTTGACCAGAGGGAGGCCTTGGCTCAGGTCGTGCTCGGCGTCGGGATAGGGGAAGTTGAGGTGGACGGCCTGCTCCTCGTCGGTGGACGGGTAGCGGTCGTCCATCAGCGCGAAGTAGACGGCGATCCGGTTGGTGAACCGGGTCAGCTGCAGGTTCCAGTCGTACCACCAACGCGGGTACTTCTTGCGGAACAGCAGCATCAGCAGCACGGGGATGAACAGCACCCCGATGCCGCCGCCGACGTACCGGACGCCGTCGGCTCCGGCTTGAGAGCCGAAGCTGCCGCCCTCGAGCGTTGCGGCGAGGATGGCGATCGGGATGATCGTGAAGATCCGAAAGGCTGTGCTGAGGCGGTTGAGGGTGCGGTCGGGGTAGTCGACAGAGAAGGTGAGCGGATAGTTGTGGCCACTGCCCGGCGGCATCCCGTCGCCAGACGGACGGTCGGGCATCTGTGCTGAGCTTTCCATGGCCGAGCTTTCGGCGCCCCCCTTGCGTCTCCTGCCGTGAGATCTGCCGATCCGTGCTTGTCGCCGGTGTGGGTAGCCTGTTGCTCGACTCGGATCCGAGGCTTGGTGGGTTGGTGATCGGCGGACGGCTGACGGTGTTTGCACCGCGCCCGGCGTGCGCCATTGCAGCGGGTCTTGCTGCGGTCATGATCGCGACCTCGAACGCGTACGGATATCACCGCGACGAGCTGTATTTCCTCGCCTGCGCCCGACATCTCGCCTGGGGCTATCCGGATCAGCCGCTATTTGTTCCCCTGGTCGCCCGGCTGATGTCGGATCTCGCGCCGACATCGCTCGTGGTGTTGCGGTTGCCGTCGGCCCTTGCCGCGATGGCGGTCGTCGTGTTGACCGGCCTGATCGCGCGGGAGCTGGGCGGCGGCCGGGGCGCACAGCTGCTCGCTGCGACTGCGATTGCGATCAGTGCGCTGCTCGACGCCTCGGGTCATACGCTCAACACGAACATCTTCGATCTCGCAGTGTGGGCGCTCGTTGCTGGCTGGTCGTGCGCATCCTGCGCACGGGCCGCGAGCGGCTCTGGCTCGTCGTGGGCCTCGTCGTCGGGCTTGGCCTGTTCGACAGCGACCTCGTCGCCTCCCTGATGTTCGCGGTCGTGGTCGCGCTCGTGCTGGTCGGACCCCGTAGCGCATTCACATCACCGTGGCTGTATGCGGGTGGCCTGCTGGCGATCGCGATGTGGCTGCCCTACCTCGCCTGGCAGGCCGGCCACGGCTGGCCGGAGCTGGCGGTCGCGCGGTCGATCGCCAACGGCGGCTCGGGAACATCTGCGCCCCGCTGGCTACTGCTCCCAGAGCAGCTCGTCCTCGCGGGTCTCTTCCTCTCGCCGATGTGGATCGCCGGCCTGCTACGACTGCTTCGCGACAGCGCGCTTCGACGCTTCCGTGCGCTCGGCGTCGCGTATTCCGTCGCGGCGGCGACGTTCATCATCACCGGAGGCAAGCCGTACTACCTCGGTGGGATCCTGCCATTGCTGCTCGCGGCTGGTGCCGAGCCCCTGCTCCGGTGGCTGCGCCGCGGTCGAGTGCGGCTCCGGCGGGCGCTGGTCATCGCGGCGTTCGTGCTGACCCTGGGTGCTCTCCCTGTGACCCTGCCGCTCGTCCCGGCGGGCGACCTGCACAACACCTCGATCGTCAAGCTCAACTATGACGCCGGCGAGACCGTCGGCTGGCCAACCTACGTGCATCAGATCGCCCGCGTCCACGGCGCACTCCCGGGCGCCGCAGGCCGCGCCACGATCGTGCTGGCGAGCAAATACGGCGAGGCTGGAGCCGTCGAGCGCTACGGACCGGCCGACGGGCTGCCGGCCGTCTACAGCCCTCACAACGCGTACTGGTACTGGGGGCCGCCGCCGGTGAACGCAACGACCGCGATCGCGGTCGGCTTCGACCGTGACCAACTTGTCCCGTTCTGCGGGACGCTCCGACTTCTCACCACTCTCAACAACCACCTGGACGTCGACAACGACGAGCAGGGCGCGCCGGTCTGGGAGTGCGCCGACCTGCGCCAGAGCTGGGCCGCGGTGGTGGCCGGCGCTACGCCATTTCGGATGAGCGACTGTGAGCTCCGCGCGAGGGACCCTGACAGCCGGTAGGCTGGACGAGGTGGCAGACGGGAGCCGCACGGAGAGCGTTGCGGCCGGAGATGGTTCTTCTCATGGTCGAGATCAACGCCTCCAGGGACGGGAGGATGCTCCACGAGCTGGGTAGGGTAGGCCTTGTGAGTTACGTCGAGCGGCTCGTCGCCTCGCCGCTGGTGGCCTGCACGTGGGAGCAGGCCACGACGACCCCGCACGCGCAGCGCGTCGTGCCGGACGCCTGTGTGGATCTGATCTGGGCGGGCGGGCGGCTCGCCGTGGCCGGGCCCGATACGCGGCCTCGCGTCGTGACACTGGCCTCGGCCTCGCGGCTCGTCGGGGTACGGCTGCGGCCGGGCACGGCCGGCGCCGTCCTGGGGCTGCCGGCGTCGGAGCTTCGTGACGTCTCGCCCGATGCGGCCGAGGTGCTGGGACGCGATGCGGTCGCAGTGCTGCTGGAGGAGCTGGCGGCGGGCTCGGACCCGCATGTGTCGCTGCTGCGAGCCGTTCGGCTGCGCGCGGTACGCGAGCCCGACAAGCTCGTGCGTGCGGCGATCGTGGCGCTCGGGCGCCCGAACGCGCGTGTGGCACCGGTCGCCGCCGAGCTGGGTGTCAGTGCCCGCCAGCTGCACCGGCGCGTGGTCGATGCGGTCGGGTACGGGCCGAAGATGCTTCAGCGTGTCCTGCGCTTCCGGCGGCTGCAGGCGCTGGGCCCGGCACCGCTGGCCGAGCTGGCGCTCGATGCCGGCTATGCCGATCAGGCGCACATGACCGCCGAGGTCACACGACTGGCCGGCGTCTCGCCTGTCCGATTTCTCAAAGACCGCGGCCCCACGGCCGCATAGCGTGTCGGGGCATGCCCATCGATCACCGCGCCGCCGAGAACTTCATCTGGTCCGCCGCCCGCCTGGTGGACCGCCACCGGTACAGCATGCTGTTCGGCGATGGGGCAGCCGGGCCGGTCGTCGAGGCGCTGCGTGGCTACCGCAACCCGGACGGCGGCTTTGGCCACGCGCTCGAGCCCGACCTGCGCTGCCCGGGCAGCCAGCCGGCGCCGACGCTGTACGCGCTCGAGATCCTGACCGAGGCGGCGGCGGCACACGGCGCTCTCGCGCGCGACGCCCGCGCCTTCCTCGCGCGGATCGCGGCGCCGGACGGCGGCATCCCGTCCGTGCTGCCCGGCTTCGAGGACTACCCGCATGCGCCCTGGTTCCAGCCCGGGCCCGGATCCGTTCTGACGCTTGCGCTGGCCGGCGCCCTGCACGCCGGCGGCGTGACTGACGACGCCTGGCTCGAGCGGGCCACGACCTGGTGCTGGCGGTCGATCGAGACAACCGAGCAGCCGGCCGGGTACTGGCTGAAGTTCGCCTGCGCGTTCCTCGACGCCGTCCCCGACGAGCAGCGGGCTCGGGCGGCGATCGCGTCGCTCGCCGCCCGCGTCGACATCTCGGTGGTCGCTCCGGTCGGCGGCGTCGAGGGAGAGGCGCTGCGCCCGCTCGACCTCTCTCCCCGCCTACGCAGCCGGTCACGTCGCCTGTTCAGCGAGGACCAGATCGAAGCTCACCTCGACGCCGTCGAGTCCGGGCAGCAGCCAGACGGCGGCTGGATGTTCGATTGGCTGGCCTGGTCGCCGGCGCAGACGACCGACTGGCGTGGCAACGTCACCCTTCGCGCGTTGATCTGGCTGCGTGACAACGGACGAGTCTGACTCCCGGAGCGTCCGTGCCCCGACACTGCTCGTCGGCTCTGGATCCGCAGATCGGCACGGCGGCTAGACTGGACCTGACTAGTTCTCCGCTTCTGCGAAGCGAATTCGCGCAGAGCACCGCCGGCCTCGCGCCGAACGGCGACCTCACGGACAGTTTCGTCCCAGCGACGGAAGAGCCATCCGCAACTGAGCAGTAAGGACGCCGTCGGCGATCCCCGCTCGGGAAGGTCGCTGACATGCAGACCCACACTCACTCGGGCCCTCGAGCGCGTCTGCGCCCGGGTCCGGCTCCGAACGGCTCAGCCGCCAGGGCGAACGGCGGCGCGCGGCTGTCGGGACCCGCGACGGTGCGCGTCGGAGTCGTCTCGACCTATCCACCGCGGCCGTGCGGGATCGGGACGTTCTCGCGGGACTTGCGCGAGGCGCTGCTCGAGGGAGACGGTGTGTCGGCCGTCGACGTCGTGGCGATCGTCCGTGAGGACGATGTCGACCAGGCGCCCGAGGTCGTCACCCGGATCAACAAGGATCAGCGCGGCGACTACGCCACGGCAGCACGGGTGCTCGATCGGCGAGGCGATGACGTCGTCGTGATCCAGCACGAGTACGGCATCTTCGGGGGCCGAGAGGGTTCGCATATCCTGTCCTTCGCCGCGGAGTTGCGCCAGCCGATGGTGCTGACGCTGCACACCGTCCTATCCGCACCGACCGTGGGTCAGGCGGAGACACTGCGCGAGCTCTGCGACCTCGCCACGTTGGTGTGCGTGTTCACGGAGACAGCGCGACGCATGATCCTCGACGCGCGTCTCGTATCCCCCGAGCGGGTCCGCGTCGTCCCGCACGGCGGGCCGTCGGGACTGCTCCCGCCCTCGGACGCCGTCCGGCGTGCTCCGGACCCGGCGCGCGAGGCCGGTGCCCGGTCGTCGAGCACGATCGCGGCTGACCGTTCGGTGCTGGCGACATTCGGCCTGATCTCAGAGGGCAAGGGGATCGAGACCGCGATCGCGGCCATGCCCGCGATCGTCGCGCGACATCCGTCTGCGCTCTACGTGATCGCCGGACAGACACATCCGGAGGTGGCAAAGCTGCACGGCGAGGAGTACCGGATCTCACTTGAACGGCTAGCGCGCGATCTCGACATGACCGATCACGTCATCTTCGATGATCGGTTCCTGGACATCGACGACCTCTCGGCGATGCTCGCGCGCACCACGATCTACCTCACGCCCTACCGGTCCCGTGAACAGATCGTCTCCGGGGCGCTGACGTTCGCGATCGTGGCCGGCTGTCCGACGGTGTCGACGCCGTACTTCTACGCGGAGGACCTACTCGCCTCCGGCGCCGGACTCCTGGTGCCGTTCGATGATCCGGCGGCTCTCGCCGACGCGGTCGTCGGCCTCCTCGACAGTCCCGATCGGCTCGAACGGGCACGCACCGAGGCACGCGCGGTGGGCAGCAGGCTGACCTGGCCGCAGGTGGGTGCTCAGACCGCGGACGTGCTGCGCGAGGCGGTGGCGCTCGGTCCGCGCACCGTCGTCCGGCACGCTCCGGCGGCGACGCTCCCACGGCCACGCTCGTCGCACCTGCTCACGATGGTCGACGACGTCGGGATCATCCAGCACGCCGACGGCGTCGTACCACTGCGCTCCTCGGGCTATTGCACCGACGACGTTGCGCGTTTGGCGATCGTCGCGTTGGGACTGGGACAGACGACGGGCGCCGAGGCCTATCACCGCATGCTGGCGCGAAGCCTCGGCTTTCTGCGACATGCATGGAGCGCCGAGGAGCGCGGCATGCGCAACTTCATGTCGTATCAGCGCGCCTGGGTCGACGCGCCGCATGGGGGGGACCATCTCGGGCGCGCGGCGTGGGCGCTGGGCTCGGTGGTGGCCGCGCAGGCGGTCCCCGCGCTGCACGGGCCGAGCCTGATCCTGCTGCGCGAGATGCTGCCGGCCCTGGCCGAGCAGCGATCGCCGCGCACAATTGCGTTTGTGTTGCTGGGGCTGGCCCGCTGCGGTCCCGACGAGATCGGCGGCGAGGCGACCGAACTGCTCGGTGTCCTGGCCGAGCGGCTCGCCACACAGCAGCGAACGAACGCGTCGGCCGACTGGTACTGGGCCGAGGACGTCCTGGCCTACGACAACGCCCGCCTACCGCAGGCGCTGATCGCAGCCGGCGCGCGGCTCGGCGACGAGCAGTTGGTGAGCGACGGGCTCCGAGCACTCGAGTGGTACGAGCGAGAGCTCGGCGTCGACGGTCCGTGGCTGCAGCTGATCGGGCACCGTGGCCGCCGCCGCGGCGAGCCACGTTCCGGCGGCGGCGACGAGCAGCCGCTCGACGCTGCGGCGCTCGTCGAGGCGGAGGTCGAGGCCTTCCTCGTGACGGGGGACGAGACACACGGTCGGCACGCGGTTCGCGCGTTCGAATGGTTTCTGGGTCGCAATCGGCTCCGCCAGTCCGTCTACGACTTCGCCACGGGCGGATGTCACGACGGCGTCGGTCACTCGGAGGTGAATCGAAACGAAGGCGCCGAGTCGACGCTGGCCTACCTGCAGGCCCTCCTCGTCCTCGATGCCGCCGGTCTCCAGGCCACCGTGCCCGAATGAGGATCGCGCTGCTCGGCCCGATTGCCTGGCGCACACCCCCACGTCACTACGGACCATGGGAGCTCGTCACCGGGCTGCTGGCCGACGGCCTCGCGGCGCGGGGGATCGACGTCACGCTCTTCGCGACCCTGGACTCGGTCACGCTCGCGGATCTGGCCGGGATCTGCGAGCGGCCCTACGCGGAGGACGACCGCATCGACGGACGCGTGTGGGAGGCGCTCCACGTTGCTCACGCCCTCAGCTGCTCGGGCGACTTCGACCTGATTCACAATCACCTCGACTGGTTGCCGCTCGCGTTCTCAGACCTGGCCCGCGCTCCGATGGTGACGACGATCCACGGGTTCTCCTCGCCGCGGATCCTGCCGGCCTACCTGCGCTCGAACAGCGCGTTCGTGTCGATCTCCGATGCCGACCGCGCGCCCGAGCTCGAGTACGTGGCGACGGTCCACCACGGCGTCGACATCACGACACTGCCGTTCTCCGCGACCGCGGGCGAGGCCCTCGTGTGCTTCGGCCGAATCCATCCCGACAAGGGCACCGCGCAGGCGATCGAGATCGCCCGCCGCGACGATCGGCCGCTCGTGCTCTGCGGTCCCGTGCAGGACGAGCGGTACTTCAACGACGAGATCGAGCCGCACATCGACGGCGACAGCGTTCGCTACCTCGGATCCGTCGGTCCTGAGGAGCGGGCCGAGGTCCTGGGGGCGGCCGCCTGTCTTCTGCACCCGATCGCGTTCGCGGAGCCGTTCGGTCTCTCGGTCATCGAGTCGATGGTGTGCGGGACACCCGTCGTCGCATACGACCGTGGGTCGATGCCCGAGCTGATCGAGGACGGTGTCACCGGCGTCCTCGCTCACGGCATCGATTCGGCGGTCGCTGGTGTCGACCGCGCCGTACGGTTCGACCGCGCCGCCTGCCGGCACACGGCCGAGCGCCGATTCTCCGCTGAGCATATGGTCGACGCCTACCTCGATGTCTACGAAAGCGTCCTGCATGACCGATAGCGCGTCCCTCTTCACGCGTCACCCCGGCAATCCGCTGCTGTCCCCCGAACGGTGGCCCTACTCCGTCAACGCGGTGATGAACGCCGGCGCGACCAGGGTCGGTGGCGAGACGGTGCTGCTATGCCGTGTCGAGGACCGCCGCGGCTTCTCGCATCTGACCTGCGCCCGCTCCCGCGACGGCGCTTCCAACTGGGTCGTGGACGATCACCCGGCGCTCGCCTACGACGGCACGCACCCCGAAGAGGAGTGGGGGCTCGAGGATCCGCGCGTGACCTTCGTCGAAGAGCTCGGGCAATGGGTCATCACCTACACCGCATTCGGTCGTAACGGGCCGGGCGTTTCACTCGCGCAGACGTCGGACTTCCGGACCTTCGAACGGCTGGGCATGGTCATGTCTCCCGAGGACAAGAACGCCGTGCTGCTGCCACGCCGGATCGGCGCGGACTGGGTGCTCTTTCATCGCCCGACCTCAACTCGTGGCGCCGATGTCTGGCTGTCACGCTCCTCGGACCTGAAGAGCTGGCGATCGCCCGAACTGGTGCTGGCGCGCCGGCAGGGCGGCTGGTGGGACTCAGCTCGCGTCGGCATGGGTGCCCCGCCGCTCGAGACCGAGCACGGCTGGCTCGTCGTCTACCACGGCGTGCGTGAGACCGTCGCCGGGGGTCTCTACCGAGCGGGCCTGGCGCTCCTCGATCTCAAGGCGCCGTGGCACGTCCTACGGCGCTCGGACGAGTGGGTGCTCGGCCCCGGAGCGGACTACGAAGTCTCAGGTGACGTTCCGAATGTCGTCTTCCCCTGCGGACTCGTCCACCACCCCGATACCGACAAGCTGTTCCTCTACTACGGGGCCGCGGACACACGGATCGCCCTGGCCACGGCCAGCCGCTCGGACGTCCTGGACTACCTCCTCGCGTGTCCGCCGGGCTGACGATGGACCGATCGGGCACGACTGGGCTCGAACCAAGCGACCTCGAGCGATACACGCTGTCTGCCGCGCCGCCCCATCAGCCAATGCCGAGCCTGCTTACGTCAACGCCCGCCGATCTTCTGGAGGAACGGCACGAGGCGGTCGAAGAAGGCGTCCTTTGGGTAGGCGGCGGCCGGATCGTTGTGCGCGTATGTGCCCTGGAAGTTGGCCAGCGTCAGGTGGTTTGGCGGGATGTGTGACTGCTTGGCCAGCGTCGCCGCGGCCCCGGTGACGGCCGCTCCCCCGTAGGCTCCAAACGCGTAGATGCGCAGGCTTCTGGGCAGATCGCGACCATGCGTGGCCTTCACGTTGAGGACACGCTGTGCCGGGTTGGCGATCCCATTGCCGACCGCGCCGGTGTCGATCGTCAAGCGCATGGGGAAGTACCACTCGGACCCGTCGACGTTGGTCAGCCCCGTTCCGGACAGCATGCTGGCCCAGCGGCTCAGCGGCGTGATTGCGCCGGCGCGGTCCCACCCGCGAGGGTCGCCGGTCGCGGCGAGCTGACCCACGTGCGCTTGGGCGGCAAAGACCAGCGTGGAGGTCTTGGGGTCCGTGTCATACCCGAACAACGCGAAGTTGGTCACGCGGACTGTGGGCTTCAACGCGGCTGGCAGCAGTGGGAACGTCTGCCCGACAGAAGGAGCGTTCGGATCGATCAGCGCCCCGGTCGAACCTGTCGCCGAGAAGAGGCCGAGATCGGGGGCCGGGATGCCGCTGAACGCCAGCCACGGCGAGCTCTTCTGGAGCGACCGGAGCTCGGTGGTCGCGGTGGTAGCTGTCACGGGCGCCTTGAAGCTGCCGCCGTCGTCGTACACCAGCCCGGAGAGGTCCTGGGCGCCGGCCTTGCCCGCGAAGTCCCAGGTCGCGTACGCCGTCACGACCGAACCACCGAGCGAGTGGCCGCCCAGCACGACCTTGCCGCCAAGCCGCGTGGCGGCCTCGATCACCCGATGCAGATCCCCGATCGCGACGTTCAGCCCCCACTGTCGCGCGAACCCCACGCTCGCATCCGTAACCAGCCGGATGTGGTGCTTGATGCTCGGGTCCGCCAACCATCCGAGGTAGTAGTCGAATAATTCCTGGTCCGACGCCTTTCCCTCCTTGGCGAGGTTGAGAACTGACTGGTCCTCGAGCAGGTTCTCCCGGCGCTCCACGGACCACACCTGCCAGCCGCGGGTCTTCGCGACGATCCATTGGGCGAGCGGCACGAAGTAGGCGCTTCCCGCCGACGTTCCCGGCTCCAGCACCAGTACGTTCTTGGCGCTCTTCGGCCCGACCTTGATGACCCCGACCCGGTTGAGCGTTGGGGGAGTCCCCGGAGCTGCAACGCCCCTCATCCATGTGACCTTCAAGGTGGCGCCGGCCAAGGACGCCGACGACGCGAACGCAAGCACGGCAACCGCACCCACAAGCGAGATCGCACGAGTTCTGGGGCTACCGAAACGCATTCTTTGCTCTTCCTGCGACCGTCGGTCGCATCCGCCGGGCCAAATTCACGGGTGCGTCTTGACCTGGGACTCGAGGCCGCTCCAGCCACCGTGCTCGCCGGTTCAGCTTTTGTCGACCTTGTTCTTCAGGTCCCCGAGCGCGTCCTGTGTCTTGCCGATCGTTGAGTCGAGCTTGCCCTTGAGCTTGCCCTTGTCCTCTTGGCGCCGCCCCTCGCGCTTCATCGTCTCGTTGCCGGTCACGGCGCCGACGGCCTGCTTCGCGCGGCCGATGATCTTGTCGGTTGTCTGGCCCATTGCGGGCCTCCCTGGGGTCGAAGGTGGGTGTAACCGAGGATTCGCTCGGCAACGACAGGCTGGTCCAACGCCCACGACCCTAGACCCGATTCACGGCCACAGCATCCGTAGCACCGACTGAGGAGAAAGCAGGATAAAGCCGAAGCCTGGCTGAGCGTGGTCCGCGAGGAGGCGACCTGGGAGTTGCTGAAGCATTCGGATGATGCCTCGACGATCCGTAGCAGGGAGTGAGCCGCCGGACCCGAAAGCTAGCGTGGCACGCGCGTCAGCCCGCGACCGCTGTCCGAACCCGCGACCGCTGTCCGAACCGACGTCGCGGGACTCATCAATCGTTCGTGAGGAGCACAGATGACCGGAACGCCGGTGCACACGCGCGAATACCTCCCGCGCGTTGTCATGCCGCACCCACGCGAGATCAAGAAGGCCATCGGCGAAGTCGAGGGTTTCAACGCCAAGTTTGCCGTTCTGATCACGCGCGGCGTTGGCACGATGGCCTGCGCCTACCTATTCGCGATCATCGCGCTGATCAGCCTGCCCGACGCGATCAAGGCGGGACGTGCAGCGCTCATCTCCTGGATCGCGCAGACCTTTCTGCAGCTTGTCCTCCTGAGCATCATCATGGTTGGCCAGACCGTGCAGGCTGCAGCTTCAGATGCTCGCGCCAACAAGGAGTTCGCCGACACGGAAGTCGTCATGGACCGCCTGGACGAGAACACGGCCGGCGGCATCCGAACCGTCCTGGACCGCATCGATGCACTCGAGCAGAAGCTTGCGGCGCAGCCCGAACCGTGATCGGAGCGCTACCCGACGGCGACGCTGTAGGACCCGCCCCGGGGGAACACGAACGCCTCGCGATCGTGTCCTTGCCCGACCACGAGCACGCGAGCGCCATGCGCGCGCACGGGTGCCCGGTCTGCGCCGGGGATGAACAGGACCGTCGCGCGCGAGTTGACTCCGAACGGGACCGCCCGCGACGTCGCCTGCATGCTGAAGCGCCCTGTGTCGGCGTCGTAGTTGAGGCCCCGCAGGTTCCCGGCGGTGTACAGCGGGTAGGTCCGTGAGGTCAGACGGATGCGCTCACGCTGCGGGACGCCGGCGCCGAACGGAGGACCGTAGATGCCCCAGAAGACCGTGGGGTTGGTGTCGTTGGCGTTCTCTTTCCACAGCCACAGCGACCCGCCCAGGCCGAACGCGTCCTGTTCGCGGTAGTCGGCGCCGAGGATCGTCCGGGTGTCGGCTGGGTTGCAGCCGAATTCCCCGACCCACAGCGGCAGCCCCAGATGCCGGGCGTCGGCGATCGCGCTCAGGTAACCACCGTCCATCGGGAACGTGGTCGGCGTGAACGTACGGGTGTATATATGCGGCTCGTAGACGACGTTGCGATAGCTGCTGTAGCGCGACCAGCCGACGGTGATGTTGCTGACGTCCGTGACGTCGCGCAGTGCGCCGGGCTCGATGAAGAAGAGCTGCCGGAAGCCGTGGACCCGTTGCAGCACGCCGGCGATCACCTTTGCGTAGAACGGCAGCAGCACGGACGCGTCGGTGCCGGGGACCTTGAAGAACGTGGGCTCGTTGAGCAGGTCGTACCCGGCCACCGTCGGGTCGTTGCGGAAGCGGCGCGCGAGCGCGGCGATCGCCGCGGTGAAATGGTCGCGCAGACCGACGCCATCGGGCGCCTTGGCGTTATCGAAGAACTTGGCGAAATCCTCCTCGACCGCCGGATCGAGCTCGCGCGTGCCGTTCAGTGCGCAGACGGGCTGGGTGTGAAGGCTCGCCCACCGCGGCGCGCCGTCATAGCCACGGATCGCTTGGTAGGGCGCAAGGCACTGATCCCGGCTCGTGGAGTAGAGGTACTTGCTCCAGGCATCCTGGTGCATGTCCAGGATCACGTACATGCCAACGCTCCTCGCCCAACCGACGACCTGCGCGACGCGGTTGACGTAGCGGCCGTCGATGTGACCCGGCGACGGCTCGAGCAGGCTCCACGAGAGGTTCAGACGGATCGCGTCGTAGCCAAGTGGGTGCATCTGAGCGAAGTCTCGCCTGCAGACCACGACCCCCTCGATGGTGGGGTCATCGTGCGGGCAGGCGCCGCGGGCGTAGCGAGCCGAGTCAATCGGATACGAGACGCCGAGATCGCGTCTGTAGTAATCGACCAGTCCATCGACGTTGACGCCGCGCAACAGCACCTGACGTCCCTGTGCGTCGGAGATCTGGTGGATATGGGCCGGGCCTCCCACCGGTCCGACGTGGAGGAAGCCGAGCGATGGGGGTGTGAGTGCCACGGCACCGCTCGGCACTGCCAGTACGCTCAGCAGCAGCGCCGCCATTGCGGCCATTCGTGCTCCGAGGCGCATCGCGGCCAATGGTAGTGCTCAGTGGACCGTGTCGACGCGCGGGCCCCCGGCTGGTCACTGCTCGGCCAGAGAAGCGATAACCCGATGCTCGGCCTACTGCACCTTGCCGCGGGCGGCGATTGCCCACGTGGTCTCGATCCGCCCCCCGCGGTGCGCGTAGAGAGCGTCGTGCAGGTTGACGGTCGTGTCGATGTGAGAAGGCAGCAGCGTCACCCTGTCGCCTACCCGCAGCTCGCGCCGTCCCGGCTCGCCGGTCGGTGTGAGCGTGCCGTGCTCGTCTCCAGCATGGTGGTATGACCAGCCGGGGGTGTCTGTGAGACGCGCGGGCCCGGAGTCGTTCGAGAGCGTCTTCAGCCCGGCGTCAACGATCGCGCGGTCCGGGGTCGGCCGACTGATCACCGTGGCAAGCGCGGTGAGCGCCGGCCGATATCGAACGCCGGCAGTGTCGAGGTAGTCGGCGTCCATGAACATGAAGGATCCCGGTTGCACCTCGGTCACCACCGTGTGCCGTGCGCAGAATTCGGCCGTGCCGCTGCCGCCTGTGGTCACGACGTCGACCGCGTGACCGGCGGCGCGCAGATCGTCGACCGCCAGGGCGAGGCGCTTCATCGAGCCGTCGCAGAGCCGTTGGCGCTCGCTCGGGTCACGCACGTGTTGGAGGTTGCCCTCGTATCCCTGCAATCCCGCGAGCCGTAGCCGGTCCAGTCCGTGCAGACGCTCCGCCAGCCCGAGCGCGTCCTCTGGCGCAATTCCGCAGCGATCCTGTCCGACGTTGACGTCGATGAGCGCGTCCAGCACGCGCGGCAGCGCGGCGTCAATCGCCGACGCGCCCTCCCAGGAGTCCACCACGACACACACACGAGCGGCCGGCCACCGGGAGATCAGCTGCGCCAGCCGGCGTGCTTTGATCGGGCCTGCGAGCTCCGTCGTGATCAGCACATCGTCGATTCCGCCGGCCAGCATCACCTCAGCTTCGCTGAGTTTGGCCACGCAGATGCCCACGGCCCCCGCGTCCAGAAGGAGCCGCGCCACCGCCGGGCTCTTCGCGGTCTTCAGGTGCGGCCGCACGTGAACGCGTGCCAGACGGTCCATGCACAACCGCACGTTGGTGTCGAAGACGTCGAGATCCACCGTCAGGCACGGCGTGTCCAACTCGATGATCCGAAGAGCGTCCATCGGCTGCAACGCCGGACTGCCCGACCAAGTCGCCGGACCGTCTCAGCGGTCGATGATGACCTTCAGCGCCTTGGTCTCCGCGGCCCGGCTGAACGTGTCGTACGCGTCCATCATCTCGTGCAGCTTGAAGTGGTGGGTCGCGAAGTTATCGACGTTCAGTCTGCCGCTGGCCACCAGCTTGAGCAGCAGCGGCGTGGTGTTGCTGTTGACGAGCCCCATCGAGATCGCGATGTTCTGAATCCACAGGTTCTGCAGCTGGAGGTCCACCGATGTTCCGTGCACACCGACGTTGGCCACGTGTCCACCCGGGCGGACGATCTCGGTGCTCATCTGGAACGTCTGCGGAACGCCGACGGCTTCGACGGCGACGTCCACTCCCCAGCCGTCCGTCAGCGCCATGATCTGCTCCTTCCAGTCAGCGTCGCCGGAGTTCACACCATCCGTGGCCCCGAACTTCTTCGCCTGCTCAACCCTGTTGGCGTCCAAGTCCACAGCGATGATCCTGGCCGCCCCGTACAGGCCGGCCGTCGCCATCACGGCGAGTCCCACCGGGCCGGCACCGATCACGGCGACCACGTCCCCGGGTTTCACCTGCCCGTACTGGACCCCGATCTCAAATCCCGTCGGCAGGATGTCGCTGAGCAGTACGCCCTGGTGGTTCGTGACGCCCTCCGGCACCTTGTACACCGACGTCTCGGCATACGGCACCCGCACGTACTCCGCCTGCGTGCCATCGATCAGGTGGCCGAACACCCAGCCGATCCCTGACGCGCCCTCGTCACCCAGGCAGTGCGCGAAAATTCCCTGCTGGCAGAAACTGCAGTGACCACACGACTTGATGCACGAGATGATCACGTTGTCGCCGACCTCGAGCTGGGTCACGGAGCTACCCACCTCGGTGATCACGCCGACACCCTCATGACCGAGAATCCGGCCGGGCGTGACCGCGGGCACATCGCCCTTCAGGATGTGCAGATCGGTACCGCAGATCGTCGTCGTGTCGATCCGCACGATCACGTCCGTCGGCTTCTGGATCTGCGGCTCCGGCACATCGTCCCATGACTTCTCGCCGGGCCCGTGATACACGAGTGCTTTCATGATCTCCTACCTCCGATGCGGACCACCGCTGGCGGTGTCCAACTGCGCTATAGGGACGGCACTTCCCCGTCGCTGTACGCGGTGACGTTCGTGAGCACCCCGCTCGCCGCTCGCGTGCGGCGGTCTGCGCGAAGTCGCGTCAAAGAGGCGGTGATCCGACTGTAGGACATCCGCGCCGCGGTTCGTGAGCCGAAGTCCGTCACACCGCCGCACCGGTTGCCGTTCCGCCGCTGCGGTGCGGGAGACCCGGGAGCACGATGCGGGGCTTGGCAAGCTGACCGAGGGTCGTCTGGTCGCATACAGTCCCGGTGACGAGCCAAATCGGCCATAGAGGAGGGCGCAGCATGTACGTACGGATCGCGCGGTTCGAAGGCGGCGACCGCGACTGGGACGACTTCGCTGCAGACGTTGGAGAGACGATTCGCAGCGGTGGACGGGGCACGCCGTTCGAGAGGGTGGGCGATGCGGCCAAGCGGATGCTGCTACTTGTCGATCGCGAGAGCAACCGGGGCGCGAACCTGATCCTATGTGAGACAGAAGACGACCTGCGGCGGGTCGACGCGGCATTGAACGAGATGACGCCCGCGGCCGGACGCGGCGCCCGCAGCTCGGTGGAGATGTACGAGGTCCTGCTGGATCAGGAGCTCCGCACGTAGCCGGGCGCACGTCGGAGACGGCACCAACCGGTCCGAACGTGGCGCTTGGGCGGGAGTGTGTTCATGGGCGGCCGGCGTGTGGCGCGGGTTGACCGGGCGCCGCGAGCAGCCGGCCGGTCAGCCCGGGCCCTTCATTCATGGCCGCCTCCATGCCGGGCCATTGCGCGGCAGCGACGAACAGTGTCCGCTTGTCTTCGCCGCCGAGCATGCAGGCAAAGCAGCCTCGGTCGGCGGAGATCGCACCCAGAATCTCGCCACCCTCTCGCACGCGGATGCAGCTCTTTCCGGGCACGGTGGCGACCCAGATCGCGCCGTCCGCGTCCGCGCAGATGCCGTCGGGGGCGTGCTCGAGGTCGGCCCACACGCGACGGCCGGCCAATGTCGCGTCGCTGTGCACGTCGAATGCGACGAGCTGCTGGGCGTGCGAGTCGGCGATCACCAGCGTCCGGCCGTCGTCGATCAGCGCCATGCCGTTGGGCCAGCTCAGTCCCTCGGCGACCTGGCGCACGGTGCCGTCCGGCGCGACGCAGACCACGAGTCCCGGTCCGCCGTTGACGTACGCGTTGCCGGTCGCATCGACGACCAGCTCGTTGAACGGCGGGGGACCGAAGCCGGTGAGATCCGCGACGGTAGTGAGCGCACCATCCGGCGCTTGGCGGAGCAGCAGTCCCCGGGGTCCGTCGACGATCAACAGCGGCCCGTCCGGAAGCCAGTCGATGCTGAAGGGAATGGTGCGCGGCGCGAGGCGCGCCGTCACCTCGCGCTCGCCATCGTCGGTCGCGGCGAGCACCTCGCCGGTGCCCCAATTGCACAGCCAGACGCGTCCGTCGTGCCACCGCGTCGACTCGGGAAAGCCCAGGCCGTCGAGCACCAAGCGCATGGTCGTGGTCATCGCTCGGGGTGGTAGGTGGCGATGATCACGCCGGTGGTGGTCGCGGTGCTCTCGACCAGGCGCAGCTTGATCGGGTGATCTTCGTGTTCGAACAGGCGCCGGCCGCAACCGAGGACGAGCGGGTGGATGAACAGCAGGTACTCGTCGATCAGGTCGTATGGCAGCAGCGAGCGAATCAGCTGGCCGCTGCCCATGATCACCAGGTCGCCAGTAAGGCTCCGCTTCAGTTCGACGACCGCGGCGGGGACATCGCCGTGCAAGAGACGTGAGTTCGGCCACTCGAGTTTCGTCGCTGGGTTGCCGGAGACGACGTACTTGGGGGCGGCGTTGAGCGCCTCCTTGTACGGACCCCGTTGCGCGTTCCAGGAGGCGAGCATCTCCTCGTAGCTCCACCGGCCGAGCAGGAGCCCGCCGTCCGGCCTGCCCATTCGCGCGCCGAGCACGCCCCCCATCACCTCGTCACCGCCGGGGATGGCCCATCCACCATGGCTGAAGCCATTCCGGGTGTCCTCGTCGGGTCGACCGGGACCCTGCATCGTGCCGTCAAGCGTCAGGTGGTTGATGACGACGAGTCGCATCGCGGGCCTCCTCAAGGCGCGTTGAGTCAAGACTGGACGGTACAGTACTGAAAAGGAACTGTACTGTCCAGTACCATCGCCGTAACGATGGCGAGCGGCGAGAGCCAGTACGACGACGATCGGCGATCCGCGCGCAAGCACCGGGCGATCCTCGAGGCGGCGACGACCGCGTTCCTGAACAACGGCTACCGGGGCACGAGCATGGACGAAATCGCTGCGCTTGCCCGCGTCTCCAAGCAAACGGTCTACAAGCACTTCGCCGATAAGGAGCGTCTGTTCGTCGAGATCGTGACCAACACGGTCAACGAGATCAGCGACCCGGTGTACGAGGAAGTCCTCAACCTCGCCGACAGCGGAGACATCGAAGCCGACCTCCGGGACCTCGCACGCCGGCTGCTCAAGGGCGTCATGCAGCCCCGACTGCTGCAGCTGCGCAGACTCGTGATCGGTGAGGCGAGCCGCTTCCCCGCCCTCGGACGCACGTTCTACGAGCGCGGTCCCGGACGCACGATTGCAGCGCTCGCCGTCACCTTCGAGCGCCTCGCCGCACGCGGCATCCTGCGACTCGAGGACCCCGAGCTCCTGGCAATCCACTTCAACTGGCTGATCATGTCAGCCCCGCTCAACCGGGCGATGCTGCTCGGCAGCGACGAACCACCGGCGCCGGCCGACCTCACGCGCGACGCCGACAGCGCAGTCCGCGTGTTCCTCGCCGCCTACCGCAACAACTGAAGCGTTTCGTCATGCGTCAACTCGTTTCCGGGTTGATTTGGTCGAGGAAGTCTTCGAGTCGTGCGGCGAAGATGTCGTTGTCGTCGCCGGCGACCATGTGTCCTGCTGCGTGTACGTCAGCGGTTTGGGCGTGGGGCACGAGCGCCAGCATGTCGGCGAGTCCGGCTTCGCTGACGATGTCTGAGTGCGCTCCGCGGACGATCAGGGTTGGGATCGTCAGGTGTGATGCGGCGATGCGCAATCGTTCGCGGTCGATGTGCCGTTGGGGTTCGTCGCCGATGCGCATGAACGCCGGGTCCCAGTGCCAGTACCAGCGGCCGTCGGCGTGTTGGCGGACGTTCTTGCGCAGCCCGTCGAGGTTTCGGGGGCGAGGTCGCAACGGGTTGTATGCGGCGATCGCGTCGGCGACCTCCTCGAGCGAGGCGAAGCCTTGAGGGTTGGCGCTCATGAAGTCGCGAATCCGCGCGACGCCCTCGGGCTCGACGCGGACAACGACGTCGACGAGGACAAGGGCGCTGGCGAGGCCCGGGTGCTCTCCGGCCGCGACCAGCGAGGTGATCCCTCCGAGTGACGCGCCGACCAGGACCGGTGGGGTCGGGAGCGTCGCGACATATGTGATGAGGTCCTCGACGAACCCGTCGAGTGAGTAATCGTGGTCCGGGTGCCAGTCGCTGTCGCCGTGGCCGCGCGCGTCGAGCGCGATCGCCGTTCGTCCGCCGGCGGCGAGGCGCTCAGCCGTTCGCTTCCATGAATGGCGCGTCTGACCGCCGCCATGCAACAGCAGCACGGCCGCACCCCGCCCGTCGCCCTCCCAGCGCTCCCCCCTCAGCCGCACGCCGACTCCGTCGAACTCAAAGACCTCGGGTGTCACGCGTTGGGCTCAGGCCTCGCCGACGTACGTGCGATACACCGCAAGAAGCGCCAGCTTCTTGTCTTCGGAGAGCCGGGGATCGGCGCGGATCGCCGCCTCGGTGCCTGGCGTGGTTTCCGCCGGGGGGTCTTCGACGGTCAGCCCGGCGTGAGCGAGCATCGTCGCGGCGGACACGTTCAGAGCGCCGGCCAGCGAGCGGAGCACCCTCACCGAGGGCTCATGGAGACCTCGCTCGAGCTGACTGATGTACGCGTTGGAGAGATCGGTCAGCGAGGCGAGATCGCGGAGCGAGAGATCGGATAGGCGACGCTGCTCGCGAAGGTACTCGCCGAAGGCGTCGAGCTGCGGATTGTCGGGCTGCGTCATGGTCGGTCGATGGGGAGCGGCAGGCAGCCGCCCCCCATCGATGCTACGCGACCACCGGGTGATTAGCCGGCCTTCTTGGCCTTGGCCTTCTCGTCGCTCGGCGGCGTCGAGGCGCTGATCAGGTTCTGGGCGAACTCCCGCTGCGTCGCGAGCAGCTTGGAGGCGAAGTCGAACGAGCTGTCCACGAGCTCGCGGGGGTCCGGGGCATCGGGCGAGATGGGAGCGAGAACGGGGGCCGACGGCGTCGCGGTGGCGGCGGCCTCGGTCCACGCACGGACTGCGTCAACGACGGTCTGCTGGCTCTGGCGGATGTTCTCGATGATCTGGTCGGGATTGACTTGGGTGGGGGTGACGGTGCTCATGTGAGCTCCTCTTGGGTAGGTTTCGAACTGCTGCTCAGTATAGTACGCAACTGCGCACAACGCAAGGCATTAGTCCTCCAGAGCAAGAGAGGGGAGCCGTCGCTCACACCAAACTGGTGGCACCCTCCTCATCGACTTCGAGCCGTCCGGTCCGCGGGGCCGATGGCGCTCCCAACGCGCGGAGCTCAGTTTCGAGGAGAGCGGGCAGCTGGTGGATCTCGGGCAGCGCCTCGGGGTCGGCGTAGCAACCGATGAACAGCTCGTGGCGGTAGCGGACCATGCCGATCGCGAGTGCGTGTCCGTCGGGGATCGGGACGACGGAATACACCTCTTGCAGTTCGCAGCCGAGCATGTGGATGGCGCCTCGCGGACCCGGCGACTGCGAGACGGTCAGGTTGAATACGCGCGGGGATGCCATCGCCTGTGCGACGGGTGAGCGCAGCGGCGCCGGCAGCAGTCCTCCGGCGTCGTAGAGCATCTGCATGTTGGCGGCGCGGTTGCTGCTCTTCAGAGCCATCATCTGGTCACGCACCGACACGAGCCGCTCAAGGGCCGAGCTGACGTGCACGGGCAACTGGATGGTGATCATCGAGATTTTGTTGCCGGGTCCGGTGTCGCTGAGGCTGCGGGTGCTGACCGGGACCATCGCCTTGAGGGCCGCGTGCGGCTCCTCGCCGCGGCGGATGGCCAGGGAACGGACAGCGCCGGCCACCATCGTCAGCCCGATGTCGTTGAGGGCGACGCCGGTGGAGCGGGCGGCGCGCAGGTCCTGCCGGGTCGCCCGGTAGCCGACCAGGGTGCGGGACGTGCTGATCGGGACGTTGAGGAATGAGTCGGGGGCGAGGGGAAGCAGATCGTCGCGTGCCGCCGCCAGTACCTGCAGGGCGGCGCGAGCCGGGGCGTCGGGGCGCGTCGCGGCCGCTGCTGTCGCCCTGAGGACGGCGCGGACGTCAGCTGCGGGCCGGCTCCACGGATTGACCCGTGGTGGCGGCGGCACACTTCCCCTGGCCGAGGATGCAGCGGTGCGCGGGCGGTCTTGCGGGCCGGCGTCGGTGGGCGTGTCGAGGATCAGCCCGACGATCTGCAACGCAGCCATCCCGTCCACGAGCGCATGGTGGATCTTGCCGATCAATCCCACCCGGCCGTCCTCCAAGCGAGGGATCAGGAACATCTGCCAGAGCGGTCGCGATCGGTCCAGCGGGTCGGACAGAATCGCGTCGCGCAGCCTGGCGAAGGTGTCGTAGCTCACGCATTCGTCGTCCGCGGCGATCGCCACGACGTGGGCCGCGGGATCGAAGTCGCGATCGCGGACCCAACGCGGCTCGAGCAGACCCAGCGGAGCGCTTTGCAGCTTCCACCGGCACCAGGGGATGTCGTCGGCCCGGGCCGCGACGCGGTCCCGTAGGGCCTGCAGCGTGGGTCGGTCACGATCGGGGGCGGTGGCGAAGACGGCGCTCCACCCGACGTGCATGTGAGCGCGCGGGGAATCGGTGCGCAGGAATGACCCGTCCAGGGGCGAGAGTCGGCCGCCGTCGTCGGCCGGCCGGCGGGGCTCGGACGGGCTCATGAGCCGGTGGCGGGCTCCCACCGCGCGCGCGGTCGCTTGCCCCATCGTGCCGCCGAGGCGTACTGCATGAGCGTCGCGAAGTATGTCTCCAACGCCGGTGGGCGGAAGCCGAGCGCGTTCCCGCGGGTCGCGTCGAACGTGCCGCGGACGCGGAAGTAGGGGAGGAATGCCCCGGCGCGCTCCTCGACCTCCGGCGCGGTACCGAGGGCCACGAACGCAGGGCGGTCCTGGCCGAAGGCGTCGGCGGCGAGGGCGACGAGCTCGGACGCGGTGATCGCGTCGTCGCCCGCCACGACGTGGTAGGTGCCCGTCCGCCGGGTCCCGACGACCAGTTCATGCAGCGCATCGGCGACGGCGTCGACGGGGACGATGTCCGCGCGGGCATCGGGATCAGCGGGGACGCATGGGAACAGGCCGCGTGCGAACGCCTGCAACGGCCAGTAGATGACGTTGAATGCCGGCGTCCATCCGGTGCGCGAGTCGCCCACGACGATGCTCGGGCGAAGGATCGCGGCCGGCAGCGCGCTGTCGGTGACGAGTCGCTCGGCTTCGAGCTTGGTCTGCTCGTAGGTGTTCCGGGGGCGCTGGCCGATGTCGGCCTCGCGCTCGAGGTAGGTCCCGGGACGGTCGCCGGCGACGTACGCGGTGGAGACGTGCACGACGCGATCGAGGTTGCGGGCCTGAGCGGCCAGCGCGAGCACCTCTCGCGTCCCGCCGACGTTGATCGCCCGTGCCTGTTCGACCGGCAGGGTGAACTGCACCGAAGCGGCCGAGTGCACGACGGTGTCGATCTCGGACGCCAGCCGCTCGCGAGTGCTCGAAGTGAGTCCCATCCCCGGCGCTTCCAGGTCTGCGGCGACGGCGCGGACCCGCCCCTGGGGAATCAGCTCGGGTGGGAACAGGGTGGCCAGGACAGTGTCGATCCGGTCGCCGGCGGCCGCGTCGTCAGCGGCACGGACGAGCGCGATGATCTGGCGGTCGGTGCGCTCGAGCAGGCGCATGAGCAGCTCCATGCCGAGGAAACCAGTGGCGCCGGTGAGGAGGATGGGTCCGTCGTTCATGCTGCAGCTCCGATCGCGTGGAATCCGCCGTCGACGTGGACGATCTCGCCGCTGATCGCCTGCCGGGCGACCTCGAAAGCGATCGACTGGCGGTTGACCACGTCGGTGATGAGCAGCTTGCGGGCGCTCACGGCAGTCACAGGGGGATGTTGCGCGCGGGCCGGAACGGCCGCTTCGGGGTGGACAGGGTCTCCAGTGCCGCGACGACCCGGCCGCGGGTTCCGGACGGCGGGACGATCTCGTCGATCACGCCCTCGGCCGCCGCGGAGGCGGCGCTCAGGTGCTCGGCCGCATACGCGGTGGCCAGGCGCTCGCGCGCGGCCACGGGGTCCTCGGCGGCGGCGATCTCGCGGCGGTGGACGAGATCGACGGCCTGCTTGGGTCCCATCACGCCGATCTCCGCGCGCGGCCACGCCAGCACGAGGTCGGCGCCGAGGTCGCGGCTGTTCATCGCAATGAACGCTCCGCCGTACGCCTTGCGCAGCACTACAGTGATCCGCGGCACCGTGGCGGCGGCGAACGCGTGCACGAGCTTCGCGCCGTGGCGGATCACACCGCCGTACTCCTGCTTGGTCCCGGG
The DNA here is from genome assembly GCA_963800815.1 of uncultured Solirubrobacteraceae bacterium. Classification (GTDB taxonomy): domain Bacteria; phylum Actinomycetota; class Thermoleophilia; order Solirubrobacterales; family Solirubrobacteraceae; genus Palsa-465. The sequence continues at coordinate 109,924 of CAWDCP010000001.1, forward strand.
CAGGAACCCGGGGGTGTCGACGAGCACCAGCATCGGGAGGCCGTACAGATCGCACGTACGCACGAAGCGGGCCGCCTTGGTGGCCGACTCCGCGTCGAGGACACCACCGAGGTAGCGCGGATTGTTGGCGATCACGCCCACGGCGCGCCCGTCGATGCGGGTCAGCGCGGTGGTCACGTTGCGGGCCCAGCGCGCGTTGATCTCGAGCAGGCGTCCGCCGTCGACCAGGGTCTTGGCGACATCGCGGACGTCGTAGACCTTGCGGTTCTCGGCCGGGATCGGATCGTCGGGGAGCCCGGGCCGCGGCTCGGCCGTCGGCCAGCGGTTGACGCTCGCGCTTGCGTGCTGGGGCAGATGGTCGAGCAGGTCGCGCACCGTCCACGCCGCCTCGACGTCGTCCTCGCACACCAGCTGGCACACGCCGTTGCGGTCGTGGACCTTCGGGCCACCGAGCATCGCGGCGTCGACCTCCTCGCCGGTCACCTCCCGGACGATCCCGGGACCAGTCAGGAACATCGACGCCCGCTTGGTCATGACCACGAAATCCGTCAGCGCCGGCGCGTACGAGCCGCCGCCGGCCGAGGCGCCGCAGATCACGCTGATCTGCGGAATCACCCCGGAGAGCTGCGTGTGGGCGCGAAAGATGCGACCGTAGCCGCACAGCGCGGCGACGCCCTCCTGCAGTCGCGCGCCGGCGGACTCGACAAAGCCGACGAGCGGGATCTGGGCCTGGCCGGCCAGGGCCATGACTCGGCAGATCGTGTCCGCGTGGGCCTCGCCCAGCGAGCCACCAAGGTAGCTCGGGTCCTGGGCGAAGCAGGCGATCGGGCGACCGTCGACACGGCCGGTGGCGCCGATCACGCCGTCGCCGGCCGCTGTCCGGCTGCCCATCCGGCGGGACACGACGTCCCCACGGACGAGCTGGATCGAGCCCGGGTCGCACAGTGTCTCCAGGCGTTCCATCGGTCCGAGCGTCTCCGCCGGACGGGGGGCCAGCTTGAGCGTGCTCATGCGCCGGCCCCTTCCAGACACAGGGTCACGTTGTGGCCGCCGAAGCCGAACGAGTTGGAGATCCCGATCGGAGGGCGATCCAGCGCGAGCGGGCGGGCGCTGTCGGGGACGTAGTCGAGATCGAGGCCGTCCTCGGGCTGCTCCCAACCAAGGGTCGGCGGAGCGATGCGATCGCGGAGCGCGAGCAGCGTCGCCACCGCCTCGACCGCTCCCGACGCGCCGAGCGAGTGGCCGACCGCGGACTTCGTCGAGGACACCGGGATCTGCGCGGCGAACTCCCCCAGCGCGAGCTTCAACGCGGCGGTCTCCGAGCGATCGTTGAGCGGCGTCGAGGTCCCGTGCGCGTTCACGTACGCGACCTCCGCCGGGGTGACCCCGGCGTCACGCAATGCCGCCCTGATCGCCTTCGCCCCACCCTTGCCGTCCGCATCGGGGGCGGTCAGGTGGTGCGCGTCGCCGGTCGTGCCGTAGCCGCGGACCACGCCGAGGATCCGCGCGCCACGGGCGCGAGCGGAGTCGCCGTCCTCGAGCACGAGCACCGCGGCCCCTTCGGCGAGCACAAAACCGTCGCGGCGCGCATCGAACGGACGCGAGATGCCGGTTGGCGACAGCGCGCTCATAGCCGCGAACGCCGCGCGGGTGAGCGGCGTCAACGCGGCTTCGGCGCCGCCCGTCACGACCGCGTCGGCATCGCCGTGCTGGATCAACCGTGTCGCGGTGCCGATGGCGTGGCCACCGGCCGCGCACGCGGACATGACGCCGAAGATCGGGCCCTCGAGGTCGTAGCGCAGCGACAGCGCAGCCGCCCCGGCGTTGCCCATCATCAGCGGCACCGCCAGCGGCGACACCTGGCCGGCACCGCGCGCCTGCAGCGTCGCGTGATTCTGCTCAATCGTGCCGATGCCTCCGATCCCGCTGCCGATCACGCACCCGACGCGATCGGGGTCACAGGGCAGGCCGTCGCTCCACCCCGCGTCGCCCAGCGCCTCCTCGCCCGCGGCGACCGCGAGCTGCGTGAAGCGATCGGCGCGGCGGACTTCCTTGCGCGACATGAAGTCGGTCGGCTCGAACTCCGTGCATGCGCCCTCACCGTTCTCGATCCCTGACCGGCCGGAGCTCCAGCGCTCGTGCAGCGTGGTGGCGCCGACCCCGAGAGGGGTCACCGCGCCGACGCCCGTGATCACGACCTCGCGCATCATGCGGCCCGCGCGGCGACGAAGTCGACCACGTCGCCGACCGTCGTCAGCAGTTCCATGTCGGCGCCGGTGATCTTGACGTCGTACTCCTCGTCGATGATCTGGGCCAGTTCGGCGAGATCGAGCGAATCGATGTCGAGCTGCTCGAACCCGGCCTCTCGGGAGATGCTCTCGGGATCGGCGTCGAGCTGCTCGAGCGCGGCGAAGATCGTCGCTTCGATCGTGGTGGTGGTCACTGACATGTCGTCTCCTTGGTTGTCGTGGTCACGGTGCCGTCTCCACGAGCATCGCTCCGTAGGCGAAACCCGACCCGAATGCCGTGAACAGCATTCGGCCGGTGGCGGGGATGCGGGCGTGGGCGAGCGCCAGCGGGATCGAGGCCGCACCCGTGTTCCCAACGCTGGCGATGTTGTCGGCGACACGCGCTGCCTCGATGCCGAGCCGCTCGCACAGGGCCGAGGTGATGCGGGCGTTGGCCTGATGGGGCACGACGAGGTCGATGTCGTCGATCGTCAGCTCGGCTCGCTGCAGCACCTGCCGGCATGCGCCCTCCATGCCGGCGATGGCGCGCTGGAACACCAGTTGTCCGTCCATGCGCACGAGGCGCTCCTCGTGGCCGATGAGCAGCGAACCGGCGTCGGTGGCGTCGGCGCGAATCAACGAGTGCCCGATGGTCCACGTGCCGCCCTCCACGACCACCGCCGCTCCGGCACCATCGCCGAACAGCGCCGCCGTACGGCGATCGTCGTGATCGGTCACCCGTGACAACGCCTCGGCCGCGACCACGAGGACGGCTCCGGCGCGTCCGCTCTGCACGAGCGCGGCACCCTGCTCGAGCCCGGCCAGAAACCCGGTGCAGGCCAGGCCCACGTCCCAGGTCATCGCATTCGCGGCGCCGAGTGCGTGGGCCAACAGCGGCGCGGCGTGCGGCATCACGTGGTCCGAGCTCGAGGTCGCGACGAGCACCGCATCGAGGTCGGGCGCCGAGATACCGGCGCCCGTGAGCGCGTCGCGCGCGGCCACGGCGGCGAGATCGGTCAGCGTCTCATCCGCCGCGAGCCGATGTCGACGGACGATGCCGGTGCGGCGGACGATCCACTCCGGCTCGACGCCGATCCGCGCCGCGATCGCGCTGTTCTCGACCACCCCGGCCGGGACCGCGGCGGCGAGGCCGGCGATTCCCGCCCGCGGATAGCGCTCGTGGCGCTCGCGTCCGCGGCTCTCGGTGCTGAGGTCAAGCAGCGACATCTGCGCTCTCCAGAAGCGTGTCGGCGGATGCCGCGGCAGCGCCGACGACGCACCGGGCGGCCAGCCGGGCAAGCACGCGCCCCGGTCCGGTGTCGATGTAGGTGTTGGCGCCGCTGGCGGCGAGGGCCAGCATCGTCTCGCGCCAGCGCACAGGCCGTATGAGGGCGTCGGCGAGCTCGGCGGCGGGCTCGATGAACGGTCGGGCGCTGGCGCACGACAGCACCGCGACGGCGGGGGCTCGAAACGCGACCTCGGTGAGCGCCGCCCGGAACGGCTCCACGGCGTCGGCCATATACGGGGAATGAAAGGCACCGGCCACGGGCAACGCCAGCGCCCGCACTCCGTCTGCCTTGGCCGCCGTGGCCGTCCACTCGAGCTGTGCCCGCTCGCCCGAGAGGACGACCTGATCGGGCGCATTCTCGTTGGCGACGAAGACGCCGTGGCGGGAGGCGAGCGCGGCGGCGCGGGCCGGCGTGGCGCCGATGAGCGCCAGCATCGTCCCGTCGCCGCCGGCATCGCCCGAGGCGGCCATCAACTCGGCCCGCAACACGACCAGGCGCAACGCGTCGAACTCGCCGAGCGCGCCGGCCGCCGCGAGGGCGCTCAGCTCGCCCAGCGAATGCCCCGCCATCGCGACGGGGCGCACACGTTCGGAGATCCGCGTCCAGGACGCGAGCGAGGCGCAGAAGATCGCCGGCTGCGCGTAGCGCGTCGACTCGTCGACGCGGCCGAACGGATCCTCGCCGACGAGCTCGCACACCGCATCCAGGAGATCCGGGCGAGTAGCGGCGACCAGCTCCCGCATCGCGTTGGTCTGGCTGCCCTGGCCGGGAAAGAGGACTGCCGTGGGGGTCGGATCGAGCACGACACCACTGTCGCCGACCGCTTTCCCGCCCGCGGCAAGACCCGGCATTCGGGGGGGTCACCACCTACAACGGTGGGGGGTGTGGGGCCCCTCAGGCCAGGACGCCCAGCTGTTGCGCGCGCTGGACCGCCTCCGTGCGGTTCCGCACCTCGAGCTTGCGATAGAGCGCGCTGGCGTATTCCTTGATCGTGTGCGGAGACAGGTGCAGCGACGCGGCGATCTCACGATTCGTGGCTCCGGCGGCGACGAGCCTCAGCACGTCCTGCTCGCGTTCGCTCAGCTCGGGGCCGGGCGTGTTCACCGCCTCGGCCTCCGATTCGATGATCGACATCCCGAGCGCGACCATCCTCACCGCGCGGGCGATGTCAGCCGCCGGCCACGACTTGGGCACGAACCCCGCCGCACCGCACGCCCGCACGGCCGTGGTCGAGATCCGGCCGGCACCAGAGACGAGCAGCACCTTGATCCCCGGCACCGCCACGTGCATCCGCTCGCAGATCTCCGGGCCCGACTCCTCGCCGACGAACAGGTCGACCAGCGCGACCTCCGGTGTAAAGCGCTTACCCAGCTCGATCGCCTCGGCCCGGGTACGAGCCGAGAACGAGCGCTCGACCCACGGAAGATCGCTCAGCATCAGGCGAAAGCCCCAATGCACGACATCGTGATCGTCGACGATCAGGATCCGGATCGGCCGCGCCAGCTCCGCAGTGCCGCTCACGACCCCGCCTCCGGAACGGCGAGACGCACCTGCCACGTCCCCGGCATACGCTCACCGAACTCGACCACGCCACCGACCTGCAGCGCCTCGAGCGCCGCCAGGCGAAGACCCATCCCCGGCGCCCCGATCCGCCGGCGCTCACCGACACCGTCGTTCTCCACCTCGAGCACCAGAACCCCGTCGGCCCGGTTGACCCGCACCAGCAGCGCGCTCGCGTTCGCATGCTTTCGCACGTTGCGAACCGCCTCTGCCAGCACCGACTGCGTCAGCGCCTCGAGTCGCGGCGGGATCGGCGGCACCGTCCCCTCGACGGTCAACGTGAGATCAGGGACCTCGATCGGAAGGCGCTCCAGCTCCGCCGCCAGGGTGGTCTCCGTGGGGCGAGCGACCCGTCCCAGCGGCCGCTGCAACGCGTTGCGAAGATCGTCCAGTGCGGCCAGGAGCTCGCTCTCACAGCGAACGCGAGTCTCCTCCTCCACCGGCCCCTTCGACAGCGCCATGGAGACTCCGAACACGCGCTGCGCGACGCCGTCATGAATGTCGCGGGCGAGATCGATCCGCTCCTGCAACTCGCGCGCCCGCTCGCCATTGAAGGTCGCAATCCGTGACATCGCCGCGAGCGCCAGCGTCTTGCCCAGCGTCCACAACAGGTCCCGCCGTCCCTCGTCCAGCGGCGCAGCGCTCACCGGCTCGGCAATGATCACGCCGGGCCAGCGACCGGCAGCAGCCATCGGGACGTACACGAGCGCGTGCTCGCCGACGAGACTCGTGAACTCCGACGCGATCTCGTGCACCCCCGGCGGGCGCACCTCGAGCACGCGGTCCTCCGCCAACGCTCGCGCCGCCACCGGGGCGGAATCGATACCGATATGGACCCGCGAGAAGTGCGCCAGCTCGACCCCGTGCGACCCGGCCGCGACCACGCTGTGCGTCGCGTCGTCATACCGGAAGATCACCGCTCGACGCATTCCGGCCTGCCGGCAGAGAGCCTCGGCCAGACGCGAATAGAAGCCGTCGCGATCCATATCCGAATTTGCGCCCGACAAGACATCGACCAACAGCTCGACCGCCGGGATCGCGTCGCGCCCCTGGGCGTCACGCGACGGTGCGCCCGCGAGCTTCGGTTCGGTCATCGACATACGCCGAGGCTGCCATGGACGGCCCACGGGAACACCACGCGCACCATTCGAACCCCCCAAGTGGCGGGACCATGGGGGGGCGGTATCAGACTCACAAGCGATCGCCAGCGGCTCCCGGCGACGGTGGTCAATGCCGGTCACGAGATCCAGGTATCACCGTTGGCGAGATCGTCGTCGGCTGGGTACTGCGCTGGGCAAGCGTGCAGTTGCTGCCCGTGTCTCCCACTGAGCACCCTCCCGTCCAACCACTCAACCCAGGGCGCCAGCCCAGGGACTACACGGGCGCGGATTCGGGCGATACGCGCAAGTCTGCCCGCACAGTGCGATCAATCGAGCCTCGGGGTGCGAGGACCACAACTCGCATCACCGGCGGGCAACAGGAGGACTGAGATGGACGTTGCGGCACTTGCACGGCTCCTGCACGAGACGGAGGAGCATCACGGCGCCTTCGAGGCCGTTGCACCACCCCACGACTGGTGGGACTGGTACGCGGCATACATGGACGCCCGCGAGCGCGGGAGCACCTCGGAGGAGGCCTCAGCGGCCGCGGGGCGCTACATGGAGGAGGTCAAGCACGTCGGTGCCGCGTCCGCTTGATCCCGGAGCGTTCTGTGCTGAGACCGACCCACGTGGGTCTCAGCACGGCCGGTTCCGTTCTTCCGCGACATGCCACGCCACGCCTCAGGAGGCCGCGATGACTACCTTCAACACAAGCGCTTCCACCAACGGCCGCGGGTCCGAATCGTGGTCCTCGTCCTGGACGCATTTGAGCATCGATCGACGTAGCCGCGGCTACTGCCGCCGAGCACGACCCGAGCCGGACCGCGGCACCGTCCCGAGCGCCGGTGGTCAGCATCGCCTCGATCCGTGGACGCGCTCGCGGAGCGGGAAGCGAGTTCGTGCTCGCGTGTGACCTGCGATTCGCCTCGCGTGAGAACACGCCGCTCGGCAGTTCGAAGTCGGCACAGGACTCGTCCCCGGCGGCGGTCCGATGGCCCGGCTGTCACGCCTGGTCGGTCGCGGCCGCGCGCTCGAGTCCTGCTCGTCGCCGACGATATCGAAGGCCCGCGCGCCGAAAAGTACGGCTATGTCAACCGAGTGATCGCCGACGACCGGCTCGACAACGAGGTCGACGCGATCGCGTCACGACTCGCACGCTTCGACCGCGAGGCACTCGCTCGCACCAAGTCCTACGTCGATCGCGTGACGCTGCCCGTCGACAGCGAGTTTCCGCCGGCCCTGGCCGATTTCTTCGACCTCTCGGGGCACCGTGCGCAGCAGGCGCGCTTCGCTCGGCTCGAGGCGCTCGGACTCAATGTCGACAGCGAACTGGAACGATCGCTCGGGCGGCGGGTCCTGGACGCGCTTCCCGACGCCTGAGCTCAGCCCTGGACCGGCACGGGCCTCACGACCCGAAGCCGCCGGGCACGTATGTCTTTCACGGGAACGAAGACGACATCCAGCCAGTAGCAGTCCTCAAGCTCGACCATCTCACCGACTTCGCTCGCAACCAGGTCGACGACTCGATACCAGAAGACTTCGTCTGTCAGATATAGGCCGACTTGATCGGTTTGCCCGGGGCCTGCCGCTGCGAGGCCGTCCGCGGTGCCGCGGCCGGTGGTGCGATAGAGCGCTGACATCTTGACGTTGACACTGCCCCACCTCGAACCGTGCGCAAACTCCTAGCCACCGCGGTCCGTGAACCACAGACTCGCTGGTGAAGCTGCCGTGGAAGTCGAAGATGCGGCGGATCTGGCGCGGATCGCGTCCAGCTTCGGTGGCGGCTTCGTCGACCAGGCGGTTTCCTCTGCCAGCTCGCGCTCGACATCGGTCATCCACGCGGCTCCAGTGATCCAGCCGTGGCCTTGCGCCCCACCAGCCGCCGGGCGACCGGTCCTTCACCGGGGCCCAGAGCGAGATGGGGTGGGCCAGCCGGGGGGACAACGGGTGATCCATGAACGTGACGCGATCGAGGCCGGCACGCTCGGTCAGTCGCGCTAGACCAACCACGTCCTGTGGCCGCCGGTTCTGGGGCTGATGAATGTTCCGAGGATGAGGTCGTGTCCGTAGTCGGTCATGGTCGCTTCTCTCTGTGTGGTGATCGTTGTCGTTCCGTGGTAGGCGGGTGATTGGGCCGCACGCAGCTCGGATCGCGTCAGGCCGACGCGTTGTTCGCGGTGGCGCGATCAGGCTCGCGGTGCCCGGTGACGGCATGCGTGGCGGGATGATGAGGAGTGGGCGGTGCGCGTGCTGGAGGAGGTGGTTGGAGACGCTGCCCAGGAATGCGCGCAGGCCGGTGAGGCCGCGCGCCCCACCACGACGACGAGATCGACGTCGAGCGCGTTGGCCTCGGCGACGGCTGACGATCGCGATTGACGCAGACACAATCGGGTGGCGGCGGAGCCGTGGATGGTGGGGGCGTGTGTGGGCCCCCACGGAACATCCATTACGTGGCCTCTCGGTGAGCCGTCCGTGCGCCGCGGAACTTAATGGCTGTGTGGCAGCCATTAAGTTCCTCGACGGGCCTCACGTTCGGCGAGATGCCACGAAATGGAGGTTCGCCCGGCCACATCGAAGCCCACACTGATCCCCAGCGGGCTGTTTCGGCCCCGCACGACGACCGCTGCCAAGGCCACTCCAAGAGCGGGCGCGCGTCGAAGCCCTGATCGCGTGCATGGCGTGCGCCATGCTCGGCGAGCTGCCGTGCATGGCGCTCGGAGCGGTCGTCGACCTGGGCAACGTCGGTCGGGACGGAGAGCCGACCGCCGAACTTCGTGGCGTGCAGCGCTTCGACGTGCAGCGGCTCCCATACGGACAGCACGATTACGTCGCTGGTTGCACCGCCGAGGATCTTGCCGGCTCTGGCGATTGCCCTTTCGGCGCGCCGGGCTGGCCGCCCTGGATCGTGGACGACGACGGCCAGAGCTACCTGGACATCACCAGCGCCTCCGTCGACGGGCAGCCCGTCGGCAACCTGACGCGTGATGAGGGGCTCGGCAACATCACGCTGACGCAGGGGTGTGAAGCGCATCAACCCGTCGCGGTTGCGGGTTAGTCTACCGAGGACGCTCGGTGTCAACCGGGGGCAATCGACGCAGTATCGCGCTGCGTTTCCATTCAAGAAGGGGGAAGTCATCATGGCGAAATTCGTTCGAGCGATCGCTGTCTTGGCCAGCGTTGGCGTGTGTGCAGTGCTCGCTGGCGGCGCGACCGCGGTAGCTAAGACGACCGTGCATGTCCGGAACACCCTGATCGGCGCGCAGATCGGCGGCGGCGAGAACGTCTATGACGTTCGGGGTTCGAGGCGAGGAGCCGCGGTCCAGTTCGTCAAGCCGAACGCGGCGGGCAATGGCGGCACCTTGACGAACACCACCTACTTCGGAGTTGGCACGGTCGTCGCGGTCGGTCAGTACACCATCAGCCTCGGCAAGAACGGGCTGATCAGCATTCATAGCCACGGCCGATACGTCAGCGGGACCGGCCTCTTCAAGCATGTCAGGGGCACGTTCACGGGCTTGGGGACGCTCGATCCCAAGACGGGGCACCTGACGGTCGTGATCGTCGGCACCCAGACCTACTAACAACAGCAGGAGCGGCGCTCGTTTGCGGATCGCCGAGGCCCGGCACGGCATCGCCGCTTCCGGGCCTCGGTCATCGCCGGCTGCTTTGGGTCCTCAAGCGACAGCCGGCGCAGCAGCGTCTCCAAAGGCGCCTGAGCGGGGCTTTCGTGGTATGGGCACGGCTGGGCTCGAACCAGCGACCTCTCGCGTGTGAAGGGAGGTTGAGCAGGTGCGGCGTTTTGGGCGAGGTCACGCCAGGCCGACGTGCCGGTGTACGCGTCCGGTGGAGGCGGACCCGCATCCGCTTGGCGATGCTCTGATTCCTCCCGCGCGACGGTCAGCGCGGAGACCGTTCGCCGGATCGTCTCATCTCGCGAGGGCTGGGTGCTCGTGGGGGTTGCTGGTGATGCTCTCGAGCTCGATCTTGAGCTGTGTGACGAGCGGGTCGTCGGTGAGGAACTCTTCCAGGAGCTTCACACATCCGGGTGGCGGTCGAGCGGTCGACCGTCAGCGCCGTGGCCAGATCGGCCACTCGTTGTGGTCCGCGGGAGGCCAGTTCGATGAGGACGCGGTATTGGGCGAGGGTCACGTCCTCGGCAACAGTGGCCAGGGAGCGCGCCGCGACCCCGACCAGTGCTCGGCTGGCACGCAACACCGCGTCGACGAGCTCATCGCTGTCGGCTTGCGCGGTGCGAGGGTGCGCCGTTGTGGATGGCAATGGCATCAGTTGCACTATGCCATGGTTGTGGGATTAGTAATCCCAAGCACTGCCGAATGGTCAGCACGAAGACCACCGCAGGGCCGGGTGAGGAGACGGTGAGTCGGCCGGAGTCTTGGTGTGGCGGAGTCTGGTGCGGCGCCAGAAGCGTCGGCGTTTGCGTCTCGGGGGCAGGTCAGCTCGTCGGATGGTGGCCGTCGCGCCGCTCGCGCTGGGGGACGATGGTGTACTTCGGATCGGCGGCCGACGCGCGTCCGGCCTCAAGGATGCCGAACCGGGTGCATGCCGACGCGGCAAGGAGGGCGACGCCGGCGGCTGAGGCGCTGAGTCTGTTGCGACGTCCGACCAGGGCGCCGACGAGCGCACCTGAACCGCCGAGGAACTTACTGGCCTTGATCAGCCGGCCGGATCGGCCGTGCGTGAGTGGCTCGGCGACGAGGTCGCCGAGGCGTCGCTCCATCGCCCGCGAGGCGATGAGCTCGGCGGCGACGCTGGCGAGCGCCAGCTTGCGCGCCGGTCCGGCTTGGGGGACGGGGGTGGTGAGGAGGGCGAGCCCTGCGGCGGCCGAGGCGGCCGAGGCGACGAACACGTAGGGCAGCTCGCGGTGGGCGTCGTGCCAGACCGGCACGGCGGTGTTGGCGATCAGCGCGGCCGTGTAGGAGGCAACCGCCGGCCCGACCAGACCGGCGCCGACGGTCGTGGCCAGGCCGGCCCGTGGCGCTCGGCCGGTGACGTCGCTGACGGCCGCAAGTCCGGCGAGCGGCCCGTAGGCGCTGAGGATCCAAGTGCCGACGCTCATCGGTGAGCTGAGCTTGAAGGTGCGGAGCATGTTGAGAAAGCGCTCGGGCCGTCCGAGATCGTGGATCAGCCCGTAGAACGAGACACCCAGCGCGCCGAGGGCTCCGATCTTCAGGGTGTGGCCAGCCGGGGACGGCCGCTGAGATGGGCGCCAGCGGCCAGGGTCGAGGAGGCGCCGGCCAACCCGCCGGTGAAGAGGTAGGTGGCGATGTCACGCGGCTTCCAGACGATCTGGTTGAGGATCGGCTGTCCGTAATAGGAGGTGAACTTCGGCTCGCCGCGGGCGATGCGGTTACCGCGGGAGCGCCCGCTGCCGAACTGGTGCGGCCCCGCAAATGGGCCTCCCGGTCTGGGCGCACCCCTTGGATACCGTCGCGGGTGACGTCGGAGGTGCTCATGAGGGTCGCCGTCCGATGAAGGTCGCGGCGATGCCGGCGAGCAGGCCGGCGGCGGCATCCGCACGTTGCGATAGGTCCGCGGGAGGTCCCGGGTGGTGACGACCGGGTCAGGGGGCAGGCCGTAGACCTCAGGTTCGTCGAGTAGCAGGAAGAACGCGCCGTTGCCGCCGACGCCGTCGTCAGGGTCGGCTCCGTAGAGCCGAGCCTGTGTCACTCCGCTGTCGTGAAGCTGGGTGACGCGGTCGGCGGCGCGGTCGCGGAGCTCCGTCGGGCTCTCCGAACTGGATCGAGTTGGTTGGACAGGCCTTGGCGCACGCGGGCTCCTCGCCGACGCCGAGGCGGTCATAGCAGAGGGTGCATTTGAAGA
>CAWDCP010000002.1:0-262032 GCA_963800815.1 uncultured Solirubrobacteraceae bacterium
GCGCCTGACCCGTCACGGCCGTGCATGGACGCTGCATCTCCCCGCTCGCTGGCCATGGCAAGGCGACTACCTCAACGCGCTGAACCGGATCCGCGCGCTCCGCGCCGCCTGATCCGGCGCCACCGCGATCCACCGACGAGCACCGAGCCTCCGCCGGACCCGGGCGCGATCGCCGCTGCCCGGAAACACCCGCGCACGCTTCCGCGCAAGCGCCGAGCTCGACGTGAGAACCCGATCACGTCCGATCACCACCACCAACCGCGCTCAACTCGGCCAGATGACCCGATCACGCACCCCACCCCCAGCGGATCGGTGGATCCAGCTTTAGACGCGCTTCCCGCGCGTTGCAAGACTGTCTGCGACATGAGCGCGCGCTGTTCGTGGCGCGACGGGAGGTGCGCCCGCCGGTCCAGCTCAACGCGTCCCCATGCGGCAGGTTGCGGCTGCGTGTCGTGACTCGGGAACCTTCTTGAGGGCAAGGCGGATTAAGCGGGGTGATGGCCGATTTTGACCAGTTCGTCGCCGCTCACGTGCGATGGCTTGCTTCGCACCGCCTACTTGATCGTTTGGGACGAGGGCGAGGCCGAGGACCTTGTCCAGGAGTGCCTGCTGAAGGTCGCACGCCGCTGGCCACGCGTCCGCCGCATGGAGCAGCCGCAGGCCTACGCCCGGCGGATTCTGGTCAACGTGGCGCTCGACGGTGCTCGCGGCAGGGCGCAGCGCCGCGGCGAGCTGGAGCCGGGGGCGCCGGCAAGCCTGGTTGCGGCCGACCCGCTACCGGCGCTCGACGCGCGCGCCGAACTGCTCCAAGCGCTTGGCGAGCTGAACGAGCGCCAACGCGCTGTGCTCGTTCTGCGCTACTTCAACGACTTCACCGAGGCGCAGGTCGCCGAGGTTCTCGGCTGTTCGCCGGGGACGGTCAAGAGCAGCGCCTCTCGCGGACTCGCGCGGCTCCGCGAGGCGCTGCAACCAGTTCCACTCCACAAAGGAGCATCAAGAAATGAGTGATCTGCTCGAAGATGATCTGCGGGAAGTCCTCGTTGACCGGGCCGCGCGCATCACCCCGGCGGCGAGTGCCCGGCTGCGGGCGGTCGACTATCACCCGCGCTCACGGAGGCTGGGGTCGCGGCGCTCCCTGAGCGCTCTGGGGGCTGTGGGGCTGAGCGCCGCCGCGGCTGCCGCGGGCGCGGCCTTCCTGCTCGGATCGAGCGCGGCGCCCGCATTCGCTGGATGGACGGCGAGGCCCACGACGCCGCTGCCTGGCCAGCTTGCCGCTGCACAACAGCGCTGCAACACGGCTTCCGGCACCCCGGTTCTGACCGATACCCGCGGCCCGTATACGGCCTCGATCTATGCCGACGGCTCCACGTGCGTGGACGGTAACGGCATCGAGATCAGTGGCGGTGGCGGCGCGACGTCCAGCATCCCGGCCGGAACGATCGAGCTCAATGGCGCAGGCGAGTCCGACTCCGATGGGCACGCGCTGACGATGGTCGACGGTCCGATCGGTGCCGGCGTCACGAGCGTGACCATCACGCGCAGCGACGGAAGTTCGGTTCAGGCGACCGTCAAGAACGGCTGGTACCTGGCCTGGTGGCCCGGGACCGAGCGCGCCGTGACAGCGCAGGTGACAAGCGCGAGCGGCACCAGCTCGCAAACCTTTCCGCACGGACCACAGCGGCCAGCGCCCGCCTGTCCGGCGGACGCCCACTGCGCCAGCGGCTACGGCTTTGCCTCCGCGGCGGCGCATAGGGCTGCACGCTCGACCGTACGGATATCTGGACGCAACAGCAACGGCCAGTAACGCCTCAACATTGGGGGGTGAGCCACGCTGCTCACCTCCCAATCCCCCTCGCGCGCACCTGCTTTTCGCAAAAAGAAGTCTGGCTTCCGGGCGATCCTGAAGTCGCCAACGCGATCGCGCGACGCGGCGTAGTCGGACCCCGAAGGCAATCATGCGGACGGTGGCCGCCTGACAGCCGAGATTGGGCGGGAGCAGTCGTGAGGGGGTCGTGGTCGCCGGCGACCGCTTCTCTGGCATCGCCAGCGTCGACCGGATCAGCTGACCGCGCCGCGGCCAGCCGCCATTCAGCGCACGGGATTCATGGTTTCTGTTGAGAGCGCGCCGATGGCGTGTAAAAGCTTCCCGGCTGCGCGAGCTGGCCCGGTAGTCTGTTCTTGACGACCCAGTGCCGGATTGTCTCCGGAGGTGATAGCTGGGGCCGAACGAGGGAGGTTGTGGATGCCTGCTGTGCCGATCAGTCAGATCCTCGATCCGGCGTTTGCGGAGCGCTACGGCGTCGCGGCGATCAACATCGTCGACGACCTCAGCCTCGACGCGGTGCTCTCGGCGGCGACCGAGCTCGAGTCGCCGCTCATCGTGCAGACGTCGCTGAAGACGGTCAAGTCGATCGGGGCGAAGCCCCTCTACAGCATGTGGCGCGCGCGGGCGGACGAGGTGCCAGTGCCGGTGTCGCTGCACCTTGACCACTGCCCCGACCGTGAATGGATAACGACGTGCCTGCGGGCCGGCTGGAACTCGGTCCTGTTCGACGGCTCGGCGCTCGACGTCGCCGAGAACACCCGCCAGACTGTCGAGGTGGTCGCCGAAGCTGAGCGTTACGGGGCCCACGTGGAGGGCGAGATCGAGACCGTCCTCGGGGTCGAGGACGGCGTCGGCTCCGACGAGGCCGGCGCGGTTCATCCGGTCGAGGTCTCCGCGCGGTTCATCGAGGAGACCGGGGTCTACTGCTTCGCGCCAGCTATCGGGACTGCGCACGGCCTTTACAAGCACGCCCCCGAGCTCAAGCCCAACCGGGTTACCGAGCTCGTTGAGCTGCACCCGATCCCGATGGTGTTGCACGGCGGTACGGGACTGAACGAGGAGCAGTTCCTCGACCTGATCTCGCGTGGCTGCGCGAAGGTGAACATCTCAACGGCACTGAAGATCGCGTTCGTCGACGCACACCGGGAGTACCTGGACGCGAATCCGGGCAAGCATGATCCGCCGTCGCTGCTCTCGCACGTGGGAGCAGCCGTCAAGACGATGGCCGAGTACCACATCGGCATCTTCGGATCAGCGGGCCGGGCGCGGACGTTTTCGGCGACCGCCGGCTGACCGCGTGCCCGCGCTGATCTTCGATTGCGACGGCGTGCTCGCCGACACCGAACGCGACGGCCATCGTCCAGCGTTCAACGAGACGTTTGCCGAGGTGGGGTTGCCGGTGCGCTGGTCCGAGGAGGAGTACGGCGTGAAACTCAAGATCGGGGGCGGTAAGGAGCGGATGGCCTCGCTGCTGACCGACGAGTTGGTGCACGAGCACGGCCTTGCAACCGACGCCGACGGCCAGCGAGCGATGCTCGCCGATTGGCACCGGCGCAAGACGGCGCGATACAAAGCGATCGTCCGCGCCGGAGGGCTTCCGGCGCGTCCGGGGATCGCCCGGATCGCCCAGGAGGCGTTGCACGCCGGGTGGACGCTTGCGGTTGCCTCAACGTCAGCGGAAGAGTCGGTCCGAGCCGTCCTCGAGCACGCCGTCGGCGCGCCTGACGCCGCGCGGTTCGCGGTGTTCGCCGGGGACGTCGTAGCGGCCAAGAAGCCTGACCCGGCGATCTACGAGCTCGCGCTCGCCCGGCTCGGGATCGGCCCCGAGGACGCGATCGTGATCGAGGACTCACGCAATGGGCTGCTCGCGGCCGTCACCGCCAGCTTGCGCTGTGTGGTAACGGTCAGCGGCTACACCGCGGACGAAGACATGCACGAGGCAGTCCTCGTCGTGACTAGCCTCGGCGACCCAGGCGAGCCCGCGAGGGTGCTCGCCAATCGCAGTGCCGCCAAGCCCGGCGATCTGATCACCCTCGCCGATCTAGACGCGTGCCGAACCCAACCCCTAGCCGACAAGGAGGCCGTATGAGCGAGACAGCTTTGCGCCAGGCGGAGCTGGTCGTACGGGTGATCGCCCAGACCGCGGTTGACAACGAGACCTACTTCTGCGAGCTCGACGCCGTGGTCGGCGATGGCGATTTCGGCTACTCGCTCGCCCGTGGCTTCGAGGTCGTGCTCGGCGACTGGGACGCGATGGAGTACACCGACGCCGGCGGCCTGCTCAAGAAGACCGCGGTCACACTGAGCAAGCGGATCGGCGGCACGTCCGGACCGATCTGGGGAACCGCGTTCCTGCGCGCAGGCGGTGCTCTGACGAACGTCACCGACCCCGGCGGCACCGACGTTATCGCCGCGCTGCGGGCCGCGATCGAGGGCATCAAACAGCGCGGGAGCACGGACCTCGGCGACAAGACGCTGCTCGACGCGCTCGTCCCAGCCGTGGACGAGCTCGAGGCGGCGCTGGGCGAGGGGGCCGGCGCAGCGATTGAGCGATCGGCGAGGAAGGCGCGCGAGAGCGCCGAGGCGACCAAGGGAATGGTCGCGAAGCGGGGCCGGGCTGCCTACACCGGCGAGCGCAGCCGAGATTCCGTTGACGCCGGCGCGATCGGCGTTGCCGTGATGTTCGAGGCCATCGCCAAGGCGTGGCGAGAGGCGGGGCTGGAGTTGGCCTGAGCCATTCAGGTGAGCGGGGACCGCGGAAGGGCGGCGCTTGCACCGGCCTGATCCGCGCGACGGGTAACCAACGCAGGTCACAAGAGAGGAACTCCAATGAAGAAGTTCGTCAACGACCCCCAGCAGTTCGTTCCGGAAATGCTCAGGGGAATCGAGCTCGCCAATCCGGGCACGCTCCGCTACGTCCCGGAGTACAACCTGGTCATGCGCGCCGACGCCCCGCGGGACGACAAGGTCTCGATCGTGCAGGGGTCCGGCTCGGGTCACGAGCCCGCGCACGTGATGGTGGTCGGCAAGGGCATGCTCGACGCCGCCTGTCCGGGCGACGTGTTTGCCGCACCTCCGTCGGACTACGTCTACGAGACGACGAAGCTGATGCGCAGCGAGAAGGGCGTGCTGCACATCATCAACAACTACACCGGCGACCGGATGTCGTTCGACATGGGACGCGAGCTCGCCGAGGCTGAGGACATCAAGATCGCAACGCTGATCGTCGACGACGACGTGGCCGTCAAAGACTCGACGTACACGGTCGGCCGTCGCGGAGTCGCCGGCAACTTCTTCGTCATCAAGGCGGTCGGCGCCGCCTCGGAGCGGGGTGCCGAGCTCGACGAGCTCGTCAAGCTCGGCGAGCGCGTGAACTCGGTAACACGGACGATGGGCATGGCGCTGACCTCGTGCACGCCGCCCGCCAAGGGCTCGCCGCTGTTCGAGCTCGGCGACGACGAGATGGAGATGGGAGTCGGAATCCACGGCGAGCCGGGCCGCAGGCGCGAGAAGCTCGCCAACGCCAATGCGATCACCGACGAGCTCCTCGAAGCGGTCGTGTCAGATCTGCCCTACGGGTCCGGCGACGAGGTCGCGCTGATGATCAACGGGCTCGGCGGAACGCCGATCTCCGAGCTCTACATCGTCTACGGCCGTGCCCATCAGCAGCTCGCCGATCGCGGCATAAAGGTCACGCGCAGTTACGTCGGTGAGTACTGCACGTCGCTTGACATGGCGGGCGCGTCGCTGACGCTGGTGAAGCTCGACGATGAGCTGAACGAGCTGTTCGATGCTCCGGCCGAGGTCGCGGTGCGGATCTTCTAGAGCCCCGAAACGGTGCCGGTGGGCTCGAGCCCGCCGGCACCGCCCGAACCCCACCTCAGCGATACCACATCGCCGTGCGGAAGCGCTCGCTCCGGCGGTGGGTGGCGGCCGAGCGCGAGCAGCGCCGCGCGGATCGTTCCGGCGTGCGCGACGACCAACGCAGGCCCGGGACCGGCGGCGACGAGCGCGAGCGCTCGACGGGTGCGCTCCACCTGGGCCCGCAGCGACTCGCCGCCCGGGAAGGCGAAGTCCGAGTCGCCGGCCTCGAACGCCGCGTGGAGCTCCGGCGAGATCTGGGCGATGTGCGCTATCGACTGGCCCTGCCAAGCGCCGCGGTCGGATTCGATCAGGTCCGCCAGAACGGTCGGCTCGACGCCGATCGCCTCCGTGACAAACGACGCGGTCTGCCGAGCCCGCAGCAACGGCGAGGTCCAGATCGCGACGATGCCCACACCACGGACGCGAGCGGCCAAGCGCGCCGCCTGCTCGCAACCGATCTCCGACAGCGGGGGATCACGATGGCCGACGATTAGGCCCCTCTCATTGTCGATCGTCTCGCCGTGGCGGGCGATCAGGATCGATACCTCTCCCATCCGATCCGATGTCGTCAACATCGGTTCCGGCCCGTGCTTCGATCGAAACAGGCGACTATCGGCTGCACCACAGCACGATGGCCGCCAGGGCGTGACCGATCGCGAGGTCGACGACGTCTGGCACACAGCGGCCCGCCGTTGACGGCACGCTCGGTCCGCGCGTCCTCGGCGTTGGTGAACATCCGCATCGTCGTCCTGGACTTGCCAAATTCCGGTCGAGCATCAACTCGTTCGTATTCGCGGCCCATGTGGCTCGCCGGAGAGTATCGGTGACGATCACGTTTGCAGCGCTTCGCAGTCTAGGTCTGCGCGAGCGGTGCGGTCGCGCTGTGCTTCCAGGCGAAGCGTTCGTAGCGCACCAGCGCGCCCAGCACCGCCACGACGCCCCCCCCCCCGGCGAGCGCCGCAGCCAGCGAGTGGTCGGAAACGACGGCGGCGAGCAGCCCGATGGCCGAGCCCGCGAGCACGGCCGTGGCCACCGCGACTATGCCCGCAACGGTTCGAAATTCCTGCCGGCGCCGCCCCACAACCCCTGGACATGGAGCCGCTCCTGGTCCGGGCGCCCGCAGGTCGCTACAAATGGTCCCGGCAATCGTGCCACCGTTACTCCTCCCGAGCACGGTGTCGTTCGCGCGATTGCTTTTGCCCCGGCCGACGTCAGAGACGGACGACAGGTTTGGCGACGGACCGCGCGCCGGTGTCGTGCGAGTCGCCGCGGGGCCCGCGCGATTTCCCTTCGTCAGGATCGGAGTGCTCGCGAGAACCGAGATTGGCGACCATTGAAAGTCAAGGGTGTGTGCGAACAATTTTCGGGGGTGTTGTCGGTCGCGGACCGGTCACGGAGCGCCTCAGAGCGGCTCCTGTGAGTTCGGTTTCGGTCGAAGTCGGTCGGGTTGGCATCCTGATGGCGCTATTTGCGCAGCAGATATCGTCGCCGGGGTTGTCGGCGCTGTCGTGACGGGTTAGGTTGTTGGTGGGCGCGGGTGACTGACGTAGCGAAGCGCAGACGTCAGGAGCTTTGAGTCTGCCGCGCAGCGTTGCCCTTCGAGGGCCTACTTTATGCGCGCTCCGGTGTCGCGCTCGCGCCCACTTTCTTCGCGGGAGCTCCGGCTTGCTGGTCTTGCACGAGTCGCTTGTAGGAGATCTCGGCTTGTTCAGCCAGCTGGCGCTCGGCTTCGCGCATCGCACGGTTCACCGACGAGATCCCGGCGGCGGCCTTGGTGTGTCTGGGGGCGCCGGCTTTGAGTTCGAGCTTGCGGAGCTTGTTCGCGGTCAGGGAGGGTTGTTGGTGGGCGTAGTCCTCGCCGCGGGTGAGCATGCACCAGAACAGCACCGCGAGCTTTCGGGCGCTGGCGACGATCGCCTTTCCGTGGCCGCGCCGCCCACGGGTTCGCTCGTAGAAGGCGTGCAGCGGACCGGGCTGGCGGACCGTGGTCCATGCGGCCTCGACCAGCGCCCAACGCGCCGACGGCGACCCGCGCTTTGAGATCCGGCCTGAGCGTGCCGGCGTCTCGCCGGATTGGCGGACCTTCGGATCCAAGCCCAGGTAGGCGACGAGTTTGCGGCTCGTCAGGAACCGGTTCACATCACCGATCGCCGCCATGAAGCTCGCGGCGCAGATCAGGTTCACGCCCGGAACGGTCATCAACCGCCGGATCTCCGGCCAGTCCAGCGCCTGCTCGGCGATCAGCCGCTCGACCTCGCCGATCTCGTAGTCCAGGAAGTTGACGTGGCGCAGCGCGGCATCGACGGACTCGCGCTCCTGGAGCGGAAGCTCCAAGCCGGCCAGCCACTGGCGACCCCTTGGCCCCGAACAGATCCGTGGCCGGCGGCTTGCCCTGTAGGCGGTTGTGGGCGGCGTCTGAGGCGCGTGCTGCGGGAATGAACGAGAACAGGCGGTGCTACCGCCTGAAACCCCAAGGTTAATTAACTACAGGACCTTAGCTCGGTGGAGGAGGCAGTCGAGTGGGTGAGGCGGATCCCCAATCCGACGGGAGAGCATGGCGTGGTGGAGATCCGTCCGGTGTTTGAGGCCGACGACTTCGGAGAGGAGTTCACGCCCGAGCTGCGTGCGAGGGAGGAGCGGCTGCGCGCACAGACGGAAGCGGGCGCGTAGCCCGCGGCTGTGGCGGGTCACGACGTCACGCGCACGATCGAGGCTGTATGGCGGATCGAGTCCGCGCGGCTGATCGCGGGCATCGCCCGCCTGGTGCGCGACGTCGCGCTCGCCGAGGACCTTGCCCAGGAGGCGCTAGTCGCCGCGCTGGAGCAGTGGCCGGAGTCGGGCGTCCCGGACAACCCGGGCGCCTGGCTCATGGCCACCGCCAAGCATCGCGGCGTCGACACGCTGCGGCGCGCGGAGGTCCACCAGCGTAAGACCGAGGAGCTGGGACGCGATGCAGAACTGCGCTGGCCCGTGGATGAGGACCTTGCGGCCGCGGCTGACGACCCGTTCGACGATGACCTCCTGCGGCTCATCTTCACCACCTGCCACCCGGTGCTCTCCCCCGATGCGCGGGTGGCGCTGACCTTGCGTTTGCTGTGCGGGCTGACGACGCGGGAGATCGCGCGGGCCTACTTGGCGTCGGAGTTGGCCGTGGCGCAGCGCATCGTGCGAGCGAAGCGCACGCTGTCGGCCGCGCATGTCCCGTTCGTCGTGCCGGGCCGGGACGAGCTGCGCGAGCGGCTGGCCTCGGTGCTGGAGGTCATCTTTCTGATCTTCAACGAGGGCTACATGGCCACCGCGGGTGAGCGGTTCATCCGACCCGAGCTGATGGAAGAGGCGCTGCGGCTCGGGCGGATCCTGGCCGAGCTGCTCCCGCGCGAGGCGGAGGTCCACGGGATCGTCGCGCTGATGGAGCTGCAGGCGTCCCGCACGCGGGCGCGGATCTCACCTGTGGGTGATCAGGTGCTGCTCCTCGAGCAGGACCGGTCGCGCTGGGACTGGATGCTGGTCGGCCGAGGGCTTCGTTCGCTCGAGCGCGCGTACGCGACGCTCGGGCCGATCGGACCGTACACGCTGCAGGCCGGCATCGCGGCCTGCCACGCACGCGCCCGCCGGCCACAGGACACCGATTGGGAGCGAATCGTGGCCCTCTACGACGGCCTGGCCCAGCTGATGCCCTCACCCGTGGTCGAACTCAACCGCGCCGTGGCTGTCGGGATGGCGTTCGGTCCGCATGCGGCGCTCAAGATCGTGGACCGCCTTCGAGACGAGCCCGCCCTGGACAGTTACCACCTGCTGCCGAGCGTGCGCGGCGACCTGCTCGACAAACTGGGCCGCCCCGATGAAGCCCGGGCCGAGTTCGAGCGGGCCGCGCAGCGCACCGCGAACTCGCGGCAGCGGGCCGCGCTGCTCGAGCGCGCGGCCGCCTGTACCTCCCCGCGTTGACCCGCTGGTCCCGGTTTCGTCGCCCGGCGCGAATCTCACGGTCCCCAGCCGCGCTCTCGCTTAGCGCGGAACTGGAGCACGTCGCGGCCCGGGTGCAGCCGGGAAATTGCAAACGCTGCCGGGCGCAGAGTTGCCCTTGCCGCGCCTAACAGGTCTCTGTCGGGAGCGGCTTCAAGTACTGCGGGAGAGGCAAAGCGGGGCTCGGCTCGACCGGTATCGGCGCCGATTTGACACCTGTCTCTGCCGCATCCTCGGGAGCGACCAGAAGGTCAGAGTTGACGCGGCGGCGCCGTCGCGTCTAGCCCAAAGGGGAAGCGGGCGTCTTCCGTGTCTGTGCGCTCCTGACGCGGGCTGCGGAGCCGTGGAGCTGGTCGCCGTCCGAGTCGCCAGGCGGCCGGGCGCGCGCGCTGGCGCACGGCGACGGCGGCGCGACATGGCCCCACAGCGCGATCACCTCAGCGTCACCAGTGGACGAACGTCACGCGGGCAGCATGGCGGGCCGCTGAACGTCCTTTGGATGCGGCACCCACCGCAACTGTCGCGGCTACCCGGCAGCGATCACCGGTAGCCGATCAGCGGCGGCCTCAATCGGTCGCCCCGCCAGCCGCCGCCCAGGCGGCCGGACGCACCACCGAGCGATACTTCTCCCGCGGGACCAGCGCTTCACGAGGGCGGGCGACCCGGACCGGTTCGAGTGTCGCGTAGGTGGCCTTACTGGATTCCTTGCGGTGTTGTACTGATGTGGTTGGCCGGTGGGCGGGCCTATGGTCACTGTTGGCTATCAGGGTGACCGGCAGCCGCGGACTGGGATGTGCCTGCTGGCCGGGTGAGAGAGAATCGCTATGCGTGCGAGCCTGAGGGTCGCGAAGCCGAGAGGGCTGAGCGCACGCGTGTGCACCAGCGGCTTGATGGCTTTCGCTGCGTGCTTCGCTGGGATGTCCGTGCCCAGCGCCGCCGGTACCGTGCGGGGAGCGTCGTCGTTTGTCGTGCGCGATCTGGGTCCGGGTGCGTGGTGCTGGTTTCAGGGTCCTCGCGCGGTCTACGCGGGCGGGCGGACGTTCGTGGGATTTGTCAGCGCGCGGGGTCAGATCATCTTGGCGTCGGTCGGGCCGGAGGGCATACGCCGTTTTGTCCTGGCGCAGGAGTCCTCGGCCGACGATCACGGTAGCCCGGCATTGAAGTTGCTCCCCGACGGTCGCATCGTCGCCTACTACGCCCGTCACGTCGGGCCAGCGTTGCACTGGCGGGTGAGCACACGACCGTATGACGTCACGGCCTGGGGTCCCGAGCAGTCATTGGCGACCAACATGGCCGGCGTCTGGGGTGACACTTACACCTATCCCAACCCGGTCTGGCTGTCCGCGGAGAGGCGTGCATTCTTGTTCTGGCGCGGTGGGAACATACTGCCCGATTTCTCCCTCGGCCAGACGCTGATCGGGCCGTGGACACCAGCCCGCACCCTGATCTCTGTGTCCAACAACCAGCGCCCATACGTGAGCGTGGCTGACAACGGTCGCGACACGATCTTCTTCGCCTATACCAACGCCAATCCACGCGAGGGAGTCAGCAGCCTGTTCTTCGCCGAGTACCGGGCGGGCAGCCTGCGCCATGCCGACGGCCGACCGATCACCTCGCTCAACCGCGTGCCGATGCCGGCGTGGAACGGTGATGTGCTGTGGAACGCTCACGTGCACGGGGAGCGCTCCTGGGTGTGGGACGTTGCGTTCAGCAGGATGGGCCGCCCCGTCGTCGTGTTCGTCACCTTCCGCGATCAGGAGCGGGAACATGTCTATCACTGGGATCGCTGGACCGGCACACGGTGGGAGGATCACATCCTGGCGCTGAGCGGCGGGACGATCACCACCGACCCCGAGGAGCGCTGGTACTCGGGCGGTATCGCGCTCGACCTTCGCGATCCCGAGGTTGTGTACGCCTCGATCCAAGTCCGGGGCCGGTTCGAGATCGCTCGCTTCGTCACCCACGACGGCGGCGCTCACTGGACCCGCGAATGGATCACTCGCAACTCGCGCGTGGACAACGTCCGTCCAGACGTTCCCGAGGGACTGCCGGCGGGCACAGACGAGCTGATCTGGATGCGTGGCACCTACAACACCTACACGCAGTTCCACACCTCCGTGTGGACACGCGGAGCGTGACCCTCCAACTGCAGGCGACCGACAAGCGGTGCGAGGAAGTAGCAGGAGAACTTCAAACAGATGAGACCGGCCATCGCGGAAGCGTGCCTCGACGAACGCGAGCCTACTCCAGACGACGTAGGCGGAATGCGGTCGCTGTCGCGCCAGCACGCCACGCCGCTGGCGGGCTTGAGCTGTGGCCGCTGGGCGCGCCGCCGGACGGTGATCGGCGAGAGTGCCGCCCTGATCGAAACGGAGCGGTTTGATCTAGCGTGGTCGCGGCCGCTCCTCTCCGGCGGAGCAGAAGCGCCGGGCCTTTGCCGACACAGCGCCCTGCTGACCGCGCTTACCGGGACAGCTGGCCGCCGTGTCGAGAGGCTCGTCGAGGTGCGATCAGGGTCGAGGTCGTGGCTGGTCAAGTCAGAGTCCGTGCGATCCCTGCGTCCCGCACAGCGGGTCATGCCTATGCAGCGCGCAGGGACAGACGGAGTCGCTGCAGAGTTCTGGTGCCGTTCCGCACGGGCAGTCTCGTGCGGCTCATGCTGAGCCTGCGAGGCTTCTCCTTGTAAGCGAAGGGGCAGCGTGAAGAGTGTGCGGCCGAGAGATGCTTGATGGAGAGATCTCCGAGTACGATCGCTGCTGTGAGAATGGCACGGCTGTTCACGCTGAGTCGGGTGCAGCGGCTGCGGCATCGTCGGCACGTGGTTGCTGGTGGGCGCACGATTCGGTGTGGGGCGGTTGGCGTGGTGGCCGGCATGCTGGTGTACTTTGCGGTGGCTGCGTCGGCGGTGACCGCCGGTCTGCACTCGACCGCGCTCGTGGTCCAGTCGCCCACTCCGGCACGCTACGTTTATGGCACGGACGGGCGCCAGCACGTCGAGTACGACCTGCTCATCACCAACACGTTCACTGCTCCAGCGACGCTCAAAAGGCTGCAGGTGCGGGCGGCCGGCAAGCTGCTGGTGACGCTTAAGGGCGCGGCGCTGGCGGCGGCGACTCATGCGATCCTTGGCGAGGCGCCGGTGGCCAGCGTTCCGGCCTCGGCGACCGTCGAGGCCGTTGTCGACGTTGTGCTGCCTCGTTCCGCCGGACGGACCGTCCCGCATCGCCTTGCAAACCGGATCGATTACTCGCTTCCCGCAGACGCCCCGCAGCGGTCGGTGATCGGAAGCACGACTGTCAACGCGCCCGATCTGCGACCGGTGCGGCGAGCGCCGATCGTGATCGGCTCGCCGGTGCGGGGGTCGGGTTGGTATGACGGCAACGGGTGCTGTTCCGATCCGACCTCAGCGCATCGCACGACGGTGCTGGCGGACAACGGAACCTACGTGACGCCCGAGATCTTCGCGATCGATTGGATCCGCGTGGTGGACGGCACGGTCTATACGGGGAACGGAAGCCAGTTACGGGATTGGCGCGGCACGTACGGTGCGCCGCTCTACGCCGTGGCGGACGGCACAGTGGTCGTAGCCGTCGATGGGCGTCCCGACATTGCACCCGGTGCAAGTCCGCTCCTCAGTGCGCCGGAGGATTTCACTGGCAACGAGGTCGTGCTGAAAATCGCTCCTGGACAGTACGCGGTCTACTTCCACCTCGAGCGTGGCTCGGTGCGGGTTCGGGTTGGGCAGCGGGTGCGCCGCGGACAGCAGATCGGCGCGCTCGGAAACAGCGGTAACTCCACCGCCCCGCACCTCCACTTCGGGATCCAGGACGGTCCGAGCGGCCTCTCCAACAGCCTCCCGTTCGAGATCGACCGCCTGGTGCTCGAAGGCCACGTGGTCGCCGGAGCGACGCTCCCGAGGGTCAACGTGGCCGGGACGCGGCGGCGGCTGCGCGACGCGCTGCCGTTGATCGACTCGGTCATCGACGTCTAGCCCCAACGCCCGCGAGGAGCAGAGATGATGCCCATCCAAACGACCGCGAAGTCGGCACCCATCGATGAGCCGCCGACAAATCGGGCGCCCCTCGTTGGGGTCATGCGTCGCCGGCCTGATGCGCCTCGCCCTCGGCTGGGTTTCGCTCGTCTGGCGGTTGCGGCGTTGTGTGCGCTCGTGTTGATCGCGGTCGGCGTCAGCCCTGCGGTCGCTCAGCCGGCGAGGTTAGGGCCCGATCGGGCGGGCCTGGCGTCGTCGATCCGCTGGAGGAGTTGTGGGGTGCGGCTGGATTGCGCGCGGGTGCGGGTGCCGTTGGATTGGGCGCGTCCAGCGGGGCCGAAGATCACGCTGGCGGTGATCCGGCATCGCGCGAGCCGGCCCGCGAAGCGGATTGGAGTGTTGTTCTTCAACCCTGGGGGTCCGGGCGTTTCGGGCGTTCAGGACGTGAAGGACCCATTTGTCTCCAGCCTGCTTGACGAGGCCGGCGGGGGCCGGTTCGACGTGGTGAGCTGGGATCCGCGCGGCGTTGGCGCCAGTACGCACGTGAGCTGCTTTCGCAACGAGCTCAGCGCGACGCGGTTTTGGGGCGGGTTGACGGTCCCATTCACTGGGCCGGCGGCGCGGCGCTACCTGGCCAAGGCGATCGCGTATGCACGGCGTTGCGATCAGCTCAGCGGCAGCCTGCTCTCCCACATCTCCACCGCGGACACGGTGCGCGACCTCGACTATCTGCGCGTGCTGTCGGGCCAGCGCCGGCTCACCTACCTCGGCTGGTCCTACGGGACGTTCCTCGGTCAGACCTACGCGAACATGTTCCCGGGCCGGGTCCGCGCGATGGTCCTCGACGGGGTCGTCGATGCCGTCAGCTATATGCGGAGCAAGGAGTCGTTTCTCGAGAATGCCGTCACGCCGACCGACCGTGTGTTCGAGCAGTTCGAGGCGCTCTGCCAGAAGGCTGGCCCTGTCCGCTGCGCGCTCGCCGGGCACGGGTCGGTCAAGGCGCGCGTGGACGCGCTGCTGACCCGTGTCGAGCGAGCTTCGATTCCGGCCCCGACCGCCACTCCACCTGGGCGGCTGACGTACAGCGACCTGATCACCGCGTTCTTCCCGGAGATGCGCAACCCGGGCACCTGGCCGGAGTTCGCGAGGGACCTTGAAGCGGCCGTGAACGGAGATGGATCGGCGCTGTTGACCAGGGCTCGGCTGTTCCCCCCCACGGCGGGCAGCGCCCCGGCGCCGGTCGCGATCGGGTGCGCCGACAGCCCGACCCGTCACCCCCCAAGCGCGTGGCCGCAGGTGATCGGCCGGCTGACTCGCATCAGCCGTTTCAACGGTCCGGTGCTCGGGTGGTGGCTATGGGCACCGTGCGCCGCGTGGCGTGCGCGCAGCGCCCATCGCTACACCGGACCCTGGAAAGCCCGCACCCAGAATCCGATCCTTGTCGTCGGCACGCGGTATGACCCCAACACCTCCTACGCGAACGCTCGAATCACGGCACGCCGACTCGGTAACGCCGTGCTCCTGACCCACGAGGGCTACGGCCACGTCAGCCTCGTCGACCCCAGCGCCTGCGTCCAGCGCGCGATCACCGGCTACCTCGTTGGCCTCGTCACTCCGCCCCGCGGGAGCGTTTGCCAGTCGGATCATCAGCCGTTCGACCCGAACTTCGGCGAACCCCCGGCCGGCGAGCCGGTCCCGTGATCGTCGAGCGACGCGCTCGACGTGCACCCGGGGCTCACTCGTGGATCAGGCGACGCCGCGGGTACGCGGTCCCCCCCGCCCACCCTCCTCTGAGCGGCGTGCGTCTGGTGGTGTTGGCGTGGTGCGCGCTCGGGTTGGCCGCGGTCGGCGTAAGCCCTGCGGTCGCTCAGCCGGCGCGGTCAGGGCCCGATCGGGCGGGCCTGGCGTCGTCGATCCGCTGGCAGCGTTGCGGCGCGCGGCTGGACTGCGCGCGCGTGGACGTGCCGTTGGATTGGGCGCGTCCAGGTGGGCCGAAGATCACGATCGCGGTGATCCGCCATGCGGCCAGCCGGCCCGAGCGTCGGATCGGGTCGATGTTCGTCAACGGGGGCGGTGCGTCGGGGAGCGTGGAGCTGGTGCGCAGCGAGGGTGCGCGATTGGACGCGCTGGGGCAGGGGCGGTTCGACGTCGTCGGCTGGGCTCTGCGTGGCGGCGCTGGTGCCGATCCGATGGTGCGCTGCTTTGCAGATCAGCGAAATCGCGAGAGGTTCTGGGAGGGACTGTCGATCCCGACCACGCGGGCGCAGTCACTCGCCTACCTGCCCAAGACAGTTGCGTACGCGCGGCGCTGCGGGGCGCTCGGCGGACGCCTGTTGGCTCATGTCTCGACCACCGACGATGCCCGCGATCTTGACTATCTGCGCCGGCTGCTGGGCGACCGGCAGCTCTCCTACTGGGCAGTGTCGTACGGCACGTTTCTGGGCGAGACCTACGCCAACCTGTTTCCCCGCCGGGTGCGCGCGATGGCCCTCGATGGCCTCGTGGACCCCACAATCGTGGTCAGCGGCGCCGCGGCGCGGTTCTCGAACACGGTCGCGGCGATGGATCGCGGGCTGCTCGCATTCGAGTCGGTCTGCCAGCGCGCCGGATCGGCACGCTGCGCGCTCGCCGGCCAGGGCGCCGTGGCCCCGCGGGTGGCGCGGCTGCTGGCGCGGTTGCGGCGCGGGCCGATCCCAGCGCCCACGGCATCGCCACCGGGGGCATTGAGCTACGGCGACCTGTCGGCCGTCCTGTTCGCATCGCTGACGAATCCAGCCGCGTGGCCGCAACTCGCGCAAGATCTCGAGCGAGCCGCGACCGGAGACGGTTCGGCGCTCGCCACCCAGGCCCACGCGGTGCTCGCCGGCACCCGATCCGCAGCCGGCGACCCCCCGACGGCGATCACATGCACCGACAGCCCCGCTCGCCAGGGCCCACGCGCCTGGCCGCAGGTCATCGCTCGGCTGACGCGCGTCAGCCAGGTCGGCGGCCCATTCGTCGGCTGGGGCAACTGGGCGCCGTGTGCGTCCTGGCCCACGCGCAGCACCGATCGCTACACGGGACCCTGGAACGCCCCCACCAAGAATCCGGTTCTGGTCATCGGTACGACGCATGACCCCGCCACGCCATACACCAACGCCCGGCGGGTCGCCCATCTACTCGGCAACGCCATCCTGCTCACCCACGACGGCTACGGCCACACCAGCGAAGCGGACCCCAGCCACTGCGTTGAGCACATGACCAGCGCCTACCTCGTCGACCTCACCACCCCACCGAACCGAACCGCCTGTCCGTCAGACCGACAACCGTTCGACCCGCAGTTCAACGAATCACTTCCCGTCAAGGCAGTTCCGTGAGTGCTGCGCGCGGCCTGACTTGCCGCCGGTCCGGTCCGCCGTGCGACGCAGTCGCAGCGCCTGTTCTTCCTCGGTGACCGCTGCCACTCTCGTCCCTGATCTCGTAGCCTCGGACGGGACAGCGGCCGGACGGGGGCACCCCGCGGCGACCAATGCTCTGACAGCAGGCCGAACCGTTCGCGCCCGCGGAGTACCGTGCCAGCGCCGAAGCAGGTCTCGTCGGGCGCTCCGCCATAGACCCGCAATTCGCCAGTTGCGCAACCGTCGCCCGTCGCCGATGGAGGGATCATCGCGACAGCCCTGCTTTCCCGCGAGAGCAGGGTGCCGTCAACGTCCGATTGGAGTCGTTGCGCGCCCTGCTTTGCCGGCTTACCAGGGAACAGCGGCGCGCGCCCTGGTTTGCGCGGAAAGCGCGCTCGACGTGCTCGACGCCGAGTTCGGCGCGCCCGGTGCTAGCCAGGAGCTCGGATGTTGCAAGCATCAGAGCACCAGCCACGTCGCTGGTGGCGGCGCTGCCCGTATCAGGAGCGGCCACGTTGGCGATCAGGACGTCAGCGTTGAGATTGTGCGACCGAGCGACGCGCTCGGCGCGACCGATTCGCTGGCTCAGCGCACCCTCGCTCGGTCCGCCAGCAAGCACCCTGACTGACGCTCGCGCGCGGGAGCAGGCGTCGACCACGCCGACCACATCGCTGCCGAGTTGGAACGACCACGAAACCCTCGGCCTGTGATGGTGGCCCCCCGCTCTCCCCAACGAATCCCAGAGTGTGTTCCGTTCGTCAGCGGCCGGACTGGGTGTCGTGCCCCATCCCGGCCGCAACGCGAACGAGATGGATCAGCCGGTCGATCGAGACCACGACGACATCTTGCTCGAGGCGCTCCACGCCACGCATTCGGACAAGGCACAGGACGGCGAGCGTCCCGCGGCGGGACCATCTTCGCCGGCGCCGCCACAGCCACGCCGCCTGGTCGCGCACGCGAACGAGATGACGCTCGTCGTAGGTCCTGGTCTTCGTCTCGATCGCGACCGCCACGCCGGTCGGGGCGATCGCCACCGAGTCGATATCTCCCCGGCCCTGCCACGGCAGCGAGTGCCGGAGCCGCCAGCCCTCGGCCTGGAGCGCGGCGAGCACGCGCTGCACCTCGTCCTCCGAGCGGGCGCCGACACGACTGCGGCGAGCCAGCGAAAGCCAGTGGCGAGCGTAGAGACCCAGCCCTACAGCTGCCAGGAGCAGCAGCCCGCCAAGCGGCGGCGCTCCCGCGATCGCGGCCACTAGCCAAACAGCGCGGCGATAACGCTTCCCAGCGCCGCCTTTCCGACGTGAGAGAGCCCGCGATACTGCTGGCGACGCGCGTAGTTCACGCTGCGACCGCCTCGAGCGCGCAGCAAGCGCCGAACGCGATCTCGCACTCGGTGGGCTCGGCCATGGCTCGATCGTCCCACCGGTGCCAGACGGTCCTTGCAGCGTCCGGTATCGGGCCGAGCTGCGGCCCTCGCCTGCCCGCTCCTCGCGGGATAGGTCCGCGATTGGAACGGGCTGCCAGCCGTTTCTGCTCATTTGCCGGCATTCAGTCATGCCGCTACCGAAGCCCGCTCGTCGCGAGGACCACCTGGCGCAATCCGCGTGACAAGTGTGTCCATATTCCTGTCCACATCTTGACTCCGAACACTAGAATCATCAGCGTTCAAGCCGGATCTCAGGTTTCAACACGCGGAATCATAATCCGCGTGTCGGGGGTTCGAGTCCCTCCTCCGGCATTTCGTTTTCCCTGCAAATGGGCACCCGTCAGTGATCCAGCTGACGACTGCCGCCGTGGCCAACGCGCCCACCCCCAGCCGGTCCTCGCCTCGCTGTCTGCGTTCAGCGCGCCTCCCGTGGGCCGCAGCGAGAGACCCGAATTGCCGGCATCACGGGGAGAGGTCGAGCGTGGCGCTCGTTCGGTACTGCACGGGGTCGATTCCTACGAGCCGACGACCGACGTGCTCAAGCGGTGGTCGGTCTCGTCGTCGGAGAGCAGTTCCGCGGCCAGGGGCTCGAGCGGGCGGTAGCCGTTTGCGCGTGCGAGTTCGAGCGCGCGCCGCGCGTGCTCGCGGGCGGCCCTGGCGTCACCGCGTCGCAGCAGTGCGCGCCCCAGCCACAGGTGGGACTCCGCGGCCCACAGCAGCAGGCCGTGTTCCTCGTGGAAGCCAACCGCGAACTCCAGCTGCTCAATCGCGAACTCGTTGCGCCCGATCGTGTGAGCGAGCTCGCCGAGGTACATCCGCCCGTGTCCGTATCCCGCGCCCTCGTTGCAGACGACCTGGTCCGCCCAGGGCTCGAGCAACTCGTAGAGCCGTTTGGCTGCTGCGACCGAACCGGTGTAGGCAGCGGCGTCGGCGTAGAGCGCAAGTGCCGACATCCGCACTGGATCCCAAGCGATGTGCTCGAAGCGATCCCTGCCCGCGTCCTCCACGATCGCGGTCGCCTTCTCAAACGCGCCGATCCTGCAGTAAGCAACGGCAAGCCCGGCGCGCCAGGCAGGGATCCCCGGATAGGCAGCGACGCTGCCCTCCAACGTCTCGATGACCTCCTCACCTCGACCCTGGTGAACCCTCACGACGCAGAGGTTCGCGCCGTAGTAGTTGGCGGCGTGAAGCGGG
This sequence comes from uncultured Solirubrobacteraceae bacterium, assembly GCA_963800815.1. Lineage (GTDB taxonomy): Bacteria > Actinomycetota > Thermoleophilia > Solirubrobacterales > Solirubrobacteraceae > Palsa-465. The sequence continues at coordinate 19,641 of CAWDCP010000002.1, forward strand.
ACAGCGTCCTGCCCGATCGCCAGGGCGCGCTCAGCGTGTTGCATGGACGCTGTCAGCCGGCCGTGCAGTTGCTCCCAGGTGGCTCGCTCCGCGGCGACGTGCCAGCGAAGCGCCGGCTGCTGGAGCCCGTCCGCGGCCTGCTCACATTCTGAAAGTGCAGTGGCAGCTCGTTCGAGTCGCCCGGACAACAGAGAAGTGAGGTACTCGTGCTGCTTCGCCCACCAGCTGAGGGCGGGATCGTGGGCGCGAGCCGCGGCGTCGATTAACTCCTCGGAGATCTGCTCGAGCTGCGGTAGCGTGTCTGCCGACCAGATCGGCCGCCAAGCGTCCCGTAACACACAGGCGAGCGCAGCCGGATCATCAGCATCCCGGGCGAGTGCGATCGCCTCATCGACGATCGCGCGCCGTCGGCCGACCGCCGACGGGTCATAGCTCAGCTCCAGGGCGTGGATCGCCAGCAGCCGGGCGCGGCGAGCCTGGTCGGACCCGTCATCCAGCTCGAGCGCTCGTTCGATCGCCGCCAGCAGTTCGCCATCGACTTCGCCGAGGATGCTCGGACGTCCACGGCTGTTCTCGAGCACCGCGCGAGCAGCGAGCGCTGCATCGTTCGATCCGGATGCGATCCGCGATGCCTCCAGCAGCGTCGCCCGGTAGCCCGGAGATCCAAGGCCGGACGGGATCTAGTCGAACGTCACGAGGCCTCGCCCGCTACCACCAGCGCGACTGCTGCTTGTATGAGGTCCGCCGGACTCGACCAATGAGCTGAGCGCCGCGCGGATTGGCGACAGCGGTGGCCATGGGCGCCCCAAAAAAACCCTCGCTCGAGCAGGCGCGGTGTACGGTGGATGTGGCCTCGCAGCGTGCTCCGCATCCACGCTCACACGAACAATGCCGACGCGGTATCGCGACGGGCCGCTCGACGCACGACGCAACCATCCAGGTCTCTACGAGGAGGATCACCATGCCCGTCCTGATTCGACACCGCGCCGCAATGAGCGCTGCGCAGTACGACGAGTCCGCGCCGGCCCTGATCGAGCTGATAAAGAAGCAGCCGGGCTTCCTCGTCCATGTCTCCTATGAAGACGCCGGCGGCTTTGTCGTGGCCGAGGTGTGGGAGACGCAGGAGCAGCACGACACCTGGTTCGACGCCAACGTGAAGCCAAACGTTCCGTTCGAGATCACGCAAGAGGTAATCGACCTTCACAGCGTCCACACGCCGTAGAACGCTCACGGACAGAGACCGTGTGAGGGCGAGCAACCGGCTCCACTCGCGCACAGCTCACACAGGACCTTGACGCGATTCGCATCCGCGACGCGCGAATCCGCGGGCTAGCGGGAATCTGCTCGCCCAACGCGGAGCGAGTTCTCCGCGTGCGAAGCCAAGCTCCGCGACGCCGGCTTCAGCGAAGACCCGGACAGCGACGTCATCGTGCAGACGCCGCGCAGGGCGCCCGTCCACCCGATCCATCTGCGCCGGGATCCGAAAGGACCGCCGGCGCCGGACCGCACCGAAAAGTAGGCTGGCGTGTTCACACGTAGATGACAGGCCGGCGGAACCGGCACGAAAGAGAGGCAGAATGAAACGAAGGTTCATGGCCGTCGCCCTGCTTGGGGCGCTCGTGATCGGCGCGGTCGCCGCTGTCGCGACAGCCAAGACGAACACCAGGCAGCCGACCGTCGGCCCCAACGGGTTGACGTTCTATTCCCCGCACAAGCTGCCGAAGGGGCCGCACGGAACGCTGATCTGGGAGCGACCGATCACCGGCGGCGAGTCGCTGAAGGGCGCGCAGAACTACCTCGTCGACTACGAGCAGGTCGGCGTCAGGGGCACGATGGTCCCGGTGTCCGGCCTGGTCGCGATCCCCAACGGCAAGGCGCCCAAGACCGGCTGGCCGGTGATCACGTGGGCGCACGGCACGACCGGCATCGCGGATGTGTGCGCCCCTTCGCGGCTTCCGGCGGGGACCGGCGGACTCAACACCCCGATGCTCGAGAGCTGGATCAAGGCCGGTTACGCCGTCGTGCGCACCGACTACGAGGGGCTGGGCGGCCCCGGTCCGCACCCGTACCTGATCGGCGTCTCCGAGGGCCGCGGCGTGCTCGACATCGTCCGCGCCGCCCGCCAACTCGATCCGCAGCTGAGCGATCGCGTGGTCATCAGCGGTCACTCCCAGGGCGGCCACGCCGCGTTGTGGGCGGCGTCGCTGGTCAAGAGCTACACGCCGGAGATCACGCTGCGCGGCGTGCTGGCCTTCGCGCCCGCGTCGCACATCGCGACCGAGGCCGGGTTCCTCAAGTCGGTGACGGCGACGTCGCTCACCGGCCTGGCGGCGACGATCTTCCGCGGGCTCGACGTCAGCTATCCGTCGCTGCACATCAGCTCGCTGCTCACGTCGCAGGCCGCGGCGCTGTACCCGCAGACGCTGACGGAGTGCCTGGGTCAGCTCGACAAGACGGACTCGTTCGGCGGTCTGCCGCTCAACCAGTTGGTCAAGCCGACGGCTGATATCTCGGCGGCGGTCAACGATCTGAAGAAGAACGACCCCGGCGAGCTGAAGATCGGCGCGCCGGTGCTGCTCGAGCAGGGCAGCGCCGACACGACCGTGCTGCCGCCGTTCACCGCGGCACTGGCCACATCGCTGGCCGGTGTCGGTGACACGGTCACCGAGCACACCTATGCTGGCGCCACGCACAGCACCGTGCTGACCGCGGCCAAAGCCGACCAGGCCGCCTTCCTGAAGAAGCGCTTCGAGCGGTAGGCGAAGAGCCACCGCCTGCGGGGCCGCCGACCGAGGCGGCCCCGCAGGGGCGTCTCGCGTCGTCGTTGACCGTTGCGGGCACGATCCGCGGACTGAATGCGAACCGGTCCGGGCGTCCGAGGGTCGTTGAGCCTGAAGCTCGTCGCTTAAGGCTTGCGCGCCCGGATGATCGCGGCCGAGGCGTGTTCGTGGACTCGATGGGTCGGTTCGATCTCGATCTCCTGGAGCCCTGCGGCGGTGAGGGTCGCGCGGAACTCGTCCTCGGTGAGGGCGCCGGCTATGCAGCCGGTCTGGGCGGTCATGGCGGCCTTGGTGGGCTCGTCCATGTCGGGATCGGCGATCACGTCCGAGATCGCGAACCGTCCGCCGTGGCGCAGAACACGCGCGGCTTCGGCGATCGTCTTGGGCTTGTCACCGGAGAGGTTGATCACGCAGTTGGAGCTGACGACGTCGACGCTCGCGTCGGTGAGCGGCATCTCCTCGAGATAGCCCTTGATGAACTCGGCATTCGTGACGCCGGCCTTCTCGGCGTTCGCGCGGGCGAGATCGAGCATCTCGTCGGTCATGTCGAGTCCGATCGCTCTGCCGGTCGGCGCGACGCGCCGTGCGCTGATGAGAACGTCGGCGCCGGCGCCGGACCCCAGGTCGAGCACGATCTCCCCGGGGCGCAGGTCGGCCACCGCGGTCGGCACACCACACCCGAGCGACGCCGCCACCGCGTCGCGGGCGCCTTCGGCGTGCTGCTCGTCGTAGAGGACGGCGCCGAATACCTCGTGGCCGTGCCCATCGGTCACACCCACGGTCCAGCTGCAGGCCGTCTCGCCGCCGCCCGCGGCGACACGGGCGGCCGCCGCGTACCGCTCGCGGACGACCTCACGGATGTCCTCTGCGGAGGCGGTCGTGTCGCCGGCGGCGCAGCCACAGACGGCCGATTCGGTGGTGCAGCAGCCCTCCTTGTCGTGCGGCTCGCAGCACGTTGCCTGCTGCTCGGTGCTGCAGCACGCAGAGGAGGTGGTCGGGGTCAGCTCAGCCATAGCGAGAGCTCCTTCAGCGCGTCGGGGATCACGTAGTAGTAGGCCCACAGCCCCTCCCGCTCAGAGCCGACGATCCCGGCCTGCCGCAGGACCTTGAGATGGTGCGAGACAGTCGGCTGGGAGAGGTCGAACAGGGGGACGAGCTCGCACACGCACACCTTTCCGGCGTGCTTGCGCAACACGTCGACGAGCTGCAGCCGGACCGGATCGCCCAGCGCTTTGGCGATCGCCGCCATCCGCTGCGCCTGCTCACGCTCGACATCGGGGTAGACGACCGGCTGGCAGCACGGATCGCCGGGCGGGCGCTTGGTCTTGGGCGTCAGCTCCAAATCGATACTCATCGATATACATATATCGATTGAAGTGATGCTCGTCAATGGTTACAGTCTTCCCGCGCGGCCTGTTCACGGCCGGCATCGAGGGAATCTCAGCCCCTGAGAGGAGCCAGATTGCACGTCCTGTTCGTCTGTCTGCACAACGCCGGGCGCTCGCAGATGAGCCAAGCGCTGTTCGAGCGCGCCGCCGGCGGACGACACGAGGCGCGCTCCGCCGGGACCACCCCAGGCGAGCGAGTGCACCCTCCGGTTGTGTCGGTGATGGACGAGCTGGGCATCGACCTCTCCGGACGCACGCCGCAGCTGCTCACGCGTGAACTGGCGGAGTGGGCCGACCTCGTCGTGACGATGGGCTGCGGCGATCAGTGCCCGTTCGTGCCTGGCGTGCGCTACGTCGACTGGGAGCTGCCGGACCCCGCCGCGCGACCCGTCGAGGAGGTCCGAGCCACCCGGGACGAGATCGACCGCCGGGTCCGAGTGCTGGTGGCCGAACTCGATTCAGCCGCCGTCGAGCGCTGAAGAACATTGCACCGAGAACTCTCCCGCGCGGTCACCACCGCTTGAGACTCCTGCAGACGGCCAGGCAGATCCACAGAGGAAGGTCCTTGTCCTTCGCTCGCAGGAGCTTGAACGCAAACGTCCCGTCGGTGCGTTGGAGCTCGGCCAGCCGGGCCATTGCCGCGGCGATTGGTGGTGTGTCCGGGTCGAAGCCGAGGCGTGAGAGAGTGTCGAGGCTCGAGACGATGTCGGTGAACCAGAAGGGGAACGAGACTCGCTCCCAGTAGCTGACGTCGCCCCGGTCGGCGTAGGCGTCGCGTGTGTACAGGCGGTTCGCCAGCAGTGCTCCTGCGTGCCGGACCTCGGTCGCTTTGCGCCAAGTGGGATGGGCGGAGAACGCCCGCAGCACCATTCCGGTGACGAGATAGGAGGACGGCTTCGACGTATCGGGCGCGAGTGGTTGCGGGTGACGCTCGACGTCAATGAACTCTGGGAAGGGGACGCCTATGGTCCGCACCGGGATCGCCCAGCCGCCGTTGCGCTGACGCATCGCCAGCAGCCAGGCCAACGCTTTTGCGATCCTCCGGTCATCGGCATACCCGGCTTTGATCAGCAACTCGAGGATCGCCCCGACGTACGTCGTTGCGTACTGGTTTCCGTAAATGCCTCGGAGGTCGCCCTCGTCGGTCTGAAACGAGAGGAGATAGGTGGCAGCCCGGTCGACCGACGAATGCTGCCGGGTGAGGCCGAACTTCTCCACCAATATCCCGAGCTGACGAAAGGTCTCGAGTTGGTCGTAGTTCTCCTGGGACCGAATCGCGCGCTTGCCGCTCGGATAGCGCCATGAGCCATTCGGGCTCTGCTTGGCGAGCACTCGGCGGGCCTCGGGCAGGTCCCAGAGGACGTTGACCAGATCTCCGCCTCGGCCAAGCAGGTCCCGCCTCGCGAAATACGCGATCGCGGCATTGTCAGACGACACGAGAAGCGGAGCGGGGTCAACGGTGAGGACTCCTTCTCCTCGCGCCGCTATGGCACGGGCCATACGAGGAGCATATGACCAGCGTCGCCCCGACCCGGTCCGTCGTGCGAACCTTCTGCTCGGATGACGACCAACGACCTCGAGCAGTCGAGCACTGGCCCCGGTGAGTCCCGTGCCGGCGTCGATCTGTATTGGTTGCCGTTGGGGGCGGGTGGCCATTCCGTGCGGCTCAACGGTCGCGTGTTCGAAGCGGTGGTGTCGCGGCTCGAGCATCGGCCGGCGTGTGATCTGTACCACTCGGCGCTCGAGGTGCGCGTGCCGGAGGGACGCTTCGTGATCGAGCAAGCGCCCGTCCCGGACGGCGAAGGGGCGCGGCGCGGCGTGGCCGCTGGTGGCGCGGTTGGGGCGCGCTGGGCGGGGCGCTTTCGGATCTTCCGCTACGAGGTGCGTCGCTGGCGCGATGGGGTCATCCCGGATGTCGGCGAGGCGGTCGATAGCCCGCAGCGGCTGACGGATGATCCAGACTGTGCACGCCGATTGCTCGACCTCGTGCCATCCCTCCCAACGCCGGTTTGGGGCCGGGACGAGTTGGACGCCGGCGAGATGTGGAACTCCAACTCGGTGATCTCGTGGTTGATCGCCGGCAGTGGCTTGAACCCGGGTCCGATCCAGCCACCGGACGGTGGCCGTGCTCCGGGCTGGGACGCTGGGCTCGTGGTGGCTCGCCGACAGGCGGCGCACCAGCATCCTGCTTGACCACGTGTGTTGCCGGACGTCGTACCCGTGGTTTCTCCGTCCCTGGCCGGCGGGGAACTGCGGATGGCGAGCAGCTGTCCGCATCATAGCGTTGGGTTCCGGCCAAGGAGGAGGTTCGGATGGCGATCGAGGATCGAACCAGCGCCGCCGACCGAGTGGCAGCTCGATCGACGATCGGCGGCCCGCCGGCCGGCGAGCCGATGCTGATTGACCGCTTGATGCCCCGCTATGACGCTGTCCGCACCGAGCACCGTATCGTCCCGGGCGACACCGCGACCGTATACGCCGCGGCTCGCCGCGCCGACTTCATCCGTGCGTGGCGGGAGTCCGTCGCCGTCCGGCTGCTGTTCGCCGCTCGCGGCCTGGGTGAGCGGGCGGTCTCACTGATCGCTCGGCGCGAGCATCGCGAGCCACCGCCGCCGGAGTCGATGCGACTCGCCGACATGCCCACCCGCGGTGACTGGGTGCTCCTCGGCGAGGACCCACCCCACGAGATCGCGTTCGGCGTTGTCGGACGCTTCTGGGCTGGAGAGACCGTTTGGGCGCAAATCGACGCCTCCGACTTCGAGGCATTCGCCGAACCCGGCTTCGGAAAGATCGCCTGCAACTTCTCGCTGCGCCCCTACGGCCCTGACCGGACACTCGTGAGCTACGAATGTCGGACGCTCGCGACCGACGCGACCGCCCGCCGGGGTTTCATGCGCTACTGGCGGCCACTGGCGCCGTTCATCGGCCTGGTCATGCGCTCACAACTGCGGGTCATCGAAGCGGAAACCACCGGCCGCTAGAGCGAGCGGGCGGCGTACCTCAAATCGGTTGCTGCACTCCGGTCTCGAGGGCGCGCACGGACACTTCATCGCCGCCTACGGCACCGAGACGGCGGAGCGCAGCGTCGCGAGTCGGCCCCTGCCCGAACGCCACGAGGAAGCGGTCGCGAAGCGCGCGCTGAGCGGCCACGGGCAGTAACCGGTGGCCGTAGATCCGCTGGTGAAGCTCGCCCGGCCTCCGGCTCCCGCGACGACCATGAGCCAACGCGAGGTTGTCGAACACGAGCATGTCGCCAGGGCGCAGGGGCACCTCGACCTCGACGGCGTCGACATTCAGGCCGAGCTGCTTGAAGAAGCTCAGCTCGGCCGCCAGCGTGTCGAACTCCATCCCGCAGAGAAAGCCGGCGGTGGACTTCACGCTCGGCAGCCGCGGTGCCCCGGCGGCCGCCTCGACAACGCGGGCCAGGCTGCCTTCGGAGTAGCCGTCGGCGTCGTCCCACGCCCCGTGCGACTCGCCGTAGGCCATCAGATTCCCGAGCAGCGACTCCTGGTCTGGCCAGCCACGCTGAGCAAGAAGAGCCTCCAGCCTCACCAACCGCGTCACCGCCGTGACCCCGACGGCCGAGCGCGGGACGAAGAGCGCCGTGTACCGTGCCACATCCTGATCGCACTGCGGGTTCAGGGGGAGGCCAAAATCGAAGTGGAGGGTCTGGAACTCGCGAGTCGCTTCGCCATCAGGCGGTGGCACGATGAACTCACCGATTACGGCGAGCGCGTCGTGACCGTCCGACGCGACGCACTCCTCGATCCGCTCCTGCGATCGGGCGAACGCCGCCGCAGGAGTGGCGAACGCCGACTGGATCCAGACAAACCCGGCCTCCCGGAGAGCGGAAAACGCCGCAGTCACGCTCCCAGTGTCCCATGCGGCAAAGCCGATGCGTAGCGCTCCCGCAAACGACGGCGCCGCGCGCGTGTGCGTGCCGCGGGCGGGATGCAAGGCGCTGATGACCCCTGTCCCGCCGGCGGCGTTCCGGGTTCGGGGATTGGTTGAATCCCGCCCGATGTCCGTCAGCCCGCGTCGCCGATCCAAGTCACTGCCCGGCCACCTCCCGGAAGCAGGCCCGGGCGAGGTGCTCGTCTGGACCGATGGCTCATGCCAGCGCAATCCCGGCCCTGGCGGGTGGGCTGCGCTGGTCTGCTGGGAGGATGGCGTGGTCGAGGAGCACAGCGGCGGGCTGGCCCACACGACGAACAACATCATGGAGATGCTCGCTGCCCTGGAGGGCTTGCGCGCGCTGCCGCCCGGGTCCCGTGCCTGCATCGTGACCGACTCGCGTTACCTGCACGACGGCATGACCTCCTGGATGGCCGGCTGGAAGCGCAAGAACTGGAAGACAGCCTCAGGCGAGCCGGTCAAGAACAAGGAGATCTGGGTCCAGCTCGACGCCGCAGCGTCGGACCACGAGCGGGTTCGCTGGCACTGGGTCAAGGGGCACATCGGCCACGCTCTCAACGAGCGAGCCGACGTGCTTGCGGTCGCCGCCACGCGCAGCGCCGCTCGGTCCGCGCGCTGATACCTGGGCGACGAGCCCGATGGCGCTCCGGGGCCAGGTTGTCGCCACAACTCCGGGTTGGCCCAGGCTAGTACCCCTGCTGGATCGCCGCCTCGATCCCACCCAGGTCGTCGTCGATACCGAAGATGTCGGTCAGAGCCCCGAGCGGAATGTTCGCCACGAGGTCGGCGAAGACCAGCAGCCGCCCGCTCTCGGCCTCGATGTAACCGACGTGCGTGTGCGCGCCCTCGATGCAGTGGGTGAATACGCAGCCGAGCAGGTTCCCGGTCTTCGCCTGGATCTTCCCGGCGACCGGCGTCCCCTTCTCGACGGTTGCAAGCGTCCCGTCGACGCCGACGATCGGCAGCCCGTACCGGAGCGCGGAGCCGTAGGAGCGCGCCCGGACGTTGCGCAGAAACGTCGTCATCGCCTCGGGAGTGGTGCGGTCGCGGTTGTCGGAGCCGGCGCCGTCGAAGGGGAATGTCGTCGAGGGAGGGACGCCGAGCCTCGCGTTGTTGCGGACAATCCCGCGCAGGCCATCCTCGCAGTTGCGCGACCCGAGCCTGACCGCGGTGAGGCAGACCATGAGATTGGCCCCGCGGTTGTAGCTGACCTTGAGGATCACCTTGGTGTACTCGGAGAGCGGCGGCGACACGCGCTGCGCGACGCGGCGGCTCGCCGGGTAGAACCGCGACCGCGGCAGCACGCGCGTGGGGTTGGCTCCGGTAGCTCGCGCGTCGACGCGGACGCCATGACGCTCGAGCGCCTCGATGAACGCAGTGCGGGCGAACGCGGCGGGGTCCGGGATCTCGAAGATCTTCAGGATCGGTCCCCCGCCCGCGGGCACCGATCCCCCGATGCGGACCAGCCCGTCGGAGACCTTCGAGACGGTGAGCGACGGCTGCGAGCCGCGCTTGCCCGTCTTCACCGCCGACTGCACCCGCCACGCGGCGGTCGCCGGCCGATAGGTGACGCGCGCGGGCTTGCCCGCGGTCGTCGGCCGCGAGGTGATGTCGAGCACGTTCTCGTTGATCCAGATCGGCGTGATCGGCCCGCCCGTGAAGTGGGTGAAGGTCTCAAAGAGCCGGTCGTCGATCACCACGTTTCCGCGCACGCGCCTGACGCCGGCCCCGCGCACCTGCTCGGCGAGTTGATCGACGCCGGCCAGCGGGTTGGAGTTCTTGAGCGTCGTTGGGCCGGGAAGCCCGACGTAGGCGTTGTTGTGATCGGCCTCCGGCGCGCTGTTGAACGCGAGCTTGCCGTTCGGGCGCTCGCGCAGGCCGAAGGAGTAGTCGCCCGAGGCGACCAAGACGAGGTTCCCGTTCAGCGTGCCACCCTTCACGTCGCCGGTCCGGAAGACCGGCGTGTGGAATCGGTAGGCCCGCCCGTAGGCGTCGAGCACGGCCGCTGCCGTGTAGACCTTCATGATCGATCCCGGCGGGAACAGGCGCGCGCTGTTCTGAGAGACGAGGACCTCGCCGGTGGTGGCGTCGCTCACCTGCAGCCCCCACGTGCTGTGGTCATACAGCGGCTTGGCCTGGGTCCGGGTGATCGTCTCGGCGACCGACGAGGGGATCGGCGGGGTGAACGGATCGAACGGCTCGACGATGGCACGAGCGGGCCCGGACACCACACCAGCGCAGGCGAGAACGCTGACCACGGCGGCGACGAGCGCAGCGCGGCCCACCCTCGGTGACCTTGAGGACATGGCGCCGACTCTGCCAGTCGCGGGCAGGCCGGTCAACGCGCCCGGGACCCTAGCCTGGTGAAGGTCTGGCGGTGGGCGCGATCGGGTGCCAGAATCGCTCCATGTTGCTGGGCCGCGACCGGGAGCGAGCGCAGATCGAGCTGACGCTCGCGCAGGCCCGATCGGGACGGAGCGCGACGCTCGTGCTCGTCGGCGACCCCGGGATCGGCAAGACGGCGTTGCTCGCCCACGCCGCCGACCAGGCCGCCGGGATGCGCCTGCTCAGCGCGCGCGGAATCGAGTCGGAGGCGCAGATCCCGTTCGCCTCGCTGTTCGAATTGCTCCGTCCGGCCCTGGGCATGCTCGGCCAGCTTCCCAAGCCCCAGGCGGTGGCCCTGGAGGGAGCGCTCGCGCTCCGGCCGGCACACGCCCAGGAGCGCTTCGCCGTCGGCGCGGCGACGCTCACCCTGCTTGCGGCCTATGCCGACGAGGCTCCGGTGGCTGTGTTGATCGACGACGCGCATTGGCTGGACAATCCGAGCTCACAGGCGCTCCTGTTCGCGTTCCGACGGCTCGTGGCGGATCCGATCGCCGTCGTGATCGCGGTCCGTGAGGACGAGCCCTCGCTCATCGACGGCACCGACCTGCCGAAGCTGCGGATCGACGGCCTGACGGCGGAGGAAGCGCTGACTCTCCTCGACGGGGTGACGCCGGAGGTGAGCGCGCGGTTGCATGACGCCACGGGCGGCAATCCGCTCGCGCTGCTGGAGCTCGCCGCGGACGGGCAGGATCTGGCGCTGGCCCCACCCGGGGCCCCCGTGATTGTCTCGGCAAGGATCGCGCGCGCGTTCCTGCGGCGGGTTGGAACGGTTGATGAAGCCACCCGCCGTGCGCTGGTGCTCGCGGCGACCAGCGACCGCGGCGAGCTGGCGATCCTCGAGCGCGCCGCGGCGATGCTGGGAGTCGATCTCTCGGCGCTGACCCGTGCCGAGAGCGCCGGACTGATCCGGCTGCGAGCCGGCTCACTCGAGTTCCGTCACCCTGTCGCCCGCTCCGCGATCTATGCCGAGGCTCCTCCGGGCCAGCGCCGCGACGCGCATCGCGCCCTCGCCGCCGCCCTGCCCGATCGAGACATCGACCGGCGCGCCTGGCATCTCGCCGCCGCGGCCGTGGGCACGGACGAATCCGCGTCGGCCGCACTCGAGCAGGCCGCAGGCCGCAGCCGCGACCGCAGCGCGTATGCCACCGCGGCGGCGGCGCTCGAGCGAGCGGCACGGTTGTCGGCCGACGACGGGCGGCGGGCCCAGCTGCTGTGGGAGGCCGCCGAGGCAAGCTGGCTCGCCGGCCAGGGCGAACGCGCCAACGCGCTCCTCGATCAGGCCCGTGCCGCAACTGACGACGGCCCGCGGCTGGTCCAGATCGATCAACTGGCCGGCCATATCGCTACGCGCCGCGGTTCGGTGATGCGCGGGCACGCGATCCTGTCCTCGGCCGCCACCAGAGCCGACCCCGAGCGCGCCGTCGCGATGTTCGCCGAGGCCACGGCGGCCTGCTTCTACGCCGGCAACCCGTCGGAGATGTTGGTGACGGCGACGCAGGCCAGAGCAATCCTGCCCGAGGATGCGTCGATCCGAGCGCGCTTCCTGGCCGCCGTCGCCTTCGGGATGGCACACGTGGTGGGTGGTGACGCCGCCGCCGGTGCAGAGGCCATTCATGAGGCGATCGAGCTCGCCGAGGGCTCGGCCGACCTGCGCGACGACCTTCAATTGCTCCCCTGGTTGGCGGTCGCCCCGATCTTCCTGCGCGAAACCGAAACCGGGCGATCCCTGCTCGATCAGGCGATCAGCACGGCTCGAGCGCGGGCTGCGATCGGGGCGCTGCCGGTCGTCCTCGGCCTGATTGCACGCGACGACGCGACGACGGACCGCTGGGCGCTCGCCGAGGTGGCCTATCGCGAAGCGATCGATCTCGCGCGCGAGGCCGATCAGCGCAGCGACCTCGTCTTCGGACTGGCAGGCCTGGCCTGGCTGGAAGGACGCCGGGGACAGGAATCGGAATGCCGGGCGCACGCGGCCGAGACGCTGATGCTCTGCGATCGACTCGGGACCCGGCTGTTCGAGGTCTGGGCAACGGCGGCCCTGGGCGAGCTCGAGCTTGGCCGCGGCGATGCGGCGCGGGCCGCTGAGCGGTTCGAGGAGCAGCATCGCTTGTTGCGCGAGCTCGGGATCAGTGACGCCGACCTCTCGCCGGCGCCCGAGCTCGTCGACGCCTACCTCCGGCTGGGCCGACACGACGACGCTGCGCGAATGGCCATGGACTTCACCGCCGCCGCGAATACGAAAGGGCAGCCATGGGCGCTGGCGCGGGCGCTGCGCTGCCAGGCTCTGCTCGCCGACGACGACAGCTTCGCGGAGCGCTTCGAAGAGGCGCTCTGTCACCACGCCCGTAGCCCCGACGCATTCGAGTTCGCCCGCACGCGCCTGGCGTATGGAGAACGGCTGCGCCGAGCACGAAGCCGGGTCCTGGCCCGCGAGCAGCTCCGCGCGGCGCTCGAGACCTTCGAGCGCCTCGACGCCCGCCCATGGGCCGAGCGCGCGCGCACCGAGCTCGCCGCCAGCGGCGACACGCTGCGGCGGCGCGATCCGAGCACGATGGACGAGCTGACCCCTCAAGAGCTGCAGATCGCACTGCTGCTCGCCGGCGGCAGGACCACCCGCGAAGCCGCTGCCGCCCTGTTCCTCAGCCCCAAGACGATCGAATACCACCTGCGCCACGTCTATCTGAAGCTCAACGTCCACAGCCGGGGTGAGCTCGCCCACGCTCTGGCCCCCGACCGGCACCGATCCACCGAGCGGACACCGGCCGTACTCCGATGAGCGCACCCGGCCCGCTCAGCATCGAAGGGCGGAGGTGATCGGTGAGCGGCAGTCGGCGCAGCGGCGAGGCCCCGACGATCCGATTCGATCTCGGGGCGCCGTGGCCGCTCCGCCGGCGCGTCGCAGACGTCGGGTTCCGGCGCGCTCTGTTCGTGTCCTCCCCGATCGGCCTCGGACACATTCACCGTGATCTCGAGATCGCGAGAGAGCTGCGAGCAGCGATGCCCGAGCTCGAGATCGAATGGCTGGCCCAGGATCCGGTGACGCGCGTGCTCGCCCGTGAGGGCGAGACGATCCACCCAGCCAGCAGTGGGCTCGCGAATGAGGCCGCGTACTGGACGGCCGAAGCGGTGGGGCACGAGCTCAACTGCTTCGAGGCGTTCCGGCACATGGACGAGATCCTGGTCGCGAACTTCATGGTCTTCCATGACGTCGTCTCCGACACCGCCTATGACCTGTGGGTCGCCGACGAGGGCTGGGAGATCGACCATTTCCTGCACGAGCACCCGGCCCTGAAGACGGCGCCATTCGTGTGGCTGACCGACTTCGTCGGCCATCTTCCGCTTCCGGAGGGAGGAGAGCGCGAGGCAGAGCTGACCGCCGACTACAACGCTGAAATGGTCGAGCACATCGATGCGCACGCCGGAGTTCGAGACCGCGCGATCTTCATCGGCGATCCCGACGACGCCGTCGAGGAGCCGCTTGGCCCGGAACTGCCGAGCGTCCGCGAGTGGACCGAGGAGCACTTCGAATGCGTGGGGTACGTGGGCCGCTTCGCACCGGCTCCGCTCGGCTCTCGCAGCGCCCTGCGGGCCGAGCTCGGCTACGGCGAGGACGAGCACGTCTGCCTCGTCACCGTCGGGGGCTCCGGGGTGGGAGAGGTGCTGCTCCAGCGCGCCGTTGCCGCGCTGCCCCACGCCCGCGCACGCGACCCGCGTCTGCGGATGGTCGCCGTCGCCGGCCCGAGGATCGATCCGGGGCACATCGATCACGGCGAAGGCTTGGAGGTCCACGCGTTTGTTCCCAACCTGCCCCGACACATCGCGGCGTGTGACGTCGCGATCGTGCAGGGAGGTCTCGCCACCGGCATGGAGCTCACCGCCGCGAGGCGACCGTTCCTCTACGTACCGCTCGAGCGGCATTACGAGCAGCTGATCCACGTGGACCACCGCCTCCGCCGCCATCGCGCGGGGAGGTGCGTCCGGTTCGCCGAGACCGAGCCCGAGCCGCTCGCGGAGGCGATGCTCGAGCAGCTCGACGCATCGTCCGACTATCTTCCGATCGACCCGTCGGCAGCCAGACGGGCGGCCGGACTGATCGCGGAGCTGCTGTGAGATGCGACGTCCCCGGGACCCGGACGAACAGGGACACATCGACAACGACGGCGTCCAGATCTTCTATGAGCTCTACGAGCACGACGCACCGACGCTGCTGCTGCTGCCGCCGGTCGCGTTCAGCCACTCGCGAGCCTGGAAGGGCCAGGTCCCGTATCTCAGCCGGCACTTCCGCGTGCTGACCTTCGACGGTCGCGGCAACGGCAAGAGCGACCGGCCTTCCCAACCGGCGGCATACGCACCCGCGTGCTTCGTAGCCGACACGCTCGCCGTGATGGACCACACGGCGACTGAACGCGTGATCGTCGCGGTGCTCGGACCGCGGTCGATCTGCGCGCTGCACCTGGCGGTCGACCACGCCGAGCGCGTCGCTGGAATCGCGCTGCTCGCACCGGACCTGTTCGCTGATCCCGAGTTCGCGGAGGCGTGGCGAGCCGGGCCGGACGAGGAGCACACCGGGTTCGGCGCCTTCAACCCGCATCTGATGCGCTCGGACTGGCCCCGGTTCCTGGACGAATGGTCGCGGGTGATGTTCCCGCACCCCCATTCGAGCCGACAGATCGAGGACATGGTCAGCTACGGCCTCGAGACCGACGGCGAGACGTTCATCGCCTCGACGATCGGAACCCGGTACCCCCCACCGGACGACGTGCTCGACCTCGCGCGGCGACTGCGATGCCCCTGCGTTGTCACCCAGTGGGGATCGTCGATGTGGACGGCGCGAAACAGCAGTGAGTTCGCGCACGCGGCGGGAGCTCCGCTGGTCCTGTTCGAGGGTCTCGGCCCCGGCGTCAGCTTCCGTTGGCCTGTTGCTCTCAACCTGCTGCTGCGCGAATTCGCCGAATCCGTCCGCGGCGGGCGTGACCCGGACTACGGCCGCTGGAACCCGGCGTTATCGTCCGCTGACGATGAGGGTGCGTGATCTGTTTCGGACAGACGTAGCAGGGGCGTTCGCCGGCCTGGCCGGCACCGTCGCGATGGATGCGCGTTGGTACCGGCGCTATCGCGCCTCGGGGGGTGAGAGCGGCCCGCTCGAGTGGGAGTTCGGAGCCAAGCCGACCACATGGGACGAGGCCGCCGCTCCGGCGAAGGTGGGCAAGCTCGTCCTCGAGACGATCACCGGCCGGGAGGTCCCGATCGAGCGGGCCGGCACGCTCACGAACGTCATGCACTGGGGCTACGGCAAGCTCTGGGGCGTCAACTACGCGCTCGTCGCCGGCCGCTCCGGCGCACCGCCCGTTCTCCGCACCGGACTTGTCTTCGGCACGCTGGTGTGGGCCGGCGACTACGTGCTGTTGCCGGCGTTGGGGATCTACAAGCCGATCTGGGAGTACGACCGCGCAACGCTGCAGGACGACCTCACCGCGCACCTCGTCTACGGCGTCGGGACGGCGCTGGCCTTCCGGGTACTGGCCGGGGGCGACGGAGCAACCGTCGCCGCCCTCCCGCTCTGGCCGCGTGGGCGCCGGACGCACACGTAGCGCTGACCCTGATCGAGCACGACCTGACGCTGAACGACGGCGCGCCGGCCCGTGGCCGGCGCGCCGTCAGAGGCTTTGCGCGGCGGGATCTCACCCGCCGCGCAAACTGGTTGAGCTTGCTACTTACGGTCTACGAGCACTTGGCGGAACCGACCACCGTCTGCGTGCTCGTCGTGCCACCGGGCTGACCCGGGTAGTTGAGCGCCGAGAACGACTGCGCCCACGGACGCTTGCCGGCCTTGCAGCCAACCGACTGCAGGTAGCCGACCGTCTTGCCCTTGACCCTGGTCGTCAGCTTGAACCAGGTCAGCTTCTCCACGCTCAGCGAGGAGTAGACGCCGGTCAGGTTGGCGACCTTGACCGAGATGTCCTTCGGCTGCGGAACGTCGAGCACCATGTTCTTGCCCTGGTAGCTCACGTAGCCGTAGAACGGTGCGGTGGCGCCGGTCTGCAGGCCGCCGCACTGCGACGCCGACTTGGCGGTGAAGAAGAACACGAGCTTGTTCCCGCCGGCGTTCCACACATCGAGGCCGGGGTTGCAGGGCGTGCCCGCCGACTTCGGATCCGAGGCCGCTCCCAACAGAGAGTTCACGGTTCCGGTGGCGACCTCCGCCTTCGGGTTACAGACGTTGTCGTTCTTCGCCGTGGCGATCTTGTTCAGGCTGCAGGTCGGGAACAGATTCCCGTTCGCCTTGATGCCGTAGATCGAGGTCTTCAGATCAGTCAACGGTGCCGCGCGGTTACCGCTCGTGCCGTTTGCACCGTAGGTCAGGTTGTAGCCGAGCGCGACGGGTGACTTCGCGCTGCCGGCCTTGGACGATGAGAACTTGAAGCTCGCCGAATACGTGTTGAACGAAGCGAACGCGGCACTCGCTCCGACCAGCATGGCGAGCGCCGTGCCGATGATGATGGTACGTCGCAATGAATTGACTCCTGTTGAGGTGGAACTCGCTGTGTCCCAGCCGAGCCGACCGCTGCCTCACTGCAGGGGTCGTGCTTATAGGAACACGGCCGGTTGTCCGTTGTTACCGACCCCGAAGAATCTTCAGCGACTCTTCATTTGGGGCAGACTGCGACCATTTCAGCGCCCTCCGGACTGCTGCACGAGCACCGCGAGCGGGTCAGCTGGCTCCAGTCCGAGCGCGGCCAACTGCGTCGGCTGCTCGGGCACCGGAGCGCGGGCGCGGTAGCGCAGGACGGTGTAGCTCTCCGTGTGCCGGCGCCCCACGAGCGTGAATCCGGGCAAGGTGGGTGGCACGGCGGGATTCGGAGGCGCTGCCGAGACGCGGGCGCCGGACGGACGGTAGACGAGCGCGACGACGTCGACCTCGCGGACGGCCGTGCCGGGCGGAAAGTCCGAGAGGCCCGACATGTAGGCGCCAAGCGCCGCGGCGGCGGAATGGTCGGCGACGATCGCCCGCGTCAGCGTGGCCTTCCCCAGTGCCCGGGCGGCACCACGCCAGTCCATGCGCTGGAACTCCGGCGTGGTGATCACGCCGATCACGGAGACCAGGCTGGTCACGACCAGCGCGAGCAGCGTGAGCGCGCCGGCTCTCCCCGCGCGCGCGGCGCCGAGGCCGGCCGCCACCACGACGACGAGGGCGGGGAAGCTCGGGAGCAGGTTGCGCGTGTTGACGTAATCGGTGCCGAGCGCCGCGACGATCACTGCGAGTAGCACCGTCCCCGTGCCCACGGCGAGCGGTAGCAGCACCGCATGGCGCTCGCGCCGCGATCCGCGCTGCAGCAGGAGCAGCAGCGCGAGGAGCACGAGCAGCACCGCGACGATGCTCGTGGCCGTCTTCAGCGGCTCGTCGAAACCGACGATGTCCTGCTTGACGAGCTGGGCGAGGCGGTAGACGATCGATCCGAAGTGCTCGGAGATGAAGCCCGCGCGCCCATCGTTCTGATGGATGGCCAGCGGAAGCAGCGCCGCGCCGGCGACCACGACCGGCCCGAGCGCGACCGCGACGCGGGCGGCCGTCAGCCGCTGAGCCGAGCGCAGGGCGAACAGCAGCCACAACGCTTCGGCTGCGACCAGGAACACCGCGAAGTAATGGACGCACAGCGCCACCGCTCCGCTCAGGCCCCAGAGCAGCAGGCGCCGAGCGCTCGGCGCCTCGAGCGCCCACACCAGCGCCCACAGCGACAACGCGCTGAGGAGCACGAGCAGGGCGTAGGAACGCGCCTCCTGGGAGTACCAGAACAGGATCGGGTTGACCGCCGTGATCAGCGCCGCGACGAGGCCGACGCGCTCGGACACGAGCCGACGGGCGAGCAACCACACGAGCGGGATCGTGAGCGTGCCGCACAGCGCCGAGAAGGAGCGCAATCCGACCTCGTAGGTGCCGAACACGCGCGACCACAGCCACACGAGCAGGTAGTACAACGGCGGCGTGGACTCGCTCTTGGGAATCGTCGACAGGACGTGCCCGAGGCTGTGGGCCACGATGCCGTGGGTGATCGCCTCGTCGTACCAGAAGCTCTGCTCCCCCAGCGTCGGGAAGCGCACGAGGATCCCGAGCAGCACAATCCCGGCCAGCAGCCACAGGTTGCGGGAGCCGGCTCGGCGCGCGGCGCCGTGAACGGACTCGGGCGCAAGCTGCTGAAAACGATCGGCGGCGATCATCTCGGGAGACCTTAGGGCGCGCGTCTGATGCAATGCCCCGCGCATCCTCAGCGGGACGAGCAGATACGCGGATCAAGAGCTCGGTCTGGTGGTGGGCTGGCGGCGTGTGCGCTCGAGTGGCTTCGCCTCGAGGGCCGCTTCCAGCTCCCCGCGGGCCCACGCGGCGCGAACGCCTGTCTGCCAACTGCTCACATGATCCGCGCGGTCCGGCGCTTTCCGCCGTGCAGCCAGGAGATCGTCGATCCCGACACGCGCAGGCCGGAGATCTGGCTGGGTTGCGCGGCGCTGTCCACCGTCCGGAAGTCGAAGTTCCGATTGCTGCGGCGGTCCCACACCTGGACCTGCGTCGAACCGCCCTGGAAATCGTCGACCCAGGCCAGCGCTCCGGTCGCGGTCATCACGAAACCAGATCTCGCCGAGTCATCGGGTGTCGAGGGATCGCCGTAGAGCAGCCTGCGGCGGCGCAGGTCGAACGACTCGATCAGGTGGGTCGTGATCTGGAGTTCGGAGTCGTCGCAGTACACGTCGATCCCGATGTAGCGTTCAGAGGCCAGCCGCACCGTCAGCAGCCGGCAGGCTGCGGGCGGGTTGAACAGCGTCTCGAGCTCGAACGGACTGCTCCCGGAGCGGCAGCCGTACACGGTGTCGCGCGTGACGAGCACGACGAGGGAGCGCGAGTGCGCGAGTTGCCTCGCTCCCGCGACGTGACATCGGCCGGCCGAGGCCGCTCCGGACGCTGCCGGTACGAGCAGAGCGGTGGCACAGAGCAGGGCTGTGGTGGCCACGGCACCGACCCCGGCCCGCGCCCGGCGAGACCGATCAGCAGCCGGCGCGGTCGTAGTCTCCCCAGAGGTTCGACGGGAACGGCGGGTTCGTGGTCTGGCCCGGGTTGTTGGGATCCGGAATCTCCTTGAGGGTGTAGTGGACCTTGCAGGTCAGCGTGTCCGGGGACCAGGAGAAGAACGTGCCGCCGGTCCACTGGCCGTGCTTGTCACGCTTCCCGCGGCTCTCGCAGTACCCGGCGCCCGCGGCCGCGCCCGCGGCTGCGGCGAAGTCGGAGTCCTCCGGCGAGCCGTGGTGCGCGATCCTGGCCAGATCCAGCGCCTGCCGTCCCCAGAAGCTCGGGAGCACGGCGCAGGACCAGGCGCGTCCGGCGGGCTTGCCCGCCTTGTGCAGCACGGCGGTCTGCACGTGGGTCGCGTACGCGAGCATGTTCGACAGGACTTGGCCGGCGCCGTCGTCGTGAGGGGCATCGAAGATGACAGCGTCGGCCTGGTTGTCCGCCAGCTTGCACAGCGAGGTCGAGCTCGCGTACACGCGCCACTCGTCGCTGACCGTGGCCTCCGCGTAGCTCAGCCAGCTCACCCACGGCGGCGTGATCAGACCGTGGCACGCCTTGGCGCGGTGCCCGTAGTTGGCGATGTAGGTGCCGACGAGGGCCTCGGTCGTGGCCGTCTTGGCCGATGCCGCCCGGCATCGAGGCATGCCGTGCCGGTGAGCGCCAGCACGCTCGCCATGAGCGTCACCGCGCCCCGGCGCCGCGACCACGAAGTCCTGTGTCCATTGCCAATCCGCACGCCAACCCCCTATCCAATCCAGATGGTCCCAGGCTCGCGCGACTCTATAGCGCCAGCACAGCCACGACCACCACAGCCGGGATGGCGAGGACGAAGGCCGCGCGTACGGTCGAGCGCCGCAGCCGCAGAGCCGTTGGGGCCAGCGCGGGCCGGATCAGACCGACGGGCACGATCCGCAACACCGGCCACTGACGGCGCACCCAGCTGACGATCAGGGCCTCGATCCGTCGATCGAGGGCGGCGCCGGGCGAGCTGCGCATCGCGTCAGAATAGGGTCGGCGGCCGCGCCCTGCGAGCATGCAAGGGGTTGCCCACCAAGGCCGTTGGCTCGGTCAACCGCCGAGCCCAGCGCTGCGTACTTCCGTTCATGGCCATCTTCTCAACTCTGCGCATGTACCTCCGGCGGCCCCGCAAGCTCGCCGACCCGACCGATCTGTACGCCCATCGCGTGAGACTGCTCGACGGCACCGAGCTCGACCTCGAAGCCCTGCGCGGACGCCCCACCCTGATCGTCAACACCGCCAGCAAATGCGGCTACACGCCGCAGTATCAGGGTCTGCAGGAGCTCCACGAGCGTTTCGGCAGTCGCGGCCTGCAGGTGCTCGGGACCCCATCCGGCGACTTCGCCGGCCAGGAGTACGACGACGCCGGCGAGATCGGCAGCTTCTGTGAGAAGAACTACGGCGTCAGCTTCCCGCTGACCGAGAAGATGTCGGTCCGTGCCGACCCGGACCCGCTGTGGTCCGATCTGGCCCGGCAACCGGGCTCGGGGGCGCCCGCGTGGAACTTCACGAAGTACCTCATCGGTGGCGACGGCCGCCTGGTGGCGCGCTGGCCGACGAAGGTTCCGCCCGACGATCCCCAGATCATCGCGGCGCTCGAATCCGCCCTGCCGCCGGACTGACGCTCCTGCCGGCCGGCGGCCGGCGAAAACAGACAACTGTCGGTGTCCACGCGCGAGTCTGGATTGCGGCGAGAGGCCGTGGGTATAGTGCGAATTCCAGTACCGGTCACGGTAAGTCCTCACGTTGGAGAGCGTGCACAGCGGCCCATGACGGATCGAGTTCAGACCTCCACATCGAACGGCGCCGGCGCCGATGTCGACGCGATCGAGACGAGCGAGTGGCTCGAGGCGCTCGACGCTGTCATGGCGCACGATGGTCCCGTGCGGGCGCGGGATCTGCTGACCCGGGTCATCGAGCGCGCGCAGCAGTCCGGTACCGGCCCGATCGCGAGCCTCAACACGCCGTACGTCAACACGATCCCGGCCGATCGCGAGCCGCCCTACCCCGGTGACCCCGAGCTCGACCGGCGGCTGCGGTCGATCATCCGCTGGAACGCGATCGCGATCGTCGTGCGTGCCAACAAGGTCTCCTCGGAGCTCGGCGGCCACATCGCGAGCTATCAGTCCCTCGCCACCCTGTACGAGGTCGGCTTCAACCACTTCTGGCACGCCCCGAGCGAGAGCCACGGCGGCGACCTGGTCTACTTCCAGGGCCATTCCTCCCCCGGCAACTACGCGCGCGCGTATCTCGAGGGACGGCTGACCGAGCGCCAGCTGCTCGGGTTCCGCCAGGAGGTCGACGGCGCCGGCCTCTCCTCCTATCCGCATCCCTGGCTGATGCCCGACTTCTGGCAGTTCCCGACGGTCTCGCTGGGGATCGGGCCGATCACGTCGATCTACCAGGCACGGTTCATGAAGTACCTGGAGGCCCGCGGGCTCGCGCAGACGGCCGGCCGCAAGGTCTGGACCTTCTGCGGCGACGGCGAGATGGACGAACCCGAGTCGATGGGCGCGATCGGGCTCGCCGGGCGCGAGCACCTCGACAACCTGATCTGGGTGGTGAACTGCAACCTTCAGCGCCTCGACGGACCGGTGCGCGGCAACGGCAAGATCATCCAGGAACTCGAAGCCGACTTCCGCGGCGCGGGCTGGAACGTGATCAAGGTCATCTGGGGCTCGCGCTGGGACCCGCTCCTCGCCGAGGACCAGGACGACGCCCTGCTGCAGGTCATGGAGGCCTGCGTCGACGGCGACTACCAGACGTTCAAGTCCCGCGACGGCGCCTATGTCCGCGAGCACTTCTTCGGCCGCGACCCGCGCCTGCTCGAGCGGGTCAAGAACATGACCGATGAGGAGATCTGGCTGCTCAATCGCGGCGGCCACGATCAGCAGAAGGTGTTCGCTGCCTACGACGCGGCGGTGAAGCACACCGGCCAGCCGACGGTGATCCTGGCCAAGACCGTGAAGGGCTATGGGATGGGCGTCTCCGGCGAGGGCCAGATGATCACCCACCAGGCGAAGAAGATGACCGAGACCGCGCTCCTGCATTTCCGCGACCGGTTCGAGCTCCCGCTCACCGATGAGCAGGTGAAGGCGGCCGAGTTCTACAAGCCGGCCAACGACTCGGCCGTGATGGAGTACATGCGCGAGCGTCGCGCCGCGCTCGGCGGCGCGCTCCCGGTGCGGCGCCGGACGGCCGCCCAGTTGCCCGTGCCCCCGCTGTCGGAGTTCCAATCCCAGCTCGACGGCACCGGCGAGCGGGAGATCTCGACCACGATGGCCTTCGTGCGCATCCTCGCCGCGCTGCTGCGCGACAAGCAGATCGGGCGCCATATCGTCCCGATCATCCCCGACGAGTCGCGCACGTTCGGCATGGAGGGGATGTTCCGCCAGGTCGGGATCTACTCCCCCGTCGGGCAGCTCTACCAGCCGCAGGACTCCGAGCAGCTCATGTTCTACAAGGAGGACCGGACCGGGCAGATCCTCGAGGAGGGGATCACCGAGGCCGGCTCGATCTCGTCCTTCATCGCCGCGGGGACGTCGTACAGCGCGCACGACATGCCGATGATCCCGTTCTACATCTACTACTCCATGTTCGGCTACCAGCGCGTCGGCGACCTCGTCTGGGCAGCCGGGGACAGCCGAACCCGCGGGTTCATGCTCGGCGGTACGGCCGGGCGCACGACCCTGAACGGCGAGGGCTTGCAGCACGAGGACGGCCACAGCCACGTGCTGTTCTCGGTCGTGCCCAACTGCCGCGCCTACGACCCCACCTACGGCTTCGAGGTCGCGGTGATCATCCAGGAGGGGCTGCGCCGGATGGTCGGCGAGCAGGAGGACATCTTCTACTACCTCACGCTCATGAACGAGAACTACCAGCACCCGGCGATGCCGGCCGGCGCCGAGGACGGGATCCTGCGCGGGATGTACCTCCTGCGCGAGGGCTCGAAGCGCTCGAAGAAGCCGCGGGTGCAGCTGCTGGGCTCGGGAACGATGCTGCGCGAGGTGCTCGCCGCGGCCGATCTGCTCGCCGACGACTGGGGCGTCGTGTCCGACGTCTGGAGCGTCACCTCGTTCACCGAGCTGCGCCGCGACGGGATCGAGGTCGACCGCTGGAACCTGCTGCACCCGACCGAGGAGCAGCGGACGAGCTTCGTCGAGCAGTCACTCGGCAACCGGCGCGGCCCGGTCGTCGCCTCCACCGACTACGTGCGCACGTTCGCCGATCAGATCCGGACGTGGGTGCCGCGCGAGTACCGCGTGCTCGGTACCGACGGCTTCGGCCGCAGCGACTACCGCAGCGCCCTGCGTCGGTTCTTCGAGGTGGATCGCCACTACGTCACGGTGTCCGCGCTGAAGGCGCTGGCCGACTCCGGCGAGATCGAACCCGCCACCGTGCAGGCCGCCATCGATCGCTACGGGATCGACGCCGAGGCGCCGATCCCGACCTCCATATGACGGCGACCGGAACGATCGAGGTCGTGGTCCCCGACATCGGGGACTTCGACGCCGTCCCGATCATCGAGATCCTCGTCTCCCCGGGCGACACGGTCGCCGTCGACGATCCGCTGGTCACGCTCGAATCCGACAAGGCGACGATGGACGTCCCGGCGCCGGCCGCGGGCGTCGTCAAGGAGCTCAAGGTCAAGCTCGGTGACAACGTCTCGCAGGGCTCGCCGCTGCTGACGCTCGAGGGCGAGTCGGGCGCGAGTGCGGCGGCCGGGAGCGGGGCGGGCGCGAGCGCGGCGGCTGGGAGCGGGTCGGGCGCGAGCGCGGCGGGCGGGAGCGGGTCGGGCGCGAGCGCGGCGGGCGGGTCCAACGGCGCCGGCGCACCGGAGGGCACGGCCGACTCGGCCGGTGCCGCGGTGCCGCCTCTCGCGCCACCGGACGACGCGCCGGCCTCCGCCGACTCGGCACCCCCTCCCCCAGCCCCGACCGCGGCCACGCCGGCGGCGCCCGGCGGCGAGGCCGAGGTCGCGACTGCTGCGAACGGCCCGGTCTACGCGAGCCCGTCGGTGAGGCGGGTCGCCCGGGAGCTCGGCGTTGATCTGACCACGGTCGCCGGCACCGGGCGCAAGGGACGGATCACGAAGACCGACGTCGAGAGCGCGCTGGAGCGTGGCGGTGAGGACGCCGTGCCCGGCGGGGCGGCTGGTGCTGCGGCGGCCGGCGGTGCCGGCGGCGGAGGAGCTGTGGCGGGGCTCGAGCTGATGCCCTGGCCGAAGATCGACTTCGAGAAGTTCGGGCCGGTGGAACGCGTCCCGCGCTCGCGGATCAGCAAGATCGCCGGCGCCAACCTGGCCCGCAACTGGGTGATGATCCCCCATGTCACCCACAACGACGAGGCCGACATCACGGACCTCGAGGCGTTCCGCAAGCAGCTCAACGAGGAGCACGCCCGCGACGGCGTGAAGCTGACCATGGTCGGCTTCCTCGTCGCCGCGTCGGTCGCCGCGCTGAAGCAGTTCCCCAACTTCAACTCCTCGCTGGACGGCGACGAGCTGGTGCTCAAGCGCTACTACAACATCGGGTTCGCGGCCGACACGCCCGGCGGTCTCGTGGTCCCGGTCATCAAGGACGCCGACCGCAAGGGGATCCTCGACATCGCGCGTGAGCTGACGGAGCTGTCGGGCAAGGCGCGCGAGGGCAAGTTGATGCCGGGCGACATGCAGGGCGCCACGTTCACGATCTCGAGTCTGGGCGGGATCGGCGGCACCAGCTTCAGCCCGATCATCAATGCGCCCGAGGTGGCGATCCTCGGCGTCACCCGCTCGGCCATGAAGCCGGTCTGGAACGGCAAGGAGTTCGTCCCCAGGCTGATGGTGCCGCTGTCGCTCTCCTACGACCACCGGGTCATCGACGGCGCCGCCGCGGCCCGCTTCGTCGTGCACCTGACCAAGCTGCTCTCGGACCTGCGCAGGGCGCTTCTGTGACCGAGGTCAGGGTTCCGGACATCGGCGACTTCACCGACGTCCCGGTGATCGAGATCCACGTCTCGCCCGGCGACGAGGTCGCGGTCGACGATCCGCTGGTCACGCTCGAGTCCGACAAGGCGACGATGGACATCCCGGCGCCCGCGGCCGGCGTCGTCACACAGCTCAGTGTCTCGATGGGCGACCGCGTCTCGGAGGGCAGCGTGCTGCTGCTGCTCGAGCCGGACGGCGCGGGGCGCAGCACGGCCTCGGAGTCGTCGGAGGCATCCGGGGCGCCGGCGGTTTCAGACGCACCGGCCGCTGATGTTTCGGATGCGCCCGCGTCGGCTGCTGCGGGATCGGGCGCGTCGGCACCGGACGCGCCGGCTCCGGCCGCGCCGGCCCCGGGACCGCCGGGGGGTTCGGGCGACTACGACGCCCAGGTGCTGGTGCTCGGCTCCGGCCCCGGCGGCTACACCGCCGCCTTCCGGGCCGCGGACCTCGGCCTGAAGACGATCCTCGTCGAGCGCTATCCGATCCTCGGCGGCGTGTGCCTGAATGTCGGCTGCATCCCTTCCAAGGCGCTGCTGCACGCCGCCCGCGTGATCAGCGAGGCGGATGAGATGGCGGAGAACGGAGTCAGCTTCGCCACGCCGTCGGTCGACATCGACGCGCTGCGGTCCTGGAAGGACTCGGTCGTCGCCAAGCTGACCGGAGGGCTCGCCGGCCTGGCCAAGCAGCGCAAGGTCGAGGTGATCACCGGGGTCGGGCACTTCGTCGGCCCGAACGTGCTCGAGGTCTCAGGTCGTACCGTGTCGTTCGAGAACTGCATCATCGCCGCCGGATCGTCGGCCGTGATGCTTCCCGGCCTGCCCGACGATCCGCGGATCGTCACCTCGACCGGGGCGCTCGCGCTCGAGGACATACCCAAGCGCCTGTTGGTGATCGGCGGCGGGATCATCGGGCTGGAGATGGCGACCGTCTACGACGCGCTCGGATCGCGTGTGACCGTGGTCGAGATGATGGATCAGCTGATCCCGGAGTGTGACCCCGACCTCGTGCGCCCCCTGCACAAGCGGATCGAGGCCCGCTATGAGGCCGTGATGCTGAGCACGCGGGTCGAGGCGGTCAAGGCACAGAAGAACGGGTTGAAGGTGACCTTCGACAGCGGTAGCAGCGCCATGTTCGATCGCGTTCTTGTCGCCGTCGGCCGCAGGCCGAACGGGACCGCGATCGACGCGGCCGCAGCCGGCGTGAACGTCAACGAGGCGGGCTACATCCCCGTCGACTCGCAGATGCGCACCAACGTTCCCCATATCTACGCGATCGGGGACATCGTCGGCACCCCGATGCTGGCGCACAAGGCGACGCACGAGGGCAAGGTCGCCGCTGAGGTGATCGCCGGCCAGAACGCGCGCTTCGATGCGCAAGCGATCCCGTCGGTCGCCTACACCGATCCCGAGGTCGCCTGGATGGGGCTGACCGAGACCGCCGCCCGCGCCGGCGGCGTCGAGTACGAGAAGGCCGTGTTCCCGTGGGCGGCCTCGGGGCGCGCCCTGGGGCTCGGGCGGGGCGAGGGGATGACGAAGCTGCTGTTCGAGCCCGGCGGCGGTCGCCTGCTCGGCGCCGGGATCGTGGGCGTGAACGCCGGCGACCTGATCGCCGAGACCGTCCACGCGCTCGAGATGGGCGCCGACGCCGAGGACATCGCGCTGACGATCCACCCCCACCCCACGCTGTCGGAGACGGTTGCGTTCGCGGCCGAGCTCGCAGCCGGCACGATCACCGATCTGATGCCCCCGCGCCGCCGGGGTTGAGCGCCCGCGCCACGTCGTCGCGGACGGCGCCGGGCTCGGTTCTGAGTCGACGGTCGGTGAGGCGCAGCACTCGGCATCCGGCGAGCTGCAGCCGCACGTCCTTGGCGCGATCGTCCTCAAAGCTTCGCCGCGAACGGTGAAACGCGAACCCGTCGAGCTCGACCACCAGACGGCTCGACGGCCAATAGAAGTCGACCATGAACCCGGCCACGAGCACGTTGACCGACGGCTCGGGAAGTCCGGCGTCGCGGATCAGGGCCAGAAAGCGTCGCTCGAGCTCGGAGCGCGTCTCCGGGGCTGGGCCGCAGTGCTCGGCGGCGAGGCGCTTCAGGGGTTTGAGGCCATGGCGGCCGGCGCTGCGGGTGCACAGCTCCTCGATCGCGCGGAGGTCGAGGAGGTCGAGCCGATCAGCGGCCTCGAACGCCCAGCCGAGCTGGTGGGGAGCGGAGAGCTCAGCGTAGTCGAGCAGGGTGCGGTGGACCGAGGTGACGGGGATCCCCTCGCGGGTGGCGCGGTCGCGCGGGTGGAGGTTGCGGACTCGGTGCACGGTGATACCCGGACGCGTGCTCCTCGTCCTCCCCGGCGCGGTGATGTCGATGGATGACGAGCCCGCTGGCCTCAGACTCCAGAGGGCCGCGGCGCTGCGGTGGCTGAGGACGGCATCGGGTCCGCCAGCCAGCACCGCCGCCATCCAACGGCCCTTCCGGTCGAGGATGCGATGACCGACGGCGTAGACGCCTCGATGGAGGCAATGAAGATGACCCAACTTGACGCGCCAGTCGATCCGATCGGCCGTGAACCCGAGCTCCACGAGTTGCCGACGCGCCACCACGCCGTGCTGCGCCTCGGCCAGCTTGACGATCGCGCGGTGACGTGGGCCGTTTTGACGGCGTATATCACGGTCAAAACGGCCCACGTCTCCCACACCGCCCACCCTGCCACCGATTTCGTCACGCGTGGGTGACGGTGCGTGACAAAACGCCGCAACCCTGCGAGCCGTTAGCGTTACTCGCCGTGAACGCGACCGACATCGCCTACGCCGGCGTCGCCGGGCAGGCAGAGCTGATCCGCAACGGCGAGATCTCCTCGGTCGAGCTGACCCAGACGCTGCTGAAGCGAATCGAGCGGCTCAACCCCTCGATCAACGCGTTCCGGATCGTGATGGCAGACGAGGCGCTGGCCGAAGCGGCCGCCCGCGACGGAGCGGGCCCCGACAGGACCCGACCCCTCCACGGCGTGCCGGTCGCGATCAAGGACGAGATCGACGTCGCCGGCCAACTCACGACGTTCGGCACCGCCGCCCGGACCCGTCCGGCGGCGGCGGACGGCGAGCTCGTCACGCGCCTCCGGGACGCCGGCGCGGTGATCATCGGCAAGACCACGATGCCCGAGTTCGGCCAGTGGCCGTTCACCGAGTCGGCCACCTTCGGCTACACGCGCAACCCGTGGGATCTGAGCCGCTCGACCGGCGGCTCGAGCGGCGGCACCGCAGCCGCGGTGGCGGCCGGGATGGTGGCGGTCGGGATCGGCGGCGACGGCGGCGGCTCGATCCGGATCCCGTCCGCGTGCTGCGGCCTGTACGGGCTCAAGCCGACGCGGGGGCTCGTCTCAACGGCGCCCTACGAGCACCTCTGGCACGCGCTCGGAACGCAGGGCCCCCTCGCGCGCTCGGTCCGTGACTCGGCGCTGGTCTACGACGCGATCCGAACCGAGCTGCCCGGCCACGAGCTCGGATTCGCCGCCGCCGCCGCCACCGAGCCGCCGCGTCTGCGGATCGCCCTCAGCCGCAAGCCGGCGCAGCGCGGCGTGCGCCTGGATGCGGAACAGGCCGGCGCGCTCGAGCAGATGGCCGCGGCGCTGCGGGAGCTCGGTCATGAGGTGCGTGAGGCCGATCCGGACTACCCGGAGGTGGCGCCCGCGTTCGCGCCCCAGTTCTACGGTGGGGTCAGGGATGAGGTGGCGCTGGTCGAGCGGCCCGACCTGCTCGAGCGCCGGACCAAGCAGACGCTGGCGCTGTCACGGGCGATTCCCGAGTCGACGGTCCACTGGGCGATCCGGCGCGGTGCGCAGATCGCCGAGCGGCTCAATCACTTCTTCGAGCATCACGACGTCCTCCTCACGCCGACGATCGCCGCGCTGCCGCGCCGGCTCGGCGCGCTCGACGGCATCGGGAGCCTGCACGCCAGCCTGCGCGCCGTGCCCTACGTCGCCTACACGGCGGTGTGGAATGTGTGCGGCAATCCGGCGGCATCGATTCCGGCCGGGTTTGCCCGCGACGGGATGCCGTGCGCCGTACAGATCGTGGCCGCGCCGGGCCAGGAGCCGGTGCTGCTGAGGCTCTCGGCGCAGCTCGAGCGGGCGCGGCCGTGGGCGGACCGGCGCCCGCCGGTTGACCCGGTCTGACGCGGCCCAGCCCTCGACACCCCTCACCGCCGTCGCTCCGGCGTACGGGCCCTTACCCCAGCGCCGGCACGCGGCCGCGGCCACGGCTCGCCGCCGGCCGGCAGGCGATCGGCAGCTCGACCTGACGCCCGGCGGTGGTTCCAGTCAGCTTGTCGAAGGCCGCCTCGGCGTAGCGGGCGCGTCGTCCGGCGGGCGCCTGGTCCGGTGGGCGCGCCGTCCGGCGTGACGCCGAAGCCGCCTGAGTCCTGTCCCGAGGACTGACCGCCGCACGCAATGCCGAAACTCAGGAAGTCAGAGCTTCAACTGCCCCGGCGGCGCCGGCGCAGCAGCAGCAGAGCGAGCAGCGCGAGGCCCGCGAGCACGGGCAGGCGCAACCGGGAGTCGGTGCGCTGCAGCACAGCGACAGAAGGATGCGGCTCAGGGGCCGGCATCGGGAACTCCTCGGCGGCGAGGATGTCGTGTGGCTCGGGGACGCCCATCGGATCCTCGGGCAGCTTGACCGGGCCGTGATGGGGTCGATCGGCGATCGGCATCGCGAACGCCTCCGCCGCGAGGACGTCGTGCACCGGCTCCGCGTGGGGTCTAGGTGCGTCGGCCATGGGTCGATGATTTCAGATTCTCGGGCGCAGGGTTTCGCGATCACCCCATGAGGGGCAACCTAAGGAGGGTGCGCGAAGAACTTGCACGATCAGTGGACATTCGTTCGCGTCAACACGGCGTGAGCCAGGCCCACAGCTTTCCCCGCCGCCGGGCGGTGGCGATCCTCGACGTGGATCCCGACCTCGCCCGCGATATGGACGCTGAGCGGGCTGCCGCCGCGCGCTCGCACGCGATCGCCGCAATCGAGACCCTGGCTCCGGGCGAGTGGCCCGCCGAAGCCCTGGACATCATCGAACCGCGCGGCGCTCTCGGCCTGCTCGTCATCGACGGCCTGATCTCGCGCGATGTGACACTGGGCAGCTCGTCGTTCACCGAGCTGATCGGCGAAGGCGAGATCCTCCGCCCCTGGGACACGGGGATCGAGCTCGTGACCGAGACGCCCGCGGTGACCTGGAACGTGCTGGTGACCGCCCGCATCGCGATCCTCGACGGACGCTTCGTCGCGCGTACGGCACGGTGGCCAGAGCTCACGACGGCGGTCGTCGCGCGGGCGATCAAGCGCTCGCGGTCGCTCGCCGTGCAACTCGCGATCTGCAACCTGCAACGGGTCGAGACGCGGCTGCTACTCCTGATGTGGCATCTCGCCGAGCGCTGGGGGAGGGTCTCACCCGACGGCATCGTGTTGCCCCTCGGGCTCACCCACCGGATGCTCGCGAGCCTCGTCGGTGCCAGACGCCCGACGGTCACGACCGCGCTCAAGGAGCTCACGGCGCAGGAAAAGGTCACGCGCCGCGAGGATGGCATGTGGGTGCTCCGGGGCGAGCCGCCCGCCGAGCTCGGCCAGATGTACGCGACCCTGAGCTGACGCCAGCCGCGCCGCGCTGACCACTTCCCCGGTTTCGAGACCCGGGCCGAGCGGGAAAAACGCCGACGATGTCAGCGATCACGACCAACGCATCGGATGGTTCCCGGGTCGCGCTCGAGCTGCGGTTGCCGTCCCACCCCAGAGCAGCCGCGGTAGCGCGGGCGTCCGTACGCGACCTGGCCGACACGGTGCCGGCGCCATTGGCCGAGAAGCTCGGCCTGGTCGTGAGCGAGCTGGTCACCAACGCGTTGCGTCACGCCGTCGCCGCCGACCCGGCTCCGACGCTCACGGTCGAGCTCGGATCGGATCGGGTGCGTGTGGCGGTGACCGACCGCGGCGCCGACTCGGACCGATCGCGCAGCGCCGCGAAGCGGGGGCCGACGGTGGCTTCGGGCTCCGGCTCGTCGACCGGATGGCCGATCGCTGGTGGATCGAACGCGACGCGGGCACGCGCGTCGTGTGCGAGTTCCGGCGCCGGTGACCTGAGCAGCGGCCTACGAGGCCGTCTGCAGCTCGGCCGGATCGTCGATCAGGTCGAGCTTGGCATCGAGACCGGTGATCTCGAGCACGCGATGGACCGCTTCGGGCCCGCGCACGATCGCCAACCTGTGTCCGGACTCCCGGGCCCTCGAGTCGGCCGCGACCAGCAGGCGCAGACCCGTCGAGTCCATGAACGTCAGGCCGCGCAGGTCGAGGATGATCACCTGGGCGCCGTGGTCCTCCTGCGCGCGGAGCTCGGCTTCGGCAGCGGGAGTGGTCGCGATATCGAGCTCTCCCACGAGCACGAGGCGCACAACTCCCCCACCTGCTTGCTCAATTTGGATCGAGAAGGGCTTCAAGTCGACCGGATCGTAATTGATCCGCGCCCGGCGCCGGAAGTTGCCGCGTCGGGTGCAGACCTTAGGCCCCGGCCGGGCCGATGACCGCCGCTCGCTAAAATCTTAGTCCGACTGACTGAGATCGTTTGATGCTCGCTTCGGCGGGTGATATCCTTCCTGCTTACTGATCGTAAGCTACTAGCGAAAGTGAAGACTTGATGAGTCGCCTTCTACTTGTCCCCCTCGAGGACGCAGTCGTCTTCCCGGGGATGTCGCTCACTCTCGCCGTTGATACCGGCGAAGAGGAGCGCGTGCTGCTCGTGCCGCGCCACGAGCAGGAATTCGCCGCCGTCGGGACGGTGGCTGAGGTCAGCGATCGCGTTCGCCTCCCCGGTGGGGCACGCGCCGTCTCGCTGACCGGTCTCCATCGCGGCGTCGCCGGCGCTGCCCACACCCTTCCGGATGGGCGGCTGTACGTCGAGGTCGACGAGCGGGACGACGAGGTCCCGGTCGACGGACGCACCCGTAATCTCGAGCGCGAGTACCGCGCGGTCGTCGAGGAGATCCTCGAGCTGCGCGGCGATGACGGCCGCGTGTCCGCGTTCCTGCGCTCCATAACCGAGCCCGGCGCCCTCGCCGATACCAGCGGCTACTCGCCCGATCTGTCCTTTGAGCAGAAGGTCAAACTGCTGCAGGAGACCGACGTGACCGAGCGGCTCGAGCTCGCCCTGGGCTACCAGCGCGAGCGGCTGGCCGAGTTGCAAGTGCGTCGCCGCATCCGCGACGACGTGGAATCCGGAGCCGAGAAGCAGCAGCGCGAGTACTTCCTGCGCAAGCAGATGGAGTCGATCCGCAAGGAGCTCGGCGAGGACGACGGCTCGATCATCGACGAGTACCGCACCAAGATCGCCGAGGCGGGCATGCCCGACCACGCGCGTGAGCAGGCCGAGAAAGAGCTCGGGCGGCTCGAGCGGATGGGCGAGCAGAGCGGCGAGTCGAGCGTGATCCGCACGTATCTCGATTGGCTGATCGCGGTGCCGTGGAGCAACCACTCCGAGGAGCGGCTGGATCCCCAGCACGCCCGCGAGGTGCTCGATGCCGACCATGCCGGCCTCGAGGACGTCAAGGACCGGATCGTCGAGTACATCGCGGTCAAGAAGCTGCGCGTCGAGCGCGGCATCACCGAGGACCGGCGCTCCGGCGCGATCCTGACCCTGATCGGACCGCCCGGCACCGGCAAGACCTCGATCGGCGAGTCGATCGCCCGGGCCACCGGGCGGGAGTTCGTGCGGATGTCGCTGGGCGGCGTGCGTGACGAGGCAGAGATTCGCGGCCACCGGCGGACCTACATCGGCGCGCTTCCGGGCCGCCTGGTCCGTGCGCTCCGCGACGCGGGGACGATGAACCCGGTGATCATGCTCGACGAGGTCGACAAGGTCGGCGCCGACTGGCGCGGCGACCCGAGCGCGGCCCTGCTCGAGGTGCTCGACCCGGCTCAGAACCACAGCTTCCGCGATCACTACCTGGATCTGGAGCTGGATCTGAGCGGCGTGCTGTTCATCGCCACGGCCAACCTGACGGACACGATCCCCGGGCCGCTGCTCGACCGCATGGAGGTGATCCGCTTCGACGGGTACACCACCTCGGAGAAGGTCGCGATCGCACGCGGTTACCTGTGGCCCCGCCAGCTCGAGCGCAACGGACTGCGTCCCGACGAGGTCGAGATCTCCGACGAGCTGTTGCAGACGGTGGCAATCGAATACACCCGGGAGGCCGGCGTCAGGCAGCTCGAGCGTGACCTCGGGACGCTGCTGCGCAAGACGGCGACGAGGATCGCCTCCGGCGAGGCGACAGCACCGAGCGTCATCGACCTTGCGGCGATCCGGGATGCGCTGGGTCGGCAGCGACACTTCCAGGAGTCGGCGGTGCGAACCGCGGTTCCCGGTGTGGCAACCGGACTCGCAGTGACCGGAGCGGGCGGCGACGTGCTGTTCGTTGAGGCCACGGCAATGGCCGGCAAGGCCGGCCTGACGCTGACCGGGCAGCTCGGCGACGTGATGAAGGAGTCGGCCCAGATCGCCCTCTCCTATGTCCGCGGGCATGCCGAGGAGCTCGGGATCGAGTCCTCGGCGTTCGAGGAGCGCTCGTTCCACGTGCACGTGCCGGCCGGGGCGATCCCCAAGGACGGCCCGAGCGCCGGGGTCACGATGGTGACCGCGCTCGCCTCGCTGCTCAGCGGGCGGCCCGTGCGTCACACCGTCGGGATGACCGGCGAGGTCACGCTCCAGGGCCGGGTGCTGCCGATCGGCGGCGTCAAGCAGAAGGTGCTCGCGGCGCACGCGGCCGGGTTGACCGACGTCGTGCTCCCGGAGCGCAACCGCGGTGACCTCGACGACGTACCGGTCGAGGTGCGCGAGGCGATGGGCTTCCACTTCGCCATGACGATTGACGAAGTCCTCGCGGTGGCGCTGGAGCCGGCCACCGTGACCGCCTCTGTCTAGGGATTGCTGTGTGGGGCGCTTCGGCGCCCCACA
The DNA here is from genome assembly GCA_963800815.1 of uncultured Solirubrobacteraceae bacterium. Classification (GTDB taxonomy): domain Bacteria; phylum Actinomycetota; class Thermoleophilia; order Solirubrobacterales; family Solirubrobacteraceae; genus Palsa-465. Next base: position 54,136 of record CAWDCP010000002.1, read on the forward strand.
CGTTCCGCCGGATCAGAAGATCCGGTAGCCCTGGATGGCGATCGTGAAGCCGTGACCGTCGGAGTTCGTACAGGTCATGCCGTCTGTGCGGCTGGCGCACGTCAACCCACCGACGTGCGTGTTCACGCCGTACGGCAAGGGGGGCGCTGAGGGGTTCAGCGCCGTGTCTCCCGCGCACACGAAGCGAGTGAGGCCCCTCGTGTCGACGGTCAGGCCCTGGCCGTAGTCGACGACCGGCGGGCACGAGCTCGGATGCGGCGGGGCCGACCAGTGGCGGTTGCGGATGTCGCAGCGCGCGCTCCCGTTGATGATCAGGCAGCCGATGTTGCCCGACGGACTGCGGAACGTCGAGATCGAGACCGTCTTGATCGGCGGGCTCGGCGAGGTGGTCGTCGAGGCAGTCGTGCTCACGCCGGCGCCGCCACTGGAGCTGGTCGAGGTCGACGAGGTCGTCGTGATGGCGGCACCGCCGCTCGCGGACCCTGTCGTCCCCGGCCCGGTTCTCGGCGTCGTGACCGTTACGGTCTTCGTGCCGGCGCCACAGCCCGCGAGGGCCAGCACCAGCACGATCGGAGCCAGAAGCTTCACCGCCCGGAGCCTAGTGGGCTCGACGGCGGGTCGGCATATGACCGGGTGGCATAGGAGAACGGGGACTTCTGGCGTTTACGTCAGGCCGCGGAGGCGTAGCCTGCATGACATGACCACCATCACCGCCACATCAGAGCAGAGCATCCTCGAGCAGGTCCCGAAGCAGCTGTACATCGGCGGCGACTGGCGCGACGGCAGCGCCGGAACGCTGGCCGTCGAGGACCCGTCCACCGGTGAGACGCTGTGCGAGGTTGCCGACGCCTCGCCCGAGGACGCCCAGGCGGCCCTCGACGCCGCCGTCGCCGCGGGACCGAGCTTTGCCGCGCACCCCCCGCGGGAGCGCGGTGAGATCCTGCGACGCGCCTACGAGATGATCATCGAGCGCCAGGACGACCTCGCGCTGCTGATGACCCTGGAGATGGGCAAGCCCGTCAAGGAGTCGCGAGCGGAGGTGGTCTACGCTGCCGACTTCCTGCGCTGGTTCTCGGAGCAGTCGGTGCGCATCGACGGGCGCTACGCGGTCGCGCCGAACGGGCAGGGCCGCGTGCTGACGATGAAGCAGCCGGTCGGCCCGGTGCTGTTGATCACGCCCTGGAACTTCCCGCTGGCGATGGGCACCCGGAAGATCGGGCCCGCAGTCGCCGCCGGCTGCACGATGGTGGTCAAGCCGGCGTCGCAGACCCCGCTCTCGATGCTGATGCTGGTCAAGATCCTCGAGGAGGCCGGCCTGCCGGCGGGCGTCATCAACCATTTCACGACCTCGTCCTCGGGGGCGACGACCTCGCCGCTGATCCATGATCAGCGGCTGCGCAAGCTGTCGTTCACCGGCTCCACCGAGGTCGGGCGCAGCCTGATGGCTGACGCCTCCGAAACGCTGCTGCGACTGTCGATGGAGCTCGGCGGCAACGCGCCGTTCATCGTGTTCGAAGACGCCGATTTCGACGCCGCCGTCGAGGGCGCGATGATCGCCAAGATGCGCAACGGCGGCGAGGCCTGCACGGCCGCCAACCGCTTCCACGTCGCTGAGCCGATCGCCGCGAAATTCGCCGACGCGCTGGCCGAGCGCATGGGAGCGCTCAAGGTCGGGCGCGGCACCGAGGACGGCGTCGATCTCGGCCCGTTGATCGACGCCAAGCAGCGCAGCAAGGTCGCCGAACTGGTCGAGGACGCCGTCGGCCGCGGCGCGCGGCCGCTCACCGGCGGGCACGCGCTCGACGGCGCCGGCTACTTCTACGAGCCGACCGTGCTCGGCGACGTGCCCGACGATGCATCGCTGCTGCGCGAGGAGATCTTCGGCCCGGTTGCGCCGATCAAGCCCTTCGCCACAGAGGAGGAGGCGATCGCCGCCGCCAACGACACCGAGTACGGCCTCGTGGCATACGTGTTCACCCGCGATCTCAAGCGTGCCCTGCGGGTCGTCGAGGGCCTCGAGACCGGCATGGTCGGCCTCAACCAGGGCATCGTCTCCAACGCCTCCGCCCCCTTCGGTGGCATCAAGCAGTCCGGCTTCGGCCGCGAGGGCGGCTACGAGGGGATCGAGGAGTACGTGGAGACGAAGTACGTGGCGGTGAAGCTGTAGGCGGGGAGGTACTAGAGCTGTCGAGACCGGCGCTGCCGTAACGCAAGCGGCGGATCAGGCCATCGCGCTCTCGAGTCAGCTGACGTCCTATCTGCTTCTCGAAGCGACGCTCTGCGAAATACCTAGCCCGAGCGCTGCCTTCCCCGCGGAGCGGGTGCGCAACGAGGGTCGGCCGCAGCTAGACGCGAACGGACGAAAGCAGGACGATGACGCACAATCGTGCCCGAAGCCGCGAGGCTGGCTCGGTATACCGGGCCGAGCTCGAGCGCGCGCACTTAGTCATCGCTGCGCCCCGGAGCTCGGGTGCGTCGGCCAACGGCTGTGCGACGGTGGACAAGACCGCCGCGATCGCGCGCGTTGGGACGGGCGCCGTTCATGCTCGCCGCCCGCAAGCTGGATAGTACGGCCGGCTGGATGCTCGTCGCACGCGAGATCGGGCTCCTGCGCCGCCGAGCCTGCCCGCATGCACCGTGCCCGCGGTGACTCGACCCGTCCGCAGCCGATCGTCTCTGCGCTCGGCGCGGAGCTCATGCAGATCCAAATGAGGCCTGGGTGGGCGTGGCGTGGGCTGGTGTGGCTGACGTGCCCGTGTTACTCAGCCCGCTGGTCTGACTATGCGACCGCTCCAGGTGGGGCGGGTCGGATCTGGCCTGGATTGCCTGCGGACGTAGTTGGGTGGAGGCGGTGGTGTCGAGGGGACGGCCGAGCTGGCGAAGTGTCGGCCTCGGTTCTTGCCTTGGAGGGTCGGCCTGACCTGATGGGAGCGTTCGCCCCTCGGGGCGTCCACCGGGATGTTGTCGGCCGGTCCGCCTCGCTTCCTGCGGGCTACGGCACGCCCTTGAGGCTGGCGATGGTCGCGCGCGCGAGCCCGGTGCCGTTTGCGTTCGTGGCGATCAGGGTCAGCGTGACCGATTCGTTGGCTTTGGTTTGCAGGCTGCTGAGCGCTCCGTGCGGAAGCTTCAGGGCGAGCGGCTTTACCTTCCCGGCGTGAAGCGAGGCGCGGAGGGGCCCAAGCCTGAAGGTCTTGGTCGCTTGCTTGCCGTGCTTGGGTTTGTGGCCGAGCAACTCGGTGAGAACGCCGGTCAGATTGACCGTCGCGGCCTGGTTGCAGGTGGCGCTCAGCGAGAGTGTTCCGACCGACGCGCTGGATGTGCGTCCGTGAGTCGGCTTCGGTTTGGCCAGCCGTACCGTGTTGCTCTTGACCGTCAGCGTGCAGCGCGGCGGCTTGTTGAAGGTGGCCGTCACGCGCGTGGCGGCGGTGATCGTCACCGAGCACGATCGGCTGCTCTTACAGCCGCCGCCGCTCCAGCCCGCGAACGTCGACCCGGCGGCGGGCGTTGCGCTCAGCGTCACCACGCTGCCGGTCGTGAGGCTCTTCGAGCACGTGCCGGGGCAGCTGATCCCCGCGCCTGTGACTTTGCCCGTGCCCGATCCCGTCAGCGACACCGACAGCGTGCTCAACGAGATCACGTGCGTTGTCTGCGCGGCTTGCGAGCCGTTGCACGAGACGGTATGGCCGGTGAAGATCACGGTGGTTGAGCAGCCCTCGTTGTCGGTGACGGTCAGCGTCGCGCTGTGGCGGGCGCTCGTCGCGTAGGTGTGGGTGATCCTCGGCCCGCTGCTCGTCGCGCTCGTGCCGTCGCCGAAGCTCCAGTTGTAGCTCGCAACCGACCCGTCGGCATCCGTCGAGCCGGACGCATCAAACGACACGCTTGTGCCGGACGCTGTCGCGGTGAACGCTGCCGACGGGCCCTTGTCGGGCACGATCGCGGATAGGCCGGGAGCCGAGACCGTCAGGACGGGGGTGCCCGCCGTGTTGCTCGCCGTGCTGATCGGCGTCACCGTCCCCGCGCTGTTGTTCGAGACGTACACGGTCTTGCCGTCAGGCGTGATCGTGACCCCGACCGGACCGCTGCCAGCCGGCAATGCGATCGGGGGACCCGCCGTATTGCTCGCCGTGTTGATCGCCGTCACCGCGTCCTTCCCGTAATCGGCGACGTACGCGGTCGCGCCGTCGGGAGTGATCGCGATCGCTTGCGGCTTGCTGCCGGTCGGCAAAACGATCGGCAGGCCCACCGTGTTGCTCGCAAGGTCGATCGGCGTCACCCAGCCCGCGAGCTCGTTGGCGACGTAAGCGGTCTTGCCGTTCGGCGTGATCGCGATGTATTTGGGGAAGCCGCCGACCGGAAGCGGCGGGCCCGCCGTGTCCGTCGCCGTGTTGATCGCCGTCACCGAATTCGTCCCGTAATCGGCGACGTACACGGTCTTGCCGTCGGGAGTGATCGCGACTGACCACGGCGCGCTGTTGGCCGGCAACGTGATCGGCGTACCCGCCGTGTTGTTCGCGAGGTTGATCGGCACGACCGTGTTCCCGGCGGTGTTGGCCACGTACGCAGTGTTGCCGTTCGGCGTGATCGCGATGTCCTCAGGCGTGTTGCCGCCCGGGATCGCGATCGGCGTGCCGAGTGTCCCGGTCGCGACGGACACCGGCGTGAGCGTCGCCAGCTTCGAGTCGAGGATGTAGGCGCTCGCGCCGTTGGGCGAGAGTGCCGCGGCCCACGGTCGGCTGGTGTTCGGGAACGTCAGCAGGGCACCCGCCGTTTTCGTCGCCGTGTCGAGCGTCGCGACCGTATTTGCCCCGGTCGGCACGTACAGCGTCCGTGCTGCCTGCGCGGCCGCCGGCACGCTCACCACGACCAGAGCACACGCAAACGACGCGATCAGCCCACGAATCCTCGACATCACAAGCCCCCTAAGTCAGTGGCCGACCACGCCAGCGGCGGTCAGAGCACCAACATACAACCAGACGTTGGCTCTGCGGGGATAGTTGAAGCGAACGGCTCGGGCGATGGCGCAATGCTCCGAGTCATCCCAACCGGCCGCGCGGGCGTCGTCGGTGAAGGAGCCGACCAGCGACGCGTAGGTGCAGCGCTGACTGGTGGCGGCGCAACGCACGACGCTGAAGCTGGTGCGGGCGGCGAGCGTGTCACGGGAGCGGGTCGTCGTTCCCGCGCCCGTGGGGGGTTGCGTGTGTGTTAGGGTCGGCGGGCCGGTTGCCAGCGACACGATTGCGTTTGGGGGCTTGAGGGATGCGGAGACTTCTGCTGTGTGGAGGCGTGGTGGGCGTGGCGCTCGTGCTCGCGTCGGTGGCGTTTGCCGCGACGCCGGTTGCGGTGTGGCCGGGCGCGAGCGAGCTGACCCTGCCGGCGAACGCGAACACGACCGCCGGTGCCGAGAGAGCCCTCCTGAACTCGGTGGCGTGCGCGAGCGCGAGCAACTGCGTCGCAATCGGCGACTACACAGACACGACGCATAGCGACCAGGCGCTGGTCGCGACGCAGTCGGCTGGCGGGGCGTGGCAGGCGAGCGAGCTGACCCTGCCCGCGAACGCGAGCACGACCGCCGGCCACCAGAACGCCAACATGGACTCGGTGGTCTGTCCGAGCGCGGGCAACTGTGTCGCCACCGGCTTCTACTCAGACACGACGGGTAGCTCCCCGGCGATGGTTGTGACGCAGTCGGCGGGTGGGGCGTGGAAGGCGAGCGAGCTGACCCTGCCGGCGAACGCGAACACGACCGCCGGCCACCAGAGCGCCGAACTGAACTCGGTGGCGTGCGCGAGCGCGGGCAACTGCGCCGCCGCCGGCACCTACACAGACACGACGGGTGGCGACCAGGCGCTGGTCGCGACGCAGTCGGCTGGCGGGGCGTGGCAGGCGAGCGAGCTGACCCTGCCCGCGAACGCGAGCACGACCGCCGGCGCCCAGAGAGCCTTCCTGAACTTGGTGGGGTGCGCGAGCGCGGGCAACTGCGCCGCCGCCGGGCAGTACAAAGACACGACGGGAAGCACCCAGGCGCTGATCGCGACGCAGTCGGCTGGCGGGGCGTGGCAGGCGAGCGAGCTGACCCTACCCGCGAACGCGAACACGACCGCCGGCCACCAGGACGCCGTCCTGAACTCGGTGGTGTGCCCGAGTGCGGGCCACTGCGCCGCCGCCGGCAACTACATCGACACCGGTAGTCGTCGTCAGGCGATGGTCGCGACGCAGTCGGCTGGTGGGGCGTGGCAGGCGAGCGAGCTGACCCTGCCCGCGAACGCGAACACGACCGCCGGCGTCCAGAGCGCGTTCCTGAGATCGGTGGTGTGCCCGAGCGCGGGCACCTGCACCGCCGCCGGGCTGTACAGAGACACGACGGGTAGCACCCAGGCGATGGTCGCGACGCAGTCGGCCGGCGGGGGGTGGCAGGCGAGCGAGCTGACCCTGCCGGCCAACGCGAACACGACCGCCGGCCACCAGGACGCCGAGCTGAACTCGGTGGCGTGCGCGAGCGCGGGCAACTGCGCCGCCGCCGGCTTCTATGAAGACACGACGGGGAGCGAACGGGCGCTGGTCGCGACGCAGTCGGCCGGCGGGGCGTGGCAGGCGAGCGAGCTGACCCAGCCGGGCAACGCCATCACCGCCGGCAACCAGGTCGACCTCAACTCGGTGGTGTGCCCCAGCGCGGGGTACTGCACCGTCGCCGGCTACTACAGGGACACGACAGGGAGCCTTCAGGCGCTGGTTGTGAGTTCGGTCGCCTCGCTCGGGGTGGGGACGTCGAGCTTGCCGTCGGGGGCGGACGGTTCCGCCTATAACGCGCGGCTGTCATCGACGGGCGGGGCGGGGACTGGCACCTGGTCGCTCAGCTCGGGGTCACTGCCCGCCGGGTTGAGCTTGAATGCCTCAACCGGCGTGATCTCCGGCGTGCCCAGGGCGATCGGGAGATCCAACTTCACCGTCAGCGTCAGCGACCCCGGACCGCCGGTGCAGCACGCCAGCGCATCGCTCTCGATCGCCGTCGGCCCCGCACCGCCGGCGGCCATCAGGCAGGTCAAGACCAGCGGCTCGCTGCTCACCCTGACCCTCTCTTGCCGCGGATCGGCCGGCCAGACGTGCAAAGGCACGCTGAAGCTGATCGCGCTTGAGCATCTGACCGGACACACGATCACCGCCGTCACCGCCAGCACGCCGAAGAAGACGACCAAGACCGTCACGCTCGCCAGCACCACCTACACCCTCACCGGCACGAGCAGAACGCTCAAGATCACGCTCAACCAGACCGGCCAACACCTCCTCGCCAAATACCACACGCTCTCCGCCAAGCTCACCCTCACACCCACCGGCGCGAGGACCCCCACCACGACCAAGACCATCACGATCACAGCCGCGCAAGCAAAACACAACCACCACTGAGCACCCCCACCCCGGCCCGCGCCAACCAGCCCGTGGCGCGTGGGCCAGGCGCGGCGGTGCGGGTGTTCGGTTTTGCCGCCCGTTATCGCCTATTCCCGTGAATCTGTTGGTGGGAGAAGAGATAAGGGTCGCGGAGTGGGAACAGCCGCGACACGAGGCGTGGCGTTTGGGGCTGCTTCTTCACCCTCTGCTCGCCCTGCCGCCGGAAGGCGGTGTGGCGACCTTGCCGAAGGCTCGAGCGACGCGGGCGCTCGGAGCTGGGTCGCAAACCACCAACGGGATCGTGGGGTTGGAGGCCATGCGACACGTCAACGAGATCGTCGCGATTGGCGCGCTCAGTTCATGACCGCCGCCCGGTAGCGCGGAAGAATCCGCGCAGAGCTCGGGCTCTCGAACGGTGCGCATTGCCCGACGCGCGCGGGCTCAGTTACGTCACGCGCACAACGTTCGCCGTGCGCTCGAGCCACGCCCGCGGCGGGCGGACGATATCGCCGGGGAAGAGCCAGAAGAGCGTAACGTTCGTGAGGATCTCGTCTCTCGTGAAGCTCATCAGCCACGGCAGAGGGGAGCTGCGCGCTCCGGTTGGGATGAGCGTCCTTTTCGTCTTGCTTGGTTGTTTGAGCGGTGAGATCGTGAGCGTGCTGTGGCTGGTGCCGCTGCCGTTGCTTGCCGTGAGCGTCACAGCCACGGTTTCCGTCGCGCCCCGGAGCAGGTCTTTGACGGCGGCGCTCGGAAGCTTGAGCGTTGTGCCCGTGTGCGCGGTCACGGTCGCCTTAATTGTGGGCAGCGCGTAGCGCGTGACCCGCGGGCGTTTGTGCCCTTTGAGCTTGAGTGAGACCGTCAGTATCGCTGAGGACCTCACGCCGGCGGTTTGATCGCAGGTGACCTTGACCGGCAGCGTGCCGCCCGTCGGCGACGCTCGGTGCTTGGAGTACGTGATCGTAACCTCGCCGGTCGAAGACGGCCGGCACTTCGGCGCTTTCCGCGACGCCGGGACGAGCACCCCCTTGCTCGTTGCCGAGGTCCTGCCGCCGGTGTTCGTCGCCGTCACCTCGCAGGTCAGCGTGTGCCCTTGATCGGCCGCTCGCACGGGGTACATCTGGTCCGTCGCGCCGGTGATCGCGATCCCGTCGCGGTGCCACTCGTAGCTGTAGGTCGGACTGCCGGACCATGTGCCGGCCGAGCATCTCAGCTGCTGCCCGACAGCGGGAGTCTTGGAGATCGACGGCGCCGCCGTGTTCACCGGCGCCGCCATGTCAACCGGCGGCGCCACGTACGTGTACGCGTCGGCCGCCCCGGTCGCGCTCGTTCCACCGAGCGTCAGCACGGTCACGTCGACGGTCCCCACCGACTCGGCCGGAGCGGTCGCTGTGAGCTGCGTATCGCTGAGGACCGTGAAGATAGCCGACACGGTGCCGAACTTCACATGGCTCGCGCCGGCCAGGTTCATACCCCTGATCGTGACCGAGTTCTCTCCCGCCACGGGACCTGCCGACGGAGACACGCTCGACACGGTCGGTGCCGCCGGCACGATCGCGACCACGCCTGTCCCCGTGATCGACGCGTCGCTCGTATCGGTCGCGGTGATCGTCTGGTTACCCGCGGCCTTCAGCGTCGCGCTGAACGTGCCGAACCCGTTTGACAACGTCGTGTTCGCCGGCAGCACCACCTGACCGTCACTGCTGGTGAAACGAACCGTACCCGCGTAACCGGTGTCCGCATTGTTGGACTGGTCAAGCGCCGTAACCGTGAAGCTGAACGCAGATCCCGCCGTCATCGACGCGGGTGCTACCACCGCGAAGTGCGTCGCCGCCGCGGCGACCGCGGGAGGCGCCTGGCCGGCAAGAATCGCGGGGCGCAGCGCCATGAACTGATCGAGCCCGACCTTGAGGACGGCGTCAGCAATGCTCGTCACCTGCATCGTCCGCGGGTCGCGCCCGTCGAAGAACTCGAACACGCCAACGACGAGCGGAGTGACGCCCAGCAGGAACTGCTGCTGGGTGGGGCCGTCGTCCATCAGCAGGGCGGTCTCGCCGAGCAGGACCGGCTTGCCGTAGGCAGCGAACGCGTTCACGAGCGCGACGGCGGCGGCCGCCTGCCCGGTCTGCGGGTAGTCGTGGACCGTGAGCAGATCCAGGTAGGGGACGACGTTGTCGGGGGCGAACGCGCCGGCGAGCGTCGGCAGGAGCCCGATGGTGACCGGCCGGTCGTCCTCGGCGCGGACGGCGGCCGCCATCGTCTGCGTCCAGGCGCGGGCGAGCGCTGCATCGTCAACGCCGTTGCCGCGGGCCATCGACTGCACGAATGACCAGACGCCGATCTGGCCGGAGTACCGAGTCCCCGTGTCGGAGATGACCGGTTCGGAGGTGAGCTCGTAGCAGAGGACCGCAGGCGAGGCGGCCGCGGCGGCCGCGACCGCCTGCCAGAACTGGACTTGGACCTGCCAGCGGGCGCTGTCGCTCATCTGCTCATACCAGGCCGGCGAAAGGTTCACGCGCCAGACGAGGTCGCCGGTGATATCGAGGTAGATGCCGTCGCTGGCCGCAAGCGAGAGCAGATCTGCAGAGCGGTCAGCGTGCTCTGCCGGACGGTTGTCGGGCCGCTCATGACCTGCGAGAGCTCAACGTAGACGCGCATGCTGTTCGCTCCCATGTTCTTCGCGGTCTGCAGCTCAGCGGCAAGCGTCTGATAGTTCTGCGCGGTCGGGTTGTCGAGGTAGGTGAGCGTCGGCATATGGTTGCCGGTACCCCAGTTGAACCCCCAGGCCCGGAACGGAACCGAGCCGGCGTACAACTGTCCGGCGCGGACGGTGATGCGCGGCATGGCGGAACTGGTGGTCGCCAGGGCGGTGATGCGCGGCATCGCGGAACTGGTGGTCGCCAGGGCGGTGGCGGCGCGACCGGTGGCCGGCGAGATAGGGGCGGCCGGGGGCAGTTGGGCGCGAGCGGCGGCGGCCACCGGCAACGCAACGAGCACGCCAATGAGCAGGAGCGCGGAGGTGAGCAGGAGCGCGCCACCGGCCGGGAACGCGCCGGGGGCAAGGCGCAACGCGAAGCACACGGCTGCCACCCCAAGAACTGTCGATGTCGTCAACAGGCACAGCAGCGCTGCATCTCCCTGGCCAGTTGTGGGGTTGTATCCCGGATAGACGATGACCCGCGAGACGCCCGACAACTGCCGCGTGCTCGCGTCAGTCCAATCGAGACTATCCGTGACCACGCCATATCCCGCCGCCGGATTCAACGATCCTGTCGTGGTGTCCTCCGCACAATGCCCGGCGGTGAGGATCACATTGGCCGATACGACGGTCCCCGTGCACAAATCGTAATAGCCGGAACCTACGGAGTCTTCGATGAACGCGAGCCATGGAAAGGTGCCGGCCGGAGCGGGGGTCCCGCCGACGATCCTCGGAACCGATCGAGGCGTCGCGTTTACGAATCGACCCGCTGCTCGCGAGAGCGAGCGCCGGTCAATGCCAGCGAGGCAAGGATCGCAACGCCGATCACCACAACATGCGACCGTGCCCGCGAGCTCACGCCCGAGTGGTCTCGGTCCCCAATCGCCGGCCCGATTGTCGACCGGTGAGACGCGAAGCGATCCGCGAGACTCCGTTGGAACCCTCTGCGAGTGAGAGCGGCACAGACCTGGTCGCCCGGCGAGGAGTTCGCCGACGGCTCGGCTGTTGGGACCGTACGTATGAAGCGATTCATGGTCCGTCCCTCGCTCGATCTACGCCCACGCACATGTTCGCCCGCCGTCAGTGCAACGCCATCGGTAGGACGCCTCGGTCCCGCGCGGCTTTCTACGCGCATTGACCACCGCATGGGCCGAGATGACCTCGAGGTCGTGCAGACGACGGCGCGACCGGTGTGAGCGTCTCAACCGACTCGTCGGCCTCGTGCTCAAGCGACCAGACCGTGAGGTGAGCTGGAGCACCGCCATGGCTGCACGGCGAACGGCCGGGTGGACGTCACGGCCCTGGGGCGCTCGCGACTGATTAGGTTCGGGGGATGAGGCGCCTCGACGTGTCCCCTCCCCTGACGGAGACCATCGCCGCCCCGACGCCCGAGGGTAGACCCCGCACGGTGTCCGCCGTCTGGGCGGTCGTGCTCGTGCTCTGTACGGCCGGGGCCGTCGTGGTCGTGGTCCTGGGCGCGAGGTTGTCGTTCTTCAACGACGATTGGTACTTCCTGCTCCAACGGCCGGGGATCGAGTCCGGCGGCGCTCTGAACACCCTCCTGGCCCCGCACAACGGCAACATCGTGGTGCTGCTGGCGCTGCTGTTCAAGCTGCTGGTCGCAGTCTTCGGCCTGGGAACGCAGCTGCCGTTCCGGCTGGTAATCGGCATCACGTTGGCGTGTCTTGGGGCGTTGGTGTTCGTGCTCGTGCGCGGGCGGATGGGGCTGCTCGTGGCCGTGGCGGCAACCGCCGTGGTCCTCTTCCTCGGCCCGGCGTGGGAGGTCACGCTGTTCTTCGCGGCATTCAGTCATCTCGGTCCCCTGACGCTGGGTGTGGCCGCGTTGCTCGCGCTGGAGGTCGACACGCCGAAGCGCAACGCAGCGGCGTGCATTCTGCTCGTCTGCGCGACGCTGTTGGGCAACCCCGCGATCGCATTCGTCATCGGAGCCACGATCGCGATCGCGCTGCGGCGGCGTCCGGCGGAGCTGTGGATCACCGCGACTCCGGCGGCGCTGTTCGCGCTCTGGTGGCTCTTCTACGGCCGCGAGCAGCCGTCGGGCGTATCCATGCACAACATCGTGCACCTACCGCACTACGTGCTCAATTCGGTTTCGATCGGGCTGGCGTCGATTACCGGCCTCAACCACGGAGCGCCACCGGTGGCGCTGAACCGCGGCCACATACTGGTTGTCGTTCTCGCTCTGGCGCTCGTCGTCCGACTGATTCGGGGAGGCCGACCCGGATCCTGGATCTTCGTCATCGGCGGGACGGCATTGGCCTTCTGGGCGCTGACGGGAGCCGGTTACATGTTCGGGCGAGAGCCGTACGCCAGTCGATACCAGTTGGCCGACGGGGTGTCTCTGATCTTGATCGGCGCCGAACTGCTGCGCGGGACTGCACTCCCCCGCGCGCTGTCGGTGCTGATCGCCGTCGCCGCGCTCGGCGTGGTGGTGGCCAATCTGTTGGCCCTCAGTACCGGCTTCGTCTTCATGCGACGCGAAGCCGGCTACGTGAAGGCCGATCTCGGCGCGCTGCAGGTCGCCGGCTCTCGCGCCCCGGCACGCCTCTGGCTCGTGCAGCCCGTGGCGCGGGACGGCTTTCTCTCCGGGGTGACGGCCGGCCGGTATTTCGCCGTGACCCGGGCGCACGGGACGCCGCCGTACGACACACCGGCCCAGATCGCCGCCGCCCGGCCGATCAACGGCAATCGGTTGACAGCGTGTTGGTGGCGGCCTACGGGATCGCGCCGCAGCCGATCCTCGGCCGGGCCGGCCTCGCGGCCTGCCCGCGACTGGCGGCCACGACCGGTCCGGCGGGTCCGGAGCGGACGCTGGCAGCGGGTGCCACCGTGATCTGGGATCTGAGCACCACGCCTTTGGTGGTCAGGGTGAGACGATTTGCGGCGCCCGAGATGACCGTTCCGGTGGGATTCCTGGCCGGCCGGTCGGCCGCCCGGATCGTGATCCCACCCGACACCGTCGCGCAACCATGGCGACTGAGCATCGAGAACCCCCGACGCGCGCCGGGCGTCGAGGTCTCGGTGTGCGGCCCGTAGCCTCCCACCGGGCCGTTGCGCTCACGTGCAGGCCGCTGCGTCCGGCTGCACCACGGAATCCGAGCTGCCGCTCGATCCGCCGCAACCCGCGAGGGCTGTGACAGGTGGGAGGCTGGACCGACGCGCTCAGGCCAGCGCTGCGGCCACGCCGGCCGCCGCCGCCAGCGCGATCGAGGCGCCCCGGGCGTCGCCGATCAGGCCGCCCTCCATACGGTTCATGACGTAGGCGATGGTGACCCGGGCGTCGAGGTCGTTGAAGATGAGCGAGCCGCCGTATCCGCCCCAGGCGCAGGAGCGGGGGCCCATCGGCATGGTGGCGCTGGAGAGGCCGTAGCCGAGGCCGAACCGGAGCGGAACGGCGAGCACGAGATCATCGCCGTTGGATTGCTCCTCGAACAACGCCTCGACGCCCTCGGGCGAGAGCAACTTGACGCCGCGCGCCTCGCCGTGGCAGGAGATGAGGGACTGGATCATGGCCACGGAGCGGGCGTTGCCGTGGCCGTTGGCGGCCGGGATCTCGGCGCGCCGCCACCACTCCTCGGTGCTGGTCTCGGCGGTGATGACCGGGTTGCTGAGCGAGCGCACGCCGATTTGCGACAGCTGTAGAGCGTCCAGGTCGGCGGGCGGCGGCGGGATCAGCGGCGCGATGCGGGAATCGGCCTCGGGCGGTGTGCCGATGTGGAAGTCGGCGCCGAGGGCGCCGGCGACCTCGTCGGCGAAGAAGCGCCCGAGAGAGGTGCCCGTGATACGGCGCACGAGCTCGCCGATGAGGTAGCCGTGGGTGACCACGTGGTAACCGGACGCAGTGCCGGGCTCCCACCAGGGCGCCTGGGCGGCGAGCAACGAAGTGCAGCGCTCCCAGTCGGCGAGATCCTCGGAGGCGAGCGGCACGTCCCACCCCGAGAGTCCGGAGGTGTGTCCGAGCACGGCGCGGACCTCGATCGCCTCCTTGCCCGCCTGGGCGAACTCGGGCCAGTATCGGGCGACCGGGGCATGGACGTCGAGCTCGCCACGATCGGCGAGGATCAGGGCGCAGAGGGCGGCCATCGTCTTGGTCGTCGAGAACACGTTGACGATCGTGTCCTCGTGCCACGGCTCGGTCCGCGCGAGGTCCGTGTAACCGCCCCAGATGTCGACCATCGGCTCGCCGTCGAGGAGCACCGCGACCGACGCACCAACGTCGCTGCCCGCGTCGAGGCTGCGGGAGAGCGCCTCGGCAACGCCGGCGAAACGTTCGTCGAAGTGGCCCTTGATCTCCGCCATGGGGTCGAGCCTATCGCCCGTGGGCGGTCGAGCGCGCCTGCGCGAGCAGTGGCGAGCAATCCGAGGCCGACGATCACGTCGATGATGCGAATTCGAAACCCCGAGCCGACCGCCGTCGCGTGCACCGCCGCCGCATCTCAGTCATGCCCGGGGGCGCCCTCCGCCGACCGCGGCCGCGTCGTCGCGGCCGCCAACCGGCTCAGCGCCAGGCGAACCCGGTCGTCGCGCTCCTCCGCGGCCGGGTCGGTCCAGCGCCAGACCACCCCGGAATCGATCACGAACGCATCCCGGCGGTGGCTCTGGACGCGCTGCACCGCGATCTCCACGGCCACGACACCATCCACGAGGTCCCCCTCGAGCACCCGTGCGGTGCCGTGAGCCGTGAGAGCGACGTCGCCCGCGGACAGGATCACCAGCGCGACCAGCGGATCGGCGCGCAGACGGGCGAGCGAGGTACGCGCGGCGGCAAGGGCCAGCAGCACCCGCTGCGGACCGGCCCGGAGCGCCGCCGAGACGGGAATCGCATGCGGCGCGTCGCCGTGCGTCGAGAGGATCGTGACGGTTCCAGGTGGCCACTCGGGCAGCATCGCCAGGGACGCTACCGGGGTGGCAGCGGAGCCGCGGACCGGAAGGCCGGTGAGGCGGGCACCCACATGCGGCCCTCGGAGCGGTAGGGCTCCGGGTCGGGGCGCAACGCCCCGAACTCGTCGTGGAAGCGGTCCATGACCAGCGCCGAGCAGGCGGCGTCGAAGGCGTGCTCGGTGGACGCGGCCTGCTCGAGCAGTGCCGGCGGCTGCGGCCCGTACAGGGGCAGGTGAGCCTCGCGGCTGGCGCGGTTGCGCTTGGTCACAGCTCCGGTGAGCAGACGCGGATAGATCTCGACCGCCAACGGCCCGCCCTGCGAGAACGTCGCGAACGGCCACACCCGGAATCCGCTCCGATAGAGCCGCGCGAGGATCGGCATGCCGCGAATCGAGCCCGGCCCGACCTGGCCGCTGCCGACGAGCTGGAAGACCGACTTGGGCGCGATCCGCTCCCGCCGGGCGGCGTCGCGATCGGTCACCCGGAGCGCGCGCTCGGCCCCGACGTCGATCTGCTTGCGGTCGCCGCTGCGCCCCCAGAACGGCCACGGCGCCTCGCCGGTCAGCCACTCCTCACCGCAGGCGGCGATCACGTCCCAGAGGGCAGGCGGTGGCGGCAGCCCCTGGTGGCGCAGGAACCACAGCGGGAACGAGAACGCGAAGTCGAGGCCGACGACCATCGGCACCGCCTCCCCACCCGCGTGTCCCAGCTCCCGTGCCCGCGCCGGCAACCACTCCGCGACCTCGTCGCGGTTCAGGCCGGTGTGGATCGCCTGCAGCGCACCGTGCTCGGATACGGCCACCGCGATGTCGCGCCGGCCGCCGCCTTTCGCCCCCGACCAGTCGACCGCGACCACCAACATGCCCCCGCGCAGGCTATCGCGCCCTCCCGGCGTACCCTCGCGCCAGGGCACCACCGTCTGTACCCTCAAGTCACACGCATGGCGTACGCTGAGCAGAGCCCAAGGATGAGGGGGCCGATCAACGAGCATGCCTCCGCTCTCGCCCATGAATGGCGGTCGCTGACCCGGGTCGCGACGGCCGTGGCGCTGCTGACCGCGCCCGCATTCTTCATCGTCCTGTACGACTCCGACCACCTCGGGCTGATCGGGTCGCTGGTGATCACGGCGATCGGCGTGCTGCTGTTCCGGGGCGCGGTTGAGGTGATCGCGCGCAAGCTGATCCCCTCCCCCAGCCTGTACGGCGCCGATGCGGAGCTGCGCGAGGAGGACATCGTCGCGCGCCGGCGCTTCTGGTACTGGCGCGGACGGTTCCGGCTGCTGTTCGTGCTGATCCTGATCGGCCTCGTGCTCCTGTTCCTGTGCCAGCTCCTGTTCTGGTTCGCGGGGGTTCCGTCCTCGTTCTTCAACCCGCTGCCGGCGCTCCGCCAGCTCTACCCCGCCTCCGAGCTGCCGCAGCTCGCGCTCGTCTTCGTGCAGCTGCCGCTGTTCTTCCTGATCAACTTCGCCATCTTCTTCGGCCCGTTCCTGCTGATGGCCGTGCGCCAGATCCGCAGCTACGAGCCCGGCGACGCCAGCTGGGGCGTGAAGATCGACGACGTCCGGGGCCAAGCGGAGGCCAAGGAGGAGATCACCCGCGTGATCACCCTGTGGCAGTCCGGCGAGGAGTTCGAGAAGGCGGGCGGCAAGCGCGAGCGAGGACTGCTGTTTCTCGGCGCCCCCGGCACGGGCAAGACGATGATCTCGAAGGCGATCGCGACGAACTTCAACTGTCCCTTCGTGACGATCCCGGGCTCCGGCTTCGCGGGCATGTTCATGGGGATGGACGCCATCACCGTCTCGCTGCTGGCGCGGCGCGCACGGCGGCTGGCGACCAAATGGGGCGGGCAGTGCATCGTGTTCATCGACGAAATCGATGCCGTGGGCATGCGGCGGCAGGCTCTGGGCGGGGGCGCCCCGGCCGGCGCCGTCACGCCAACGAGCCCGGGCTCGTTGCACGACTTCTGCTTTTTCGGCCCCAACGGCGCGCTGACCTCGACCGGCGACCTGGTGGTGGAGACGCGCGAGTGGCGCGAGCGGCTGTTCGCGCAACGGGCAGAGGCCGCGCGGGCCGGGTACTCGACGTTCGGCGGCCGCGTGAGCGACCGGATCCGCCGCTACTACCCCGGGTTCGGAATGGGCGGCGGCAGCGGCATGGCGCTCAACCAGTTGCTCGTGGTCATGGACGGCATGGACGAACCGCCGATGATGAAGAAGTGGTTCACGAACCGCTTCAACACGTTCCTCGACGCGATGTTCGTGATCCCGCGGCGGATCGGCAAGATCTCGCTGCGCCTGAAGCCCGCCAAGGCCCGCACGGAGCAGATCTACTTCATCGGCGCCTGCAACGTGCCGATCGAGGTGCTCGACCCGGCGCTCACCCGGCCGGGGCGCATGGGCCGCCACATCTGGTTCCGCACTCCGACCAAGGACGACCGGATCGACATCTTCGACCTGTACCTGGGCAAGGTCGCCCACGAGCCCGACCTCGACACCGGGCGCCGCCGCGACGAGTTGGCCCGGATCACCAACGGCTACTCCCCGGCGATGATCGAGCAGGCCTGCTCGATGGCGTTGACCGTCGCGCACGCCGAGGGCCGCAGGGTGTTCGGGTTCCGGGACATCGTGCAGGCGATGACGACGGTCGAGTCGGGTACGGCGGTCGGGATTCAGTACGTCGAGTCCGAGACGCGGGCGGTCGCACTGCACGAGGCCGGCCACGCCGTCGCCAGCCACGTCTACGCCAAGGACGTGCTGTCGACGCGCCTGTCGATCCGGATGCGCGGCGGCTCGCTCGGACACCATCAGGTGATGGAGCGCGAGGAGCGGTTCTCGAAGTTCCGCAGCGAGGAGATCGGGAACCTGATCTGGACGCTCGGCGCGATGGCGGCCGAGCACGTGTTCTACCGGGAGAACTCGATCGGCGTGGGCGGCGACGTCCAGAGCGCAACGGCCCGAGCCGCGTGGATGGTCGGCATGTGCGGGATGGGGCCGCTGCCGGTCGAGCTCTCGGGGGAGTTCCACAACCCGGAGGACGAACAGGCGGCGCGCGAGCAGGTCGAGAAGCGGCTGCAGCGGATCGGCGTGACGATCATGAACCGCTCGCAGTCGGGCGGCCCGATGAGCAGCGATCCGATCGGCGGCGTGCTCGGGGACCGTGACAAGCGAGCCGCCGCGGCCCAGCTGCTCGGCCAGGCCTACCTCACCGCCTACTCCCTGGTCGATCACAACCGCGAAGCCGTGGAGCGGATCGCCACCGAGCTGATCGAGCGCAAGGAGATCTACGGCGACGAGGTGGTCGACCTGCTCAACAGCGTCGGGCTCCAGCGCCCCGAGCTGGACCTGCTCGACGAGAAGACGTGGCCCAAGATATGAGCGACCGCGCCCCCGACTCCCGGCACTTCACCGCCGAGGAGCACGCCGCTGAGGCGCCGATGAAGGCGCGGGCGGGGATCTCCTCGCCACGGTCCGCCCTGCGCCGGGAGACCTCGCCCCACGCGCACAAGTTCCGCATCGCCACCGCCGCGCTGGTGGGGATCGCGATCGTTGCGATTGCGATCGCGATCGGGGCGGGCACGCACAAGAGCGCGACCGTGCAGTCGTCGCAGTGGTCGGACTGGTCGCCGCCGGACAACGGCTCGCTGGGCGCGCGGGAGATCGCCGACCACCTCGCGCCGCTGTACCGGATCTCGTCCGTCGATCAGCTCGCCGTGGTCACGGTCGTCAATCTCAGCGACCCCAGCAACCCCCTGAAGGTGGCGGTGCGCTCGGACCCGAGCTCGAGCTCGGTGTCGGTGCTCAGCGGCAACACGATCGCCTACAACCTGTGCGGGATCGGCGGCAGCAACTGCGCGATCGGAGTGGGTCAACCGTCGGCCGACCGCCTGCTGCTGCTCCGCCGCGAGGCGCTCGAGCTGGCCATGTACACGTTCAAGTACATCAGCGGAACCCAGAACGTGGTGGCGATCCTGCCGCCCGGCCATACGACCACCACGAGCACGCTGACCACCCGTCCCCCCACCTCCAACTCGAGCGCGACCACGAAGCCGCTGACCATGGCGCTGCTGTTCGTCAAGCAGGAGCTGCAGCCGTTCCTGGCTCAGCCGCTGGGGGCGATCCTGCCCGAGCAGTTCCCGCCGACGGTATCCCAGATGCGAGCCGCGCCGGAAGCCGGACTGGTCGACCAGATCACCGCCCGCGGCCTCTTCTCCCAGAGCCTCGTGCAGGCTCAGGACGGCAGCACGCTGATCATGCTCGATCCGCTGCCGCCGCAGTGACCTCGCCGGCACCGTGAGCACGACCCCGGCGAGGCCCGGCCGCCGGTGAAGCAGCGCGAGGCGCGCGCGGCCCTGGCGCGGGCGAAGGCACGGCTTGACCCGCTCGCGCTCTACCCGCGCCCCGTGGCCATCGATCACGTGCACGTGCTGACGGTTCCGTGGCTGTTCCGAGCGCCGTGGTTCCGGCGCTTCGACGGCTACGCGATGTGGAACCTGATCCTGTTGCGCTCAGCCGCGCTCGAGCGCGACGACGAGCTGATCCGCCACGAGCTCTGCCACGTGTGGCAGATGCAGCACCGGCCGCTGCGGATGCCGCTGTCCTATGTGCGGGTCGGGTACGCCGCCAACCCATACGAGGAGGAGGCGCGCCGCGCCGCCTCGTCCGCCTCACTCGGCTCGTCCGGCTCATCCGGCGCGTCCGCCTCGTCCGGCTCGCCGCGCTCATAGCCCGGGCAGGCAAGCACAGGGAGGCGCGGGTAGCGCGGGAAGCGATCGGGTTCGTCACGGGAGCGCCGGCAGAGCGAGAACACCGAGCCGCGCGTGTTGCGCACGATCCGCTGATGGCGGCAGGAGTCGCACAGGCCGACGGGAGGCGCGCTCATCGGAAGGCCGCGGCGAGTGGACCGCTCCCAAGGCGAGCCCGCGCCCTCACCGTCGCGTGAGCTCCTCCAGGAGCAGGACGAAGGACGCGTAGGGGCGGCCGGTCACCTGCTCGAGTCCGAGCTCGCAGGTGCGGTTGCTGCTCACGCAGGCGTCGAAGTGGCGGCCCTCGAGCTCCCGGGCGACGTCGCCGACGGCCGACTGCGGCAGCTCGGGATGGAGCAGGCCGCGATCACCGGCCATGCCGCAGCAGCTCGTGGCCACGGGGACGGTCACGTCATCGGCGAGCCGCTGCACGATCGCCACCAGCCGTCCGTCGAGGCCGAGGTGGCCGGCCGAGCAGGTCGGATGTACGGCGACCGAGGCGACGCGGGCGCCGATCTCGAGCCGGTCGAGCAGCCGGTCGTGGACCCAGGCGATCGAGTCGAGGATCTCGATCTGTGCGAAGCGATCGCGCGCCTCCGGCTCGAGCGCTGCGGACATGTCGCCGAGCAGCCCGTGGGCGCACGAGCTGGCGTCGATGACGACGGGGAGCGCGCCCCCATCACTCCAGCGCCAAAGCGCCGCCGCGGTCCGCCGAGCCATGAACGCGTGCCCGCGCGCGTAGCCCTTCGAGCTCCAGGGCGTGGCGCAGCAGTGACCGGCAGCGTCCTCGGGGATCCACAGCGGCAGGCCGGCGCGGTCAGAGACGGCGACGAGGGCCTCGGGCAGGGTCGGGTGAGCGGCGAGCCGGTCGGGGTTGCCGAAGATGCGGTTGATGCAAGCCGGGAGGTACACGGCCGCCGCACGCTCACGTGTGGTGGCGGGCAGCGCGGCGGGCGCCGCCGGCGGCATGCTCGCGGGCCAGGTCGGCACGAGCTCGGTGCTGACCCGACGCCGCAGCGCGTCTGGGATAGCCGCCACCGTGCGGTCGCCGAGCACCCGAGCGGTGGCGTGGGCGCTGCGGACACCGGCGCGCGCGAGGCGCTCCACGGCGCCGTAGCGCTGGGCGATCCGCAGGGCGACGGTCTCCTCGCGGGGGGTGCGCTCGGCGCGCCGCAGCTCCTTGATCAGCGCGCCGGTATCGATCCCGACCGGACAGGCGGCACTGCACGTGCCGTCGGCCGCGCAGGTCTGGATGCCGTCGTGCTCGTACTGCTCGAGCAGGGCGGTGAGCACGGGTGAGGCGGCGGGCTGGCGCACCATCTCGCGCCGGATCACGATCCGCTGGCGGGGCGTCGTGGTGACGTTGCGGCTCGGGCACACCGGCTCGCAGAACCCGCACTCGATGCACTTGGTGACCGCGGGCTCGATCTCCGGGGTGGACTTGAGGTTGCGCAGATGGGCGCCGGCGTCGCGGTTCAGGACGACGCCGGGGGCGAGGATCCCGTCGGGATCGGCGAGCTCCTTGACGCGCCACATCAGCTCGGTGGCCTTCGGGCCCCATTCGCGCTCGACGTACGGTGTCATGTTGATGCCGGTGCCGTGCTCGGCCTTGAGCGAGCCGTCGTACTTGCCGACGATCAGCTCGACCAGGGCGTGCATGAACGCCTCGTAGCGGTCGAGGTCGGCCTGCTCGCCGAAGTTCGGCGTGAGCAGGAAGTGGAGGTTGCCCGCCGAGGCGTGGCCGGCGACGCCCTGCAGGAACCCGTGCTCGCCGAGCAGCGCCTGGAGGTCCTTGGCCCCCTCGGCGATCCGCTCGGGCGGGAAGCAGACATCCTCGATGATCAGCGAGATGCCGGGCGGGAGCATCGCGGCGAGCAGGCCCTGCATGCCCTCGCGCACGCGCCAGAACAGCTCCACCTCCTCCGGCTCGCGCGTGAAGCGGGGCGGGTCGATGACCTCGCCGGCGGCGAGGATCTCGAGTCCCCGTTGCTCGAGGGCGTCGAGCCCGGCCTGCTCCTCGGCGCTGAACTCGACCAGGAGCGCGGCCGCCGTGGGCGGCAGCTCCTTCCAGCGCGCGGGTGTGCCGGGCATGTTCCAGGCCGCGGCGATCAGTGTCGGGGCGACCATCAGCTCGGTCGCCGTCGCCCCGGCGGCGACCAGCTCCGGCACGGCAGCAGCGGCGGCGTCGACGTCGGCGAAGAAGGTGAGCGACACGGTCGTGTGGGCGCGGAGCGGCAGCGTCTCGAGCACCGCCTCGCCGATCATGGCCAGCGTCCCCTCGGAGCCGATGACCAGGCGCCGGAAGATCTCGAGCGGGGTATCGGCATCGAGGAACGCGCACAGGCGGTAGCCGGTCGTGTTCTTGATCGCGAACTTGCGGGCGATCCGCTCGCTCAGCTCCGGATCGACCCGGATCTCGTCGCGGATCAGCTCGAGGCCGCGGGCGAGCTCGGGGGCCGCCTGCGCGAACTGCTGCTCGGCGCCGGGGGCGGCGGTGTCGATCACGGCGCCGCCGGCCAGCACGAGCGTCATCGACCGCACGGTCCTGTACGCGTCGGCGGTCACGCCGCAGCGCATGCCGCCGGAGTTGTTGGCGATGACGCCGCCGACACAGGCGATGTCGCCGCTGGCCGGATCGGGTCCGAGCCGGCGGCCGTGGCGGGCGAGGAGGCGGTTGACGCGGCCGAGGACCATCCCGGGCGAGACGCGGACGCTGCGCCCGTCGTCCTGGATGCGTGCGCGCTGCCAGTGCCGGCGGACGTCGACGAGGATCGAGTCGGTCTGCGACTGCCCGTTGAGGCTCGTGCCCCCGGCTCGGAACACCAGCGGGCGCGCGGAGCGGCGGGCGTAGCCGAGCAGCTTCACGACGTCGGCGATGTCGCGCGGGGCCACGACGGCCTGCGGCATCACACGGTACGGGCTCGCGTCCGACGCATAGCGCACGAGGTCGATCGCGCGCGGGTACACGCCAGCCGCGCCGAGCAGCTCGGTCAGCTCGCTTCGCAGTGGCTCAGGCGTCCCGCCGGCGACCCAGTCGGGAGCGCGATCGGGCGCCGCCTCCGAGGCCGCGGGCGCGATCCGGGTGTGGTCCGGGGCGAGGAGCGCCATCGGTCAGTCGAGCCACATGCCGGAGGCGACGGGGACCTGAATCAGGCGCGGGCCGTCGTCGGCTCCGATCGCCGTGCGCAGCGCCTCGGTCAGCTCCTCGCGTCCGTTCACCTGCTGCGCCGGGACGCCGTAACCGGTGGCCACGGCGGCGACGTCGATGCCGGGCAGGTCAAGCCCGGGCGCGCCCTCCACCTGCTCGAACTGGGCGAACCACTTGAGGATCATGTACTCCTGGTTGCGCAGCACGAGGAACGTGACCGGGGCCTTGTAGGCCAGCGCGCTCCACAGCGCGGTGATGCCGTACTGGGCCGAGCCCTCGCCGAGCACGCACACCACCGGGCGCCCGGGCTGCGCGAGCTGGACGCCGACCGCGGCCGAGATGCCGAAGCCGAGGCCGCCGCTGGCGCCGAAGAAATACGACCCGGGACGCGACAGCCGCAGCCGGTTGCGAAAGGCCATCGTGCTGGAGGGCGCCTCGAGCACGGCGATCCCGTCCTCGGGCCACGCGTCGGCCAGTGCGGCCATGGCGGCGGAGCCGCTGATCGGGTCGGCCTCCGGGGGCTCCCCCGGCGCGGGGCGCGGGTCGGGCGGCGTGCGGTCCGAGGTGCCGGTGAGCGCGACCAGCCGCTCCAGGGCGAGCGCCACGTCGCCGACGAGCGCGTCGCCCATCGGGGCGCGCGCGGCCTCGCCGGGGTCGCTGGTGATCGCCACCAGCGCGGTCTCCTCGGCCAGCAGCGGTCCGGGGATGTACGGGTAGTACGGGAACACCGAGGAGCCGACGACGAGCACGAGGTCGTGCGGTCGCAGCGTCTCGGCCACCGCGCCGATGGCCGGCGGCAGGACGCCGACGAACTGCGGGTGATTCTCGGGAAAGCCGAGCCGACCGCCGCCGGGCGCGGGGGTGGCCCACACCGGCAGACGCTGCTGCTCGGCCAGCGCCACGACCGCATCCCAGCCGCCCGAGGCGTCGATGTCGGGTCCGGCCACGAGCACGGGTTTCCCGGCCGACTCGAGCCGCGCGGCCAGCTCGGCCAGTGTCGACTCGGCGGGCGCCGCGCGGCCGGTGACCCTGCGGGCGGTCGCATTGCGAGCCCGGTCCTCGTCGGCCTCGGCGTGCCAGTCGTCCATCGGGATCGAGACGAAGGCCGGTCCGCGCGGCGGCAGGCTCGCGTGGTGGATCGCGCGGGCGATCGCGCCCGGCACGTCCTGGGCCCGGGGTGGCTCGTGGCTCCACTTCACGTAGGGCTGGGGGCCGTAGGTGGCGTCGCGGTTGGTGAGGTTGGCCTCGATCGTGACCTGGGCGCGGTGCTGCTGACCGGCGGTGATGACGAGCGGCGCCTTGTTGGCCTGGGCGTTGAAGATCCCGCCGACGGCGTTGCCGACGCCGGGTGCGGTGTGCAGGTTCACGTGCGTGGGGCGCCCCGTCGCCTGCGCGTAGCCGTCGGCCATGCCGACGACGACGAGCTCCTGCAAGCCGAGCACGTAGCGGAAGTCGTCGGGGAACTCGGCCAGCATCGGCAGCTCGGTCGAGCCCGGGTTGCCGAAGATCGTGGTCATCCCGTGAGCACGGAACAGGTCAAAGGTGGCTTCACGGACGGTCGGCATCAGGCGGGGTCTCCCTCGATTGCGTGAGTCAGGTCGCCTACCGTATTCGGCGGGCGGCGCTCGTGCCACCGTTCGACGTCCTCGAGCGCCGCCGCGAGCGAGATCAGCTCGAGCTCGCTGTTGGCGGGCCCGAGCAGCTGGGCGCCGAGCGGCAGGCCCTCGTCGGTCAGTCCGGCCGGCACGTTGACGGCGGGCCAGCCGAGGACATTCCATGGCCACGTATAGGGGCAGGAGGCGACCATCAGCTTGTCGGTCTCCCAGTCCGAGAGGCGATCGATCGCGCCGACCGGCAGCGGCGGCTGCGCCGTGGTCGGAGTGAGCACCACGTCGAAGCGGCTGAAGACCCGAGACATCTGCCACCGCATCGGCGCCTCGAGCGCGCGGGCGGCGCGCAGCACGGGGCCACCGAGCAACCACCCGACGCGGGCGTTGTGGCGCGTGCGCGGATCGAGCACCGCCGGCTCGGGGAGACGGCGGGTCCAGGCGCTGACGCCGGCGACCGAACGCGGCAGCACACCGACGCCGAACGCACCGTAGGGCAGCTCGGCGTCCTGCACGTGGTGGCCGAGACCGGCCAGCACATCGGCGAGGCGGCGGATCGCGTGTCGGATCACCGGATGAAGCGGCGCGGGAGCGAACGGCGTGTACGGCGGCTTGAGCGCGACGGCGATGCGGAGCCGGCGCGGCTCGCGGCGGGCGGCGCCGGCGAACGCCTCGCCGGGCGAGGGCGGGCAGTGGGCGTCACCGGCGTGGTTCCCGGCGACGGCGTCGAGCAGCAGCGCCGCGTCGGCAACGGTCCGAGCCAGAGGGCCGATGCAGGTGAGGCCGTTGAAGGCCTCCCGGTCGGGCCAGGTGGAGATCCGGCCGCGTTGCGGCTTGATCCCGACGAGATGGGTCCAGGCGGCCGGAATCCGGACGGAGCCGAGCCCATCGGAGCCGAGCGCGGCCGCGACGAGCCCTGCCGCCACCGCGGCCGCCGAACCACCCGATGACCCGCCGGGCGTGTGACCGGGGTGCCACGGGTTGCGGGTCACACCGAACGCGCTGCCCTCGGTGATCGGCCACTGGCCGAGCTCGGGCGAGGTCGTCTTGCCGACGATGACGGCGCCGGCGGCCTTGAGCCGGCGCACGGCCTCGGAGTCGGCGTGCTTGGGCTCGAACGCGCCGCGACAGCCGAACTCGGTCGTCTCACCGGCGATGTCGACGTCGTCCTTGATCGCCACCGGGACGCCGAGCAGCGGTGCCCGCTCGCCGGCCGCGAGGCGGCGGTCGGCCTGATCGGCCTCCTGACGCGCCGCCGGCTCGCGCACGCAGCGGAATGCGTTGAGCGTGCCCTGGGTGGCGGCGATCGCGTCCAGCGAGCGCTGCACGAGCTCGGCGGAGGAGACCTCGCCGCGGGCGAGCCGGACCGCCTGCCCCTCCAGGCCGGCGAACGCGATCCCGCCGACAGGTTCTCGCCGGTGCTCGGCTCACAGCGTCGCGAGCACCTCGGCGGCCGCGCGCTCGCCCGAGCGCACGGCGCCGTCCATGTACCCGTTCCACACGTCGGAGGTCTCGGTCCCCGCCCAGTGAATGTGGCCGACCGGAGCCTTGAGCGCACGGCCGTAGGAGGTCATCACGCCGGGCGGCATCACACACACGGGGCAGCCACGAGACCACACCTGGTTGTCCCAGGGGAGGTCGAGGTACCTGCGCGCAGTCAGGGCCTCGCTGCCGAAGTAGCGCGCGTAGGACTGGAGCACCTGGCTGCGGCGCTGGGCGAGCGGCAGCGCGCTCAGCGTGCGGGCGTCCTCGCCGTCGACGAACCCGAGCATCACGCCCGGTGTGCCGCTCGCCGGGGAGGCGTCGAAGCACGCCTTGACCGGGCCGACATCGGAGGTCACCTGACCGTTGAGTCCGTGCGCGCGCCAGAACGGGGTGTCATAGACGGCGATCGTCTTCACCAGGGACCCCATCGGCATCCGCTGGGTGAGCTGGTCACGCAGGCCGGGCAGGCCGGGCGAATAGTCGATCCGGCCGGCGAGCGTCGGCGGCACCGCGACCACGACTCGCCGGCAGCCGACCGTGAGCCCGTCGGCGTACACGGTCGCCCCGCGGGCCCCCTGGACGATCCGGCGCACCGGATGCCCCGTCGCGACCCGGCGGCCGAGTGCCCGCGCAACCGCGATCGCGATGCCCTGCGTGCCGCCGGAGACGCGGAAGTCCTGCGCGCCGCCGGCGCCGGCGTTGGCGACGAGCGCGTTGACCGAGCCCGCGGAGTGAACGTAGAAGAGGAAGTACAGGAACGAGATGTCGCGCGGCTCGACTGACAGGACGGCCTCGATCGCCAGCGCGAACAGGTCCCGGCCGCCCTGAGTGGGGATGTTCTGCGCCGCCCACGTATCGGCGGTCATCGAGTCCCACTCGAGCGCGTTGGGGGCGTCGTAGGGGGCGTCGAGCGGGACCGTCTGGGCCATCCGGTCGACCGCCGGGAGGGTCACGGTGCCGAGCTGCACGACCGCGAGCGGGTCGCTGGACGGCGGGATCGTGCCCGTGTACGGCGTCGCCTTGCCCTTCTCGTACCACACCAGCTTGCCGGTCGAGTACACGGGGAACAGGCCGATCCCGAGCTCGCGCATCAGCGCCTGGATGCGGGTCTGGGTCGGCCCCACGAAGGTCGCGCCCATGTTGGCCACGTCGGTCGCGCCCGGGCCCAGGGGCAGGCTGTAGCAGCGGCCGCCGACCCGGTTGCGGGCCTCGACCACGACCACCGAGCGACCGGCCCTGACGAGGTCGCGGGCCGTGGTCAGGCCGGCGAGGCCGGCGCCGACGACGCACACGTCGGCGCGCGGGGTTCCGGGGCTCGTCGCGCGGCTCTTCGTGGCCGCCTCGGCCGGCTGCGCCGGGAGCGTCGCGGCCGGTAGGGCCGCGGCCGCGCCGGTGGCCAGAGTGCCGGCGACGAAGCGCCGGCGAGTGATCTGGTCCTGCGCGCGGGGCGACTCGCCGCGGGACGGTGCGCTCATGTGGTGATTCGGTCCCGTGCGCCGGCGCGGCGCCGCGGTCGGGGCGCGCCGGGCGCACCGGGCGTGCCGGGCCCGGCCGAGGTGGCGAGCTCTCGCCGCACGGCGCGGGCGATGCGGCGCGCGTCGATCGCGATCTCCCGGAACATCCCGCTGACCGGGTTGGAGAAGCCGATGAAGCGCAGACGGGGAGCGGCGAGGTCGCTCCGCCGCCCATGGGATCGGGGCAGCCCGCGCGCGTCGAGCACACCGAGGTGGCCCACGAGCGGCTCGAGCCCGCGGCGGTAGCCGGTGGCGATGATCACGGCGTCGGGCCGGATCGCGCGGCCGTCGGCCAGCAGCACACGGTCGCCGTCAAAGCTCCTCACCGCCGGGACGGCCTGCACCGCGCCGCGCTGCACGGCGTCGATGAAGCCGACGTCGAGAATCGGGATCTCGCCCCGGTTGGTCCGCGTGTAGACGCCCTTCCCCGGGTCGGGCAGGCCGTGCGCGCTGAGATCCGGCACCGAACGGCGGCGCACCGGCTCGGCCAGCGAGTCGGCGAGCGAGGCCGGCAGGTGGCGCAGCATCATGCCGGTGACCTGAGCGGGTAGGCCGTACAGCTCCCGCCGCAGGATGTAGGGCGGCGTGCGGTAGGCGATCCACACCCGAGCGGCGCCCTGCTCGGCGAGGTCGACGGCGATCTCGGCGCCCGTATTGCCGGCGCCGACGACGAGCGCGTCGCGGCCCGCGTACGCGGCGCCGTTGCGGTACCGGGAGGCGTGGATGAGCTCGCCGCCGAAGCCCGCGCGTCCGGGCCAGTCCGGGAGCAGCGGAGTGTGGTTGTAGCCGGTGGCGAGGATCACCTCGCGGGCCCGCAGGTCACCCTGGGGGGAGCGGAGCACCCAGTCGGTACCGTCGCGATCGAGCCGGGTCACCTCGACGCCGGTGCGGATCTGGAGCCGGTGGTGCGCGGCGTAGCGCTCGAGATAGGAGACGACGCCGTCACGGGACACCCACCTCCCCTCCGCGGCGGAGATCCGCAGCCCCGGCAGGTGCGAGAGCGCGCGCACGGTGTGCAGGTGCAGACGATCGTAATGGCCCCGCCAGCTCGCCCCCACCGCGTCGGCGCGATCGACGATCAGCGGCCGTACGCCGGCGCGCTGCAGCGCGGCGCCCGTGGCCAGGCCGGCGGGGCCGGCACCGATCACGACCACGTCGTGGTACGCCTCGGGATCGATGGGCTGCGTCGGGGGCATCGGGAGGGTCGGCGGGGTTACGGGGGGTGCGGGGGTGCGGGGTTGCGGGGTGCGACGGTTGCGGGCTGCGACGGTTGCGGAAGGCCGCTGCGGGGGCGGCGAAAACTCTGAACCTGAGTCAGATTCGGGTTATATAGTAGGCGCCGTGAGCGCGTCAAGCCGCCAGGCGACTCCCCTCGGCGAGACGAGCGCGCGACGCACCCCGGTGCAGCGCCGCAGCCGGGAGCGTGTGCAGCGGATCCTGCTGGCCGCCGAGCAGGTCGTCGTCGCCGGCGGGGTCGATGCGCTGACCACGCGCGCGGTGGCCGACCGGGCGCGGGTCCCGATCGGGACGCTGTACCAGTACTTCGCCGACCGCGACGCGATCATCGCGGCGTTGATCGACCGCCACATCAGCGCGATGGACGAGCGGATCGCCGGCGCGCTCGCCCAGGTGCCCCGCTACAGCGTCCGGAGCATCGTCGAGAGCACCGTGGCGGCCTACCGCGAGGGCTATCGCGAGCGGCCGAGTTACGTCGTCCTGTGGTTCCAGGGGCGCGTCAACGCCGACATCGCCACCTTCGTGCGCGAGCGCGACGACCTGCTTGCGCGTCAGTTCCACACCTTCGCGATCGCGGCCGGGCTGCTGGCTCCGACGACGGAGCCGTTCGTGCTCTCGCTCGCGTTCGAGCTCGCCGACCGCTTCATGGAGGTCGCCTACCGGCACGACCTCGAGGGGGATGACCGGGTCGTCAGCGAAGGGATCGAGATCGTCGCCGCCCATCTCGAGCGCTACGCGACCGCGGCGGGAATCGCGGGGATCGACGCCGCGGAGCTCGCGTCCCGCTGGGAAGCGCCGGTTGTGGGAGAGTAGGCGCGACCATGGACCTCACAGGCAGGGTCGCGCTCGTCACCGGAGCGTCGACCGGGATCGGCGAGGCAGCAAGCCACGTGCTCGCCCGCCGGGGGGCGCGGGTGCTGCTGGTGGCCCGCAGCGCCGACACGCTCGAGTCCGTGGCCGCCGCGATCAGCGCGGCGGGCGGCCGCGCGCAGGCGTTCCCGGCCGACGTCGGCGACATCGCCGCCGTGGCCGACCTACAGGCGCGCGTGCAGGCCGAGGTGGGTGTCCCCGATGTGATCGTCAACAACGCCGGGCAGGGACGGTTCCTGTTCATCGACGAGACCGATCCGGCCGAGCTCACCGGCATGACCGACGTCCCCTACCACGCCGCCTTCTTCGTCACCCGGGCGTTCATCGGCGGGATGCTGGCGCGGCGCTCGGGATGGATCGTCAACGTCAACACGCCGGCCGCGTTCGCGCCCTGGCCGGGCGCCCTCGGCTACGCGAGCGCCCGCTGGGCGATGCGCGGGTTCACCGAGGCGCTGCGGGTCGATCTCCACGGCACCGGCATCGGCGTCAGCCAGGTGGTGCCGGGCAAGGTCTCAAGTGCGTACTTCAACCACAACCCGGGCGCCGAGGCGCGCATCCCGCGCATCGGGCGGCTGATCCGAACGTTGACCCCGGAGCAGGCCGGGGAGGCGATCGCCGACGCCGTCGAGCGCGAGCGCGGGGACGTGTTCGTGCCGTTCGAGTTGGGGGTGATGATGTTCCAGGCCCGGTTGATGCCGGGACTGACACGCCGGCTGATGAGCCTGACCGGCACGAGGCGCCCGCGGGTATGACCGAGACGACGTTCGAGACGGTCGACGGACCGGTTGCCGTCGAGGAGGCGCCCGAGCCGCGGCTCGGACTGCGCGAGCGCCTGATCGTCGGCGGCTCGGCCGCGTCCGATCTCGCCGTGCGGACCGCGCTCGCCTCGGTGATCTCGTTCAGCGCCACGCCGTGGGCGCTGGGCGGCGCGGCGCGGGGCGAGCGGCGCCGGCTCGGCTTCTACCGCGAGCTGGCCCGGGCCGGCGACGCGTCGGTCACCTTTCCGCGGCCCAAGGGCGAGGTCGAGATGCACTCGGCGCCGCTCTCACCGTGGTCGGTGCGGGCGCGCGGCGTGAAGATCTCGACGCTGTGGTTCAAGAGCCCGTACGTCGCCGCGAACCCATTGCTCCAGGACGAGTACTCGAGGTTCCGCGCCAACGGCACGGCCTGGGCGCAGCACTGGTACCACGACGACGGACCGCGGCCGACGCTGTGCGTGATCCACGGCTTCGGCGCCTCGCCGTATCTGCTCAACAGCGCGGTCTTCGCGCTGCCGTGGCTGTACGGCAAGGGGTATGACGTGCTGCTGTACACGATGCCGTTCCACGGTCCGCGGCGGGCGGCGCTGGCGCCGATGAGCGGCGCCGGGATGTTCGCCTTCGGGCCGGCCAACTTCAACGAGGCGATGCTGCACGCGGTGCACGACTTCCGCCTGTTCGTCGACCACCTCGAGGCATCGGGGGTGGAACAGGTCGGCGTCACCGGGGTGTCACTCGGCGGCTACCTGAGCGCGGTGCTGGCCACGGTCGAGCAGCGGCTCCGGCTGGTGATCACGAACGCCGCGGTGACGAACATGGCCGAGCTCGTGCGGCAATGGTTCCCCGCCGGGCTGGGCCTGGCGGTGGCCTCGCTCTTGAACGGGGTGCCGGTCGCCGACATCGAGCAGGCTGTCGGGGTGCACTCGCCGCTCAACTACCCCTCGCTGCTGCCGACCGAGCGCCTGATGATCATCGGCGGCCTCGGCGACCGGCTGGCGCCGCCCGAGCAGAGCCGGATGCTGTGGGAGCACTGGGGCCGACCCCGGCTGCACTGGTATCCGGGCAACCACTTCGTTCACGTCAACCGGTCGCACTACCTGCGCGAGATGCGCGGGTTCATGAAGGGCGTCGGGTTCACGACGTAGGGCGGGCGCGGGCGGCCCGAGTCCTGCCCCCCTGCTTCGGCACCGGCGCGCGGGTCAGATGCGGGTAGTAGCTCAACGGGTTCGTCGGCGCGTTGCTGCCCCAGTTGAACGCCGGCTGGACCTTGCAGGGCACGTTGCCCGAGCCGGTCAGCAGGGGCACCTGGCGCGGGTTGGAGGTGTTGTTGCAGTCGGAGGACAGCAGGCCGGTGGCGAGGTTGTTCTGCTCACCCGGTGAGTAGTAGGCGTTGTGGCGGTTGCTGGGCTCGCGCACGGACTGCCCGAACACGGACTCGTCGTTGATCGGCACGACCGCGCGCAGGTAATGCGCGGTGCCGACGGGGGCGCCGGTCGCATCGGAGGTCGTGTTGGCCGGCGCGACCGCCTGCAGCGAGGCGCCGAGGTTGGACATCGCGGCCTGAAGCTCACCGCTGTAGAGCCCGAGGAAGTTGATCACCGGCGTGATCTCGCGCGCGGCGGGAAGCACCGCGTCGAGGGCCGGGCCGAGCGCGTTGGAGAAGCGCGTGATCGATGGGAGGGCAGTCTCAGCGGCGTTGAACAGACCCGGCGCCTGGGCCAGCAGGCTCGTCGCCGGCCCCGCCAGCGCGATCGTCTCCGCGAGCGCCGGCGGCAGCAGGCGCGCGACCGGGCGCAGCGTCGCGAGGGTCGGCTGCGCGATCCCGAGCGTGGTGTCGAGCACCGGCAGCGTGCTGCGCAGCTGGGTCAGGAACGGCGGCAACGCGTTGACGGTGGCGGTCAACGAGGCGTTGCGGGCGGCGGTGGTGGCGAACACCTGGTCGCCGGCGGTGATCAGGCTGGTCAGGTCGGCCGAGTGATTGCCGAGGGTGCTCAGCACCGTGCCCGTGTTGTTGATCAGGCTCTGGAGGTTCTGCTGCTGGTCATTGAGCACCCCGACCACGGCGGTCAGCTCCTGGACCGTCGGGTCGAGATTGCCGATCGTGTCGTTGAGATCCTGGCCGCGGCCACCGATGGCGGTGAACGTGCCCTGCAGCAGCGCCTGCAGGTTCTTCTGAGTCGGCGTGTCGAAGGACCCGAGGACCTGGTCGAGCTGCTGGGTGTCCTGGATCTGAGAGGTCGGGATGGTCGCGCCGTCGGCGAACTTCGGGCCGGTGGCGGTCCCGGTCGAGAGCATCACGTACGCCTCGCCGAGCAGTGTCTTCTGGCGCAGGATGGCCTGCGTGTCCTTGGGCAGCGGCGCGTACTGGCGCTGGATGTCCATCGTCACGAGCGAGTTGACACCCCGATTCTGGACTGTCGTCACCTTGCCGACGTTGACGCCGGCGATCCGCACGTCGGCGTTGGGGACCAGCAGTCCGGTCTCCTTGGAGTCGGTGCCGCGACGAGCGTGCGCCGGAACAGCAGCACCATCGCCCCCACGGTCTCGATGAAGCCGCGTACCGGCTCGTATCCCAATTTCAGGATGACATCCATCCGGCCGGTAGCACCTCCTCTCTCAGCACACGCGCCAGCCGCGTTCCTGCCCGGATCGCGGTGATCATAAGCAGAAGATCCGGTGCATCGCAACGTGCAACCGTCGGGTGTCCGGAGCCCGAAAACGGCGACCGCCATCGCCGATTAGAGACGGCTCGCGATGGGCATACTCGGACCATTTCGGGGAGGGTCCGACGCTGCTCTGGCGGCGCCCTGGCGCTGCTCCAAGGCCGCTCTGACGGACATCCTCGGCCGGCTCGGCAGCACTTCCTATACTTTTTGAAGCGTGAGTATCTTCTGGCGACTTCTGGGGTTTCTGCGCCCGTACCGGGGCGGGGTCGCGTGGTCGTTCGGCCTCGCGGCCGGCGCCATGGGCGCGACCGTCCTGATCCCCTATCTCACCGGCCGCGCGATCAACGCGATCGGCTCCCACGACAAGCACGCGCTGACCATGTGGGCGATCGCGATCGCGATCGCGGGGCTTGCCCGTCTGGGACTGAGCGTGGCCCGGCGACTGGTCGCCGGTCGCGTCTCGCTGGGGGTCGAGCTCGACGTGCGCAACCGGCTCTACGAGCAGCTGCAACGGCTCGAGCTGGCGTTCTTCGACCGTCAGCAGACCGGCCAGCTGATGTCGCGCGCGACCGTGGACCTGCAGTCGGTGCGCTTCTTCCTCGGGTACGGGTTGATCTTCATCGCCCAGTCCGCGCTGACGATCGCGCTGGCGGCAGTGGCGATGTTCCTGCTCCAGCCGGAGCTCGCCGCCCTCGCGCTGATCCCGGTGCCGTTCGTGGTCGCGATCGCCAATCGCTACGGGCACAAGTCGCGACCGGCGGTCCAGGAGGTCCAGCAGCGGATCGCGGAGCTGACCGCCGAGGCGGAGGAGAACGTCTCGGGCGTCCGCGTGGTGAAGGCGTTCGCGCAGGAGGAGCGCCAACTCAATCGCTTCACCAGATCAGTCACGCGGGTCTTCGACCAGGCGCTGCTCGCCGTCCGGATCCAGGCCCTCTACACGCCGCTGCTCAGCTTCCTGCCCAACCTCGGCCTGGCCGCGATCCTGCTCGTCGGCGGCCGCGAGGTCATCCACGGCACACTGTCGCTGGGGTCGTTCACCGCCTTCTACGCGTACCTGCTGATGCTCATCTCGCCGATGCGCACGTTGGGCTACATGCTCGGCGCGGCGCAGCGGGCGACCGCGTCGGGCGCGCGAATCTTCGAGATCCTCGATCGCGCGCCGGCGATGACAATCCCGGACGCGGCCCCACCGCTGCCCGCGGGCCGCGGACGGGTGCAGCTGTCCGGCGCCGGGCTCACGTTCGAGGGCTCGTCGCGGCCGGTGCTCTGTGACATCGACCTCGAGGTCGAGGCGGGCAGCACGCTGGCGCTGGTCGGCGCCACCGGCGCCGGGAAGACGGCGCTCGTCTCGCTGCTGCCGCGCCTGTACGACGTGACCGAAGGCAGCGTACGGATCGACGGCGCCGACGTCCGCACCGTCGACCCGGTCAGCCTGCGCCACGAGATCGCCCTCGTCACCGACGACCCGTTCCTGTTCTCGGCCACGGTCCACGACAACATTGCCTACGCGCGGCCCGAGGCGACCCGCGAGGAGGTCGAGCGCGCCGCCCGGGTGGCGCAGGCAGACGGGTTCATCGAGGAGCTTCCGTCCGGCTACGACACGCTCGTCGGCGAGCGCGGGCTCACCGTCTCCGGCGGCCAGCGCCAGCGGATCGCGATCGCGCGCGCCGTCCTCGCCGACCCCCGGATCCTCGTGCTCGACGATGCAACCTCCTCGGTCGACGCCTCCACCGAGAACGAGATCAAGCAGGCGCTGCGCGACGTGATGGCCGGACGGACCACGTTCATCATCGCCCACCGCCTCTCGACGATCGCGCTCGCGGACGAGATCGCCGTGATCGAGGACGGGCGGCTGGTCGCCCGCGGCACGCACGACGAGCTGTTCCTGCGCTCGCCGCTGTACCGCGAGATCGTGGAGAAGGGCATGCCCGACCAGGTGTTCCTGAACGAGAACTCACGCGAGGCGGAGGTGGCGGGACTGTGAGCGCTGTCCGTGAGAACTCGGGGCGGATGGCCGACATCCGGCGCCGACTGCGTCAGACGTCGGGTCGCGGGCGCAAGCTCCGCGGGCTGATGGAGATCCTGGCACCCTACCGCTGGCGGGTGCTGGCGATGTTCGTGGCGCTCGTGCTCGCCACCGCCGCCGCGCTGGCGCCGGCGCCGCTGGCCAAGCTGGCCATCGACAACGGGATCCAGAAGCACGACGTGCACGCGCTCGATGTGATCGTCGCCCTGTTCGTTCTCTCGGCGATCGTCTACGCCGTCGCCTCCTACGTCCAGACGTACCTCGTCGGGTGGGTCGGGCAGCGGGCCCTGCAGGACCTGCGCCTGGCCCTGTTCGAGCACCTGCAGTCGCTGTCGATCGGCTTCTACTCGCGCAACCGGGCCGGCGTGATCATCTCCCGGCTCACCAACGACGTGGAGGCACTCGATCAGCTCGTCTCCGACGGTATGGCAACGCTGATCCAATCCGGACTGATGCTGATCGGCGTGGTCGTGATCCTGTTCGTGATGGACCCGCACCTCGCGCTGCTGACCTTCATCGCCCTGCCGCTGCTGGCCGTCGGCGGGTTGATCTTCCGCATCGCCTCCGCCGATGCGTACCGACTCACGCGGGAGAAGATCGCGTGGATCACCGGGTACCTGCAGGAGACGCTGTCGGGCATCCGCGTGGTGCGCGCCTTCGGTCAGGAGCCCCGGCACATCGCCCGCTTCCACGAGCTCAACGACGACAACCGCGCGGCCAACATGACCACGGTCAACCTCAACGCCGCCTACTTCCCCGCGGTGGAGCTGCTCTCGGCGCTCGTGACCGTCGAGATCCTCGTCGTCGGCGGGATCGCCGCCATCAATGGGAGCACCTCGACCGGTGTCGTGTTCGCGTTCGTGGCGGCGCTCAACAACTTCTTCGACCCGATCCAGCAGCTCTCGCAGCTGTACACGACCTACCAGTCGGGCATGGCCGCGCTGGACAAGATCTTCGAGCTGATGGACGAGCAGCCCGAGCTCAGCGACCAGGCGGGCGCACTCGAGCTCCCGCGGATCAGGGGCGGCCTTCGCTTCGACGAGGTCTCATTCCGCTACGGGAGCGACGACGCCGGCGCCTGGGCGTTGCGGGACATCGACCTGACGATCCCGCCGGGCCAGACGGTGGCGCTGGTGGGCGAGACCGGCGCCGGCAAGTCGACGCTGGCCAAGCTCGCGGCCCGGTTCTACGACCCGACGCTCGGCAGTGTGCTCGTCGACGGCCACGACCTCCGCTCGGTGACCGCCGAGTCGCTGCGCTCGCAGATGGGGATCGTGCCCCAGGAGGGCTTCCTGTTCAGCGGCACGGTGCGCGAGAACATCGCCTTCGGGCGCCCGGGGGCGACCGATCAGGAGATCAAGAAGGCGGCCGAGGCGATCGGCGCCCACGGCTTCATCACCGGCCTCGAGAACGGCTACGACACCGAGGTCGGCGAGCGCGGCGTGCAGCTCTCGGCCGGCCAGCGCCAGTTGATCGCCTTCGCCCGTGCCCTGGTCGCTGACCCGCGCATTCTCGTGCTCGACGAGGCCACCTCCAACGTCGATGTCCACACCGAGACGCTGATCGAACAGGGCCTGCGACGGCTCGTCGCCGGGCGCACCGCGATCGTGATCGCCCACCGGCTCTCGACGATCCGCCATGCCGGCCGGATCGTCGTGATCGAGCACGGGCGCATCGTCGAGCAGGGAACCCACGACGAGCTGCTCGACATCGAGGGCCACTACTGGCGCCTGTATCGCGACTGGGCCGAGCAAGCCGCGGCGTGAGCGCCGGCCCACAAGCAGCGGCGTGAGCAGCGGCTCGCAAGCCGCGGCGTGAACGGCGGGTTCACGACCGGATAGTCTCCCGATCCGATGAGTGAGGATCGGGTCAGGATCGAGACGCGCGACCACGTGGCCGTGGTCACCCTCACCCGGGCCGAGAAGCACAACGCGCTCGACGGCGCGATGTTCGAGGGCATCATCGGCGCCGCCGAGCAGGTTGCGGCGCAGACCGGCGTGCGGGCGGTGGTCCTGCACGGCGACGGCCCGAGCTTCTGCTCCGGGCTCGACATCGCCAGCCTGATGTCGGCCCCGAGCGGGCTCGACGGATTGCACGACCGCCTCCGCGGGGAGTCGCCCAACTGGTTCCAGCGGGCGGCCTACGACTGGGTGCGCCTGCCGATGCCGGTGATCGCGGCGCTGCACGGCAATTGCCTCGGCGGCGGTCTCCAGATCGCGCTTGGCGCCGACATCCGCTTCGCCGCGCCCGACACCCGCCTCTCGGTGATGGAGGTCAAGTGGGGCCTGATCCCCGACATGTCGCTGACGCGAACTCTCCCCCGGCTGGTCTCGATCGACGTGGCCAAGGAGCTCACCTACACCGGGCGCGTGTTCAGCGGCAGCGAGGCCGCGGCACTCGGACTGGTCACCCACGTCTCCGAGGATCCGCTCGGATCGGCGCTCGAGCTCGCGGCCGAGATCGCCGGCCGCTCGCCCGACGCGGTACGCGGCGCCAAGCGGCTGCTCGACGAGGCCTGGATCGGCTCTGAGGCCGAGACGCTGGCGCTCGAAGCCGAGCTTCAGCGGGGGCTGATCGGCTCCCCGAACCAGCTCGCGGCGGTCACCGCCGGAGTCACGAAGCAACCGGCGCAGTTCACCGACCCGCCGGCGGCGTAACGCGATCGCGCCGGAGCCTCGGTCAGCCGAGGCGGCCCTCCCCCGGGGCTCCTGCGCGAGGTTCTCAACTGGGGAACAGGGATTCGAACCCCAACTTCGACGTCCAGAGCGTCGCGTGCTGCCGTTACACCATTCCCCAGGGATCCTGGGCCAGGCTGAGCCTCGCCGGGCGAGTATATGCAAGCACGACGGGATGCAAGCGCGCGGGCGAGAGCCCCCGGAGGACGCTCGGCACCCGCCCCGCGCCGTGAGCTACTGTCAGCTCGATGAGTGTGCTCGGTCTGGCCACGCGGATGCCCTCGGCGGTGATCGGCCGCGTGCTGTCGGATCTCGCGGCGGTCGCGCAGATGGCCCGCTACGCGCCCGACCAGCTCGACCAGATGCTGGCCCTCGGCGAGGAGATCGCAGCGATCGGCCGGGCCGTGCTCCTGATCGCCGAGCGGCTCGACGAACGCGCCGAGGAGATGCTGCTGCTCGGCGAGCGGCTCGACGAGCGCGGCGCGGCGCTGCTCGAGATGGGCGACAGCATGCACACCCTCGGCCGGCAGGTCGACAGCCGGGGAGCGGAGATCGTCGGCAGCGCCACGCGGGTCGTGCAAACGGGCACCGAGCTGATCACCGTCCTGCCGGCGCTGGAGCGCGCGCTGGACATCGCGATGCCGCTGGAAGGGGCGATCGATCGTTTTGGACGGCTCGTCGATCGCTTCCCGGGCGGCCCACGCCGGCCGAGCCCGCCGGCGTCGCCGTCGCCGCCGAGCCCGGCGCGCGAGGACCCGAACTCAGGCGATTGACATCACAGGGTCGCGAGGTCGGTGTCGAGGTCGGCCAGGGCCGACCCGTCGCCGAGCCGGGTGTGGGCGGCGATCAGCCGGCGCGCGTGCTCGAGGTCATCAGAGCGCCCGACCGACAGGGCCGCGGCCAGCGCGCCCTGAGCCAGGTACCAGACGCTGAACTCGCCCCGGTCGATCGAGCCGCGCACGACCTCCTGGTCCCAGCTCGAGGCCGGCCCGACGTACTCGAGCGAGGCCCAGTCGGCGAGGTCGGAGAAGAAGTAGGGCACGACGTCATGGGGCTGGTCGCGGCCGAGCATGTTGAGCGCCGCCGTCTTGCCCTGATTGAAGGCGACGTCCCAGTGCTCGACCCGGAGCCGACGTCCGCCGTGGACGACGCTCTCGTACTCGGCGATGTCCCCGGCGGCGTAGATGCCCGGCACGGCGCTCTGCAGCCGCGAGTCGACCTCGACGCCGCCGCTGTGGCCGATGGTGAGGCCGGCGCCGCGGGCCAGCGTCACGTCGGGAACGGCCCCGGCGCCGATCACGACCGCGTCGGCGGCGAGCTTGCGGCCGGATTTCAGGACCACGTGGGTGACGCGGTCGCCGGTGCCCTCGAAGGACTCGAGCTCCTCACCGCCGTGAACGGCGATCCCGTGCTCCTCGAGGCGAGCCTGGAAGAAGCGACCGGCGGTCTCGCCGAAGGTCCGGCTCAGCACGACGGGCTCGATCATCGCGATCGAGCACTCGCTGCCGAGCACGGTCAGCGACGCCGCCACCTCGGAGCCGATGTAGGAGCCGCCGATCAGCACCACCCGCTTGCCGGCCGCGTCGGCGCGGATCGTGTCGCTGTTGCCGAGCGTGCGCAGGTAGTGGATGCCCTCGAGGTCGCAACCGGGGACGTTCAGGCGCCGGACATTGGCGCCGGTCGCGACCAGCGCCTGACCGAAGCCGATCTCGTGCTTGTCGGAGAGCTTGACCGTCCTGGCCCCGGTATCGAGCTTCATCGCCGAGACCCGGGTGAGCGCCTCGACCGCGTTCTCGTCGTACCACTCCGGCGGCCGGAACAGGACGTCGTCGCGCGACTCCTTGCCCTGGAGATACTCCTTGGAGCAGGGCGGCCGGTTGTAGGGGAGATCGGGCTCGCGACCGACCAGCAGGATCGAGCCGTCGGCGCCTTCCTCGCGCAGCCAGCGGGCGCAGTTGCCGGCGGCCATGCCGCCGCCGATGATCAGGAACTCGACCTCGCGGTCAGCCATCGGCGCGAGCGGTGATCACCGCTTGCCGTCCACTGACGCCCCGGCCCGGGCGGCGAACTGCGGCGTGATGTCGGCCTCGAGCCCGGGGTCGAGGATCAGGAGCACCTGGTCCCCGGCATGGATCACCGAGTCGGCCTTGGGCACGAATCCGGCGCCACCACGCAGGACGGAGATGATCAGAGCGCCGTCGGGAAGCTCCACCTCGGCCACCCGACAGCCCGCCGCGACCGAGCCCGCGGACACCTCGAGCTCGATGATCTCGAGCCGCTCCTCCTCGAGCGCGAGCAGCTGCACGAGACCGTACTCGGGCACCTCGTGCTCGATCAGGCGCAAGATCAGGTCCGTAGCGGAGACGGCGGGCTGGATCCCCAGCAGCTTGAAGTGCTGCACGTTGCGCGGGTTGTTCACGCGGGCGACGATGCGCTGGGCGCCGTACTTCTCCTTGGCCACCTGGCAGATCAACATGTTGTCCTCGTCATCGCCGGTCACCGCGATGACCAGGTCGGCGCGCTGGATGCCGGCGCGCTCAAGCACCCACAGCTCGGTCGCGTCCCCGTACTGGACGGCGTGCTCGAGCTCCTCCTCGACGACCCGGTAGCGCCGGTGGTCGGACTCGATCAGCGACACCTCCTGGCCCTTGGCGATCAGCTCACGGGCCAGGTTCCAGCCGACCTTGCCGGCTCCGGCGATGATCACGTACACGAGGAGCCTCCGGTGCTCATGGCGCCAGCGCCACCCGTTCGGCCTGGTCGATGGCGATCTGCGTGGGGCAGATCGTGTGCAGCCCCTGCTCCGCGTACCAGGCCGCGCGGCCCGGATCGGCGACCCGGACGACGACCCGCGGCACGTTGAAGCGGCGCTGGGCGATCTGGGCGATGACCAGGTTCGTGTTGTCCCCGCTGGTGGCGGCGATGAACACGTCGGCCTCCTCGATCCC
Source organism: uncultured Solirubrobacteraceae bacterium (assembly GCA_963800815.1). Lineage (GTDB taxonomy): Bacteria > Actinomycetota > Thermoleophilia > Solirubrobacterales > Solirubrobacteraceae > Palsa-465. Next base: position 94,789 of record CAWDCP010000002.1, read on the forward strand.
GGCCTCGATCAGGCCGTCGACCTCGAGCGCCGCACCGACGGTGAAACGGCCGCCCATGTCCTCCCACGTGCGCGTGGGGTCCTTGTCGAGCCGCTCGTGCGAAAGCGGGTCGGTATCGAGCACGGAAACCTCGTGGCCGGCCTCGAGCGCTCGCTTCGCGACGGCCGAGCCCACCCTCCCTGCTCCGGCTATCAGGATGAACATGACTGGGACTCTAGCGTCGCAGATCAGCCTTCGTGTACCCGCGCGGGATCGACAACGGCGTCGATGACCCGGCCGGCTGGGGCAGCGGTCAGGATCACCCGGCAAAGGGCCGTGCGGATGACGTCGGTCGGGCATCGCACGTGAAGCTCGCTCGAGCCCCTCACGAGCGATCGCCACCGGCGCTCGGGCCGCGCTCGAGGCCCGCGGCCGGGGGCGGTGTCAGCGCGGCGGCGCAGATCACGAGCCCGAACGCGAGCAGCCGCACGACGAGCTCCAGATGCCCGGAGGGAAGCGGCTCGCCGAACACGATCGGGCCCGCCGCGATGGTGGCCAGGTTCGCGGCCGCGCTGGTCACGGCGATGACCGGCACGGCAGCGCCGAGCTGCAGACTGCGCGCCGAGATCAGCAGGCCGAGCAGCGAGGCGATCAGGATCACGAACGCCAGCGGGTGCACCAGGACACCGAACCCGAGCTGGCCCAGGTGCGAGCTGAGCGCCTTGATCGAGGTGTCCGAGGCGGCCCACAACAGACCCGCCGAGACGGCCAGCGCCAGCGCCCGCCGCGAGGCCGCAGCGATGGCCAGGCCGGCGAAGCCGAGCGCACCGGCGTAGGCGGCCAGCGTCCCGGCGGCGTAGTGCGAGTGGGCCCCGTCGGCCGTCTTGTCGAGCGTCGCGGCCAGGAACGCGAGCCCCGCGGCCGTGAGGCCGACCCCGATCCATTCACGCCGCGTCACCTCGATCCCGAACAGCCGGTCGGCCACGACCGTGAGCAGGACCAGGCCGCCGGCGATCGCGGTCTGCACGAGCGAGATCGGGGCCAGTGACAGCGCCCCGACGTGGAGCCCCCACGACCCGAGCGCGATCAGGATCCCCAGCGCGTACAGCGGCGAGCGAAAGAGCGCGATCGAACTGCTGATCGGCCGGCGGAAATCCACGTCCGGCGCATCGCGCGCGCCGCGGAACTTGTACAGGAACCCGGCAACCGAGCCAAAGGCCGTTCCCAGCGCCAGGAGCAAGCCGATCTCGACGGACAGCGACATGGCTCACCCGAGCGTAGCGAGGGGCGGGGCGGTGTTGGGGGCGGGGCGGCGTTGGGGCCGGTGTGGCGGGGCGGCGTTGGGGCGGGTCGTACCGCTCCCGCGGCGAAGTGCTGCAACTGAGTTCCGGCCCCCGGAACTCAGTTGCAACGCTTCGACCCCGATCAGCCAACGCCCCGAGCGCGGGGACGCCTCCGCGCCCCGCCCACGGCCGACGAATCAGGTGATGAGCGGGATGATCAGGAGCGCCACGATGTTGGCGACCTTGATCATCGGGTTGATGGCCGGGCCGGCCGTGTCCTTGAACGGATCGCCGACGGTGTCGCCGGTGACCGCGGCCGCGTGGGCCTCGGAGCCCTTGCCACCGTAGGCGCCGTCCTCGATCAGCTTCTTGGCGTTGTCCCAGGCGCCGCCGCCGGAGGTCATCGAGATGGCCATGAACAGGCCGACCACGATCACTCCGATCAGCAGTCCGCCGAGCGCTTCAACGCTGATCAGGCCGACGACCAGGGTGAGCACGATCGGGATCAGCGACGGGATGATCATCTCCCGCTGGGCGGCCTTGGTGACGATGTCCACGCAGGTCCCGTACTCGGGCTGCTCGGTGCCCTCCATGATCCCGGGCTTCTCGCGGAACTGGCGGCGGACCTCCTCGACGACCGCGGCGCCCGCGCGTCCGACCGCCTCCATCGACAGGGCGGCGAACAGGTAGACCATCATGCCGCCGATCAGCAGCCCGATCAGCACCGGCGGGTTTCCGAGCACGAACGCGTAGTGCGAGCGGAGCGGCAGCTCCCGCTCGAAGGCGCTGAACAGCACCAGCGCGGCGAGCGCGGCGGAGCCGATCGCGTATCCCTTGGTGACCGCCTTGGTCGTGTTGCCGACGGCGTCGAGCCGGTCGGTGACGTCGCGGACATCGTCGGGCAGCTCGGCCATCTCGGCGATCCCGCCGGCGTTGTCGGTGATCGGGCCGAAGGCGTCGAGCGCGACGATCAGGCCGGTCAGCGACAGCTGAGCCATCACCGCAACGCCGATGCCGTAGATGCCCTGCGTGCCGCCGCCGGCCAGCTTCCAGGCGCCGAACACGCCGAGCGCGATCACGATCGCCGGCAGCGCCGTGGCCTGGTAGCCCTTGGCGAGGCCCTGGATGATGTTCGTCGCATGACCCGTCTGCGAGGCGCGGGCCGTGCTCTTGACCGGCGAGAAGCGCGTCGACGTGTAGTAGTCGGTGATCACGAACAGCGCTGCCGTCACGCCGAGTCCGATCAGGGCGCAGAAGTAGAACTTGTACCAGCTTGGGCCGGCCGCGCCGCCCTTGTACTGGATGCCGTCCATCAGCCACTTGGTGACCGGCAGGAACGCGAGCGCGGCCAGGACGCCGGAGACGACCAGGCCCTGGTAGAGCGCGCGCTCGACGTTGCCGGACTTCGACTTCACGGCGAAGGTGCCGATGATCGAGGCGATGATGGAGACGCCGCCCATCACGAGCGGGTACAGCGCGACGGCCGACTGCTGGGCGAAGGAGAAGATGAGCACGCCGAGCAGCATCACTGCGACGGCGGTGACCGCGTAGGTCTCGAACAGGTCCGCAGCCATGCCGGCGCAGTCGCCGACGTTGTCACCGACGTTGTCGGCGATCACGGCCGGGTTGCGGGGGTCGTCCTCGGGGATCCCGGCCTCGATCTTGCCGACCAGGTCGGCGCCGACGTCGGCACCCTTGGTGAAGATGCCGCCGCCGAGGCGGGCGAAGACGGAGATCAGCGAGCCTCCGAAGCCGAGCCCGATCAGGGCGTCGACGGCCTGGCGGGGCGTCTCGCCGACGATCCAGGTGAGGATTCCGTAGTAGCCCGACACGCCGATCAGGGCGAGGCCGACGACGAGCATGCCGGTCACGGCGCCGCCGCGGAAGGCGACGTCGAGCGCGCGGGAGACGCCACTGCGCGCGGACTCGGCGACGCGGGCGTTGGCGCGCACGGACACGTTCATGCCGACGTACCCGGCCGAGGCGGACAGCACGCCGCCGATCGCGAAGCCGATCGCGACCCGGATGTTCTGGATCGGGATCAGGGCGACGAACAGCACGACGCCCACGATGGCAATGGTCGTGTACTGCCGGTTCAGGTACGCACGGGCTCCCTCCTGGACCGCGGCGGAGATGGAGCGCATCCGTTCGTTACCCGGCGAGAGCGCCAGGAGTTGGCGAGCGGTGACGGCGCCGTACACGATGGCGCATGCGGCGCCGAACAGCGCTACCAGCGCCCCGTGGTGCGTCAGGAAGCTAGACAAGAGAAAGTCCTCCGGAGGGCTCTACATAGTTGGGAAAGGCGCGGAACAGGCGCACCAAAAAACATCGAAGGGCCACCGCCCCGAAACCCAGGCGGAGGCCCCGCGTAAAGCGGCGCGGGAGTCTACCGTGGACGGCGCCCGAACGTCCTGCGGGTGCCCCCGAACTACGCCGGGCTGTCGATTCGGCCTACTGGCCCGGGATCCAGAGCCGGCCGCTGCGCTGCGCCGGACCGGGCTCGCCTGGCTGCGCCGGACCACCCGGACCGCCCTCCGGACCACCCGGACCGCCCTCCGGACCACCGGGGCCACCCGGACCACCCGGGCCACCCGGCCCACCACCCGGACCACCCGGCCCGCCACCCGGACCACCCGGGCCGCCACCAGGACCACCAGGACCACCCTCGCCGGCCGGCGGCGGAGGACCGTCCGGGCGTCCGGGGGCCGCCGTGCCGCCGATGCGGACGAACGCGAGCTGCAGCTGCGAGAGAGCGTCGCGGATTGGGCCGGCCTGCTGCGGAACCGCCTGCTCGACGAGCGGGAGCAGCACGCGCACAGCCTCGATCGCGATCCTCACCTGGTCGGGATCGCGCTCGCTCTCGGTCCCGGGCACCAGGCCGGTGCGCCGCATCCCGAGATTGACCAGCGTCACCACCTGCTCGAGCAGGACGTGCTCGACCCGGATCTTCTTGATCTCGGCCTCGTAGGCGGCGCGCAGCTCCTCCTCGGACATCTGGTCCTCGGGCCGCCCCTCGCCGCCGGGCTGTTGTTCCTGCACGTCCGATGGATCTCCGGTTGCACTCACTTCGTCACCTCCGCGGGATGCTCAGCTTCCTGAGCATAGGTCTCGCGCGTCTCCGCGACAGTGGCGGCATAGATCTCCCCCAGGCTCACGCCCGCGTCGACCAGCCGCCGCTGGCGCTGCGCGCCGTTGAGCTCGGGCAGCGCGACGTCGATCCCGAGCTCGGCGCGGACCGGAGCGGTCCACTCCAGCAGGCGATCGACCGCGCCACGGGCCGGGTACTCGGTCAGGCGCTCGAGATCGAGCAGCGTGCCGTCCAGGCCGTAGCGGATCGCGCGCCACATGTTCTCCTCGATCAACCGGCCGGGCACTTCCGGCTTGGCCACGCCGGCGTCGATATCTCGGGCGGCCTGTGCCACACACGCCACGATCAGCGCCGCCAGCCCCTCGGCTTCCGCCGCCGTGGCCTGGGCGTCGCAGATGCGCACCTCGACGGTCCCGAAGGACAGGTGCGGCCGGATCGACCACCACACCTGCGTGTACTCGACGATCGAGTTGGTGCGGAAGAGGAACTCGATGTAGTCCGTGAACGCGTCCCAGCTCCCGAACGGATCGGGCACGCCGCAGCGCGGGAAGCTGCGGGTGAAGGTCTGCGTGCGGGCGCTGTGCAGGCCCGAGTCGCGGCCGTCGAGGAACGGGGAGTTGGCCGAGATCGCCAGCAGCAGCGGCAACACTGGGCGCAGCCGGTCGCACGCGAGCACCGCGCGCTCGGCGCCGTGGATCCCGACATGCGCGTGCATCGAGAAGGTGTTGTTGCGCCAGGCCACGTACCTCAGCCCGTCCTCGACGCGGCGGTAGTGATCGGTCTGGATGATGTGCTGGTCGCGGTAATCCGACCACGGATGGGTCCCGGTGGAGCCCAGCGCGATGCCCCGCTCGGCGGCCAGCCCGAACAGCCGGCGCCGGCGGTCGCGCTGGGCCAGGGTGGCGGCGGCGAGATCGGCGCCGCGGCCGGAGCGGATCTCGATCTCCGAGGCGATCAGCTCCCCGGCGATCGACTCGGCCAGCACGGCATCGCTCGCCGCGGCCTCCCTCAACTCGTCGAACCGCGCGGTCAGGCCGAGATCGGAGGCGTCGAGGATCGCGAACTCCTCCTCCAGGCCGACCGTGAAGTCGGTGGAGTCCTCGAAGGCCGCGCGGGCGATGTCCAGATCGACGTCCACGTCCGGGGAGTTAGGTCAGGTAGAAGTAGAGGGCGTACAGCAGGTCGACGGCGGGACTCGAAGTGTGGACGGTCACCTCGGGCGGCACCTGAAGCAGCGCGTCGGAGTAATTGAAGATGATCTTGACGCCGGCCTCCACGAGATCGTCGGCGAGCATCTGGGCCGCGGGCGCCGGGACCGCGAGCACGGCCACGACGATGTCCTCCTCCTCGACCACGTCGCGAAGCGCGGTGTTGTGACGGACCGTGAGGGAGCCGATCTGCGTCCCCACCTTCTCGCGATCGAGGTCAAAGACGGCGACGACCCGGAAGCCGTGGTCGGCGAAGATGTCCGAGGTGGCGATCGCGGTGCCCAGGTGACCGGCGCCGAACAGGGCGATGTTGTGCTGCCCCGAGGTCCGCAGGATCTTGCGGATCTGGGACACGAGCGACTCGACGTTGTAGCCCACGCCGCGCTTGCCGAACTTGCCGAAACCGGACAGATCGCGCCGGATCTGGGTCGAATTCACGTGCGTGTACTCGGCGAGCTCCTGTGAGGAAATCGTCTCCTTGCCCATCTTGCGCGCCTGTGTCAGCACCTGGAGGTAGCGCGACAACCGCGCCGCGACCCCCAGTGAAAGCTTCTCCCCCGGCTTCTCGCTGCCCGGCTGGGCTATCTCGGTACCGCTACCCACCGTGTAGCTCATCCGTCCCTCACTCTATCGGGGGCGCCATCAGTCGCCGCGTGAACTCGCGCTCATCGACGAAGAACTCGAACTCCTCGCGCCCGTCGATGGTGACCACGGGAATGCGCTCCAGGTAGGCCGCGTGCAGGGCATCGTCGGCCTCGATGTCGCGCTCCTCGAGCACGAACGGCCGCTCGGCACGGACGCGCTCGAGCACCTCGCGGGCGTCGTCGCACAGGCAGCACCCGGCGCGACCGTAGAGGATGACCGTCCGCATCAGACCGCCGCCGCCCGCTCGCCGCTGGCGTACACGTCGAGCCCGAGATAATCCGGATAGGGCAGCTCCGGAACGTATCGGGCGGCGCTGGCGATCATCGCCGCGTTGTCGGTACAGAGCGCGGGCTCGGGAAGGTCGAGCGCCACATCGAGCTCGGCCAGGCGGGCGCGCAGCGGCCCGTTGGCCGCCACCCCGCCACCCACGGCCAGACGCTCGGACCCGGTCTGGGCCAGGCCGCGGGCGACGCGGCCGGCGAGCATCTCGACGATCGCGTGCTGGTAGGAGGCGGCGAGGTCGGCGCGGCGGCGCTCGGTCTCGGCCTCCCCCAGCTCACGGACCCGGTACAGGAGCGCCGTCTTGAGGCCGGCGAAGGAGAAGTCGAGCCCCGGGACGCGCGAGGCCGTCGGGAACGCGAACGCGGTCGGGTCGCCGTCGCGGGCGAGGCGCTCGAGCGCGGCGCCGCCCGGATAGCCGAGCCCGAGCAGGCGCGCGCCCTTGTCGAAGGCCTCGCCGGCGGCGTCGTCGAGCGTCTGCCCGACCAGCTCGAAGCCGGGCCCGTGCCCGTCCACGCGCGCCAGCAGCGTGTGACCGCCGCTGGCGATCAGGCTCAGGAACGGCGGCTCGAACGGCGCCGGCTCGAGGAAGCTGGCTGCGACGTGGCCGTGGAGGTGGTCGACGGGGGCCAGCGGCAGCTCGTGGGCGGCGGCGAGCGCCTTGGCCGTGGCGACGCCGACGAGCAGCGCCCCGACGAGGCCCGGGCCGGCGGTGACGGCGACGAGGTCGACCTGCTGGAGGGAGGTGCCGGCCCGGCCCAGGGCGTCCTGCACCACGTCGCCGATCAGCTCGAGATGGTGGCGCGAGGCGATCTCGGGGACGACGCCGCCGTAGCGCCCGTGGATCGCCTGCGAGGAGATCACGTTGGCGCGGATCTCGCCGTCCCCGGTGACGACGGCGGCGCAGGTGTCGTCGCAGCTCGTCTCGAGCGCGAGGATCAGACGGCCGGCCATCTCAGCCCGGAAAGCCCGTGCCCGAACGGTCGCCGGTGGTCCGCCACATGATCATCGCGTCCTCGCCGGTGTCCTGGTAATAGCGCCGCCGCATGCCGGCGGCCCGGAAGCCGAATCGCTCGTAGAGGGTGATGGCCCCCGCGTTGGAGGTCCGAACCTCGAGCGTGTAGGCCTCCTCAGGTCCCGCCCTCTGGAGCATCCGGGCCAGCAGCGCCGAGGCGATGCCGCGCCGCCGGGCCGAGGGGTCCACGGCGATGTTCATGAGATGGAAGACCTGGTCGTAGCGTGAGCAGATCAGATACCCGACGAGCTTGCCGTCGAGGGATGCGGCCAGGCACACGCCCGAGGGCTTCGAGAGCTCGAGCACGAACATGGCCAGCGACCACGGCGTCGGGAAGGCGCGGCGCTCGACCGCGATCACCTGGGGAAGGTCCGAATAGCCGAGGGGGCGGATGGTGATGGGCTCTGTCACGGTGTGTCGGGAGTCGCTCGCTCCCGAAGCGCGATCTCGGCATCCGGGAGCCGGAGGTAATCCGGGCTGATCTCGGCCGTGGCGGCCGTGGGGCTCATCAGCGACGCGAGCCGGCAGTGGTAGGTGGCTGACACTCGGTGAAGCTCCGAATCGTCCGCCGGAACCACCGCCCCCGCACGCTCGAGCTGAACCCGGAATTCTACCGCCCCGGGGCCGACGGCCAGAGGGGACGGACCCAGCTCCCGCGTCAGGCCGGCGAGCGCGTCGGGCATCAGCGCGCGCGCTTCGGCGAGCTGCTCGCCGAGGGCCTCGGTGCCCGGCCGCCCGAGCCGCCAGGCGGCCACGAACGCCTCGCCGCGTCGCGCGTCGAGCACGGGGAGCACGGCGCCGGCGGTGGCGGTGGCGGCGGCGGTGGCGGCGGCGGCGGTGGCGGCGTGGAGGGCCAGGGACTGGAGGGTCGAGACGCCGACCAGGGGGATCGAGCGGGCCCGGCCGAGCGCCCGGGCGGTGGCGACCCCGATCCGCAGACCGGTGAAGGTGCCGGGGCCGACGCCGACGGCGATCGTCTCGACGGCCTCCCAGCCCGCGCCCGATCGGTCGAGCAGCTCGGCGATCAGGGGCAGCAGCCGAGTGACGTGCCGCGGGCGCTCGCCCGCGGCGGGATCGTCGCGCAGCTCGAGCTCGAGGCCGCTGTCGAGGTCGACGAGGGCCACCGTGGTGGCCGCGGTCGCCGTGTCGAATCCGAGGATCCTCATTCGAGTTCGATGATCCGCCGGTCGGCCCCGGCATGGGTCAGCCGCACGCTGGCGGCGATCCGGCCGAAGGCGCCGATCGAGTCCGTTCCCGCCACCCGCTGCCCGGGTGCGGGCTCGGGCGCGGGCCATTCGACGAACGCCACCGTGTCGGGGCCCAGGTAGTCGGCCAGCCATCCCGGCTCCTCGCTGTCCAGACCGTCGAGGCGGTAGAGGTCGAGATGGGCCACCGGGATCCGGCCGTGGTAGCGCTGACCGATCGTGAACGTCGGGCTGGTGACCGGCCCGGTCACGCCCAGCGCCCGGCAGGCCCCCCGCACGAACGTCGTCTTGCCGGCGCCGAGCTCCCCGTGGACGAGGACGACGTCCCCGGCCACGAGCGCGGCGGCGAGCTCGGCGCCGACCGCCTCAGTCTCGGCTGCGGTTGCTGTCTCGATCCGGCGGGGCAACGCTCACCCAGGCCGTGAGCGTCAGGATTGCGGCTCACGCCGCGCTGGATCGCGCAGCCTCAGCAGCATTCCGGCGCCCAGCATGCTCGCCGCGATCAGCACCTCGATCCCCACGTCGACGCCGGTGTGCGGCAGCCGCCCCGGCTCGGGGGTGGTGGTCGTGGTCGCGGTCGTGCTGACGGGAACCGTAGTCGTCGGGGTGCTCGGAGAGGTGGCGGTCGAGAGCGCCACTGGGGGTGTGGGACTGAGGCTGGACGCCGCCGCGACTGCGGTGCCCGCGCCGGCGATCGCCAGCACGAGCACGCCGGCGGCAAGCAGGTTCGGGGCTAGGCGGCGGCGGGACATGGCGCGCGTCCCACTGTATTGGAGGTCACGGCGAGGCAGCCGCCCCGGCGAGATGTAACGTTTGGTCCGTCCTAGCCCCCGGCTGGGGGCACCTTCGCTACCGTCAACGCGGCTATGGCTTCAACTGCGACGCGATCGGCGTGAGCCGGTTCTCCTCGCTCAGGCAGCGGTACGAGCCGCGCCTGGTTGCGCTTCGAGGCTCCGAAACCGCCAAGGCCGCCGGCCTCGCCGGCGCGATGATCATCAACAACGTCATCGCGCTCGCGTCGACGATCGTGTTCGCACGGCTGCTCGACGACTACGGCTCGCTGGCGGCGCTGATCAGCTACTTCCTGATCCTGTCGGTGATCGGCCAGGCGATGCAGGTCGCGACCGCACGCGAGGGCGTGCTCGGCCATCTCGGCCAGGGCCAGAGCCTGATCGCCACCGTTCGGGGCTGGACCCGGACGATGCTCATCGCCACGGCCGTGCTGACCGTGATCTCGTTCCTGCTGCGCGATCAGATCGCGTCGGCCGTCGGCGTCAAGCACGACACGTGGGCGGCCGCGATCGGCCTGCCCGCGGGCTGCATGTGGCTCGAGCTGTCGCTGCTGCGCGGCGTTCTGCAGGGCGTCGGCGATTACAAGGGCGTCGGACTGAGCCTGATCGGGGAGCAGGGCGCCCGCCTCGTGCTCGGGGCGGGGCTCGCCGTGGCCGGGCTCGGGGTCACGGGGGCCTACCTGGGCACGCCGCTGTCGTTCCTGGTCATGTCGGCGTACTGCGCCCGCCGGCTGCTGCGACACATCGCGACCGCCGACGCCGAGCAGCCCGCGGCGGTGCCCGAGCTCACCGAGCCGATCACCTTGTGGCACCACGTCAAGCGTGCCTGGGCGCCGATCGCCGGGTTGATCGTGATCGCGGTGCTCCAGAACATCGACATCATCGCCGCCAAGCACCAGTTCTCGAAGGACCTGGCCAGCGCCTACAGCGCCACGGCGGTGGCGGCCAAGGTGCTGATCTGGGTGGCGATCGGGGCGGGCTTCTACCTCGTGCCCGAAGCCTCGCGGCGGCGGGCCGCCGGCGAGGACACGCGCCCCGTGCTGTTCGTCGCCCTCGGGATCGTGCTTGTGTGCGCGGTCCCGGTGCTGCTGATCTTCGCGGTGGCGGCCAAGCCGCTGCTGCAGGTCGCGTTCGGCGCCAAGCGGACCTCGGCCTCCGACTCCCTGCTCGTGCTCGGGGTCGCGTTCACCATCCTGGCCGGCACCTATCTGGCGATCCAGTACATGCTCGCGCTGAAGCGCACCTGGTTCCTGATTCTGATCGGCATGGTGGCGATCCTCGAGCCGATCCTGCTGCTGCACGCCCCGAAGAAGGCGGCCGGATTCGCCGCCGTGGTGCTCGGGATTCAGGCCGTCGGGGCGCTCGTGGCGTTCGGCTTCGCGCTGCGGCGAACGCCGCCGCCGCCGGAGTCCGACCGGCTGGAGAGCCCGCCGGACCTCGTCGAGACCGCGCGCACCTCAGCGGGAGTAGGCTCGCGCTGACAATCCCACGATTGGGGAGGTGAGATGGCCGTCATCAAGATCATCGAGCTCGTCGGAAGCTCGACGACGGGATCAGACGACGCCGTCAGGGCCGCGCTCAAGGACGCTCAGGCGACCCTGCGCAACATCAAGGCGGTCGACGTCGTGTCGGTCGGCCTGCGCGGTGACAACCTCGATGAATGGCGCGCCCACGTTCGTGTGGCGTTCCTGATCGAGCGCGTCACCGAGTAGGAGAGGTCAGAACAACCCGAGCTGCGCCGCCGGTTGGTCCGGAGCGCTCACCGGCGGCGCCTCGGCCGGGCCCTGCTCCGCGGGCGCGGGGAGGGGCGCCGGGTCCGGCGGTTGCTCGGGCGGCCCGAGCTCCAGCAGCGCCGGCAGCCGGGCGAAGTCGGCCCGCAGCGTCTCCAGCATCGAGGGCGTGTACAGCGCTGCCGCGGGGTGATAGAGCGGGTACAGGCGCACCGCCCGTGAGCCGATCACCCGCACCTCGTCCTGCCCGTGCAGGCGGGAGATCCCGGTCGGGGCGCCGCGCAAGAGCTTGGTGGAGAAGTTCCCGAGCGTGCAGATGACGGTCGGCTCGATCAGTTCGACCTGGCGGCGCAGGTACCCCTGGCAGGACTCGATCTCCCGCGGTTGCGGGTCGCGGTTGCCCGGCGGGCGGCACTTGAGCACATTGGCGATGAACACGTCCCCGCGCTCGAGCCCGATCTCGCCCAGCAGCTTGTCGAGCAGCTTCCCGGCCTGGCCCACGAATGGCAGTCCCATCCGATCCTCGTTGGCTCCGGGCGCCTCGCCGACGAACATCAGCGCCGCATCGGCACTCCCGGCCCCGAACACGACGGTGGTGCGCGTCTGGTGCAGAGGACAGCGCCTGCACTCCTTGGCCTCGTCGTACACCGCCTTCAACTGCTCTCGGCGCTCTGTGGCGAAGCTCACGGTTCTTGATGGTAACCGGGGCCGCTGACGGGGTACCATGAACAGAGAGGCCGTCACCGACCAGGGACGGACCTCACAGCGAACGTCATATCAGCACCCAAGCCGACCGGTATCTCTGATGTGGGAACTGGAACGGAACACCTCCGACATAGCTGCGTGTTGCCGACTCGCCGTCATTGGGCGGGGGCGGCTTGGCACGGCGCTCACCGGGGCCCTGCGTGACGCGGGTTACGCCGTCCACGGCCCGCTCGGCCACGATGCCGACACGACCGGCGCGGACGCGGTGCTGCTGTGCGTCCCCGACGATGCGATCGCGGCCGTGGCCGCCCAGATCGCCCCGGGACCGGTGCTCGGCCATTGCTCGGGCGCCACGGGCCTCGACGCGCTCGCGCCCCACGAGGGCTTCTCGCTGCACCCGTTGATGACCGTCACCGACGCCGGGGCCCGGTTCGAGGGGGCCGGCGCGGCGATCGCCGGCACGAGCCGGCGGGCGCTCGGGCTGGCCGGCACATTGGCCGCGGCGCTCGGCTGCCGCGCGGTCGAGATTGCCGAGACCGACCGGGCCGCCTACCACGCCGCCGCGTCGATCGCCTCCAACTTCCTGATCACGCTCGAGCATGCGGCCGAGCGGCTCGCCGCCAGCGCCGGCGCGGACCGCGAGCTGCTCGTGCCGCTGGTCCGCGCGACGGTCGAGAACTGGGCAGCGATGGGACCCGAGCGCGCGCTCACGGGGCCGGTCGCGCGCGGCGACGAGCTGACCGTCGCCCGCCAGCGCGCCGCGGTGTCCGAGCGCGCCGCTGAGCTGCTGCCGCTGTTCGACGCGCTCGCCGACGCCACGCGCGCGCTCGCCTCCGCACGCGACGCTGCCGGAGCGCCGGCATGAGAACGGTCCGCACGATCGCCGCCACGCGCGCCGCGTTGGTCGCGCCGCGACGGGCGGGCGAGCAGATCGCCCTCGTGCCGACGATGGGGGCGTTCCACGAGGGTCACCTGTCGCTGATGCGCCGGGCCCGCGCCGAGTGCGACCACGTGGTCGCGTCGCTGTTCGTGAATCCGTCGCAGTTCAACGAGTCGAGCGATCTCAGCGCCTACCCCCGCGACGAGGCCCGCGACGCCGCGCTGGCCGCCGAGGAGGGCGTCGATCTCCTGTTCGCGCCCGCTGTCGAGGAGCTGTATCCGGCCGGCTTCGCGACCACGGTCTCGGTCGCCGGGCTCACCGAGGAGCTCGAGGGCGTCCATCGCGGACGGGCCCACTTCGACGGCGTGGCCACGATCGTCACCAAGCTGCTGAACATCGTCGCGCCGGACGTCGCGTACTTCGGCCAGAAGGACGCCCAGCAGGCGCTCGTGATCAAGCGCTTCGTGAGCGACCTCGACATCCCGACCCGGATCGAGGTCTGCCCGACCGTGCGCGAGCCCGACGGGCTGGCCATGTCGAGCCGCAATGCGCGGCTCGACGCCGAGCAGCGCGCCCGGGCGGCGGCGCTGTTCCGGGCGCTGCGCAGCGCCGAGGCGGCGGTCGCCGCCGGCGAGCGCGACCCGGCGGCCGTGCAGGCTCGGGCTCGGGCAGAGCTGGACGGCGCAAGCGTCGAGCCCGAGTACCTCGAGCTCGTCAGCGCCCAGACCTTGGCGCCGGTGACGGCGATCGACGGCGAGGTGCTCGCCGTGCTCGCCGCCCGGGTCGGGAACACACGACTGATCGACAACCACCTGATAGCGAGAAACGGGAGACGCCACGATGCAGCGCACGATGCTTAAGTCGAAGGTCCACCGGGCGACCGTGACCGACTGCGACCTTCACTACGTCGGCTCGATCACGATCGACCCTGATCTGCTGGAGGCCGCCGACATCCGCGAGTTCGAGCAGGTCGCGGTGGTGGACGTCGACAACGGCGCGCGCTTCGAGACGTACACGATCGCGGGCCGGCGTGGCTCGGGCGACATGAAGGTCAACGGCGCGGCGGCGCGACTCGTGCACCGCGGCGACACGATCATCGTGATCTCCTACGCCGGCTACGACCCCGACGACCTCGAGCACTACACCCCACGGGTTGTCCATGTCAACGCCCAGAACGAGATCCTGACTGTCGACCAGGAGGTGGCGACCCTTCTCGGGGCGTCAACCACCGCATAGAGAGGACGATCACGAATGTCTGCCACCCCCCGTGTGCCGGTACCTCCGACGATGGAGGCGCCGTTGCCGATGACGCTCCCTCGCCTGGCCGAGAAGAAACGGCTCGGCGAGCCGATCGTGATGGTGACGGCCTACGACTACCCCTCCGCTCAGGTCGCCGAGGCCGCGCGCGTGGACATGGTGCTCGTCGGCGACTCCGGCGCAATGACCGTGCTCGGCTATCCCTCGACGGTCCCGGTGACCACGGACGAGATGCTGATGCTGGCAGCCGCGGTCCGGCGCGGGCTGAAGTCGCCGTTCCTGGTCGGGGACCTGCCGTTCGGCTCCTATGAGGCCTCCAACGAGCAGGCGGTGGCCACGGCTCAGCGCTTCATCAAGGAGGCGGGCTGTGACGCGGTGAAGCTCGAGCGGGGCGGGACGAGCGTCGAGCGGGCCCGCGCGATCGTCGATGCCGGCATCCCGGTGATGGGCCACGTCGGCCTGACGCCGCAGACCGCGACCGCGCTCGGCGGCTACCGCGCCCAGGGCCGGACGGCGTCCCGCGCGCTGTCGGTCGCCCACGACGCGATCGCCCTGCAGGAGGCCGGGTGCTTCGCGATCGTGTTCGAGGCGATCCCGTCCCCCGTCACCGACGTGCTGATGGAGCGGCTCGAGATCCCCGTGATCGGGATCGGCGCCGGCGCGGGCACCGATGGCCAGGTGCTCGTGTTCCACGACCTGCTGGGCATCTACGACGGTCACGCCCCGCGGTTCGCCAAGCACTACGCCGAGGTCCGGGCGGAGATGGTGGCCGGCGTGGCCGAGTACGCCTCCGAGGTCCGCTCGCGCGCGTTCCCGGCGCCCGAGCACGCCTACTCGATCGACGACGCGGAGCTGCTCGCGTTCACCGAGGCGCTCGGCTGAACCGAAACCGTCGGCGGCTCGCGCCGGGTCGGCTGATCTGAAACGGTCGGCGGGCCCGGCGCGGCTCGCGCCGGGTCGGCTGATCTGAAACGGTCGGCGGTCCCGCCGCGGCTCGCGCCGGGCCCTCGGACCAATAGCATCCGTCCGGATGCCGCGACTCTCGCAGGTCTTCGCTGTCCGAGACCGGGTCTACTTCGGACTGTTCGAAGAGGCCGGCAAGAACATCCTGCAGGCCTGCGAGCTGCTCGACCGGATGCTCAGCAACTATCCCGACAGCAAGGACCTGGCCCGGGACATCCTCGTCTGCGAGCAGGAGGGCGACCGGATCACCCACGACATCATCGACCGGCTCAACCACACGTTCGTGACGCCGATCGAGCGTGAGGACATCCTCGCTCTGGCCTCGGCGCTGGACGACATCGTCGACTACACCGAGGAGGTCGCCGACTACCTCGGTCTGTACAAGATCGAGGCGCCGATGGATCAGGCGATCCGGCTCGCCCAGGTGCTGCTGGCTGCGGCGCGCCAGGTCTCGGAGGCGATCCCGCGTCTGCGCGGCTTCCGCGACATCTCCCACTACACGGTCGAGATCAACCGGCTGGAAAACGAGGGCGACCGGATCACCCGCGAGGCGGTGGCATCGCTCTTCGACACCGGCATCGACCCCATGGTCGTGATTCGCTGGAAGGACCTGTTCGAGCGCCTCGAGGCCGCGATCGACGCCGCCGAGCGGGTCGCGAACATCCTCGAGGGGATCGTGATCAAGAACTCGTAGGGCGGCGTGGGGTGTCCGAGCCGTCCGCGGCCGGCTCGAGCCTGAACCAACGCTTCCCCTCGTCTCCGGACCGAGCGAATCGTGCCTCGGCTCGCGCGCGCCGCTGCGAGCGCGAACGCTGCTGGAGCTCGATCGCCGAGCCGACCACTCGCCGCGCTTCGCCGATCGCCCGGGCGGAGGACTCGCGCAACGCGTGCGCCGAGCTCGGGGCGGCCGGGCCGCGATGCCGGCGCTTGGACTCGTACATCGCCACGTCGGCGGCGTGCAGCACCCGCTCGTCGCTGGCCTCGGCGCCGGTCGTCGCCACCCCCGCGCTGAAATCCAGGCGACTGTGGTCCGGAAGCGTCGTCGCGGAGGCCTCGCGGATGCGCTCCACGACCCGGTGGGCCTCCTCCTCCTGCACCCGCGGCAGCGCGAGCACGAACTCGTCGCCGCCGAGGCGGCCGCAGATGTCGCTCGACCGGACGCAGCCCAGGATCGACTTCGCCAGCGTCCGTAACGCGTCATCGCCGACGGGGTGACCGAAGCTGTCGTTGATCCATTTGAGGCTGTCGACATCGATGGCCACCACGCTGATCGGGTAGTGCTCGCGGCGGCCACGCGCGAGCTCTTCCTGGAGCCGCTCGTGGAAGCCGCGGTAATTGAGCAGGCCGGTGAGCGGATCGGTCATCGACGCCGCTCGGAGTCGCTCGACCTCCGCGCGCAGAGCTCTGATCTCGGCATGCGCCCGGCGTTGCGCTCGGGTCGACCGGCCCGGTACCCGCCCCCCGAGCCTACGGCGCGGCGGCGGGATCACCGCCGCCCCCTGCCGCGTTCGCCGACCATCGTCGAGACAACCTGCCCTTCCGCAGCGCCGGCTAACCCGGACGGGCGTCGAGCGTCTGCAGCGATCGCCACCAATCGTAGCCCCGGGGGCAACGGTTTTCACGGGCCGGGTCGTATGACGCTGCGAGCGCGACCTGCCGCTGCGGCAGGCGGGGCGGGCGGGGCGGGCGGGGCGGGCGGGCGGGGCGGCGCGGGGGCCGGGGCGGCGGGCGGGGCGGCGCGGGCGGCGCGGGGCGGGCGGCGCGGGCCAGGCGGGGCAGACTCACCCGTACTCGATCCGCCGGAGCACCTTGGCCGGAGCGCCGGCGGCGATCGAGAAGGCCGGGATGTCGGTGGTCACGACCGAGTTGGCGCCGATCACGCAGCGTTCGCCGATCGTGACACCGCTGGTCACCACGACGTTGGCGCCGCACCACACGTTGTCGCCGATTCGGGTCGGGCCCTTGCTCGTGAACCCCTGCCAGGTGATCGGCGCGGCCGGGTCGTCGAATCGGTGGTTGCCGTCGGTGATGAAGCTGCCGTTCGCGAACATGCAGTGGCTGCCGATCTCGACCAGCTCGACCGCCGCCACCATCACGCCGAGGTTGAGGAACGTGCCCTCGCCGATCCGCACCCGCGCCGACGGGGATGCGGTGATCCAGACGCCGGGTTCGAACAGCGTGTGCGGCCCGACCTCGAGCCGACCCTCCTGCAACAGCTCGAGCACGTTGCCGTGCAACGGCCAGCGCGCGAAGGCCTGCCGGCGCATCAGCTCCCAGTGGATACGGGCCCGGTTCCAGGGGAGCGAGTTGCGCTCGTACCAGCGCCACTTCTGCGCCCAGAGCTTGACCAGCGCGGTATCGACCAAGGGCGGCATTGTCTCAGCATCTCCCCGCGGGGCCGGGCCCGAGCGCCCAGGCGGCGCCGCCGGGGACCAGCGCCCGAGGATCGCCCCGGGGGGCACACACGGGTTTACCGAGCCGCGGCGGTGGCGCGTGGTCGCCCGCGGGCGCGAGGCTTCGCCTTCGCGCGCACGGGCAAGATGTCGGCCAGGAACCGTCCGGTATAGGAGCCGGGCTCGGCTGCGATGTCCTCCGGCGTGCCCGTCGCGATCACGGTGCCGCCCTCCTCCCCGCCCTCCGGGCCGAGGTCGATGACGCGATCGGAGACCTTGATGACGTCGAGGTTGTGCTCGATCACCACCACCGAGTTGCCGGCCGCCACCAGCCGCATCAGCACCTCGAGCAGACGCTGGATGTCCGCGAAATGCAGGCCCGTGGTGGGCTCGTCGAGGATGTACAGAGTCTGCCCGGTGGCGACCTTCGAGAGCTCGGCCGCGAGCTTGACCCGCTGTGCCTCGCCGCCCGACAGGGTCGTGGCCGGCTGGCCCAGCCGCATGTAGCCCAAGCCGACGTCGCCCAGCGCCTCGACCCGCCGGCGGATCTTGGGGATATGGGCGAAGAACTCGAGCGCCTCCTCGATCGGCATCTCCAGCACATCGGCGATCGTCTTGCCCTTGAACCGCACCTCGAGCGTCTCCCGGTTGTAGCGCTTGCCGTGGCACTGCTCGCAGGGCACGTACACGTCGGGCAGGAAGTGCATCTCGATCTTGATCTGGCCGTCGCCGCGGCACACCTCGCAGCGCCCGCCCTTGACGTTGAACGAGAACCGGCCCGGCTTGTAGCCGCGGGCGCGGGCCTCCTGGGTCTTGGAGAACAGATCCCGGATCTGATCGAACAGCCCGATGTAGGTGGCCGGATTCGAACGCGGCGTGCGGCCGATCGGCGACTGGTCGACCGAGATGATCTTGTCGAGCTGCTCGAGCCCGCTGATCCGCTTGTGCGCGCCCGCGCGCTGCCGGGACCGGTGCAGCCGGTTGGACACCGCCTTGTAGAGCACCTCGTTGACGAGCGTCGACTTGCCGGAGCCCGATACGCCGGTCACCGAGCAGAAGACGCCGAGCGGGATTTTGACGTTGATCCCGCGCAGGTTGTGCTGTGAGGCACCTTCGATCGTCACATAGCCCGACGGCCGGCGCCGGCGCTGCGGGATCTCGATCACCCGCGTCCCGGCCAGAAATTGGCCGGTCAGCGAATCGGGCACGCTCTCGACCTCGGCGGCGGTGCCCTGCGCGACGACGTGACCTCCATGCTCGCCCGCGCCGGGACCCATGTCTACGAGATGGTCGGCCGCGCGCATGGTGCCCTCGTCGTGCTCGACCACGAGCACCGTGTTGCCGAGATCGCGCAGGCGCTCGAGCGTCCCGATCAGTCGCTCGTTGTCGCGCTGGTGCAGGCCGATCGAGGGCTCGTCGAGGATGTAGAGCACGCCCACCAGCGACGATCCGATCTGGGTCGCGAGCCGGATCCGCTGTGCCTCGCCGCCTGACAACGTCGCCGCGGCCCGCTCCATCGACAGGTAGCCGACGCCGACGTTCTCGAGAAACTGGAGCCGCTCCTCGATCTCCCGCAGCACCAGTCGTGCGATTCGCCGGTCGTGCTCGCTGAGGTCGAGCTCGCGCACCCATTCGAGCGCCCGGCGGGCCGACAGCGCGGCGAAGTCGTGGATCGCGGTGCCAGAGACGAGCACCGCCCGCGACTCGGGGCGCAGCCGCGCGCCCTTGCAGTCCGGGCAGGGTCGCAGCGTCATGTACTCCTCGATCTTCTCGCGCGAGAAGTCGGAGTCGGTCTCGCGGTAGCGGCGCTCCAGTCCGGGGACGATCCCCTCGAACCGGGTCGCGTATGAGCGCCGGCGCCCGAACCGGTTGCGGTAGGAGACCTGGAGCCGGTCTCCGTTGGTGCCGTAGAGGAAGAAGTCGCGCGCGCCCTCGGGCAGCTCCTCCCACGGGACCTCGAGATCCACGTCGTAGCGCTCCGAGATCGCCTGGGCGAGTTGGTCGTAGTAGTTCGACGCGCTCGCCGCCCACGGCGCGATCGCCCCCTCGCCGATCGACAGGGACGGGTCGGGCACCACCAGATCGGGGTCGATCTCCATCTGCGACCCGAGCCCGGTACAGCGGGGACAGGCGCCGTGCGGCGAGTTGAACGAGAAGATCCGCGGCTCGAGCTCCACCAGGCTCGGGCCGTGCACCGGGCAGGCGAACTTCTCCGAGAACGTGAGCGTGCTCGGCTCCGCGCCGGCATCGACCAGCTCGATCTCGACCAGGCCGTCGGCCAGCGCCACCGCCGTCTCGATCGAGTCGGCCAGGCGCTTGCGCAGGTCGTGCTTCATCACGAGGCGGTCGACGACCACGGCGATGTCGTGCTTGTACTTCTTGTCGAGCACGATGTCCTCGTCGAGCCGGCGCAGCTCGCCGTCGACCTTCACGCGAGAGAAGCCCTCGGCGCGCAGCTCCTCGAACTGCTTGCCGTACTCGCCCTTGCGACCACGGACGATCGGCGCCAGGACCATGAAGCGACTGCCCTCGGCCAGCTCCATCACCTGGTCGATGATCTGCTCCGCCGACTGGCCAGCGATCGGGCGCCCACAGATGTGGCAGTGCGGGTGACCCACGCGGGCCCACAGGAGCCGCAGGTAGTCGTAGATCTCGGTCACCGTGCCAACCGTCGAGCGCGGGTTGCGCGAGGTCGTCTTCTGATCGATCGAGATCGCCGGCGACAGCCCCTCGATCGAGTCGACGTCGGGCTTGTCCATCTGGCCCAGGAACTGGCGCGCGTAGGCCGACAGGGACTCGACGTAGCGGCGCTGACCCTCGGCGTAGATCGTGTCGAAGGCCAGCGACGACTTACCGGACCCCGAGAGGCCGGTGATGACGGTCAGCGACCCGCGCGGAATCGCGACCGTGATGTCCTTGAGGTTGTGCTCCCGGGCACCCGAGACGACAAGTTGGTCCACTCACATCGATTCTAGAGAACCGAACAGACGTTCCCCTGCCCCGCGACGGTGAAAACTCGCTCTGAGCGAACTCCGAGGTGGGCATCGGACCGCTCGGAGCGGCGCTGCCTCAGCCCTCGACGTTCGACGCGCTCGGAGCGGCGCTGCCTCAGCCCTCGACGCTGGCGTACACCTCGTCGAGCAGGCTCTCGGGGTTGGCGAGGCTGAAGTTGGCGGCCAGATAGCGGCCCGTCTCCTCACGCGGGGTGCCGTTGAGCGCCATGTTGAGAGCGATCAGGCGCGCGCCCTCGGTGTCATCGTCACCGCCGTCCTCGGTCGTTTCATCCGACGGTGCCGCGACGGCCGCAGGAGCGGCGGCGGGCTCGGTGTGCGAGATCTCCTCCTCGAGCTCGATCACGCTCTGCTCCTCGTACAGGTCGACCTCGTCGACGACCACCGGCGCAGCGGCGGCCGGCGCTGCCGGCGGCGCGGGCGCATCGGGCGTCCGGTACGCGGACGGTTCCTCGGGCTCGAAGCGCGAGCGCGTGGCCGCGGCGTCGCTGAGCTCGCTCAGGTTCCCCTCGAGCAACTGGAGATCGGCGTTGAGGCGGTTGGACCCGGTGCGCAGCGATTCCACCAGCGCCGAGAGCTCGCTCTCCATCGCATCGAGCCGCTGCAGCATCACTGCGGTCGACTCCGAGACGCGGCCGACGTACTCGCGGGCCTGCTCCGTGGCCTGCTCGCGCGTGCTCTGGGCCTCGGCGCTCGCCTCGCCCCGGATCTCGCGTGCGTCCTCCTCGGCCTGCCGCTGAATCTCGGCGGCGCTCGTCTCGGCCGCCTCGACGATGGAGCGGACCTGCTCGGACGCCGACGTGGCGAGTGTCTCTGAGCGGCGCCGCGACGTCCGCTTCAGCTCGTCGACCTGATCGGCCAGGAGGCTCAGATGCGCGTCGACGGCATCAGGGTCATAGCCCCGGCGGCCAATGGGAAAGTCTCTCTTCTCGATGCTCTCACGTTCCAGGGCCACGCGGACTACCTCCGTATCAGGATCAGAGCTTCAGCCCGGGCAGGCTAGCGGACCTGCGCGGCCACGGCACTCACCCGGTGCGGCGGCCGGACCGGCTCAGCCGGTCGGCGCCCGACCCTCGGCCAGCGCCACGTCGAGCTCGCGCTTGAGGTCCCGGATCTCGTCCCGGAGCTTGGCGGCGTACTCGAACCTCAGGTCCTCGGCGGCGGCCAGCATCTCCTCCTCCAGCTCCACGATCGTGCGCTCGATCTCGGCCGGTTCCATCGATCCGGCGGGGCGCTGGCGGCGACGGCGCGAGCGGGGCACCTTCGACTCCGACTGCAGGAACTCGGCGATGTCGCTGATGCCCTTGACGATCGTCTCGGGCGTGATCCCGTGCTCAAGGTTGTGGGCGCGCTGGATCGCGCGGCGGCGATCGGTCTCGCCGATGGCCGCCCGCATCGCCGCGGTCTCCTTGTCGGCGTACATCAGGACCCTGCCCTCCACGTTGCGCGCCGCCCGCCCGATCGTCTGGATCAGCGAGGTCTCGCCGCGTAGGAAGCCCTCCTTGTCGGCGTCCAGGATCGCCACCAGCGAAACCTCGGGCAGGTCCAGGCCCTCGCGCAGCAGGTTGACCCCGACCAGCACGTCGTACTCGCCGAGCCTGAGCTCGCGAATGATCTGGATCCGCTCGAGCGTGTCGATCTCGGAATGCAGGTAGCGGACCCGGAAGCCCATCTCGAGCAGGTAGTCGGTCAGGTCCTCGGACATCTTCTTGGTCAGCGTCGTCACCAGCGTGCGCTCGTTGCGGTCGACCCGCGCCCGGACCTCGTTCATCAGGTCGTCGATCTGGTTGCGCGTCTCGCGGACCTCGATCTCCGGATCGACAATCCCGGTCGGGCGCACGATCTGCTCGACGATCCGCGGCGAATGGGTGCGCTCGTAGTCGCCCGGAGTGGCCGACACGAACACCATCTGCGGCGTGATCGAGAGGAACTCCTGGAACTTCTGGGGCCGGTTGTCCATCGCGCTGGGGAGCCGGAAGCCGTAGTCGACCAGGGTCTGCTTGCGCGAGCGGTCGCCCTCGAACATGCCGCCGATCTGCGGCACGGTCTGGTGCGACTCGTCGATGAAGCAGACGAAGTCCTCGGGGAAGTAGTCGATCAGGCAATAGGGACGATCACCGGGCCGGCGCCCGTCGAGGATCCGGGAGTAGTTCTCGATCCCCGAGCAGAACCCCATCTCACGCAGCATCTCCATGTCGTACTGGGTGCGCTGGCGCAGCCGGTGGGACTCGAGCAGCTTCCCCTGCGCGTCGAGCTCGGCGCAGCGCTCGTTGAGCTCGCGCCCGATCTCGGCCACGGCGTCCTCGATCTGGCCCTCGCGCACGTTGTAGTGCGACGCCGGCCAGATAC
The DNA here is from genome assembly GCA_963800815.1 of uncultured Solirubrobacteraceae bacterium. Taxonomy (GTDB): domain Bacteria; phylum Actinomycetota; class Thermoleophilia; order Solirubrobacterales; family Solirubrobacteraceae; genus Palsa-465. Next base: position 117,570 of record CAWDCP010000002.1, read on the forward strand.
CGACGTGCTCGAGGTCGTCCTCGAGCACCTCGCCGGTGATCGGGTCGAAGTGCTGCAGATGCTCGACCTCGTCGCCGAACAGCACGATCCGGAACGCCGTCTCGGCGTAGGCGGGGAAGATCTCGAGCGTTTCGCCCCGGACGCGGAACGTGCCGCGGCCGAGCGCGGTGTCGTTGCGCGTGTACTGAATCGAGACGAGCTTGCGCAGGAGGCCGTCGCGGTCGATGAACTCGCCCTTGCGCAGCGTCTGGAGGTTCTCGTCGTAGACCTCGGGCGAGCCGAGGCCGTAGATGCAGGACACGCTGGCGACGATGAGAACGTCGCGGCGCGCGAACAGGGCCGCCGTGGCCGAGTGCCGGAGGCGGTCGATCTCCTGGTTGATCGCCGAGTCCTTCTCGATGTACAGGTCCTTGCTCGGGACGTACGCCTCGGGCTGGTAATAGTCGTAGTAGGAGACGAAGTACTCGACGGCGTTGCGCGGGAAGTAGGCCCGGAACTCGTTACACAGCTGCGCCGCGAGCGTCTTGTTGTGGGCGATGACCAGGGCCGGCTTCTGCACCGCCGCGATCGTCGCCGCCATCGTCATCGTCTTGCCCGTGCCGGTGGCGCCGAGCAGGGTCAGGAACTGCTCGCCGGCGCCGATCCCCTGCGCCAACGACTCGATGGCCGCCGGCTGATCGGCGGTCGGGCTGAAGGCGGCATCGAGTTCGAACTTCGGCATGCGCTCGGACTCTGAGCGTAGCGTCAGGCCGGGCGGACGTCCTGAGGCCCGTCCTCGGAGACGACGCGCGCACGCCACGAGGGCGGGGCGGACCGGCGTGGACCGTACGCCCGCTCCACGGCCACGAGCTGCGCGGCTCTCGCCCCCAGCAGGTCGAGCAGCGCCGCGGCCGGCTCGAACGGGTCCGCGATCGCCGCCCCGTCCGACAGCGACAGCGCCGCCCGCAGCTCACCGTCGACCTCGGCCACGAGCAGCGGCGGGCTCGGCGTCGCGGCGCAATCGAGCGCCGCGAGCCGGTCCAGGCCGGCCTCGTCGTCCGGGAACGCGTAGCGGATCGTGACCGCTCCGTGCACCGGCGCGTGGACCCGCCCGAGGCGAGGCGCCGCGAGCCACGGCAGCAGGCGGCCGGGAGCGCGTCGGCGCTCGTGGTCGTGCGGAGCCATGGCGCGGGCACGCCGGTGGGCCGCGGCCGCGCGGCGGGCGTCGTCGGCGCGCGCGGCGGTCAGCAACCTATGGAGATGGGATGAGAACATGGCGGCTGTAGTGCTCGGCGTAGGCCGGCGGCGCCAGCTGGCAGAGCGGGTCGTTGACGGGCGCTCCGGCGCGCAGCTCGAGCGGGATCACGCCCGCCCACACCGGCAGGCCCTGGTCCTCGGAAGCGTCGACGGGCGGGCCCGTGCGGATCTTGGCCGAGGCCTCGGTCAGCGGCATCGCGACGACCTCGGTCGCGGCCAGTTCCTGTGGGCTGGGGCCGCGGGCGTCGTCGGAGCGGCCGGCGGCGACGTGGTCGACGATCGCCCGGAGTGCGTCGTGCTGCTCGCGCTCGCCGCTGACGAGGCGGGCCTCACCCAGTACGACGACGGAGCGGTAGTTGACCGAGTGGTGGAAGGCCGAGCGAGCCATCACGATGCCGTCGAGCAGGGTCACCGTGAAGCAGGCGCGCGCGCCGGATGAGAGCTCGGTCAGCAGACGGCTGAGTGGGCTGCCGTGCAGCACGATCTGATTGCCCAAGCGCGCGTAGATGACCGGGATCACGTATGGCTGCCCGTCCTCGTCACAGATCCCCACGTGCCCGACGAGGCCCTCGTCGAGGATCGCCTCGATCACACCGCGGTCATAGCTGCCGCGGCCGGCGCGGCGGCGCACGGTCGCCCTGGCCGTCCGCGCGATCCGCTTGTCGGTCGCGCCGGCGTCAGTCACAGGGCCGCCCGTGGTCTCCATGTCCTGTTCAACGTCTCTGCGCGGCTTCATGTGAGAAGACGCCCCCTCTCTTCGCCGGTCAAGTTTGTTATAGTACGTTCTGATGCTTGAGCTAGCACAATACCAGATCCTCGGGTCCACGGCCCGGGAGATCGCGGCCAGCGCCGAGGCGGCGATCCGCGAGGGCGCCCTGGAGCCGGGCGCCGCGCTCCCGACCGTGCGCGCGCTGGCGGCCGCGCTCGGCACCAGCCCGGCCACCGTTAACGCCGCCTACCGGGTCCTGCGCGAGCGCGGGCTCGTGGTCGCCGACGGGCGCCGGGGGACGCGTGTCGCGCCCCGTCCGGCGCTGCGCACCCCGCAACCGGCCGAGCTCCCGGCCCACGTCCGCGACCTTGCACACGGACTGCCCGACCCCGCGCTGCTGCCGCGCCTCGCGCCCGTGTTGGCCGGGCTCGACTTCGAGCCGCGGATGCGCATGAGCGAGCTCGACTCAGCCGACCCCGAGCTGCTGGCGCTGGCTGCGGCCGCGTTCCGCGCTGACGGCCTGCCTCCAGGCGCGATCGCGGTCGTGGGCGGCGCCTTCGACGGCATCGAGCGGGTGCTGCAGACCCATCTCCACCCCGGCGACCGCGTCGTGGTCGAGGACCCGGCCTACGGCGGCATCCGCGACCTGCTGCCGGCGCTGGGGCTCGTGCCGGTCCCGGTGCCGGTCGACGAGCTGGGGCTGATCCCCGAAGCGCTCGAGGCCGCCCTGGGCCGAGACGTCGAGGCCGCGCTGATCGTCCCGCGCGCCCAGAACCCGTACGGCTCCGCCTTCGACGTCGAGCGCGCCGCCGTCCTGCGTGGACTGCTGGCCCAGCGCCCGGGCCTGCTGCTGGTCGAGGATGACCACGCCGGGCTCGTGTCCGGCGCCCCGTTCGCGACCCTGGTCGACGCCACGCGGGAGCGCTGGGCGGTCGTCCGCTCGATGTCGAAGATGCTCCACCCGGACCTGCGACTCGCCCTGATGACCGGCGACGAGACGACGATCGCGCGCGTCGAGGGGCGCCAGGCGCTCGGAACGCGCTGGGTCAGCCACATCCTGCAGGCGACCGTCGCGGCTCTGTTGAGCGATCCGAGCCTGCCGGCGACGGCCGCGCGCGCCGCCGCGCTCTACGGCGAGCGTCGCCGGGGGCTGCTCGCTGCGCTGGCCGCACACGATGTGCCGGCCCACGGCCACTCGGGACTCAACGTGTGGGTGCCCGTGCGCGAGGAGGGAACGATGGTCCGGGCGCTGCTCGACGCCGGCTGGTTCACCGTCGCCGGCGAGCGGTTCCGGATCGAGACTCCGCCCGGGATCAGGATCACGGTGACCACGCTCGAGGCGGGCGAGGCCGACGCGATCGCGTCGGTGATCGCCGGCGTCGAGCACGCGGGGCGGCCGCGACGGGCGTACTGACGCGCGGGGGCGGGCGGCGCGGGGGCGGGGCGGGCGGCTCGGGGGCGGCGGCGCCGGGGCGGGCGGCTCGGGGGCGGCGGCGCCGGGGCGGGCGGCGCGGGGGCGGCGGCGCCGGGGCGGGCGGCGCGGGGCCGTCGGCGCCGCCAGGGGGCGGCTACCGGTAGCCGAGCTCGGTCGGGTAGGTGCGCCGGTAGTCCTTCTGCGCCTGCAGGACCTTGGCCACGTAGTCGCGCGTCTCGGGGAACGGGATCTCGGCCTGCGTCAGCCGGTGCCCGTGTGCCCTGGCCGCGGCGACCCAGCGATCAACGTTGGCCTGACCGCCGTTGTAGGCCGCCAGGGCCAGCATCGTGTCGCCGCCGTAGCTGTCGAGCAGGTAGCGCAGGTAGTAGCTGCCGTAGGCGATGTTGACCTGCGGCGTGGCCAGGTCGGCGGTGGTGAACGTGGTCGCGCCGGACCGGCGGGCGAGGAAGTCGGCCGTCTCGGGGAGGATCTGCATCAGCCCCTGCGCCCCGGCCGATGAGGGCCGCGGATCGAATTTCGTCTCCGCATAGATCACGGCCGCGATCAGCGCTGGGTCGAGGTGCTTCTCCTGCGCCTGCTGACGGATGATGTCCTGGTCCTGAAGCGGCAGGCCGAGGTCGTTGACGGCTTTCTTGAACAGCGGCATGGCTAGCACCACCGCGAGCAGGAGCACCCCGAAGGCGCCGAGAAACAGCACCGAGCGGCGCCGTCGGGCAGCGGCCTGACGCCGACGGGCGTCGTGGGAGCGGCGGGCGGTGGCTGCGGCAACGGGGGGACTCACGACTCAAGCTTGTCAAGGACGGCTGACAGTGCGGATTCGAGATCCGCCGGCGACCCATCGTTGAGCACCACGTAGGTCGCCCGGGCTGCCTTCTCCTGCTGCGACAGTTGTCGCGCGGCTCGCTCGTCGACGGCCGCGTGCCCGCGAGAGCCGGCGCGCTGCACCCGGACCGGCTCGTCGGCCACGATGGCGATCGTGGCGTCGAACGCCTCGCCCATCCCAGCCTCGAACAGCAGCGGCACCTCGACCACGGCGGCCCGGGGCGGCGGCGATCGATGCTCGAGCTGCTCGCGCCAGCCGACCATGCGGGCCCCGACCAGCGGCCACAGGAGCCCTTCCAGCCAGGCGCGCTCCTCGGGCGCGGCGAACACGCGGGCTGCGACCGCGGCGCGGTCGACGACGCCGTCCGGGGCGACCTCGGCGCCGAAGCGTTCGGTGACCGCCGCGCGCACGTCCGCCGTCGCGTACAGCTCGTGGACGACCCCGTCGGTCGAGATGACGGCGGCGCCGAGACGTTCCAGCGCCGCCAGGGCGGTCGACTTACCGGCGCCGATGCCGCCCGTCAACCCGATGAACGGGATCACCCGGAGAGCTGCTTCAGGCGCTCGACTCGTCCCCGCCGGACGCACTGGGCGCTGCCTCGCGGGCCGGTGCGGCTTCGGCATGGACCGGCTCCGCAGCGGGCTCCGGCTCCTCGGCGGCCTCCGGCTCCTCCGGAGCCGCGTCGGTGCTCGCCACCGCCTCCGGAGCTGCGTCGGCGCTTGCGGCCGCCGCCTGCGGAGCTGCGTCGGCGCTCGCCGCCGCCGCGTCCGGAGCTGCCTCGGCGCTCGCCGCCGGCACCTCGGTCGGGGGCGCGGCCGGAGCGGCCGCCTCGGTGGCCGCCGGAGCTTCGACGGCAGGCGCCGCCTCGACCTCGGACGCGGGTTCGGATGCAGCCGGAGCGTCGGTCGCGAACACGTCCTCGGAGAGTCCGAGCTCGGGCACGTCGTCGAGGTCGCCGGCCTCACCGGTGGGCGGCTCGATCGGCCGCACCGGGAGCACCTGGCCCTCGACGCGCTTGATCGAGAGCGACAGGCGACGGCGCTCGGAGTCGATCTCGAGGATCTTGACCCGCACCGGATCTCCGGGCTGGATGATCTCGCGGGGGTTCTCCACATGGTGCTGAGCGAGCTCGGAGATGTGCACGAGGCCCTCGACGCCGTCGAGGATCTCGACGAAGGCGCCGAACGTGACCACCTTGGTGACGTTGCCCTCGAGCTCATCGCCGATGTTGTAGGTGTCCACGACCCGCTGCCACGGGTCCTCCTGGGTCTGCTTGAGACCCAGCGAGATCCGCTGTCGCTGGCGGTCGATGTCGAGCACCTTGACGCTCACCGTGTCGCCGATGCTGAGGATCTCGCTCGGGTGGTTGACGTGCGACCACGACAGCTCCGAGATGTGGATCAGACCGTCGATCCCGTCGAGATCGACGAACGCGCCGAAGTCGACGATGTTCGAGATCGTGCCCTCGACGACCTGGCCCGGCTGCAACCGGTCGAGGATCCGCTCGCGATCCTCCTTGCGCTGCTCCTCGAGCACCGCACGGCGCGACAGCACGACGTTGTTGCGGGATCGGTTGAGCTCGATCACCTTGCACTCGATCGCCTGGCCCATGTACTCGTCGAGGTTGGGCACGCGGCGGATGTCGACCAGCGAGGCGGGCAGGAAGCCGCGCACGCCGAGGTCGATGATCAGGCCGCCCTTGACGACCTCGATGACCTGGCCCTCGACGGGCTCGCCGGACTCGGCCGCGGCCTCGATCCGGCGCCAGGCCTTCTCGAAGCGGGCTCGTTTCTTGGACAGGATCAGCCGTCCGTCCTGATCCTCCTTGGTGAGGACCAGCGCGTCGACCTCTTCGCCGAGCTCGACCTCCTCGCGGGGGTCGACGGACTTGCGGATCGAAAGCTCGCCGGAGGGAATGACCCCTTCGGACTTGTAGCCGATGTCGACGAGGACCTCGTCATTGTCGATGCGGACGACATGGCCGGTGACCACATCCCCTTCCTGGAAGGGGTGCAGCGTTGCATCGTAGTTGGGGACGATCTGCCCGTCGATCTCGAGCAGGAGGCCATCGGAACCTTCGACGACCTTCGCGTTCGGCATCTCACTGACGGGGATCAGAGTTGTAGTGGGAGACATGAACCACTGAGGGTACCCGACCTGCGCGAACGGGCTCCCACCGAGACCCGCCTCCCTATCATCCGGCCCATGCCCCAGCGTGCGACCAAGCGCGGCGAGGAGCGGACACCGCTCGATCGCGACTGCGACGTCCTCATCTGCGGAGCCAGCTTCGCCGGCCTCGCGGTGGCCCGCGAGCTGGCCGGCAGCGGCGCCGATGTGCTCGTGATCGACCGCTACGACATCGGCGAGCGACAGACCTCCGCCTGCGGGATCCCGACCACCTGGCTGCACGCGCTCGGGCTCCAGGAATCGCTGCAGCAGACCTTCGGCGAGCTGGTCATCCACTCCCCCCACGCCACCGTCCGCTACGACCTGCCGTGGACCTTCTCCACCTTCGACTACCGCACGCTGTGCGGGCTGCTGGCCGACCAGGGCGAGTTCGAGTTCGAGACCGCCAAGGTCGACGGCCGCTCGGGCAGTACCGTCCACACCGATCGCGGCGACATTCGCGCCCAGCTGATCGTCGACGGGCTCGGCTGGCGCCGCGTGCTCAGCGCGAGCCAGAACATCCAGCCCCCCGACGCGCTTCTGTCCCGCGGCCTCGAGGTGCACCCGTTCGGCTCCGGCCACGACCTCGAGGTGTGGATCGACCGCTCGTATGTGCCCGCCGGCTACGGCTGGAGCTTCCCGGCCGGTCATGAGCTCCGGATCGGCGTCGGCTCGTTCGACCCGCGCTTTCACGTGCGCGAGCCGACCGTGCGCCTGGCCAACGACCTCCACGCCGACACCGTCCGCTACCAGGGCAACTGGATCCCCCACGCCCTCCGCGACGGGACCGAGGACGGCATCTTCTTCGTCGGCGACTCCGCCGGCCACTGCCTGCCCCTGACCGCCGAGGGTATCCGCACCGCCCTCTATTTCGGCCTCGCCTGCGGGCGCGAATTGCGCGCCGTGATCGATGGCCGGCAGACGCGCGCGCAGGCGCTGACCCGCTACCACGAGTTCTCCGCCAGCCACGCGACGCCGTTCCGCTGGATGCTCCGCGTCCAGCGACTCGTCCCCCGCGTCGCACCCCGTGTCCTCGGCCCCTCGCTGCGTGGCATGGGCAGCAAACGGTTCGTGGACTGGTCGTTCAACCATTACCTCCGTATCGCCCACCCCGACTTCGCCGCCGCCGGTGGCTTGCCGGCGCGGGCGGCGTCACGGGCGGCGCTGGCGGCGGCTTAGGGCTGGCTCGGTGCGCGGCCGGGGCCGGCGGGGGCGCCGGCTCGGCGCGCGGCCGAGGGGCGCCGGGCTCACCAGCCGGGGCGCCGACTCGGCGCGCGGCCGGGCGCCAGCGAACGGCTGCTTGGGAAGGTGAAACGGCTGGATTCCAGCGAGGGTGGGCAGATTTCGCTCGCCCGTTGAGCGGAATCTGCCCACCCCCAGGCTCGAAGCGTTCCAGGCGAGCCGACAGTGGGGTGGGCAGATAACGGCCGCCCCTTGGCCGGAATCTGCCCACCCTCCGCTTTCACGCTCGCCGGCCGGTCCAGCCAGAGCCTCTTCCCCAGCCGGCCTTTCCGCGGCAGGCAACGAGCGGCCCCGAAGACCCGCCACCCCCCACCGACCCGCGACCACCAACCACCCGCCACCCCCCACCGACCCGCGACCACCAACCACCCGCCACCCCCCACCGACCCGCGACCACCAACCACCCGCCACCCCCCACCGACCCGCGACCACCAACCACCCGCCACCACCAACCACCCGCCCCCACCAACCGACCCGCCACCCCGCCCCCGCCCCGCGGCCCCCCTACACGACCACGAAGCTGAAGCTCGCGGCGCTCCGGCTTGTCTGCCGGAACGTGTCGCTGGCGCGGACCGAGAAGCGGTGGGGACCGCGGCCCAGGCGCGGGGTCGTGTAGGCCGAGCGGCACCCGTGCCACGCGCCATTGTCGATCTTGCATTGGAACGTGGCGATCGCGGCGGTGGAGACGAACCGGAACCGCGACCGGGCGTTCCCGGTCTGGCCGGTGGGGCGTCCGATGATCGTGACAACAGGGCGCGGGGGCACCGTGATCCTGATCCGGTGCCCGGCGAAGCTCCAGTTGGCCCACGAATCGGTGCTCCGCAGATAGACAGCGTACGTGCCGGCGCGGGTGAAGACGTGGGTGGTCAGGCGGTGAGCACCGACCGTGCCGTCGCCGAAGGACCAGTCGTAGGCGACGATCGACCCGCCCGGCTGCGAGGCCGCCCCGCGGAACACGACCGACCGGTCGCCGGCGGCCACGCTGGGTGCGATCAACGAGACTGTGTCGAGGGGGGCCGCGCCAGCGCAGGCGCCAATCGCATTGCTGTACTCGAGCTGCGTGTAATAGCCGTCCCCGTTGATCACCTGGTCGTACAGGCCACCGGCCGTCGTCCCGAGAGGGTTGCCGAACGTCGACGCGCACAGATCGCCGGTCTCGTTGCCGTTGCTGTCGATCCATGCGCGACCATCGGGGTCGGTCACCGTCTCATTGTGCTCGTGGCTGAGCGTCGAGATCGTCACGTCGGCCGCGTTGGAGTTCGGTTGCGGGAAACCGTCGGATTGGCAGTGGCCGGGAGCGGCGTTGTAGGGCAGATAGGCATACAGGAAGCCGCTGTTGGTCACCGAGTGGTAGCCGCAGTAGGCGCTGCTGTCGGCCGTCCCGCCGAGGGAGCACCCCGACGCGGTGAGCGCGAGCGCGGTCGGGTTCTCGCAGCTCCCCAGCCCGGCCGGCGTCAACAGGAAGTAGATGTCCTGCTGCGTGGTCGGCAGATGATGGGCGCTGATCACGCGGCTGATCTCGTCCTGCAGATCCTGGTCCACGACGCAGTCGCTCCACGCCGGGCCGGTGACCGGAAGCACGCAGTCGCTCGGCGGCAGCGCATCCGTGGCCACCACGGCGCCCCCGTAGGTCGAGTCGTAGGCCGCAGGTCCGCTCGCGTCCGTGTACTGGCCACTGAGGCTGTAGACGTTGCTCTGGAGATGACTGTCGGCGGCCACGTCGCGCAGGAACCGCTCGATCAGGGCCTCATAGCCGGGATCGAAGCTCAGGCCCGACCCCGACGGCCGCCAGAAGATCAGGTGCGTGCGGTTGGAGTGGACGACCGGACCGCCGTTGTAGTCGAGGTTCGCGATACGGGCCTTCGGCGCGGCCGCAACCCGAGCCCGCGCGGCCGCCCCGGCACCGCCCCCGCCACCAGCCCGCGCGGCCGCCCCGGCACCGCCCCCGCCACCGCCACCAACTGCGCCCCCGCCATCGCCACCGCCCCCGCCACCCCCGGAAACCGTCACCCGAGCCCCACTGCCCAGATCGGGCACGACGCCCATCAGCCGCGCCGCGGCCGCGCCGCCGGCCGGCACCACGACGAGCGCGACCAGCAGCGCGGGCCACCACCACCACACACAGCGCCATCCGGACCGCCGCGAGGACACCGACCCACGCCTCATTTCGCGTCCAGCCAGTTCGCCCCGATTCCCGCATCGACGGCCAGTGGCGGGTCCATCTCGTAGGCGCTCTGCATCTCCCGGCTCGCGATCGCCTTGACCTGCTCGGCTTCCGCGGCCGGGCCCTCGAACAGCAGCTCGTCGTGAATCTGCAGGATCAGGCGCGAACGCAGTCCGGCCTCCGTGAGCGCGCGATCGCTGCGCACCATGGCGACCTTCATGATGTCGGCGGCGGTGCCCTGGATGACCATGTTCACGGCGAAGCGCTCGCCCTGCTTCCGTAGCTCCCAGCGGCGGGCGCGCAGCTCGGGCACCTGGCGGCGGCGCCCGAACAGGGTCGAGACGTAGCCGTGCTCGGTGCCCTGGGCGATCGTCTCCTCGATGAAGCGGCCCACGGCCGGGAACCCGGCCAGGTAGCGCTGGATGAAGTCGTCGGCCTCGGATTGGGGGATGTCGAGCCGGTCGGCCATCCCGTAGGCCGAGAGGCCGTAGACGATCCCGTAGTTGATCATCTTCGCCTTGGAGCGCATGCCGGGGTCGATCTGATCCGGCGTCACGGCGAACACGCGGCAGGCGGTGGCGGTGTGCACGTCCTCGCCGCGGCGGAAGATCTCCTTCAGCACGTCCTCGCCGGCGATGTGCGCGAGCAGTCTCAACTCCACCTGTGAGTAGTCGGCGGAAACGAGGAGATTTCCAGGCTCGGCCACGAAGCAGGCGCGAATCTCGCGCCCGAGCGGCGTCCGGATCGGGATGTTCTGCAGGTTCGGGTTCAGCGAGGACAGCCGGCCGGTGGCCGCCGCCGTCTGGTTGAACGTGGTGTGGAGGCGGCCGTCACCGGCGACCAGCTCGGGCAGCGCGTCGAGGTAGGTCTGCGCGAGCTTGGTCAGCTCCCGCCAGCGCTCGATCTTGGGGATCACCGCATGCTCGCCGCGGATCGCCTGCAGCACGCGGGCGTCGGTCGAGTAGCCGGTCTTGCCGCGGCGCTTGCGCGACAGGCCGAGCTTGCCGAACAGGACCTCCTCGAGCTGCTTGGGCGAGCCGAGCGTGAACTCCTCCCCCACGAGCTCGTAGATCTCGCGCTCGAGCTGGTCAGCCTCGGCCTTGACGCGGGCGGAGATCTCGTGCAGGCGATCGGTGTCGAGCTTGCACCCCGCCTGCTCCATGCCCCGCAGAATCCGGACCAGTGGCAGCTCCACGTCGCTCAGCAGGTCGGTGAGACCGCGCCCGCGGATCTCCTCCCGCTGCCACCCGGCCAGCGCGTGCACGAGCAGCGCATCGGCCCCCGCGACGTCCTCGACATCGGCCGCGAAGCCACGCTCCTCGCACAGCTCCCGGAACGGATACGCCCGCCGGGCCGGCTCGAGCAGGTAGGCGGCGACCTCGGTGTCGTGCGCCAGCACGGCGGGCACCTCGCCGAGCGACTTGGCGTCGTGGGCGATCGCCGGCCGCGATCCGATCGCCGCGACGAGGTCCTCGGGCCGCTCGCAGGTCCCGACCAGCACCTCGGCACCGCCGTGGTAGATGCCGAAGCGCCACCCGGATTCGGCCGCGAACAATGCGTCCTCGGGAACCTCCGGCGGCCGGACGGCGATCGCGAGCTCGGTCTCGGGCAGCCGGTCGAGGCCCTCGACCGTCGTCTCGCGCAGCCGCGCGCCCAGCGCCTGCTCGGCCGCGGGCGCCGGGGCGGCGGCGTCAGCGGACCCGAGCGCCTCCTCCAGGCGCCGCAACGGATCGCGCAGCTCGAACTCCCGGAACACGTCCCGCAGCCGGGAGCGATCGGGCTCGGTGGCGACGAACGCGGCCACGTCGAGCTCCAGCGGGATGTCGCGCTTGGCGGTGGCCAGCTGCTTGGAGATGCGCGCGGCCTCGGCGTGCTCGGCCAGGTTCTGCTTGCGCTTGGCGCCACTGATCTCGTCCACGTGCTCGAGCACGGACTCGAGCGAGCCGAACCGCTGCAACAGGTCGGCGGCCGTCTTGTCGCCGATCCCGGGCACCCCGGGGATGTTGTCGCTGGTGTCGCCCTTGAGGCCGATGAAGTCCGGCACCAGCTCTGGTGGAATCCCGTAGCGGTCGATCACGCCCTCGCGGTCGTACACCCGCGTGTCGGTGATTCCTCTCGATGTGGTCATGATCCGCACCCCGTCCTGCACGAGCTGGTACGCGTCCCGGTCGCCGGTCACGACCATGACCGGGACCGGCGGCTCCGCCTCGCGGGCGCGCTCGGCGATCGAGGCGATCACGTCGTCGGCCTCGTAGCCATCGACGGCCAGGTTGCGGTAGCCGAACGCCTCCACGAGCGGCGCGAGGTGGGGCCACTGCTCCTTGAGCAGGTCGGGCCGGCTCGAGCGCTGAGCCTTGTAGTCCGAGTAGAGCGCCTTGCGACCGGACGAGCCGGCGTCCCACACGACGACGGTCGCCTTGGGGCCGTAATCGGTGAGGATCTTGACCAGCATCGAGGCGAACCCGAAGATCGCGTTCGTCGGCACCCCGGTCGAGGTGGCGATCGATTCCGGCAGCGCAAAGAACGCGCGGTAGGCGAGGCTGTTGCCATCGATCAGAAAGAGCTCGTCGGGCATCGATTCGGAGGCTATCTGGCCCGGCGGGGCCCCGGCCCCGAGGCCCGGCGGGGCCCCGGCCCCGAGGCCCTCCGAGCGCCGCACCGCGACCCTCCGAGCGCCGCACCCCAACCCTCCGGATCCCCCGCCCCGACGCCCCGAGCACCCGCCACCCCTAAGATCTCGCGCGGAATGCCGATCACGCCGTCCGCCCAGTACAGCCTCACGCTCCGCGTTGAGATCGACCACCGCCCCGGCATGCTGGGCAAGGTCGCGAGCGCGATCGGCGACGCCGGCGGCACGATCGGGGCGGTCGACCTGGTCCGGGTCGACGGCGACCACACGATCCGCGACATCACGGTCGAGACCGGCGACGCCTCCGACTGGCCGCGCCTGACCGACGCCGTCAACGCCGTCGACGGGGCAACCGTGCTCGACTCCACCGATCGCACCTTCCTGATCCACATGGGCGGCAAGATCGAGGTCACCAACCGCGTTCCGGTCAAGACGCGCGACGACCTCTCGATGGCCTACACGCCGGGGGTCGCCCGCGTCTGCCAGGCCATCTACCAGGACCCCGACAAGGCCTTCCAGTACACGATCAAGCGCAACACCGTCGCCGTGGTGTCCGACGGCACCGCCGTTCTCGGCCTGGGCGACATCGGGCCGGAGGCGGCGATGCCGGTGATGGAGGGCAAGGCGATGCTGTTCAAGGAGTTCGCCGGCGTCGACGCCTTCCCGATCTGCCTCGACACCAAGGACCCCGACGAGATCGTCCAGATCGTCAAGGCCCTGTCGCCGACCTTCGGCGGGATCAACCTCGAGGACATCTCGGCCCCGCGCTGCTTCGAGATCGAGGAGCGGCTCAAGGCCGTGCTCGACATCCCGGTTTTTCACGACGACCAGCACGGCACGGCGGTCGTGGTCCTCGCGGCGCTGCTCAACGCGCTGAAGCTGACCGGCCAGCAGATCGGCGAGATCCGGATCGTGATCTGCGGCATCGGCGCCGCCGGCATGGCGGTCGGCCGGATCCTGCTCGAGGCCGGCGCACGGCACATGATCGGCCTGGACTCCCGCGGAGCGCTTCACACCGAGCGCTACGACTATCTCGACGGCAGCATGCCGCCGGTCAAGCGCTGGTTCGCCGAGACGACCAACCAGGAGCGCCGGCCGGGTGGCGTCGAGGATGCGCTCGAGGGCGCCGACCTGTTCATCGGCCTCAGCGGCGCCCGCGTGATGGCCGCCGAGGCGCTGCTGCGGATGAACGCCGACCCGATCGTCTTCGCGATGGCCAACCCGACGCCGGAGGTCCCGCCCGAGGACGCCGCGCCGTACGTGCGCATCATGGCCACCGGCCGCTCGGACTACCCGAACCAGATCAACAACGTGCTCTGCTTTCCCGGCCTCTTCCGCGGCGCCCTCGACGTCCGCGCGACCCAGATCACCGAGTCGATGAAGACCGCCGCCGCCCGCGCGATCGCGGCCATCGTCACCGACGACGAGCTGCGCGAGGATTACATCATCCCCTCGGTGTTCAACCGCGACGTCGCCCCGGCCGTCGCCGCCGCGGTGGCCGAGGAGGCCCGCATCAGCGGGACCGCGGAGGCCGGGGCCGAGATCGGCTTTGCCGCGACCGAGGACTTCCGCGTCCTGCCCAGCCGATGAGGGTCACGCTCACCGGCGCCACCGGGCTGATCGGCCGGCAGCTGATCGCCGCCCTGCGGGGCCGCGGTGACGAGATCACCGTCCTGTCCCGCGATCCGGGCAAGGCCGAGCAGACGCTGAGTGGTGTCCGCGCCGTGGCCTGGAACCCGCTCTCCGATCCGGCGCCCGTGTCCGCGCTCGCCGATGCCGATGCGGTCATCCATCTGGCCGGCGAACCCGTCGCCCAGCGCTGGAATGACGCCGTCAAGGAGCGGATCCGGGTCAGCCGGTCGACTGGCACGGCCAACCTGGTGGCGGGCCTGCGCGCCGCCGACCCCCGCCCCCGCGTGCTCGTCTCGGCCTCGGCCTCGGGCTACTACGGCGACCGCGGCGCCGAGCCGCTGACCGAGTCCGCGGCGCCCGGCACCGACTTCCTGGCCGAGGTCTGCAGGGCCTGGGAGGACGCCGCGACCGCAGCCGAGTCGCTCGGACTGCGGGTGACCAGGGTCCGCACCGGCGTCGTCCTGACCAGCGACGGCGGCGCGCTCAAGACGATGCTGCCACCGTTCAAGGCCGGCGTCGGTGGTCCGGTCGCGGGGGGCCGCCAGTACATCCCCTGGATCCACCTCGACGACCTGGTCGGGATCTACCTGGCCGCGCTCGACGGCGACGGCTGGTCGGGGGCGGTGAACGGCTGCGCTCCCGGGGCGGTCACCAACAAGGCCTTCTCGCATGCGCTCGGCCACGCGCTGCACCGCCCCGCCGTGATGCCGGTGCCGGGCTTCGCGATCCGCGCCCTGTACGGCCAGATGGCCGAGATCGTCACCGGCAGCCAGCGCATGGTCCCAGAGCGCACGCTCGCGCTCGGCTACGCGTTCCGGCATCCGGATCTCGACGAGGCGCTCCATTCGGCGCTCGGCAGGGACTGAGCCGACACCCGCTCATGGGGGCGGCTCCGCCGCCCTTGTTTGCCAGCCGAGTGCTCAGAATCCCGCCGGCGCGGGCACTGACAGATCGCACAGGCGCGACAGCGGAACGGTGGGCACGTTGGATCCGATCGCCATCTCCCCGGCCCGCGGGGTGATCATGCACCAGGCCAGGGCCGAGCGGGCGAAGTCGACCCGTGCCCAGAACGGATCGCCGACCGACCCGACGACCCCGGTCCGGTTCTTGACCGGGACGTTGACCACGAGGCAGCGGTAGTCACCGACCCTGATCGAGGTCAGCGTCCTCGGATCCGTGGCACCGGCGGGGTACGCCGCGCAGGTCGTGTAGAGGGCGGGACCGGTCATCGATCCGGCGCGGACGCGGGCGCGCGCATCAGCGGTGATCGCGCGCTCGAGCTCCGACACGAGCGCGGCGCGCTCGGCGAGCCGCGTCGCCTCCGGCGCCGCCGGTCCGGCCACGCGGGTCTGGCCCGTGCCCTGGTGCAGCGTCTGCTGGGCCGCGTCGTGCCGGACGATCGCCGCGATCGCAGCAGCCTCGGCGCGGCGCGCGGCGGCCGCCCGCCGGCTCTTGGCCCGGTCGATCCCGGGCTCGAATGCGATCACGCCGGCGACGATCACGGCGGCCAGCCCGACGAGGGCGGCAGCGAGCGTGATCCGCGCCCGGGCGCTGCCGAGTGGCTTGGCCCGGCGGGCCACGTACGGCGTCCCGCAGGCGGGGCAGTTCCGGCCCGGAGCCGTGGAGCGACTGCCACAGTTCGGGCACTCGCGCTCGGCGCGGGCGAACACCTCGCGGACCTCGACCGGGGCGACGGGGCGCCCGTGGGTCATCCGCTCAGCGCTCCCCCGATCGCCTTCCCGCGGCCCGGTCCGCCTTGGTCTGGCTGCCCCACATACCGGCCGTGACCCACTTGGATTCGGGCCGCGCCGGCATCAACAACCAGATGATCGGACCGAGCACGAACAGGAACAGGCCGCAGGCGAGACCCGGCCGCTCTCCGTAGCCCTTGCGGTCGGACAGATAGGACGAGAGCGCCGAGGAGATCAGCCAGATGTAGAGCAGGTACAGAGCATCGGAACCGATGAAGGCGAAGACGGTCATGCGCCGAGATACGCCTTCCGGACGTCGGCGTTCTCACGCAGGGCATCCGCGTCGTCGGTGAACGAGATCGTGCCGGTCTCGAGCACGTACCCGCGGTTGGAGACCTCGAGCGCGAAGTTGGCGTTCTGCTCCACCAGCAGAATCGTAGTCCCCTGGCGGTTGATCTCCGCGATCGTCTCGTAGATCCGCTCGACCAGGATCGGCGCGAGCCCCATCGACGGCTCGTCGAGCAGCAACAGGTCCGGACTCGCCATCAGCGCGCGTCCGATCGCGAGCATCTGCTGCTCGCCGCCGGACATCGTGCCCGCCTTCTGCTTGCGGCGCTCCTCGAGCCGCGGGAACAGATCGAACACGCGGGTCAGGTCGTCCTTGATGGCCTCGTCACGACGCAGGAACGCGCCGAGCTCCAGATTCTCGAGGACGGTCATGCGGGCGAAGCAGCGGCGTCCCTCCGGCGCGTGGGAGATGCCGAGACGCACGATCTCCTGCGGGGGCGTGACGCTGATGTCGATCCCGCGGAAGTGAATCGTGCCCGACCGCGGCGGTGTCAGGCCGCAGATCGACCTGAGCGTGGTCGACTTCCCGGCGCCGTTGGATCCGATCAGGGTCACCACCTCGCCCGCCTTGACGGACAGGCTGATCCCCTTCAGCGCCTCGATGTTCCCGTAGAACGTGTGCAGGTCCTCGACGTCGAGCAGCGTGCCGTCGGCGGCCGGATCACTCATGCGGCCCCTCCGCGCTTGCCCAGGTAGGCCTCGACCACGCGCGGGTTCGCCGCCACCGCCTGCGGCTCGCCCTCGGCGACCTTCTCGCCGTGGTCGAGCACGGTGACGCGCTCGGAGAGCCTCATCACGACCTTCATGTCGTGCTCGATCAGCAGGATCGCGACGTCGCGCTCGTCGCGCAGGCGCCGGACGAACTCGACCAGGCGCGCGGATTCGTCCGCGTTCATCCCGGCGGTCGGCTCATCCAGCAACAGCAGCGTGGGGTCGGATGCCAGCGCACGTGCGATCTCGACCCGTCGCTGGTCGCCGTAGGAGAGGTTGACGGCCCGCATGCCGTGCACGCGGGGAGGCAGTCCGACGTACTCGAGCACCTCGCGGGCCTTGTCCCGCACGGCCTTCTCCTCGTGGCGGACGCCGGGGGTGCGCAGGATCGATCCGATCAGGCCCGCCTTCATGCGCGAATGCTCGCCGACGAGCACGTTCTCGAGCGCGGTCATCGTCCCGAACAGCCTGATGTTCTGGAAGGTCCGCGCGACGCCCAGCGCCGTGATCCGGTCCGGGCGCAGCGCGGTGATGTCGCGGCCGCGGAAGGCGATCATCCCGGTCGTCGGCCGGTACAGGCCGGTCAGCATGTTGAAGAACGTGGTCTTGCCGGCGCCGTTGGGCCCGATGATCGAGACGATCCCGCGCTCCGGAATCCAGAACGTGACCTCGCTGACCGCGTGCAGGCCCCCGAACGACTTCGACAGATGGTCGGTGATCAGCAGCGAGTCGAGCGGGGGCACCTCGTCGGGCGCCGGCCCGGGCTCGATGCCGGGCAGAGGTGTGGGCGGTACGCCGTCGCTCATACGTTCTCCTCGAACATATCGGTGCCGGTGATGCCCACGTGCTCGACCATCTCGAGCTCGTGTCTTCGCTCGGGCAGCAGGCCCTGCGGCCGCAGCACCATCATCACCACGAGCAGGAACCCGAAGATCCCGTAGGAGAGCTGCGTGAGGTCGAAGTTCAGCCCGAGCTTCGACGGCAGGCTGTTGAGCACCGTGGGGATCAGCCAGGTGTTGATGAACGAGAGCAGGATCGCGCCGAGCACCACTCCCCAGATGCTGCCGAGCCCGCCGAGGATCACCATCGCGAGGATGAAGATGGAGAACGAGAACTCGAACTGATCGGCGTTCACGGTGTTCAGGAACGAGCCGATGAACGCTCCGGACATGCCGCCGAACGCGGCCCCGGTGGCATAGGCCATCAGCTTCGTCTTCACCAGCGGCACGCCCATGCTCGCGGCCGCGACCTCGTCCTCGCGCAGGGCGACCCAGGCCCGCCCGAGCCGCGAGTCGCGCAGGCGCACGTTGACGAACAGCACCAGCGCCACCATCACCAGCGCGACGTAGTACCACGGTCTGAGGTTGAGCGGATTGAACGGCTGGCCGCCGGGGATGCTGATCGGGTCGATCGGCGTGATGCCCTGACGGCCCGCGGTCAGGGTCGCGTTGGCGCCGAGGTGGATGTTGATTCCGTTGACGGCGATGTCGTGGATGATCTCGCCGAAGGCCAGGGTCACGATCGCGATGTAGTCGCCGCGCAGGCGCAGCGTCGGCAGGCCGATGATGATCCCCGCCAGGGAGGTGAAGACGATCGCGATGATCACGACCAGGATGAAGTTGATGTGGATCCCCGGGAGCGTCGCCGCCAGGCCGGTGACGCCGATGTGGATCCCCTTCTGGTTGTTGACGTAGGAGAAGAACGAGGAGCCGAACCAGCCGATCGTGTACGCGCCGATCGCGAAGAAGGCCACGTAGCCGAGGTCCAGCAGCCCGGCGAAGCCGACGACGATGTTGAGCCCGAGCGCCATCACGACGTACGCCAGCGCCGTCACCAGGTCGAACACGAACGTGCTGCCGACCTGGAAGAAATAGGGCAGCACGATCATGACCGCGGCGAACACCAGGAACACCGCGATGCGGACAGGGCGCTGCGACCACAGCCGTCGGCGCTGAGCGCGCAGCGCTTTGAGCCGGTCGCTCATCCCGCCTCCCGGGTCTCCTCCCCGAGCAGCCCGCGTGGCCGCAGGACCATGATCACGATCAGGTATCCGAACACGATCACGTTCGTCCACTGGGCCCCGATGCGACTGTCGGAGATCTGCTGGATGCAGCCGATGATGAGGCCGCCCAGGACGGCGCCGAAGACGTTGCCGATGCCGCCCATCACCGCGGCGGTGAAGGCGATCAGGCCGGCCCGGAAGCCCTGGAAGTACCAGATCGTCGTCTCATACAGGGCGTAGACGAGCCCGGCGGCGCCGGCCAGCGCTCCACCGATCAGGAACGTCAGCGAGATCGTCGTGTCGACGTTGATCCCCATCAGGCGGGCCGCCTCGGGGTCCTGGGCCGTCGCCCGCATCGCCTTGCCGAGGCGGCTGCGGTTCAGGAACACGATCAGCGCGATCACGAGCGGCGCGGTCACCGCCACCGAGAGCAGATCGGCGCGGTAGATGTGCACGCCGCCGACCGTGAACAGGTCCTGCTGGGAGTGGATGAGATCGGGGACGCTCGTCTGGCTTCCCCCCAGCCACAGCAGGGCGACGTTCTGGAGTATGAACGACATCCCCACCGCGGTGATCAGCGGCGCCAGTTTCGGCGCGTTGCGCAGCGGCCGGTACGCGACGCGCTCGATCAGCACGTTCAGCACCCCGCACGCGATCATCGCCACCACGAGTGAGGCCAGGATGCCCCCGACGAGGCCGAGCACTGCGGTCCCGAGCGCGAGCCCGAGCGTGGCCCACAGCCCGGTCGAGACGAACGAGCCGATCATGAACACGTCGCCGTGGGCGAAGTTGATCAGCTCGATGATGCCGTAGACCAGCGTGTAGCCGATTGCCACCAGCGCCCAGATCGCGCCGTTGGAGATCCCGTCCTTCAGGTTCTCCGCGAGTGCGGTGAGGCTCCCGGTGGTGACGAGGTCATTGATTCCGAACGCGACCGGCAGGATGAGCAGGAACGCGATCAGCGAATAGCGGGCCCACAGGCGACGGACGACCGCCATCGCCGGCGACGTGCGCCGGGGGACGCGGGTGACGGCGGAGTTCGCCTCCAACGCGGTTTACCTCGTGTGGGGGCGAGCGACTGCTCGCCCCCACACGATCGTTCTCTCCACGCTCGCGTTCCCCTCAGGCACCCTGGTGGATGACCTTCGAGAACACGAACTTGCCGTTGTCGATCTTCCACAGACCGTAATCGGTCAGCGTGGTGTCGCCGTTGGCGTCGATGCTGTAGGTACCGAGCACGCTGGGGCGGTTCTTGGTGGCGAAGATCGCCGCCACTACCTTGGACCGGCTCGCCGCTGCGGTGCCGTTGTTGGTGGCCCGCTTGATCGCGTCGAGCATCAGTGCCATCGACTCATAGCCGTAGATCGCATAGGCGACCGGCGTACCATACTTCGCCTGGTAGGTCTTGAAGAAGGCCTGCCCGGCGGGCGGATACGCCGACGGGTCGAGTGTCGCCACCGTGATGAACACGCGCGGATCGATCGATGTCGGGATCCCGCCCTGCTTCGGGTCGAAGAAGGTCGGGTCCGTGTCGCCGTCGGGGGCGAAGATCTTCGCGTTCGGCATCGCCGCCGCGATGTCCTTCGTCAGCTGCACCGCGTTGTTGTTGTCGATGTTGGACTCGAACACGCAGTTGGCGCCGGACGCGGCGGCCGTGGCCGCCTCGGACCGGTAGTTCGCCGCCTTCGGGTCGTACGCGACGTTGGCGGCGATCTTCATGCCCGCCGGACCGGCGGCGAGGACCGCGTTCTTGGCCAGGCCCGCACCGTAGACCTCTTGGTCATTGAAGATGTACACGCTCGTGCACCCGTTCTGCTTCCACAGCGCCACCTGGGCGGCCGCCTGGATCGTATCCTTGGGGACGACTCGCGCGTACGTGCGCTTGCCCGTGGGGTAGTACTTCTGGGGCTCGCCCGGCGTGGATCCCGGTGCGTTCGACGTCAGGCCGACGGCCGTGTTGGACGGACTGATCTGGGCGATGCCGGCCTGGTTGAGCAGCGGGATCGAGATCGCGCTGGCGCCGGAGTTGAACTCGCCGAGGTAGCCGATCGTGTTCGAGTCATTGATCGCCGTGTGCGCGTCGTTGGTCGTCTGGCCGGCGTCCCACTTTCCGGACTGGGCAGTCGAGTCGTCGAGCATCTTGTAGGTGATCGTGTACTTGCCGACCTTCCCGTTGGCCGCGGCCAGCGCCAGGCTGGCGCCGTTCTCGACGGCCAGCGAGTTCGGGCGCGACGCGCCCTGCAGCGGCAGGCTCGAGTAGACCGTCAGGTTCGAGCCCGAAACACCGCCGCTGCTGCCGCTGCTGCTGCTTGAGCTGCTACTGCCGCAGCCGGCCAATATGGCCAGGCTCACCGCCGCGCAGGCTCCTATCGTCAAGCGAGCTTTCATAGCCGCCTCCTCTTGGATGATGATGATTCCTGGTGAACAGATCGATATTCGCCGGGCCGCATCTAGTTCCCTTGGACCGCGACGAACGGGACAAGCTTGGACAGCTTGAAGTGACTGAAGACGTAGGGAGCGATCGAGATGTCTCCGTTCTGGTTGATCGAGTACGTGCCGAGCACGGACGGCCGGTTCCTGGTGCTGAAGAACTCCTTGACCACGTCGCCGCGGTTGGCCTCCAGCGACGGCGTGGTGGAGCCGACGCGGCGCAGGGTGTCGAGCACCACGGCCATCGCCTCGTAGCCAAAGATCGCGCTCTGATCCGGATCGTGCCCCTCGGACGCGCGGAAGTCGGCGACGAACTTGCGGCCGGCCTGGGTCAGGTCGGCGGGCAGGAAGCCCGGGCTCGAGATGTAGAGGTTGCGCTGCGCGGCCGGGCTGGTCTGGCCCGAGAAGGTGTCGGTGTCGAGCCCGGTGGGTCCGAACAGCTTCAGCTTCGGGTACGCGGCCGCGACGGCGTTGAACAGACGCGCCGCGGCCGTTCCGTCGCTGGCGCCGATGAACACCGCGTCGGCGCCGGAGACCCCGACCTTGGCCGCCGTGGCGTCGCCCTGGGTGACCCGGATCCCCTGCGACTTGGCCTCGGCGGCCATCGCGTCGGCGACCGCCTTGCCGTACGCGCCGCCGTCGTCGGCGACGTAGAGCCCGGTGACCTTGAGGGTGGTCATCTCGCGGGCCTGGGCGACCGCTTCGGTGTTGTTCGCCGGCACCACGCGCCCGAAGGTGCGACCGTTCGTCTTCAGCGATTCGTAGTAGACCGTCGGCGCGCCGCTGACCGCCGGCGTCGTCTGGGTCAGCTCGAGCGCGGTGTCATACGGGGTGACCTGGAGGACCTCCTGCGCATTCGTGATCCCGAGCGAGTCGGCCGACCCGGCCTGCGGGATCTCGCCCAGGTAGGCGATCGTGTTCGTGTCCTCGATCGCGCTGCGCGCGTTGTCGGAGATCTTGTCCCCGTGCACGACGTCGAACTTGATCTTGTAGTGCCCGACCTGGCCCCCGGCCTGATCGAGCGCGAGCTTCTCGGCCGCGAGCACGTCCTGGGCCTGCGGGGTGCCGGCGATGCTCGCCGGCTCGCTCGCGTAGATGGTCAGCGTCGAGCCCGTCACGGTCGATCCGGTCGTGGTCGCGCCCGCGCACCCGGCCACCCCGGCCGCCACCGCAACCGTCGCGCCGGCGGCCAGCAGGCGATTGCACACGAGCGCGTTTCTCCTCAACGACCTATCGCGGGTCTCACCCCGGGCCCACAGCACGCGCCGATTCTATGCACGCGGCAGGATGAGAAACCGGACGTGTGAACGCCCTTAGCGCGAAGCTAACGGTGCGGGTCTAGTGATCGCGGCGCGCCTGCAGGGAGCTGACGATGTTGCGAACGACGATCGCCATGATCACCAACAGCGCCGCGATCAGGAAGCCGTCGAAGCCCTTCACGCCCAGCGCCCAGAAGACGATCCAGACGCAGAGCCCCGCCGTGCCTGTGAGGATCAAGCCCATTCGGCGGCGAATCCTATCCGAGCGGGGCGCGACGTGATCCCGCCCCGCCGCGGTGCTCAGGACAGCGCGGCGCCGAGCGCGCGCACGATCTCCCGCACCTCGTCCACCGGGTTCTCAGCCTCGCCGGCGGCCCGGACCAGGCGGCTGCCCACGATCACGCCCTGCGCGCCCGCCCCGGCGGCGGCGGCCGCCTGCTCGGGCGTCGCGATCCCGAAGCCGACCGCCACGGGGACCTCCGTGCTGGCTCGGGCTCGGGCGATGACGGCGGCGAGGTCGCCGTCGAGCGCGGCGCGCTCACCCGTGGTGCCGGTCAGCGACACGGTGTAGAGGAAGCCCCGCGCCACGCGGCCGATCCGCTCGAGTCGATCCGCAGGCGTTGTCGGCGCCACCAGCGGCACCAGCGCCAGCCCGCGCTCGTCGCATGCGGCCATCATCGCCGGTGCCTCCTCCAGTGGCAGATCGGGGACGATCAGCCCGCTGGCGCCGGCGCTCACGAGCGCGTCGGCGAAGCGCTCCACCCCGCGCGCGAAGATCAGGTTGGCGTAGCACATGACCACGACCGGGACGCGGTCGGAGATCGAGCGGGCGACGTCGAGCACCGTCTCGAGCGACGCGCCCTCGCGGAGCGCCGCGGTGGCCGCGGCATGGATCACGGGGCCGTCGGCGAGCGGATCGGAGAACGGCACGCCCAGCTCGACGAGATCGGCGCCCGCCTCGGCGTAGGCCAGCCCGATCGCGTGGGAGGTCTCGAGGTCGGGAAAGCCGCCCATCATGTACGGCATCAGCGCCGCACGGCGCCCGTCGGCGGCGGCCGAGGCGAACGCCTCGGCGATGCGCTCGATCCCGCTCACGACCGCCCGGCCAGGTGCTCCAGCGCCTCGGCCAGATCCTTGTCACCGCGTCCGGACAGGCACACGAGGTCAAGCTCGCTGGGACCATGCGCGAGCGCCCACGCGATCGCATGTGAGGACTCGAGCGCCGGGATGATCCCTTCCAGGCGCGCGGTCCGCTCGAACGCCTCCAGGGCGTCCCCGTCGGTGACCGCCACGTAGCGGGCGCGCCCCGAGTCGCGCAGCCAGGCGTGCTCGGGACCGCTGCCGGGGTAATCGAGCCCGGCGGAGATCGAGTGGGCTTCCAGGATCTGACCGTCCTCGTCCTGCATCAGCGCCGAGAACGCGCCGTGCAGCACGCCGGGCAGGCCCGCCGCGGTCAGCGGGGCACCGTGACGCCCGGATTCGAGGCCCTCCCCGGCCGCCTCGACACCCACCAGCTCGACCTCGGCATCGCCGACGAACGGGGTGAAGACGCCGATCGAATTCGAGCCGCCGCCGACGCAGGCGATCACCCGCTGGGGCAGCCGGCCCGTGCGCTCGAGCAGCTGGGCCCGGGCCTCGTCGCCGATCACGCGCTGCAGGTCGCGCACGAGAGCCGGATACGGGGCCGGCCCGACGCACGAGCCGATGATGTAATGCGTCGTCTCGACGTTGGCGACCCAGTCGCGGATCGCCGCCGAGACCGCTTCCTTGAGCGTCCGGGCACCGGCCTGCACCGGTTCGACGCGGGCCCCGAGCAGGCCCATCCGCTGGACGTTGGGCTTCTGCCGTCGCATGTCCTCGGTGCCCATGTAGACGACGCACTCGAGGTCGAGCAGCGCGCAGGCGGTCGCCGTGGCGACGCCGTGCTGCCCGGCTCCGGTCTCCGCGATCACCCGGCGCTTGCCCATTCGGCGGGCCAGCAGCGCCTGCCCGATGGCGTTGTTGATCTTGTGTGCGCCGGTGTGGTTGAGGTCCTCGCGCTTGAGGTAGATCGGGTGTCCGGCGGCTTCGCTCAGCCGCTGAGCCTCGTACAGCGGCGTCGGGCGACCGACGTAGTCGCGCAGCAACCCGCCCAGCTCGGCCCCGTAGGCCGGGTCCTCGATCGCCGCGATCCAGGCCTGCTCGAGCTCGAGCAGCGCCGGCATCAGCGTCTCGGGCACGTACTGGCCTCCGTAGGGGCCGAAGCGATGCTCGACGGTCCTCACGCGACCACCCCCTCGGCGTGGACCGTGCCGGCCACCGCGGTCGCGAACGCCGCCATCCGGGCCGGGTCCTTGACGCCGGGACTGATCTCCACGCCGCTGGCCACGTCCACCGCGTACGGTCGCACCGCCGCGATCGCGCCGGCGACGTTCTCCGGCGTCAGGCCGCCGCTGAGGATCAGGGGCGGATGGCCGCGGTGCGCGCGGGCCAGCTCCCACGCGAACGTCTCGCCGGTGCCGCCGGGAGTCCCGGGCACGTGGCTGTCAAGCAGGTGATAGTCGGTGTGATACGCGCCCAGCGCCTGGATGTCGGCGCCGCTGCGGACCCGGGCTGCCTTGATCACCTTGCAGCCGGTGCGCCGCGCCGCCTCGGCGCAGAACACCGGCCCCTCATCGCCGTGCAGCTGGATCAGTGTCAGCCCGGCCGCATCGGCGGTCTGGGCCAGCTCCGGCAGGGTCGGGTTCACGAACACGCCCGCGACCTCGACGCGCCGCTTGAGCGCGGCGCCGATCTCGGCCGCCGCATCGGGCCCGCATCGCCGCGGCGAGCGTGGCCAGAAGATCAGGCCGACCGCCCAGGCGCCGAGGGTCGCAGCGTGCTGCGCGTCCTCGAGCGTGGTGATGCCGCAGAACTTGATCCTCGGGGCGACGGGTGCCATACCCACATCGTACGGCGGCGACGATTTCGCGTCGGTCGTTCATCGCCGCGATCGGGCGGCCGTCGGCGAGCGCGATCCGGTCGCGACGTGACCGCCGCGCTCGAGCCGCAGCAGGACCTGCTTGGCCGTGTTGATCGGCACCGCGAACCCGATCCCGACGCTTCCGTTGCCGTCGGTCCCGGTCGCGATCTGCGAGTTGATGCCGATCACGCGACCGGCGGCGTCGATCAGCGGGCCGCCCGAGTTGCCGGGGTTGATCGGAGCGTCGGTTTGGATCACGTCGTCGATGCTGAAGCCGTTGGGAGCCTGGATCTGGCGCTGCAGGGCCGACACGATGCCGCTCGTGAGCGTCCGGTCGAGCCCGAACGGATTGCCGATCGCGAGTGTCGGATCGCCGACCTGCACGGTCGATGAGTCGCCGAGCGCGAGCGGGTGGGCGACGGCGACGCCGTCCAGATCGACCTTGAGCAGGGCAAGGTCGTTGTTCGGGTCCTGTCCGACGACCCGTGCGTGGCGGACCACGTTGTCCTCGAACTGCACCGTCACGCCCGTCCTGAGGTCCGCGCCCTCGACCACGTGGTAGTTGGTGAGGATGCGGCCGCTCTTGTCGATCAGGAAGCCGGAGCCGGTGGCCTCACGGCGCTGCTGCTCCGGGTAGAGGTCGAACGGGTCCTCGACCGTCTGCACGATCTGGGAGCGCACGAACACGACGCCCGGAGCGTCGCGGAGGTAGATCGCGTGCGGAGTCAGTGCTGCGCTCGCGTCAGAGGCCGGCTGCACGGCGATGGGGGCCTGCTCGATCACGGTCTGCGTCGCGCGACGTCCGGTGACGCCGAGGGCCGTCAACGCCACGGCGACCGCGACTCCGCCCAGCACCGCCGACACGAACGGTGTGCGTATGAGCTTCCTCATCCGCACATCAGTGTGGGCGCCGGCGGTGAATCTGCACTAAAGGCAGACGGGCGCTAACACGTCAGGGATCTGACCGCGGTCTCCATGTCCGCAGAGCGCATCAGCGCCTCGCCCATCAGGACCGCGTCGACCCCGGCGCGCTCGAGCTCGTCGAGCTCGCTGCGCCGGCTGAATCCCGACTCGGCCACCACGACCGCCCCGTCGGGGACAAGCGGCAGCAGCTCGAACGTGCGCCGCGTGTCGACCGTCAGCGTGGTCAGATCGCGGTTGTTGATGCCGATCAGCTCCGCGCCCGCCGCCGTCGCGATCCGCAGCTCACCCTCGTCGTGCACCTCGACCAGCACGGCCAGGCCGACCGAGCGCGCCTCCTCCTGGAGACGCGTCAGCCCGGCGGGGGTGAGCGCGGCGACGATCAGCAGGATCGCATCGGCGCCGGCCAGCAGCGCCTCGTGGACCTGGTAGACGTCGACCACGAAATCCTTGCGCAGCAGCGGCAGCCCGGTCGCCGCTCGCGCGGCGCGGAGATCGTCGAGCGAGCCCCCGAAGCTCGGCTCCTCGGTCAGGATCGACAGCGCCACGGCGCCGCCACGCTCATAGGCACCCACCACCTCGACGAGCGAGACCCCCTCGCGGATCACGCCGGCGGAGGGGGACCGCCGCTTGTGCTCGGCGATCAGCGACATGCCGGGCCGGCGCAGCGCCGAGGCGAACGGCCGCAGGCCGGCGCTGTGGGGCTCGGCCGCGCGCTGGAGCCGATCGAGCGGGACCTCGATGCGGCGCCGCGCCACCGCCTCGCGGGTGGCGGCGACGATCGGCTCGAGCGCATTCACGCCGGCGCCAGCTCCCGCGTGCGCGCGACGAAACGCTCGACCGCGCCGGCGGCCGCGCCGGTGTCGATCGCCACCTCGGCGGCGCGGACTCCGGCCTCCAGCGTGTCGGCGCCACCGCCGGCGTAGATCGCCGCGCCGGCGTTGAGCACGGCCAGATCCCGCGCCGCTCCGGGCTCGCCGGCGAAGATCGCGCGGGCCGTCTCGGCATTCTGTGCCGGGGCGCCGCCCGGGACGTGGTCGGCCGGGGCACGGCGCAGCCCGACGTCCTCGGGGGTGACGCTGTAGGTCCGCAGCTCGGTGCCGCGGACCTCGACCACGCTCGTCGGCGCCGAGATGCTGAGCTCGTCGACCCCGTCCTCGCCGGAGACGACGAGCGCGTGGACCGTGCCCAGGCGGGCCAGCGCCCCGGCGATCCGCCCGATGAACGCCGGATCGGCCACCCCGATCAGCTGCCGGTCCGCGCCCGCCGGATTGGTCAGCGGGCCGAGGAAGTTGAACACGGTGCGCACCGCGAGCTGGCTGCGGACCGGGATCACGTAGCGCGTGGCCTGGTGGTGGGCCGGCGCGAACATGAACCCGAATCCGACCTCCTCGATGCACTGCGCGACCGCCGCGGGTCCGAGGTCGATCCGCGCCCCGAGCGCCTCGAGCAGGTCCGCGGAGCCCGACAGGCCGGTGGCCGAGCGATTGCCGTGCTTGGCCACGGTGCAGCCCGCGCCGGCCGCGATCAGCGCCGCGGTCGTGGAGACGTTGAAGGTACGCCGGCCGCCGCCGGTTCCCGCCGTGTCAAGCAGGCCGGTCCGGTCGACCTCGACCCGGGCGGCGAGCGCCCGCATCGTGCGCGCCAGACCCGCGAGCTCATCGACGGTCTCCCCCTTCGTGCGCAACGCGATCAGGAAGCCGGCGATCTGCACCTCGGTGGCGTTGCCGGCCATGATCTCCGCGAGCACCGCCGAGGTGTCCTCGAGGCTCAGATCGCGCCTCGACGCCAGCGCGTCGATCGATCGGGTCAGCAGGTCCTGTTCGGCGGCGACGGTCATGCCGGGGGATCGAGGAAGTTGGCCAGCAGCTCGCGGCCGTGATCGGTCAACACCGACTCGGGGTGGAACTGGACGCCCTCGGCCGGCAGCTCACGATGGCGCACCGCCATCACCACCCCGCCGCCGACCGCGCTGCGCTCGATCATCTCGGGCAGCTCGGGCGCGACCACGAGCGAGTGATAGCGGCCCACCTGCAGCGGGTTCTCCAGGCCGCGGAAGATCGTGCGGCCGTCGTGCTCGATCCGGGTCGTCTTCCCGTGCACCGGGGCGTGCTGGATCACCTTCCCGCCCCAGGCCTGCACGAGCGCCTGATGGCCGAGGCAGACCCCGAGCGTGGGGATCCGGGCCTCGGGGAAGCGCCGCACCGCCTCGAGTGAGATCCCCGCCTCGGTCGGCGTGCACGGCCCGGGCGAGACGATGACCCGGTCATAGCCGCGCACCAGCAGCTCCTGCACCGTCGCATGATCGTTGCGCACGACCTCGACGTCCGCCCCGAGCTCACCTAGGTACTGGACCAGGTTGTAGGTGAAGCTGTCGTAGTTGTCGATCACGAGCACCCGCACGGGTGCAAAGGTACTGTGACCGCGGGTTGCGGGGGTTGTTCGACGGCGCGCGACCGGCGCGAGCTACGGCCACTCGGGCTGTGCCACGGCGAGCTCGATCGCCTGCAGCACGGCCCGGGACTTCGCCACCGACTCGCGGAACTCGTTGTCGGGTTTCGCGTCGGCGACCGTCCCTCCCCCGGCCTGCACGTGGGCAACTCCCTCCTTGACCACGACGGTCCGGATGTGGATGCACGTGTCAAGGTCGCCGGCGTAGCTGACGTAACCGATCGCGCCCCCGTAGCCGCCGCGCTTGACCGGCTCGAGCTCGTCGATGATCTGCATCGCGCGGACCTTCGGGGCGCCCGACAGAGTCCCCGCCGGCAACACCGAACGGAGCGCGTCCAGCCCGCCCACGCCCCCGCGCAGGGTCCCGGTCACGCTGGAGACGATGTGCATCACGTGGCTGTAGTTCTCGACCGCCATGAAGCTCTCAACCTCGACACTGCCGTACTCGCACACGCGCCCGAGGTCGTTGCGGCCCAGATCGACCAGCATCACGTGCTCGGCCCGCTCCTTGGGATCGGCGAGCAGCTCGTCGGCCAGCTGCCGGTCCTCCTCGGCGGTGGCGCCGCGGGGGCGCGTGCCGGCGATCGGCCGCGTCGAGACGCGCCGGCCGGCGACCGTGATCAGGGGCTCCGGGCTGGCGCCGGCGATCTCGAAGTCTCCGAAGTCCAGGAAGTACATGTACGGGCTCGGGTTCACGACCCGGAGCCCCCGGTAGATCGAGAACGCCTCGACCGGGACCGACGCCGACCACCGCTGCGAGGGCACGACCTGGTAGGCGTCGCCGGCGTAGATGTACTCGATCACGCGGGAGACCATCGCCTCGAAGCGCTCCTGCGTCACGTTGGACCGGAACTCGGGCGCGACGCGATCGACCACGGGCGGGCGCGTCGGCCGGGGCACCGGGCCGGCCAGGCGCCAGCGCACCTCGGCGATCGTCTCGAGCGCGCGGCCGTATGACGCCTCGAGGTCGTCGTCGGCATAGACGTTCGCCAGCACGGTGACGGTGTGCTTGAGGTGGTCGAAGACGACGAGCGTGTCGGTGAGCATCAGGGCCAGGTCGGGCACGCCGACCGGATCCGGGTTGGGCTCACCCAGTGGCTCGACGGTGCGCACGAGGTCGTAGGCGAACACCCCCACCGCCCCACCGGCGAACGGCGGCAGGTCGGGCAGCGGCGCGGCGCGGAAGCGGCTCACCTCGGCCGCGGCCAGGGCATAGGGGTCCCCGTCGTCGCCGAGCGACCAGCGCAGCACCTTGCGCGGGCGGAAGCCGATGAACGAGTAGCGCCCGACGCGGCCCTGGTCGGCCGACTCGAGTAGGAAGGCGGGGCCGTTCTCGCGCAGCTTGAGGAACGCCGAGACCGGAGTCTGGCAGTCGTCGATGAACGTCTCGCGGAGCGGGATCAGGTTGTAGTCCCGGGCGAGCTCGCGGACCTCCGCGAGCGAGGGAGTCGCCGCGGCCTCAGCGGGCGCGACGGTCATCCAGCACCCTCTCGGCGTCAGCCAGCGACAGATCGCGGCTGCGCAGCAGGACCGCGAGGTGGTAGATCACGTCGGCGGCCTCCTCGGCCACGCGCTCGTCGGACTCCTCGCGCACCGCCCGGACGACCTCCTCCGCCTCCTCCTGCACCTTGGCGCCGGCCAGCCCCCGATCTCCGAGCAGCACCGCCGTGTAGGAGCCCTCGGGGCGTGCGTGCGCGCGGGCGGCGATCGTCCGCTCGAGCTCCGGCAGCGTCTCGTGCGGCGCCGCCGGATCGAGCTCACCGCGGTAGAAGCAGGTCCGCTCGCCGGTGTGGCACGCCGGCCCGGCGGACTCCACGAGAGCGAGCAGCGCGTCGGCGTCGCAGTCGTAGCGCAGTGCGCGCAGCGCCTGGACGTTGCCCGAGGTCGCGCCCTTGTGCCACAGCTCCTGCCGGGAGCGGCTGAAGAAGTGCATCTCGCCGCTCTCGCGGGTCAGGCGCAGCGATTCGGCGTTCATGTAGGCGAGCGTCAGAACCTCGCCCGTGCGCCAGTCCTGCACGATGCACGGGACGAGTCCCCGCTCGTCGAAGGCGATCTGGGAGTCGTCCACGGGTCGCCGATTCTAGTGCGGCGTTCCGAGAGTCGAGAACGTCGCAGGACGCCGACCGACACCCCACCACCGACATCCTCTTCCCTCGATGCGCGTGCACGACGAGAACACCGAGCGCTGACTGTTGCAAGCCCCCTGATCTCCCCGGCTACATCAGGTCCCTCCGGACGTCTCCGGCCCGATGTTCCCGGGGCTCTCAGTCGCGTCAGCCGCGCCCGGTTCCCGTCTATCCGTGCGCCGCACAGCTTGACAGCAACTCAAGCGCGCTGAAACCTAATTCGACGAATGTATGAGCCCTGGCAGTTCGGCACCGCCAGGCGAAGTGTCGCGAGGGCGGGTGCGCACGCGCCGGCCCCGGGACTCCGGCGCGACCCCGGCCCCGGCCTCCGCCACGTCCCCCGCTACTCGATCCCGAGGCGATCGAGCAGCCGCTCGTCGCCGCGCCAGTGGCGTCGCACGCGTACCGAGAGATCGAGGTGGACGTGCGCCGCGAGCTCGCGCTCGATCGCCCGCCGGGCGGCGACCCCGATCGATTTGATCATTCGGCCGCCCGCCCCGATCAGGATGCCCTTCTGCGACTCGGTCTCGACGAGCACGACCGCTTGCACCACCACGAGCTCGTCGGCGCGCGGCTGCACCGACTCGATCTCGACCTCGACCGAGTGGGGCACCTCGTCGCGGGTGCGGGCCAACACCTGCTCCCGGATCAGCTCGGCCAGCCGGACGGACTCCCCCTGGTCCGAGTGTTGGCCGGCGGCGAAGTAGAACGGACCCTCCGGCAGCAGCGCGACGAGCTGCCCCACCAGCTCACCGACGCCGGCGCCGGTCCGGGCCGACACCGGGAAGATGTCCTCGGCCAGCTCCAGATCGGCCACCGCCTGCAGCGTGGCCGCCGTCTTGGCCCGGTCGCCGCGGTCGATCTTGTTGACCGCGACCACGACCGGCACGGGCGCCCCGCGCAGCAGGCCGGCGATGAACCGGTCGCCGGGCCCGATCCCCTGCTCGGCGTTGACCACGAACAGACAGCCGTCGGCGTCCTCGAGCTCGCGCTCGACCCGGCGCTGCATCCGCTCCGTGAGGGCGTCGCGCGGCCGCTGCACGCCCGGCAGGTCGACGAGCACGAGCTGCCAGCCCGGCCCCGTCGCGACCCCCCGGATCGCCCGCCGGGTCGTCTGCGGCTTGTCGGAGACGATCGCGACCTTGACCCCGACGATCGCGTTGGCCAGCGTCGACTTGCCGACGTTCGGCCGACCCGCCAGGGCGACGAACCCTGACTTTTGCGGCGGTTCGGAATGGGTCTGGTCCGCGGGGCTTCCGGCCCCGCGATCTGAGCCGGTCGGTCGCCCTCCGGGCTCCCTTAACCGTTCGGGCTTCGCCCTCACTTCACCCAACGCACGAGCTCGGCCTGGAGCGCCAGCATCTCGCCGTCGTCGGTTTCGTGGTCCATGCCGGTGAGGTGGAGGGCGCCGTGCAGCACCGCCACGCGCAGGTCCTCGGTGTGCTCGGGGCAGATGACGATGTCGCCGAGCTCGCGCGGACCGAGCGGCGCACCGTCCTCGTCGACGGGGAACGAGAGCACGTCGGTGGGCGCGTCGACCCGGCGGTGGTCGCGGTTGAGCCCGCGGATCCGGTCCTCGTCGACGAACTCGACGGCCGCGTGACCCTCCGCGATCCCGGCCGAGGACAGCGCCAGCACGCACAGCTCACTGACCTCGAGCGCGGTTGGGCCACCTTCCGGGAGGCCGTCGAGCCCGATCACCTCAATGTCCAGCAACGCGCGCTCGGAGCCCATCACGCCCGCTTGCGCGGTCGCAGCTCTGGCGCGAGGCGCTGGGAGTGCTCGTTGTACGCGGCCACGATCCGCCGGACCAGCTTGTGGCGGACCACGTCCTCCTCGCTGAAGCGGACGAACTCGATCCCCTCGACGTCCTTGAGAATGTCCGCGACGACGATCAGGCCCGAGTCCTGCTGCGGCGGCAGATCGACCTGGGTGATGTCGCCGGTGACGACCATCCTCGAGTTGAAGCCGAGCCGGGTCAGGAACATCTTCATCTGCTCCGGGCTGGTGTTCTGGGCCTCGTCGAGGATGATGAAGCTGTCGTTGAGCGTGCGCCCGCGCATGAAGGCCAGCGGCGCGACCTCGATCACTCCCCGCTCGAGGTGCTGCGAGACCCGCTCGGGCTCGAGCATGTCGTGCAGGGCGTCGAACAGCGGCCGCAGGTACGGGTCGACCTTGGCCATCAGGTCGCCGGGCAGGAAGCCCAGACGCTCCCCGGCCTCGACCGCCGGCCGGGTGAGGATGATGCGGTTGATCTCGCGGCGGCTGAGCGCCGCGGCGGCCAGCGCCACGGCGAGGAAGGTCTTCCCGGTGCCGGCGGGTCCGATCCCGAACGTGATCGTGTTGTTGCGGATCGAGTCGACGTAGCGCTTCTGGTTGACCGTCTTGGGGGCGACCTTGGTGGCGCGGTGGCGCCAGACGACATCCTCCAGGATCCGGGCCGGCGACTCGTGCTCGTCCAGGGCCCGCGTCACCGCCTCGATCGTCCCGGGCGCGATCTCGTGCCCCTGGGCGATCAGCTCCGACAGCTCGCGCACAACGGACGCGGCCGCGTCGACAGCGGCGTCATCGCCCTCCAGGGTGAGCACGTTGCCGCGCAGGAACACGTCGCAGTCGAGGTGCCCCTCGAGCGTGCGCAGGACGGCGTCCTCGCTCCCCGCCAGCTCTGCGGCGACGGCGTTGTCGAGCTCGATCTGCTTACGCACGCTGACCCGCGAGCGCCTCTCGCACGCGTGTGGACACCCGTTTGCCGTCCGCGCGTCCGTCGACCTTGGTCATCAGCGCCTTCATCACCTGGCCCATGTCCTTGGGGTCGCTCGCGCCGGTCTCCGCGATCGCGGTGTCGACGAGCTGATCGAGCTCCGCGTCGCTGATCTCGGCCGGCAGGTAGCCCTCGATCAGCTCGGCCTCGGACTCCTCCTGGGCGGCGAGCTCGGGCCGGCCGCCGCCGCGGAACTGCTCCGCGGCCTCGAGCCGGCGCTTGCGCTCGCGCCGCAGCACCGCGACCTCGTCGCCGCTGCCCTCCTTGGCCGCCTTCTGCAACTCGGACAGCACCAGTCGCAGCGCCCCGACGCGATCCTTCTCGCCGGCCTTCATGGCGCTGGTGATATCGGTCCGGACCTGCTCGGTGACGGTCATACGTTCAGGATAGCCCGGCCTCCAACGGAAACCCGGGCGCTGATCCCGTCGGCCTGCAGCTCCTCGCAGGCGACCTCGACGATCTCGCCCCGCGCCCCGGCGCCCGCGGGCAGGTAGCAGCGGGTGTAGTCGGCGGTGTATCCGGAGCACTGGCTGCCGGCCACCTTGTCCACGAGCACCCGCTCGAGGCGGCCCAGCTTGGCCGTGCGGTGGTGACGGGAGCTGACCTCCGAGCGACCGCGCAGCTCCCGGGCGCGGCACTTCTTCTCCTCCGGCGCGACCCGGTCGCCGAGCGCGGCCGCCGCGGTCCCCGGACGCGGGGAGTACGGGAACACGTGGACCCGGGAGATCGAGGCCTCCGCGACCGCCTCGAGCGTGCGCTCGAACGCCCGGCGGTCCTCGGCCGGGAAGCCGACGATCACGTCGGCGGTGACATTCACGCCCGGAACAGCCGCGCGGAGCGCGGCAATCTGATCCAGATACTCCTGCGCGGTGTAGTGACGCCCCATGGCGCGCAGCACGCCGTCATCGCCGGACTGCATCGGCACGTGCAGGTGAGGGCAGACCTTGGGCTCACGTGCGAGCGCCTCGAGCAGCGAATCCTTGACGTGGATCACCTCGACGCTGGAGAGCCTGACCCGCTCGACGCCGTCGATCCGCGCCACCTCCATCATCAGCTCACCGAGCTCGAGGCCGCGTTCGGGATCGACGTAGTCCCCGACGCTGATCCCGGTCATCACCATCTCGGGCTGGCCCTGGCGGACCCGGCGGCGGACCTCGTCGAGCACTGCGCCGGCTGGTCGCGAGCGGGCACTGCCCCGGACGGTGGGAATGATGCAGTACGCGCAGTGGCAGTCGCAACCGTCCTGCACCTTGACGAAGCCGCGCGTGCGGGCGGCCTGCTCGGGCCGGCGGGCGAGCACGTCGTGCTCGAGATCGACGCAGCCGAGACCGGCCACCCCGGCCATGTCGCTCGCGACCTCATCGGCCGTGCCGGTGAACGGCCGGACGGCGGCATCGATGGCGGCGAACTGGCCCGCGTCGAGGTTGGCCGCACAGCCGGACACGTAGACCTCGCGGGCCGAGCGGAGCGAGCGCCGGACCGACTGGCGCGACTTCGCCTCGGCCTCAGCGGTGATGCAGCACGTGTTGATCACGTGCAGATCCGCCTCGGCCTCGGGCGCCTCCCGGAGGCCTGCCTCGAGCAGGCGTCCCCGGGCGATCATCGCGTCCGCCTGGGAGACCTTGCAGCCGAGGAACTTGACGGCGAAAGTCAGCAGAGACCGGGAGCCTAACGGACTCCGATTCGTGCGCCGCCCGCGATCGGCCGAGTCTCTTGTTCCTCACCTCGGTCAGGCCGCGGTGTCCTCGAGACAGCCGGCGCCGGGACGGAGTACGGGCGACCGAAGCCAGCCCGAGGCTTGGGCCGCGGCGCGACGAGATCGAGGAACAGGCCACCGAGACTCACGCCGATCGCGAGCGGATTGAGCAAGCTCACCTCCTTGGGAACCCGGATCGCAACATGCCCGCAAGGATGAGCCACAGGCCCGCATAGGACATCGTCCGCATGTCCAGAATCCCACCGCGTGCGATTGGCCACGCGGGCCGTTCTGCTCGGAGCAGCTCAGCTCTCGGCGGAGGTCGGGATGGTGGCCCGGCCCTCATCCTGTGTGCGTCGGCACGGCGTCCTCGGGGGTCTCGGGCGCCTGCAGCATCGGCGGCACGACGAACTGGCCCAGCCCGGCCGTATCGCGCCGGAACCAGAAATCGACCGTCCAGTCGGCGATCAGCCGGATCTTGCGCTGCATCCCGGGCATCCAGGCCAGGTGGTAGAAGCGGCACACGGCCCAGGCCGGGAAGCCCCGGACGCGCACGCCCATCAGGTTGGCCACGGCGTTGTGGCGCCCGAGATCCGCGAACGCGCCCAGCGTCTTGAACGTGAACGGCTTGACCTGGGCGCGATGACCGAGTGCGGCGGCCACGTCTTGAAGCCCATCGCGTGCTCGGTGAGCCCGGGGATCGGGAGCGTGCGCGACACCGAGCCGAGCGCCACGATCAACTGGTCGTAGGTGAACTCCACCTCCGGACCGGCGGTCAGCGTCGCGCAGAGCCGATTGGCCGCGGGGTCGCCGCCGGTCACCGAGCCGAGCCGCAGCTCGGCACGCTTGAGCCGCTCGCGCAGCGGCATCAGCACGTGGCGTGCCTCGATCGAGCCCGCCGCGGCGCCGGGCAGGAGCGGCACGTAGAGCATGAAGTTGAGGTCGCTCACCAGCGTGATGCGGACGTCCTTGGGGAGGGTCCGCTCGAGCGTCTTGGCGGTGTAGTACCCGCCGAACCCCCCTCCTGCGATCACCACGTGCTGCGACATGCGCGGAAGGCTACCCACGCATCGTCAGGTGAAGCGGGGGTTCAGGCCGGACTGGCGGGCCTGGAGGGCGGCTACGCGCCGCGGTGACTGCGCTGGCGATGGTGAACGTGATCGCGGATGCGGCGCTGGGCGCGGGAGATCGCCGAGCGCCAGGTGTCGGCGTCGAACTGGCTCAGCGACTCCATCTCGTCGTCGGTGAGGACCATGGCGACTTCGAAGAGGGCGTCTCCGCCCCGGCTTCCGGGCTCGATCAGATGCAGGCTGACACGGTGTTCTGACATGGTTCTATGAATCGTCCTGGGGGCGACGTGGCTACGGATCTACTGCGGCGTGAGCGATCAAGCTCGATCACTCGAGGGCCAAGGCTGCCCACTCTCCATCGGCTCTAGTCATCGTCTTCTTTAGGCCGCTTGCGACAAATGCCCGGGCGATGTCTTCGGCCTCGGAGACGAGCAGCCCGCTGGCAATCACGCGCTCCGGGACGCCCACCG
The DNA here is from genome assembly GCA_963800815.1 of uncultured Solirubrobacteraceae bacterium. Classification (GTDB taxonomy): domain Bacteria; phylum Actinomycetota; class Thermoleophilia; order Solirubrobacterales; family Solirubrobacteraceae; genus Palsa-465. The sequence goes on from CAWDCP010000002.1 coordinate 154,483, forward strand.
CCACGTCCGATCGCATCCGTTGCGCCCATACGCGCAGCAGGGGCCCGAGCAGATTCGCCGCCACGGTCGGCGCCGCCGGCAGCGGGTCGGTGCGGAGGTCGAGCCGGCGCACGTCGAGCGTGACGCCGTTGACCTCGGCGTTGGCGAACGTCGCCTCGACGCCGGCCGGATCGTTGTCGATCGCGATCACCGGGTTCCAGCCCAGCCTGGCCGCCGCCAGCGCAAGCACTCCCGAACCGCATCCGAGGTCCACGAACGCCCCGCCGGGAACGAGCTCGAGCATCAGCGCCAGGCACAGCCGGGTGGTGGCGTGGGCGCCGGTGCCGAACGCCTGGCCGGGGTCGATGACGAGGTCGATCGGCGTGCTCCCAGGCGGCTCCCACGGCGGGCGGACGGTGATCCGGCCGGGCAGCACGAGCGGCCTGTGGAACGAGCGCCAGCGCTCGTTCCAGTCGTCGGCGATCTCGGTGGTCGAGACCTCGACCAGCGATTCGCCGGCGGCGGCGCGGAGATCGGGTAGGGCCGGCAGCTCGCCGGGGGGGCCGTAGACGGCGTACTCGACGATGTCGCCGAGACCGACCTCCTCGACCCCGCTGGGAGCCAGCTCGAGCAGCTCGGCCAGGACCAGCTCGGCCTCGGCCCGCCGGACCCGAACCGCGAGCCGGATCATCGTCGCCGCGCGCGAGGGTTGGCGTCCCGGCGGCTCAAGCGCCGAACGCGCGCCTCAGCTTGCCGAACACGCCTTCCTCGGTCCGCAGGTTGTCCGGGGTCATCGACTCGGCGAGACGCTCGAGCAGCTCACGCTGCTCGCGCTTGAGGCGCTTGGGGATGACGACGTTGACCACGACCCGCAGGTCGCCGGTGCGGCGGCCGCGCAGCGACGGCATCCCGTGGCCGCGCACGGTCAGCATGTCGTGGGGCTGCGTGCCGGCCGGAATCTCCAGCTCGACGGAGCCCTCCACGGTCGGCACCTCGACCGTGGTGCCGAGCGCCGCGAGCGGGGCGGCCACGTCGACCGCGGTGACGAGATCGTCGCCGTCGCGCACGAAGCGGGAGTCCTCGCGCACGCGGACCATCACGTACAGGTCGCCGGGCGGTCCGCCGCGCTCACCCGCATGGCCGCGGCCGGAGACGCGGATCCGCTGCCCGTCGGCGATTCCGGCCGGGACGTCGACCGAGACCTTGGCCCGCTCGACCTTGCGCCCGCGGCCGTGACACGTCCGGCACGGGTCCTTGGCCACCCTGCCGTCGCCGTGGCACACGTCGCACGGCGCCGCGCGCACGACCTGCCCGAACGGCGTCCGCGACACGGCGCGCAGCTGGCCGGCGCCACCACAGCGCTCGCAGGTCTCGATCGGGGTTCCGGGCTCCGCGCCGTTGCCGTTGCAGTGCGCGCAGCGGGAGATCACCTCGTAGGAGACCTCGACCGGAGCGCCGCCGGCCGCCTGCGCGAGGTCGATCTCGACGTTGACGGCGACGTCGCCGCCCTGCACCGGGCCCGTGGCCGCAGCTCCGCCGCCGCCGAATGCGCCGCCGAATCCGCCGCCGCCGAAGAAGGCCTCGAAGATGTCGGCCACGGAGCCGAAGGACTCGAAGTTGGGCGCGTAGCCGCCGGTGCGCAGGCCCTCGTGCCCGTAGCGGTCGTAGGTCGCACGGCGATCGGCGTCCGAGAGCACCTCGTAGGCCTCGGCCGCCTCCTTGAACTTCTCCTCGGCCGCCGGATCGTGGCTGTTGACGTCGGGATGCAGCTCGCGGGCCAGGCGCCGGAACGCCTTCTTGATCTCGCCCTCGTCGGCGGTGCGTGCGACGCCGAGGACGTCGTAGTAGTCACGTGGCATGGTCGGGCTCACCGTTCGTCGTAGACATCGGCGATGAACGTGGACAGCTGCGCGGCCGCCTCACGCACCGACCGAATCGCCTGTCCGTAGTCCATCCGCAGGGGGCCGATCACCGAAACCGCGCCGAGCGTGCGCTGCGGTAATCCGTAGCTGGCGGCCACGAGCGCCAGCGATCGCAGCGCGGGGGCGTCGTTCTCGCTGCCGATCCGGACCAGCACGTCGCGCTCGGACAGGACCGAGCGCAGCACTCCGAGCAGGGCCGCCCGGCGCTCGAGCATGTCCATCAGGGCGTTCAGCTCGGACACGTCGGAGATCCGCTCGCCGCGCAGCAGCCGCGAGGCGCCGTCGATGTAGAGCGTGTCCTCGACGCTCAGCTCGAGCGCAGTGAAGGCCGGCGCGAGCGCGTCGAGAAAGGCCAGCTCACTGGCCGACAGCGACGGGTCGTGGAGCCGCTGGTGGAGCATCCGGGCGCCGAGCCCGAGGCCGACCAGGCGCTCGTTGAGGTAGCTGGCCGCCCAGTCGGCGAGCCCGGGATCGACCGGTGAAGCGAACGTGAACAGCCGCTTGGTGACGCCGCCGGTCGAGGTGATCACGACGACCATCAGCACCTGCGGCTGCAGGACCAGCACCTCGATGTGGCGGATCGTCGAGGTCTCGATCGGCGGCGCGCTGACGATCGCCAGCAGGTTGTTGACCTGCGACAGCGTCTCGGTCGTGACCCGCATCGCCTCGTCGAGCTCGTGGCGCACGAGCGACATCGACAGCGCCGGGCGCCGATCCTCGGCCGGCAGCAGCCGGTCGACGAAGTAGCGATAGCCGGCCTGGGTGGGAACGCGGCCCGCGGACGTGTGCGGATGGGCGAGCAGGCCCAGGTCCTCGAGGCTCGCGAGCTCGTGGCGGATCGTCGAAGGTCCCCATTCCACGCCGGCGGCGAGCGCCTTGGAGCCCACGGGGGAGCCGGCCTCGAGGTATTCCTCGACGACCTTGCGCAGCACGAGTTCCTGACGCTCCGTCAACATGACGCCAATTGTAGGTCGGCGCTGCGGCGGCTCCGGCCGAGCGGGACCGCCCCGGAGCGCCGACCCGGTCGGCCGGGGTCAGCCCACGCGCAGCTCGGCCTCGGCGTGGCGGATGATCCGCCGGCCGGCCTGGGAGACCTCGGAGTGGACGACGACAACCTCGCCGTCGGCCTCGGCCGCGGTGCCGGTGACGACGATCTCCTCGCCGATCAGGCCCATGCCGCGAAACTGGACCGACAGGCGCCGCAGCGCGTCCGGACTGCCGACGGCCTCGGTGTGGGCGCGGGCCACCTGAGCCATCGTCCACAGGCCGTGCAGGATCTTGCCCGGCAGGCCGACGCGGCGCGCGAACTCGTCGTCGATGTGGATCGGGTTGAAGTCGCCCGACGCGCCGGCGTAGCGGACGGTGACGTACGGATCGGGGGTGATCCTGAGCTCGATCGAGTCGCCTTGCTTCATGACGTTCCCCTCACGATGTTGGTCCAGGTTCCGGTGCATACGAGCTCACCATCCTGGTTGACGGACTTGGATTCGAACACGTAGAAGCCCATGCCGGCGCGGTCGGAGATGTCCTTGACCGTGGTCGTCGTCGTGATCTCGTCGCCGGCGACCACGACCGGGCCCCAGCGGAACTCCTGCGAGCCGTGCACCATCATCGCGAAGTCGAGCGCGACGTCCGGGTGCAGCAGGGCCGCCGCCACCGACGGGGCGGCGTAGACCACCGCGAACATCGGCGGCGCCACCACATCAGGGTGGCCGGCGGCCCGGGAGGCCTCGACGTCGTGGTAGATCGGGTTGGTCTCCCCGACCGCGTCGGCGTACTCGCGGATCTTCTCGCGTCCGACCGCATAGACGACCGGCGGGAAGGTCTTGCCGACGGCCTGTGTGCTGATGGGCATGGAACGAGTGTACGGGCGAAACTCAGATGATCACCGGGACGGTGCCGCCGTCGACCGACCAGGCGGCGCCGGCGACGTTGGCCGCCGCCTCCGAGCACAGGAACACGATCACCGAGGCGATCTCCTGCTCGGTGCCGAGCCGCCCGCGGGGCGTGCGGGCGGCGGTCTCCGCGAGCACCTGCTCACGCGTGCTCCCACGTCGCGCGGCGAGCTGGTCGGCCAATCCGCCGGGCGCGGTCCACAGGTCCCCGTCCAGCGGACCCGGCGCGACCGCGTTGACGAGCACGCCCTGCGCGGCGTAGGCGTCGGCGAACGCCCTGGAGAGCGACAGCTCGGCGGCCTTGGTCACCGAGTAGGCCATGTTCGTGAGCGAGGGGCGCTTGCCCGAGGACGAGCTCACATTGACGATCCGCCCCCAGCCCGCCTCGGCCATCCGCGGCGCGAGCACCCGCATCAGCCGCATCGGCGCCATCACGTGGAGCTCCCACTGGGCCTGCCACTCCTCGTCGGTCAGCTCGTCGTGCGGGCGCGATTGGGTCGCGCCGGCGTTGTTGACCAGCACGTCGATGCGTCCGAAGGCCGCGTCGCACGCCGCCGCGAGCAGGCTCGGGGCACTGGCCGACGTGACATCGACCGTCACCGTCTCGGCCCGCCCGCCGGCCGAGCGGCAGGCCTCGCGCGCGTCGGTGAGGGCGTCCGCGTCGCGACCCGCGAGCAGCACCGCGGCCCCCTCGGCCGCGAGCATGACCGCCGTCGCGCGCCCGACGCCGCGCGAGGCTCCGCTGACGATGCACGCCCGATCACGAAGGCCGAGATCCATGTCCCGGGATTCTCGCGCGGATCGGCCATGATGTGCCGAGCGACATGGAGGCGATCCAGCCCACGACCGCGCCGCCCACGCCGGACGCCGACGGCGAGCAGCCGATCATCCGCACCCGCGGACTGACGAAGGTCTACGAGGGTGCCGACTTCGCCGCCGTCGACGGGCTCGACCTCTCGGTCCGGCGGGGCGAGATCTTCGGGCTGCTGGGCCCCAACGGCGCCGGCAAGACGACGACGGCGGGAATGCTCACGACGCGGGTGATCCCGACTTCAGGCAGCGCTCATGTCGCCGCCGTGGACGTGGTCGCGCACCCGGCGCTGGCCAAGCAGCTGATCGGGACCGTCTCCCAGACCAACACGCTCGACCGGCAATTGACGGTGCGCGAGAACCTGTACTTCCACGGGCGCCTGTTCGGGATCGCGGCGGACGAGTCGCGAGCCGCAGCTGACCGGTTGCTCGAGCAGTTCCGCCTCTCCAAGTGGGCCGACGCCTCGGTGTTCGCGCTCTCGGGCGGGATGGCCCAGCGGCTGATGGTGGCGCGGGCGATTCTGCACCGCCCCGCGGTGCTGTTCATGGATGAGCCCACGGCCGGGCTCGATCCCCAGAGTCGCCTGGCGCTGTGGGAGATCCTCGGCGATCTGCATGCGGCCGGCCAGACGATCCTGCTCACCACGCACTACATGGAGGAGGCCGATCAGCTCTGTCACCGCGTGGCCATCATGGATCACGGCAGGATCCTGGCCCTCGACACGCCGACGGCGCTCAAGCGGTCGGTGGGGGCCGACACGATCGTCGCGGTCAAGGCCCACGGCGAGACCGGCGCACTGGCCGAGCACCTGCAGCGGGAGATCGCGGGGATCACGCGCACGCGGCCGATCGAGGGCGGCGTCGAGCTGCATGTCGCCGGCGCCGAGCGGATCGTGCCGCGGGTCGTGGCGGCCGCCGAGCGCGGCGGCTTTGAGTTGGTCGACCTCTCGGTCGCCGAGCCCAGCCTGGAGACGGTGTTCATCAGCCTCACCGGCAAGGAGCTGCGCGAATGACGACCACGGCGGGCACGAACGCCCCGCCGGGCGCCGCGGGCGCGATCGCGCTGACGCCGACCCGATCCACGTTCGCGGCCAGCCGCACTGCCCTGCACGCGCTGATCCTGCGCGACCTCGTGGTGTTGAGGAAGAACTTCGGCGAGTTCGTGGCCCGCACCCTGATCCAGCCGTTCCTGCTCGTGTTCGTGTTCCTGTACGTGTTCCCGTCGATCGGCCAGGGCGTCGGCGCCGGCCGCGGCGGGGTCGTGGCCGAGTCGGCGTTCGCGACCGTGCTCGTGCCCGGCGTGGTGGCGATCTCGATCATGTTCCAGGGCATCCAGGCGGTGGCGCTGCAGATGTCGACCGAGTTCGGCTATACGCGGGAGATCGAGGACCGCGTCCAGGCACCGTGCCCGATCTGGCTGGTCGCGGTCGCCAAGGTCCTCTCCGGCGCCACCCAGGGGGCGCTCGCGGCGGTGATCGTGTTCCCGATCGCGGCCGTCGTCCACGCCCCCGGGGTCCACGCCCACCTGTCGGTTCACTGGCCGATCGTGGTGACGCTGATCCCGCTCGCCTGCGTGGCCATGGCCTCGCTCGGGCTGCTGCTCGGCACGACGTTCGAACCCCGGAACATCGGGCTGATGTTCGGCTTCGTCGTCCTGCCTCTGACCTTCCTCGGCGGCACCTACTACCAGTGGACGCGGCTCTCCCCGGTGCGACTCGGCGGCTTTCACTGGCTCCAGACGATCGTGCTGATCAACCCCCTGATCTACGTCGCCGAGGGCATGCGTGCGGGCCTCACGGAGGCCTCACACATGCCGTTGTACGTGATCTACCCGGTGCTGGTCGGATTCCTGGTCCTGTTCCTCTCGCTGGGGCTGCGCAACTTCAGGCGCCGCGTGCTCCTGTGAGGGCCTGCCCCACCCGCGCGAGGCCCCTGCTCGATCGCGCTCAGGCGGTCGCGGATCGCCTGTTGCCCGCTTCCCCCCGGCGCTACCATCACATCTGAGATGACCACGCCGCCGATCGAGGAGCGCTGCAGGCCATGAATGGACGCCAGACGCTCAGAGCCTCCGACAGCGACCGGGACCAGATCGCCGAGCGCCTGCGGGTCGCGGCGACCGAGGGCCGACTCTCGACCGATGAGCTGGACGCCCGCCTCGGCGCGGCGCTCAAGGCCCGCACCTACCACGAGCTCGACCGGCTCGTCGCCGACCTGCCGGGCAAGAGGCTCGCGCAGCGGCGCAGCACGGGCACCGCACGTTCGCTGGCCGGGTCGCACCCGGTGGCCGCGACGGCGATCGCGCTGGCCGCCATCACGGTGGCGATCGCGGCACTGGCCGTCGTGGCGATGGTCGGCGCGGCCTGGATCGCCTGGATGGTGTTCGCCTGGATCTTCTTCGGCGCCAAGCGCCGCCATACGCACGTGCCGCCCGGCCGGGTCCGCCAGATTCGCCCGGGCTTCCGGCCGCCGCCGCGCTCCGGCGCCCCGAGCCGCTCGAGCTACTGGGCCTGACGGCGCGATTCGGCCGCCGGGCTGAGCCGGCTCAGCCCTTCTCCCCCAGTTCGAGCACGGCCAGAAACGCCTCCTGGGGCACCTCGATCCGGCCGACCTGCTTCATTCGCTTCTTGCCCTTCTTCTGCTGCTCGAGCAGCTTGCGCTTGCGCGAGATGTCGCCGCCGTAGCACTTGGCGATCACGTCCTTGCGGTACGCCTTGATCGTCTCGCGGGCGACGATCCGGGAGCCGATCGCGGCCTGGATCGGCACGTCGTACTGCTGGCGGGGGATCTTCTGGCGCAGCTTCTCGGCCATCGTGCGCCCGACGTCCGCCGCCTTGGAGCGGTGGACGAGCATCGACAGGGCGTCGACCGGGTCGCCGGCGAGCAGGATGTCGAGTTTGACCAGATCCGATTCACGCAGGCCGATCAGGTCGTAATCGAGCGAGGCGTAGCCACGGGTGCGGGACTTGAGCTGGTCGAAGAAGTCGAGCACGATCTCGGCCAGCGGCAGGTCGTAGGTGATCTGCAGCCGCTCGGCCGACAGGTAGTGCATGCCGGCGTGCTCGCCGCGGCGCTCCTGGCACAGCTCCATGATCTGCCCGACGAACTCCTTGGGGGTCAGGATCGAGGCGCGGATGTACGGCTCGCGGACCTCGGCCACCTTGCTCGGGTCGGGCATGTCGTTGGGCGAGTGCACCGGGAGCACGGTGCCGTCGGTGAGCGTGACCTCGTACTCGACGCTCGGCATCGTGGCCAGGAGCTCGAGGTCGTACTCGCGCTCGAGCCGCTCGCGCACGATGTCCATGTGCAGCAGTCCCAGGAAGCCGCAGCGGAAGCCGAACCCGAGCGCGTCGGAGGTCTCGGGCTCCCACGACAGCGCCGCGTCGTTGAGGGTGAGCTTCTCGAGCGCGTCGCGCAGGTCCGGATAGTCGTCGGAGTCGATCGGGAAGAGGCCGCAGAACACCATCGGCTTGACCTCGCGATAGCCCGGCAGCGGCTCCTTGGCCGGGCGCGCCCTGGTCGTGAGCGTGTCGCCGACCCGCAGCGCGCTGACGTCCTTGATTCCGGTGATCAGGAACCCGACCTCGCCGGCGTGGAGCGCGTCGGCGGTCGTCATCTGCGGCGTGAAGAAGCCGATGTCGTCGATCTCGGCCTCGGTGCCGCCCTGCATCGCGCGGATCGCCTCGCCCTTGGTGAAGGTCCCGTCGACCACTCGGATGTAGGCGATCACACCCCGGTACTGGTCGAACTCGGAGTCGAAGATGAGCGCTCGGGGGGGAGCATCGGGATCGCCCCCAGGGGGGGGTACGCGTGCGATCAACTCGTCGAGCACGTCGGTCACCCCCTCCCCCGTCTTGGCGCTGATTCGCCGCACCTCCTCGGCGGGCTCCCCCAGCAGCTCGGCCACCTCCTCGGCCACGCGCTCGGGCTCGGCGCCGGGGAGGTCGACCTTGTTCAGGCACGGAATCAGCTCGAGCCCCGACTCGACGGCCAGATACGTGTTGGCCAACGTCTGCGCCTCGACGCCCTGCGACGCATCCACGACCAGCAGCGCGCCCTCGCACGCGGCCAGCGAGCGCGAGACCTCATAGGTGAAGTCGACGTGGCCGGGTGTGTCGATCAGGTGCAGCTGGTAGGCCTGCCCGTCTCCGGCCTCGTAGAACACGCGCACGGCCTGGGCCTTGATGGTGATCCCGCGCTCGCGCTCGAGGTCCATCGAGTCGAGCACCTGGGCGCGCATCGCGCGGGGATCGACGGTGTGCGTCAGCTCGAGGATGCGGTCCGCGAGCGTCGACTTGCCGTGGTCGATGTGCGCGATGATCGAGAAGTTGCGGATATGTGCCTGGTCGGCCATCGCCGCAGAAGGTTAGGAGGTCGGCGAACGCCGACCCAGGCGGCCGAGCACGAAGTGCTGGATCTGGCGCGCCTCGGGGATCCGCATCGCCAGCACGAGCCAGGCGTAGATCGCCGTCGCCGCGGCGATCGCGAACCCGACCGAGATCAGCTGGGCGATGAGCGAGCGCCCGAGCGCCCCGTCGAGGAGGCTCCACACCCCCCACGCGACGGCGGCCATGAGCGCGGAGGCGAGCAGGATCCGGATCGTGATCATCAGCGTCTGCGAGAGCTCCAGGTGCCCGTCGAAGCCCGCCCTGAGCCGGTGGATCTGCAGCGCGGTCATGACCGCGTTGGCGATCGCGGTGCCGATGACCAGGCCGGCGATGCCCAGCGGCTTGTACAGCGCGACCGAGACGATGATGTCGACGATCATGTTCACCCCCGCGAGCCGGGTCGGGATCCACGGCCGCTGCACGGCGAAGAAGGTGCGCGTGAGGAGCAGGTTGAGGCCGCCGAAGGGGAGGCTGAACGCGAACCAGAACAGCGCGATCGAGACCAGGTAGGTCGAGTGGGCGGTGAACGCGCCGCGCTGGAACACGAGCCGCGTGATCGGCGTGGCGAGCGCGATCAGCAGCGCCGCGCAGGGGATCAGCAGCAGGTTGATCTGGCGCATCCCGTTGCCGAGCGTGCGGCGCATCTCGGCCGGGGCGCGCCGCGACGCCTGCCGGCTCAGGGTCGGGAACAGGACCGTGGCCACAGCGACGCTGAAGATGCCCTGCGGCAGCATGTAGATGCGGAACGCGTTGTCGATCGCGCGCGGCGCCTCGGGCGAGACGAGCGTCCCGAACACCGAGTTGAGCAGCTGGTCGAGGTTGACGATCCCCAACCCGATCGTGATCGGGAGCATCAGGTAGAGGACCTGCCGGACCCGGGGGTCGCGCCACTCGAACGTGAACGCGAGCCGGAAGTCGATCCGCCGCAGGGCGCCCGCGACCATCAGCATCTGCACAAAGGTGGCGATCACCCAGGCGATCGCGTACGCGTACAGCCCGTCGTCGCCGTGGAAGTGGGGGTGCAGGACGACGAGCAGGACGAGGATCACGAGGTTCCACACCGCCGGCGCGATGGCCGGAATCGAGAACTCGTCGTAGGACTGCAGGATCCCCACGAACAGCCCGGTGATGCCCAGCATCAGCACGACCGGGAACAGCACCTGCGAGAGCCCGGCCGTGAGCGCGTCGAGGTGCGGACCGAACGTGCTGCCGGTGAACAGCGGCATGATCGTCCCGGCGAGCAGGATCCCCAGCGCCGTCACGCCGCCGAGGACGATCAGAATGATCCAGAACAGCGTCGAGGCGAGCTTGAACGCGTCGCGCTTGCGGCCCTGCTGCAGCAGGTCGGTGAACACCGGCACGAACGCCGCCGACAGCGCTGCCTGGGCGAACAGGTTCGCCATCAGGTTCGGGATCTGCGAGGCGATCGTGAACGCGGACGCCGCCGGGCTGGTGCCGAAGTAGCTCGCGGCCACGATTTCGCGCGCCAGCCCGACCACGCGCGAGATCCCGGTCGCGCCCGCGAAGATGGCGGTGTTCAGCGCCAGCCGGCGGCGAGGCGGGGCAGCACTCGCTGCGATCGTGTCGTCTCCCACGGGCGCGCTATAGTACGCACGCGCCGCGGCCTAACGTCGACCGCGGCTGCTTGCTGTCATGGCCAACATTCACTCTCAGAAGAAGCGGATCGAGCGCGCCGAGCGCGAGCGACTCGAAAACCGCCGCTACACGTCGAAGATCAAGACGTACTTCCACCGCCTCGAGAGCGCGGTGCGGGGTGGCGACGACGCCGTGGCTGACGTCGAGCACCGCACACTGGTGCAGACGATCGACAAGGCCGTCAAGCGCGGGGCGCTGCACCGGAACACCGGGGCGCGCAAGAAGTCCCGCGCCGCACGGATCCGTCGCGGCGCGACCGAGTAGCCCCGCGCGCGCAAGCGCGATCAAGCTGCGATCCGCTGGATCGCCAACAGCGCCGCGGTGTCCTCGCTGCCGCCGCCGGCGCCGCCCCGCGACGCGAGCTCCAGATCCGCGATCTCCTCGATCGCCCGCCGCAGTGCCGCCGTCCCGGTTCGCCGCGCGTCGGCGATCAACCGATCGGCCGCCTTCGTGGGCATCCTGAGGCCGCGCCGTGGAAGTCCCCGCTTGATCTCGGCGATCGGCCGCCCCGCATCGATCTCCTCCGAGATCTCGTGCGCCGCCCGGAGACGCTGCGCCATCCAGTAGATGAGGCCGGGCAGCCGCTCACCCTGCGCGCGCAGCTGGAGATAGATGCTCGTGGCGGCGGCGGCGTCACCGCCGACGAGAGCGTCGGCGAGCACCCACGCCCGACGCTCCGCCGACGGAGCCGTGAGCTCCTCGATCTCGGCGTCGTCGACCCGCGCCCCGTCGCCGAGCTCGAGTGCGAGCTTCTCCAGCTCGCGCAGCAGCCGCTGCTGGCGCTCTCCGACCTGGGCCACGAGGGTCCTGGCCGCGCCGGGGGCCAGCTCGATCCCCATCTCCCGGGCCCGGGCGGCGACCCACTTGGGCAGCTCCCACGGCTTCAGGCTGACCTCGGCCGAGACGTCACCCCCGGCCTTCGTGACGGCGGTCGCGAGTTGTGCCGGTGCCTTGGCGCGGCCGTCCTCGCGCGCGAAGAAGGCCACGGTCGTCTCGGGCGGCATCGCGGCCAGCGCCGACTCGAGCGCGGGAAGGTCCTTGTCCTTCCAGCGCTCCACGCCGTCGACGACGATGAACCGCCGGCCGATCGCGAACGTCATCGCGCTGAGCGCCGCCGCCACGGCGTCGGGATTGGACTCCTCGCCCTCGAACAGCTCCAGGCCCTGAACCCCGCTGCCGGACTCGGCGATCGCCCGCAGCCGCGCCCGGCGCTCGGCGATCCGCCCGTGATCGTCGCCGTGGATCAGGTAGGCGGGCTTGAAGGCGGGCACCCGGTTGAGTCTAGGGTGACGTTCCGACGGCGGGGGTCACGCCAAGTACGTGGTTTCTCCGCACCGCTCGGCGGTCCATTGCGGATGGCGGGACCGGCGGACGCGCCTAGATTGGCCGCACAACGACAGTTGGAGGACTTGAGATGGCGTCCCATCTGGTAGATCGCGAGCCGCCCCCCAGGCCGCACGAACCCAACTTCGACGATCACGTCGAGCGCGTGATCGGCGCCGACATGAGGCTGATCTACGGCATCGCCGTACCGGTCCTGGCCGTGACCGCGCTGATTATCGTGATGGCCCTGAGCAAGACCGCGTGGGTCGACGGCGTCGTCCTCGTGGCCGCCGTGGCCGCGCTCGGTCTCGTCGTGTGGGGCTTCATGCGCATGATGCGCGACGACGGCCCCGAGGAGTCTCCGACGGACTGACGCCGGCGGGGCGGCCGGGGCGCGAGGGCGGCCGGGGCGCGAGGGCGCCCGGGGCGCGAGGGCGCCCGGGGTGCCTCGCGGTGCGCGCGGCGCTCACGCGGCACTCACGCACGAAGCGCTGCAACTGAGTTTCGGGGGCCGGAACTCAGTTGCAGCGCTTCGCCTGCGCCTGCGCCTCCGCCTTCGCCGGCCCCAGCGCCCGCACCTCCGCCTTCGCCTGCGCCTGCGCCTCCGCCTTCGCCCGCGCCTCCGCCTCCGTCTGCGCCGGCGCCCGCGCCTCCGCCTTCGCCCGCGCCTCCGCCTGCCCCAGCGCCACCGCCACCGCCATCGCCGGCGAGTCCGCCACCGTGATCCCGTCGATCTCCCACGTGCCGAGCCCCACGACCGGCACGCCGGTCTTCAGCGCCAGCGCCACCTCGGACAGGGTGCCGTACGCCCCTCCGACGGCGATCACGGCGTCGGCCGCGCGGATGATCAGGCCGTTGCGGAGCTCTCCGAGCCCGGTCGGGATCGCGACCGCCACCCACGGGTTGGCCTCGCGACGGTCCGAGCCGGGCAGGATCCCGAGCGTGAGCCCGCCGGCGTCAGCGGCGCCCCGGCACGCTGCGGCCATGACGCCACCGTGGCCGCCGCATACCACGACCGCCCCGGCCTCGGCCAGCGCGGCGCCGACGGCCTCGGCGGCCGTCTCCTGCTCGGGCGTCGCCTCACCTGGGCCGACGACCGCGATGTACGGCGCCGGCGCCGCGGCACCCGGCATCGCCCCCGCGCCATCCGGCACTGCCCCCGGCCGTCCGGCACCCGGCACCGACACGGCTACCTGAGTCCGCGGCCGGCGGCCCGCGGACCTCGTCCTGTCCGGCGCGAGGTCCCGGTCCGCACCACTACCGAACGACGACGTTGACCAGCTTGTCGGGCACGACGATCACCTTGACGACCTGGTGCCCGTCGAGGTGGGCCCGAACGCCGCGGGACTCGAGGGCCAGACGCTCGAGCTCCTCGCGCGCGCTCCCGGTCGGCGCCGTGACGCGATCGCGGACCTTCCCGTTGACCTGGCACACGAGCTCGAAGGTGTCTGCCTGGAGCATCTCGGGATCGGCCTGCGGCCACGGCTGCTCCCACACTCGCGTGCCGGTGAGCAGCTCGTACACCTCGGCCCCGAGGTGCGGCGCGAACGGGAACACCAGCGACGCCGCCGTGGCGGCCGCGAATCGCCGGGCGGCGAGATCGCCGCCGTCGGGGTTGCGGTCGATGTCGCGATAGACCTCGTTGACCAGCTCCATGATCGCGGCGATGGCGGTGTTGAACGCGAACCGGCCGCTCATGTCGCCGGTCACCTTGTCGATCGCCCAGTTGGCCTTGCGCACCAGGCCCAACGCGTCGCCCTGGGGGCTCGGTGGCTGCGCGGCCGCCGCGAGCGACGGCGTGAAATCGCCGTCGCCGAAACGAGCGGCGGCGCCAGACCCTGCGCCCAGCTCATCGCCGAGCCGCCACAGCCGGGCCAGGAAGCGGTGCACACCCTCGAGGGACTTCTCCGACCACGCGGCGTCCTGATCGGGTGGTCCGATGAACAGGGCGTAGCAGCGGGCCGCGTCGGCGCCGTAGCGCTCGACGATCGGCGCCGGCGAGACCACGTTCCCGGCCGACTTCGACATCTTGGCCCCGTCGGGCCCGAGGATCATGCCCTGCGTGAACAGCGCCCGGAACGGCTCCTGGACGTCCAGCAGGTCCATGTCGGCGAACGCCTTGACGAAGAAGCGCGCGTACATCAGGTGCAGGATCGCGTGCTCGATCCCGCCGATGTACTGATCGACGGGCATCCACGCGTTGACCACCGCGGGGTCCCAGGCCGCCTCGTCGTTGCCGGCATCGCAGTAGCGCAGGAAGTACCAGCTCGAGTCGACGAACGTGTCCATCGTGTCGGTCTCCCGCCGCGCGGGGCCGCCGCAGATCGGGCAGGTCGTGGTGACCCAGTCCTCGGCCGCGGCCAGCGGCGAGCGCCCGCGCGGCGTGTAGTCCTCGACGTCGGGCAGCTCGACCGGCAGCTGCTCCTCCGGCACCGGCACCATGCCGTGGGTGTCGCAGTAGACGACCGGGATCGGGCAGCCCCAGTAGCGCTGGCGCGAGACGAGCCAGTCGCGCAGCCGGTAGTTGACCGATGCGTGCCCGATGCCCTCGCGGTCCAGCCAGGCGATGATCGCCTCCTTGCCATCGACCGCGTCGAGGCCGGTGAACTCGCCCGAGTTGATCAGCCGCTCGTCCGCGCTGTGGGCGATGAACGCCTCGTCGGCGGGCGCCTCGGCGCCCGCCGGGGGCGCGATCACGTGGCGGATCGGCAGATCGAACGCCTGGGCGAACGCGAAGTCGCGCTCGTCATGGGCCGGCACCGCCATGATCGCGCCGGTTCCGTACTCCATCAGCACGTAGTCGGCGACGAACATCGGAATCTGCTCGCCGTTGACCGGGTTGGTCACGGTCCGCCCCAGCGGCACGCCGGTCTTTGGCTTCTCGGCGGCGCCCCGCTCCTCGGCCGACTCGCTCAGCGAGCGGTTGACGTACTCGTGCACCTGATGCTCGTACTCGGTGCCGGCGACCAGCCGGAACACGTCGGGATGCTCGGGTGCCATGACGAAGAACGTGGCCCCGAACAGCGTGTCGGGCCGGGTCGTGAAGACCGGATAGTCGATGCCCAGCTCCTCGTTGCGGAACGTGACCTCGGCCCCGACGCTGCGGCCGATCCAGTTGCGCTGCATCCGCTTGACGTGCTCGGGCCAGTCGATCGTGTCGAGGTCGGCGATCAGCCGGTCGGCGTACTCGGTGATGCGGAAGAACCACTGCTCCAGCTGGCGGACCTCGACCTCGGCGCCGCAGCGCTCGCAGCGGCCGTCGATCACCTGCTCGTTGGCCAGCACCGTCTGGTCGTTGGGGCACCAGTTGACCGCGGCCTCCTTGCGATAGGCCAGGCCGCGCTCGAGCAGCTTGAGGAAGATCCACTGGGTCCAGCGGTAGTACGACGGCTCGTGGGTCGCGAGCTCGCGCGACCAGTCGATCGAGATGCCCCACGAGCGGAACGCGCGCTGGAAGGCGGCGATCGAGTCGTCGGTCGACTTGCGGGGGTGGACGCCCGTCCTGATCGCGTGATTCTCGGCCGGGAGGCCGAACGCGTCGTAGCCCATCGGGTGGAGCACCCGGCGGCCGGTGCGGCGGTGGAAGTGCGCGATCGCGTCACCCAGCGCGTAGTTCTTCAGGTGCCCGATGTGGGGCTCGCCGCTCGGGTAGGGCAGCATCTCGAGCACGTAGGACTTCTGGCGGCGGTCGGGCTGCGGATCGTTGGAGACCTCCCAGGTGCGCTCATCCGCCCACAGCTCCTGCCACTTCGGCTCGATCGTCCTGGGGTCATAGCGGCGCTCGGACATGCTGGGGCTGAGGTTACTTCGTGCGCCCGTTCACGAGTTCGCCGGTCCGGCCCGGTGGGCCCGGCGCCGGTGGCTTTCTTGCGGGGGCCGCAGCGGCCGCGTTCTACCATGACGGCGTGCCCGACGGGGAACACCCCACCACGTCGGATCTCGCTGCACAGCAGGGAGATCTGAACCCGCCACCCGCGCCCGCGCGGCGGCCGGGCGTCCGGGCGAGCAGCGCCGCGGCCGCCGCCGATCAGGTGGCCTCGATCGTGGCCGCCGCTGAGGCAGCCGCGGAGCGCCTGCGGGCCCAGACCGAGCAGCGGGTCAAGGAGCGCATCGCCGAGGGCGAGCGCGCGGCCCAGAACCGCGTCACGGCGGCCGAGGAGGAGGCGTCGGAGATCGTGCGCTGGGCCCACGAGGAGGCGGCGAGCACGCGCAAGGAGGCCCACGAGGAGGCGGCGAGCACGCGCAAGGAGGCCGAGGAGGCCAAGACGACCGCCACGAGCGAGGCGCTGACGATCGTCGCCAAGGCCCAGGATGACGCCGACTCGACACTCAAGCAGGCGAGCGAGGGCGCCGCCGCCAAGCTGCAGGAGGCCGAGTCCAAGTCCGCGGAGCTGCTGCGCGAGGCCCGCGTGACCGCCAGCGACGTGCGCACCGAGGGCCTGGAGCTCGTCGGGAACCTGCGCGAGATGGCCGACTCGCTGCGCTCCAACGCCGATCGGCTGCTGCGCGACGTGCAGACCATCCACTCGCGGATGGTGGCCCAGATCGACCGCGCCGACGGCGGCGCCGGCCGCTCGCCTTCACCGGCTGGGCGCCGCTCGGATCCGGCGCCCCGCTCGCGCGGGCGCGACGTGCCCGCGCGGTCCGAGGACGGCGATGTGCTCGACGTGCCGGAGTTCATCCCACCCCGCTGACCCGCGCCGGCAGGACGTGTATTACCCTTGAGCGGTACTTCGCTTTCGAAGGGGCTATAGCTCAGTTGGGAGAGCGCGTGACTGGCAGTCACGAGGTCGCCGGTTCGAGCCCGGCTAGCTCCACTCACATCAGGACCGCGGTCCGGACGGGACCGCACACGAGGGGGAGGGTGACGGTGTCCGAGCGCGATGGTGACCGGCGTCTCAGCGCGGAGCAGTTCGAGCGGTTGTTCGGCGAGCTCTCGTCCTGGGGCCGCTGGGGCGCGGACGATGAGCGCGGAGCGCTCCACCACCTGACCCCCGAGCGCGTCGCGGCGGCGGCCGCCCTGGTGCGGGGGGGCGTGACGGTGACGCTGAGCCTTCCACTCAATACGGAACCCGGAATCCACAACCCGGAGCCGGCGCTGCACTACATGACGGCATCGAGCGGCGCCGACATCGGCTCCGGCTCGCTGCACTTCATCAAGGACTTCGTCGGCGTCGACTACCACAACGACGGCCACTCCCACATCGACGCCCTCTGCCATGTCGCCTACCGCGGCCTGCTCTACAACGGCCGCCCGGAGGACTCAGTCGCGGCCGGCGGTGCGCCGGCCGACGCCATCGGCGTGCTCAGGAACGGCCTCGTCGGTCGCGGCGTGCTGCTCGACATCCCCCGCCTGCGGGGCGAGCGCTGGCTCGAGCCCGGTGAGCACGTGTTCCGCGACGACCTCGAGCGGGCCGAGCGCGACCAGGGCGTGACCGTGCGGGAGGGCGACATCCTGCTCGTGAACGTTGGTCACGCCCGGCGCCTGGCCGAACTGGGGCCCTGGGACACCGCCGGCCTGAAGGCGGGCCTGCACCCCACGGCGCTGTCGTTCGTGGCCGACCGCCGCGTCGCCGCGCTGGGCTCGGATGGCAACAGCGACACGGCTCCCAGCAGCACCGACGGCATCGACTTCCCGATTCACGTGCTGGCGATCAACGCGATGGGCGTGCACCTGCTCGACTATCTTCAGTTCGCCGACCTGCGCAACGCCTGCGAGACCCGCGGGCAGTGGGAGTTCATGTTCGCCGCCGCGCCGCTGCGGATCGTCCACGGGACCGGGTCTCCGATCAATCCGGTGGCGATCTTCTGAGAACCCGCTGGGCGATCTTCTGCGATCCGCCGGGCGATCTTCTGCGATGGACGCGCGTGTCAGGCGTCCAGGCCGACCGCGGAATCCCACGCCGCCAGGCCGCCGACAAGGTCGTGCACGTGCACGAAGCCGGCCTGCGCGAGCACCCCGGCGGCGATCGCCGACCGGTAGCCGCTGGTGCACAGCACGACCAACGGGCGGTCGGCCGGAAGCTCGTCCATGCGCTCGCTCAACCGCGACAGCGGCACGTTGACCGACCCCTCGATGCGGCGCTCCTCCCACTCCCCCGGCGCGCGCACGTCGATCACCAGCGGCGCCGGCGGCACGGTGAGCTGCTCGGCCAGAGAGCCGGCGGTCACGCGCTCGATCCGCGCCACCAGCTCAGGCCGGCCGTCGAGCGCCTCCATGCCGCCGGCCAGGTGCCCGGCCACGTTGTCGAAGCCGATTCGACCCAGGCGCGTCGCGGCCTCGAGCTCGCGCCCGGCCGCGGCCACGATCACGATCGGGCGATCCCGCGCCAACAGGGTCCCGCACCAGGTGGCGAACGAGCCCCCGAGGCCGACGTTGATCGCCCCGGTCAGATGGGCGCCCTCGTAATCGGTGCCGTCGCGCGTGTCGAGCACCTGGGCGCCCGCGCGCTGGAGGGCCAGCACCTCGTCGAGCGGGAGCGCCCGCTGCTCCTGCGCGAGCGCCTGATCGAGCGTCTGATGCTCCTTCGCGTTCAGGACCGCGTCGTAGGTGAAGTAGGCCGGCGTGTCCGGCTGATCGGCGGTCACGATCGCGATGAACTGCTCCCGGCTCATCGGTTGCAGCGCATAGTTGTAGAGCCGCTGCACGCCGATCGTGGAGACGGTGTCGGTGCTGAGGTTCTTGCCGCACAGCGAGCCGGCGCCGTGAGTCGGGTAGACGAGCGTCTCATCGGGCAGCGTGAGCAGCTTCTCGCGTAGCGAGTCGTAGAGCAGGCTGCCGAGATCCTCGGCGCTCCAGCCCAGCGCCGCCCGCAGGTCCGGCCGGCCGACATCGCCGATGAACAGCGTGTCACCGGTGAGCACCGCGTGGGGCGCGGTGTCGGCATCGGGATCGTAGACCGCGATCGAGATCGACTCGGGCGAGTGGCCGGGCGTCTCGAGCACCTCGAGCCGGACGTTCCCCAGCGTGACCGAATCGCCGTCCCCGAGCGCCGCGAACGCGTACTCGGCCTGCGCCCGGGCGCCGAGGCAGATGGTCGCGCCGACTCGGTCGCGGAGCTCGAGATGACCGGCCACGAAGTCGGCGTGGAAGTGGGTGAGGAACACGTACTCGATCCGGCAGCCGAGGCTCTCGGCGTCGGCCAGGTAACCGTCGACATCGCGTTGGGGATCGATGACGGCGGCCTGCCCGCTGGTCTCGTCGGCGATCAGGTACGAGGCGTGGGCGAGACACCCGAGGTAGTACTGGCGGAGGATCATGGTGAGGGCCCGGAGGGCCCGTCAAATGTAGTCGCAGCGGCGGCGATCAGCCAGGGCGCCCGGTCGAAGGAGCCTGGCGATACGCGCCCGGATCAGGATCACGGTGGTGCGTGCACGCGGCCCGCGGTCCCAGGTCGTCGACCCCCAGACCAGCCAGTGGGCGACGTCCTGGATCCGCCAGCTCACCCGCTCCCACAGCCGCAATCGGCGCGGCGCGGCGCTCAGGCCGTAGCCCGCCAAGCGCAGCTCGTCGCCGGCGACCGACTCGAACACCGATCGCTCGGCGGCGCTCATCTCGGTCACCCACTGCCCCATGTTGGAGCCGTCGATTGCTGCCTGCCGGTGCGCGGGCCACGGATTCGGCCTGCCGGACGGGGTCGGCAGCCGGCTGGGGCTCACCATCGCCGGGTCGAACTGCTCTCCGAGGAAATCGCAGATACGTCGCAGCTCGGATTCCGGATCGTCCAGCAGATTCTCGTAGCGGACCGAGAGAAGGGTGGAGTCCGGGAGCCGGCCGGCCGCGCGCCGGCCTGCGGCCATGGTGCGGCGCCACATCAGGCCCGCGGTATAGGGGTTCGTCGGTCCCCACGTTTGACGCATCAGCGACAGCGCCACGTCGCGCCCGTCGCGCACGATGTTGATCACCTGCGCACTGGGGAACAGCGCCAGAAGCGTGTCGAGCTCGAGCACGTACAGCGGCGTCTTGTCACCCCAGCGTGGCTTGCCCTCCCGCCGTGCCCAGGTGTCGTACAGCTGTGCGGTCAGCCCGGCGAAGGAGCGGTGGTGGTCGAGATCGGAGGGTTCGAGGCCCAGCCGCCAGGTCGCGATGTCCCAGGTGCCCAGCAGGTCGGCGGCGATCCGCCGCGCGTCGTCGCGGTCGCGCGGCTCGCCGTGGCTGCGGTACAGCTCGGCGATCACCCGCGATTCCAGTGGAAACGTGATCCGCGGATGGGCACGCAGGAGATCCCGCAGCAGCGTGGTGCCGCTGCGGGGGCAGCCGACGACGAAGATCGGTGCTTCGGTCAACCCGCCACCGAACGGCGCCGCCAGAACACGGCGCTCTCGTCGATGTACTCGATCGGCTCGCGCACGCGATGGGTAGCCCGAAACTCGTCCACCGCCTGGCGGCATGCGCGCACGGCACCGTAGTCATCCACGATCACGAAGCCGCCCGGTGAGAGCGACGGGTACAGGTTCTGGAGTGAGTCGTGTGTCGACTCGGCCAGGTCCCCGTCGACGCGGATCAGCGACCACCGGTGTCCGCTGAGGGTGGGCAGCGTGTCGCGGAACCGTCCCTCGACGAACCGGACCTGGTCGTCGAGCAAGCCGTAGCGAGCGAAGTTCGCCCGCACGTGCTCGATGCTGATCGCCAGCTCCGGAAAGCGGTGCAGCCGGTACCCGGCGTCTGCAGGATGGCGACGCGGATCGGGCGACGGAACCCCCTCGAACGAGTCCGCGAGCCACACCGTCCGGTCGGCGATCTGATCCGCTGCGAGCACCGCGCGCATCACGATCGCCGCGCCGCCGCGCCACACCCCGGCCTCGATCAGGTCGCCGGGGATGGCGTCCGCCAGCACGATCTCGACGCAGCGCTGGAGATGATCCAGACGGCGCGCACCGATCATCGTCTCGCCGACCAGTGGCCATGGGCCCCCTTCGCCGCGCCGCCCGTCATCGATCCGGCGAACGAGTGCGAGCTCCTGCGTGGTCAGCCGCCCCGCGATCCGGACGCCGGCGCCCAACGCCTCGTTCACCCGGCGGACCACTCCGGCGTCGAACGCCGACGGTCGCAGCTCGTAGGCGCCCTGGTGCGTCAGACCGGCAACCGATCGCTTCACCGTCTCGAGGTACAGGGTCCGGAGATCGGCGATCATTCCGCCCCGTGCGGATCTCCGTAGCCCTGGCAACGCACGACGGCGAACGGTATCTGGTCGCTCAGCTGCGCAGCCTCGCGCGCCAGACACTGCTTCCCGCCGAGCTCGTGCTGTGCGACGACTGCTCGAGCGACAGCACGGTGGCGATCGCCAAGCGCTTCGCCCGCGAGGCGCCGTTTGCGGTGCGCGTGATCGCGGGGCAGGCGCGGGTCGGCCCGCACGAGGCGTTCATGCGCGCGGTGTCGGCCTGCCGGTCACAGGCGATCGCGCTCTGCGATCAGGACGACATCTGGCTTGAGCACAAACTCGAGCGCTGCGCCGACGCGCTCGATCGCGACGGCGTCCTGCTGGTCGTCCACGCGGCACGGGTCGTTCGTCACGACCTCAGCCCGACCGGCCGGCGGTGCCCCTCGATCCCCGCGGCCCGCGTGGCCGAAGCGGGCACTGTCGATCCATCGTTCATATGTCCCGGGTTCGCGATGGTCTTTCGGCGCTCGCTGCTCGACTGGGGCGACTGGCCGGGGCGCCCGGCATCCCGCTATTGGCGCGGAGCGATGACGCACGATGAATGGATCGGCTTGCTGGCGACATCGGCCGGACGGACGGCCTTCATCCCCGAGCCGCTGGCGCTCTACCGCCAGCATCCCGCCCAGCTCTTCGGCGTCGCACGGCGTGGGCCCCGCGAGACCGTTGCGCGCCTCCTCGGCGCCGTGCCCGAGGCCCACGAGCAGGTCGCGGACCTGCGCACTGAGCACGCGCGCTACCTGCGCGGTCTGGCCGGTACGGACCGCGTCCGGACCACCGACCGCGCGACGGCCGGGAATCTCGAGCGGGCCGCCGCGCTGCGCGAGCACTCGGCCGAGGCCTGGCGCGAGCGCGCCGGCATCTACGACCGGCGAGCACATCGCGGGAAGCGCCTCGAGCGGCTGGTGGCGCTGATGCGCAACGGCGGCTACCGCCGGGCCGGCGCCGGCGGACTGGGGCGGGCCGCGCTTGTCCGCGACCTCGCGTTCGCACTGACCTGATGACCGTCCTGTCCGAGACCGGGTCGGCTCCGCAGCACCAGCCGCTCGGGGTGGCGCTCCTGCGGGGGATTCCCGAGTACGTGGGGCCGTCGGTGCGTCAGTTCGGCGACGCGCTCGAGGCCGGATTCGCTCAGCGGTCCGATGTGCGCCTGCAGTCGCTCGTGCTGCACGAGCTGGGACTCGTGCGCCGGCTGAGTCGCGGGCGCAATCCGCATCTCATCTTCGGCGCCGAGAACGTGCTCGACTCGTTCATCCGTTATCCCCTGTCGATCCGCCGGACCACCGCTGGCCGCGCGTCGATCTTCCACATCATCGACCAGTGGTACGGCCATCTGGCGGCGTTCCTGCCTCGGCAGCGGACGGTCGTGTCGTGTCAGGACCTGATCCTGGCCAAGTACCCCGAGCTTGACACCACTCACCGGTCCTCACGGCGCGACCGGGTGCGCTTCGCCGCCAGCGTCCACCTGCTGGATCGCGTCGCGCACGTCGTCTGCTCGACCCACGCGGTCAAATCCGACCTGATCCGCCTGCGGGGTGTCGCGCCGGAGCGGATCAGCGTCGTGTCGAAGGGCGTCGCGCGGCAGATGCGCCCGCTGGACCGCAGCCGCGAGGAGCTGCTCGCGACGGTGCCCGGCAGGCCCGGCACGACGGTGCCCGGCACGCCCGGCGCGACGGTGCCGGGCAGGCCCGGCGCGACCGTGCCCGTCACGCCCGGCCCGATCGTGCTCCACGTCTGCACCGGCTGGCCGTACAAGAACGTCGTCGGGACGCTGCACGTGCTGGCGGCTCTGCGCGAGCGCGGGCTCGAGCCGACGCTGCTGCGCGTGGGTATCCCGCTGAGCACGAGCGAGCACGCGCTCGCCGAGCGGTTGGGCCTGACGCCGCGGATCATCGAGCTCGGGACCATCGACGAGCAGCGGCTGGTCGAGGTCTACAACCTCGCCGACGTGCTCCTGTTCCCGTCGCTGGACGAGGGCTTCGGGCGACCGCCGGTCGAGGCAATGGCGTGCGGCACGCCCGTTGTCACCTCGACCGCGCCGGCGCTGGTCGAGGTCGTCGGGGACGCGGGCCTCCGGGCCGGCGCGACCGACGTCGCCGGGCTTGCGCGCGCGACGGAAGCGGTGCTTCTTGACCCGGAGCTGGCCCGGGGGCTGCGGTCCCGTGGCCTGGAGCGGGCCCGGCGCTACACGTGGCAGGCGACGGTCGACGGCTACGCCGCTGTCTACAGGCAGGTCGCCGGGTGCCCTCCTCGCACCACGAGAGCGGGCGCGGCCGGCCTCGCCGCCGGTGCGGCCGGGTAGCCCCCGATGCGACTGCTGTTCATCCGCTGGCACCCCAGCCCCCGTGTCGGCGGGTTAGCCGTCAACACCGAGCAGCTGATGGAGCAGCTCGCCCGCAATGGGCACGTGATCGGCGAGCTCACGGCACTGTTCCCGACCCTCACCCGTCCGGTCGTCGAAGCCGGCGTCCGCCCGCTCGCGGCGCGCATACCGGCCGTCCACCGCCGCGACGGCCGCGCCGACCGGTTCCGCGCGATCGTGCCGGAGACGGCGGCGGCGGCGGTGCTCCGCTCGTTCGCGCCCGATGCGGTGATCGTCTCGAGCGGCGGAGCGTGGCGGACGGCCTGGGCCCAGCGCATGCTCGACGCCGTGCGCCGCCGGCCGACCGTGCTCTACGTCTACGACGTCGCCAGCTCCGTCCTGCCGGCGACTGGCGTCGGCCTACCGCCGACCGTCGCGGCGATCTCAGAGTGGGTAGCCGCGCCGCTGCGCGAGCGTGGGGTGCCGGTGGAGGTGATCGTGCCGGTGATCGAGCGGGCCAGATACCAGGTCGCCACGACGCGGGAGACGGCGCTGCTCGTCAACCCGACGGCGAGCAAGGGAGTGGACCTGGCCCTGGCCCTGGCAGCGGCCCGGCCGGACATCCCGTTCGAGTTCGTCGGCCGCCCGCCCGATCGAGGACGCCACGGAACCGCGACGGCGAACGTCGGCTACCGCGGCTGGACCGACGATCCCCGCGAATGCTTTGGTCGCGCGCGCCTGCTGCTCGTCCCGAGCCGCTATCCCGAGGCGTGGCCGCGCGTCGTCGGCGAGGCTCAGGCAAGCGGGATCCCGGCGCTGGCGACCGACATCGGCGGCATGCGCGAGGCGGTCGGCACCGGCGGCCGGTTGCTGCCGGCGGGCGCCGGCGCGCCCGAGTGGGAGGAGGCGCTGGCATTGATCTGGGACAACGAAGGCGCATACGCCGAGCTCGCCTCAGCAGCCGAGCGGGAGGGCCGTCGGCAGCAGCTGACCCCCGAGGCGAGCGCCCGCCGCGTCGAGGCCGTGGTCGCCGACGCGATCTCGCGCTGGGAGCAACGCGATGAGCTGTCCCGTCAACCCGGGCTCAGCCCACCCTAGGGGTTGGCATCGAGCGTGGCCACGCCGGGGACGTTGCCGTACCGGCGCATCCGCGCGATCCCGGTCACCGAGTGCTTGAGGTAGTGGTCGAGGAACGCGATCGTGACCCGCTCGACGATCCCGAGCTGCGGCTGCTCGGTCGTGTACGGAGGCAGGTGCGGCGCGCCGAGCAGCTCGAGCAGGTACTTCGGCCGCGCGGCCGGGTCGTAGAACGTCGTCGTCATGTCCGGGGGGTTGATCGTGTCGGCGGTTCCCTGCGTGGCCAGCAGGGGCGGCGATCCGGGTCCGAACGCGAAGCCGCCCAGGCCCGGGATCTCGGCCCCGGACAGGATCACGACGGCGCGGATGCGGGAATCGCGATCGGCGCTGTCGTAGGCGGCGGCCAACGCCGTGTCGCCGCCGTCGGACTGGCCCGACACCGCCACCGCGCGATGGTTGACCAACCCGTGCAGCCAGCTCGGCGGCGCGGAGGAGTCGGCGAGCACCCGCGAGATGACCACGCTCATGTCGCCGGGCTGGTTGACGAGGTCGTTCTCGTTGGGCCCTCCCGGTGCGCCCGGGTTCTCGAGCGGGAACAGCGGCGCGGCCACGACGTAGCCCGCCCGTGCCCACGCCTGCTGCAACGCCGTGTACGGCGCGGGCGTGACGTTGTAGCCGTGTCCGAAGATGAGCAGCGGGAAGGGCCCGTCGTGGACCGCGGGCGGCGCTCCGAGGCGATCGCCGCCGCCGGGCGTCCCGAGCGCCGGGTAGCGCACGGTGGTGATCAGCACCCGCGGCGCGGTGCTTCCGTCGGGCAGCGTGATGTGCCGGCTCGTGTCGACGATCCGAAGCACCCGGAGGCCGACCGGATACGCCGTCGGCCGCGCGGGCGCGGGCGCGGTTTCGGTTTCGGCGGCGGGTTGACCGGCGTAGCGGCGCTCGCCACGGACGGGGCCGGCGCCGATGTCTCAGCCGGCGATGACGAGGACGTGGAGGCCGGGGACGAGCCTCCACACGCCGCCAGCGCGAGCGCAAGCGCCGACGCGGACGCCGCGCCGGCGATCAGGCCGAATGAGCTCCTGCGGAGGATGGCGGGGTTGATAGCAGGCGCTGCGGCGTGCGACGCCGGGGCTGCGCCCCGGGTGGGGCGGGCCGCGGGCGGGGATGCGCCCCGGGCGGGGCGGGCCGCGGGCGGGGCGGTGTCCCGCCCGAGCGGGCCCGTGACCCGATCAGCCGTTGTTGCTGACGACGAGCACCGCTCCAGGCGCCTGGGCCGGGGCGGGGGCCGAGGCCACGAGCGGCGCGGGCGCCCGGGCGCTGACGACGCGGTTGGCGCCGGCGGTCTGCGCGACCGACAGCGCGAACACGATCAGGACGGCACCGATCGCGAACACGGCCATCGGGAACGGCCGCAGCAGCGGGAACCGATCGCCCAGCGGCACACGGGCGCTCTGGCGGCTCGTGATGTGCGATGTGGCCTGGTGCATGAACTCAAGTCTCCACCACGTGGGTAAGCGGTCTGCAAGGCCAAGATCAGCGTTGTGTAAGTCGGCCATGAGAGGGCGCTCATCCGGGTCGGGTTCCGTGCCGGGCCCGACGCGCGCCCGCGCCCCGACGCCTCAGCTCTGCTTCGCGGCCTCCAGCGCGGCCGGAGGATCGAGCGCCTGATCGCCGCGCGCCAGCTCCAGCGCCTTGTCGGCCAGCTCCACCGCCTCGGCCCCGGTGACGCTCTCGTCCTGCAGCGCGAGCGCGACGAGCACCTGGCGCAGCAGCTCCGGATTGCTGGTGTCGGCGGGCGGCCCGGCCGGCGGCAGCGCGCGCAGCGACGCGAGCAGCTTCGGCGCGGTCTCGCCGCCGCCGAACGACAGCCGGCCGGGGTACTTGTCGGGGATCGTCACCGTGATCCCGCCCGTGGCCGGGTTCACCACGTTGATCCTGCTGCGCAGGCCCGAGCGCTCGAGCGCGAGCCGGTAGCCCGACAGCCGCAGGTAGCCGAGCTGGGCGGCCAGCTGGGTGAAGGCGGCCATCTCGGCGTCGTCGCGCACGCGCTGGTGGTGCAGCGACAGCTGCGTGCCGGCGTCGGGCAGGTTCGGATCGGGATCGGGAGCCACGAGCAGGAAGGCCTGCGGCCCAAGCCGCCCCGCCCCAACGCCGCCGACCTCGGCCAGCAGCTGGTAGCCGCCGAGCCCGAGCGCGCCCACGATGCCGGACGGGACGGGATGGGCGGCCAGGTGTCCGGGTGCGAAGGCCATCAGTTGCCCAGCAGCCCGCCGAGGACGCCGCCGATCATGTCCCCGCCGCTCTTCTGGGCATTGCCGCCGCCCTCGCTCACGGGCGGGTGGTAGTACATGCTCTGCAGGCCGACCCGGCCCGGGCCGGTGAAGCGGTTGAACACGAGGTTCCCGGCCCCTCCCCCCAGCAGGCCGGTCTTGAACCCGTACACCTCCTGGGTCATCGACACCGAGTGGTCGCGGAACAGCCAGCCGCCGGGCTCGATGTCGATCGTCTCGCCCGCCTCGAGCCGCTTCTCGAACACGTTCCCGTAGCCGTGCACCCACACGACACCCTCGTGGTCGGCGGCGTAGAAGTGGTCGACGAAGAAGCCACCGCCGTACATCATGTTGGCGAAGCCCTTGATCCGCCCGTAGTCGTACTGCACGCCGCCGGTCGCGGCCAGGAACTGGTGCTCGCGGACCATGATCCCGTCGCCGGCCTGGAGGTGCAGCGCCGCGATGTGGCCGGGGGCATCACGGCTGAACGCGATCTCGCCCGCGGACTGCGCCTCCAGCAGCAGCAGCGGCATCCCGCCGAACGCACGCCGCTTCAGGCCCTTCTTGAGCGGGTGCAGGCCGATCTGCATGTTCGGGTACTTCCACAGCAGCACGTGGTGCTCGAAGTACACCGGGATCTGGCCGTCGAGCGCCATGTGCAGGACGGGCACCAGCTCGCCCTCGAGCCGGTAGTTGACGCCTGGCGCCGTGCCTTGCGTGATCTGGGTCGGGAGGATCTGCGGGGCTTCCGGCATCGTCGTCTCTCTCCGTGCGTCGCTGGTGATGGCCGGGCACGGCAAAGTGGTCCGCGCCCAAGACGCCGCCCACGCTATCGCGACCGGGCGAGCGTTGCACGTGTTTGTCGTCTCGCCTCGACGATCGTTGCACTCGCCTGCAGCCCGCCGGCGCGGTTGCAGCCGGGCGGCGGGCGGTGCGGTGGGCGATAATCGCGCGGTATGCCGAAGATCTATGTCGCCGGCCATCGCAACCCCGATACCGACTCGATCGCCTCGGCGATCGGCTACGCCGAGCTCCGGCAGCGCCTGGACCCCAACAACGAATACATCCCGGTGCGGCTCGGGGACCTCAACGCGCAGACGCGGTGGGTGCTCGAGCGCAGCGGAGCGCCCGAGCCGGAATACCTGCCGCACGTGATGCTCCGCGCCTCCGACGTGTGGCAGACCTCGTTCCCGATCACGCGCCAGGACGAGCCGATCCGCGAGGCGGGGTTGGCGATGGCGCGGGCGAACCTCGACCTGGTGCCGATCGTCGACGACGACGGCGCGCTCGTGGGCGTGGTCACCGAGCGCGCGCTGGCCCGGCGCTACATCCGCGAGTCGCGCCAGACCTCGACGCTCGAGGAGGCGCCCACCTATGTGCGCGCGGTGGCCGACGTGCTCGAGGGCGATCTCGTCGCCGGCGAGGACAAGCAGCTCGCCGGCCGGGTGTGGGTCCACTCGATGGACCCCAAGGCGAAGAGCGGCATCTCCGACGGCGACGTGGTGGTGACCGGCAACCGCGCCGACGCGCAGAGCCTGGCCATCGAGCTCGGCGCCGCGCTGCTGGTCACGAGCAACGGCTCGCAACCCACCGATGAGGTGCTGGCGCTGGCCCGCGAGCACGGCACGGCGGTGATCGTCTCCCCGCTGGACACGTACGTCTCGGGCCGGATGATCACGCTTGCGGCACCGTGCAGCGCGTTCATGGAGAAGGACCCGCTCACGGTCACGGCCGACTACCTGATCGCCGACATCTCGGAGCAGATCAAGGACATCCACTACGGCACCGCCGTCGCGCTCGACGCCGATGGCAAGCCGATCGGCCTCATCACGCGCTCGGACCTCGTCGGGCCGCAGCCGCGTCGGATCGTGCTCGTCGACCACGCCGAGCAGGCGCAGAGTGTCTCCGGCGTCGAGCATGCCGAGATCGTCGAGATCCTCGACCACCACCACATCGGGTCGATCGAGACGCGCGTGCCCGTCCGGGCCACCTTCGATCCCGTCGGCTCCACGGCGACGCTCGTGGTCGAGCGCTTCCGCCAGAACGGGATGGAGCCGAGCCGTCCGACCGCGGTCACGTTGCTCGGGGCGATCATGTCCGACACGGTGATCCTCAACTCCCCCACCACCACCGAGCGCGACTATGCGGTGGTCGACTACCTCGAGCGTGCGCTGGTGATGGACGCGGACGAGTTCGGCCGCGAGATGTTCGAGGCCACGGCCGACGTGTCCGAGGTGAGCGCCGAGGAGATCGTCACCCGCGACGCCAAGCAGTACCAGGTCCGCGACGGCAACACGATCACGATCGCCCAGGTCGAGGTGGTCGGCAAGAGCCTGCTCGAGCGCAAGGACGAGTTGCTGGAGGCGATGCGCCGCGCCCGCCGTGACAAGAGCCTGGCCCTCTACGCGCTGATGGTGACCGACGTCCTCAGCAAGGGCACCGACCTGCTCGTCTGCGGGGACGTCGCCGCCGTCTCACGATCCTTCGACGCCGACCCCGAGGACAGCGTGATCCCGCTGCCCGGTGTGATGAGCCGCAAGAAGCAGGTCGCGCCGAAGCTGATGGCGACGCTGTAGGCCCCGGGGCCCGGTTGCGGCGTGTTGATGGGGCGGGCTCCGCCCGCCTGTTTGCCGGCGTTTCCGGCGAGGCGCTCAGCCGGTGACGACGGCCTGCGTCGGAGCCTCGCCCCAGAGCTGCTCGAGCCGGTAGTACTCGCGCATGTCGGGCGTGAACACGTGGACCACGACGTCGAGGTAGTCCATCAGGATCCACGACGCCTCGGTCAGCCCCTCGACGCGCCGCGGCAGCAGCCCGTGATCCTGCTTCATGCCGAGATGGATGCCGTCGTGGATCGCCTTGGCCTGGCGGTCGCTGCGACCGGTGCAGATCACAAAGTAGTCGGTGTAGCCGATGATCCCGCGCAGGTCGAGCTGGACGATCTCGATCGCCTTGCGGTCGGCGGCGTACCCGGCGATGGCCTGGGCGGTCTCTTCGGGGGTCATGCGTACAGCCCCTGAGCGGCGATGTAGCGCTCGACGGCGTCGGGGACCAGGTAGCGGATCGGCTCGCCGGCGCGCACGCGATCGCGCAGGAGCGTCGAGGAGATGCCGATCCGCGGCATCCGGAAGAACTCGGCCCGCTCACCGCCCCGGAGCCCGGCCAGGGCCTGATCGACGCGGGCACGCGGCGTGCCGCGGCGCTTCGCCACCGCCGGCCGGGCCAACTCGAGCACCCGTTCCGGCTCCTTCCACAGCGACAGCCCGGCAGCGATGTCGCCGCCGACGATCAGGAACAGCTCGCTATCGGGCTCGATCGCGTGCAGTTTCTGCAGGGTATCGACCGTGAACGACGGCCCGGGCCTGGATGTCTCCAGATCGGAGACCGAGAAGCGCTCGTCCCCCTCCACGGCCAGGCGGCACAGCTCCAGCCGGTGCTCGGGCCCGGGCTCGTCCTCGACGGGCTTGTGCGGGGGTATCCGGGCGGGAATCAGCATCACACGGTCGAGTCCGAGCTGAAGGTACGCCTCCTGGGCGCAGACCAGGTGACCAAGATGTGGCGGATTGAACGTGCCGCCCAGGATCCCGACTCGCACGATGCGCCTACCAGCTCTCCACGGTTTCGGTGCTCGGCGCGCACTCAGGAGCGGACGTGGCCCGCGCCCTCGAGCAGGTACTTGAACGTGCACAGCTCGCGCAGGCCGATCGGGCCGCGGGCGTGCAGCTTCTGGGTCGAGTTGCCGATCTCGGCACCCATCCCGAACTCGCCGCCGTCGGTGAAGCGGGTGGACGCGTTGACGTACACGCAGGCGGCGTCGACCCCGAGCTGGAATGCGCGGGCCGAGTCGGTGTCCCGGGTCAGGATCGCCTCGGAGTGACCGCTGCCGTGGCGGTTGATGTGCTCGATCGCCTCCTCGGTGGAGTCGACGATCCCGACCGCGATCTCGAGCGCGAGGTATTCGGTGTCCCAGTCCTCGTCGCTCGCCGGACCGACGGGGAGGCCCCGCGATGCCGCCCGGGCCCGCTCGTCGCCGTGCAACACGACGCCGCTGTCGGCCAGCTCGCGCAGGACGACGGGCAGGAAGTCCGCGGCCACGCGGGAGTGGACCAGCAGCTTCTCGGCCGCGTTGCACACGCCGGGGCGCTGGAGCTTGGCGTTGAGCACGATCGCCCGGGCCGCCTCGAGATCGGCGCTCTCGTCGACGTAGACGTGGCAGTTGCCCGAAGCGGCGTAGATCACGGGCACCGTCGCGACGCCCTTGAGCGCGGCCTTGAGGCCCTCGCCTCCGCGGGGAATGATCAGATCCACGACGCCGGCCTGGGTGGCCAGCTCGGCCAGCTCCTCACGTCCGCCGCCGGCGACGAGGGACAGTGCACCCGCGGGCAGCCCGGCGGACTCGGCGGCTCGGGCGGCGACCGATGCCAGCACGGCGTTGGAGTGCGCGGCCGAGCTCGATCCGCGCAGCACAATCGCGTTGCCCGACTTCAGGCACAGCGCCGCGGCATCGATGGTCACGTTGGGCCTGGCCTCGTACACGACCGCGACGACGCCGAGTGGCACACGCACCTTGCGCACGTCGAGCCCGTTGGCCAGCCGCGAGCCGTCGATCACCTCGCCGACCGGGTCGGGCAACGCGGCGATCTTGCGCACCCCGGCGGCCATCGCTGCGACCCGATCGTGGTCGAGTGCCAGGCGGTCGAGCAGCGCGTCCGAGAGCTGGGCTTCTCGCCCCGCCTCGAGGTCGCGAGCGTTGGCCTCGAGAATCTCCGCCGTGTGCTCGGCCAGCGCCGAGGCGATCGCCTCGAGCGCGCCGTCCTTGACCCCCGAGGGGAGCACGGCGAGCGTCCGTGAGGCCCGCTGGGCGGCGGCGCAGAGCTCGGCTACGGACAGAACGGTGGTGGCCATGGCAGCAAAGGTTACGCCAGCACGAAGTAGTCGCGGTGGACCGCCTCCGCGCTCGCCCGCGGGAACACGGTGCGCACGTCGGCGGACTTCAGTCCCAGCACCTGGCGCAGCTCGGTGGCCGAGTAGTTGCTGATCCCCTTGCCGACCTCGCTGTTCTCGTGGGCGATCTCCACCGCATCGCCGGCGTCGAACTCGCCCGAGACCGCGACCACGCCGACCGGCAGCAGGCTCGTCCCGCCCTCCCGCAGCGCCCGAGCGGCGCCGGCGTCGACGAGCACGCGGCCGCGCGCGGGCTTGGCGTACTTCAGCCACAGCTTGAAGCTCGAGTAGCGCCCCTCGCGGGCGGCGAATCGGGTGCCGACATCCTCGCCCGCCGCCGCCGCCATGATCGTCCCCGGCTCCAGGCCGCTGGCCACAACCGCCGGAATCCCGGCCGCGGTCGCCATCTCTGCCGCCACCACCTTCGACCGCATCCCGCCCGACCCGAGCGGCGAGGTTGCGTGCCCGATGTCGAGCCCCGACAGCGAGTCGAAGTCCGCCACCTCGCGCACCAGCTCAGCGCCGGGGTGCAGGCGCGGGTCGGCCGTGTACACGCCGCCGGCGTCGGTCAGCAGCAGCAGCAGGTCGGCGCCGAGCAGGATCGCCACCTGGGCGGCCAGGAAGTCGTTGTTGCCGAACGAGATCTCGTCGGTGGTCGTGGTGTCGTTCTCGTTGATCACCGGCACGACCCGCCACTCGAGCAGCTTGCGCAGCGTCTGACGGGCGTTCAGGTAGTGGGTGCGCGCGCTCATGTCGAAGAAGGTCAGCAGCACCTGCGCCGTCGGCACGCCGCGGGCCAGCAGCAGCTCGTCGTAGACCTGGTACAGCTTCCCCTGCCCGACCGCGCTCGCCGCCTGCAGCTCGTCCATCGCCCGCGGGCGCAGGGGCAGCGACATCACGCCCATGCCCCTGGCGATCGCCCCACTGGTGACGATGATCACCTCGCGGTCGGCGTCGCGCAGGGCCGCCACCTCGTCACAGATCCGAGCCAGCACGTCGCGGCGCACCTCGCCGCGATCGTTGGCGACGATGCTCGAC
This sequence comes from uncultured Solirubrobacteraceae bacterium, assembly GCA_963800815.1. GTDB lineage: Bacteria > Actinomycetota > Thermoleophilia > Solirubrobacterales > Solirubrobacteraceae > Palsa-465. The sequence goes on from CAWDCP010000002.1 coordinate 187,239, forward strand.
CCGAGCTTGACGACGAGGCATCCCATGGCCGCGACAGCTTAGAGCGCGTCGCACAACGCTCGCGGCGCGTGGGCGGAGGGTGGGCGGTGGGTCGGGCGGAGCCTCGGGGCGCGGCGGGTGGACGAAGCCTCGGGGCGCCGTGGGGTGGGCGGAGCCCGGGGGCGCCGGCGGGTGGACGGAGCCTCGGGGCGCGCCCGCGCGGGACGCGCCCCGAAGTCCTATCTATCCGAGGCCGGGCGGCGGCGTCACCGGCGTCAGCGGCTTCACCGGCTTCACCCGACCCGGGCACCACGGATTCGTGGGGACTCCCGAGCACGGGTTGGGCATCGACTTCAGGTTGCCCGGCAGCGGGTGCATCACGACTTGGTGCGATGCGGGTACTGGACCCGAGGGGCATGCGGCGGCTGGCCGGAGACGAGCTCGACCTGCGTGTCGCACAGGACCTCGAGGAGGAAATGCGGGTCGCTCGTGCCGGCGCGACAGCGGCGCCGTTACAGTCGGGTGGCCGTCTGCAATGCCGCTGAGCTGGCCGGCTGTGATCGCGCCGCCACCGGACTGCGTGTTGCCGCGGAAGCAGTTGGTCGGGTGCCCGTTCTGGAGGCTGACGCTGCCCAAGTCCCCGTTGCTCGGATGGCCGTAGGAGCCGTTGTGCTGAACGTGTTGTTCAGCAGGGCGTTGCCAAACCCGTCGAACAGGCAGCTGTCGGAACGCCGAACGGTCCACCGTATGGTCCCGCCGGTGCACGGCTGGCCGCTGTCGGGTAGGGCACGAAGATGATGCCCCACGCGTTGTTGTTGACGAAGCGGTTGCCCATGACCGTGTCGTTACGGCCGCCTGAGACCGACATGCCGGTGCCGAGGGGGGCCCTGAGCGGCTGAGCCGAGCGCGGGACGTTGGGGTTGTTGTTGTCGTGCACGTAGTTGTTCATGAACACCCAGCACGAGTGGGTGTGCGTGATCGGGCTGATGCCGTTGTTGGGCAGGCGCCGTTCTGCGGCGCCGGGTTGTCGCCGTTCTGGCTGTTGGTGTCGAACCCGTCCTCGTTGTTGTCGAACTGGGAGTTCTTGACCACCAGGCGCCGCCGGAGTTCGAGTCCGCTGTAGCCGAGCGCGCTGAACTCGCCCCATGCGTGGTTGACAGTCTGATTGCAGATCTGCTGGCAGGCGCCGATGTAGTAGCCGGAGTCGTTGAAGTTGCTGGCGTAGGTCTGATCCCACGTGCCGCCGTCCCAATTGCTGGAGAAGATCCCGTACGTGCGCCGCGCTCTCGGGTTGGTCGGATCGAAGAAGGTGCTGGTGGCGTTCAGGTACGACCCGTAGTAGCCATGGCCGCCGATCTTGCCGCTGCCGTCGCCGCCGTTCCACCAGATGCTCGTTGCCCGACGTGCCGGAGCCGCCGAGGAAGTTGCAGGCGGTCAGGTTCTGCACCCATACGTCCGCCGCCTTCCAGACGAGGACGCCGTTCAGTCCCAAGCGGTCCGCCCGAGCTCGAGGGGCCGAAGTTCTGGTCCGCCTTGCGCGAACTGCACTTCGGCGATCCGGGCTTCGTGCCGTCGACGACGACCGTGTTGCGGTTCATCCCGCGCAGGTACACGTCGGGCTTGGTCAGCAGCACACCGGCGGCTTCATTGGTGCGACCGGGCACGAGGCGCACCGACCGCGTCTTGTAGTCGCCGGGGGCGACCAGGACCCAGTCGCCGGGCCTGGCGGCGTCGACGGCAGCCTGAATCGACTTGTACTGGCCGGCCACGCCCTTGTAGGTGCCCACGCGCAGCACGCGCGCGCCGGCGACGGCGACCGGAGCCAGAAGCACAGCCGCCGAAGCGACCAGCGAAACCACGCCCGCGAATGCGGTACGACGCATAACAGTTGTCCTCTCTCTCCTGCGCTGATCCTGCCCGCCGGTCATCCTATCGGGATTCCCGGGGCTCGTCCGGCGTATTGCCGAAGTGGCTCACGGGCGCCCGGCCGTTTGGGTATTTCGGCACGGGTCGCCCGATTGGGTCCGCTCGAGGCCACCGCGGTCAGCGGCTGCCGGGTCGGCTCCTGCCCGGTCAGCGGCGGCCAGGTCAGCGGCGGCCAGGTCTGCGGCGGCCAGGTGGGCTGCTGCCGGGTCAGCGGGGGCCGGGGTCAGCGGCTGCCGGGGTCGAGCTCGAACGCCACCCCGGCGATCTCGACATCGTCGCCGGGCTCGAAGCCCTGGCTCTCGAGCGCGCGGATGACCCCGATCCCCCGCAGCCGCCGCTCGAGGTGCGCGAGCGCCTCCTCGTTGTCGAGGTCGTACCGAGCGACCAACCGCTCCACCGCGTCCCCGCTGACCCGGAAGCTGCCGTCGCCGATCCGCTCGACGCTGTAGCTGCGACTTGCCGCCGGGCGGTACACGCGATGCTCGGCGAGCTCATCGAGATCGGCGCTCAGCGCGGGCTCCTCGCGCCCCAGCGGCCGGGCGGCTCCGAGGGGCGTGTCCGGGGACGCCCCGTCGGAGACGCCGGCGAGCGGCGGGACCTGGCGCAGCAGCTGCGCCGCCAGCTCATCGAGTCCCTGCCGGGTCACCGACGAGATCAGGAACACCGGCACCTCTGCACCCAGCTTCTGGCTCCAGTCCGCCACCGCCCGCGCGCCGGTCTCGGCGTCGACGAGATCGGCTTTGGACAGGGCCAGCAGTCGCGGCAGCCGCGCCAGGCGCGGGTCGTGCAGCTCGAGCTCGCGCTCGACGGTGGCGTAGTTGGCCGCCGGGTCGGTTCCGTCGAGCGGCGCGAGGTCGAGCACGTGGACGAGCATCCGCGTCCGCTCGATGTGAGCCAGGAAGTCGTGCCCGAGCCCCGCCCCCGCGCTGGCCCCCTCGATCAGCCCCGGGATGTCAGCGATCACGAGCTGGCGCTCCTCGCCCTGCAGCGTGCCGAGCACGGGGGCCAGCGTGGTGAAGGGGTACTCGGCCACCTTGGGCGCGGCGCGGGTGATGCGGGAGAGCAAAGACGACTTGCCGGCGTTGGGAAGCCCGACCAGCCCCACGTCGGCGAGCAGCTTCAGCTGCAGCGAGATCCAGCTCTCCTCTCCCGCCAGGCCGCGCTCGGCGAATCGGGGCGTCTGATGGGTGGGGCCGGCGAAGCGCTTGTTGCCCCGGCCGCCCGAGCCACCCCGGGCGACCACGGCGCGCTGGCCGGGGCGCACGAGGTCGTGGCGTGCGCCGTCGGCTTCGACCAGCACCTCGGTGCCGGGCGGGACGCGGATCTCCAGTGTCTCGCCGTCGGCGCCGTGGCGCAGCGCTCCCTGCCCGTGGCCGCCGCGGCCGGCCTTGAAGTGCGAGCGCCGGCGGAAGCTCTGCAGGTCGCGCAGGGAGTCGTCGCACACGAACACCACATCGCCACCGCGGCCGCCGTCGCCGCCGTCGGGGCCGCCTTTGGGAACGTGGGCCTCGCGGCGGAAGCTGAGACAGCCGTCGCCGCCGTCGCCGGCCTGCACGTGGATGCGCGCGCGGTCGTGCATGCGATGATCCTGGCATGTCCGAGTCCGATCCCGTCTTCCTGATCACCGGCGCATCGAGTGGCATCGGCGCCGCCACCGCCCGCCACGCCGCCGACGCTGGCTACCGGCTCGTGCTCGCGGCCCGCTCGGTCGATCGCCTCAGCGAGCTCGCCGATGAGCTCGGTGGCGATCAGCGGGCGCTCGCCGTGCCCTGCGACGTGACCGAGTGGGACCAGCAGACGGCGATGGTGCACACCGCGCTCGAGCACTTCGGCCGCCTCGATGTCGTGTTCGCCAACGCGGGCTTCGGCGCTCCGCGCGGATTCCTGAACTCCGATCCCGAGCACTGGCGCTCGATGGTCCTCACCAACGTCTACGGCGCGGCGCTGACGATCCGTGCGACGTTCGAGCCGCTCACGGAGGCCCGGGGCCACCTGCTGCTGACCGGCTCGGTCGCCGGCCGGCGCGCCCTGCCCGGCTCGCTCTATTCCGCCACCAAGTGGGCCGTCACCGCGATGGGCGAGGCCGCGCGGCAGGACCTGAACGGGACCGGCGTCCGGGTCACGCTGATCGAGCCGGGGATGGTCGACACGCCGTTCTTCGACAACCGGGTCTCGAACGCGCTCGAGCCCGAGGACGTCGCCCGTGCGGTCATGTACGCGATCGCCCAGCCGGCGCACGTCGACGTCAACGAGATCCTCATCAGGCCCACCGCTCAGGAGGGGTGACCTCCGGGCCGGCCGGCGCCGGCGCCGGCCCCGGGGTCTCCGCCGGCGCGGGCGTCTGCGCCGGCCCCGGGGTCTCCGCCGGCGCGGGCGTCTGCGCCGGCCCCGGCCCCGGCGCGGGCGTCTGTGCCGGCGCGGGCGTCTGCGCCGGCGCGGGCATCTGCCGGGCCGGCGCGGGCGTCTGCCGAGCCGCCAGCGCGCGGCCGAGGTCCTCGACCACGGCCGCGGGCTCCCCGGTGATCTGCATCCACGTGTAGCGGAGCACGACCAGCCCCGCGCTCCGCAGTGTCAGATCGCGCCCGTGGTCGCGGCCGACCCGGGCCGCGCTGCCGTGGGCCGCGACGCCGTCGAGCTCGACCACCACGCCGGCGTCGCGCCAGTACATGTCGACGATCAGCCCCGCGACCGTCGCGTTGACCGCCGGGACCGGGATCCCGGCCGACGCGCACAGCTCCAGGAAGCGTTGCTCGAGCTCCGAGCGGGTCAGCGCAAGCGCGGGCAGGTGGTCGGCCAGGCCGTCTCTGAGTGCGATGGTCCCCGGCCGCCCCTGGCCCGCGACGCCGGCCAGCGCGGCCGGGTCGAGCAGGTCGCGGAAGTCGGCCTCGGCCAGGCTGCGGCGCAGCTGCGGCGGAGAGTCCGTGGCGGCCAGGTCGAGCAGCGTCTGGCGCACCGTTGTGACCGGGAAGCGGCGGTACCGGCAGGCCTCCCAGGCGCGGCGGGTGTGCAGGCGCAGCCCGGGCCGCGCCGCGCGACGCTGCGGCTTCGAGACGTCGATCAGTGCCGGCTCACGCTCGGTCAGCCGCCACAACCACGCCGCCGTACGGTGGCTGAGCGCGGCGCCGGGCCCCGCGTAGAGCAGCGCGGCGACGAGCCGCCCCTCGAGGCAGACGTTGTCGTGCCCGACCGCGTACACGCGCGGATGGAGCCGGTGCAGGCGGCCGGCGCGCAGCGCCCGGGAGATGCTCGGGCCGCTGAGCCCGCAGTCCCGCAGCTGGGACCAGGAGATCACGCCCCATTGGGCCGCCGCGACTTCGCTGACGCGAAGCGTTGCAACTGAGTTCCGGGGGCCGGAACTGAGATGCAGCGCTTCGTCCATGGATCCCAGGTTCGCGCACAAGATGTGACCGAACAAGACGCGTTTGCGACGGTATGCAGAAGAGTTTGTGCCAAGTCCGAACGGGTTCGTCGCGTCTGTGCGCGACCGCGTGCGACGAACCGGAGGTGGGACGTAGGTGACGATGCTGGCGGAGTTCAAGAAATCCCTGTTCCGCGGGAACGTGGTCGATCTCGCCGTGGCGGTCGTGATCGGCGCTGCGTTCGGGGCTGTGGTGACGGCTCTGGTGGCGGACCTGTTGACGCCGATCATTGCGGCTATCTTCGGCAAGCAGGACTTCTCGTCGCTGACCTTCACGATCAACGGCAGCGTGTTCAAGTACGGCTCGTTCCTGAACGCCCTGATCGCGTTCGTGTCGATCGCGGCGGCGATCTTCTTCTTCGTCGTCAGGCCGATGAACTACATGCAGGCCCATCGCGCCCAGGAGGATCCGGACACCAAGGAGTGCCCGGAGTGCACGAGCGACATCCCGATCAGGGCGCGGCGCTGCCCGGAGTGCACGGCCCAGCTGGCCGCGGTTTAGCGGCCGTCCCTGTACGTACCGTCGCACCGCGAGTTGTCCCCACCGACGGCGGCGGCCGCGCCCCGCCCGGGCCACGGACGGCCGGAAGCCGAGCCGGGCCGCCGGAAGCCGAGCCGGACCGGGCCACCGGAACCCGAGCCGAGCCGAGCCGGGCCACCGGAACCCGAGCCGGGCCACCGGAACCCGAGCCGGGCGACCGGAACCCGAGCCCGCGGGCTACTCGCCGGCGGGAACGACGGAGATGACGCGCCCGCGACGGCCGCGCGTGAACTCGACGGTGCCGGCGGCGGTGGCGAAGATCGTGTCGTCGCGGCCGATGCCCACTCCGTCGCCGGGCTTGAACACGGTTCCGCGCTGACGCACGATGATCTCGCCGCCGGTGACGGCCTGCCCGGCGAACACCTTGACGCCGAGTCGCTTGGCGTTGGAGTCGCGGCCGTTGCGGCTCGAGCCGAGGCCTTTCTTATGAGCCATTGTCGGCCTCCGTGGTCGGGGCGGCCGGCTCTTCGGCCGCCGCAGTCGTGTCCGCCGCCGCCTCTGCAGCCCCGGCGGCCGGCTCTTCGGCCGCCGCAGTCGTGTCCCCTCCACCCTCCGCACCCTCCGCAGCCGGAACGACTGCCTCGGCCGCCTCCGGCGTCGGCGTCACCTCGACATCGACCGCCGCAGCGACCTCAGGGGCGCCGGTCTCGGCCCACGTCTCGGCCGCCTCAGCCGCCGGCGCGACGCCGGCCGCCGCGACGGGCGCTGCCGCCACCGGCGCCGGGCTCTTCTTCTCGGCCGCGGACGACTTCGTCGCCTTCGCCCCCGGGAGCTTGATGCCGGTGATCTGGATCCGCGTCAGATCCTGGCGATGACCGTTGTGGCGCTTGTAGCCGCGCTTGGGCTTGAACTTCACGACGCGCAGCTTGGGGCCGCGCTCGTGGGCGAGGATCTTCGCCTCGATCTTGACCTTGTCGAGGTCGGCGCCGTCGACGACGTTGGCGCCGTCGACCACGAGCAGCGGATGCAGCGCGATGCTGGCGCCGTCGTCGTCGGGCAGGCGCTCGACGAGGAGCCATTGCCCCTCCTCGACGCGGTACTGCTTACCACCGGTCTTGACGATCGCGTACATGATTTCTATTCCGAAGCGGCGGGAGCCGAGGGTTCGGCCTTGGCGCCAGAACGGCGCCGTCCGCCCCTGCGGCCACGGCGCCGAGGCTTCGATTCTACGTCATCGTCGGCTTGGTTGGCCGCCAGCTCCTCCGGTGCCACGTCGACCAGCGACGCCACCGCGGCGGTGCGGCCCGCCTCCTCGATCCGCACCACGTGCTTCTCGCCGACGTACGGCGTGCCGCCGCGGACGGAGATGATGTAGCCGTCGATCTTGGCCACCGCATCGCCGAGGCTGTACATGTGCGGCTCGACGATCTCGACGTGCACCTCCTCGCCCTCGCGGAACGGCAGCGCCCGCTCCACCACCTCGTCACGCTTGCCCTCGAGCAGAACCTTGAAGTGGTCCAGGGGGAGTCCCTCGGAGCCCTCGAAGTGGAACCACTTGCCGGTCTCGGCCTCGATCGCCTGCAGCACGCGGGCCTCGTTGCCGGTGAACTCGGCGCTCACGCGCGGGTTCATCTGGATCAGGAAGGCCTCCGCGTCGGACTCCTTGGCCAGGTCACGCATGCGGCGCTCGAACTCGATCGCGATCGTCTCCTCGGACTTGATCACGCCCTCGCCGTCGCAGGTCGGGCACGGCCGGGTCATGATCTCGCGCACGCCGTCGGTGACGTTCTGGCGCGTCATCTCCACCAGCCCGAGCGGCGAGATCTCGACCACGAAGGTCTTGGTGCGATCCTCGTCGAGCGCCTTGCGCAGCGTCTTCAGGACCGCGTCGCGGTTGCGAGCGCGCGCCATGTCGATGAAGTCGATGACGATGATCCCGCCGATGTCGCGCAGCCGCAGCTGGCGCACGACCTCGTCGGCGGCCTCGAGGTTGGTCTTGGTGATCGTGTCCTCGAGCCGGGCGCCTTTGCCGCGGCCGATGAAGCTGCCAGAGTTGACGTCGATCACCGTCAGCGCCTCGGCGTAGTCGATCATCAGATAGCCGCCGCTGAGCAGATCGACGCGGCGCGACAGCGTCGAGGCGAGCACGTCCTCGACCCCGAAGGCCTCGAACAGGGGCGTCTTCTCCTCCCACAATTCCACCTGGTCGACCAGGTCGGGCGCGGTGCGCGAGAAGAACGAGACGAGGCGGTGGTGCTGCTTGGGGTCATCGACGATGGCGCGCTCGAACGCGGCGGAGAAGATGTCGCGCACCACCCGCACGGAGAGGTCCGCCTCTTGGAAGACGAGCGCCGGCGCCGGCGTCTCGGCGACACGCTTCTGGAGCACCTCGTTGAGCTTGAACAGGTACAGCAGCTCGCGCTCGAGGTCGGCGCGTTCGGCGCCTTGGGCAGCGGTGCGGATGATCGCGCCGCCACCCTTCAGCTCGAGCTTGGCGGCCTGCTTGCGCAGCCGGTCGCGTTCCTTGTCATCGAGCCGGCGCGAGACGCCGACGCCCTCGCCGTAGGGCGCGTAGACCATGTAGCGCCCGGCGATCGTGAGGTCCATCGACAGACGGGCGCCCTTGGTCTTGAGCGGGTCCTTGACGACCTGCACCACGATCTCCTGGCCGGGCTTGAGCATGTCGGTGATCTGCCGGCCGTCCCGCGTGCCGCCGCGACCGCGGCGGGGGGTCTCGACGCCGGGAAGCACGATCTCGTCGACGTGCAGGAACCCGTTCTTCTCCAGGCCGATGTCGACGAAGGCGGCCTCGAGGCCGGCGAGGACGTTGTCCACGCGACCCTTGTAGATATTGCCCACGATCGAGCGGGCGCCCTTGCGTTCGAGGTAGAGCTCGGCGACCTGATAGCCGGCGCCTGGCTTGGTGGCGGGCTTGGTACGCCGCCGGGTGGAAGAGCCGGGTTTGCGCGCGGGTACCGTACCCGTCGCTTCGAGCAGCGCGACCCGGGTTTCCCCGCGGTCGACGCTGACCAGCACTTGCTTCTTCAATTGTCGTTCAGTCCTTTGTGAAAATAGGGCCGGCGCTCAGCTGGGCCGGCATTACGAAAGTAGCGTCCGGGCCTTCCCCGCGGTCGCGATCCGCGCCTGGATGTGGATCGACTGCAGGAGGCCGAGCGCTATGAATGTGACGAGGACCGACGAGCCGCCGTAGCTCATGAGCGGCAGCGGGACGCCGGTGATGGGCATGATCCCGACGGTCATGCCCACGTTCACGAAGACCTGGAACATCAGCATCGAGAGGATGCCGCCGGCGATCAGAGCGCCGTACAGGTTCTTGGACATCGTGAGGATGCGCAGACCTCTCCAGATCATCAATGCGTACAGCGACAGCACGAGCGCTGCGCCGACGAAGCCGTAGGTCTCACCCACGACGGCGAAGATGAAGTCGGTCTGGCTTTCAGGCAGGAAGTGGAGCGCCGTCTGGCTGGCGTTGGCCGTCCCCCGCCCGGTCTTCTGGCCCGAGCCGATCGCAACGATCGACTGGGTGATCTGGTAGGTCTGGTTGCGCACATCGTGCGAGGGGCTGAGGAAACCGGTCAGCCGCTGCACCTGGTAGGGCTTGAGAACGTGGACGCCCATCGCCGGCGCCGCGGCCAGCACGAGCGCGATCGAGACCGCGAACATCGCCACCAGGGCGGTCAACTGCTTCCACGAGGTGCCGGCCACGAACAGCAGCGTGAACGCCACGGCGACGAACACCATGCCGGTCCCGAGGTCGGGCTGGACGATGACCAGCGCGGCGGGCCCGAGCGCCAGCAGCATGATGCGCGCCGTGGTGTTCCACTCGTGGATGCGGCGCGAGCGGTCCACGACGAACCCGGCCAGCGCGGTGATCAACAGCACCTTGCCGAACTCGGACGGCTGCACCTGGAAGAAGGGAAGCGAGATCCAGCGGCGCGAGCCGCGGGTGGCGCTGGCCATGGCGAGCACCAGCAGGTTGGAGCCGATCAGCAGCGCGTAGAGCCCGAACTTGTACTCGCGCAACCGCGAGTAGTCGAAGCGGGAGAGCAGAAACGCGACCACGATCCCGATCGCGACGTAGATCCCCTGGCGCTCGACGTAGTAGAGCGGCTTGCCGGGAATCGAGGTGCGGGTGGCGCCGTGCAGGGTGACCAGCGAGCAGGCCACGAGCCCCAGCGCGGCGACGATCAACAGCGGATCGAACAGGATCATCGTGCGCGGCCGCGCGACCGCCTGCTCCTCGGGAACCTGAATCGAGGTGGCGCTCATCGGGTCTTCGAGCTCCCGGTCACGTACTTGCCCCGGTTGCCGTAGAACCACTGCGACAGGATCTCGCGCGCGGCCGGCGCCGCAGCCGCGGCGCCGAAGCCGCCCTGGAAGATCGTCACGGCCACGACGATCGGACGCTTGGGATCGGGCACGTAACACACATACCACGACTGGTCAGCGGCGTTGGCATGCTGGGCGGTTCCGGTCTTGCCGTAGACCGGCTGCGGGAAGCCGGCGAACACGTCGGCCGAGGTGCCGCCCGGCTGCGAGGCGGCGGCGCGCAGGCCGGCGCGGATCGCGCCCAGGTTCGAAAGGTCGACGGGGATGTGGCGCTGCGGCGGCGGATCGATGTTCTGCAGCACGTTGCCGTTGTCGTCCTGGACCTCGAGGCCGACATGCGGGCGCACGATCGTGCCGCCGTTCTCGACCGCGGAGTAGACGACGGCCATCTGCAGCGGCGTCGCCTCGAGGTCGCCCTGTCCCGTGGCGAGCTGGACGTTGTCGCCGATCGACCACGGGCGTAGGTCGCTGAAGCCGCACGGAACGGTGTCGTGGTGGCGGTGCTCGCAGGCCAGCTCTTCGCGGTTGCGCATCGCGCGCCAGGCCGGCGAGGGCAGGATCCCCGAGAACTCGCCCGCGATGTCGATGCCCGTGGGGCGCCCGATCCCGTACTGGCGGGCCCAGTACTGCAGCGGGCCGCCCGGCGGCTTGGGCGAGTTCATCTGCGCGCCCAGCGTGTAGAAGAAGACGTCCGAGGAGACGCGGATGGCATCCACCAGCGACACCGCGCCGGCGCCGGCGCCACCCGAGTCCTGGAAGGTCTGGCCGCTGATGGTGATCTTGCCCGGGTCGTCGATCACGGTGCTGGGGGTGATCGTCCCCGATTGGAGCCCGGCCGTGGCGGTGATCACCTTGAAGGTCGAGCCGGTCGGGTACGGCGAGCCCATCGCGCGGTTGACCAGCGGGTAGTTGCTGGACGGGTTGTTGAGCTGGCTGTAGGCGGCGTTGGACAGCGGCCGGGCGAAGATGTTGGGGTCGAAGCTCGGGTTCGACCCCATCGCCAGCACCTCGCCGTTGCGCGGGTCCAGGGCGACGAACGCACCCGAGTCCGCGGGCGGGTTGTTGTTGATCGCCTCCTGGATCGCCGCCTGGCCGGCCTTCTGCAGGCCGAGGTCGATCGACAGCTTGAGCGTGTGTCCGGGCACGGGCGCGCGGCGGGCGAGGTAGCCCTTGAACTGCCCCAGCGCGTCGACCTGCACGCGCTCGGCGCCGTCGACGCCGCGCAGGTAGTGGTCGTAGGACTGCTCGATCCCCGCCTGGCCCACAACCCCGTCCCGGGGCACACCCTGGTAGCGGGGGTCCTTGAGCTCGGCCGGGCTGATCGGCCCGACGGTCCCGAACAACTGCGCCGCGAGGTCGTGGTACGGATACGAGCGCACATAGATCTGCGGCTCGCTCACGCCCGGGAACTCGTCGGCGCGCTCGGCCAGGTAATAGTGGACGTCGGGCGGAACGTCGGTCTTGAGGGTCACGTTGGCGTACGGGAGCAGATACTGCTGCTTCTGGACCGCGCACTCGATCGCCGAGACGTGGAGCACCTGGATGCCGACGTGGCAGCCGGCCGTCCGGTTCGACATCCCGAGCACGCGCGCGAGCCGGTTGAACTCGGCCGCGCGCGCGGCCGGGTCCTTGGGGAGGTCGGGCGGCGCGAGCTGGATCGCTGAGGCCTGGCGGCTCTCGACCAGCGGGGTTCCGTTGCGATCGACCATCTCGCCGCGCGGGGCGGGGATCGAGATGTCGCGGACGCGGTTCGTGCTCGCCTGCGCGAGGTACTGGTCGCCCGAGAGGACCTGCAGGTACCAGAGGCGGAAGAAGATGATCGCGAACATCATCAGCGCGAACCCGCCCAGCATCGCCACCCGCAGGGCGAGCTGCGGCGAGAGCGGCGGGCGGCGGCCTTCGGGGAGCTGGATCATCGCGACGAGCGCGGGACCTGGCCCAGACGCTCGGAGGGGCGCTGGAGTGGGCTGAGGCCGCCGGTCGTGTAGGCGCGGCGACGGCGACGGCGCGGATCCTCCGGCAGCGCGGGCCGGATCACGCGCCGCACCAGCGCGTAGACCGGCAGCGCGATCAGCGTGTTGACGAGGATGGTCATGAAGATCTGCTGCACGAGCAGGAAGCTCACCGGCGCGTCGACGCCGAGCAGGAACTGGATGATGGCCAGGCCGATGCCCGCCACGGCGGTGGCGGCGGCCCCCATCGCCAGCGGCACCAGGCCGTGCGAGGGATCGCGCAGCTCGCGCAGGCGCCCGCACCAGTAGCCGATCACGATGTACAGCAGCGAGGTCACGCCGAGTGTCTGGACGAGGACAAGGTCGACGAGGAGGCCGGTGGTGAACCCCATCACGGCGCCGGCGAGCGAGCCGGCGAGCAGTCCGACGGACATCACCACGAGCGGCGAGATGTCGGCGCTCACGCCGAAGATCGAGACCTGCGAGACGGCGGCCTGCTGCAGCACCACGGTGGCGAAGGCGAGGATCGCGAGCCGGATCGGAAGACGGAGGTTCTCGCTCACGGGACCTGCGCGCGCTGGGAGCCGCCGTGGGGGGTCGTCAGGATCTGCACGACATCGAGATGGCGCAGGTCGGCCACCGGGTTGACCTTGACCTGCTGGTTGGTGAGCAGGTCGTCCTGGGTATTCGAGTCCGACACCTGGCCGATCGGGATGCCGGCCGGGTAGAGCGAGTCGAGCGGGCCGGACTTGAAGCCGGAGGTCACGACCTGCTGGCCGGTCTGGATGGGCGCGCGCAACGGCAGGTTCTGGAGCAGCAGCTGGTTCGGGTTGCCGACCTCGGGCACGAGCACGCCCTGGTCGCCGAGCGAGTCCTGCACGGTGGCGCTGACCGCGAACGAGTGCTCGGTGATCAGGGTCACGAAGGACGCGGTGGGCGCGATCGTCGTGATCTTCCCCACCAGTCCGCCGTCACCGACCACCGGGTCGTTCATGCGGACCCCGTCGTCGGAGCCCTTGTCGACCTCGATCGTCGCGTACCACAGGGTCGGGTCGCGCGAGATCACCTGCGCGGTGACGGGCTGGAAGGAGGCGATCCCGAGGCTGTTGTCAAGACCGACCAGCTTGGAGAGCTGGGCGTTCTGGATCAGCGCCGCCTGCGCGCGGTCGAGCTGGGTGCGGAGCGTCTGCACCTCCTTCTTGAGCTGATCGCGCTGCGCCTTGGCGCTGAAGGTGTCCGAGAACCAGCCCGCGACGTCGCGGACCGGCTTGAGCGCCTTGCTGGCGCCCTCCTGGATCGGAGACAAGACCTCGACGATCCCCCGCTGCACCGTGTGCAGCGGGCTGCTCGGCGATTCGCCGAAGTACGCCGTGAGGAGGATCAGGGAAACGGCGACGAGCAGCGCGAGAACGGCGCGCCGCCGACGGACTTGCTTGTCGTACACGAGATGCGTGTCTCCAAGGTGGTTCTCCGCACCAGCCTAATACCAAGTTCAGGACCTAGTACCGGCGGCGCCGGTTACGTGAATTCTTGCTCGAACGGTGGATCGCCTCGAACTCCTCCAATGACCTTCCGGAGCCGACCGCAACGCAGGTCAGCGGCGACTCCGCCAAGTGCGCCGGCATCTGCGTCTCGTGACGCAGACGCTCCTCGATCCCCTGCAGCAGCGATCCCCCTCCAGCCAGCATGATACCCCGGTCCATGATGTCCGAGGCCAGCTCCGGCGGCGTGCGGTCGAGGGTCTCCTTGACCGCGTCGATGATCTGGGACACGGGCTCCTCGAGGGCGCCGCGGATCTCCTCGCTCGTCAGCACGACCGTCTTGGGCAGGCCCGAGACCATGTCGCGGCCACGGATCTCGGCCTGGACCTCCTCTTGCATCGGGAAGGCGGAGCCGATCTCCAGCTTGAGCTCCTCGGCCGTCTGCTGGCCGATCAGCAGCTTGTACTCGCGCTTGACGTAGTTGATGATCGCCTCGTCGAGCTCGTCGCCGCCGATCCGGATCGACTGCGAGACGACGATCCCGCCGAGCGAGATCACCGCCACCTCGCTGGTCCCGCCGCCGATGTCCACGACCATCGAGCCGGTCGGCTCGCCGACCGGCAACCCGGCCCCGATCGCCGCCGCCATCGGCTCCTCGATCAGGTAGGCCTGGCGCGCGCCGGCGGACAGGCACGCCTCCTCGACGGCGCGCTTCTCGACCCCGGTGACGCCGCTGGGAACGCACACGACGACGCGGGGGTGCGCCCAGCGATTCTGATGCACCTTCTGGATGAAATGCCGAAGCATCTCCTCGGTGACCTCGAAGTCGGCGATCACGCCGTCCTTGAGCGGCCGGATGGCCGAGATCGTGCCCGGCGTGCGGCCCAGCATGCGCTTGGCCTCGATCCCGACCGCGTGCACCTCCCCGGTGCGCGAGTCGACGGCGACCACGCTCGGCTCCGACAGCACGATGCCGCGTCCGCGCACGTACACGAGCGTGTTGGCCGTGCCGAGATCGACCGCCATGTCGCGGCCGCCGAATCCGGTCAGATACGTGAAAAAGCCCATGCGTGTACGGAGGTAGGGAAAAGCGACGGGCGGAGCGGCGATAACGAGTGGGGCGCGGGGAGGCTGCCGGCTCCGTCCGCGGCTGAGTGTACCGAACGTGTGTCCGCCAGAGACGGCTGAGGTTGGCCTTTAGCTTGAAAAAAGGCTGGAAACGTGTGGGACGGGCGGGGCGCCGGCACCGGACCCCCGAGATGCGGTGCCAGGCGCACGCGCCCGGCCGGGCTCACTCAAGGTGTCCAGTGCCGGCGCCCCGGAGCCGTTCTCACGACCCGAGCAGCCCTGGCTCGAGCTCGAGCAGCGTCGGGACCGGGAGGCCGACGACGTTCTGGTAGTCGCCCTCGATCGCCGCGACCAATGCGGAACCTCTGCCCTGGATTGCGTATCCACCGGCTCGTTCGCGCCACTCGCCCGAGGCGACGTACCAGTTGATGATGTCGTCGTCGAGACGGCGGAACTCGACCAGGGTCGTGGTCGTCGCCGTGCGGGTGTGGTCGCCGATGATCACGCAGAGGCCGCTGACGACGGCGTGGCGGCGACCGGAGAGGGCTGTGAGGGTGGCACGAGCCTCGGTGGCGTCGGCGGGCTTCCCGTAGAGCCGGGCGCTGAGCGCCACGACCGTGTCGACGCCGAGCACGAGCGCATCGCCGGGGGCGCCGGCGGCGATCGCCTTGGCCTTGCGGTAGGCGTTCTCGGGCGCGACCTCGTTCGGCGGCCCCGACTCGAGCTCATCCACGTCCGGGACACGGACCTCGAACGCGATCCCGAGCTGCTCGAGGATCGCGCGGCGCTGGGGCGAGCGCGAGGCCAGGATCAGCGGCGGCCGCGACACGGCGCAGGCGAGGCCGCCCTCAGCCGAGCTCGGGGAAGAACAGCGCGGCCTCCCGGGCCGCCGACTCGGTCGAGTCCGAGCCGTGAACCATGTTCTGTCCCAGGGCGATCGCGTAGTCGCCACGGATCGAGCCGGTCGTGGCCTGCAGCGGGTTGGTCGCGCCGATCACCTGGCGGGCAGCCTCGACGGCGCTGTCGCCCTCGAGCACCATCGCCACCAGCGGCCCGGAGGTGATGAACTCGACCAGCTCCCCGAAGAACGGCTTGCCGTCGTGCTCGGCGTAGTGCTGCTCGGCGAGCTCGCGGGTCATCGTCATCAGCTTCAGCGCAGCGAGCCCGAGCCCCTTGCGCTCGAAGCGAGCGATGATCTCACCGGTCAGGTTGCGGGCAAAGGCGTCGGGCTTGACGAGGATGAGCGTGCGCTCCATGGGTCATCTCCCTCGAAGAGGTGGTCGGACAGGCGCCGGCGCGGCGGCGCTCAGGTGGTTGACGGCTGCTCGCCGCCCGCCGGTGCGGAGGCGGCGCTTTCGCGCCGGCGCCGGGCACGCCGAGGCGCCGGCGCCGCAACGCCGATCTCGGACTCGCAGAAGGGACAGATCTTCCACTGCGGATCGAGCGGCTTGCCGCACGTCTGGCAGGGGTCCTTGAGCTTGCGCATGCAGCTCGGGCAGCGGAGGAAGTCCTTCTCCACCTCATAGTCGCAATGCGGGCACAGGTGGTACCCGAGCTGAGCGAGGCGGGCCTCGGCGGCCTGCATCTCGAGCTCGCGCTCGCGCACGTCGTCGAGATACTCGGGCGGCCTGACGATCACGTAGACCAGCGTCCCCACGTACGGAAACAGCGACGCGACGGTCGCGCAGCCGATCAGGAGCGGGTCGGCGATCCGGCGACGGGCGTCGGCGTAGGTCCAGTAGACGAGCGCGAGCCAGATCACCACCAGCAGCAGAATGAGCAGATTGACGGCGAGGTTGACCCCGCTGTTGTTGATCCCGAAGACGGCCTCAGACAGCATTAACGACGCGAGTGTAGTGGGCGGGGAGGTCGGATCGGCTGCATGAACGCTTGCACGGCGGTCTCGGAGGCTCTACAGGAATACCCGGCCGAACAGGTAGCCGATCCCAAAGAACACCAGGATCACGACCGCCACGATCAGCGCGACGAGCCCGACCATGGTCAGGAAGCTGGGATTGTGGTCGCGGTCGTTCACAGCCGCGAGACCCTCCCCCGGCCCGAATCCCCGGCCGCGAGCCGCAGCAGGTCGGCGACGAGATAGATCGAGCCGGTCGCCAGCACGACGCCCTCGGGGCCGGCCAGCTCCCGCCCCCGGGCCAGCGCAGCGCCGGGCGCGCGCACCAACTCGGACGGGGGACCGTCCAGCTGCCGGGCCAGCGATTGAAGTGTGGGCGGCGGCAAGGCACGCGGATTCTGACTGCTGGTGAGGACGAGCGCAGCGCAGGCCGGCAGCAGCCGACCGAGCATCGACGCTGCGTCCTTGTCGTCGAGGATCGACACCACGGCCACGAGGCGCCGGCCGGCCACGATTGCGTCCAACGACTCCGCCAGCGCGGCCATCCCCTCGGGGTTGTGCGCCCCGTCGAGCAGCGTCAGCGGGTGCTCGCCGGCGATCTGGAGACGTCCCGGCACGCGGACGTCGCTGGCGGCGGCCGCGACCGCGGCTCGGTCGAGGTGTCCGAGGTAGGCCTCCGCGGCGGCGGCCGCGACCGCGAAGTTGCGGCGCTGAAAGCCACCGAGCGCGCCCACGGGGATGCCCGGATCCGCTCCGGCGTGCAGCAGCCGCACGCCGTGGGCCTCCGCGACCGCGCGGGCCTCGGCCTCGGCGTCGGGGTGCAGCCCGGGGCCGACCACGAGCGTGGCGCCGTCCTTGACGACGGCCAGTTTCTCCCGGGCGATGTCGGCGATCGTGGGCCCGAGCCAGCGGGTGTGCTCGAGTCCCACGCTGGTCAGGACCTGGACCTTCGACGGCAGCACGTTGGTGGCGTCGTAGCGGCCGCCGAGCCCCGCCTCCACGACCGCCACGTCGACGTTGCGGGCCGCGAGCTCGGAGTAGGCGGCGGCGGTCAGGGCCTCGAACTGGGTCACGCGGTCCTCGCCGCCGAGCGAGCGATCGACCAGCTCGGCCGCCCGGGCGGCGCGGGCGACTGCGGCCGCGAACGCCTCGCGGCCGAGGTCCTCGTCACCGATCCGGATCCGCTCGGAGAACGAGACCAGGTGCGGCGAGAGGTATGAGCCGGTGCGCAGACCGTGGCGCTCGAGGATCGCGGCGATCATCCGCACCGTCGAGGACTTGCCGTTGGTCCCGACGACGTGAATCGAATCGAAGCTGCTCTGGGGGTTGCCGAGCGCCGTCGTCAGCCGGTGCATGCGATCCAGGCCGAACCGCATCCCGAACAGCTCGAGGGACAACAGGTAGCGCTCGGCCTGCTCCGGCGTCACTGCGAGACCTGCCCCGGCGTCACAGCGAGTCGAGCTCCTGCTTCAGGCGCTCGAGCTTGTCGCGCTCGGCCGCCACGACGGCCTCGGGCGCCTTGGCCACGAAGCCCTCGTTGGCCAGCTTGTGCTCCGCCCGCTCGATCTCAGCCCGCAGCTTCGTGCGCCGCTCGGCGAGCCGGCGCGCCGCGGCATCGAGGTCGAGCTCGTCGCCCGTGAGCACCTCGATCGTGCCGCCCGGCACGGGCACCGAGGCCACCGGCGGCCCCTCTCCGTCCGTGGCCGGCGCCGCGCCGTTCCCGCCGCCGAAAAGCTCGATCCGGGCGAGCCGCGCGATGTGCGCCGCGGTCTCCTCGTAGCCGTCGGCGGCGATCCGCGCCGTGAGGCGGGTGCCGACCCTGACGCCGGCCAGATCGCGCCACGCGCGGAGCGCCTGGACGGCCTCGATCGCGCGCCCGAGCGTCTGCTCGGCGAGCTCGTCGATCTCGGCTCCGGGCCGGTTCGTGCGGGCCGCGAGCAGGCCCTCGGCTCCGGGGATGTGCGAGTAGATCTCCTCCGTCACGAAGGGGATGATCGGATGGGCGAGCGCGAGCGTCTCGGTGAGGACGTGCAGAAGCGTGGCGGCGGCGTCGGGGTCGCCTTCGTACAGGCGCGGCTTGACCAGCTCCAGATACCAGTCGCACAGCTCGCCGTAGACGAAGTCGTAGAGCGCCAGGGCGGCGTGGGAGAAGTCATAGCGCTCGATCCGACCGCCGACCTCGGCCCTGGCCCGCTCGAGCCGGGACAGGATCCAGCGGTCCTCGACGGTGCCGGGGCGGACGGCGGCGCGGGCCTCGGGATCGATCCGGAGCAGGATCAGCCGGGAGGCGTTCCACAGCTTGTTGGTCAGCTGCTGGCCCTGGGCGACCTTCTCCTCGCTGAAGCGGACATCCTGGCCCGAGGACATCGCCAGCAGGCCCCAGCGCATCGCGTCGGCGCCGTAGGCGGGAAAGTCGCCACCCTCGGTGAACACCGGCGGCCGCGGCCCGCCGTCGATCAGGGCCAGCGGATCGATGCCGGTGCCGAGCGACTTGGACATGCGCCGGCCGTCCGGGGCCTGGATGACCGAGTGGATGTAGACGTCGTCGAACGGGATCTGCTCCCTGAACTCCAGCCCCTGCATGATCATCCGGGCCACCCACAGGAAGATGATGTCGCGCGCGGTGACCACCACATCGGTGGGGTAGAAGGCGCGCAGCTCAGGTGTGTCCGCCGGCCAGCCGAGGGTCGCGAACGGCCACAGCGCGCTGGAGAACCAGGTGTCGAGCACGTCGGGGTCCTGCTCCCAGCCGGTCCCGCTGGGCGGCTCGGCGCCGACGTAGGTCTCCTCGCCCCGGTACCACACCGGCAGCCGGTGGCCCCACCACAGCTGGCGCGAGATGCACCACGGCCGGATGTTCTCCATCCAGTCGAGGTAGACCCTCGCCCAGCGCTCGGGATGGAAGGTGATCCGTCCACTCGTCACCGCGTCGATCGCCGGCCGGGCGAGCTCGTCCATCCGCATGAACCACTGCAGCGACACGAGCGGCTCGATCCGCTCCCCGGAGCGGTGCGAGAACGGGACCGTGTGCGGGTACTCCTCGGTCCGGGTGATCAGCTCCCGCTCGCGCAGCTCGGCGACGACCGCGTCGCGCGCCTCGCTCACCGTGAGCCCGGCATACCGCTCGCCGGCGTCCTTCATCATGCGGCCGTCCTCACCGATCACCGACAGCTGCTCGAGTCCGTGGCGGCGCCCGATCTCGAAGTCGTTGGGGTCGTGCCCGGGCGTGATCTTGAGCGCCCCGGTGCCGAACTCGGGCTTGACGTAGTCGTCGGCGATGATCCTCAGCTTGCGCCCCACGATCGGCAGGATCGCCGTCTCGCCGACCAGGCGCCGGTAGCGCTCGTCATCGGGATGCACGGCCACGGCGGTGTCCGCGAGCATCGTCTCCGGGCGGACGGTGGCAACGGTGATCGCGCCCGAGCCCGAGGCCAGCGGATAGTCGATGTAGTAGAGGGTGTCGACGACGTCACGGTCCTCGACCTCGAGGTCGGAGATCGCCGAGCGGCTCCCCGGGTCCCAGTTGACCAGGTACCGGTCGCGATAGATGTAGCCCTTGCGATAGAGCGTGACGAACACCTCGAGCACGGCCCGGTGGTACTCATCGTCCAGCGTGAAGCGCTCCTCCTCGTAGTCGCATGAGGCGCCGAGCCGCTTGAGCTGCTCGATGATCGCGTCGCCGTACTCCTCGCGCCAGCGCCAGACACGGTCGATGAACGCCTCCCGGCCGATCGCCTCGCGGCTGGTCCCCGCGGCCTCGAGCGCCCGCTCGACCTGGGTCTGGGTGGCGATACCGGCATGGTCGGTGCCGAGAATCCACTTCGTGCGCCGGCCCTGCGATCGCGCGTGGCGCACGAGGCAATCCTGCACGGAGTTGTTGAGCGCATGGCCCATGTGCAGCACGCCGGTGACGTTCGGCGGCGGGATCGCGATCGAGTAGTTCTCCTCGGGTGTGCCCTCGGGCTCAGGATGGAACAGGCCCGACTCGAGCCACGCGCGCATGATGCGGGGCTCCACCTCGGAGGGGTCGTAGCGGGTCTTTCCTTCCAGGTCGGACATCGTGGCCCTGAGTCTAGGGAGCGAGGCGTCGACGGCTGGGCTCCGGCGAGACGAGCGGATCGCGGCAGCCGCGGGGCGGCGCCGGACGGCGATTACGCCGCGGCCTCGCCGGTCTCTTCGGGGGCGGCGACGGTGACCAGCGTCGGGGAGACGCTCTTCTCGATCGTCTCCTTGGTCACGACGCACTTCTGCACGTCGCGGCGCGAGGGTAGCTCGAACTGGACCTCGAGCAGCACCTCCTCGATGATCGAGCGCAGGCCGCGGGCGCCGGTCTCGCGCTCGAGCGCCTTGTCGGCGATCGAGCACAGCGCCTCGTCGGCGAACACGAGCTCGATTCCGTCGAACTGGAAGAAGCGCTGGAACTGCTTGACGAGCGCATTGCGCGGCTCGGTGAGGATCTGCATCAGCTCGTCGCGGGAGAGCTGGTGGATCGCCGACATCACCGGCAGGCGGCCGATGAACTCGGGAATCAGCCCGTATTGGATCAGGTCCTCGGGCAGGCAGTGCTCGAAGATCTCGCCCGTGTCGCGCTGCTCCTTGGACTGGATCGCGGCGCCGAAGCCGACACCCTGGTGTCCGATCCGGCGCTCGATCACACGGTCGAGGTTGGCGAACGCGCCCCCGCAGATGAACAGCACGTTGGTGGTGTCGATCGAGAGGAACTCCTGGTGGGGATGCTTGCGGCCACCCTGGGGCGGGACCGAGGCGGTCGTCCCCTCGAGGATCTTCAGCAGCGCCTGCTGGACGCCCTCACCGGAGACGTCGCGCGTGATCGACGGGTTGTCGGCCTTGCGCGCGATCTTGTCGACCTCGTCGATGTAGATGATCCCCGTCTCGGCCTTCTTGACGTCGTAGTCGGCGGCCTGGATCAGCTTGAGCAGGATGTTCTCGACGTCCTCACCGACGTACCCGGCCTCGGTCAGGGCGGTCGCGTCGGCGATCGCGAACGGGACGTTGAGGATCTTGGCCAGGGTCTGGGCGAGCAGAGTCTTGCCGCACCCGGTCGGCCCCAGGAGGAGGATGTTGGACTTCTGCAGCTCGATGTCGTTGTCATCGGACTGCATCATCTGAACGCGCTTGTAGTGGTTGTAGACGGCCACCGAGAGCGAGCGCTTGGCCTGCTCCTGGCCGACCACGTATTCGTTCAGGACGTCATAGATCTCCCGCGGCTTGGGGAGGTTCTCGATGTCGAAGCTCGGCGGGGCGGTGAGCTCCTCATCGATGATCTCGTTACAGAGATCGATGCATTCGTCGCAGATGTAGACGCCGGGACCGGCGATCAGCTTCTTGACCTGCCGCTGCGACTTGCCGCAGAAGCTGCACAGAAGCTGTTCGTTGGAGTCCGTGGGACGCGCCATGTCAAATGCCCTCTCCCGGAGTGCGGCCGTTTCCGATCGCCGAACTCCGAGGTTAAGAGTAGTCGCTCAGTGCTGCGAGATCACCCGATCGATGATTCCGTAGTCCTTGGCCTCCTCGGAGCTCATGAAGTAATCCCGTTCGGTGTCCTTCTTGACCTCCTCGACCGGCTTGCCCGTGTGGTGAGCGATGATCTCATCCAGCCGCCGCCGCACGTCGATGATCTCGCGGGCGTGGATCTCGATATCGGTGGCCTGACCCTGGAAGCTCGAGGAGACCTGGTGGATCAGAATCTTGGCGTTCGGCAGCGCCATCCGCTTGCCGTGCGCACCGCCCGAGAGCAGCAGCGCGCCCATCGACATCGCGATGCCGACGCAGATCGTCTGCACGTCGGGCTTGATGAACTGCATCGTGTCGTAGATCGCGAGGCCCGCGTACACCGAGCCGCCCGGCGAGTTGATGTACAGCGAGATGTCCTTGTCGGGATCCTCGGACTCCAGATGCAGCAGCTGGGCCACGATCAGGTTCGCGATCTGATCGTCCACCGGAGTGCCGAGGAAGATGATCCGCTCGTTGAGCAGACGACTGTAGATGTCGAACGCGCGCTCCCCGCGGGAGGTCTGCTCGACGACCATCGGTACCAGTGGGCTCATGGTCCTCGCTCTTTCTCGCTTCCTCGGCCGGAATCCTTCAACCGCGGGCCGGCCGCAGAGCCGGATCGCGGGCGCCGGTACGATTCCGGCCGCTCGCGGCGAGTCTAGCAGCGGCGAGCGGCCGTCCTGCCGGGTTCAGAATCGGTCCCGGCGGCCGGCCCCGCCCCGCCGCAGGAGCTCAGCTGCCGGGCGTCCAGAGCTGGCCGGAGCCCTGCTCGGACTCCTCCTGCCCCGGGGTCCACAGCTTCTGGCGGGCCTGCGCCTGCTGGACGGTGATCGGCTTGGCCTCCCGCACGATCAGGTCGATCGCCTGGCGGGTGGCGAGGTCGCCGCGGGCACGCTCGAGCCGATCGGTCTTACGCAGCTGCTCGAGCAACTTCTGCGGCGTGGTGCCGTCGCGCGCGGCGACGGGTTCCAGGGCCTCGAGCACCTCCTCGTCGGTGGGCTCGATCTTCTCGGCCTCGACGATCGCGGCCAGCACGGCCTCGCGCCGGAGCTCGCTGGCGGCCTCGGGCTCGGCCTCGTGGGCCATGGACTCCTCCTCCTTGCCCGTGATCTGCAGATAGGCCTCCTTGGAGATGCCCTGGCGGGCCATCGCGGTGAGCATCTGCTCCAGCAGCTCGTGGGCGCGGGCGTGGACCAGCTTGTCGGGCACGTCGATCTCGGCCTCCGCGACGGCGGCGTCGAGGACCGCCTGCTCGAACTCGCGCTCGACCGCCCGCTCGTCGGCCTCGCGCAGCCGCGTGGCGACGTCCTCGCGCAGCTCCGCCATCGTGTCGAAACCGGCCTGCTCGGCGGCGAACTCGTCGGTCAGCTCCGGGAGCCGCTTGGCCTTGACCTCCTTGACGGTCACCGCGAAGCGCGCCTCCTGGCCGCCGAGACGGGGATAGTCGTCGGGGAACGTGACCTGCACGGTGCGCTCCTCGCCGGCGCCGGCCCCCGTGAGCTGCTCCTCGAACCCGGGGATCAGCCTCCCCGAGCCGAGCTCCAGCAGCTGGTCGCGGCCCTCGCCCCCCTCGAACGGCTCGTCGTCGATGGAGCCGATGTAGTCGATGACCACGTGGTCACCGACCTCGGCCGGGCGCTCGACCGTCTCGAGCGTGGCGAATCGGTCACGCAGCGTCTCGAGCTCGGCGTCCACCCGCGCATCGTCGGCCTGCGGCTCGCGCCGGCCGACCTCGAGCCCCTTGTAGTCGCCCAGCGTCGCGACCGGCCGGACGCCGATCTCGATCGAGAAGGCGAGCGGCTGACCCTCGGCCGGCATGTCGCCCACGTCGAGCTCGGGCTCGCCGACCGGCGCGATCCCGGCCATGGCGATCGCGTCGACGTACCAGCCGCCCAGCGAGCTGCGCAGCGCTTCGTCGAGCACGGCCTCGCGGCCGAGCCGGCGGATCACCACCGGGGGCGGGACCTTGCCCTTGCGGAAGCCGGGGATCCGCATCTGGCGGCCGAGCTCACGAGCCGCCTGCTGGACGCGGCGCTCGACCTCCTCGGCGGGAACCTCGGCCTCGACGCGGACGCGCGACTCGGGCAGCTCGGTGACGTTGGTCTTGACGGCCATCGGCTCGTGAACGATAGCTTGGGGTCGTGTCCGCCCGGATCTCCGGCCTGCCCTCCCGCCTCGCCGGCCGGCTCCTGACCGGCCCCGCGGGGCATTTCGCGGCCGGCCTGATCGACTGGCTGGCGCTGCTCGGCCGCTATGCCGCGGCCCGCGTCACCGGACGCGACCCGTGGTGAGGAGCGCGGTCACGCGCGTGGATTCACGTGGATGTCGCTGAGGATCTCCGGGGAGTCATCCGGCGAGAGTCACGGACATCGCTCCCGGCACGCCTTCCAGCGCAGCCCCGCCACGGATCAGGTTGCGCACCTCCCGCAGCGCCACCGGGAGCGTGGTGGTGTCGTAGATCCGCGACGCCTTGACGTCGGCGATCATGCCCAGGCAGCGCTCCACGGCAGCGCCGCTGCGATGCGTCCAGGCGCTGATCGCGGCCTCGCTGTCGGCGGTGCGCGGGGCCGCTTCCAGCACCTCCTGGGTGAGCGAGCGGTGCAGGCTGTAGAGGTCATCGCGCAGCGCGGCACGGGCCAGCGCCTGCCAGCGGTTGGCGCGCGGAAGCTCGAGGATCCGGTCGCGGAGCCAGTTGAGCTCGAGGCCGGACCCGAGGCCGAAATGGGTCGCGGTGACCGGCTCGAGCGGGCGCATCGTCGCGGCGGCGACTTCGACGATGTCCAGCACCGCGAGCATCGAGGGCAGCCCCGCGACACGCGCCGCGAGCTCCGGCGGCACACCCGCGCCCGCGAGCTCGGAGACCCGGGCGTCGAACGCGTCCCGGTCGGCGCCGTCGAGCACGTCGGGAAGCGCCCCGGACAGCATCGCCGAGCCGCGCGCGAAGTATGCGGTGGTGGCGGCGATGTCGATCGAGCGCGGGTTGTTGCGGACGAGCCACCGGGTGGCTCGCTCGACCAGCTTGCGCCCCTCGATCAGCATCGTCAGCTGGGCCTCGGCGTGAACGTGATTGTCGAGCGCCTCGACGTCGTGCCAGAAGACGCGCATGTCGAAGATCTCCCGCGCGACGGCGTAGGCGCGGGCCAGCAGGGACGCCGGGGCGCCCGTCTCCTCGCGGAGGCGGAACGCGAACGTCGTCCCGGCCCGGTCGACGATCTGGTTGGCAACGAGCGTGGCGATGATCTCGCGTCGGAGGCGGTGGCTGCGCATCTCCTTGGCGTAGCGCTCGGGCAGCGGCGAGGGGAAGTAGCGTTCGAGGTCGTGCCCGAGGTAGGGGTCCTCGGGCAGGTCTGACTCGAGCAGGTCGGAGTAGAGGTGGATCTTGCAGTAGGCCATGACGACGGCAAGCTCCGGCGCGGTCAGGCCCTGGTGGGCGAGCTTGCGCTCGCCGACGACCTCGTCAGTGGGCAGGAATTCGATCTTGCGGTTGAGGCCGGCAAGCTGCTCGAGCTGGCGGATCAGGCGTGCGTGGACGTCGAGCATCTGGGGTGCCTGGAAGCAGGCGAGGCTCATCGCCTGCGTCTGGCTGTAGCTGCCGGCCAGCACTCGCTCGGCGACGGCGTCGGTCATCACCACGAGCAGCTCGTTGCGCTGCTTCTCGGTCATGTCACCAGCGGCCACGATGGCGTCCAGCAGGATCTTGATGTTGACCTCCTGGTCGGAGCAGTTGACGCCGGCGACATTGTCGATGGCGTCGGTGTTGATCGCGCCGCCGGTGAGCGCATATTCGATCCGGCCGCGCTGCGTGAACCCGAGGTTGCCGCCCTCTCCGACGACGCGACAGCGCAGCTCCCCGCCGTCGACCCGGACGGCGTCGTTGGCCTTGTCACCGGCGTCGGCGTGCGTCTCGGTCGAGGCCTTGACGTACGTGCCGATGCCACCATTCCACAGCAGGTCGGCGGGGGCGCGCAGCAACTCGCGGATCAGCTCGGCCGGGGCCAGCTCGGCCGCCTCGATGCCGAGCGCCTCGCGCACCTGCGGCGAGACCGGGATCGACTTGGCGGTGCGCGGGAAGACGCCGCCGCCGGGTGAGATCAGCGTCTCCTCGTAATCGCTCCAGGACGAGCGCGGCAGCTCGAACAGCCGCTTGCGCTCGGCGAACGAGGCCGCGGGATCGGGGTCGGGGTCGAGGAACACGTGGAGATGGTTGAACGCCGCCAGCAGCCTGATGTGCTCGGACAGCAGCATGCCGTTGCCGAACACGTCACCGGACATGTCGCCGATGCCCACGACCGTGAAATCCGTCGACTGGGTGTCGATGCCGAGCTCGCGGAAGTGACGCTTGACCGACTCCCACGCGCCGCGGGCGGTGATCCCCATCTGCTTGTGGTCGTAGCCCTGCGAGCCCCCGGACGCGAACGCGTCGCCGAGCCAGAACCGGTACTGCGCCGAGACCCCGTTGGCGATGTCGGAGAAGCTGGCCGTCCCCTTGTCGGCGGCGACGACCAGATACGGGTCGTCCTCGTCATAGCGGACGACCCGCGGCGGCGGCACCACGTCGGCGCCGACGATGTTGTCGGTCAGATCGAGCAGGCCGCACAGGAACGTCTCGTAGCAGGCGATCCCCTCCGCCAACAGCGCCTCGCGGCCCCCGTCCGCCGGCGGGCGCTTGACCACGAACCCGCCCTTGGAGCCGACCGGGACGATCAGCGCGTTCTTGACCATCTGCGCCTTCATCAGGCCGAGGATCTCGGTGCGGAAATCCTCGCGCCGGTCCGACCACCGCAGGCCGCCGCGGGCGACACGGCCACCGCGCAGGTGCACGCCCTCGATCCGGGGCGAGTAGACGAAGATCTCGAAGCGGGGACGCGGGAGCGGCAGGATCGGGATCAGGGACGGGTCGAGCTTGAATGACAGGAACGCCCGCGGCGCTCCGGCGTGCTCGCCCTGCACGTCGGTGCGGAAGAAGTTGGTCCGGACGATCGCCCGCATGACCGCGACGAAGCTGCGCAGGATCCGGTCCTCGTCGAGACTCTCGACCGCGTCGATCGCCGCGTCGAGCTCGACGGTCAACTTCTCGGCCTCCTCGGAGTCGGTGCGGTCGGGGTGGAAGCGGGCCTCGAACAGCCGCACCAGCAGGATGGCGATCTCCGGATGGCGGACCAACGTCCGCTCCATGTAGCGGTCCGAGAAGGCGATCCCGGCCTGCCGCAGGTACTTGCCGACCGCGCGCAGGATCGTGATCTCGCGGCCGGCCAGACGGGCGCCCAGCACGAGGCCGTTGAGCCCGTCGTTCTCGTAATCACCGCGCCAGACGCCCAGGAACGCCTCCTGGAACGCGTCGCGGACCCGCTCGACGTCGTCGGCCGCGCAGCGCAGCCCAAAGTCGTAGATCCACGCCGGAGCCGCGCCGGCGGGCGTGATCTCGTACGGATGCTCGTCGACCACCTTCGCCCCCATGTGCTCGAAGGTCGGCATCACGTCCGACAGCGACACCTCATCGGCGCTGAACAGCTTGCAGCGGACCAGCCCCGCCTCGGCCTCGAGCGGCCGGTACAGGCTCATGATCGGGCCGCCCTTGAGCTGCAGCTCATCGATCCGGCGGATGTCGGTGACGGCCGAGCGGGCGACCCAGTCGGCACGGTAGCCGAGCGGGAAGGCGGACCGGTAGCGCTTGTAGAGCTCCGAGGCGTGCTCCTCGCCGTGCTCCTCGGCCAGCGCGTCGCGCAGGTCATCGGTCCAGGCGCGCGTCGCCCGCACGAGCCGCGCCTCGATCTCGGCCGTGTCGTACCCGGACGGCGGCTGGTCGCCGCAGTGCACGACGTACTGGACGCGCACGAGCAACGACTCGGACAGGTGCAGATCCCAGTCGACTCGAGTGCCGCCGAACTCCTCGGCCAGGATCGCTCCGACGCGCTCACGGTTCTCGGTGTTGAAACGGTCGCGGGGAATGAACACGAGGCAGGAGATGAACCGGTCGAGTGGGTCGCGGCGCACGAACAACCGCACCCGCTGGCGCTCGCTGAGGCCGAGGATCCCCATCGCGACGTCGAACAGCTCGTCGGCGCCGATCTGGAACAGGGAATCGCGCGGATAGGTCTCGAGGATCTCCATCAGCGCCTTGGCGTCGTGGCTGTCGGCCGGGAACCCCGTCCGTGCCAGCACCGTCTCGACCCGCTCGCGCAGCAGCGGGATGTCCCGCGGGCTCGCCTTGTACGCCATGCTCGTGTACAGACCGAGGAAGCGCCGCTCGCCGGTGATCGCACCGTCGGGCCCGAAGGTCTTGACGCCGATGTAGTCGAGGTAGGCGGGGCGATGCACCGTCGCGCGCGAGTTGGCCTTGGTGAGCACGAGCGCGTGCCGCGCGCGGGCCAGCGCCCGGGCTTTCGGCGCCAGCCGCGTGAGTGGGGTCGCCGGCGGCCCGCGGAGGATCCCCATGCCCGTGTCGGCGATCGCCCGCAGCGCGTCGTCACCGTCCTCGGTGACAAGCTCGTACTCGCGGTAGCCGAGGAACGTGAAGTGCCCCTCGGCGACCCAGCTCAGAAACGCGCGCACCTCGTCCACCTCGGCCGCGTCGAGCGAGTGCGCCTGGCGGCCGAGCTCGGCGGCCACCGCCTGCATCCGTTCCCGCATCGGTCCCCAGTCCTCGACCGCGGCGCGGACCTCGGCCAGCACGCGCTCGATGTTGCGGTGCAGCTCGGTGAGCGCGTCCGCGTCGGGGGCGCGATCGACCTCGAGCCCCAGCACCGACTCGCGGATCGCGTCGCCGACCGCCGCCCCCGGCTCGAGCACCTCGAGCAGGCGACCGTCCGGGCTGCGCCGGACGCGAATCACCGGGTGGATCACGAGGTGGATCCCGTAGCCCAGCCGACTCAGCTCCATCGTGACCGAGTCGACCAGGAACGGCATGTCGTCGGTGACGACCTCGATCACGGTGTGCGTCGACTGCCAGCCGTGCTGCTCGAAATCCGGGTTGTACACGCGGACCTTGGCCCGGCCGGGCTCGCGCTGGCCGGCCAGGTTCCAGTGGGCCACGGCGGCGCCGTAGAGGTCGAGTGCGCTGCGGTCGGCGAGATCCTCGGGCGGGACCCAGTGGTAGTACTGGCGCACGAATGCCTCGCACGGAGGCGCCTGCTCCTGCGGCAGACGCTCGCGGACACGAGCGCAGACCGAGTCGATGAGCTCTGCCTCCAGCTCCGCCTTCACCGCCATCTGGCCACCGCCTTCCTTCTCTCCTCTCGTCGCCGTCCTGCCACGACTGGGTCCGCGGTGCGGTCTGCTTGGCGGGACGCGCGAGTGGAGCCTACTCCGCGCCGCTATCCCGCGCCGCGTGTGACCTCGATTCCCGAGCTCGTGCTCCGATGCCTGAAACTAGTCCAGGAGCCCGTGTTCGCGGGCGTAGGCGACCAGATCGGCACGGGTGGTGCGACGGGTCTTCTGCTGGATGTGAGCGCGATGGGATTCGACCGTGCGCACGCTCAGGTAGAGACTCGAGGCGATCTCGCCGTTGGTGTGCCCGAGCGCGATCAGCTTCAGCACCTCGACCTCGCGCGCCGACAGGTCGTCCGGTGGCCCGGCCGGCGCCGGCGGCTCGGCCGCGAGGCGCGCGCCGAGCTCGGGATTCAGGTAGGTGCGCCCCTGCGCCGCCAGGCGCACGGCCTGCACAAGCTCGGTGTCGGCGGCCTCCTTGAGCACGTAGCCGACGGCGCCGGAGCGGAGCGCCTCCCGTGCGAACGCGGGATCGCTCTGCATCGTCAGGACGACGATCGACGTCGCGGGCGAGGCCTCGCGGATCCGCGGGATCGCGGGCAGGCTCGGCTCGCCGGGCATGTTGAGGTCGAGCACGAGCACGTTGGGCCGATAGGCCAGCACCTTGCGCTGCGTGGTCGGCACATCGCCGGCCTCATCGAGCACCTCGAATCCGTCTTCGGCTTCGAGCAGCATCCGCAAACCGGCGCGCACGACCTGGTGATCGTCGGCGATCACGATCGTGATCGCCGCGGCGTCAGACCCAACCTGCTCCTCCTCCATGTCCTGCACGATAGTGCCGTCGTCGGCGTCACGCATGCCCCCACCGCTCATGAGCTGTCCTTCCGTGTTGCGACCGCGTCCGCCGCCCGGGCCGCGTGCCGGGCCAGGTACGGCGTCAGGAAGCGGCCCGCCACCTTCGTGGCCACCGGGCGCCCAGGGCCCGCGGGCACGGCGCCGGCAACCGCGTCCTCACGCAAGCGCCGCGCGCGATCGCCCGTCAGGAGCACACCGTCGAGGTCCGGCCGGAACGGGCGTGGCTCGATCTCGGCGCCGGCGAGCGCGGCGATCGACTCGGCCGCCGCGTCGGCCATCTGCGCCGCGAGCCCACCATGCTTCATCGGATAGGACACGGCGTCGCCTACGGCCCACACGCGCTCGGTGTCGCGGACGCGCTGGTGGCGATCGACGGGAATGAAGCCGTCCTCGTCGCGCGGGAGACCCGGGATCAGGACACCCATCGGTCGCGGCAGCGCGACGATGTGGTCGGCCTTCACGGGCTCGCCGTCGACCTCGAGGACCAGCGCGGGTCCGCGTTGCACGAGGGCTGCACCGGTGCGCAGGTGCACGTGGCTGGCCTGGAGCTCGTGGCGCAGCGCCTCGGAGACGTGTTCACCGAAGTCGATCAGCGGTTCGTGCTCGGGCGTGATCACGCTCACCTCGATCGCGCTGCGGTCCATGCTCGCGACCTGCCGCGCGGTCATCATGGCCAGCTCATAGGCCGGCAGCGACCAGGCCAAGCCGGGCGGGATCACGAACGCGACGCTGGAGGAATACCCCTCCTCGAGGTCGCGCAGCACGCCGCCGAGCAGCTCGGGGTCAGCGTCGGGCGTCCAGGTCAGCGCGTGCGGGACGACCGACTCGAGCCGGGCGCCCAGGGCCAGCAGGAGCGCGTCGTACTCGACGCTGGCGCCGCTCTCGAGCACCAGCGAGCGCCAGCGGGGGGCGACCCCGGAGACCGAGTCCCGGATCAGCGTCGCGCCGGTGTCACGGGCGAGATCCTCGAGCGGGACGCGGCGGGCATGGCCGAGCGCAAACGGCTCGGTCACGGTCATCGGCCGCTCGACGAACTCGGTCCCCGGGGTCACGAGCGTCAGCTCCACCCGCTCGCCCGCCAGCCCATGCAGCGCCAGCAGGCCTTCGGCACCGGCGATGCCGCCGCCGGCCACGACGACCTTGAGCCGCGCTGCGGGCTCCGGGGCGCTCCGATCAGGTTCAGGGGTGGGTGGCTGAGAGCTCATCACGTGCCGATCTTCATCTCGACGGGGAGACCGCCGTGCGGAGCGGGCCCGAGCGGCACCTCCGCCATGAGGTACGGGGCCAGATACCGCCCCGCGATCTTAGAGGGTGGCCACCACAGCGGCCGGAGACTGACGCCACCGCCCTCGCCCTCGTCCCCCGCCAGCCCGGATTCCAGGTATCGGGGCCGGTCGCCGGTCAGGAGCATTCCGCGGATCACGGGACGGAACGGCTCGGGCTGGATCGGCACCCCGACGCGCGCCGCGATCGCCTCAGCCACCGCGTCGGCCTGCAGCGCCGCGAGGCCGCCGTGCTTGATCGGGAAACTGATCGCATCGCCCGCGGCGTAGACGTCGGTCAGTCCGCGCACGAGACCGTGCCGGTCGGCCGGCAGGAAGCCGTCGTGATCGCGAGGCAAGCCACCGAGGTCGGGCCCGAGCAGCTTCGGCAGCGCGATGACGGCGTCAGCCGCGATGCGCGAGTCGCCCGGCTGCGAGCGGAGCTCGCCCCAGGCGACCTGCTCGGCGACCAAGCCGGGCATGAAGTGCACCCCGTGCTCTTCGAGCTCCTCGAGCACGGCGCCGCTCGCCCGGCCCCCGAATACGGCCAGCGGGGCGGACTCGGCGGTCACCACGGTGACGGCCGTGCCGGAGCCGGCGACGCGGAGCCGCTCTGCGGTCAGCAGGGCCAACTCGTACAGAGCCAGCGGCCAGCCGACGAGCGGCGGCACCGCGAACACGAGCCTGGCGAGGTGCCCGGCCTCGGCCTGGGCGAGGATGGCGCGGAACTGCTCGGCGCTGCCCGGCAGGCCGAAGGTGGTCGCGCCCGGGATCGCCTCGACGGGCCGCCCCCCCGGGGCGGCGATCAGCGCGTCGTATTCGCACGTCCGCCCGCTGGCCAGCCGCAGCACGCGCGTGCCGGCCTTGATCTCCGCGACGGCGTCCGCGGTGTAGAGCGCGTCGGCGTCCGCGGCGACGGTCGCCAGCGAGAGCACCGAGCTCGGCTCGGCGCCGAACGCGGCAGCCACCGCGAGGGGCCGGTAGTAGAAATGAGGCCCCGGTGA
Organism: uncultured Solirubrobacteraceae bacterium; assembly: GCA_963800815.1. GTDB lineage: Bacteria > Actinomycetota > Thermoleophilia > Solirubrobacterales > Solirubrobacteraceae > Palsa-465. The sequence continues at coordinate 219,590 of CAWDCP010000002.1, forward strand.
GATCAGCTCGAGCTCGAGCCGCTGGCCCGCGAGTGCCCGCAGCGCCAGCATCGCCTCCAGCCCGGCGACACCCCCACCCACGATCACGACCCGCGGCCGCTCCCCCGTACGCGCAACGAGGCGCATCGACATGGAGTGAGCTTAGGCCGGGGCGGATCCTCGATCCATCCGACGCCTCTACCTCCCGGCGTCCGCTCTTACTACTGATCGCGGTTCAGCGAGACGCGCCGATGGCGAGCGGCGTGGCGCCGCTTACGATCGTCGCAGTTTGAGTACCTCCGACGCCCAGGAACCGAATCATCGCGACACCGACGCGGAACTGCGGGTGCTCGTCGCCGGTGGTGGCGTGGCCGCACTCGAAGCGATGCTCGCGCTCCGCGCACTGGCCGCCGAACGCGTGGAGTTACGCCTGCTGGCCGGCTCGCCCGACTTCGTGTACCGGCCACTGCAGGTGCTCGAGCCGTTCGAGGCCGACGCCGTGGTGCGCATCCCGTGGTCGGAGATCGCCACCTCGCTGCAGCTCACGCACATCACCGAGGAGCTGCTGGAGGTCGATCCCGATGCCCACACGGTGCGCACGACGAGCGGCCACACCGCCGAGTACGACGTGCTGCTGCTCGCGGTCGGCGCCGTCCGCCGCCCGGTGATCCCCGGCGCGCTGACGATCGGCGAGCCGGGAACGAGCAGCGCGCTGCGGGCACTCCTGGGCGACCCCGATGCCGCCGGCCCCCGGCGGATCGGCTTCGTCAGCCCACCCGGGGTGTCGTGGACCCTGGCCATCTACGAACTCGCGCTGCTCACCGCGCGCTGGGCAGAGGCTGCGGGAATCGATGCTCAGCTCGAGGTCTTCACGGCCGAGGCCCAGCCCCTCGAGGTGATGGGCGCCGACGCCGGCGAGCTTGCGCGGCGGTCGCTCGCCGATCACGGGATCGCGTTGCGCACGGGGACGCTGGCGACGGTGCTTGCCGACGGCCGCTTGTGGATCGACGGCGAGGGCTCGATCCCGGTCGACGGCGTGGTCGCGCTGCCGCGCCTGGAGGGACCGCGGATCGGCGGCGTCACCGACGGTGACGGCGGCTTCATCGTGGTCGACGAGCACGGCCGCGTCGTTGGCGAGCCGGACGTATATGCGGCCGGCGACGCCACCGATTTCCCGGTCAAGCAGGGCGGCCTCGCCACCCAGCAGGCGGACACGGTTGCGGCCCACATCGCCGCGCGCGCGGGCGCGGCGGTCGATCCGATGCCGTTCGCGCCCGTGATCCGGGCCGCGTTGCTGACGGCGGACGGCTCGCGCTTCATGCGCCGCGATCTCACCCAGCGCGCCCCGCAGACCGACATCGACGACCGGCCGCTGTGGTGGCCGCCGGCGAAGATCGCCGGGCAGCACCTCGCCCCGTACCTCGCGACGCTGATCTCCTGACGCGGCTTCGGCCGCGAGCGCGACCGCGTCAGCTGCCCTCGGCGTCGGCGACCGGCGCGCTCGCGCGCCTGCTCTCGCCCTCCCGCTCCGTGTCCAGCTGGGTCAGATACGGCGCGATGAATTGCCCGGCGAGCTTGTACGGCGGCGACCACAGCGCGTAGGTCGATGCCGTGGATGCCTGCTCGAGCTCGTCGTCGAGCGCATGGTGCAGGTAGCGCTCGTCGCGGCCTGCGAACAGGCGCGCCCGCAGCACGGGACTGAACGGCACCGGCTCGACCTCAGCGCCGGCGTCGGCAGCGATCCGGGCGGCGATCACGTCCGCCTGCTGGGCGGCGAGGCCGCCCTGCTTGATCGGGAAGTCGGTCACGTCGCCGGCCGCGAACACGTCGTCGGCGCCGCGCACGCGGCCGAACTCGTCCACGGGCAGGAACCCGTCGTCGTCACACGGGAGCCCGGGGATACGTGGGCCTTCCATGCGCGGCACCGCGAAGGCGATGTCGACGTCGAGCTCTTCTCCCCCCATTAGCAGCAGACGGCTCTCGTGCAGGCGCACCGGGTGCGCGCTCACGAAGCGTACGCCGTGCTCGTCGAGCAGCGACGCGACCTCGTCGCTGGCGGTCTGCCCGAACACCCCCAGCGGATCGCGTTCGGGGCTGACGAGCGTCAACGGCACCGAGCCGATGTCGCGCTCGGCCAGCCACGCAGCGGTGTGCAGCGCGAGCTCGTAGAGCGGCAGCGGCCACGTCATGCCCGCTGGGACGACGAACGCGACCCGGACGTGGCGCCCGGAATCCGTGTCGGCCAGCAGGGCCTTGAGGCGACCGGCGTCGCGAGCGCCGCGGAACGGGTGCGCCCCGGCCACGGTGTCGATGCGACGCGCGCCGACCGCGATCACCAGCGCGTCGTAGGAGCGCTCGGCGCCGGAGCTTGTGATGACCACGTGCCGCTGGGGATCCACGCCGGCGATCGCATCGCCGACCAACTCGGCGCCGGCATCGGCACTGATGCGCGAGAGCGCATAGCGCCGCTCGTGGCCTTCGCGAAACGGCGCCATCACCTCGTACGGAGCGAGCGTCAGCTCCGCGTTGGGGGCCAGCAGCTCGACCTCCAGGCGCTCACCGGCGAGCGCCTGGAGGGCGAGGATCGCCTCGACCGCGGCGGGGCCGCCGCCGGCGACGATCACATGTCTGCGTGGCTTCTCCATCGCACCTCGGGTCAGGCGCCCGCCTTCGGGGGCTCGGGGACCGTGCGGTACCAGTCACGCCAGATCAGCTTGTAGAGGGGGATCTTGCGCGGGATGTCACGAATGCCGGGGATCACAGGGATCAGGATGAAGGCCAGACTGAGCAGGCCCATCACCGCCATCACGGCGATGTCGGCGTTGTCCGCCCACGAGCTCGTAAACGGCTTGATCTGATACCAGAACGTATACAGCCACAGCCACGTCTGGCCGGGGAAGCTCCCGGTCTCGTTCATCATGCCCCACTGCTCACCGAGCAGATGCTGCGTCTGCGCTCGGTCCGAGAGCACGCCGCCATCGGCCATGAACAGCAGCGGCTTGGTGTAGTCGGTCTGGTAGAACTGCTTGTTGTTGACCAGCGCGCCGTCGAGCCCGCCGCCCTGCGCGTAGCGGAGCAGCGCGTTCATCATCACCGGCACGGGGCCGTAGTTGCCGGGCTTGATGGCCAGGGCAGAGCCACCGGCGGTCGGGGTGGCATTGGCCAGCGCCTTGGTGTAAGCGTCGGTCCACGCCGTCTGGAGCTTGGCCGGCGCGGCCTCGTAGACGCTCACCGCCGCTTGGGTCAGCGGCTCGCCGTTGATCCCTCGCAGCGGCGTGATCACGTAGTCCTGGGCCGTGTCGATCGGATGGTCGACTCCGAACCACTTCTGCGGGCGAATGAACGAGATGTGCTGGCCGTCCGAGTTGTGGTTGTACGGAGGGCCGTACGTCGCCGTTCCGCTCGACCCGTCGAGCTCGCTCACCGCGGTGGTCACGAAATCGACCGGCGTCGCGCGCGCCCACTGCTGCACCGTGCTCGGTTTGTCGTCGGGCGAGGAGAACAGGATCGTCAGCACCACCACGATCCCGATCACGACGCCGATGGCGATCGTCGCCTCCTTGATCAGGTCGTAGGGCCGGTACGGGCCCTTCCAGTCACGGGCGTAGTCGTTCTCGCGCTTGCGGGCGAGCTTGCGGCTCTCACGGCTCATGACTGGGCTCCCTCGGTGGTTGAGGTCGTGATCTCGGCGGGTGTCGCCTCGGCGACCTCCCTGACATCGGTCTGGCCGTTGGTGGCCGGAGCGGTCGACCTGTCGGTGGGAAGCTCGAACGGCGGCACCACGCCGTGCTTACGCACGAGCAGCACGTGCGCCCCGACCAGAGCGACCACGGCCAGCGGCAGCAGGTAGATGTGCCAGCTGTACATCTGACCGAAGTTGGTCAGGTTGAAGAACGAGCCGATGCCGACCGCGTTCATCGCGTCCTTGGCCTGGGTCGAGATCCACTGGGCGTCGAAGTTCTGCTGCGAGACGTAGCCGGTGAGGGCGCATGGGACGGCGACCAGGAACGTGATCGCACCCGTGACCCAGGTCCGCGTCCGGCCTCCGCGCCACGACGCCATCCAGAACTTGCCCCACAGATGGACGACCATCACGAAGAAGAACAGCTCGACGGACCACATGTGAATGCTGTTGAAGAAGAGGCCGATGCCGGTGAAGTGCCACCAGCCCGGTCCCTTCAGGGCCAGGATCGTGCCGGAGCCGATGATCACCACGAGCGCGGCGATCGACAGCACGCCGAACACGTAGATCCACGACGATACGTAGGCCGGCACGCCGTCCGGCAGGAGCTTGTCCGGCGGCAGCGCGCCGACGGCCTTCTCACGGACCTTGACGGTCCAGTTGGAGCCCTTGACCGCGCTCATGAGGTTGTGCCCCCCTCTGCACCACCGTGGCGCGGGAACGGAATCGCGATCGCCAGCGCGAAGACGATCAGCATCAGGATGATCACGATCAGGTTCGAGACCGACATCGTGAAGAAATGCCAGTGCACCGTGTGCGCTGGGTGATTCAGGTTGAAGATCGCTGCCATGTGCCGGAGCCTCCGCCATCGGGATTCTGCTCAATCATGGGAAGGTACGTGCGGGACCCTTCAGCGCCATCCGTATTCCTCCGCGGGACGAGCCGGGAAGATGCCGCACTCCTCCTAAGAGGATTCTTAGGCTGTCTGGCTGACCCGAGACGAGACCGGCAGTGACACGGTCACGGCGGTGCCCCGGTCGGAGCTCGAGAGGTCGAGCTTGCCGTTGGCCAGGGCGACACGCTCGCGCATTCCCGTGAGTCCGAACCCCTCCGACGGGACGTCCTCATCGAAGCCGTGGCCGTCGTCGGCCACGGTCAGGGTGACGTAGCCGTCGTGCTGGACGACGCTCACGTCGACCCGCTCGGCACGGGCGTGCCGCGCGGCGTTGGTGAGCGATTCCTGGACGATCCGGTAGATCGCGGTCTCGAGCTCGGGATCGAGCCGGGCGCTGGTACGCCCGCTCTCCCGGTCGAGGTCGACGTGGGTCTCGATCTGCAGGCCCTGCACGAGCCGCATCCGCTCGACCAGCGCGTCGAGAGCCGATCCGAGGCCGAGCTCGTCGAGCGAAGCCGGCCGGAGCTCGGTGATCAGCGCCCGCAGGCCCACGATCTCGTCGCCGATCTGCTTGACCGCGCTGTCGATGGCCTCGCGAAAGACGTCGGCATCCTCGGTCCGGCGGGCGGATGCCAGCAGCACGCGAAGCCCTCCGAGCGCCTGCAGGGTGTCGTCATGGAGCTCGCGCGCCCATCGTCGCCGCTCGTCCTCGGCCGCCTGCAGGCTCCGACGCAGTCGCTCGCGCTCGACCGACTGGGCGGTGGCCACGGCGGTCGCCGCGCTGGCGGCGGCACCCTCGAGCAGCGCCATGTCCTGGGCGGTGAACTCGGGACCGTCGACGCGGTCGAACGCCTCGAGCACGCCGAGGCTGCCGCCGCGGAAGCGCAGCGGCACGAACAGCCCGGCGACGGCCTTGACGCCCAAATCGGCGAGGGCGAACCGCAGCGTGTTGCCGAGATCGGTGATCCGCTCGGCCCGCCCGCTGGCGATCACGCGACCGGCAACCGAGCCACCCAGGGCCACGCGCGAGTCCAGCGCCTCTGGCGGGAGCTCGCCGGCCGTCGCGGCGACCACGAGTTGGTCGCCGTCGACGAGCAGGATCGCGAGGCCGCGGGCCTCGACGAGCGCCCGGGAGCGCTTGGCGATCAGCTCCAGTACGCGGTCGATCTCGGTCTCCCCGCCGACCGCCCGCGCGATGTCGGTGGTCGCCTGCAGCGCTTCGACCGAGCGTGCGAGCTCCTCGCGGCGCTGTTCCCCGCGGCGGTGCAGGCGAGCGTTCTCGATCGCGATCGCCGCCCACGCCGCCAGCACGACGGCCGACTCCTCGTCGGCGTCGTCGAACTCGCCTCCGTCCTTCTCGGTCAGGTACAGGATCCCCCACACCTCGTTGCCGACCAGGATCGGCACCCCGAGAAAAGTCTGCATCGGCGGATGGCCTTGTGGGAAGCCGTACGAGCGGGGATGACCGCCGACGTCGGCAAGCCGCAAGGGAGCCGGGTTGGAGATCAGCAACCCCAGCACACCACGCCCGCGCGGCAGGTCGCCGATCTTCGCCCGTCCCCGCTCGTCGATGCCGACCGTGATGAAGTCGGCGAGCCGCTGGCGCGACTCGTCGAGCACCCCCAACGCCGCATAGCGCGCGCCGGTCACGTGGCGGGCGGCCTGCAGCAGGCGATCGAACACAGCCTCGAGCTCACGCTCGGCGACTACGGCCCGGGCAGCTTCAATCAGCGCCCGCAGGCGGTTTTCGTCGAGTTGTGGTCCAGTCATACAGCTGCCGCTGTTCCCCCGAGTGCTTCCCCCAGCAACGATCATACCGAGGTGTCGAGGGATTTCCCGGATCAGGTGAGAAACCGCTTAGAACGTGCCGAAGATTGATCTTCCACAGAGGCTCGGAGCGCTACAAAGCGCATGCCGGCCCCGTCACTGCGTTCCCCGCGCGTTCAGCACCCCACCATGAGCCCTTCCACGCCCGCCCACCCCTCGGTCCTGCTCGTCGAGGACGAAGAGTCGATTGCCGAGCCGTTCGCCCGTGCGCTCGTCCGCGGCGGCTTCCGGCCCACGGTCGCCCACACCGGCGCCGAGGCGGTGAGCCTGGCCAACGATCTCGACCCCGACATCGTGCTGCTCGACCTGTCGCTGCCCGACGTCGACGGCCGCGATGTGTGCCGGCGTCTGCGCCAGGACTCTGACGTGCCGATCATCATGGTCACGGCCAGCGGCACCGTGACCGATCGTGTGGTCGGGCTCGAGCTCGGGGCCGATGACTACGTCGTCAAGCCGTTCGCGACCGGGGAGGTGATCTCCCGCATCCGGGCCGTGCTGCGACGAGCTCGCCCGGCGGCCGGCGAGTCTCGCGAGCTGGTGGTCAGAGACCTGCGGCTCGACTTCGCGGCGCGACGCGCCTGGATCGCCGAGCGCGAGCTGGAGCTGACCCGCAAGGAGTTCGACCTGCTCGCCCGGCTGGCCCGCGACGCGGGCTGCGTGGTCACACGCGAGGACCTGATGGCCGACGTCTGGGACGTGAACTGGTTCGGCTCGACCAAGACACTCGACGTCCACGTCGCGTGGCTGCGGCGCAAGCTCGGCGACGATCCGTCGGCGCCGGCCTACATCCAGACCGTGCGGGGCGTCGGCTTCCGGTTCTCCGCGCCCGGGGAGCCGCTGTAAGCCTCAGGACCCGCCTGCTCGCCGCGCTGGCCTACGTCCTGCTGCTGGCCATCATCGCGCTCGGCGTGCCGCTTGCCGTCAGCCTCAGCGCCCGCGTGAGGGCGGAGGTGCGCTCGCAGGCTCGGGGCCAGGCCGACCTCGTGGCCGCGACGGCCGCGGACCTGCTGGCGCCGGCTTATCGGCGCCAGCTGCAGACGGTCGTGGCCACGGCGTCGCGGTCGGTGCGCGGCCGCATCCTTGTCGTCGATGCCGCCGGGCGGGTGCTCGTGGACAGCGCTGGACCGGCCCAAGTGGGCTCAAGCTACGAGGCCAGGCCGGAGATAGAGACCGCGCTGGCCGGGCACCCGGTCCAGGTGCAGCGCGCCAGCCGTACCCTCGGCCAGGAGCTCCTGGCCACGGCCGTGCCGATCGTCCACAACGCACAACCTGTGGGAGCCGTTCGCGTCACTCAGAGCGTCTCCGCCGTCAACGACGCGGTGCAGCGGGCGTTGCTCGGATTGGCCGCCATCGGCTCGGTGGTGCTGGCGCTGGGCCTGGCGGCAGGCGCACTGATCGCGGCGCAGGTGGCCCGACCGATCCGCCGCCTGGAGCGGGTGGCGCGCCGCGTTGCCGACGGCGACCTCGAGGCGCGAGCTGAGGTCGAGGGGAGCAGCGAGCAGCGCTCGCTGGCCGCATCGTTCAACGACATGACGGACCGGATCGCCCGCCTCATCCACGCCCAGAGTGACTTCGTCGCCGACGCCTCGCATCAGCTCCGGACCCCGCTGACCGGGCTTCGCCTCCGGCTCGAGGAGGCCAGGGCCTCGGTCGACCCGGCGTCCGCCGGCGACGCTGCCGCGGCGCCCGATGCCGCCGCCCCGGTGGCGGAGATCGATGCCGGGATCCGCGAGGTCGACCGGCTCGCGCACACCGTCGAGGAGCTGCTGCTGCTCAGCCGCGCCGGCGAGCGGCAACTGGAGGGCGGGGTGGTGGACCTGGGGCGGATCGCCGCCGCGGCGGTGGACCGCTGGCAGGCCACCGCCCGGAGCCGGGGCATCGCGCTTGCCCTCGAGGCCAACGGCTCCGCGGCCACCGCGTGGTGCGCGCGCCCCGATCTCGAGCGCGCGCTCGACACCTTGATCGAGAACGGGGTGCATTACGCCCCGGCCGATACCACGGTGACGATAGCCACGGGCCCCGGAGTGATCGAGGTCCGGGACCGCGGCCCGGGCGTCGCGCCCGCGGAGCGTGAGCTCGTGTTCGAGCGCTTCCACCGCGGCCGGGCCGGCCGCAGTGGGCCGTCCGGGAGCGGGCTCGGCCTCTCGATCGCCCGCGAGCTGGCCCGGGAATGGAACGGCGAGGTGACACTCGAGGACCGTCCCGCCGGCGGCACCATCGCCAGGCTGTCACTGCCCCAGCACCCACGCCGGACGAGCCAGGAGCGGTGACCCACTTTGCCGGCGTTTAACGGATCGAGAGCTACCGTCGCGGGGATGACGCGTCGGCGGATCCTGTGGGCATGCCTGGCCGTGCTCGGCGTGGTGATCACCGCCGCGATCACCTGGAGCACGAGCCGGCTGGCCGGGCAGCGGATCGGCCTCGCCTCCGAGCCGCTCTCTGTCGTGAGCAGCCTCGCGCCCCCGTTGCCCGCGCCCGGACCGCAGCGCGGCGCGGTGGCGGGGCGGCCCCCGGCTCGCTCGGCGCCCCGCCGCACACCCGCTCCGCATCCCGGGACGACCGCGGCTCCGTCCTCCGCGGCGACGGCGACGGCGCCGGCGACCGGCTCGGCCGCCGCCGCCGGCGGGTCGGGTGCGGCCGGCGGCTCGGCCGGCTCCAGCACGGGTGGGAGCGGTGGCGGCGCCGGCGCACCGGCCGCCACCGTCCCCCCCGTGACCACTGCCACGCCGAGCTCAGCCGGGGGCAGCTCGTCTCCCTCGGGCGGCTCGCCGCGCTCGGGCGCGGGCGAGGACAAGGGCGGCGGCTCGAGCGCTCCGAGCGGCTCCGGCGGCTCCGGTGGGTCCGGCAGCGGGTCCGGCCAGCACGACGACTGATCCCGTCGCACCCAGACGCTCCCGGCTTTGCCAAAGCTTTGCCGATGATTGGCAACGGGCTGGGGGCGAGCCCGCCACAGTTACCGCGGACCACGACCTGGAGGCTGTCACATGCGCAGGAGCCACACCCGGACCGCAGCCGCGGTCACCGCCATCGCCGCCGGCGGGCTTGCGGCATTCACGTTACGCCCGAGCGACACGCCGACGGCGGCGACGCTGGCCGCCAAGAACCCGCCGGTCGAGGTGCGCACGCAGGTGATCACCCGCACCGTGCACGTGATCCGCCACGAGAGCGGGGCTCACCATCCCGTCCCCCGGGGCGCAGTCGCCACCGGCACGCCCGGATCGGGCAAGGGCGGGTCGGCGGGCGGCGCCGTGCGCACCGGCGCCAGCGGATCGCACAGCTCCGGATCGGTCTACGCGAGCAACGCCGGCACGAGCTCGGGCGCGGTCACCACCCGCTCCAGCGGCTCGCACGTCTCCTCCGGCGCCGGCAGCTCGTCTGCACCGGCGAGCCACGGCTCCGCTCCGGTCACCACCCGCACGAGCGGCACCCACGCATCCTCGGGCTCCTCGAGCGGATCGTCCACCGGCACGAGCAAGCCGGTCACGACCAAGAGCAGCGGCAGCAAGAGCGGCGGCGGTGATGATGGCAGCCACGACAACTGAGCCCGCGGCACGCGTTGCGCCGGGCGCCGCGATGAAGCCGGCGGCCAAGCGCCGCCGGACGGGCGGCCCCGACCGGCTCACGGTCGTCCTGCTCGCCCTCGCGGCCTTCCTCGTCGTGCTGTCGCTGCTGGCCGACGAGCTGCAGCCGGTCACCGGACGCGCGGCGGCGCGGCGGATCGTGCTCAAGCGCGTAGTCGAGACGAAGGTGATCGAGACCGTGATCCCCACGCCCGGGGCCAACGCCACCGGCAGCTCGGTGACCTCGTCGGTCTCGAGCTCCGGCTCGGCCGCGCCGGCGTACACGAGCGGTGCTCCCGTGACGAGGACCTCATGAGCCAGGAGTACGACTTCACGTTCCGCTCGATGGGCAGCGACATCCGGTTCCTGATCGGGGCGCCGCTGGTGCCCGGCACGCCCGCGCCCGAGGCTGTCGCCCACCGGGAGCGCCGGTTCGTGCTCGGCTTCGCGGCACGTCTGTCCCGCTTCGACCCGGCCAGCGAGCTGTCGCTGCTCAACCATGATCCGCGCCCGGTGGTTCCGGCCTCCGCACTGCTGTGCGCGGCCGTCAATGCCGGTGTGTGGGCGGCGGAGCGCACGGGAGGCCTCGTCGATCCGACGCTCGTCGACGCGATCGAGCGCACGGGGTACACGAGCTCACGCGAGGAGAGCGAACCGGCCTCGCTGCGTGACGCGCTCGCCCACGCTCCCGCCCGCGCGCCCGCGTCTCCGGCCTCCCCGCCGCTGTGGGCACAGGTGCACGTGGACGCCGAGCAGGGCACCGTCTCGCGGCCGCCCGGCGTGAAGATCGACACCGGCGGCACCGGGAAGGGACTGTGCGCCGACGCGGTCGCGCACCGGCTGTCCGGCTACACGCGCTACGTCGTCGACTGCGGCGGCGACATCGCCGTGGGCGGCGTCGGCGCCCAACTCGAGCCGTATGAGATCGAGGTCGAGCATCCGCTCACGCGGCAGCCGATCGGGGCGATCCGGCTCGCCCGGGGCGGCATCGCAACCTCGGGCATGAACGTGCGCATCTGGCGCACGGAGCACGGTGAGTTCGCCCATCACCTGCTCGACCCGGCAACCGGCAGGCCCGCCTGGAGCGGACTGGTCGGAGCCACCGCCGTCGGGGGCAGCGCGCTCGAAGCCGAGACGCTGTCGAAGGCCGCGCTGCTCCTCGGACCGGCCGGCGCGCGGGAGGTGCTGGGAGAGCAGGGCGGCCTGATCGTGCACGACGACGGCCACGTCGAGGCGATCGGCCCGCTCGGCCTGCGCCGCTACGACAGCTCGACGGCCGTCGCCCACGCATGACCCCGCGGGTCGATCCGCAACCCTATCTGTGGTGGCTGGTGAGCCGGGCCTCGGGCATCGTCGCGCTGGCGCTGATCTCCTGTTCGGTCCTGCTCGGGTTGCTGATGGCGACCAAGGTGCTCCGGCGCAAGGGGCTGAACCGCACGCTCGTGCGGCTACACGAGCAGCTCGCGCTGGCCGGTCTGGTCGGCATTGCCGTGCATGGGGCGTCGCTGCTCGGAGATCACTGGCTCAAGCCCGGCCTCAAGGGGATCCTGGTGCCATTCGCGATCGGCTACCGACCGCAGTACACCGGACTCGGGATCATCGCCGGGTACCTGGCCCTGCTGCTCGGGCCCAGCTATTACCTGCGCCGGCGCATCGGCACGCGCCGCTGGCGCAGCCTACACCGAGCGACGGTGCTCGTATGGGCGATGGGCGCCGTCCACGCGCTCGGGGCGGGCACGGACGGAAGCACAGTGTGGCTGCGGGCGATCGTCGTCGTCACCGGCATCCCGATCATCTACCTGTTCGTCCTCCGGTTGTTGCAGAGCGTGACCCGCGCCGCCGGACGGCCGACGTCCGCCCCGGCCGCGCGCCGGGCCGCCGTCGATCACGGCGGACGCAGCCACAGCACCCGCACGGCACCCCGGAAAGCTACGGATAACGAAAGGCGGAATCGCCCGGTTGACGTGCCCGTGACCGATCCATAGCTTGGAGCCACAGTCCATCGATCACGGGCGGGAACATGGCACCCAGCAGCTCTCCATCGACGTCACCCGGCGAGAACAAGCACCGGGCGGCCCCGTCACGCATCGCGGTCGGAATCGACGGCTACACATCGGGCCAGGACGCGGCAGTGCTCGGGCGTGCGCTCGCCGCCGCCGGCGCCGACCTCATGCTGATCTCCGTGCACCCGGACCCGCTCGTCGTGATGCCCGGCGGCATGTCCTGGAAGGGCGTGCATCAAGCGACCCACGACCGGCTGGCTGAGGTGCGCGACACGTTCGCGCCAAAGGCCGGGCTCCTGGTCGCCACCGACAACTCGGTCGCCCGCGGGCTCGAGCGTGCACTGCGGAGCGAGCGCCGCGATCTGCTGGTGGTCGGCTCCAGCCGGAAGGCTCCGGTCGGGTGCATCGGGATCGGCAAGCGGACACGCCAGCTGCTCGGCCACGCGGCCTGCCCCCTGGCGATCGCCCCGCTCGGCCTGCACGAGCACCCCGACTATGCGATCAAGCGAGTCGGCGTCGGCTACGACGGCGGCCCGGAGTCATCCGCCGCGCTCGAGCTGGCCGCCGCAACGGCGCACGCGCTCGGCGCCGAGCTGATCGTGCGAACGGTGGTTGATGACCGCGTTCCGGTGCCCGGTTGGGCCCGGATCTCCGAACCGCCGCTGGCGGGATGGCCGGAGGCCGTGGCCGACGAGGTCAAGGCGATGCGCGAGCGTCTGACCACGGCGATCCGCGACTGCGGGGTGGCGGCGGACGGCGAGGTTCTCACCGGGCGGCCCGCGGATGCGTTGCGCACCATGTGCGACTCGGTCGACGTGCTGGTGATCGGGTCCCGGCACTGGGGACCCGTCTCGAGACTGATCGCCGGGAGCACCGGAGAGGCGATGATGCACTCCTCGCCCTGCCCGCTCCTGCTCGTGCCGCGCCCCGCCGACGCCGCCAAGCAGGAGTGAGTTCGCGGCCCGGCGCCGGGAGCGTCGCGCTCATGGCTTCGCTGGCCGACGCCGATCTGACCCAGAAGCTCCGGTCCTCCGAGGGCCAGAAGCGCCTGGTGGCCGCGCAGCGCCGCCTGCTCGCGCTGCGCCTGCAGCTGGCCGGGCTGATCGGCGAGCGCCAGCTCGGTCCGCCCCTGTGCGTTGCGTTCGAGGGCTGGGACGCCTCCGGGAAGGGCGGAACGATCCGGCGGCTCGTCTCGCCGCTGGATCCCCGTCACGTCCGCGTCACCCAGTTCGCGGCCCCGAGCGAGGACGAGCGGCGCCACCACTTCCTGCACCGTTTCGCGCCCGCGCTGCCGGGGTGGGGCGGGATGGCGATCCTCGACCGCTCGTGGTACGGGCGGGTGCTGGTCGAGCGCGTGGAGGGACTGGCGAGCGAAGCCGAGCTGACCCGCGCCTATCCGCAGATCGTCGAGTTCGAGCAGGGGCTCACGGCCGAGGGCATGGTGTTGGTCAAGGTGTGGCTGCACATCTCCGAGGACGAGCAGCTGCGCCGCTTCCGCGACCGCGAGCGCGATCCCCTCAAGCGCTGGAAGCTGACCGGAGAGGATTGGCGCAACCTGTCGCATCGCGCCGACTACGAGGAGGCGGCGGAAGCGATGCTCTCGTTGACCGATCACCCGGCCGCGAGCTGGCACGTCGTCGCGGCGGAGTCCAAGCCCTACGCGCGGGTGGAGGTGATCGAGATCGTGATCAGATCGGTGGAAGAGGCGCTGCTGGCGCTTGGCCGCGAGCCCGTGCACGTGGAGCCAACGCTCTGAGCCAAGCGGCTCTCGGGCCGGAACGCATTGGCGTTCAGACCGGCCGGCCGTCGACGGCCAGCCGGCGGTTCTTGTACGCGTCGTCGCCGGTCACGTCGCGCCCGAACCAGTCCGGGGCCGAGAACGTGTCGGCCTGCGCCTCGGAGCCGAACTCGACCTCGGCCGTGAGCAGGCCCTCGAGCGGGCCGTGATAGACGTCGAGCTCGATCGTCAGTCCGCCGTCGGCCGGGATCTCGTACCGCGTCTTCTCGACCCGGCGACCCGCGGTCAGATCCCACAGCCGCGCGAAGCGCTCGCGGCTGATCTCCATCTCCTCCTCGGCCCGCGCGCGGCCGCTGCCCCCCTTGATCGTGAGCGTGGTCTGCTCGTCGCGGCGGCGGATCCGTACCTCGATCCCAACCGGGTCGACGGCCAGGTAGCCCTGCTGAAGATGGGAGCGGGGATGGCGCTCGAGGTCAGGCGGGGGATCCGCGACGAGGAACTTGCGCTCGATCTCCCGGCCTTCGCTCACTCGGCGCACGATACCCGCGCGCGGCGGGGATGCCGGCCGCCGCATAGGCGTCGAGCTCGTCCAGCGTCTCGTTCGCAAGCAGCGCGGTCGCCAGCGCATCGAGCTGTTCCCGGTGCTCGTTCAGGGTCGCGACCGCGTGCTGGTAGCAGTCGTCGATGATGCTGCGGACCTCTTCGTCGATGAGCTCCAGCGTCCGCTGCGAGGCCGCCCCCGGGGAGCCGGGGAGCACGAACGCCTCCTGGTCGGGCCGCGGGAGCGCCGACACGTGGCCGATGGTGTCCGACATTCCCCAGCGGCCGACCATCTGCCGCGCCAGCGCGGTGGCCTGCTCGAGGTCGGATTCGGCGCCCGTCGTCGTCTCGCCGTAGATGATCTGCTCGGCCGCCGAGCCGCCGAGCGCTCCGATGATCCGCCCACGGAGGTAGCTCTCGCCGTAGCCGTAGCGATCGGACTCCGGACTCTGGAAGGTGACGCCGAGCGCCTGACCGCGCGGGATGATCGAGATCTTGCGGACCGGATCGGCGCCGGGCTGCAGCATCCCCAGGAGGGCGTGGCCGGACTCGTGGTAGGCCGTGCGCCGGCGCTCCTCCTCGGAGAGCACGATCCGCCGCGCCGCGCCGAGCACGATCCGCTCCAGCGCGTCGGCGAAGTCGCGGCGCTGGACGGCGTCGTGGCCCCGCCGGGCGGCGCTCAGCGCCGCTTCGTTGACGAGGTTCTTGAGATCCGCGCCGACCATGCCCGGCGTCCCGGCCGCGATCACGTCGAGATCGACCTCGGGGTCCAGGGGGACGCTGCGCGTGTGGACGCGCAGGATCATCATCCGGCCCTCGCGGTCGGGCGGGTTGACGGTGATCCGGCGGTCGAAGCGGCCCGCCCGCAACAGCGCCGGGTCGAGGATCTCGGGCCGGTTCGTCGCGGCCAGCACGATCACGCCCTCCGAGCCGGTGAAGCCGTCCATCTCGGTCAGGATCTGGTTGAGCGTCTGCTCGCGCTCGTCGTTGGCCCCGCTCAGCGAGCCGCCGCCGCGGGCGCGCCCGATCGCGTCGAGTTCGTCGATGAACACGATCGCCGGGGCATCGCGCTTGGCCTGCTCGAACAGATCCCGCACGCGGCTGGCCCCCACGCCGACGATCATCTCGACGAACTCCGAGGCCGAGATCGAGAAGAACGGCACGTCGGCCTCGCCCGCCACCGCCCGCGCGAGCAGTGTCTTGCCGGTGCCGGGCTGCCCGGTGAGCAGGACCCCCTTGGGGATCATCCCGCCCAGGCGGCGGTAGCGATCCGGGTTCTTGAGGAAGTCCACCACCTCGGCCAGCTCCTCGGTCGCCTCGTCGATCCCGGCCACATCCGCGAACGTCGTGCGCTGCTCGTTGGCCTCGTAGCGGCGCGCCTTCGAACGGCCCATCCCGCCGAGCATGCCGCCCGCGGAGGTGGCGGCGCCGGCGGCTCGGCGCATGAACCACACGAACAGCCCGATCAGCAGAATCGTGGGCACGAACCCAACGAGCAGCGTCAGCCACACCGGCTGCGACGAGGTCGGCGGCTTCGCCGACACGACCGTGCCCTTGCTTTCCAGCAGGGCCAGCAGGTGATCGTCGGCGAAGGCCGGGCGCTCGGTCTTGAACTTCGTGCTCGAGCTGTCCTTCTTGCCCGGCGGATACACGACGGTGTGGCGGAAGGTGCCCTGGATCGAGGCCCCAGTGGCGTCGACCTCGGCCACATTGCCCGCCTGCGCCTGCTGGCTGAAGAAGGTGTAGGGAACGGTCAGCCGCAGCGCCGACGAGGGCTGAATGGCCAGCGCGATCACCCAGTTCAGGGTGAGCAGCGCGACGAGCAGCAACCAGATGCTGGGACGCCGGTGGGGCAGCGTGGGCGGCGACGCCGGCCCGCCGTCCGCCGGCGGGCGCGCTCCCTCCACCTTCCAGGGCCGCCGGGAGCCCCCCGCCCCCGGCATGTCCCGGTGGGGTTCCTGGGATGAGTCGCTGACTGGCTCAGACATCGCCACCCACAGGATCGCGGCGGCAACGGGTTACGGCATCCGGACGCCACCCGGCCCGAGGTCCGTAATTGCTACGGCGGTGACGGGGATCAGCCGGCGGTGCGCGGGGTCACCAGCACCGGGCACGGGCACCGCTGCAGCACCGCGTGCGAGACGCTGCCGAGCAGCAGCCGCCGCAGCGGGCCGTAGCGGCGGGATGCCATGATCAGCAGGTCGAGCTCTGCCGCCTCGGTCAGCAGCACGTCCGCCGGTGCGCCCGGGATCAGCTTCGGCGTGATCGGCACGTCGCTGCCGAGGCGCGAGACCGACTCGTGGAGCCGGGCCAGGACGTCGGGCGCCGGATCCTCGCCGGCGGTGATGACGACGAGCGCGGCGCCGGCGTCGCGCGCAAACCCGTTCGCGAGCAGCAGCGCCAGGTCCCCCTCCGGCCCGGGCACGTAGGCGATACCGAGCCGCTCGAATCGGGCCGGCACGCGGTCCCGGTAGTCGAGCGGGGCCACCGCGACCGCGCATGGGGCGGCCAGGAGCAGCGACTCGGCCGTCGTGCCCGGCAGCGTGCGACCGAGCCGACCGCGACCGGTGGAGCCCGTGACGAGCAGATCCGCGCCCTCGTCCTCGGCGAGCTCGTACAGAACCTGCGCCGGCGAAGCGCCCACCACGAGACGCGTCGTGACCCTCTCGCCGAGCCGATCGGACAACGCCCGCAGCAGTTGCTCGGCACGGGCCGGCTGAATGTCGGGTCCCCCGTCGCCGATCCGCGCCGCAAGCGGCTCAGGCCAGGCGACACACACGGCCGTGACCGAGCCGGCGCCGCCGGCCAGCAGCAGCGCGAGCGCGAGCGCATCCTCCGATCGGTCGGAGGCGTCGTAGCCGGCCAGAACGCGATCAAACACAGCGACATCGTGGCAGTAGTTGCGACGTGGGCCCGCCGCCGCGACCGTTCCGCAGCAACTACGGACCTGATCGGGGATCGCGGCACGGATGCCCACGGCACCCCGCATCACCACTATTGTTGATGTCGATGTCCCCGACAATTCTCATCGGCTTTGACGACCGGCCCCAGGATGCCGACGCGCTGGCGCTCGGGGTCGAGCTCGCGAGGATGACCGGATCGTCGCTGGCTGTCGGCCACGTCGTCCACGAAGGGCCCGCGGTCAACCCGCACCACCGAGCCGAGATGACCGGCGCGAGCGATGACGACTCGCTGCGGCGGGCCCGTTTGCTGCTGGCCCCTGAGCTGGAGGCGAGCACCACCTTCCACCGTCGCTCCGGCGGTTCCGTGGCGGACGAGCTCGAGGGCCTCGCCCGCGAGCTCGATGCGTTCATGATCGTCGTCGGGCCGGTGCACCGCGGGCCGATCGGGCGCTCGCTGCTCGGCACCACGCCGGGCCATCTGATCCACACGGCCACACGGCCGGTGGCAGTCGCCCCCCCGCACTACGCCGACACGCGACACGAGACGTCCTGGCCGATCGTCGTCGGCTTTGACCGCTCCCGCGAGGCGACCGCCGCGCTGGGGGTGGCCAGGGCGTTCGCCGACCTCTCGGGACGCTCGTTGCGCATCGTGACCGTCGCCGAGGTGACGGTGCCGGCCGAGGTTCCCGAGCTTCCCGGCGCCGGGACCCACCGTCACATCGTGGCCGAGCACGCCGCCGCGGTGCTCGCGCAGGGCGTGGCCGCCGCCGGCGAGGGCGCCGCCGGAGCGCTGCTCGAGGGCGACCCGGCCCAGGAGCTGTCGGCCGAGTCCGTCGAGGCCCAGATGCTCGTGATCGGCTCGCGGCGCGGGCGGATGCGCCGCGGCGCGCTCGGCGGTGTGCCCACGGCCCTGATCACCGCCTCGGCCTGCCCGCTCGTCGTGCTGCCGCGTGGCGTCGAGCCGGACGTGGTCGTGTTCGCGCTCTTGCAGTCGCAGACGCGCACCGCCGGCTGACGAGGGTACGCCGCGGCGCGACGGCCGCCGTGCGATGGTTGGTGCGCAGTGCCATCCCGCGCGACACCCGAGCAGGTCGAGGCGCTGCTCGCCGAATCCTTCGGATCCGGTGCGTCGGAATCGGTCACCGTCCGCGAGACTCATGTCTCGTGGGTGTTCGTGGTCGCCGATCGCGCCTACAAGCTGAAGAAGCCGCTCGTGCTCCCGTTCCTCGACTACGGGACGCCGGCGCGCCGGCGCGAGCTGTGCCGTGAGGAGGTCCGGCTCAACCGGCGGCTCGCCCCCGACCTGTATCTCGGGGTCGTGGGTCTCGTCGCCGGCGCGGTCGGCCTCGCGTTGACCGGCGCCGAGGATCCCGAGGCGATCGACTTCCTGGTCGAGATGCGCCGCTACGACGAGCAGCAGACGCTGCGGGCGACGCTCGAACGGGGCGAGACCGGCCGCGGCGAGCTGGAGGGAATCGGGGCGCTGCTGGCCGCCTTCCATGCGTCCTGCGAGCCGGTCGGGCCGCGCGCCGACGGCGCACAGGCCGCGCACGCGGAGATCGACGTGAATCTCGGCGAGCTGCTGGCATTGACCGAGCTGCAATCCGAGCGCGAGCGCGTGCTCACGCTGTGGCGGTTCGCCAACGCGTTCATCACGGCGCACCGGGTCACGTTCGAGCAACGGCGCAGGCGCGGCTTCGTGCGCGACGGCCACGGCGACCTGCGCGCCGAGCACGTGATCCTCGGGGAGCCGGCGACGGTCGTCGACTGCGTCGAGTTCGACCCCGGCCTGCGCGCCCTCGACGTCGCCGATGACCTCGCCTTCCTGCTGATGGACCTCGAGGCGCTAGGCGCGCCGCGCTGCGCGTCCGACGTGCTCCACGGGTACCGCGCGGCGGGAGGCGATCCGGGCCCGGACGCGCTGGTGAGCTTCTACGCCGCGCACCGGGCGCTCGTGCGGGCGAAGGTGCTGCTCGTCCGCGCTGGGCAGCTTCCCTACGCCGGCGCCACGCGCAGCCGCGAGCTCGTGCTCGCGCGTGAGCACATCGCGCTGGCCGAGCGGCTCTCGTGGCGGGCCCGGCTCCCCCTGGTCCTGATCGTGTGCGGTGTGCCCGCGAGCGGCAAGTCGCACCTGGCCAGGGCGCTCGCGCAGATCACCGCCCTCCCCCACCTGAGCACGGACGTCACGCGCAAGGGGCTGGCCGGCATCGAGGAGCTCGAGCCCGCGGCCGCGGAGCACTACGGCGCCGAGTTCAACCGCACGACCTACCAGGAGCTGGGCGCGCGCGCCGCTCGTGCGGTCGCCGCCCACGGCGGCGCGATCCTCGACGGCACCTTCCGCCATGCGCGCGACCGGCAGGCGTTCGCGTCGGCGTTCGCCGCGGCCGCGCCGGTCGTGTTCATCGAGTGCCGGGTGCCCTCAGAGGTTCTGCGGGACCGCGCGCTGCAGCGCGACCGCACCGGCCGCGGCGCCTCCGACGCAACTGTGGACGTGGTCATGAGCGAGCAATCCTCCTGGGAGCCCCTGGACGAAGCCCCACCCCGCGCCCACCTCATCGTCCGCACCGACCGGCGGGTCGAGGAGATCGTCGCTGACGTGGTGGCGGAGTTGGACGAGCGGCTGGGTGAGCTGCCGTAGCGGGACGACTCGGCCGGCCCGCGCCCGGCTGCGCGCCGGCCGCTTCCGTCGGTACCGCGGCTACTCCCCCACCACCACCGGGCGCACCTGCCAGCTGCGGTACTCCACGGTGGGGACGAGCAGCAGCTCGAGGGACTTGCAGTCCTCGAGCTGAACCATCCGCGCCCCGGGCGGGTTGAACGAGACGATGTGCCGATAGAGGTTGACGCCGTCCGTCACATACGTGCCGGGACGAACGTCGTCGCGGCTCGTTCGCGCGTCGCGTGCGGCGCCGTGCTCCGCCGTTCCCTGCTGCGATGGAACCGACATGACACCTCACCTTTGCCCTCGATGCAGTGTCTGCAGACTAGGGTCGGGCGGCGCTTTCGCCATCGGGAATGGGCCGCGATTCTCGGTGGGCACTCCCCGCGCGCTGGCGTCGGTAGTTCGCCGCAAAACGCCCCGCGGCCCCATCCGGCGAACGCTCACGTGCGCCCGGAGCTCAGCTCAGTTCTCCTTGAGCACGGCGTACCAGACGCGCTCGGCCACCGCCACGAGGATGTCGCTCATGCGCGAGAGACGCCGGTACAGCTCGCGGCGTCCTGCCACCTCGCGCAGGTCCTCCTCGTCGATCAGCGCCGACATCGCGGCGCGATAGATGTGCTCGAGCCGGCGCTGGCTCTTGACCGCGACGTCGGCGGCCGCCGTGGCGTCACCGGTGGACGGGGCGTCGAGGGTGGCGAACGCCTCGCTGATGTGTCGGGTCCCCTCCAGCAGCGCCGTGGCCATCTCCGCGATCGCTCCGTTGGGCGCGATCGCCATCACCTCGGCTTCGCGGACCGCGTTCTTGGCGCTGTTGAGGACCTCGTCGAGGCGCCGCGAGAGCTCGAACAGGTCCTCCGGCTCGAGCGGCGTCGTGAAGGCCGTGGACAGCGCGGTGGCGAGCTCGCGCTTGGCCTTGTCAGCTCGGTGCTCGCAGTGGCGGACCCGGTCGGCCGCCTCCTCCTCACCGCCGGCCCAGGCCGCCAGCGCCTCCATGCCCTCCTCGGTGATCGCGCTCTGGGCCCGGAGCATCCCCAGCACATCCGGAGTCTCAGGCAGGAACCAGCGCCGCCGTGCGCTCACGCGATCGCCTTCCATACCAACAACGTAGCGGCACCGACCGCCCCCGCCGCCGGAAGCGTGAGCAGCCATGCGACCGCCATCGAGCGCACGATCGTCCACCGAATGTGCCCGGTGCGCCGGCGGCCGGCGCCGACCCCGACGACAGACGACGAGACCACGTGCGAGGTGGACACCGGCGCGCCGAGCAGTGAGGCGCCGAAGATCACCGCCGTCGAGGCACTCTGGCTCGCGAACGCATCGACCGGAGTGAGGTGGAAGATGCGCCGGCCGATCGTACGGACGATCCGCCACCCGCCCATCGCGGTCCCGAGCGTCATCGCCGCCGCGCAGGCCAGCTTCACCCACAGGGGGACCGAGAAGCTGTGGAGGTGGCCCGTGGCCACCAGCATGCCCGCGATCACGCCCATCGACTTCTGCGCATCGTTGGCCCCGTGGCTCAGCGAGAGCGCGGCCGACATGACCCACTCGGCGGCGCGGACGGGCGTGCGGATGCGGCGTGTCGCGCGCTGCAGGGCGCGCTTGGACAGGCGCGTCAGCCCATAGCCGAACAGGAGCCCGAGCACCGGCGAGATGGCAAGCGCCACCAGCACCCCGATCACGCCGATCGGCTGACCGTTCTTGATACCGCCCCAGTGCACGGCCGAGACTCCGGCGTCCGCGAGGGCCGAGCCCACGAGGCCGCCGACGAGGGCGTGCCCGGAGCTCGACGGGAGTCCCCGCCACCAGGTGAACAGGTTCCACAGCACCGCGCCGAGCACGCCGGAGCCGATCACCGCCACGGCGCTCTGACTGTCGACGGTGACGATCCCGGCGATCGTGTCTGCGACCGCGGTACCGAGCACCAGCGCGCCGATGACGTTGAAGATGGAGGAGAGCACGACGGCCTGAGCCGGCCGAGCACCCCGGGTCGCGACCAGCGTCGCGATCGCGTTGGCGGCGTCGTGGAACCCGTTCGTGACCGAGAACGCCAGCGTGAACGCGATCGCGATCCCGAGTCCCATCCTCGGATGATCCTCCGGCACGGCGACTCGCGCCGCGTGCCGCGGTCGGCGGGTTTCAGGTGAATCTACGGATCGCTATGGGCTACATCGGCGGATGGACGAGGGCCGCCGCCGACATAACGTCAGGTTGCCAGGACGCGAGGCGGCATGCTCGGCATCCACGAGGGAGATCGAATGCGCACCCACCAGACACTCGCCCACGACCAATGGACCGAGTACCTCGACGGCGTCAGCCATGACCTGGCCGACGGCGAGGTGTCGATCGAGACGGTCGACCCGCCCTTCTCAGCGCAGATCGAGGCGGCGAGGCTGGCCCTTCAGTTCGTCGCCTATGACGGCCGCGACGATGTGTTCCAGGTCGCGGCCGTGGCCGACAACCCACCGAGCGTGGTCCGCCACCTCGTCGATCACCCGGAGCGGATCCTGATCGACGTCGGCCCGGGAGCCGCCGCCCCGATGATGATCGCAGTCGACGGCCAGGACGGCGTGCGGACCGTGATCACGATCGAGCGCGACCGCCTGTAGGCGCCTCTCGCCTGAGCCGTGCGTCGTTCCCGCGCCGGGCGCGCGGTGAGGATCGGATGAATCCCGGCCCCGGCCGTGTAGCGTGAAGGGAGCATGCGCCTCTCTTCCCGACATCGGACACTCCTCACCGCGGCGCTCCTGTGCACCGCGCTCGCCGCGTGCGGCTCGAGCTCGAGCTCGAGCACCAGCTCGAGCGGCTCGGGCTCGAGCTCGGCCAGCTCGAGCTCGGCCGGCTCGAGCACCGGCTCGACGACTGCCACGAGCCCGGCCCAGACCACCACGACCGCGTCCTCCTCGGTCACCACCGGACCGGTCCGCGGGACCCTGCGCGGCAGCGGACACACGCCGATCGCCGGCCGGCCCTGGGCGTACTCTGTGCACGTGACCGATGCCGGCGGCAAGCCACTGTCCGGGACCGTCGCGATCGAGTTCGCGTTCAACGGCTCCGTCGTCGGACACGACACGCCGCCGACCCACCCGCTCACCAACGGCCGCTGGGCCGACAAGCTCACCTTCCCGCCCACGGCGATCGGCTATCCGCTCTCCTTCCAGGCCGTGGCGCAGACGAGCGCGGGCTCGATCACGCTGGATTGGCCCGTCCAAGTCAAGCCGTGAGCATTGCCCATGGGCAACCTGCGGAGGCGCCGGGGGGCGAATTGACGACAGCGGGCGGCGCCGATGTGGTCGTGAACGACGTGGTCAAGTCGTTCGGCACGATCAAGGCGCTGCGCGGAGTCTCGGTACGCATTGCCCGCTCGGAGTTCGTGACCATCACCGGACCCTCCGGGTCGGGCAAGAGCACGCTGCTCAACCTGATCGGCAGCCTCGACCGGCCCGACTCGGGCTCGGTCGAGATCGGCGGCGTGCCCGTGCCCGAACCTCGCCGGGCAGTGGAGTTCCGACGTCACGTGGTCGGATTCGTGTTCCAGGACAACCTGCTGCTGCCCTACCTGAGCGCGCAGGCCAACGTCGAGGCGGCGCTGCTCGCAACCGGCTTCTCGCGCCGCCAGCGCCGGCGGCGCAGCGCCGAGCTGCTCGACGAGGTCGGTCTCTCGGATCGGGCGGAGCACCTTCCCTTCGAGCTCTCGGGCGGTCAGCGACAGGGCGTCGCTCTGGCCCGCGCGCTGGCCAACGACCCCAGCGTCCTGCTCGCCGATGAGCCGACCGGCGCGCTCGACTCGGCCAGCGGACGCCGCGCCCTGGATCTGCTGGCGACGACGCGCAAGGACCGCGGGATGACGGTCGTGGTGGTCAGCCACGACCTCGCGGTCGCGCAGCGCGCCGACCGCGTGGTCCGCCTGGTCGACGGCCTGGTCGCCGAGGGGCGCGCCCCCGACGGGGGCGAGACTCCTCCGCCCGGGCCGAGCCCGGGCTGACCACGCGCCTCAGGTGAGGGCCAAAGCGACCGAGGAGCGCATCCGGGTGACGCGCCAGATCGGGTACAGGGCACCGATCACCCCAATCGTGACGCCGACCAGCGCGGCGCGCCCGAGCCCCCACAGCGTCAGCTGCGGGGAGATGAAGCTCCCCAGCCCCAGGGCCCCCGGCAGGAGCTTGCTCGCAGCCAGTCCGAGCACGAGTCCGGCGCACGTGCCGATCACGCTGACGGCGATCGCCTCCCCCAGCACCAGCCCCGCCAGCTGACGGCCGCTCCACCCGATCGTGGCGAGCAACGCCAGCTCCCGCCGGCGCTCGAGCACCGCCGCCAGCATCGTGTTGGCGACCGCCAGCGCGCCGATGATCAGCGCCAGGACGACGATCAGCAGCACGGCCTTGCTGATCAGCTCGCTGTTGGCGCCCGCCCGGATCGCCTCGCTCGGATCGGAGATCGCGGTCAGCCCGGGGAACGTCACGGCCAGCTCGCGCTCGGCCGCGGCCGGCGTCGTCCCGGCGGCCAGCCGGACCGCGATCGTCGTGACCTCGTCCGGCGTCCGCGAGGCGAGCGCCTGGGCGTCACCGAGCGTCCCGATCACACCGGTGTCCTCGAAGTTGATGCCGGCATGGAAGATCCCCGCGACCTGGAAGTCGCGTGAGCCGAGGCGCAGCGTCTGGCCGGCACGCAGCCTGAGCTGCTGAGCCAGCACATCACCGACGACCACCTGCCCGGCGCCGGCCGCGTGCCCCTCGGTCAGCACGAGCCGGCGGGCGATGAAGCCGCCGGGATCGACGCCGAACACGACCGACGACGGGGCCCGCGGCACAGCGCCGACGACGAGCTGGATCGGTGTGGCGTCGACGATCTCCGGCTGAGCGCGCAGGCGCGTGACCAGTGACAGCGGCAGCACCGACGAGGTCGGGTCGCCGGCGTCGCGCTGGAACAGGCCGAGGTCGGCGCGCCCGAGGTGAACGAGCTGCCCCGCGGTCTGATTCAGCCCGGCCGACAGGGCCAACAGCGCGACGATGGCAGCCACCCCGACGGCGATGCCGGCGGCCGTCAGCCCCGTGCGGGCGGTGCGGCGGCGCAGGTTGGCCGTGATCAGCCCGATCATCCCGCCGCCATGCTAATGCCCTGCCTACAGGACACCGGCGATGAGCGCCCCGCCCCACGCCCCGGCCAGCATCAGCACCAGCCCGGGCCAGACGTCGAACGCGAAGCGGCGATCGCCGAGCGTGATCGCGATGATCGCCTTGCTCAGCGTGTTGGCGGTCAGGGCGGCCAGGATCGCGATCACGGCCGCCGACTCGCTCGCGTGTCCGGCGTGGGTGAGTGTCGCGGCGGAGATCGCGGCCGACTGCGAGTCGGCGAACCCGGCCGCGGCGGTGCCGATGACGAGTCCGGCGCGCCCGGCCGCGGCGGTGAGGATGCCCGACACGACGAGCACCACCGAGACCAGCACGGCCAGACCGAAAGCGACGCGCAGGTCAAAGGCGCGGCCCCGCTCGATGTCGTCTGGAATCGGCGCCCGGATCGTGCGTACCGCGAACAAGGTGGCGTAGGCCGCGGTGCCGACGCCGGCCAGGATCAGCGGCAGCGCTAGGCGCCGGAGCGTTGGCATGCTGGCGGCGCCGACCACCACGGCCAGCAGGATGATCGTGGCCACCGACGAGACGACCGCGGCGGCGGCGGCGCCCCGGCGGATCCGGGGCTCGCGGACGGCCCGCGCGCCCATCGTGCCGATCGTCGCCGTGCTCGAGACGAACCCGCTGATCAGCCCCACGACGAGCAGGCCGTAGCGAGGTCCGATCGCCCGCAGCGCGACGTAGCCCGCCCCCTGCATCGCCATCACGATCACGACCAGCCGCCACACGGTCGCGGGGTTGAGCGAGCCGTGCGGGCCGATCGCCCTGTCCGGCATCAGCGGCAGCACGATCGCCGCGCAGGCGGCAAACAGGAGCGCGTCATGGAGCTCCTGCTCGGACAGCGTGTCCCGTACCAGGGCGTGAATCCGCTGCCGGTGGGCGAGCACGAGCGCAGTGAGGACGGCGAGCCCCGATGCCAGCGTGGCATCGCGCTGTGCCAGGGCGCCGAGCAGGAAGTCGACGACGAGCGCCACCTCGGTGGTCAGCCCGGGATCCTGTTCGTGGCTGTGGAGATAGCCGACGACCGCGGCCGCACCGACGAAGGCCAGCGCCACGGCTGCCGTGACGGCGCCACCGACTCGGAAGCTCAGTCCGCCGAGCAGCCCGACGAGCGCGAAGGTGCGCACGCCCGCCGCGCCGCGGCCGGGGCCCTGGCCCTTGCGGCGCTCGCGCTCGATCCCCAGCAGCAGGCCGATGCCCGTGGCCACGGCCAGGGTGACGGCGGCGTCATGCATGTCGCCGCCGGCCGGCGGGGGACCGCGGCCGGAGGCCGCGCCACATCACAGCACCTCGGCGGGCCGCAGCCGGGTGACCCACAGGGCGGGGTAGACGCTCCCGAGCGCGCCCACAGCCGCCGCGATCAACACCGCGCGGGCGAGCATCCAGACCCCGAGCTGCGGGGAGATCAGTCCGGAGGCCCCGAACAGGTGCACGATCACGGTGCCCCCGACCGCGCCGAGGACGAGCCCGATCAGCGCGCCGATCAGGCTCAGCAGCACGCCCTCGCGCAGGATCAGCCCGGCGAGCAGCCGTCGTGGCCACCCGATCGCCAGCAGCAGGGCGAAGTCGTGGCGGCGCTCGAACGCCGCCATCAGCATCGTGTTGGCGATCACGATCCCACCGATCAGCAGCGCCAGCGCCACGAACACGACCGATGCCTTGCGAATCAGGAGGCTGTTCGTGTCGACGCGGGCGACCTGTCCCGGCTGGCTGATCGCCACCGTGCCCTGAAACGCGCGCTCGAGCGCGGGCCCGACCTGGGACGCGCGCGCTCCCGGGGCGAGCGAGATACCGATCGTGGTCACGTCGCCCGGGCGCCCGAGGATCCGCTGCACCGCCTCGAGCGTGAGCCCGGCGCCCTGGTCCTCGAACGGGACGCCGGCGTGATAGACGCCGACGACCGCGAGCGTGCCGCTGGCCAGCCTGAGCCGGCCACCGACGCCGAGTCCGAGCTGGCGTGCGGCCGCGTCACCGAGGATCGCCTCGCCCGGCGCGCGGAGACTGCGGCCGGCGAGGAAGACGAGCCGGCGCACGACGAAGCTGTGCGGATCCACGCCGAACACGAGGAACGCGCCCGAGGACCGGAGCTCCCCGCCGGCGACGGCGATCGGGGCGGCGTCGGCGACGCCAGGCTGGCGCTTGACCCGCTCGACCATCGACTCGGGCAGGGTCGAGGCGGTCAGATCGCCGACGCCGCTCTGGAACAGCCCGAGCTCCGAGCCGCCGAGATGGATCAGCCCCGACGCGCTCTGCTCGATTCCGGTGCTCACCGACTGGAGCGCCACGATCGTCGCCACCGCGACCGCGATCCCGGTGATGCTGAGCACGGTTCGCACGGCATGCCGGCGCAGCTCGAGCAGGATCAGGTGCAGCATCGCTCAGCCCGTGACGCGTCCGTCGTGCAGATGCAGCGTCCGGTCGGCGAGGGGCTCGGCCTCGGGCTCGTAGCTGACCAGCACCACGGTCATTCCCCGCTCGCGGCGCAGCTCGCCCAGCAGGGCGAGCGTCCGCGTGGTCGCGGCCGAGTCCAGGGCACCCGTGGGCTCGTCGGCCAGGAGCAGTCGCGGCCCGTTGACGATGGCCCGGGCGATCGCGACGCGCTGGCGCTCACCTCCCGAGAGCTGCTGGGGCAGATGCGTCCCCCGCTGCACCAGGCCGACCTCGGCCAGCGCGGCGCGGGCCCGCGCCAGCCGCTCGCCGCGCGGGAGCCCGGCCGGGATCAGGGCCATCTCGACGTTCTCCTCGGCCGTCAGCGTGAGGATCAGGTGATGCAGCTGGAACACGAAGCCGACAACCTCGCGCCGGTAGCGTGCGGTATCGGGGAGTGCGGCGACGTCGGAACCGTCGACCCGGACCTGCCCCGAGTCCGGGGTGTCGAGGCCGGCGATCAGGTTCAGCGTCGTGCTCTTGCCCGCGCCGGAATGCCCCGAGAGCAGGACCAACTCGCCCGGCGCGATCGTGAAGCTGACGTCGTCGAGCGCCGTGACCCGCTCACCGAAGCGCTTGTGCACGTGGTCGAGGACGACCTCGGCGCCGCAGTCCGGCGCCGCTCCTGAACCCGCAGGCTGGAGCGCGGAGGCCAGCGAGTCGGGCCCGGCCGCGTGCATCGACCGACTGTAGGCGCGCGAGCTTCCGCGATCATCGGCGAACCTGCGCACGGCGGCTCCGTGATATGTCGGTCGGTCGATCAGTAGGCCGTACGGTCGCGGCTGCCCGCACGCGCGCGTAGCGTGGCTCCCCATGAGCGGTGACCGCATGGGAACGCCCGTGCGTCGCTGGCCCGAGCGGCGTGTGGTGGTCCTCGGCGGGGCGGCTCTGCTGTCCATCGCCGTCTTCGTTGTCGGGCAGCTCGACCAGTCCGCCGACGCAGGCATCGGCTTCCTGTACGCGCTGCCGGTGATGCTGGTGGCGCTGGACCTGGGGCTCGGCTGGGGCCTCGCGGCGGCGGGTACGGCGTTCGGCCTGATCGTGTTCTGGGGCCTGAGCACCGACCAGAACCTGACCGTGACCGAATTCGCGTTGCGCGCCGTCGCGCTGCTCGTGATCGGCGGCGTCGCGGGGCGCTTCTCGGACCGGATGCGGGCCGCGCGCCGGCGCCAGGACCAGCTGCTGTACTCCGGCCTGGCGCTGGCCCACCTGACCGACAGGGCCGTGCTGCCGGAGACGATCGCACTGCAGGCGCTGCAGACGCTGCATGCGGCCGGAGCGCGGTTCCAGCTCGACGGAGGCGATCCGGTCGAGGTCGGCCGGCTCGGACCTGGGTCGATCATGGCCGAGCTGCCGCTGCCGGGCGGCCAGAGCGCCGTCCTCGAGGTGTCGCCGGAAGCCGGCCGGGGCTTCTCGGCCGACGATCGCATCGCGCTCGAGATGCTGGCGCTGCAGGCGGCCGTCGCGACCGAGAACCAGCGGCTCGTGGCCAGCGAGCGGGAGCGGGCGATGCTGCGCGACGAGCTGATCCGCTCACGTGAGCGCCTGGCCAAGCAGGGCCGGCAGCTCGAGCACCTGCTGGCCGGGCAGGAGGACGAGCGCCGCGCGGTCGCGCAGGACCTGCACGAAGACGCGGCGCAGGCCCTGGCCTCGATCCAGCTCGGGCTGCGCGTGGTGGAGACCGACCTCCGCTCCGAGCCCCAACGCCACCACGTCGAAGCGCTGCGCTCCCACCTCGCCGAGACGCTCGTGGCGCTGCGAGAGCTGGCCGTCGACCTGCGCCCGCCCGTGCTCGACGAGCTCGGGCTGGCGCCCGCGCTCCAAGGGCTCGCCGCCCGCGTCCCGGCGGCCGATCAGCCGGTGACGATCGAGGTCAAGGGCAACGGCGAGCGTCTCGAGGCCGACCTCGAGACCACCGTCTACCGGGTCGTCGCGGAGGCGATCGGCGCGATCGGAGGCCCCGTCACGGCGCGCGTCGCGATCGACCGCAAGAAGGGCGAGGTACGGATCACAATGGCCCAGCCCCAGGGCGAGGGGCATCCGATCTCGGCCGACGTGCTCGCCCGCATCCGGGCCCGGGTCGACCTGGCCGGGGGCCTGCTCACGGTCTCCAGCGAAGAGCGCCAGATGCTGGTGGCGCACATCCCGATGGCTCAGCTCACGCCGAGCAGCTGACACGCCTCGTCGACCTCGATGTCGCCGGCGGCAACCTTGAATGCGACCGTGTCCGCGTAACTGCCTGACCCGGCGTGCGTGGGCATCGCCGCCATCTCGGCGGTGATGCCCGCGTCGGCCATGTCCTCGGCGGCGCTCGGGTCGAAGCAGCGGGCGGCCAGCCACTCGGCCACCTCCGCCGCGCTCAGCCCGGTCTCCTCCCAGGCTTCGACCGAGCTCTGCGGATCGCCTCCGTGGGCGAACTCGCCGTGGCGTTCGACTACATCCCTGATGGTCATGGCCAGACTGTCGCGCGGAGACACCGGACCGTCATCAGCGGAGTTCACCCACCCCGCTCCGTACTCAGCCGCGGGTTTGTACGGAGCACGACTCGCGGCAGCACCGGATGGCCGCGTGAGATCGGACACATAGTCTGACCGCAATAGAGAGAGACACAGGCGCGATCGCACCCTCATGCCGGTGATCGCCGCCGTTAGCCCGGAGGTGCCCGATGCTCACCCTTGCACGCTTGTCAGTCAGGCGGCCGAAGCTGGCACTGGCGGGCTGGCTCCTCGCAGCCGCGGTGCTGACCCTGATCGGCTTCGGCGTCAACAACTCCCTGTCTCCTACCGTCACCGTCGTACCCGGCACTCAATCTTCACAGGCCCAGAAGCTCGCCAACGCTCAATTCGGGCCCACGCAGCTGATGCCGATCCTGCTCGAGGGATCCAAGGCCCAGCTGAACACGCAGGGGCCGAAGCTGGTCACAGCGCTGGCCAAGCGGCCCAACACACGCGTGCTGTCGGCATGGGATGCAGGAACCGCAAGCGCGGGAATGCGACCCGACGCAACCCACGCGATGATCGTCGTCTCCGTGGACCGTTCGGAGAAGAACGTCGTCCAATACGATCTGCCCCAGATCCAGAAGCTCGTCTCGCAGCAGACCTCCGGCGGGGTCAAGGCCTTCATCACCGGCCAGGCGTCGCTTGATCGGGCCGACCGGGCAGCGTCGACCGACAACCTCCGTCGCACCGAGCTGATCGCGGTCGGGATCGTCTTCCTGCTCCTGCTGATCGGCCTGCGCGCACCCGTCGCAGCGCTCCTCGTGACCGCGGTCGGCGCGATCAGCATGCTGGCCGGATTCGGGGAGGTCGCCGTGCTCGGCAAGGTGATGCAGCTCGATGCCGTCGGCGTCGCGCTCGGAACCATGACCGGGCTCGCGATCGGGGTCGGGTTCGCGCTGCTGATCCTGGACCGCTTCCACCGCGAGGAGCTGCCCGCGGGCGGCGACCCGCGAGATGCCGTCACAGCGGCAACGCGTGATCTCGAGACGACCGGCCGGGCCGTGCTCGTGGCCGGCACCGCGATCATCGTGGCGCTCGGGCTCGTGGCGGTCGTCGGCCCGACGCAACTGCTGATCTCCGTCGGGACGGGCATGCTCACCTGCGCCATGTTCGCGACCGGTGGCGCGGTCGTCGTCATGCCTGCCGCGCTCGTGTTGCTCGGCCGCCGGATCGACTGGCTGAGCTTCCCCGCGCCCGCGTTCCTCGCGCGCGGCTGGTCACACCTCGTCGATGGCGGAAACTGGGTGACCCGCCACGCCGTCTACACCGGCTTCGCGGCGACCGTCATCCTGGCCGCGATCGCCGTCCCGGCACTCGGCCTCAAGACCGGACCGCAGGACATCAGCCAGCTTCCGGCGAACTCGCAGGCGCGGATCGCGTTCACCGAGATCTCGCGCGTGATGGGCCCGGGGTGGGCGACGCCGTACAACATGGTCGTGGTGTCGAGCAACCGCCCGATCACCACCCCAGCGCTGCTTGCCCAGCTGAACACGCTACAGGTCCAGATCGCCAAGAGCAGTGCCGTCGACACGGTGACTGGTCCCGGTCAGATCAACGCGACCTCGACACAACTGAAGTCGTTCGGACCCGGCATTGCGAACTCGGTCAAGATCTCCGACCAGAGCAAGAAGGACCTGCTCACTCTGATTAGCGCGCTCGGGCAGGCCGGCTCGGGCTCGGCGCAGCTGCAGTCCGGGCTCGCCGCGGCCTCGTCGGGAGCGGGTCAGCTCGCGACCGGCGGTGGCTCGGCCCAGTCCGGCGCCGGCCAGCTGCACGCGGGTCTCGCGTCGGCGATGGCCGGATCCACGACACTGAAGAACGGGCTCAACACGGCGCTGTCCGCGGCGATCCAGCTGCGCAACGGCGCGGGGCAGGCGCTCTCGGGTGCCAACCAGCTCGCGTCCGGGCTCGGCAAGGGCGCCCCGCAGGTGACGGCCGGTCTGCCGGCAGTCGGCACGCTGGTCACCAGCAGCAACGCTGCGGTGAGCAGCATCAAGTCCGCCCAGGGACAGCAGCAAGCCGCACAGGGCTCCGTCGGGCAGGCGATCTCTGCCCTGCAGGGCATGGGCACCGCCGGTAAGGCCGACCCGAACTACGCCGCCGCGTTGAGCGCGCTGCAGAGCGCCTCCGGTTCGGTCAGCTCCATCAACAGTCCGCTCAGCAGTGCCGCAGCCAGCGCAGGTGGCGCCGCCGGAATCGCCGCCGGCGTCAAGGCACAGGTGGAGACGCTGGCACCGCAGCTCACGGCGGCGGCCTCGGGCGCGGCAGCGCTCGCGTCCGGCCTCTCGCAACTGCAGAGCGGCAACGCGCAGCTTGCGTCCGGCATCAGCCAGCTCGCCGGCGGCGGCGGCCAGCTGAACAGCGGCCTCGGCCAGCTGACGAACGGCGCCGGCCAGCTCGAGGCCGGGCTTGCCCTCCTCAGTGGCGGCGCCGGAACGCTCGCCAACGGGCTCGCCGGTGGTGTCGCACCCGCCGGCCAGCTGACCACGGGCCTCGGTCAGATGCAGGCCGCGGTGGTGAAGTCGCGCGGGCAGATCCCATCGACAGCTCAGCTCAAGCAGCTCCAGGCTGAGGCACCGGGCATATTCAGCTCCGGTTACTTCGTGCTCGCCGCTGTCGAGGGCTCGACGGCCTCCAACCGCAACGCCGCCACGTTCATGCTCAACGTGCTGCGTGGCGGTACCGCCGCCCAGATCGTCGTGATCCCCCGGTACAAGATGAGTGACCCCCGGTCCGTTGCGCTCGGCGCATACCTGACCAAGGTGGGCACGACGTTCGCCAAGAAGAACAATGTGCAGATCGCGATCGGCGGCCCGGCGGGCAGCCTCGGCGACCTGACCAGCGTCACGAAGTCCAGGATCTGGCTCGACGTCGCGGTCCTCTCCGCAGCCATCATGCTGGTCCTGGCGGTGGCGATGCGGGCCGTGCTGCTGCCGTTGGTGGCGACCGCCTTCAGCCTGCTGACCACGGCAGCCACGTTCGGCATCCTGACGCTGCTGTTCAGCGGCAACAATCCACCGCTGGGCGGCCCCGGCCACCTCGACCCCGCATCGATCATCGGCATCTTCACGGTTGCCTTCAGCATGACGGTGGCGTTCTCCACCTTGCTGCTGATGCGGGCCCGCGAGGCGTTCGTGGCCGACGGCAACACCAAGGAAGCGGTGATGACGGCCCTGCGTGAGACGGCTGCCGCCACCACCGGCGCCGGCATCGTGATGGTCGCCGCGCTGATCCCGTTCGTCACCACCGACTTCCTCCAGGTGAGGGCGTTCGGTATCGGAGTTGCGATCGCGATCCTGCTCGACATCCTGATCGTGCGTCCGATGCTGATGCCCGCAGCCGTGGCGGTGCTCGGCAAGGTCGGCTGGTGGCCCACCCGGGCGCCGGCCACGCCGGCCACGGGGGCCCCGTCGCCGGCGCGGACCCCACGGCGCAGGCCTCGGCTCCACAGGCCGGGGGCCCGGCCCGGGCCGGCGCACTGAGCGGAGGCGACAGCGATGATCCCGACCACCCTCCCACCCGCCGCGGTCCCCGGCGTGGAGCCGCAGAACCTGGGCCAGATGGTGCTCGACTCGGCCGAGCGCCATGGCGGGACCGCGCTCATCTACCGCCAGGACGGCGGTCCGGCATCGATCTCCTACCCGGAGCTCGGCCGGAGGACCAGCGCGATCGCGCGGGGCCTGATCGAGCTCGGGATCGAGCCGGGCGAGCGGGTGGCGATCCTCGCGTTGACGTCGGCCGACTGGACGCTGGCCGACTACGGGACGCTGTGCGCGGGCGCCGTCGTCACGCCGATCTACCACACCAATTCGCCCGAGGAGTGCGCCTACGTGCTGGCGCACTCCGAGGCGCGACTGGTGTTCTGCGATGACGACGAGCAGGCGGACAAGATCCGCCGGATCCGCGACCGCTGCCCGCAGCTCGAGCACATCGTGCTGCTGCACGGTGCCGCGCAGGACGCGATAACGCTCCGCGAGCTGTGTGCGCGCGGAGCGGGATTGCCGCCCGAGGCCGTCGCCCGCCGGCTCGCGGATGTGGAGCCCGACGACCTGGCCAGCCTCGTCTACACGTCGGGCACCACGGGGCCTCCGAAGGGCTGCATGCTCACGCACGCAAACCTGCTGGCGACCACCCGGATGTACGTCGAGCGACTGCAGCTGGGCGAGATGCACACGCTCTACCAGTTCCTGCCGCTCGCCCACGTCCTCGCGCGCGTGGCCCAGGCGGTGGCGCTCAGCGCCGGTGCGCGAATCGCCTACTGGAGCGGAGACTCGACCAGGATCGTCGACGAGCTCTCGGAGCTCACCCCCACCCACTTCCCCGCCGTGCCGAGGATCTACGAGAAGGTGCACGGCGCGGTCATGGGCAAGGTGCAGGACGGACCAGCGCCCAACCGCATCCTGTTCACCTGGGCGCTGCGCCAGGGAGCCCGGGGACGCGAGGCCGCCCGCGAGGGCCGCTCACTCGGCCCCCTCGGACGGCTCGAATATCGCCTCGCCGACCGGCTGGCGCTGGGCAAGGTCCGTGACCTGTTCGGTTCCGAGCTCCAGATCGCGCTCGTCGGGGCGGCGCCGATCGGCCGCGAGCTGCTCGAGTTCTTCGATGCCTGCGGCGTGCTCGTGCTCGAGGGCTACGGGCTCACCGAGTCGTGCGCCGCGTCGACGCTGAACACGGCCGACGGCGTCCGGTTCGGTTCGGTCGGCCGGCCGCTGCCCGGGACCGAGGTGTCGGTCGCGCCGGACGGGGAGCTGCTGATCCGCGGACCGCACGTCTTCGCCGGCTACTACAAGGACGCGGCGGCGACGGCGGAGGCGCTGACGGACGACGGCTGGCTGTGCACCGGTGACCTGGGTCAGGTCAGCCACGACGGCTTCGTGTCGGTGACGGGCCGCAAGAAGGACCTGATCATCACCTCCAGCGGCAAGAACATCACACCGGTGAACATCGAGAATGCGCTCCGGGAGAACCGCTTCATCACCGAGGCGATCGTGTTCGGCGACAACCGCCCCTACCTCGTGGCGGCGCTCACGCTCGACCGCGACGAGGCCCGCCGCATCGCCCATGGGCCCGGCGGCGAGAGCGATGTCGCCGCGCTGGCCGGGGACGCGCACGTCCGGGCGGCGGTGCAGGCGGAGGTCGATACCGTCAACGCCAAGCTGGCCCGGATCGAGCAGGTCAAGCGCTTCGCGATTCTCGATCACGAGCTCACCCAGGCCGGCGGCGAGCTCACCCCGACGCTCAAGGTCAAGCGCGCCACCGTGTACGAGAAGTACGCGGACGTGTTCGACGCGCTCTATGCCCCGGAGAAGGAGTCATGACCACGGGACGACTGAGCACTGCGGACGCAGCGTGGCTGCACATGGACCGTCCGACCAACCTGATGGTCATCAACTCGGTGATGCTGTTCGACGAGCCGGTCGACTGGGAGCGCTACAAGGAGGTCGTCCAGACCCGGCTCGTGGACCCCTATCCGCGGTTTCGCCAGCGCGTCGTGGAGAGCCGCTTCCCGCTGCTCCCGCCGAGCTGGCACGACGACCCCGACTACGCACTCGAGCATCACCTCCACCATCTCGGGCTGCCGGCGCCCGGCGATCGCGCGGCGCTGCAGGAGCTGGTCGGAGACCTGATGACGATGCCCCTGGACCGCAACCGGCCACTGTGGAACATCTACCTCGTGGACGGCTACGGCCTTGGCTCGGCGGTCATCACCCGCATGCACCACTGCATCGCCGACGGCATCGCGCTGGCCCAGGTGATGCTGTCGCTGACCGATCCCGAACCGGGCGGTGCGCCACCGCAGGTGCCGCGCCCGCCCGCGCGCCCGTCGGCCCGCGGGCCGCTGGCCACGATCACGGCGACGCCCGCAGCGGCACTGGACGGCGCGCGCCGTGCCGGCACCACGGTGGTCCGGCAGGCCGCGCACATCGCCACGTCGCCGAGCCACGCGGTCGAGCTGGCCGGTGCGGTCGGCCGTGACGCCAGGACCGCCGTGCGGCTGCTGCTCACGCCGGCCGATGCCGCCACGGCGATCAAGGGCGATCCCGGCGTCAGCCGCAAGGTCGCGTGGACCTCCTCGATGTCGCTCGAGTCGATCAAGAAGACCGCCCACACGCATGACGCGACGGTCAACGACGTCCTGCTGGCGGCGGTCAGCGGCGCGCTGCGGCGCTATCTGCAGCGCCGGGGCGGCGAGACGGCGGAGATCCAGGCCATGGTCCCGTTCAACCTGCGTCCGCTTGACGAGCCGGTCCCGCAGGAGCTCGGCAACAGATTCGGACTCGTGTTCCTGCCGCTGCCCGTGGGCACGAGCGGGAGCTACCGCCGGCTGGTCGAGGTCCACAAGCGGATGGCCGAGATCAAGGAGGGGCGGGACGGCCCCGTCTCCTACGGCATCCTCAGCGCGCTCGGCATCACGCCAGAGCCGGTCGAGCGGCGGATCGTCGATGTGTTCTCGGGCAAGGGCACCGCGGTGATGACGAACGTGCCCGGGCCGCGCGAGCCCGTCTACCTGGCCGGGACAGCTGTGCGCTCGGTGCTCGTCTGGGCGCCGACCTCCGGACACATCGGCATGAGCGTCAGCATCTTCAGCTACCGCGGCGAGGTCACGGTCGGCCTGATGGTCGACGCGGCGCTGGTCCCCGACCCGGAGCAGATCACGCTCGGGCTCGAGCGCGAGCTCGAGACGCTCGCCCATCTCACCCACGGCGGCGTGGTCACACGACGCGCGCGACGCGCGCCACGCCCGCAGGCCGTCAGGTCGATGAAGCATTAACCGCTACGCGAGCAGGCGCTCGAGCAGGTACAGGTAGGCCAGCAGCGACCTGGGACCGAGGAACCGCTCACGGATGCGCTCCTGGGCCGCGGCTCCCATCTTCGCCGCCTTGTCGGCGTCGAGCAGCAGCGAGGTGACGGCGGCCCCGTACTCGGCCTCATGGCTCGGATCGTCGAGCAGGATGCCGCTGACCCCATCCTCGATCTGATCCTGGATACCGCCGATCCTCGAGGCCACGACCGGGCGGGCCTTCCACATCGCCTCGGCGACGGTGAGGCCGAACCCCTCGGCCAGGCTCTTCTGGATCACCACCGTGGCGCCGCGCTGCAGCGCGTTGACCATGGCGGCGTTCTCCTCGCTGTCGGTGAGCGGCAGCATCGCCAGATGGATCCGCGAGCGCGCGTCAGGCGAGAGCTCGTCCAGGTGTGAGAGCACCTCGTTCAGCACCGCCGTGGCCTCGGGATCGTCGGCCACGTCGTCGGCCGCCGGGCCCGCGTAGACGAGGTGGGCGTCGGTGTGCGGTGCGATGTGGTTGGAGAACCCGCGGATCACGCCCATCGGGTCCTTGAGCGCATCCCAGCGCGACACCTGCAGGACGTAGCGGTCGCCGCGCTCCAGCGGGCGCTCCTCGATGAGCTTGGCGCGGCGACGGACCTGTCCGATGCTGCCGTCCATGCGCGTGAAGGCCGGCGGCGCGCCGTCGGATGACCCCGCGCGCAATCCGGCCGCGACGAGAATCGCATGCACGGTGGGTTCGTCGAGCAGCTCGTTCTTGGATGCGAACGCGTCGATCGTCGGCGTGATGATCGAGTGCCGGACGCCGTCCAGGACGTCCCAGGCGAACGACTGCCGCGAGAACACGGCCGCGTCGGCCTGGCTCACGTAGGGCGCGAGGAACGACCAGGTCTCGTGCGCAAGCCGGTTCGGCGCGTCGACACCGACGTGGCAGCGCCACACCACAGGGACCCCGAGGCTGCGGATCGCCGGGACCAGGCCGGCGGTCTGGGGATCGTGCAGGATGACCATGTCACTGGGCCCGATCAGACGCATGAAGGCCTGGGCGCTCGGGGCGAGCGTCGCCTCGTAGACGGCACGCTCGGCGTCGCCGAGCGGGCCGCCGTCCCCGGGGTAGCCGTGCAGCCGGTTGTGAATTCGCTTGGTGATGGCGAAGAACCGCTCGTTGCCCTCGATCACCGCCCAGCGCGTGTCGACGCCGACGCCGCGGGCGTAGGCGAGCAGCGTGGCCAGCATCTCGGCCACGCCGCCGCCGCGGGCGGTCGAGTTGACGTTCCAGATCGCGCGGCCGGCGAACAACGAGCGGCCCAGGAGGACGCCGGCCTCCACTTCGGTGAGCAATCCGGGATCGAGCACCGTCGCGAACCGATCGAGTGGCATCTCGCCGATCTCGACCATCGTCACTGGGGATTGCTCTGTCATGCCCACATAGTCGCCGATGCCGGTGGGTCGCTGTCGCTCAACGACCGACCGAGGGCGTCGGCGGACCGGGCGCCGTGGGCTCAACGCGGGCACGCGCGTCGACGGCGATCGCGCCGTGCTCCGAGACGACGACCGGGTTGAGCTCGAACTCCGCGATCTGAGGATGATCCTCGACCAGCGCGCTCACGCGGAGCAGCATCTGCTCGATCGCCGCCACATCGCCCGGAGGAGAGCCGCGGTAGCCCTCGAGCAGCGGGAAGCTCCGCAGCGAGCGGATCGTCTCCGCGGCGTCGACATCGGTCAGCGGCGTCAGCCTGACCGCCACATCCTGTGTCAGCTCGGCTGCTGTGCCTCCCGGGGCGCAGGCCAGCATCGGGCCGAACTGGGGATCGTTGACCACCCCGATCAGGAGCTCGGTGCCCTCCACCATGCGCTGGACCAGGAACGAGCAATCGCCGAAGCCGGCGTCCCGGACGTCGGCCTTCATCCGCGCGGCCGCCCGCCGCACGGTGGACTCGCCGTGCAGGCCCACGCGGACGCCGCCGGCGTTGGACTTGTGCACGAGCGTCGGGGTCACCGCCTTGAGCGCCACCGTACCGCCGAACGCGTGCGCCGCCAAGCCGGCCTGGCGCGGGTTGTCGCACACGCGCCACTCCGCCAGACTGATCCCGTAGCAGTCGCACAGCGTGGCGAGCTCATCCGGCGCGAGCCAGCTCTCGCCGCGGGTGAGCGCCTCGGAGACCACGGCCGCCGCCTCCTCGGAGCGGACGTCGGGGAAGTCGGGGACCTCGCCGTGGGGCGCCCGTCGCCAGGTCGCGTACTCCACCGCCCGGGCCAGTGCGCGCGCCGCGTCCTCGGCCCACGCGTAGCTGGGGATCCGCCGCCGGCCGCCCGCCAGCGAGCGGGGCGCGCCACCCGACTGCATGAACGCGGCCAGCACGGGAACACCGCTGTCGCTGTCGTCCACGGCGGCCGCGAGCTCGCGCCCCACGTCCTCGGCCAATGTGACGAGCGGCGGCACGAACAGGGCGATCACCGCGTTGACCCCCTCATCGTCCATCAGGATCCGCAGCGCCCGGCCGTAGTCCGCGGCCGAGGCCGAGGCGATCATGTCGACGGGGTTGGCCAGGCTGGCGTCGGCGGGCAGGAACAGGGCGAGCCGGTCGCGCGTCTCGGTGCGCAGCGGATTCACGCTCAGGCCGGAGCCCTCGAGCATGTCGGCGCACATGATTCCGGGGCCCCCGGCATTGGTGATCACGGCCACCGAGGGACCGTTCGGCAGCGGCTGGTCGGCAACCAGGGCCGCCACGTCGAGGAGCTCGCCGAGCGTGTCGGCCCGGACCACGCCGGCCTGGCGGAAGAGCGCGTCGACGGTCACATCGGATGCCGCCAGCAGCGCCCCGGTGTGCGAGCCGGCCGCGCGTCCACCGGCCTTCGTGCGGCCCGCCTTGACGGCCAGGATCGGCTTGCGCGCGCCGACGCGGCGGGCGACGCGGGTGAACTTGCGCGGGTTGCCGAACGACTCCAGGTACAGCGCGATCGCCCGCGTGTCCTCGTCGTGCTCCCAGAACTGAACGAAGTCGTTGCCGGAGAGGTCGGCCTTGTCCCCCACCGACGCGAGCGACGAGACGCCGAGGCCGAGCGCGCGCGCGCGCTCGATCAGCGCGATCGCGACGCCTCCGCTCTGGGTCATGACCCCGACGTGGCCGGGCGGGGGCATCGTCGGCGCGAACGTCGCGTTCAGCCCGATGTGCGGCGAGGCGTTGAGCACACCGAGGCAGTTCGGCCCGACCACCCGGATACCGGCCGCGCGGCAGACGGCCATCAGC
This sequence comes from uncultured Solirubrobacteraceae bacterium, assembly GCA_963800815.1. Taxonomy (GTDB): domain Bacteria; phylum Actinomycetota; class Thermoleophilia; order Solirubrobacterales; family Solirubrobacteraceae; genus Palsa-465. The sequence goes on from CAWDCP010000002.1 coordinate 259,468, forward strand.
TCGCGCTGGCGCCGGATGCCGTCCTCGCCGGCCTCGCCGAACCCGGCCGACACGACGACCAGTGCGCGCACGCCCTTGAGCGCGCAGTCCCGCGCCACCGAGGGGACGGCATGGGCCGGCACCGCAATGACCGCGAGGTCCACGGGGCCGTCGACGTCAAGCAGGCTGGAGTGCACGCTGACACCGTCGGCCGCGCCCTTGGCCGAGTTGACGAAGTGCAGCGAGCCGCGGAAGCCGCCGGTCCGGAGGTTGGCCGCGAGCGCGGCCCCGATCGTGCCCTCGCGCCGCGAGGCACCGATCAACGCGACCGACTCGGGTTTCAGGACCGCCGAGACCGCCGCCGCCGAGGCGACGCGGTCGCGCTGGGCGAAGGCGTCGAGCGCCTCCTCGGTCAGCTCGGCCGGGAACTCGACCAGCAGCTCGCCGGGCTCGCTGCGGAGCTTGGTCGGAAAGCCGCTGTCGGTGAAGACCTTGATCATCTTGTGGTTGGCGGGCAGCACCGACGCGGTGAAGGTGGTGACGCCCTGCTCGACCGCGGCCTCGGCGAGATGGGCCAGCAGCGTGGTGGCGAGCCCCTGGCCCTGGATCTCGTCGGCGGTGGCAAAGGCGAGCTCGGCCGTGTCCGGGCCCTCGCGCACCCAGCAGGCGTGACCGACGACGCGCTCCTCGGGGCCGGCCAGCGCGATCACGCCGTACGCGTCCACGTAGTCGACCCGGGCGGCGAGCTCGGCCGCGGCGTGCAGATCGACGCCGAGCGTGAAGAAGCGGAAGGCACGCGAATCGGGTGAGAGCCCCTCCAGGAAGGCCTGGATCCCAGCGGTGTCGCCCGGGAGCACCGGGCGCACGTGGATCGTGGAGCCGTCCCGCAGCACGACGTCGACGGCGCGCTCGGCCGGATACCCCACGGAGGTCATGCCCGCGATTGTGACGTCTGGAGGGCAGATCGCAAGCGCGGAGAATCCGGGCAATGACTGCGGGGAAACCGTAATTCTCTGTGGTGAGCCTGTGACCGCAGACGTTTCCGCAGCCGGAATCGGGTCCATGCCGGATGACAGCGCTGCGACATACGCCTACCCTTGGTGTCGCGCGGTCAGGACCCGGCGGTGGCGCCCGATCAGGAGGCTGCGCGATGTCCACCGAAGTTCCCACGTCGATCGTTCCCGTGCGCTCATTGGACGGGCTGCGCGGCAGCGATGCGGGCTACGCCGGCGGTAAGGGCGCCAACCTCGGGGAGCTGATGAACGCCGGCGTGCCCGTTCCGCCCGGTTTCGTCATCGGGGCACCGGCGTATGCGGAGTTCTGCGAGGAGACCGGGGTGCGCGGCAGCCTCGACGAGCTGCTCGGCACCATCGACGTCGACGACACCGCCACGCTCGAGGCGGCCGCGGTGCGCGCACGTGAGATCGTGGCCGGGGCGCCCGTTCCGGAATGGCTGCGGGATGCGATCCGTCAGGCCCTGGCCGACCTCGGCCTCGGCGATGAGGATGCGGTGGCCGTCCGCTCCTCCGCGACGACCGAGGACAGTGCGTCGGCCTCGTTCGCCGGCATGAACGAGACCTTCCTCAACGTCCGCGGCGCCGACGCGGTGCTGGACGCGGTCCGCTCCTGCTGGGCATCGATGTTCAGCGCCCGCACCGTCTTCTATCGCGCCAAGCGCGGATTCGGGCAGGCCGACCAGGACATCGCGGTGGTCGTCCAGCGCCAGATCGCCTCCACCCGGGCCGGGGTCATGTTCACCATCGACCCCGCCGGCGCCGACGAGAACCACCTCGTGATCGAGGGCGCCTTCGGCCTGGGCGAGTCGGTCGTGTCCGGGAGCGTCTCGCCCGATCGGTACGTCGTCGACAAACCCACCCTGTCGATCCTCGTGCGCGAGGTGCACGTCAAGGAGATGGCGATCGAGCCGCTCGCGGACGGCGGCACGATGCGCCGCAGCCTCGATGACCGCGAGGCGCTGGCCACGGTGCTCGACGACGAGGAGGTTCTGTTGCTGGGCCGGACCGGACTGACGATCGAGCGCCATTACGGCAGCCCGCAGGACACCGAGTGGTGCTTCGACGCCGACGGCGCTCTATGGATGGTCCAGTCGCGCCCGATCACGGCGGTCGGGGGCACCCCTCCGGATGCCGGGAGCGGCGGCGGCGCGATCCTGCTGCGCGGCCTCGGGGCGGCGCCGGGGGCGGCCGGCGGGCGTGCACGCGTCGTCGCCTCGATCCACGACGCCGACAGCCTTGGGGAGGGCGACATCCTCGTCGCCCATATGACCGCGCCCGACTGGGTCCCGCTGATGCGCCGCGCCGCCGCGATCGTGACCGATGCCGGCGGCATGACCTGCCACGCGGCGATCGTCTCACGTGAGATGGGGATCCCGTGCGTGGTCGGCACCGGTAACGCCACCGTCACCCTGCGCGACGGCGAGCTCGTGACCGTCGACGCCACCCATGGCCTGGTGCGCGAGGGGACGCCCGCCCCCGTCACCCCGGTCGCCCCCGTCACCCCGGTCGCCCCCGTCGCCCCCGTCACCCCGGTCGCCCCCGTCACCCTGGTCGCCCCCGTCACCCCGGT
>CAWDCP010000003.1:0-297822 GCA_963800815.1 uncultured Solirubrobacteraceae bacterium
CCCACTCGCGGTCGACACGCGTGAGCAGAGCGCGGACTGGCACGCGCCTGTTCGCTGATGCTTTCCGCATGGCCGCCCTGGCCGCGAAATCGTCGCGGCCCGGCTGGTCGTCGTCGACGCGCTCGACGAGCAGGCCGCCGGGTCCTACCGCCGGCACGGGTACACCGACACCCTTGATCGGCCCCTCCGGCCCTACAGGCGAATGAAAGACATCCGCGCGAGCCTCGAGCCAGCAGACAAGTAGCCGAGCAGCCTCGTTGTTCCCGCACAGTTCGTTTGCGGAGTGGTCCCGGGGCTTTCTCGCCGGCTGCGGGAGTTCTCAGAGCCCCGCGTCTATGCTTGACCGGGTAGGGGGTTGTTGCTGTTCCAGATGTCGCGGGCCATCAGCCACGAGTGATCGGTCTGCCGTCGGTAGATCGTCAGGTACTTGCCGGTGTCGTGGATGGGTGTTCCGCCGGCTTTGGGGGCGAGGGCGATTGTGTACGCGCCACGCTCGAAGGCCCAGTCGTCGCCCGCGAGTTCGACCTCGTCGATGTCGAGGGAGAACTCCGCGCGGAAGGCGGTGAGCATGCCGCTGGACCACGCCCGGATGTGATCGGTGCCGATGTTCGGCGGGTCGTTCGGGGGCATCTGCACGGCGTCGGGGGCAAAGCACGCGACCCAGGCGTCCGCGTCGTTTGTGTTGAGCGCGGCGACGTGGGCATCGCGCGTGCGGTCGAGGTCTTCCAGTTGGGCTGCTTGTGCGGTCATCGGGTCTCCAGGTCAGGTTGGGCGGGGAACGATCACGAGGGGCGCGGGGAGGCGGCGGTCAGGCGGGGACGCCGGGGGGGCCGAGGATCTCGATGCCGTACTCGGCGGCGAATCTGGCCATGCCCTCGACGTCGGGCGGTTCGGTCGCGGGCGGCGGGATCACGAGTTCCTGGGCGGGCTGCCCGAGCGCACGGACGAAGCCCTCAAAGCCCGCCGGCTCGACCACCAGCAGGAACCGGGCCTGCTCGGAGCTGACGATGAACGTGTGCGGGACCTCTCGCGGGCCGTACACGAACGATCCGGCGGGCGCGGTGATGACCTGCCCTCCGACCCAGAAGGTCAGCTCGCCCTCGATCACGTAGAACCACTCGTCTTCGTTGTGGTGGACGTGCAGCGGCGAGCCGCTTCCGCGCGGGGCCAGCGTTTCCGTCACGCCGACGCGCCCGGCGGTCGATTCGCTCGAGGACTTGATCGTCACGAGCTGGCCAAGGAACCACAGAGCCTCGCCCTCACCGGCCTTGAGCGCGATCGGCGCCAGCGCCGACGACTCGCTCAGCGGGTCGGTCCCGCTTGTCGTGTGTGTCGTGTCGGTTGTCATCGCATGCCTCCTTGGGCGGTTTGCTTGTCAGGAAGTAGCGTGCTCTGACGGCGTTCGGTTGTCGATCCCTCGGTTGCGGGGATATTCCGTGCGCGACGTCGACACCCGGGCCACGAACGGGTCGCGACGGCGCTCGACCGCTTCGGAGAGAGGCGTTTGCAGGCGCCGAAGGGAAAGCCTCACAGTTACTAGCCCAGAGTGTGCAGTAGTGGCCGCGTAACGACCGCGCCCCCGGCGGGCGGGGGCGCGGAAACGTCCGGCTGAGCAGGGATCCTTGGGCTTGTCGAAGGTCCTTGATCCCGAGCTTGGAGGTTCACCTTGAGGGTGATGCGTGATGGACGCCCGGTAACCGTAGAAGTCGCGGCGGACGGAGCGGGGTTGGTGTCGCATGCGGGTACCGCGCTCGTCGCGCAGGTCGCTGACAAGGTGGGGCTCACGCAGGCGTTGTCGACGCGGCTGGCTGCGGTCAAACAGCGGCGTCGTGGTCATGACCCGGGCCGGGTGATCCGCGATCTCGCGGTGATGTTGGTCGATGGTGGCGAGTGCGTCTCGGATCTCGGTGCGGTCCGTGAGCAGGACGCGTTGTTCGGGGCGGTGGCGTCTGACTCGACAGCGTTTCGGATGGTCGACCGGATCGCGTCGACACCGGGGTTGTTGGACGCGGTCCGTGTCGCGCACGCGCGGGCGCGGGCGCGGTTCTGGGAGCTGCATGGTGCGCCTGAGCGGTTGACGATCGATGTTGACGCGACGCTGATCACGGCGCATTCGGAGAAGGAGAAGGCGGCCGGGAACTACAAGGGCGGCTACGGGTTTCACCCCTTGCAGGTCTACCTGGATGAGACCAGAGAGTCGCTCGGTGGGCTGCTGCGACCGGGGAACGCCGGCTCGAACACCGCCGCCGATCATGTCGCGGTGCTGGATCTCGCGCTGGCGCAGATCCCGGCCGAGTACATCGAAACCCTGGAGATCTTGGTGCGCGCGGATTCCGCCGGCGCCACCCACGGTCTGGTCGACTACTGCCGTGAGGGCAACATGCGCTTCTCGGTCGGCTACGAGCTGACCGAGCAGGTACGCGCCGCGATCCTCGTAATCCCCGACGATGCTTGGGTCCCGGCGCTTGACCAGGACGGATCGGCCCGCAAGAACGGCGAAGTCTGTGAGATCACCGACATGGTTGATCTGTCCGCCTGGCCCGGGGGCAGCAGGTTGATCGTCCGGCGTGAGCGTCCGCACCCCGGCGCGCAGCTATCGTTCACCGACCACGACGGCTACCGCTTCCAAGCGATCCTCACCGACCAGCCCGACGATGAGATCGCGGTGCTCGAGTGCCGGCACCGTCAGCACGCGCACGTCGAGGACCGGATCTGTGATGACAAGGACACCGGCCTGGCGAAGTTCCCGTTCAAGGACTTCGCGCTCAACGAGGTGTGGTTGGAGATCGTGATGCTCGCGCACGACCTGATCGTCTGGACCCAAGCGCTCGTCCTCGACGGGGAGCTCGCCAAGGCCGAGCCCAAGCGGCTGCGTTACAGGCTGTTGCACGTCGCTGGGCGGCTCGCGTTCTCCGGCCGTCGCGCGAAGCTGCACCTGCAGGACACATGGCCGTGGGCGGCTGAGCTCCTCACCGCTTTCAAGAGACTCAAGACGCTCGCGGCCGCGAGCGGCTAACAACGGCCGCAGCGACCCACCACGACCACGCGGACCGCCCGGCCACCAGGCCGCGATCACCGCTGCCCAGAAACGGGCCGAGCAGCGCACAACGCTCCCGCGGAAACGCCGAGCACCGCCGACAACGACCCGCAACGCGGCCTGACCATCACCAGTAACACGCCGACGCCGCCCGCCCGTCACCTTCGCGCGCTTACTGCACGTTCCGGGCTAGTAGCTACGTCTCGAACGCATCGCCGCCGTAAGCGATATCGGCCGCGGCTCGATACACCTCGGCCCAAGGGGGGTCAAACCACCCGATGTCCAACGGCAATAGCGCGCCGTCGAACAAGCCGCGACCGGGCATTCGCACGACCCAGTCGCCGATGAAGGTGTCGTACCACACGGCCGGATCGGGTCCCGCTGGCTCGAGCCGTTTGCGACGCGTCTCACAGCCGGGGCACGGTTGATCACCGTTCCAGCGCGCGGGCGGCAGATCACCACAGGTCGGGCCGTCGACGGTGGCGCCGTCGCGCAGCCGCAACGCGTTCCCTCCGCACTCCTCGCACGGCCACCAGAACCGCCGGCAACGCTCGCCGGGGCGTTCGACAACGGGCGGAGCTTCACCGGACGTTCCGGGCGCGAACGGCGCTTGCGTGCCGCTGCCAGGCTTCCCGAGTGCGGTGCGGCGCGGGCGGCCGAATCGGCGCGTCCTCGCGTCGCTGTATTGGTGCGAGCACGGGCCAACGTCCTTGGGCGCTGAGGCCGCGGCGCCCATCGATGATCGAGCGGCGCTCAAGAACCGCGTGATCCCTCGCGTTGCCCTTCCGATCCTCATCGCTCACCCGCGACTGCGAAGGACCAGTCGCTCGGACCGCAAGCGGCTGGTCGTTGTCTTGCGTCCTCGCGCACTCGCCAGAGAGCTCGAGCTTCCCTGGCGCGGAGATTCGCGCACGACCATCCTGGCCCGGTCCGCGGTTGCGTCATTGCCGCTGGAGCTCGCCTCGACGCAGTCTGACCGGGATCGGATCGAGGATTTCGAAGGACAGGGTCCCTTCGGGCTCCTCGTTGCGAAAGCCGATAAGTGCCCACCTGCCGTCGCGCTGCTGAACCAGCTGCGCGGCGAACAGCTTCGGGTCGCCCTCGAACGGACGGGCCGCGGCGATGTCCCACGGACCGGTGGGAGAGTCACCGAGCACGTACCACGTGCTGTAAGGCCCGAACCGGGCGATCTGCTCGGCGCTCTGCTCCTCCGGATGGCACGTGAAGACGAGGACCGGCTGCCGGTTGACGATCCTGACCTGGGGCACCTCGATCTGTCCAAAGCCGGCCGGATCGGTCAGCGGAGGGTGCAGTTCCCAGCTGAGCATGTCAGCGCTGCGCGCGTGCGCCAGAACGCCATCGCCCAACCGGGGCGCGCCAGTCGCCCGAGCCGTGATGAGCATGTGCCAGCCGTCACCACCGGCATCCTTGAAGACAAACGGATCGCGCCACGTCTCGCTCGCCAACGCGTCTTCGTCGAGCGTCTTATACCAGCGCCGATCAGGGGCGACGAGTGACCGATCGCCGACACGCCGCCATGTGCCAAGGTCGTCGGACTCGGCCACGCCGATCCTCTGATCGCGTACGCCGTGTCCGGGCGTTGTCGAGAGCGCGGTGTAGTACAGGCGCCAGACGCTGTCGTCCCCACGCAGCACCGACCCGGTCCAGAGCGCCAGGTCGTCCCAGCCCGTCGCCGCGGGCAACAGTGCGTCGCCACGCACGGTCCAGTGCACAAGCTCCATCGACGTCGCATGTCCGATCGTTGCTGCGGCGTGTCGGAGACCCGGATCCCTCAGCGCACGGGGCGCTCTGAGGAAGAACAGGTGATACAAGTCGCCGTCGTCGGCGATCCAACTGTCCCACACCCAGTCGTTCGGTAGTCGCAGCACAGCCGCACCGGGTCACAAGCGCGGCGTCGCTCGCCGGGCGAATCCGACACCGCCAGACGAGCCAGAACCACCGGCACGTCTTGCCCACTCCGCGGCGAGCGTCTCGATGGCGATGACCGTGCCTGACAGGAACCGGATCCTCGTGGGCGCCGCCTAATGCGTCAGGGCCTCGCCGGAGTCCGCGTCGAAGAAGTGGAGCCTGGTCGCGTCGAGCCAGAGATCGGCCTGCTCGCCGCTCCGTGCCCGGCTCTGGGGGCTGAGCCGAGCCACGACCACGGTGCCGCCGGTGTCGGAGGTTTCCTCGATGCCGCCCGCGTCATCGAGCAGGTCTTTGAGCTCCGAGTTCTCCACGTGCTGCGCATCCACGCCGAAGTGGGCGTAGTACTCCGCGCCCATCGCCTCGACCAGGTCGAGCTTGGCCGTGAAGACCGTCCCCCTTTCGCGGCTGGCGGTGTCGACTCGGGCGGCGTCCTCGAAGTCCTCGGGACGGATGCCGGCGATCAACCGGGTCGAGCCGTTACGGCGCCCGAGCTGCTCGAGCACCTCGTGTGGCAGCGGCACGTCGACCATCGGCAGATGCACGGTTGAGTTGTTGAGCGTGGCGGGCATGAAGTTCATGCCGGGGGAGCCGATGAAGCCGGCGACGAACAGGTTCGTCGGGTGGTTGTAGAGCTCCATCGGTGAGCCGACCTGCTGCAGGACGCCGCTCAGCATCACCGCCACACGGTCGCCCAGCGTCATGGCCTCGGTCTGATCGTGCGTGACGTATACGGTCGTCGTGTTGAGCTTGTGCTGGATGCGGGCGACCTGCGCGCGCATCTGGACGCGCAACTTGGCGTCGAGGTTCGACAGCGGCTCGTCCATCAGGAATGCCTTGGGGTTGCGCACGATGGCGCGGCCCATGGCGACGCGCTGGCGCTGGCCGCCGGACAGGTTGGCCGGCTTGCGCGCAAGGTGCTCGTTGAGGTCGAGGATGTCGGCCGCCTCCTGAACCTTGCGGTCGACCTCCGCCTTGGGGGTCTTGGCGATCTTGAGCGCGAAGGCCATGTTCTCGCGGACGGTCATATGCGGGTACAGCGCGTAGCTCTGGAAAACCATCGCGATGTCACGGTCGCGGGGCGCCACCTGGTTGACCACTTTGCCCTGGATCCGGAGCTCACCCGCCGAGATGTCCTCGAGGCCGGCGATCATGTTCAGCGCCGTGGACTTGCCGCAGCCCGAAGGCCCGACGAGGATCATGAACTCACCGTCGGCGATCTCCAGGTTGAGATCCTTGACGGCCTCGAAGCCGTCCGGATAGCGCTTGACTACGCCGTCGAGCACGATGTCGGCCATTGCCGCTCCTTTATCCCTTGACCGCCCCGGCGGTGAGGCCGGAGACGATGCGTCGCTGGAAGATCAGCACCATGATCAGAATCGGGACGGTGACCACGACCGCACCCGCCGCGATCGCCCCCGCCGGTTGTTGGAACTGCGAGGCGCCGGTGAAGTACGACAACGCCACGGGCGCGGTGCGTGATGCGTCGGTCGCCGTCAACACGTTCGCGAACAGGAAGTCGTTCCACGCCGCGATGAACGCGAGGATGCCGGCGGTGAAGACGCCCGGGACCGCAAGCGGAAGGATCACCCGTCGGAACGCCTGCATCGGCGTCGCCCCGTCCATCTGCGCGGCCTTCTCGAGGTCCCACGGGATCTCGCGGAAGAAGGCCGAGAGGATGTAGATGGAGAGCGGCAGCGAGAAGGACAGGTACGGGATGATCAGCCCGATCCAGGTGTCGTAGAGGCCGATCTGCCGCCACACGTTGTAGAGGCCGCCGACGATCGAGATGGCCGGGAACATCGAGATCGCAAGGGCTCCCGCCAGGATCGCGGTCTTGCCCGGGAAGTCCAGTCGCGTGATCGCGTAGGCCGCCATCGAGGCGAATACGAGCGCGAGCAGTGTGGCGATCAGCGCGATGCCGATCGAGTTGCGCAGCGCGGTGGTGAAGAACGTCGTCTTGAACGCAGTCGTGTAGTTGGACAGCGTCCAGTGGGTCGGTAGGAAGCTGCCGTCTCCGATCGACTCCGGCGTCTTCAGCGACAGCGAGATGATCCAGATGACGGGGACCAGCGCGTAGACGAGGACGCCGACGACGGCGAAGCCCCAGAGCGTCTTGCGAGTGGGTGAGTTGTGTTCCATCGTCTCCTACCTCCGCTGCGGACTGGTGCCGAGGAACTTGGTGAACGCAAACGCGATCAGGATCACGCAGCAGAAGATCAGGACCGAGATCGCCGAGCCCAGCCCGAGGTTCAGCCGGTTGACGAGCTGCTGGTAGCCGAGCAGCGACACCGAGCCAGTGTTGTTGGCCCCGTTGGTCATGATGTAGACCGTGTCGTAGATCCGGAACGCGTCGAGCGTTCGGAACAGCAGCGCGACCATCAGCGCCGGCCTGATCAGGGGCAAGGTGATCCTCCAGAACCGCTGCCACGCGGTGGCGCCGTCGACCTTGGCCGCCTTGTAGAGGTCATCGGGCACGAGCGCGAGACCGCCGAGGATCAGCAGCGCGATGAACGGCGTCGTCTTCCAGACCTCCGAGAGGATGATCACGAGGAAGGATCCGCTGCGGGTGGTGAGCGGCGGCGTGGTCAGATTGAACAGGGAGGGCACGAATCCGGTGGCCGGATCGAAGGCCAGACGCCAGGCAAACGCGGCGACCACGGTGACCGCGCCATAGGGCACGAGCACGGCCACGCGAATCCAGGTCCGGGCGTAGATCGCGCGGTACATGGCCTGGGCGATGAGCATCCCGAGTACGAGCTCGATCGTCACCGAGAACACGGTGATGATCAGCGTGTTGGCGACGTCCTGCCACCACGTGGTCGAGGTGAGCACCGACTTGTAGTTGTCGAAACCGACCCAGGCGTCGAGGCTCGGGAACCGCAGGTCGGCGCGATGCAACGAGAGCCAGAACGCGTACAGGATCGGGAAGCCGGCGACGAACAGCATCACGATCACCGCGGGCGCGCACAGCATGAGGCCCAGCTTGCGTTCGGCTTTCGCGCGGCCGGTGAGGCCGCTCGTCTTCGGAGGCGCGACCTGAGCCGGCCTGGTACCGACTGCGGCCGTGGTCGCCATCAGCACAGCCCTCCCGATTTGAGTGTCTTCAGACAGGCGCGCAGGCTGTTGATGTCCTGCGCGGGGTTGATGCCCGCGGGCGGATGCAGCGTCTGCTGGATCGCCAGCGTCACGTCCGAGTAGAGCGGCGTCTGCGGGCGGGTGGTGGCATGCTGGAGTTGCTTGAACAGCACGCTGGCGAACGGATATGCCTTGACCACCGCAGGATTGGTGTAGGAGTTGATCGTCACGGGCGGCAGCCCCTCGTTGATCGCCTCCTGGTTCTGCCAGTAGGGTCGGGTCATGCACAGAGCGGCCTGTTCGGCCAGGTCGGGGCGCGGCCCGTAGACCGAGACGCCGATGTTGGCGCCGCCGACCGAGGAGCGCCCGGGCACGTTCGGATACACGGCGGGATATGGCGCCCAGCCCAGGTTCTGGAACACGTGCTTGGTCACCGGGCTGGTCGCGGCGTCGGTCCGGGCCGCGGCGTAGACGTAGGGCCAGTTGACCATGAAGGCTGCCTTGCCGGCTTCGAAGCTGAGTCGTCCCTGGTCCTCTTGGTCGGTCGAGAGCGACGGGTCCGCGCGTCCCGAGGTGGCCACGTCCTTGATCGTCTGCGCCGCCACGACGGCGGGTTGCCCCAGGACCGGGGTGCCGCTAGCGGTCACGATCTGGCCGCCGGCGGACGCGTCGACGCTGTTGAACCACACGGTGTAGCCCTCGTACTCCTGGCCCTGCTCCTCGATCAAGCCGTTGCTGGCCGGCAGCTTCTTCGCGTCCGCGATCATCTGCGCCCACGTCTTCGGCGCGGTGGGCACGAGGTCCTTGCGGTACCACAGCAGCTGTGCGTTCGTGTTCAGCGGCACCACGTACACCGTGCCCTTGTACTGAGCACCCTGAGCGACGATTGGCAGCACGTTGTTGAGCGCCTCCTGGCGCTGGGCCCCGGTGATCGGTCGCAGCCATCCGGCGGCCGCGAACTCCGCGGTCCAGATCGTGTCCATGTTCATCAGCGAGATGTCGGAGTCGTGCGCGGCCAGGCGTTGGACGAGCAGCGCGCGCGAGGAGTCGGCGCTGTTGGCGAGCGGGACGAGGGTGATCGTGTACTTCCCGCCGGATTGCTGACTGCAGGCCTGGGCGGCCTTGACGTTGGTCCCGTTCGGGTCCGGGGAGGAGTAGAACTTGAGGTTCACCGGCCCACCGGAGCTGCTCGCACCGCAGCCCGCCGCGACGACCGCGCAGGTCCAGGCGCAGCAGAGCGCGACAGCGATGCGCGCAGGGGTTTTGGACGTCTTGGCCGACGCTCGATACACCTGGGTTCTCCTCCTACTCAGGTCCCGCCCATGGCGGTTGCCGAGAGCGTTCTACCGCTCGGGCGTCGGCGTGCCCAGCCCCGTTCGGCTATGCCGGACGAGGCGGGCGGAAACGCGTGAGAGTCACCTCATCTCCTTGAGGATCTGGTGCACCATGGTGTCGTCGCCGGCGTTGGGTGGGCGCACCTCGCCGAGCAGCCGCTCGACCACGTCGTCGGTCCACGCGTGCGTCTGCAACAGCAGGTAACGCAGCATGGCGATCCGCATGTAGCGCTCGGTCTCTGTGCCCTCGCCGCCGACCTGAGCCTCGGTGAGCACCGCGACCACCGGCTCGTATTCCTCGTGGAACCAAGCCTCGGCGACCTCGGCCCGCGAGAGCAGGCATTCCCGCGCATAGCTGGCACGCAGGCCCCAGGCCTCAACGAGGATCCCCAGCTGCGCGTAGCGCCACTCGTCCGAGAGCTGGATCCGATCGCGGAGCGCGGCAGGCAACGGAACGCGCTCGCGGAAGACCCGCTCGTGCTTCTTGAGCGGGAGGTCGCGCAGCGTCAGATCGGTGCCCGCGCCGAGCGCAGTTCGCACGTCCTTGACGTGGGCCTCGATGTGGGTGTCGCCGAGCGCCCGGGCGACGGACACGCGGTGATGACCGTCCTGGACGAAGTGCATCTCGCCGATGCGGTAGACGTCGATCGGCGGCATCGACTGGCCGCGGCGCCGGGCGGTGGCGATTCTCTCCCAGCGCCCACGGAGGCCGGTCGAGCCAGGCCGGAACTCGCGGTCGAACTCGTCGCGGCGACGGGCGACGGTCCCGACGATCGAGTCCAGCGTGATCGTCTGCAGCCCGAGGTCGCTCTCGCTGCGGCGTCCGAGCGCCGCCACCACCTCCTCGAACGGAAGCATCACCGACACGTCATCGGGCTCGAAGCGCAAACGCGACACGATCTTCGACAGCGCCCGGCGACGACGCTCACGCGCGAAGTCGGACTGGGCGTCCTGCTGTGGCGATCCGGTGTCCTTCATGGCCTCACGTCATCGGGACGGACACGATGTAGTTCGCGGATGATAGGCAGCCGAGTTAGGCTCCGGCCATGTCACGTGCGTCGGCGCTTCTCGCGGCTCTGACGAGCGAACCGGCGAGCACGTCGGAGCTCTACGAGCGCGTGGGCTATGCCACGCTCGTGCGCGTCGGCCTCATTCCCTGCGATGCATTCCGGGCCGAGCTCGTGCGGCTATCAGCCGCGGGACTGGCTGAGAATGACACCGCCGCGGACGGGTCGACGCTGTGGCGACTGACTGACTCGGCCGGCGAAGAATAGGCGTTACCGTTAATCGCGATGTTGGTCCTCGGCCTGGTTCATGACAGCGGACGGGAGCCTCCTGAAGGTCCGCGCGTGCCGCCGGCGCGCCGCCGGTGGGACCTACCGTGGCGACCGCTGGCCTGGTTCGCTGTGTGGTGTTGGTTGATGGCTCTCGTGCCGATCGTCAGTGCCGCGTTCGGCGGTCTGGCCGGATACGGCGTCATCCTGCTCGCTGTGGCGCTCGCCTTCTGGCGGCTCGAGCGGTGGTGCGCTCGGCAGTATTGGCACGGCCTGCGCGAGTACAAGGCCTGAGGACGACCGGTAGTCGGCGCCGGGCCCGAACGCCAGGTGCGTTCGCCATAGCCGAACCGAGCTTGGCAGAGCGCTGCGGGAGAGGCTACAACGGGCTTGTGCCGACCGCCGGTCGGCAGCATTTCAGCCACCCATTTCAGGCACCCAGGAGGGCTACACGTGCCGGCGCCCGGCGTAACCCAGCCGGCGGCTGCGCCGCCGACGGTCGATGAGGTCGGGTTGGCCGCCCGCGTCGCCTCCCTGTCAGTCGAACAGAAGGTGACCTTACTCACCGGCGCCGGGTTCTGGTCGTTGCATTCCGAACCGTCGGCAGGCCTGCGCCGTGTCGTGCTCTCCGACGGACCCGCCGGCGTGCGCGGGGAGCACTGGGACGAGCGCGAGACCTCCGCCAACGTGCCGTCGCCGACCGCGCTTGCGGCGACATGGGACGAACAGCTGGTGCAGGAAATCGGAGGCCTGCTGGCGTCCGAAGCACGCCGGAAGGACGTCGATGTCCTACTGGCGCCAACCGTCAACCTCCATCGCACGCCGTATGCCGGGCGCCACTTCGAATGCTTCAGCGAGGACCCCCTCCTCACGGCTCGGATCGGCATCGCGTACGTCCGCGGCGTGCAGAGCAACGGCGTGGGCACCGCCGTCAAGCACTTCGTCGCCAACGACTCCGAGACGCAGCGGACGACGCTTGATGCCCGCCTCGACGAGCGCACCCTCCGCGAGCTCTACCTCGCGCCGTTCGAGGCGATCGTGCGCGAAGCCGGCACGTGGGGTCTGATGGCGGCCTATAACCGCGTCAACGGGGAGCCGATGACCGAGAGCTCGTTGCTGCTCGACGTCGTGCGCGGCGAGTGGCAGTTCGACGGGCTCGTGATCTCAGATTGGTTCGCGACACGCTCGACCGAGGCCTCGGGCCGATCGGCGCTCGACCTCGTGATGCCGGGCCCCGGCGGACCGTGGGGTTCTGCCCTGCTCCGCGCCGTGCGGGCGGGCAAGGTGCCCGAGGCCTCGATCGACGAGAAGGTCATGCGCCTCCTGCGACTGGCCGCACGCGTGGGAGCGCTGGATCGGACGTCCGTCTGGCCCGCGCCGGACTACGACGACGCCGCTGTCTCCGCCCTGCTGCGCCGCGCGGCGGCGGCCGGATTCGTGTTGGCGCGCAACGACGGCTCCTTGCTTCCGCTCGACCGCGCGAGGCTCACGCGCCTCGCCGTGGTCGGCCCGAGCGCGGCGACGGCGCGAACCCTGGGTGGGGGCAGCGCGACGGTCTACCCGCCCTACGCGGTGTCGCCACTGGAAGGGCTGCGGGCCGCTCTCGGCGACACCGTCGCCATCGACCACGGCATCGGCGCGTTCGCGAGCAACCGCGTCCCCGTGGCGGGAGCACCGTGGCTCCACCGGCCCGACGGCAGCGGTCCAGGTGTCGAGGTGCGTTTCCTGGCCGCAGACGGCACGGTCCTGGGCACCGAACAGCGCCCGGGATGCGCCTTTCACTGGCTCGGCAGCTTCGGATACCACGTTCCGGTCGAGCGGATCGACGTCCGCACCGCAGTCCGCGCCACCGACGCCGGCCGGTATGAGATCGCCGCTTCCGGCGTCGGTGTGTACCGCCTGTCGGTCGGCGGGCATGAGGTCTTCCGTGGCCGGCTGGAGCTTGCGCCGGGGGCAGATGTCGTCGAGGGCCTGATGATCCCGCCGCAGGCGGGCGTCACCGTCTACATGGATCGTGGCGATGAGGTCGAGGTCGTCCTGGTGCACGAGGTCGGATCACCCGCCGGCGAGGTCGGCGATACCGGGGTGAGCTTCCAGCTCAACCTGCAGCCGCCACACGGCACCGACGACGATGAGATCAACCGGGCGGTGGCTCTTGCGGCCGAAGCCGATGTCGCGATCGTCGTCGTCGGGACGACCGAGGAGGTCGAGAGCGAGGGCTTCGATCGCCCGTCCCTGTCGCTCCCCGGGCGCCAGGACGAACTCGTACGCCGGGTCGCCGAGGCGAACCCCCGCACCGTTGTGGTCGTGAACGCCGGCGCTCCCGTGCTTCTACCGTGGGCCGAGAGCGTGGCCGCCGTGTTGCTCGCGTGGTTCCCGGGTCAGGAGTTCGGGAATGCCCTGGCCGACGTCCTGCTCGGCCTCTCCGAGCCCGGCGGACGGCTTCCGACGACGTGGCCGAGCAGCGAGGACGGCTTGCCATCGACACAGCCCGTCGACGGCGTGCTCCGCTACGACGAGGGATTGCTCATCGGTTACCGCGGCGCGGACAGTGAGCGGCCGAGGCCGCGCTATCCGTTCGGCCACGGCCTTGGCTTCTCGGCTTGGACGTACATGGCGATCGACGCGCCGCGGCACGCGGCTCCCGGTGCCGATGTCGAGGTCACAGTCCGGGTCCGTAACGGCGGCATCCGGCGTAGCAGGGAGGTCATCCAGATCTACGCGAGCCGTCCCGCAGGCAGCGTCGAACGACCGGTGCGGTGGCTGGTCGGGTTCGCCCCTGTCGATGCCGAGCCGGGTGAGGATGCCACGGTCACCGTCACAGTGCCGCCTCGTTCGTTCGAGCACTGGAGCGTCGACGACCGCCGCTGGTTGGCGGAGCCCGGCACATTCGTGCTCGCCGCGGGCTCGTCCTCGGAAGCGTTGCCGCTCTGCACCGAGATCGCGATCAGGCCCGGAGTGACGGCGTGATGGAGCCGCGGCGCGCTGAGCGATTCCCTGAGGCGCTGAGCCCCCCCGCGCGGGTGGGCGAGATGTCGCAGCGCAGTCGCCCGGGCGCGACAGCGTGGTGGCGCAGCGCCGTCATCTATCAGGTCTACATCCGCAGCTTCGCCGACGGCGACGGTGACGGTGTTGGCGACATCGCCGGCCTGCGCTCCAGGCTCCCCTATCTCGCGGATCTTGGCGTCGACGCGGTGTGGATCAACCCCTGGTACCCGTCGCCGATGAAGGACGCCGGCTACGACGTCTCCGATTTCCGCGCCATCGAGCCCGTGTTCGGAACCCTGGCGGAGGCCAAGGCGATGCTCGACGAGGCGCACGAGCTTGGACTACGTGTCCTGCTCGACATCGTTCCGAACCACTTGTCCGACCAGCACGCGTGGTTCCAGGACGCGCTGGCCGCCGCCCCGGGCTCGCCGGAGCGCGCCCGGTTCCTCTTCCGTGACGGCCGCGGAGCCCATGGCGAGGAGCGCCCGAACGACTGGACCAGCGCGTTCGGCGGTCCTGCGTGGACCCGGGTCATTGAATCCGATGGCCGCCCAGGGCAGTGGTACCTGCACCTGTTCACGCCGCAGCAACCCGATCTGAACTGGGCCAACCCCGAGGTGCAGGCGGAATTCGAGGAGACGATGCGGTTCTGGTTCGGACTCGGAATCGACGGATTCCGGATCGACGTCGCCCACGGCCTGGTCAAGGCCGACGGCCTGCCGGATGTCGGCCCCACGGCGTGGCCGCCGCTCACCCCGGATCCGGTCGACCACCCACACTGGGACCGCGACGACGTCCACGAGATCTACCGGATGTGGCGGGCGCTGGCCGACACCTACGACGATCCACGGGTGTTCGTGGCCGAGGCATGGGTCCACCACCCCGAACGGCTGGCGCAGTATGTCCGCGGCGACGAGCTGCACACCGCCTTCAACTTCGATTTTCTGCTGGCGCCGTGGCAAGCCGAGCCGATACGCGACGCGATCATCGCCGCGCTCAACGCCCATGAGGCGGTTGGAGCGCCGCCGACGTGGGTTCTTTCCAACCACGACACAGTCAGAGAGGTGTCGCGCTACGCCCGCCCGCAAGGAGAGCGTCCGCTGCGCAGTCTCAACGACCTGCTCGGCGTGCCCGCGGATTACACGCTCGGGAGCAGGCGGGCACGAGCCGCCGCGCTGCTGATGCTCGCCTTGCCAGGGGGCGCCTACATCTACCAGGGCGAGGAGCTCGGTCTGGCGGAGGTCGAGGACCTGCCCGACGATGCCCTGCAGGACCCGACCTGGGAGCAATCCGGTCGCACCGACCGCGGCCGGGACGGCTGCCGCGTACCGATCCCCTGGTCCGGCCAGGAAGCGCCGTTCGGGTTCAGCCCGGACGACGCGAGCGCTCCGCCGTGGTTGCCGCAGCCCGCGTCCTGGCGCACGCTGACGGCGGCCGCGCAGGCCGGGGATGACACATCAACGCTGGAGCTCTACCGCAGCGCGCTGCGCATCCGTCGTGCGCAGCCCGGGCTTGGCGACGGCACGTTGGAGTGGCTCGACGCGCCGGACGGCGTGCTCGCATTCACGCGTGGCGGGGACCTCGTCTGCGTGGTCAACCTGTCGTCCGATCCGGTGGCTGGACCGGAGCATGCCCACCTCCTGCTGTCCAGCAGCGGCCTCACCGCAGACGGACGCATCCCTCCCGACGCGGCCGCTTGGTTCGCACCTTGACCCGCTTAGGACGCTTCCCGGTGTCGCATCGCAGCGGAGATTCTCGAGGCGGCACCGACGACAGCCCGGGCGTCGAGCGGCGCGTCCCGGCGGCCGGCGAGTTCGAGGCTGACCGCGGCCACGACAACACCGTCTGGATCGCGGATGGGCGCCGCAACCGCGTGACCGCCGAGGATCTCGTCGTCGTCGGCGGCCCAGCCGTGACGACGGACTCGTTCCAGCTCCGACTCCAGCTCGTCGATCGACGCGTGGCCCGTCTCCACGTACCCCTCGAGCCACAGCGTCCTCACGTCAGCGCTGGAGCGGCCGGCGAGCAACACCTTCGCGGCCGCGCGGCCATCCAGCACGCCGCTGATCCCGGCGGGCCGGGCCGGCCCGGACTGCGGATCGCGCGCGTGTGCCGGGCCAGCGTATCGGTGCCAGTCGATGCAGATGATGCGGTCGCGGTCCCAGGCGACGAGGCCGACCGGGCCACCCTGGCGCTCCGCGAGGTCACGCAAGACCGGACGGGCGTTGGCCTTCAACGCGCTCGTGCGCAGCAGCACGGAAGCCAGGGACACTGTCCGCCACCCGAGCCGATAGCGGCCGTGGCCCACGCGCTGCAGGAGCCCGATCGCGGTGAGGCTCACGAGGACGTCGTGGGCGAGGGACTTCCCGATCCCGAGCCGTACCGCGGTGGCCGTCACGCCCCACTCGGGCTCCTCCGGTGTGAACAGGTCAAGGACCGTTCCGGCGCGTTTCAGGGTGCCAAGCAATCGGTCACCTCCTTGTCCTCGGCGTCGACGGCCTATTCGGTGGAAACGTTTCCAACATGCATCTTCTAATGGAACCGCTCGGCGATGTCAAGCCACCCACTTCCGAGAGCTCAACACGGACTCAAGGTCAAGGATCTGCGTTAAGACGCGCCCCGACCACCCGATTAGGAAAACG
The DNA here is from genome assembly GCA_963800815.1 of uncultured Solirubrobacteraceae bacterium. GTDB lineage: Bacteria > Actinomycetota > Thermoleophilia > Solirubrobacterales > Solirubrobacteraceae > Palsa-465. The sequence goes on from CAWDCP010000003.1 coordinate 16,280, forward strand.
CTTCCGTTCACGCGTATCCTGACGCCTATGTCTACGGAGTCGCAAAAGATCAACATGGCGGACATCGCGCGGCTTGCCGGCGTCTCGATGGCCACCGTCTCCAGGGCGCTGAGCGGCTCTCCTGGAGTCGCCCCCGCGACGCGAGAGCGCGTGCTGGCGCTGGCCGATGAGCTCTCCTACGTGGTGTCCCCGGAGGCGTCCCGGCTCGCCGGGGGTGCGACGCGGAGGGTCGCCGTCGTCGTCCCGCATGTCTCCCGCTGGTTCTTCGGGGAGATGCTCGACGGCTTGCAATCCGTGCTCGGCGACGCGGATCTGGACGTGTTGCTGTATCGGGTCAAGCACGCCCGGGACCGGCGCGACTTCTTCGAGCGCCTGCCGGCCAGCCGGAAGGTCGATGCCGTCGTCGTCCTCGCCTTCCCTATCCGGGAGGCGGAGCGCAAGCGACTCGAGCTCATGGGGGTCACGATTGTTGCCGCCGGCGGTGTGTCGGCGTCGTACCCGTACGTATGCATCGACGACTACGCGGCGGGGCGGCAGGCTGTCGACCACCTGCTCTTTCTCGGGCACCGGCGCATCGGGATGATCGCCGCAGTGGACCCGGAGGAGCCGGCCTGGCCCGGCACCGGTCGGCGCGAGGAGGCCTACTGGGCGGCGTTGACCGAGGCTGGGGTACCGCGCGACGACGACCTCGCGGTCACGGTTGAATGGGGAGGGTCACGCGGAGCGGAGGCGATGGAGCGGCTGCTGAGCGTCCGTCGGCCGCCGACCGCGGTCTTCGCGTGGTCCGACGAGCTCGCGCTCGGCGCCATCCGCACCCTGCGTCGCGCGGGGCTCGCTGTGCCGGGCGATGTGTCCGTCATTGGCGTCGACGATCATCCGCTGGCCGAGCTCACGGACCTGACCACGGTCGGCCAACCCGTCCGCGAGCAAGGAGTCCTCGCGGGCGAGATGCTGCTTGGGCTGCTGCGCGGCGACGACGTCAACCGGGCGGTCATCGTCCCCACGCAGCTCGTGCTCCGCGGCAGTACCGCTCCTCCCAGCAGCTGACCGCATCCAGACCCGATTCGCAGGACATCGGTCGGGGTGGCGACCGCGCGGCGCATACGGAGCGCGACCTCGGGCTGCGGACAAGCGCACCCACTTCGCGCGGAACCGCCGCAGGCCGTCTGCCATACTCGCCGGCGGCCGGACCGGAGACAACGAGAGGGGTTTCGTGGCTGAAGGGGCTAGGAGGGCGTTCTGCCCACGCGGACTAATGGCTGTAGCGGCTGCACTTGCGTGCTCAATCGGGTTTGCGGCGGTGCGAGCGCCCACCGCGTCGGCGGCAACCGTGCAGAGCAGGATCAGCGCTCTGATACGCGACGCGATCGCACGTCACGGCATCAGAGCAGTGATCTTCCAAGCGACGAAGAACGGCCGCACGATCATGACCACTGCGTACGGCAACTCGCAGACTGGACTGCCGGCAACGACCAACATGCATTTCCGCAACGGGGCGGTCGCGATCTCGTACATGTCGACGCTGCTGCTTCGACTCGTGGACGAGGGGAAAGTCAAGCTCGACGACAAGATCTCGAAATGGCTGCCGAACCTCCGGGACGGTAACCGTGTGACGGTGCGAATGCTCGCCTCGATGACCGCCGGCTATCACGACTACGAGATAGACCCGGCCCTCACCGACGCGCTGTACAACAATCCGTTCGTCACCGTCACCACGCAGTATCAGCTGAAGCTTGCCCTCGATCAGCCACAGCAGTTCACGCCGGGCACTAACTTCAGCTACGCACACAGCAACTATGTGATCCTCGGGCTGATCCTCTCGAAGATCACGAAGCTGCCACTGGACGTCGCCCTGAGCCGGATGATTCTCCGCCCGCTGGGGCTGAAGAACACTGTCGCATCGATCAAGCCCCCGATTCCATTGCCCGCGCTGCACGCTTACTCGGGTGAACGCGGGCCGTTTTTCCACATTCCACCCCAAGATCACTTCTTCGAGGACTCGACGTACTGGAACCCGTCTTGGACACTGGCGCACGGGGCAATCGAGACCACTGACATCGCGGACATGACGCGCACCGCGATCGGGATCGGCAGTGGCAGGCTGCTCTCCCGGAGCTCGTATCGGGCTCAGATCGACCCGCACATCGGCTTCGGTCGTCCAGCACCCAAGACCTGCGAGCGCTGCATGACGCTCAACCGCTACTACGGCTACGGCATTGGGCTAGTGACGAACGGCAACCGGGGTCAATGGCTCCTCCAGAACCCGCTGTTCGCCGGTGAAGCGGCGATCGAGTCGTACCTGCCCTCGCAACGGATCTCGATCGCGATCGTCACGACATTCAAGCCAACCGCCTATGACGCCCAGGGCAACCCCGGCCCGTACTGGCAGGTCCTGTGGGCCAAGATCGGAAAGGTTCTCGCTCCCCGCGACGCGCCGGCCGTACCGCCTGGGCTGGGTTAAGCTGCTCAGGCGGCCGCGATCAATTACTCCGTCGCAACCACGAGGTTGGCGTCCGACTGCGCTGGCTCGATGACCCGTCGCGATCTCGTCAAGCGCGGGGTCGGCTTGGCGATGGTCGGTGCCGGCTCGGTCCTGGCGGGTCGTGACGCTGTCGCGACGGCTGCGTCACTGGCCGGCGACACGGGAGCCGGGCGGGCGCAACCGCGTCGACATCGCGTGGCCATCATCGGCGCCGGTGCAGGCGGCGTGGCCGCGGCCTACTTCCTTGCTGGCACCCACGACGTCGACCTGTTCGAGGCCAGATCCAAGATCGGCGGGCATTGCGATTCGCGCGTGATCGAGTATCAAGGGCGGCGCATCACCGTGGACGTCGGCGCTCAGTTCTTTCATCCCGCCACGCACCCCATCTACGTCACGCTGCTGCAGGCGCTGGGCCTCTACGATCCTGCCCACCCCGCCGCTGACGACACCCTGGAGGCGCCCGCCAGCCTGTGCATCTTCCCGACGGGCGGGGGCGCACCGGTCTTCTCCTCCTCGCACGCGTTCTCGACGCCGCAACGTGCGCTCGAGTTCGCCAGCTTTACGGGACTCGCACGTCAGGCGGTGTTGTCCGGCCTGCCGTGGGAGACCACCGTGGAGGCCTGGATCGGCAGCCTTTCCGTCAGCCAGTCGTTCAAGCTCGACGTCCTGTATCCGTGGATCACGGCGTTGATCGGGTCACCTCGCGCCGATGCGCTGCGAGCGTCGGCGCGCTCCATCCTGCAGACGTTCGCGCTGGCGTTCCCGGCCGACATCGTTCAGGGCGCGACCACCTTCAACTCGACGATCGGGCTACAGGGGAACCTGCAACGCCTGCTCGACCGCAGCCCCACGGTGCGGGTGCACCTGAAGCGGCCCGCACAGGCGCTGAAACGAACGAGCGCCGGTTGGTTGCTGGAGACGCCGGACGGCTGCCACGGGCCCTATCGGTCGGTGGTGTTGAACGCGCCGGCACGCGTCGGACACCAGCTGCTACACCGACTGCCCGCCTTTGCGGACCTCGCCGCGTTGCTGAACACCTATGAGTACTTCGACTCCCGCCTGCTCATCCACACTGACCCGGCCTACGTACATCACGATCGCAGCAACTGGGCGTCCTACAACGCCGGGGTCCGCGGTCGTCAATGCGAGGGCAGCGTCTGGTACGGCGCTCTGCACCGGAGACTTCCGTCAGGCGAGACGGTCGACTTGTTCAAGTCGTGGGCCACGCGCAGGCGGGCCGACCCGGCGCACATCCTGCTCGAACGACGGTTCCACCACCCGGTGATCAACCGGACGGCAATCCGGGCCGCCCGAGACCTCCGTCGCCACCAAGGACGCGACGGCCTGTACTTCAGCGGCCAATACACCACCGGCTTCGACGCCCAGGAATCAGCGGTCTACTCGGCCATGAAGGCGGCCGAATCGTTGGCGCCCGCCAGCCACACCCTGCGGTCACTCAAAGCGCGTCTGCGCGCGAGTGGACTCGCCGGCATTTCCTACGACCTCTGATCACCCAGCCGGTACGCATCGGCCCTCCGGCGCCGGTTCGCGCCGCACCAGCTCAGGCCTGCGCACCAGCGTGCGCGGCAGGTGACGCGCCCGGCCCGAGCGGGAGCTCGATCTCACCGGGGATCGCCTGCTTGCCGCAGCGGTCGCAGCGGAGGTCGGATCCGAAGTTGCCGCCGCAACCGGTGTGGAGCGTGAGTCTGGGCGGCCCGCCGGGCGCCGGGTAGTGGCGGTCACCCCATTTCATCAGCACGATCAGGGCTGGGCCGAGCTCGCGTCCTTTACCGGTGAGGACGTACTTGGTCCGGCCGGGCCGGTCGGCGTCCGGTACGCGCTCGAGCACCTCCTCGTCGCAGAGGCGCTTGAGTCGGTTGGTGAGCACGTTGGAGGCGACGCCGAGGCTGCCCTGGAAATCCTCGAACCGCGTCAGGCCGAGCATCGCGTCACGCATGATCAGCAGGGTCCAACGCTCGCCGATCACCTCCAGTGCGCGGGCGATCGAGCAGACCTGTTCTGGATAGTCACGGTGCAGCACAGGCCCGAGTGTAGCCAACTTGCTTGACAAAAGACAGAGTCCCTGGCTAGTCTGCCTTGCGTCACGCAAGTTAGATCTCCCGGAGGAGGAGTTGTGAAGTCCAAACCGCTGATCTTGGTCTCGCTGCTGTCGGCAGCGTTTGTGATCAATCTCGACACGACGATCGTCAACGTTGCCCTGCCGACCCTCGTGCGCGAACTGCACGCGTCCAACTCGCAGCTCCAATGGATCGTGGATGCGTTCAACCTGCTGTTCGCCGGCTTGGTGCTGGCCTTTGGCAGCCTCTCTGACCGGTCCGGGAGAAAGGGGATGCTGCTCGCAGGCTTGGTGGTGTTCGGCGTCGCTAGCCTGGCCGGTGGGCTGATGGGCAGCCCCGGCCAGCTGATCGCGGCCCGCGCCGCGATGGGCGTCGGCGCCGCGATGGTGTTCCCATCGACGCTGTCGCTGATCGCAAACGTGTTCACCGAGCGGCGCGAGCGCGCGCTCGCGATCGGCCTCTGGAGCGCGATCACGGGCGTCGCCATCGCACTCGGCCCGATCGTCGGTGGGTGGCTGCTCGAGGCGTTCGGCTGGCGGAGCATCTTCCTAGCGATGACCCCGATCGCGGCGGTCGCCGGCATCCTCGTCGCCAGCTACGTTCCGACCTCGCGTGACCCTCATGCGCCACGGACCGACCGCGCCGGCTTCGCGCTGTCGACAGCGGCGGTGTCGCTGCTCGTCTACACGATCATCGAGGCGCCGGACCACGGCTGGGGGAGCGTGCGGACGCTCGGCAGTTTCGCCCTCACCGCCGTGTTGGCAGCAGCGTTCGCGGGCTGGGAGCTGCGCACCGCCCAGCCGATGCTCGATCTGAGCCTGTTCCGCAACCCCCGGTTCACCGCCGCCAGCGCCTCGGTCGCGATCTCGTTCTTCGCGCTGTCAGGGTTCATCTTCCTGGTGACCCAGTACTTCCAGTTCCTCAAGGGGTACGGGCCGCTGTCGACCGGTGTGCGCCTGCTTCCCGTCGCGACCTGCGTGGCGATCTCGTCGATCCTTGGCGCTCGGATTGCGGTGCGGGTCGGCACGAAGCTCGTCGTGGCGTCCGGGCTCTTCGCGATGGCCGCGTTCTACATCTGGGTCACGAGCGCAGCCGCCGGCACCGGGTACGGCACGATCGCCGCTCAGATGGTCGTCCTCGGGACCGGGATGGGTCTCACGAGCGCGCCCGCCACCGAGGCGATCATGGGTGTGGTCCCGAAGGCCAAGGCCGGAGTCGGGTCCGCGGTCAACGACGCCACTCGGCTGCTCGGCGGCACTCTCGGCGTCGCCGTGATCGGCAGTATCTACGCTTCGCTGTACACGAGCCGACTGACCGGGGCGCTTCCCGCGGCACTGCCGGCAACGGTTTCACGGGTTGTGCACGGATCGATCGGCGCGGCACTCGCCGTAGCGAGCAGGCTGGCCGACGCCGGGCATCCAACGCTCGCGGCCGCGATTCACAACGCCGCCAGCTCAGCCTTCTTCGACGGCTTCCACACCGCCAACTACGTCGCGGCCGGCGTCTCTGCCGCAGGCGCCGTGATGGCACTCGCGCTGCTTCCCGCCCACCCCACGCTGGCGACCGAAGACGCGCGCGAGGCACAGGCGCTCGGTGCGCCCGCCACTGCCGCGGCGCGGAGCTAGTCCACCACGATCACAGGAGACAAGAATGACGACCACGCATCCCACCGGGCCTACGGTCGGCGGAGCAACCGGGTTCGATCTCGCCAACCCCGATGAGCAGAGACTCGGCGGCATCGACTCCGCGTTAGCGCGCAACCGCGCCTACGCCGCGGCGGGCGGCCACCAGGGAGCTGTCGTCTTCCCCGAGTTGCGCCTCTTCGTGATCACGTGCCTCGATCCGCGCGTCGACCCCGCACACTTCCTCGGCCTCGGCCTCAGCGACGCGATGGTCATCCGAAACGTCGGCGGGCGGGTCACCCCGGAGGTGATCAACGATGTCGCGTTCATCAGCCAGATCGCCGAGAACGTCCTACCGGAAGGCCCCCTGTTCGAGGTCGCTGTGATCCACCACAACCAGTGCGGAACCGGCGCGCTCGCCGACGACACATTCCGCCATGGATACGCCGAGCGGATCGGCGCCGACGAGGCGACCCTGCGCGAGCACGCCGTCCTCGATCCCGCCGCCACCGTCGCGCACGACGTCGAACGACTCCGCCGTACGTCGGCCATCTCAGCGCGCGTCACCGTCTCCGGGCACGTCTACGACGTCACCACCGGCCTAGTCCAGACGATCCTTCCCGCCCGGCGGCCACGCCAGATCGAGGCGTCAAGCAACTCCAGCCACCATGGGCAGACTAGACACCGTGACGAGCGCGACTGCGCGTGAACTCAAGCCAGACGCACCGACCGAGACGAGCTATCAACCCACGACGAGATGGCCGCCCCGCAGTTCAACGAATCACTTCCCGTCGAGGCAGTTCCATGAGTGCTGCGCGCGGCCTGATTCGTGCCCGGTCCGGTCCGCCGTGCGACGCAGTCGCAGCGCCTGTCCTTCCTCGGTGACCGCTGCCACTCTCGTCGCTGATCTCGTTGCCCCGCGTCCAACAATCGCTCGACCCGCAGCCCATCAGGCCGCTCAATCGGGACCAGCTCCACCTTCAGCCGCAGCAGCGTGCAGCGCCCGCAGGCCCTTCTCCTCATGGCAGCCGCAAGTCGCCGCAAACGCGCATCGGGCGCTTGCACCGTTCGTGATGGCGCCCTGATCGAGGCAGTGTCCGACGCTGGTCGCCCGTCCGCGTGCTCGTGGGCGAACGGGCGAGCGAGGCCTAGATGCGGGCGACCTGGAAGCGCATAGCCGGTCGAGCTGGCCGCGAGGTCGGATGCGCCGGGCGAACTCGTTCTCCGGCGCTCATGCACTGCGCGACGCACGAACGAGAGCGTCGAGCGCGATCTGGACGCCGTCCGGCGTCTCCACTGTCCGCTCAACGCGCTCAGCACGCTCGATCAGCAGACCGCTTCCGTCGAGATCGGCGAGAACCTCTTCAGCTGTGTAAAGGACTTCGGCGTGCTGCGGACCGCCGTAGCCGTTCTCGAGATTGCTGCTGTCGTGCGCGACCACGAGGAAGGTCCCGTCATCGCCCAGGGCGTTCGCGGCGTCGCGAAGCACCCGTGTCCGTTCGCTTGCCGGAAGCTGGAGGTACAGCACCAGCACGAGATCGAACGATCGGGGCTCCGGACGGTACTCGAGGAGGTCGGCGGCGATCCACTCGCCTTCTACACCTCTCGCACTCGCGAGTCGGCGGGCCTTATCAAGCCCGACCGCCGCGAAGTCGACGCCCGTCACCTGCCATCCGTGCTCCGCCAGCCAGACGGCGTTGCGCCCCTCGCCGCAGGCGAGATCCAGCGCGCAACCGGGCTCCAGGCCTTCCGCCTCGTGCACCAAAAAGCGATTGGGCTCCACCGTCCAGACAAACTCACGCTCGGCGTAGCGGCGATCCCAGGTGCTCTTGTCCATCCGCGTGGAGCCTACCCCCACGCGAGCGCGACGGAGTTCTTCGATCGAGTCAGTCGTGACACGCTGCATGGCGGCATGGTCTTGATCGCCCGGCTCGCGCTGGTCAGGCGGTGCGGGAGCGTCCGCCCTAGTTCTTCCCGCCCCGCCCGAACCGCGACATCAGGCGGCTCAGCCTGCTCCGGATCTCCTGGCTCGCGTCAGAGGCGATCCGGCCGGCCGTGTCGTCGGTCTTGATGATCCCCAGCTCCTCGTCCGTCGCGCGCACGGGGCCCCCTCGGGCGACTGTCTCGGCGGCCTGCGCGCTGTAGCCCGCACGGCGGGCCTTGGCGGCGTCGATCTGCGCCTGTAGGCGGGCGACGTGGTCGTCGGGATCAGGCGTGGCGGGGGGTGCGTCGGCGTCGTCGGTCATGGGACGCATTCCAGCACCTATCGGGGCGTGCCGGTCCGAACTGCGCACTGCTGCTCCAGGCCCGCTGTTCGCGGTCGAAGCGCCCGCGCCATGTGAGCGGTGTCGGGAGCACGACCTCAGGAGGTGCTCGTCGAGGAAGACGCGAGCGACGAGCTCCCCTCGTGAGGCGGCATTCGGGAGGTGTCCTTCCGCCAATGGGTCCGCCAACACGTCGGCCAGTCAGTCTGCGTCGAATGGGAGCGCTTCGGCTCGAGGTCGTCCGGCGGTGCTCGCGTGGTGCTGATCGGCTTTGACGAGGGCGCCGAAGAGCACCACTCTGGTGGCGTGCTCCTCGCGTTGCTCGAGGAGCTTGATGGGACGAACCGGGCGGGCCTTAAGCAATTAGCCGACGGAACAGTGCCGGTCGTCACGCTCGCGCCGCAGGTCGAACGACTTCTCTCCGAAGGTCCGGGCAGCACGATCGTCTGGCTCGCCGTCGAGTACCTCAAGCGCGTGGAAGCCGCCAACAGCGACGTCGTGGTCTGCTCCGTGTATAACGGCTTCCACGTCGATTACGACGATCCCACTCACGCCGCTCATGGTGACCTCGCGTGCCCTCTTCATGACGAACCGCCGTGGCGCACCGGCGAGACGTCCGTCAGGCCACGGCGGCGTCCCAGCGTAGCTCGGCTACCCCCACGCAACGCAGCAGCTAGACCTCAGGCGCCCATTGTCGCGACCGGGGGTCGCCCCCGCTCCGCCAGCCGATGGGAGTCGCGTGATCGCCTCCGCCCGGTTTGGAGCAGTGTTTGGATGGCGGACGCCCGAGTGTTGTCTTGCGGCTCGTCTTGTGCACTCCCGTAGTGAGCTTGGCCGTGCGACCGAAGGGTCGACGCTCGGGGGCTGGGCTGGAGCGAGGCGATGGTGTCCTCGGGCGTGAGGTGCACACCCGGCAGCATCGCGTGCCAGCTCGACCAGAAGGCCGGCTGGCGACTGACCGTCGTCCGGCGAGACCCAGTCGCCGGCCGACCGGCTGGCGCTCGAGTCCCGCCGCATGCGTAGGCGGTCGGTCGATTTTGCAGGCGGCCACGAGCGACCGGCGGGGGCGCTCAGAATTGCTCTGTGGCCGATGAGTTTCAGCGCCGTGCAGGGTCTTAGGATCAGATCATGCCCCTCGTCTGCGTCCACGGTCCGCTGAGGCAACTGGCCGGCGGTGCTGGGGAGCATCCGCTCCAAGCCGCCACGGTGCTCGAACTGCTGCGCGAGCTCGAGTGCGCGTATCCCGCGCTGCGCGGCTGGATCGTTGACGAGCGTGGCCTGATCAGGCGGCACATCAACGTGTTTGTGAACGGCGAGCGCGGCGGAGAACACACGATGGTTGCCGCTGACGCCCGCGTCGAGATCTTGCCCGCGATCACAGGAGGTTGAGGGAGATGACCGAGTTGCTGGTGTCCACGAAGAAGGGGCTGTTCGCGCTCTCGGGCGAGCCCCGCGGCGACTGGGCGATCGTCGCGCGGGCGTTCGCCGGCGAGCCGGTTGACTACGCGGTGCGTGACCCACGCACGAGGCGGGTGCTGGCAACGATGACCTCACCGTTCTACGGTCCGAAGGTGTTCTATACCGAGCTGGCAGCGAGCGATTGGGGCGCCGGTACACGTCACGAGGCGTGGGAGCAGGCCGAGGGCGTTGCGCTGCCCGCAGCGGGTGAGCTGGCGCTCGAGCGGATCTGGGTGATCGCCCCAGGTGAGGTCGACGGGCTGATGTACGCGGGCGGGGATCCGGGCGTTCTGTTTCAGTCCGCCGACGGCGGATCCACATGGGAGATCAATGCGGGGCTGTGGGAGCACGAGACACGCCGGAACTGGCAGCCGGGCGGCGGCGGGCTCTGCGTTCACTCGATCGCCCCGTGGCCGGGCGTCCCGGACAAGCTGTCGGTCGCGATCTCGGCGGCGGGCGTGTGGCACACCGACGACGCCGGGCGCTCGTGGCGGCGGGGCAATCAAGGGCTGACACCGCGCTACCTCCCCGACGAGGTGATCGCCGACCTCAACCTCCCCGAGCCACCGCCCGACGCTGACACTGCGCTGTGCGTGCACCACTTGGAGCGAGCGCCGGCGCGCCCGGAGCGGATGTTCATCCAGTTTCACGGGGGCGTGTACCGCTCCGACGACGCCGGTTCCAGTTGGCGCGAGATCGGCGCGGGGCTCCCATCGGACTTCGGCTTCCCGCTGGCGGTCGACCCAGCCGACCCGAACAGCGCATACGTGATCCCGCTCGTGGCCGACATGGACCGGGTGACGCCCGACGGGCGCCTGCGCGTGTACGAGACGCGCGATGGTGGTGAGACGTGGACGCCGCGCGGGGATGGGCTGCCGCAGCAGCACGCATACCTAACTGTCCTGCGCCAGGCATTCCAGCGAAAGGGCTCCGGACCCTCGCTTGAGCTCTACTTTGGCTCCACGACCGGCGAGGTGTTCGGCTCGGGCGACGCGGGGGCGACATGGTTCGAAGTCACGACGCGGCTCCCGCCGGTGTATGCGGTGTCAGCCAGCTGAAGCCGACGCGTCGAGTAGCCAGATCGTCATGCGCGGGTGTGCGCGGGCGCGGTGGGTAGTTGCACGCTGACGCGGAGGCCGCCGGCGTCCCTGGGTGTGAGGGTGAGGGTTCCGTCGTGCGCCCGGGTGATGCTTCTGACGATCGCGAGGCCGAGGCCGACACCTCCGTCGCCCGTGTGTATGCGTTCGGTGCCGCGCTGAAACGGCTCGAGAAGTGTGGCGACGAGCCCGTGGGTGAGCTTCTCGCCGGTGTTCTCAACAGTCATCACCACGGTCTCGGGGTGAATATTGGTCCTGACCCACACGGCGCCCTGCTCGGGAAGGTTGTGGACGATCGCGTTGTGCACGAGGTTTGTGGTCAACTGCAGCAGGAGCGCGTGCGAGCCGATCGTGGGGGTCTCCTCGCCGGAGGTCTCGATGCTGACGCCGCGTCTTTCTGCGAACGGGAGGAGTGTCTCCGTGGCTTCGTCCGCTATGAGGGACAGGTCAATATGTGCTTGGCTGAAGGACCGCTGTTCGGCGCTGCTGAGCAGGAGCAGTGCCTCGGTGAGGTCGATCGCTCGGGTGTTGAACCTCGTGGAGGCGGTCGACGAGTTCGCCGTTGACGCGGTTCGGATCTTTGCGGGCCACGTCGAGCAGCGTCTGCGTCAGCGCCAGCGGCGTGCGTAGCTCGTGGGAGGCGTTGGCTGCGAATCTCTGCTGTTCGGCGACGTGTGCCTCGAGCCGCGCGAGGAGGCCGTCGACGGTGTCGGCGAGATCCTTCAGCTCATCGCGGGGCCCGGAGAGCGCGAGCCGCTCGTTCAGGTTGCGCTCGGAGATCTGCCGCGTCGTCGCCGTCATCGTGCGCAGCGGGCGCAGGACCCGGCCCGCGATCAGCCAGCCGAGCGCGATCGAGACCCCGGTCATGATCGCCAGCGCGATCCCGGACTGGATGAGCCCTTGGTGGAGACCATGGGTGTGCCGTTCGACGGCCCCGGCGTAGATCTGGCGCACACGGCGGACCGCGGCCGGGTTCGGCAAGACGTTGTTGAGGGCGCCCGGGCTGGTCGACCGATGTGCAGTCCCGGTCGGGACGATCAGGTCGACCCCGGTCTTGCTGCGGAAGAGGAGGTAGGTAGTCACGAGCAGCGCCACCCCCGAGAGGAGGAATAGGCCGCTGTAGAGCAGGGTCAGGCGCAGCCGTACAGTCCGCGAGGGCAGGTGGAGCATCCGAGGGGGCGCGAGCCGGGCGAGCGAGAGGCGCGACATTGTCAGATCCGGTAGCCGCCCTGGAGGCTGAGTTCGAGGCGAACGCTCAACCCAGGGGCCCTATCCACGCCCGCCCCCATCGCGATCGATATCTGGCTGGGTGCTGATGCGGTATCCGACGCCGGCGACGGTGGCGATGATGCCGGGGTCGCCGAGGCGTTTGCGCAGTGCCGAGATGGTGATGCGCACCGCGTTGGTGAACGGGTCTGCGTTCTCATCCCACGCTCGCTCTAAGAGTTCTTCGGGGCTGACGACTCCGCCTTCGGCGGAGATGAGCACTTCGAGCACGGCGAACTGCTTGCGGGTGAGCGCGATGTAGCGGCCGTCGCGGTGGACCTCGCGGCGGAATGGATCCAGACGCAGACCGGCGATCTCTCGCACCGGTGGCCGGTGGTGGGCGCGTCGGCGGTTGAGCGCTCTGAGACGCAGCACCAGCTCTTGGAGCGCGAACGGCTTGGTCAGGTAGTCATCGGCGCCGAGCTCGAACCCGGAGGTCTTGTCGTCGAGCCGGTCGGCAGCGGTGAGCATCAGGATCGGCATGCCGCTGCCGGACGCGACGATGCGTTTGGCGATCTCGTCGCCCGAGGGTCCGGGGATGTCGCGGTCGAGGACGGCGATGTCGTAGTCGGTGATGCTCAGCAACGCCAGCGCGCCGTCGCCGTCACCGGCGATGTCTGCGCGATCGCTTCCAGGCGTAGGCCGTCGCGGATCGCTTCGGCCATCAGGGGCTCGTCCTCGACGATCAACACGCGCATGCTCTCGATGGTCTCAGTCCGGACATATCTTCGGCGTATCGAAAAACGCATACGTTCGGGCAACGCCAGGCCACCTTCACTAGCGGCGTGGCCTACAGCCAACGAACACGAGCACCAGCGGCAGATCGCTGGAGCCGACCGACCGTGTACCGCGCGCGTCGTCGGCGCGTGCTGCTCGGCGTCATCCTGGTCCTCCTTCTCGCCCATACGGCTCGCCAGTTCCTGAACGACACGGGCCACGTGCGCATGCCCACGGCGCGCACTCGCAACGACCGCCGCCGCACCTACGTGTCGGCGGCCAGGTGGCCGCTGCAGGGGCAGGCGGCGTTGGTGCTCGGTCACGGTCGGCCGGCGGCGAGCCCGCACGAGGAGCCGGTCCCGATCGCCAGCCTGGCGAAGGTGATGACCGCCTACCTGACCCTCAAGCGCTACCGGCTGAGCGGCGCACAGGACGGGTTCACGATTACGGTCAGTGCGGCCGAAGCGCTGGCAGAGGCCCAGGACGCCGACCAAGACCAGTCGGTCGTGGCGGTGCGCCCCGGCGAGCAGCTGACCGAGCGCCAGTTGCTGGAGGCGCTGCTGATCCCCTCTGACAACAACATCGCCCGGATGCTCGCCGCTCAGGTGGCGGGCAGTGAGACGCGCTTTGTCGCCGAGATGAATGCGGAGGCCCACGCGCTGGGGATGGACCACACGGTCTACACCGATCCCAGCGGGTTCGATCCGGCCACGTTGTCCACCGCCGCCGACGAGCTGCGCATCTTTGAGCGGGCGATGCGCTTCCCGGTCTTCCGCCAGATCGTCTCGATGCCCGGCGTGACGCTCCCGGTCGCGGGCACGCTCACCAACTTTAACCCTCTGGTCGACGAGGGCTACGCCGGTAAGACCGGGTCGGACTCTGCGGCGGGAGGGTGCCTGGCGTTCATCACCCACGTGACGATCGGCGGGCGCCGGCTGACCGCGTCCGGTGTGGTGCTGGGGCAGGGGGAGGGCAGCGACACGTCGGGGCTCCTGGCCGCCGCCGGCCAGGCCGCCCGGCAGCTCGTGGAGTCCGTCGCCCCGGCGATCCGTATGAGCACGATTGCTGCGCCCGCCGCGGCCCCTGGCCCACGAGGAATCGATCGCCGCCGCGGCCGCGCGCTGCCACTCGCTCCCAGTCGCGCCCCGGCACGGCCTTGATGTCAACGCACCACCTACCCGAGGAGAAGACATGCGTAGAAGACGCTGGTCGCGGGCGGCCCTTGCCCTGATCGCTCTGGCCGCAGTGATCAGTGGGTGCGGTTCGAGCGCACCCACCGAAACTGGCGGCGGCGACGCCGCCGCCGCCAATGCTCAGAAGGGGGTGAAGTTCGCCGAGTGCATGCGCAGCAACGGGGTCAGCCGGTTCCCGGACCCGAACGCGTCGGGCAAGCTCACCATCGATGCGGTAGCGAACGGCTCGGGGCTGAACACCAGCGCCCCGGCGTTCAAGCAGGCCGTCAGCACGTGCAAGAACCTGGAGCCAACGGGGTTCACGGGCAGCAAGCGGAGCCCCCAGCAGCAGCAGGCAGGCCTCAAGTTCGCCCACTGCGTCCGCGCCAACGGCGTGCCGGACTTCCCTGACCCCCTCCCAAACGGACCCCTCGTCGACACAAATCGAATCCCCTCCGCCGCACAACCCGGGGGCATGAGCGCTCTCCGCGCCGCGATGCAGAAGTGCCGCGGCGTGGCAACCGCAGCGGGGGTCACGCGGTGAGGGAGAAGATGTGGGTCGCCGCAGCCGCGACCGTCCCGAGCGACGCGACCAGGACGTGCCTATCTCGTCGAAGTACGCGGGCCCGAACACACCGGGAGTCGCGATCGCAAGGAGCTTCGCGTCCGCGGGGCCGTAGTTGGCGAAACCATGGCTCGCTTCCGCGGGACGCAGACGGCGTCGCCGGTCCGATCTCCCTTGTGTTGCAGTCGATGGTCCACGTCGGGAGGCCCGCTCGCTAAGCCGGCTGGCGGGGCGAGTTGGGTGGGTCACCAGGCGACGGTGATCCGTTCGCACTCGTGGCCGCCGTGTTCGAGCAGATCGGCGATCGCGATCGCGTAGTCCTCGGCGCTGATCTCGCTGTTGCCGTTGTCGCCGACGAGAAGCTGATCGCCGCCGAGCCGGTAGCGACCCGTGCGCTCGCCGGGATGGATGAAGGCCGCCGGGCTGACGAAGGTCCAGTCCAAGTCCTCGACGTCGCGGTAGTAGTCGAGGGCCTCGGATTGGGCGATCGCTTCAGGCTTCCACTCGTCGGGAAAGTCGGGGGTGTCCAGTAGCCGCTTGTCGGGCGCGACCTCCAGGCTGCCGGCTCCGCCGACGACCAGGAGCCTGCGCACACCTGCTTCACGCAGCCCTTCGACCAGCGGCGGTGCGACGTCGGCGAGTGTGTAGCTCACGCCGCGCGCCGAGACCGCACTGACCACCGCGTCGGCGCCGGCGGCAACGCTGGCGACCGATTGCGGATCAGTGACATCTGCGCCGGTCGCACGCGTCGCGGCCGTCACGGCGTGGGCGTGCCGCTCGAGCTCGGCCGCTATGCGAGTGCCGATCATGCCGGTGGCTCCGAACACGACGATCTTCATCTGGGTCGCTCCTGTCGGGTCGAGATTGACTAGCTCGGCGGGGCGAGGGTGAGGCCGTGGCGGCGCATTACCTCGCCGATCGCGGCGAGGTCCGGGGGGCCGCCGGCGCCGGCCGCGAGGACCTCGGCGATCTCGCGGAAATAGGCCGGCCCGAACACGGCCGGGGTCGCGATCGCCAGGAACGTCGCGTCGATGTCGCCGTGGTTCTGAAACCCGTGGATCTGCCCACGCCGCACGCACACCGCCCCGCCGGGCCCGACGTCGACCCTTTCGCTGTCGATCGTCCAGGTCGTGGTGCCCTCGAGCCCGTAGATCGTCTCCTCGAAGCCGTCATGGCTGTGGGGCGCCGGCATCCGCGAGTTGGCTGGAACATGGCACTCGAACACCGACGCGGTCCCGTTCGAGTCCGCGCCCTCGACCAGAAAGCGCACGCCGAGCTCACCGACCGTGATCGTGTCGTTGTCCATGGTCTTGTACATGCTGGCTCCTTCCGGTGGTCTTGTACATGTGGCGGCTCTCGGGCAAAAAGCCCACTGAGTAAAGCTACTTGACCAGTGTATACTTGGGCGCATGAGTCTGTCAAGTGGCTTTACTCAATCCGATGTTGGGTCTGCACCGCCGCCGCCGCTGATCGGAGCGCTCCTGCGAGTCCCATGGGAGACGGTGCGCGACCGAATGCTCGCCGGCCTACACGACCGCGGCTTCACTGACCTCGTCGCAGCCCACGTTGACGTGTGGCGATACCCCGGCCCAGAGAACCAGCGCCCCTCGGAACTCGCGACCCAGACGCGCATGACCAAACAGGCGCTCAACTACCTGCTCGGCCAACTCGAGCAGCTCGGATACCTGACCCGCGAAACCGACCGCAACGACCAACGCTCCAAGCGCGTCCGCCTCACCCCCAGAGGCCATGCCGCAACCAGAGCAATCTACGAAATCGTCCAAGAGGTCGAAACCGAATGGGAACAACAACTGGGACCCCGAAAGTTCGGCCAGCTGCGCCGCCTACTCACGCAGCTCTCCACGATCGCCAGACCGACGAACGACCGGGCCTAGAGGGAGAGCAATCTGCACGAACGGCCAATCCCCGAGTTGCACGTCGCATGAATGTAGGGAAGGCGCTACCAGCATGTACCGCGCCGATCCGGAAACCCGCAACTTCGGAAGCAGGTGTCGGCTTGCGGCGCCGCTAGGAGACGTGCGATGGCGCGAGCCGCTGGCGCGCCACGATGCCTTGATGCGGCGCCAGCTTGAACGGTTCGCCGGTCGTGAGGTCCAGCACACCGGTGATGGCTTTCTGGTCCGGTTCGACGGGCCTGGGCGGGCAATTCAATGCGCTATGGCAGCACGCGAAGCCGTTGGCCGATTGGGCTTGGAGCTGCGTTGCGGAGTTCACACGGGGGAGTGCGAGCTTGTGACAGGTGATCTCCGCGGGCTTGCCGTCCACATCGTCGCCCGGATCTCCGCGCTCGCCGGCGCCCATGAAATCCTCGTATCTGGGACCGTCAAAGATCTCGTTGTCGGCTGGGGGATCGAGTTCACGGACCGCGGAACCAAGACTCTAAAAGGAGTACCAGGCACCTGGTCGACGTACGCGGTCAACTGAACCAAGCCGCGACAGGTCGCCTCCGTCCCAAGCTGCTCGGGGACACAGGCTAATCGCGGTCGGCTGCTGCCACCCGGGGCCTGCGCCACCACGAGGCCTGCGGCCCGATCGAGACAGGGCTCGGGCGGTGCCGGCGAGGCTGCTGCTCTTGTGCTTGGGCGTCCAGGCGTTCGTGGCTCACGGTGGAGCGCGCCCAGCAGGCTGCCGCATCGCTGGGGCGGACAGGCAGTCGTGGCCATGCCGGTCGGCGTGGCTGGTGGCGTGCCCGAGGCGGCAGCCTCAATCGGGGAGGCCCAATCGCACGAGGCTGCCGGATCTTCGTAAGGAGAAGTCTGCTCGAGGCTGTCGGGTCCGGCCGACACCGCTAGAGGTCCGCGAACGGTGCTGCGTATTGAAACGTTCCGCTGATGGAACGAGGGCAGTCCGTCAGCGTCCGAACCTGAAAATGGTCACCCCATCCAGGATCGGGCGCGGCGACTCCGAGCCGAGATGCAGCCACAAAACCAAAGCGACGGTAGAAATGACGATCACCAAGGAGGGCGATCATCGGCTCGCCCGCCGCGTCAGCCGCGCCGATGATTGCATGCATCAGCGCCTGACCGGTTCCCTGCCGCTGATGAGCCGGCAGGACGCTGATCGGTCCCAGCCCGAGTGCGGTCACCTCACCCACCCATCCTCGGGTGCACGCCACATGACCGACGATCCGATCGTCGCGCATCGCCACCATCGAGAGCGTCGGGACCCAGCCCACGTCCCGCCGCAACGCCCGAATCAGGAGCGTCTCCGGCGGCTCTTGATCGCGCTCCGGTCGGCCAAACGCGGCCGAGATCACCGCATCGACCACCGGCCGATCTTCACGGGTCTCGCGCCGGATGATCATATGCCGCCTTCTAGCGGGAGTCCGGCGCGCTCGTGAGGCTCAGGGCGACGCCGGCGCCGCAACGGAATGACACGGCGCGCCGTTGCAGACGTCGACGATCGTCCCGGCCGGGGACAGGAAGTCAGATATCTGCTGCTGCGCGGCAGGCGTGTAGCGCGGGTCGAAGTGCGTGTCGGCGTTGTTCGGCCCGGGGATGGGCGGAACGTTGCCGACAGGCGGCGGTTGCACCCGCGTCGGCCCGCTGTCCCAGATCTCGACCGCCGAGCCGCCGAATGGGAAGCCGCTCATCGCCGGGATGCCGTAGAACAGATTGCGGTCCTGAGCGCGGCTGGGGTCAAGCGCCGGCTCGTACGCCGAGGCGCCGATCGTCCGAGCCTCCGCAGCGGCCGCGTACATGCTGACCTGGAAGTCGCCGTAGGCGATCTGCATTAGCACTGTATGCCGCGGCGTGTCGGGCAGCGGGTGTGAGGTCATCTGGGGGGCGTACCCGTCCGGCTCGCCGCGGTCCCACAGCTGCTGGACGAGGTCGAGGATCACCGGATAGAGCGACTGGTCCGGATAGGACTTCTCCAGGATCGCCTTCAGCGGGGTGAAGTCGGTGCTCCGCTGCACGAGCTGGTTGCCGAAGTCGATCCCGGTCGCGCCGAGCACGGCACGGGTCCAGTCTGGCGCCACCGCGGTGGCCATTCCGCCGGCGATCCCGCCCTGGCTGTTGCCGTAGTAATAGAGGTGCGAGGTCTCGATCACCGGCTGGCCACCTGACCGGAACGCCGGGTTGGCGGCGAAGCCCTGCGGGTTCAGCATCAACCGCCCGAGGTACAGGGTGTTGACGACTCCCTGCTGGAGGCGATCCACCACGACCGGGAACAGGTTCAGGTTGGCGATGACGCCAGCGTCGTAGGCCTCATCCGCTGAGGCGAGCCCCCACCAGTCGGTCCCGCAGAAGACCATGTTGTCGTTGGTGGCAAGCGGCTGGAGGTACTTGGCAGTCACAAGCGTGTGGTCCTCGAACAGCCCGTGGCCGTAGATCGAGATGCGCGCGGGCCGGGATGGCGAGGCAGAGGTGGGAACAACGCATTCGAACGCCGCCCTGCCGACGTTGCCCGGGATCTGGGTGGGCAGCGCGTCGGGCCGGCTCGAGCTGTAGTGGAATGCTGTGGTGGCCGTCGAGCCGCATGCGACCAGATAGCAGGGCACCTGGAAAGTCCCCTGCACGATCCGCAGCTGCGGCGTCAGGCTGGCGGTGCCGGTGATCGTGTAACCGGGGGCGCGCCCCTGCACCGTCCCATCGGCCAGATTCGTGTCTCCGAGCTGAGCGAACGCGTCGTTGCGGATCGAGAGCAGACGCGAGGTCAGGCTCTTCCGCGACCCGACGGTGAAGTCCCACGCCTCGTAGAGGTCCCCGCGGCCAATGCCCGCTCGCTTCAACGCGGCGAAGATCTTGCCGTAGCGGGCGCTCTGGGATCGTTCGTTGACCGGCAGCGGAAGGCCGTCGCGGAGCTTCTCGAACCAGGCCGGCGCGGCGATCAACCGCCCGCGCGCATCGCGCAGGTGGCGCAGCGCCACCAGATAGGTGTGGCCTTCGGTGAACGCCTTGCCGGGAAGGATCATCAGGTTTCTCGTCTGGGGCGTAGTGGCGTTGGCATCGAGCTGGGCATAGATCAGCTGGCGGCCTCCGGTGGCCTCGTCGATCACCACGATCGGCTGGTTCTTGGCGAACGCCTGTCGCATGTTCAGCAGACCTACCGCGCCCGTCCGGGCAAACGCCCTGGCGCTGTCAAGCCCGGGAACATGGACGATCAGCGCGCTGCCGGGGCTGAAGCCGTCGTTGCGGTCGTACTCCGCGGCGCCGATCCGCTGGCCCTTGGTATTCATCGGCATCGCATCGGCCCGGAGGTCGACCCGCAACCCTGTTGGGGTGGAGCGGTCCGGCCGGGTGAAGAGGTTGCTGGGGAAAGGAAGCAGGCACGGCGTCGAGCTGAACGGCTGGCAATCCGCGGCCGGCCGCGTGGCGCCCGCCGCGCCAGCGCTCGAGACGACGACCGTCGCGAGCGCTCCGGCGAACGTCAGGATGGCCATCGCTACCGCCCAGGGCCTTCTGTGGTGCACCGCCATCCGATCCCTCCCTAGCTACGTGGCCCACATGTAAGTCCGCGCGTACGCATGACACATCCGTAGAAAGCCCACCCCTTGCCACGTGAATCCCCGTTCTGCAGGCAAGGCGCGACGAGGATCCTGAGCGTCGCCTACTCCCGGCAACGCGAGCACGCGCGTCGGCTGCTCATCGACCATTGCGATGTTGCCCAGGGTGCCCGCGCGGGCTGCCGTGGTTCGTGCTGAAGTGGGCGTGCAGTTCCTCCATCCGGCGACGGCGCTCATGAGGTGCTCTCTTCTGGGCCGAGTGCTCTCACCGCTTCATCGACGCTGGGAAAGAGGCGCTCGGTGCCGATCTGTTCGAGCAGGCCGCTGCGGGCGAGGTTCTCAAGCACGTGGCGGCCCGCCCTGGCCAGCGCGAAGTCAACATGCCGGCGGTCGAGCTCGTCGAGTACGTCCTTGAGCACGCGGGTGCCCGTGTAGTCGATGTCGTGCATCCCCACCACGTCGAGCACGAGCACGCGTGGGCGGCTTGGCAGGTGGCTCAGGGCCTTGTCGATCTGGGCGCGGAAATTGCCAGCGTTGGCGAAGTAGAGCGGCGCCGCGAACAGCACCACGAGCACGCCCGGCACCTCGATCGGGTGTTGGGCGGACTTGAGTGGCGCCCAGCTTGTGGTACCGGTAATGCGGGCCATGATGTGCGCGTGGGGACGGGCGCTGAGGCGGGTGCGGTCCAGGATGGCGAGCCCCACCGCGACCCCGATGCCCTGCTCCACCCCGATTAGTGCCACCGTCAATAGCGTGACCATGGCAAGCCCGAACTCCCACACGTCGAAACGGAGCACCGCGGCGAGCTCGCGGGCGTGGAAGATGCGGATCGCGATGAAGATCAGGACGGCGGACAAGGCGGACAGAGGCACGTCTGTCAGCAGCGCCGTGGCGGGGATGAGCGCTACCACCACCGCAGCGGCCCCGAGACCTGCGAGCTGTGTCCGTCCGCCGGCCGTCGCCACCGCAGCGGTACGGGGGGGGCTGGCGTTGACAGGGAACGAGCCGGCCAGGCCGGCGAGAACGCCGCCGCCGCCGACCCCGAGGAAGTCGCGGTCCACGTTGACCTGGTACCCCTCCTGATCGGCGAACGCCCGGGTGGTGGCAGCCGACTGGGTGACCACGACCAGTGCGACCACTCCGGCGAGGGGCAGGATGCTGCGAATCGAGTGCCACGTCAGCGCTGAGAGCCCGAAGCTTGGTGCGCTGTGTGAGACCCTGCCGAGCACCGCGACGCCGTGCGCCTGCAAGTCGAGAGCGGCGACGAGGACGACCGAGCCGACGAGCCCCGCGAACGTACCCGGGAGTCGCTGGTCCACGCGCCGGGCGATGGCGATCGTGAGGAACACGCCAATGCCGATGGCGAGCGTCCAGCCGTTGGTCTGGGGCAGGTGATGGAGGAACGCGCTGAGGCGATGGAGCGTGGAGCCGCGGGTCGCCGGCAGGCCGAAGAGGTCGCTCAACTGGGAGACGATGATGATCACTGCCACCCCGGCGAGAAACCCGGTAATGATCGGGGCGGAGAGGAACTCGGCGAGCCACCCGAGACGCAGGATGCCGACCAGGGCGACAAGCACGCCCACGACCACGGCCAGCAACGCAACCAGCGCGACGTAGCGGGATGATCCGGGCACGGCCAGGTGTGTGACGGCGACAGCGAACAGTGGCGCGATGGTGGAGTCTGCGCCGACCGACATCTGCGGGTTGGAGCCCAACAGCGCGAACATGACGGTGCCGGCCACGAAGGCGTAGAGCCCGGTCACCGGCGGCATGCCCGCCAGCCGCGCGGTGGCGAGCTGCTCAGGGACGGCGATCGCCAGCAGCGCCAACGCGGCGAGCGCGTCCGCACCCAGCCACTCACGTCGATAGCCGCGTAGCGACAACAACACCCTTAGCGACGACAGCACGGTCAGGGGCTCGCGGGAACGCCCAGGCGGCGGCGATGCAGTCAACGGCTTTTCGACCTCCGCCGAGCACGCGCCCAGCGCGCGCCAGCGTCACACGCTCGACAGGACCGCGACCACCGAACGCGACCACACGAAGCGATTGGGACGACGACGAAGCGGAGAGCCGACGCGCACGACGGCCGGCCCGCTCCGTTTTGTCCACCACGGCTCGCGGCGAGCGCCCCGGATGGCTTCGCCGCCGCTCGAGCACTGCGGGGATTCTTCATAGCTTGCCTGGCACAAGATCAGCTTGGGCAAGGCTAATCACAAATCCTTCACAAGTCTTCTACAACTCTTCGGGGCCAGTCGGCGCTGGGCCTCTACGATCCTGCCCACCCGGCGGCTGACGACATGCTGGAAGCGCCCGTCAGCCTGTGCATCTTCCCGACCGGCGTGAAAGTCGTAGCGCTGCCGAGGTGCCCGCGCTTGAGCACTCGGCCAATCCTGCGGTCGCTCGTGGCCGCAGCTACCGATCCAGGCCTCCATGGTGGTCTCCCACGGCAGGCCGGACAAGGCCGCCTGACGTGCGAGTCCCGTGAAGCTGGGATGGGCAGCGGCCGATCAGCTGGGCGGGCGGAAGGTCGCGGTCGCGGCCCTGCGCATTGCCTCCTGTGCCTCGTTCATGTCGAGGAGCGCGGTGGTTTCGGTGCTGATCTGTCCGCTCGCGCCGACTGCCATCGCCAGCGCGACCACTGCGACGTTGTCCGGGGCCTCCAACAGGAACACGCCATCGTGCTCGCCGAACGCCCACCAGATGCCGTGCAGCTTGCATCCCAGCGACTCGGCCGCCGCGGTGGCGGCTGCGCCGCGGTCATGCGGGTTCTCGATCATCGCCTTTATCGCCTCGGCGGAGTACTTGAAGCGACCTAGATAGACCGGCACGTCGGCCTCCAATCGTTCGCGAACATCGTGCGGCGATTCTCTCCGAGGAACCAGGCCGCGGCAAGTCGGGCTTGGTCGCAGCCGAGCGGAGAGCCCGCCGGCGGTGACTGAGCGGCGATGGTTGCGTAGTTAGGCGCGCAGGTCCAGGCGCCAGTCGTTGCAGGTCATGAAGTGCCCCTCCGGGAACTCGAACTCGCATGCCTCGAGCAGCTCGAAGCCGAGCTTGTGACAGATCGCGTTCGACGGCGCGTTGTCGAGGTTCGGGAAGGCGTGCATGAAGCGGTGCTTGTCGTCGCGCTTGGCGAGCTCGATCGCCTGCGCGGTCGCCGCCGCCGCGATGCCGCGGCCCTGGAATTCCGGCACGACCATCCAGCCGACCTCGTAGACCGGCTCATCGCGCCACTCCTTCGTCCAGAAGCCGACGGAGCCGACGCCGGCGCCGCTCGCCACGTCGACGATCTTGAACATGCGATCGCCGCCCTCGGGGCGCTCGTAGCGGCCCTGACGCTCGCGCACCTTGTCCGGGCTCTCGGGGCCGCCGAGGTGCTCGGTCATGCGCGGGTCGCCCATCAGCCGCTCGAGCAGCGGCAGGTCGCCGCTACGCCAGGGCTCGAGGGTCACCGTCGCGCTCACCCAGTGCACCCTAGTTACCCGTCGATCCGGGGGTCGACGACCGCACGATTGCTCTCGTCGTTCAGGCCGGCCCGCGCGGCGCGACTCTCTCGCGACGCAGGTGGCGTCCGAATACGGCTCTGTGACCTTCTCGCCGCACACGCAACGGGCCCGCGGTTCGGCGTCCGGTGCGCCTGAGGTTGGGTCGACCACGATGTGAGCATAGGCGTCAGCGTCGTGCCGGTCCTCCGAGAACTCGCGCGGCCCGCCACCTCGCCCTTCGTGACGCTCAGAGCGTCGAGGATCTCACCGCGCTGCTGACCTCGGCGGGGGAGCGCTGAGGTCGAGACAGTGATCGCTCCCGGACTGCGTAGGTCAGGTGGGTCACCCGCTGCGTTGGCTCCGCACGGACCGGCTCCAGGGCCACACGGCTCGCGTCCACGCCCTCGAACAGGCGGATTCCGGAGCCGAACAGCACGGGTGAGAGCGCGATCGAGAACTCGTCGATCAGGCCGGCGTTCACGTACTCCAGGATCGTTGCGCCGCCGCCCGCGATGCGGACGTCTCGGTCGCCGGCGGCCTCGCGGGCCTGGTCGAGCGCGGTCGCGATGCCGTCGCCCACAAACTGGAAGGTGGTCCCACCCAGCCGCTCCCAGGGGTCACGCTTCTCGTGCGTCACGACGAAGACCGGCGTGTGGAACGGCGCCTCCTCCGGCCACGCCTGCTCGCCGAGGTCGAACATGCGCTTGCCCATCACGCTCGCGCCGGTGCGCTCGAACGTCTCCCGCGCGATGGCGTTGTCGCGCCCTTCCTCGCCGCCCTCGCCGAGCTTCAGGTTCTCCCGGAAGAACCGCTGCGGGAATATCCACTGCTGCAGCTCCATCCACTGCGCCATCCAGCGCTGCGCATCCGGGTCGTCCGTGCGCTGCTCGGGCGCGACGAACCCGTCCAGCGACATCGTCACGCTGAAGAACACCTTCCCGGCCATCAGTCCTCAACTCCCTTCCGAACGATCTCGGTGACGTAGGCAGCCAGGTTGCTCAGGGTCTGCTGGCCGCCCTCGATCGCGTGGTACGTCTCGACCGCCTCGTCGCGCAGTTCCTTGGTGGGGAATACAGTGCGCATCTCGATCCGGGTCCCCGCGCCGTCGGGCGCGAACGTCAAGACCGACTCGAAGGCGTTCGGGTCGCCGCGGGACTCACCGTGCAGCAGCGCAATCCGCTCCGGCGGGGCGATCGCGGTCCAGGAGATCCACTCCTGGTAGTCCGTCCCGTCCGGTCCGTGCATCACGAAGTCCCACTCCCCGCCGACGCGGAACTCGAACGCCCGCGTGGTGGTGGTGAACCCCTCGGGTCCCCACCACCGCGACAGGTGCCGCACCTCCGTGAACGCCTCGAACACCAGCTCCCGCGGGGCACTGATGACCCGGGAGATCACGATCTCGCGGTCGGCCGTCGCGGACTGCGCCGGCGCTCCTCGTCCCGTCGCGCTCATCAGCTACTCCTCCTGCCGTGCCTGCTTGAGGTCCTGCACGTACTCGTCCAGCCGGTCGAAGCTCTCGTTCCAGAACCGCTCGAACCCGCCGGTCCACTCGTGAACCGGTCGCAGCTCGCGGGCGTCAAGGCCGTACAGGCGTTGCTTGCCTGCCCTGCGGTCCCGCACGAGTCCGACCTCTCGGAGCACCCGCAAGTGTTTGGACGCCCCCGGCTGGGTCATCCCCAGCTCCTGGGCCAACTCGGTCACCGGCCACTCACCCGCCCGCAGCAGCACCAGGATCTCCCGGCGCTGTCGCTCGGCGATCGCGTTGAAGACGTCCGACGTCGTCGCTGCTCGTGCCATAGCGCCATCATATTCCGATATCGGCAAACGTCAAGCCAGGAGGAACCAGTGCCGATCGTTGGTGTAACGGAGGCTTGGCCGCGGTTTGATCTCTAGCGTGAGGGTTCCATCCATTCAGTTGGCTCGCCGACGTGTCCATGGTCATCTGTGGCCGATTTTGCAGACCGGTCTGGCTGCGGTCGGGGCGTGGTACTGCGCGGTGCTGTTGGGGGTCGAGCATCGGCCGGCGTTCGCGTCGATCGCAGCGGTGATCTCGTTGGGGGCGGCGTTCGGGGAGCGCAGACAGCGCGCGGTGCAGCTGATCGCGGGGGTGATGTTGGGAATCCTGCTCGCCGACCTGCTGCTGCGCGTGATCGGAACCGGGCTGCCGCAGATCGGGCTGTTGGTCGTGCTGGCGATGGTGGCCGCGGTCGTCCTCGGAGGTGGGGAGTTGCTTGTGACGGAGGCCGCCGTGTCGGCAATCCTGATGGCGACGCTGTCCTCGACATCCGAGGTGCGTCTGCTCGATGTGCTGATTGGCGGTGGGGTGGCACTGGCGGTCAGTACGCTCGTGTTCCCGCCGGATCCCGTTCTGGGTGTCGCGCGTGCCACCCATGCTGTGTTCGGCGACCTGGGGGTCGTACTTCGCGATGCCGCCGCGGCGCTGGCTACCGGCGAGGTGCGTCGCGCCGAGGCCGCGGCGCAGGCGGCCGAGGAGCTCGAGATTCGCGTCAGCGAGCTGCGGGTCGCGGCGGTCGTGGGGGGCGACACCGCCCGGTGGGCTCCGCTGCGGCGTGCCGGGCGCCCCGAGCTCGAACGCTATGTCCGCACGGTGCGGCACGCCGACCTCGCGGCTCGCAGCGCGCGTGTGCTCGCACGTAGCGTGCTGCAGTACGTGCGCGGGGGCAGTCCGCCGCATGCCGAGCTAGCGGACGCGATCCGCGATCTTGGCTTGGCCGCATGGGAGCTGCCAGCCCAGTTCCGGGAACCGTGGCGCAGCGGTGACGTGATGCGCACAGCGCTGCAGGCCGCCGGCCGGGCGACCGCCGCGGCCACACGCGATCCGAACATGGCACTCGGCGACATCGCCAGCCAGGTCCGCTCAATCGCGATCGACCTCGTCAGGGCGTCCGAGGCGGGCGAGACTGACCGGGGAGCACTGACCGATGCCCGCACTGAGGAGCTGCTGGCCACCCTCCCCCTCCCCGACCCGGCCACGCCCTGACCCCAGAGAGCCGAACCCGCGATCACAGTCTGGGCGTGGTGCCCCCGGCTGGCCTCCGCGCGCGTAATGTGCGGGCTCCCATGAATTCGGCATCAGCGAACGATCGGGAGGGTCGAGGTGTCACGGATTCGATCGCGGGCTGTCCAGACAGCAAGACGCCCGGTTTGACGCCGACGTCCTGCCTTGTCCTCGGAGAGCGCCCGGTCCGCGCGCTCGAGCAGCTGCGAAGCGCTCTCGGCGCCGTCCCACGTTGCCGTTCCCACCGAGAAGCTCTGCCCCGGCGGCATCACGTCACGCATCCGATCCAGCACGAGGTGTCCCAGCTCGGCCAGGCACGCCGGGAATAGGAGCCAGAACTCATCGCCGCCGACCCGGACCAGCAAATCGGTCTCTCGAAGCTGTTCCGGCCAGGCTGCGGCCAACGTCTGGAGCAGCCGGTCACCGGCCGCATGGCCCCGCGTGTCGTTGAGCGCCTTGAAACCGTCAAGGTCGATCACGGCGATCATCAGCGGATCGTTCGATCGTTCGGCCCGGTGAAACTCATCGACGATCCGCTCGTTCCAGACGCGGCGGTTCGGCAGACCCGTCAGCGGGTCGGTGCGCGGCCAGTTCCTGGGCGTCCGCGATCTGCCGGTCGCGCTCCGCATCCAACCGCTTGCGCTCAGTGACATCGCGCATGATCGATAGATGCCGTCCCGGCAGCACCTCAGCCGTAGCACTGAACTCGATATCGCGGATTCGTCCGTCGGGGAGCTGCAGCCGGTATTCGCCTTGCTGCTCGCCGTCCTGCAGGAACGCCTGCCACACCTGGTCGAACACCGCTCTTGCCGGCTCCGGAGCGAGATCGACGACCCGCAAGGAGCAGATCTCGGCGCGAGAAAGCCCCAGGAACGCGCAGGCAGCGGAATCAGCGTCGACGTACCGCGCGTCGTCATCGGCGAGCAGCATCGGATCAAGTGCGCCCTCGAAAAGCGCCCGAAAGCCCGCGTCAGGCATGACGTGTCAGCTCGCAAGCACTGGGAATGCGCTCCATCAAACATGGCCAGCCATATCCTCGGGCCGTCCCCGACTGACCCAAAGCCGATGCGAGATTTTCACTCTCGCGCGTGAGTTTCCAGATCGCCTCCATGGCTGACCCAGCCAGCCTTCGCGGGACCCGGCATGGCGTGGCGTGCGTGCGGCGGCACCGCCCTGACTGCTCAGTCGTCGATCTCCTGCCACACCGACTGCTCGTCGTGTTCCTCCCAGTCGGCGCCCGGCATCGCGATGGCCCAACTCGTCCATGTTCCCACCGGCCGAGCCGGGGCGGTCCTGACTCTGGCGCGGACGACCATGTCGGGTGTGAGTTCCACGGGCGAGTGCAGCGGGGCCGTCGTCATCCCCCAATGCGTCGGTGGGTCGCCGGGTCCCACGGAGAGCGAGATGCCGGGCGCGAGGTCGGCGCTGAACCAGAGTGCGAGTGCGTTGGCCGTTCCGTGGTCGCGGACCCGCAGCAGCGTCTCGGCTTCGTGAGGCGCGTGCGCCTGCTCGAGCGAGATCAGGTCCGCGTCCGTCGTCCACAACCGACCCGGTTCGGAGCGCCTGTCGGCCGCCGCAAGGTGACGGAACGTGCCGGAATAGGAGATCTCGTTGACCGTCATATCGACCAGTCCCTCGAGCCTGAGGCCGTACGGGTTGTCCCGCAGGAATTCCACCGTCTCGCCGAGATAGCGGTCGTGCACGAGCGCGGTCCACGCCGTGACCGAGCGTGGGACCATGACTCCGCCCGGCTTGAGCCAGCGGTCACGGGCGGCGATGACCGGAGCCAGCATCCCCTCGTCGATCCCGAACCCTCCGAGCCACTCCGAGACGATCACGTCGACACGTTCCGGAAGCTCGACGTCCATGATGTCGCCGTGGATCAGCCGGACGATCTCCCCAACCCCGTTCGCGGCGGCCAGCTCCTGCGCCAGGACTGCGACCGTCGTGCGCTCCACCGCGTAGACGCGCGCAGCTCCTGCGCGCGCCGCGAACATGCTCAGGATGCCGCTTCCCGCCCCGACGTCGAGAACGATGTCGCCCGGGCGCACCACCGAGTTGATCGCACGCCGGAAGGATTCGGTGCGCACACGGTCGCAGATCATCGTCCGGTGCACCTCGATCTCCGCGTACATCGGGTCCGGAGGGTTCCTGATCGGCGTCCGCACACGCGTACTGTACGTCGCTCGCCGGTATCGTAGGTCCGGATGCCGGCAGCCGGTTATGGTCGGCCGAACGAACGGGAAGGAGTTCACCATGGGATTCAGGCGACGGACAAGGCGCCGGGCGCTCCTCGTCGGAGGGATGGCCGGAGCGGCGGTTGCTCACCGAGGTGGCGGCCAGGACGCGGAGCAGGAGCAGCAGCAGGAGGCGCCTGCCGATGACTACCAGGACCAAGCGCAACCTGCGCCGGCTCCGGCGGACCCGGCCGACGAGCTCGAGCACCTCGCACAGTTGCACACCTCGGGGGTGCTGACAGACGAAGAGTTCGCGTCGGCCAAGGCGAAGGTCCTCGGGTCCTGAACGTGGCTCGGATCCTCAGAAGACTCGAACACATCGTTCCGACGGGAACAGGAGGCTGCAATGAGTGAATCGCGCAAGGACGTGCTGCTGAAGGCGCTCGAGGCCGAGGCCGGCGTCTCATCGGTCGATCCCGGCACCCTATTCACCGACGACGTCGTCGGGTGGTCGCCGTACGCAAGCGTGTCTGGGCTGACGGCGGTGGCCGAGCTCGCCGCCCTCCGCGAGACGGCGTTCTCCAACGTCGTCATCATGTTCCGGGGACTCGACGAAGTGGGCAATAAGGCGTTCGCCGAATGGGTGATCGAGGCCGATCACACGGGACCGCTCGTGCTCGGGGAGGATGCGGCGTTGGAAGCGACGGGACGGCGTGTCCAGTTGGCCGGCGCCACGGTGGCCGACTTCCGCGGCGGGAAGATCCGATCGTTCCGGACATACTTCGACGACGCCTCGCTGATCGAGCAGATCGTCGCCGCCTGACGAGCCGGTCGCTGTGGAGTTCCACGTCGAGGACAATCCGGATCCTCTCGACATCGAGGTTCTCGAAACGCAGATCCGTCGTGAGGCGTCCGCCGCCATGGGACTCGGTGACGAGGTCGAACTGGCGATCTTCGTGCGCGAAGCCGGCAACGTCGTGGCCGGCATCAGCGGGTGGACCTGGGGCGACTGCTGCGAGCTACAGAGCCTCTGGGTCAAGCCAAGCCTCCGAGGTCGCGGCCTCGCGACTCGGCTCATAGCCGCCGCCGAGGCCGAGGCGGCGGCGCGCGGGTGCACACAGACCGTCCACTTCACCTACGACTTTCAGGCTCGAGCCCTCTATGAGCGCAGCGGCTATGAACTCACGGGTCGAGTCGAGGACTTCCCAACCGGCACGGACGTCCTCTGGTACCGCAAGCGCCTGAACCCAGAACTCAGAGCCCTTACGGTCGTCGCCGAGAATGCCGGATTCAGTGCGCGATCCGGTAGCGAAGGCGAGAGCGCTCCAACTGAGGGCTGAGCTAAGAGTTGTTTAGGCTGTCCCGGGCCGGAGTCCCGGCGGGTTCGCGCGCCGCTTGACGCCCTGCATCAATCATCCGTTGCGTCACGTAGCGCACCGGCGTTCCAAACGCGTCGTCGCTCTACTCGTTGTGGACCATCGAGCGCACGACCGGCAGCCTCGCTCGCATTGATAAGCGCACTCGCCTGCGAGTGGCGATCTTGTGATTCATCGACGCGACGATCAGCGCGGAGACCGTTCGCCGGATCGTCTCATCTCGCGAGGGCTGGGTGCTCGTGGGGGTTGCTGGTGATGCTCTCGAGCTCGATTTGGAGCTGTGTGACGAGTGGCGTGTCGGCGAGGCGGTCTTGGAGGAGCTCGAGGCAGCGGTGGTAGTGGATCAGCTTGGGTTGGCGCGTGAGCGATGCCCCGGGCGCGGAGTGCGGTGCTCGATGGACGGGGCGCCGTCGGCACTGCGCCGCTGGCCCGCATGACGTCATCGGGTCCGCAATTGCGTTCGTTCCCAGGGCTCGGCATTGGGTGCTGCGTTGTCGTGGTAGAGCTGAGCTGCCGGGAGCGTGGAGGAGAACAACGTGACCGGTATCCGTGCGCGGGCCAGGCAGCGCGGGCAGTGCTCGGGCGCGAGCCAGCGGGCCTTGGGCTTGATGCTCAACCCGCAACGCGGGCAGTTCAGGAACAACGCGGTCTGATCGCGTCCTGCGAGATCCTGACGGTCATTCATGAGAGGCATTGGCCACCGGTTCTACGTGCCGGCTTGCGTGCCGGTCGTGAATGATCGGAGTCGGTGTCTTCGTGTCAGGCATGACGTTCACGCGCGGGTGCTCGGGCCGATGCGCCCCTGCTCGGTGGCGCGTGGCCGCACAGCGTAGGACTGAGCAGTTGATCGGCACCACCGCCGATTCTCGCAGTGATCATGCGGTCAACTACTGACCACATTCCAGATTCCGGCGCGCCCCAAAGGCCGTCCGCGGTCAAGGTAGAAACCGGAAATCGGGCCGAGCCGGCCGATCGGTCGGCGTGCCGGCGGCGGGTCCGTTCGATGGTGCGCGCACCAAGAGACGCGTGGTGCGAACTACGGAACCGGCCCGGGGTTTCCTCCGCTTACCCGTCACCGGCGCCGGTGGGAGTCTCGCCCACAACCGTACAAATAGGTCGGGGTCGATCACGATGACCCTCACCGAAAGTCGGAAAGGTTTCATGAACCCATGACCGTTCTCTGGATTCTGTTGGCGATTCTCTATGTAGCGTGCTGGGTGTACTTCGGCCTGTCAACGTTCCGCAAGGGCCATTATTGGATGTTCTGGATCGGGTTCATCTTCCCGCTCCTGTGGATCATCGGCGCATTCATGTCCCCGACTGAACATGCAGTGGAACGCGCCGCCGGCGCGGCATAGCGGGGGTGCTCCCGAGCCCAGGTGATTCGCGGTGAGTGACGCCGATCCACCGGTCGATCCCACAGCGGCCGCGCCCGCAGCTGCACCGCCCGACCCAGGGGCGCTGATCAGGAGCAAGAACTACCGCGTGCTGTTGGTGCTCGCGTCGGTGATCGGCGTGGTCGTGTCGGTGGCGGCGTGGGGGTTCCTTGAGCTGATTCATTACACGCAGCAATGGGTGTACAAGGAGCTTCCGGGCGATCTCGGGTTCGGCACGGTTCCTACGTGGTGGCCTCTGCCCGTCCTCGCGGTGGCGGGCGTGCTCGTCGCGTTCGCGATCGTCCGTCTGCCGGGTACCGGGGGTCATCAGCCGTCCGAGGGCATCAAGACTGGGGGCGGGCCGACGAAGCCGATCGAGCTTCCGGGCGTGGTGCTGGCCGCGCTGGCGTCGGTCGGGCTGGGGTTGGTGCTTGGTCCGGAGGCTCCGCTGATCGGGCTTGGAACGGGCCTGGCTGTGCTAGCCGTCCGATCGGCCAAGAAGGACGCACCTGACCAGGTCGTCGGGCTGATGGCCGCGGCAGCGAGTTTCGCCGCCATCTCCTCGCTGTTCGGATCGCCGATCGTCGGCGCGATCATCATCATCGAAGCCGCGGGGTTGGGCGGCCCGACGCTCCCGGTGATCCTGCTGCCCGGACTGCTCGCGGCGGGAATCGGCTCGCTGGTGTTCATCGGCATGGGATCGGTGACCGGGCTCAGCACGAGCGCGTACGCGATCCCGCCGCTGTCGCTGCCGGCCTACCACGAGGTTGAGTCGCCGGGGGAGTTTCACCCCCGGCGCTCGCAGATCCCGGCGTGAGCCTCTCGACTCACCGGGCTCTTGTCATCCAGCCGTCGGCTGCGCTCCCCACCCCCAGTGCGCGAACAGGGCTGGTTCCCGTTTGGCGATCGCCGCCAGGAACCGGTTCGCGCGTCCAGGACGGGCGCGCATCCGTTTGTATTTCCGCATGGCCCAGCGCATCAAGTACGCGTTGATGCGTTTGAGAGTCCCGATCAACTCGGTCCGGTAGAAGCGGCCGTAGTAGTTGATCCAGCCCCGCACAGTCGGGTTGATCTCTTGTGCGAGCTCAGCGAGGGTCTGCCCGCTCCACAAGTGCAGCCGCCAGCGCTTGACCCGACGACGGATCGCTTTCGCGGCATCCTCCGAGACCGCCGGGAGGAAGCTGACGAACTTCACGCCAGCCCTGCTCCGCGCCAGCCGGGGACGGAACGTGTACCCGAGGAACGTGAACTGCTCGTGCTCATGCGAGCCGGTGCGGTTCGAGTCCTTGCAATACACGATGCGCGTCTTGTCCAGATTCAACTCCAGACCGACCGCCGCCAACCGCTTGACGATCGCGTCGAGCACGATCTGCGCCTCCTGCTTGCTCCTGCAGTGCAGAATCGCATCATCCGCGTAGCGCTCGAAAGGCACGTCCGGGAACACCCGGCCAAGCCACATGTCCAGCGCGTAGTGGAGGAAGAGATTCGCCAGCACGGGTGAGATCGCAGAGCCCTGCGGGCTCCCGCAATCCCGCTGCGTGAGGGTGCCGTCCTCCAGTTGCAACGGCGCTTTCAGCCACCGCTCCACGTAGAGAAGGATCCACCGCAGGTTCGTGTGGTGAGCGACCATTTTCAGAACGAGCGAGTGATCGAGCGAGTCGAAGAACGACTTCAGGTCCAAATCCAGAACCCAGTCATATCTCCAGCACCGCTGCCGGCATTTCCCCAGCGCGTCATGAGCCGATCGTCCCGGCCGATACCCGTAGGAATCCGGGTGGAACACAGGCTCCACGTCGGGCTCCAAGGACAGGTACGCGACGGTCTGAGCGACCCTATCCGCGACAGTGGGCACGCCGAGCATTCTCGATCCGCCCGACTTCTTCGGTATCTCGACCGCCCTCACCGGCGGCGGGACGTAACTCCCCGAGGACATCCGATTCCAGACCTTGTAGAGGTTCGCCTTCAGGTTCGCCTCGAACGCCAGGATCGATTCCTCGTCAACACCCGCAGCACCCCGGTTGGCCTTGACCCTTCGCCATGCCTCCCAGACCAGCCGCTTGGAAATCACAAACGACTTGCCGTCAGGTTTCGGCTCGCTCATCCGGCTCATCCCACCCGAAGGCGGTTGACCAGCCAGCAAGCCAGGATGACCCTTCCCCTTCGCTCCAGTCCCATTACGGGACCTTCATAGCTACTACGGTCAGGTCCGCCCCTGTGCCCCGCATCAGTACGCAACCCCTCGCGGATCAGCCGCTTGGAGTTCTCCCTTCCACCAGCGACCGCAGGCCCATCTTGGCGCCACTGGTCACCGACAGGCGCGGGACGACAGGTTCCCACGTTCCACACCAGAGCCCGGACCAAGCTCACGCCACCTCCATGCCGGACACCACCTGGCCAATCAGCAGGACACCCGCCAGGCTCATCCCGGGCTGGGTAGGCCGCCCGGTTTCGATGTCATCTAACGCAGATTTCGACACGTCATCAATGGATCGCTCACGCTCGTCTTCTTGGCCCATACCTGACGCGCTCAAGGCGCGCCTTGCTCCCCGGACGCTCACCACCACGGCTCTTTACCGCAGCAGCTCGGGGTGGTTTGCGGCCTCCCCCTGCAGGGCGACCGCGGAGGTCCACCAGCCCATCGGACTAGCCCCTCCATCTCCGATGCAGCACCGCATCAACAGGTCCGATCTTCTACATCGACCTCCTCATGCGTTCGTGGCACACCCCACCGTGTCTGCGTTCGCATGGACGATCGTGCTGGCAGTCGTGGTCGCCATTGTTGTCTTTCTCATCGTTCAGATCGGCAAGAAGACACAGGAGGTTGTGTCGCGTCGCCCGTGGGTGGTCATACCCGTCGCCGCGCTCGTGGTCGCCGGGCTGGCGATCGCCTTCGGCCAGATCACGGGAAAACCAGCCGACCTGGTCCTGTTCTCAGGCCAGGACGGGATGGGCCAGGTCGTCAACCAGGCCGCGACCCTGTCGGTCTCCACACTCGTGCTGCTGATCCTCTTCAAAGGACTCGCCTACGGCATCTCGCTGGGAGGCGGTCGCGGCGGCCCGACATTCCCTGCCATGTTCCTCGGCATCGTCGCCGGCCTGCTCGCATCACACATCGGGTTCGCCGAAACGCCCGCCGTCGCCGCGCTGATGGGCGCCGCGACTGTGGCGGTCCTCCGGCTGCCGCTGTCCTCGGTGATCCTCGCGATGGTCGTCTCCCAGGCCGGATTGTCGACCGCCCCGCTGATCATCGTGGCCGTGGCTATCGCCTACATCACCGTACGTGTACTCGACGGGCGTCACGAGGCGCGCGCAGGCACACCGGCGCCCACCTTCCCCGTCAACGGGAAAGTCGAGCCAACGGCCATCACCAAACCGGGACGATCCGCAGCCGTCCCGTAGCTGCCGCCGTGTCCGTGGGACACGCCAACTGCCGAGGCGCTACGTGGCCTCAGACCGCCGCCGAAACGGGAACGACCTCGGCGAACTTCACCGTGTCGATGAACTGCCGGAAGCGCGCAAGCTTGCCGTCACGGATATCCCAGACGTGGACGACAGGCAGGTCCAGCGCCTTCCCAGTCGCCCCGCCGGTCCCTCTATAGCGAACGATCGCGGCGACGGTCTCACCGGATCCCACAAGCTCCTCGGGTACGACGGCGAAGCCTTCGACGTCCTCGGCGATTGGGCCAAAGACCTTCTGCACGACGGCCTCGCCGCCGCGGTGCAGGCCCCCGTACGGCATGCCCTCAGCCTCGTACCACTCGATGTCATCAGCGAATGCGCCAAGCACGGCGGGCACGTCGCCTCGAGCGAACGCCCCGTAGACACCCTTGACGAACTCGATGCTCTGCTCACTCATGGTTCTCCCTTGTTCAGCCGGTTGTGGTCTGACGCTATCAGGAGACTTCGGGCGTGGCAGGGACCTTATGGGCCGTTGTCGCCCGGTACTGGAGGTTCCGAGCGCCGCCTGGTCAGGGCGCGACGGCTGCTCTCAGGCGGTGTCGCGATCGGGCAGTCGGAGGATCAGTGCGTAGCCTTGGCCGCCGCCGCCACATAGGGTGGCTGCGCCGTACTCGATCCGGCGGCGGCGCATCTCGTGCACGAGCGTGACCGTCATCCGCGCTCCGGTCGAGCCGAGCGCGTGCCCGAGCGCAACCGAGCTCCCGTTGATGTTGACGAGATCCTCGTTTGCGCTGAGCATCCGGGTGGCATGTAGAGCGACCGACGCGAACGCCTCGTTGATCTCGATCAGTCCGAGGTCCTCGACGTCCAATCCGGCCTTGTCAAGCGCCTTCTGGAGCGCGATGGCCGGAACGGTGTGCAGGTAGGCGAAGCGTTCCGCGCACATCCCGTGCGCGACGATCTCCGCGAGCGGCTCAATGTCGAGCGCCTCGGCGCGCGCGGCGCTCATGACAACGACGGCTGCAGCGCCGTCTGATAGCTGTGAGGCGTTCCCTGCCGTGATCGTGCCGTTAGCACCGAACGCCGGGACGAGCTGTGCCAGGGATTCAGGGGTTGTCTGTGGGCGAATCCCCTCGTCCTGGTCGACGACCAACACGGATCGCTTGGAGTTTTCGACCTCGACGGCGACGATCTCGGCGGCGGATCGGCCGGCGTCTCGCGCGTGCGCGGCGCGCTGGTGCGAGCGGGCCGCCCAGCGGTCCTGATCCTCGCGTGAGATCCCGAGCGCCGCGTTGACCTCGTCGGAGGACTCGCCCATGTGCTGTCCGGTGAACGTCGACCACAGCCCGTCGTGGATCATCGCGTCGACAACGTCGACGTCGCCGAGCCGAGCACCCCACCGAGCGTTTGGCAGGACGTACGGGGCGTTGCTCATCGATTCCATCCCGCCGGCGACGACGGTGTCGAGCTCGCCCGCTCGGATCAGCTGGTCCGCGTAGGCCACGGCGGTCAGGCTCGACAGACAGACGTTGTTAAGCGTGATCGCGGGTACCTTCTGTGGAATCCCAGCGGCGATCGCCGCCTGGCGGGCGGTGATCTGCCCCGCACCGGCTTGGAGCACGTGCCCCATCACCACGTAGTCGATGTCCGCGGGCGGGATTGCGGCGCGTACCACCGCCTCGCGAATCGCGACCGCGCCTAGATCGACCGCCGAGCAGGTCCGGAAGACCGAGCCGTATCTCCCGACCGGCGTTCTGACAGCAGAGACAATGACCGAGCGTGTCATGGATGGACTCTCCCGATACTTCAGTGTAGGTTCCGGCCGGGATCAGCCAGCCAGAACTCAAGAACGTCAGCGCCCGTGCTGTGCCGACCGCTACGCAGCTCCTCGTCATCGGGGCCGGGCCATACGCGCTGTCGACCGCTGCCTACGCCGAGGAGCACGGCATCGACACCGTGATCGTGGGCCGACCGATGGCGTTCTGGCGGGAGCACATGCCCGAGGGCATGTTCCTTCGTTCCGGGGCAGATTGGCATCTCGACGCCGGCGGGATCTACACGCTCGAGGCGTTCCTCGACGAGCGCCAGATCATGCCCGCGGACGTGGACCCGATCCCGATCGGGCTGTTCCTCGAGTACGCGCAGTGGTTTCAGCATGTCAAGAAGATTGATGTCCGTCAGGACCTCGTCGTGGACCTCGCCAAGCCCGGCGCCCGGTTCGAGGCGATGCTGACCAGCGGCGAGTCGATCGTTGCCGACGCGGTCGTGTGCGCTCCCGGAGTTCGCCAATACGCGAACCTTCCCGACTGGGCCGCGTCGATCCCGGACGAGCGGGCCGCCCACACGTGTGACCTGGTTCACTTCGACGAGCTCGCGGGAGCGCGTGTCCTCATCGTTGGCGGCAGGCAAAGCGCCTACGAATGGGCTGCACTGATCCGCGAGCACGGAGCTGAACGCATCGACATCGTCCACCGCCACGACATCCCACGCTTCGACCGCGTGAGCTGGAAATTCGTCGACGAGCACATCGAGAACACGATCAACGTGCCCGGGTACTGGCGCAACCTCCCCAAAGCACAACAGGAGGCGATCGCCGCACGTTTCTGGGAGGTCGGCCGCCTGACACTCGAGCACTGGCTGACGCCACGGCTCGACTGGGAAGGCATCCACCGCTGGCCCGGAACACAGGTAATCAACGTTACCCCCGCCGGCGACGAGGGAGCGCTACGCATCCGGTTATCGAACTCCGAGCGCCTGACCGTGGACAAGATTGTCTTCGCCTCGGGCTACCGCGCCGACCTCACACGCGTCCCCTACCTGGCCGGGCTGCTCGGGCGCATCGACATGGCCGACGGGTTCCCCGTCCTCAATGCGAGCTTTGGGACGAGTATCCAGGGCCTCTACCTCACCGGCTTTTCCGCTACCAGAGACTTCGGCCCCTTCTTCGGCTTCGTCAAAGGCTCACCGGCCGCCGCCACCCTGATCGTCCGCGACCTCCTGTCAAGAAACTGACGGCGAAGCCGGCGTGGAATACCTGCCCTGAGCTGCCACGCGCCGGGACGTCGCTGCTGCTGTGGCAGAGCAAGGCGGCAGCGACAGTCTGACTGGGGGGGATGTGAGCAGGCCAGCATCACGGTCGCGATCAGGTGGGCTTGGCGGGCGCGGCGCGAGAGTCAGATCAGCCCATGTTGCATGGCGAAGAGCGTCGCCACGGACCGGTTCGAGGCGCCGATCTTGGCGTAGATGTGCTGAATGTGGTGGTCTGTGGTCTTCGGCGAGATGCTGAGCCTGTGGGCGACCTGGGCGGTCGTGTGCCCGATCGCGATGAGCCTGAGGACCTCGACCTCGCGCTGGGTGAGCTCGGCAGGTGCGCTGGGTCGCGTCGGCGGGCTGTGTCCAGTCGCCGTCAGCACGGCGTCGACCGCTTGGCCGTCGAGCCGACCGGCTCGCGCCTGGTCACGTAAGTGCGTTGCGGCCTGCTCCTCTGACAGCGCCTCGCGCTGCGGCCTCGTGCTCGTCAGCGCGTCGTAGACATCGGCCGCGGCGAGCAACCGGGCCGGCTGCGTTATGGCCGCACCGCTCAGGCCCCGGGGGTAACCGCTGCC
Source organism: uncultured Solirubrobacteraceae bacterium (assembly GCA_963800815.1). GTDB lineage: Bacteria > Actinomycetota > Thermoleophilia > Solirubrobacterales > Solirubrobacteraceae > Palsa-465. Next base: position 54,902 of record CAWDCP010000003.1, read on the forward strand.
GTCCATCCTTTCGTGACTGGCTGAGGCGAGGTCCGCCAGGCCGGCAAGGCTCCCGTGGCGCAGGATCCGGTCGGTGTAGTACGCGTAGAGCTGCATTCGCTCGCGCTCGGTGAGCGTGAGGTCACCTGGCTTGTCCCAGATGGTGTTCGGGACGCCCGCACGGCCGAGAGCATGGACGAGCCCAGCGCGTCGCAACCGGACAACGTCAGGCTCCGGGAGTTGCAGCTGAGTCGCGGCTGTCGCGGCGAGATCGGCGACCCGTCCCGAATGGCCGGTGAACCATGGGGACTTGAGATCGGCGAAATCACCGAGCGCCCCGAGCACGGCGTCGAACTCGGCTCCGACGAGGCGCCCGCGGTCGCCGGGCTCTGCTGCGACCACCGCATCCCAGGTGTGCTCCTCGAGGCCGTCGAGGATGTCGGCTGCCCCGCTTGCGAGGCCCTCGACCACCCCTGGGTCCATCACCGATCCGGCGAACCGTCGTGAGAACGCGATCGCGGCGTCAACACCACGCAACCGATGCTCGACCTCGATGTAGTTCGCGACGACGACCAGGCGAGCGGCGAGTTCGATTTCCTCGCCCGCGACCCCGCGCGGCACGCCTTTCCCATCCCAGCGCGCGAACGTGTGCTGAAGCGGCTCACGAATGCTCGGACCGAACTGAAGTTGCTCCGCAAGTTGCCCCGTGACCTGGCAATGCGTCATCAGCGACTCGGCGACGGCCCGCATGCCGGTCGCCAGCAGGCCTGCACCCGCGCGCGCGCGCCGGATTGGTCCCCCGTCCGCGCCCGCGCGCGATAGGAAGTAGCGGGCGATCGCCAGTTCGGACGGGCCGGCCTCAAACATCCCGGCCCGTAGCGCGAGGTCGTCACCCCAGATCTGGCGCAGCTCAAAGGAGTCTGCGGTGCAGCCAACCATCGCCAGCAGGCTGACCCAGTAGACGTCGTCGCGCGCCTGCTGGTCGAGCTCGAGCCGGTCCGCGAGGCGCGTCGCGATCAGACAGGCGCGCAGCCCGTGCTCCATCGCCTGACCCAAGCCGAGGTCCGCTGCTAGCGACAGCGCGGCCACGAGTTCCACGAGCTTCGGTCGAAGTTCCTCAGGCGTCCCGGTCCGAGTCGCGCCCTCCACGCGCGGAACGTTATCTGCTCCGACCCGACCCGCGTCGTTCCGCGCAACCTCGGCTCGGCGCTTCCGGATGGGGAGTCCTCCCGATGTGGGCGCCGTTGACGCCGCGTAGGTTCTGCCCCTCAATCACCGTCCAAAGGAGGACCCGATGGAGCTGTACGCAATTCTCAGACGTGGCGGATGGCGCTCGGGCGCCGAGCTCGAAGCAGCCGCCGCACGGTCGACGACGGTCGGCAACGAGGCGATGGCGGACGACGTTCGCTGGATCCGCAGTTACGTCCTGGACGAAGGCGGCGGCTCGCTCGGGACGGTGTGCATCTACCAGGCAACGAGCCCTGAGGCGATCCGCAGGCACGCGTCCCTGGCCCGCCTCCCGGTCGACGAAATCGTCCCCATTGCGGACACTGTGATCGTCCGCTCCGATCCCGAGCCGGCCGTGCGCAGCTGAGAGGCGAGCGCAGATCCCTGAGTTCTCGAATGGACGGGCCACCGCTAGGGCGGTCCGACCGAACAACCCTCCCGAAAGGAGCGGAGTGGCTACCAAGATGTTGGTCAACCTCGCGACCGGGCTCGAGGATCCCGAGCGGGTCACGGTCGCATTCCTCGTCGGCGGCGCCGGCCTGCAGAAGGGTAAGAGGGTGGCGATGTTCCTCACCAAGGAGGCGGTGCGTCTCGCCCTGCCAGGCCACGCCGTCGGAACCGCCTGCGACGGCTGCCCGCCGCTGGCTCGGCTGTTCGAGCAATACGCCGACGGCGGAGGTGAGTTGCTCGTCTGCCCGATCTGTTTCAACGCGCGCCGGCTTGACCAGGCCGCCTTGATCGCAAACGCGAAGCTGGCCGGCGCCACCCCGATGGTCGAATGGATCGGCGACGATGACACAACGGTCTTCAGCTACTAGCCCTGACGGGGAGCGTCGCCCGCCTCCACCGGGCCGTCGAGCAACTCGCAACTCCCCCGAGGGATCGCAGGTCGGCAGGGCGTTCGCAGACGCACTCGCTCGCCGGGACTTTCACGAGCTGGGCGTACTCCTGGATCCAGACATCGAGCTCCGCGCGCTCACCCCACGACGCGCATGGGCGCCGGAGAATCACAGCCAGGTCGTGGAGATGCTGCAAACGTGGTTTGGCGACTGCGAAATCGACGAGGTCGTCTGCCTGGACACCGACGCGTTCGCAGATCGCCAACGTGTCGCATACCGATTCCGAGGCCGCAGGCCCGACGGGCCGTTCGTAATCGAGCAGCATGTCTACTTCTGCGAGCGCGACGGCCGGATCGACTGGATGAGAATCATGTGCTCGGGGTTTCGAGCGCCGTGACCAGATGGCGTCAGCTCGGTGCGGTCCCCGACGGCCCGCCGGCGTGAACTGACCGCTCGCACACCCACGTGAGAACGGAGCGTCGGTGTAGGCTGCTTGTCGACTGTGAGCAGCCTGCGCGTCTACCACCGAGTCGGAGCCGGCCGTCCGATCCGTGTGGTCTGGGCGCTCGAGGAGGCCGGTGCCGACTACGAGCTCGTGACCCTGACTGCCGAGGAGGGGCGCAGTGCCGAGCATCGCGCCCGCCATCCGCTGCGCCGGGTTCCGGTGCTCGAGGACGAGCAAGGCGCGATGTTCGAGTCCACCGCGCTCGTCTTTCACGTTGCCGAGCTCTACCCTGACGCCGGGCTGCTGCCCCCTCCCGCCACGCATGAGCGTGCGGTCGTACAGGGCTGGTCGATCTTCGCGATGACCGAGCTCGAGGCGCCCGCGATCGAGAACTACCGCCAACGCGAGGCGAACCCTGAGGCGTCGGCGAAGGCGGCGGCGCGCTGCGCGGACGCGGTCGCCGTGCTCGAGGGCGTGCTGTCGGGGACGCCTCCGTACCTCGTTGGCTCCCGTTTCAGTGTCGCCGACATCATCACCGGCGGGGTGTTGGGCGTCGCTGTCCGCGTCGGCGTGATCGAACCGTCACCCTCGATCGCCGCTTACATGGAGTCACTCGCCGCGCGGCCGGGCTGGGAACGGGCGTCATCGAGGCTGGGCGCGCGCGGGCCGGTCTGAGCCTCCACAAGCCGGGTCCTTGATCGCCTGCCTGTGCGCCAACGTTTGCACGAGGGACGACGCGCGCGCTCAGTTGTTGAGGGCTACGAACCGCTTGAGCTTGCCCGTCGAGGCGTGGCGCTCGATCCCGGGGACCTGCGTCACGGTGATCTCGGCGTCAGGTAGTCCAAAGGGACGCAGTGCCTCGACCAGCGAAGCCGCGAGCACCGCTGGATCTGGGTTGCCGACGACCAGCACCCGTGCGCCGGAGGCGGTCTGTCGAACCTGATACTCCGACACCGCCGGGTCGATACCGAGCACGTGGCGGAACGCGCTCGCCGGGATCGTGGCTTTCCCGTATCGGAAGTCATCGTCGCGTCGCCCGGCGATGTCAGCGACGCGCCCGAGCGAGCTTCCACACGCGCAGCGCCCGGGCAGCAGCGTCACCTCGTCGCCGAGGTCGTAACGGATGAACGGGAATGTCGTGTTTGCCAGACCAGTCGCCAGGGTGCGGGCCGCGGGTTCATCGGCAGCGACCGGATTGCCGGATTCGTCCACACGCTCGAGCACGACCTCGTCCTCGCATATATGCAATCCGTCGCCGTGCCCGCACCCCACCGCCTGAACCCCGATCTCCGTCGATCCCCAGAGGTTGTGGATCGTTACGCCCCAGGCTCCGCGAATGGTCTCGCGATCCTCCGTACTGAGCGGCTCCGAATTCGTGCTCACGCGGACGGGATGGATATCGAGCTCCCCGGCAAGCGTCGCACGCGCGAGGCGCCCGATCACCGATGCGTAGCCGACGAGATGAGTCGGCGCGACAGCAGCCACCGCGCTGCGCACTTGCTCGAACGGAGCAGCCGCTGGGATGACCACGGTCTGCATCCGGGGATCGGTTGCGACGTCGAACAGAGGGGTACTCGCGTGGGGCGGCTCGCCAGCCTCGAGCACGGCGAGACGCATCGGGCCGCGCCGCTCCCCGCGGTCTCCGCGGCGGCGTTCGTCGCGCACCTGCATCCGCCAAGCCAAACACGCCAGCGTCACGAATAGCTCCCAGGACCACACGTACACCCCGCGAACGCCGCTGGATCCGCCGGAGCTGAACACCTGACAACCGGACGGCGTATAACGGAACACCTGCTCGCCTACGATCCGCTCAGCTTCGGCCTTATCAAGGGCAGGCAGGGTCACGATCGCGTCCCACTCTTCCTGCGCCTCCTGCTTGACCATCGGAGGCAGCCGCGCGAGATCCGCGACCGTCGCCGAGGCAGCATCGAAGCCCTTCATCCGGGCTGCATGAAACGGCGAGCGCAAGCGTGCGTAGCTCAACAGCGCACGCAGCCGCTCGGTCCGGTAGCGGTCGATCCGATCGACGGGCCAATCGACGCGCGCGACGTGATCCTCCAACCCTGCGCGCACCGTATGCAGATGCGCCGTACGGAGCGCCAGATACGAAGCCTTCGCATCTGCAGCACCAGCACCCACGGGCATACCGTACCGTCGACTGAGCTCCCACACAACGCGGCCGCCGATCAGACCGACAACAGGACAATCCCGCCGCCGCGCCGCCGCCGCCCGCCCTCGAAGGCCCGGCACCGACTGGCGCGGGAGGGCGTGTGCGCCAACGAACTGAGCGATCGGTCCGTGGGCGGATTGCGCGCGGACCCGCCGTCGCGTTAGCCTGAGCACGAGTTATCGGCTGAGTCCATGCGATTCGCGCTTTCCATCCCGCAGTACGCTCGCGACGGCCGCTTCGACGATGCCGCGTTCCGCGCGCATCTGCGACGCGCCGAGGAGCTCGGGCTGTTCGAGAGTGCCTGGGTGCAGGAGCAGGTGATCGGCGCGGCCGGCAGCCTCGCGCCGCTGCAGACGCTGACCTACGCCGCGGCGTGCACCGAGCAGCTGCGGCTCGGTTGTGCCGTGTTCGTGCTCCCGTTGCACAACCCCCTGCACCTGGCGAAAGCGATCAGCTCGCTGGACTGCCTCAGCCATGGGCGAGTTGAAGTGGGCGTCGCGGCCGGCGGGCTGGGGCGGCCGTTCGGCGCCTTCGGCGTCGATGCCGACAGGCCGGTGGCCCGGTTCAATGAGGCGCTGGCGCTGATGAAGGCGTGCTGGACGGAGCGTGAGATCAACTTCGATGGGCGGTTGTGGAAGCTCCAGGGCGCGTCGATGGAGCCCAAGCCGGTGCAGCAGCCCCACCCTCCAGTCTGGTTCGGTGGCAGCGCGCCGGCGGGGATGCGGCGCGCGGTCCGGCACGGAGACGGGTTCATGGGCGCCGGCTCCCAGACGACGGCTCAGTTCGCCGACCAGGTGAAGGTGGTGAGGGAGGAGCTCAGCGAGCAGGGCCGCGAACCCGGCACGTTCCGGATCGGCAAGCGCGTCTACATTCACGTCGAGCACGATGCCGCGCGCGGGCGCCGGCGACTCGAGGACGCGCTCACGCGACACTACGGTCGGGGCGGCTGGTCAGACCGCATCCTCGCGGGCCCGGCCGAGGAGTGCACCGCCGGCATCCGTGCGGTGGCGGACGCCGGTGCGGAGCTGATTCTGCTCAATCCGCTCCTCGACGACGCGCACCAGCTCGAACAGCTCGCCGCCGAGGTGATCCCGGCACTCAGCTGAGCTCCGCGTCGCATCGTTGAAGAGTTCGACCAGCGTCGCTGATCGACTCTCCCGGGCGATCGCATTGACCGCTGATCACGCGAACCGCCCGCGCTGCAGGACCTTCTCGGTCTCTTCCGGGATGCCGATCGGCAGCTCGCCGAGCTCCTCGGTGCGTCGCACGTAGGCCTCCTGCGCCTCGATCGACTCGGGGGTCGCGATCGCGCTGAGGAACTCGGCGGACTCCAGGCGCAACCCGTCCACGAGTGGCAGCGAGCCGCCGATGTTGACCGCGCGCTTGATCGCGCCGATCGCCTGCTTCGGGCGCCGGCCCAGCCGCGAGGCCTCCGCGATCGCGGCGTCGAGCAGCTCCTCAGGGGCGAGGACCCGGTCGACGAGTCCGATCTGCTCCGCCTCGCGTGGCGTGAGCGGGCCACCGTCGAGGCAGATCCGCAGCGCGGCGCGCCGGCCAAGCAGGCGGGTCAGCCGCTGGGTTCCGCCGCCGCCGGGCGGGAACCCGAGAAAGATCTCGGGCTGGGCGATGCTGAACGCGCCGTCGGCCATGTACCGAAAGTCGCAGGCGAGCGCGAGCTCGCAGCCCCCGCCGCCCGTGTCGCCGTTGAGCGCGGCGATCCACACCGCCGAGCAGCGCTCGATCGACAGGTTGACGTCACGAATCTGCTCCATCACGGCCAGGCCCGCAGCCGGGCTGCGGGAGATGACCCGATCGGCGCCCGGAAAGCGCAGCGCGGTGCCCACCGCCTTCAGGCTCATGTGCGCGGTCTGCGGGCTCATCGCCGGCGCCGACTTCGCACCGGCCAGGATGAGCCGCACATCGAAGTGCGCGATGAACCGCGTCGGGTGCGCGCCGGTGAGTACGACCGCTCCCACCGCGGGATCCTCGTCAGCGCGGCCAGCCAGCGCCGCCAGCGCTTCCTGGATCGAGCCGTCCATCAGCGCGTGCGGCGGATTGGCGAGCGTCGCGACAAGCACGTTCCCACGCTGCTCGATGTTCACCGAACCAGCCATCACCGCGCTCCCCTCGTCGTGGCCCACGCGATGATCCGGGGATAGACCCCCGGAAACAGGCGGACGATCATGTCGATCACCTTCGCATCATTACCGACCAGGATCCGCCCCTTGCCGGCCCCAACGCCGTCCAAGATGGTCTTCGCGGCCGCGTCCGGACTGAGCCGCAGGAACCGTCGGTCGTACTCCCTGGCGCGCCGCTCATCCTCGGCGCTGATCGTGATGCCGTCGGCGCGCGCGAGCGCGAGCGTGTTCTCGGTGATGCTCGTGCGAACGCCGCCAGGGTGCACGACCGTGACGCGCACCGGCACGCCCCCGGCGAGCATCTCCATCCGCAGCGCCTCCGTGAAGCCACGCACCGCGAACTTCGAGGTGACATACGCACTCAAGGTCGGATACGCCATGAAGCCGTTCACGCTCGACACGTTGACCACGTGCCCATCGCCCGACGCGATCAGATGCGGCAAGAACGCCTTCGTGCCATGGATCACACCCCACAGGTTGACGCTCAGCACCCGCTCATAGTCGCCGTAGGTCAAATCGAGCACCGCACGCGAGCGGCTCGTCCCCGCGTTGTTGAACACCTGATGCACGACGCCGAAATGCTCGGCCACCGCGGCTGCGTAGGACCCGAACGCATCGCCATCACTGACATCGAGCCGTTGATGATGCACCGCCACGCCGTGGCGACCGACGAGCTCGACGGTGTCCGCCAGCGTCGCCTCATCGATATCCGACAGCGCCAGCCGCGCACCCCGCTGAGCGAGACCAAGCGCCAGCGCACGCCCGATCCCCGAGCCGGCGCCGGTGACCACCGCGACCTTGTGACTGAACGTACTCATGCTCTCCTCCGTCGTGATCGCTCGCGTTGCGGGGCACACCCCGCTCTCGGTATGGACTGTCAGTCCATCGGGGGTTCGGAATCCGCCCTCTCCGTTGTCCTCCGCCGTTGCTGCTCTGAAGCATTCGGCGTCTCGAGGGGCGTCGCCATGCAGGTTGTGGACGAGCGGGTCGCTCGGCACGATACCGGCCGTGCGCCATGAAGCCGAGGCGCAACGGGCAGCCTGAGCATGTGACTTCCCATCAGCCGGCGCGGGTGGCCGGGTTCCCGCGGTCACCGGCCAGGAACGCGTGGAGCGCGCCCGCGACAGCCGCGGGCTGGTCGATCGTCAACAACGTGTACGCGTCGGGGATCTCGACCAACCGGCTGTCGGGAAGCAGTGCGGCGAGCCGGTGCGCGTGCGCGAGCGGCATGACGCGATCCTCGCTCGCCCAGACGATCAGCGCTGGGCCGGGGAAGCGCGACAGCGCCTCGGTCGAGGCCCGCAGGACCGGCCGCGCCTGGCGGCCGGTGCGGGCGTAGCGTGCGACGTCGCGGCGCACGCCCCGGTGGGCGCGGGCCGGCGCCAGCCACGCGCGCACCATGTCGTCGGAGATGCCCCGGCGCGTCATCCAGCCGAAGTGCGTGGGCAGTTCGCGGAGCCGGCGGACGCGGAGCTGCGCGACGGCGAGGCGGACGCCGCCCGGCAGCCGGCCGGCCAGGGCTGCGACGCGCCCCGGCAGCCCAGGTGGGACGTTGTCGAACGCCTCGCACGGGAGCAGCACGAGGCGGGCCACGCGCTCCACCTGGGGGCGCGGCCCCTGGGCGAGGAACACGATCGGGCCGCCCCAGTCGGTGACGCCGAGGGTGACGTCCCTCAGGTCCAGACGCTCCAGGAACTCGCCGAGCAGGCTCGCGATCCCCCCCATGGTCAGGTCGACGCCGGCGTGCATCGGACGCGGATGAGCGCCCAGCGGCAGCACCGGCCGCACGACCCGCCAGTCGCCGTCCGGCCCGTCCGGCTCGGCCAGCTCGGCCAGCTCGGCCAGCACCGGATCCCACATGCTCGCGTCCATCAGCAGGCCGTGTGTGAGCAGGAGCACGGGCCCGCAGCCGCCGCTGTCCTCGTAGGTGATCGTTCCCGCCGACAGTTCCACCTCGGGCATGGTTCCGCTCCTGCTAGAGAGATCGCTCTAGCGAACCATAGTTATGATCACCGCCGAGGGCAAGCGGAACCGATGGCCACTGACACACGCGAGCGGATCATCAGCGCCAGCGCCGAGCTGTTCCGGCGCCAGGGCTACACGGGCACCGGCATCAAGCAGATCGTCGCTGCGGCGCGGGCCCCGTTCGGCTCGATCTACCACCATTTCCCCGGCGGCAAGGAGCAGATCGGCGCCGAGACGATTCGCGTCTCCGGCGCGTTCTACGGGCTGCTGATCGACGCGGTGATCGACCCCGCGCCGGATCTGCTCACCGGCGTGGGCGACTTCTTCGCCGGCGCTGCGGCGCACCTGCGGGAGAGCGACTATGCCGACGCCTGTCCGATCGCCACCGTGGCCCTCGAGGTGGCGAGCACGAACGAGGTGTTGCGCGCAGCGACCGACGAGGTGTTCGAGAGCTGGCTGGGCGCGTTCGCCGACCGGCTACGAGAGGCCGGGATGGACGAGGCGAGCGCACGCGCGCTGTCGGTGCAGATCCTCTCGCTCCTGGAGGGCGCGTTCATCCTCTGCCGCGCCGCGCGCTCGACCGAGGCCCTGGACGCCGCCGGCACGGCGGCCGTCACCGCTGTCGCGGCGGGGCTGCGAGCCGCGGCCCCGGCGCGCCCCCGGCGACCGTCCGGGCACTGAGACTCGGAACGCCGCCTTGCCCTGCGCGTATTCTATTGACGATCCGCCGGCGAGACGCGGCGTAGCGCCGAGCGGTCGCGATGGGCCACTGAGCTGCCAAACCGGGTAGCGCAATGACCAGGTGAGAGAGAGCGCGAGGTGCAATCGATGGACCGCGGGGCGCCCGCGGAGCGCGCGAGCGACCTGTTTGAGGCCGGGCTCAGCCGGGACCGGGCCCTGCTCGGCGCGCTCCGGCGCTGCGTACCGGACTTCGCCGACTGGTGTGTCGTCGACTATTACGCCGCGGACGGCGAGCTGACCGCCGTTCACAGCGGCTACCCGGATCCGGCCAAGGAGGCCCTGATCCTCGAGATACGTCGTCGCTACCGCGCCGAACGGGGTGAGAACGGCGACGTGTTGGCCGCGTTGGAGAGCGGCGTGCCGCTGCTGTACCCCCACATGGACCAGATCGCGTCCGTGCGCCTGAGCGCAGCGGAGGCGAAGCTGCTCGACGAGCTCGGGTTGAAATCCTCGGTCGTCGTGCCGATGCACAGCGGCGGAGCACCGCTCGGCGTCGTCTCGTTCGTCTCGATGAGCCGCCGCTACGACGAGACGGATCTGGCCGCCGCGCAGGAGTTCGCCGCCGGCTGCGCGCGCGTCCTGATCCGGTTGCGCGAGGAGGGCGAGGTCCGACGCTCGCTCGCCCTGCTCGACGCCCTGTTCGGCGCGGCGCCGGTCGGCCTCGGGTTCGTCGATCCCGGGCTGCAGTTCCGGGGCGTCAATGAGCATCTGGCCGAGCTCGACGGCGTGAGAATCGAGGATCACCTCGGCCGAACCCCGGCCGAGGTTCTGGGCGATCTGGGTCGGTTGCTCGCCGCGCACTGCCGGCGCGCGCTCGACCACGGAGCGCCGGAGGCCGATGTCGAACTCGCCGCGGCCACCGCAACGGAGCCCGGCGTCACGCGCGACTGGCTCGTCTCGTGCGCCCGGGTCACGCTGGATCACCGTGTGCTCGGCGTCAGCTGTGTCGTGCAGGAGATCACGGCCCGCAAGCGCGCCGAGGCGCGATCCGCGTTCCTCGCGCGCGCGGGTGAGATTCTCGACTCCTCGCTCGATTACCGGCAGACGTTGCGGCGCGTCGCCCGTCTGGCCGTCCCCGACGTCGCCGACTGGTGCTCGATCAGCATGCGCGGTGAACGCGGGCAGATGCATCGGCTCGCCGTCGCCCATTTCGATCCGGTCAGGGATCGGCTGGCCCAGGAGCTGATCGAGCGCGAGGCGCTTCCCAGCGACGACGCGCGGCTGTACACCGAGCACAGCCGCATCGCCCACACCCTGCAGGCCGGCCTGCTGCCCCACTCGCTGCCGACGATCCCGGGCGTGGAGCTGGCCGCCCGGTATCGCCCGACGGGCGAGCTCAACGAGGTCGGCGGCGACTTCTACGACGTCTACCTGCGATCGGCCGGCGAGTGGATCGTCGTCATCGGCGATGTCACCGGCAAGGGCGCCGAGGCCGCGGCCACCACCGCCCTGATCCGCTACACCCTACGCGCCGCCGCGCTGCGCCCGGGCTCCGCCGGCGAGCTGCTGGGCGAGCTTAACCGGGCGATGGTCGCGCAGGAAGCGACGTTCTGCACCGTCGCACTGGTGAGCATCCGCCCGGCGGCATCGGGCGCCGCCGAGCTGAGCCCGTGCGTGGCCGGCCATCCGCTGCCGCTGCTGCTGCAGGCCGACGGCGGGTCGCGCGCGGTCGCCATGCCCGGCACGATGCTCGGCTACGTCGAGCACCCCGAGCTGATCGAGACGCGGGTGGAGCTCGAGCCCGGGGACATCCTGCTCCTGTACACCGACGGCCTGACCGAAGCCGAGCCCCCCGGATGGACCGACGCGGGGCTGCGCGACCGGCTACGCACCTGCACGAGGGACGACCTCGCTGCGCTCCTGGCCCAGCTCGAGGCGGCCGCCGTCGCCGCCGCCGCGGGCAACCCCCGCGATGACATCGCGCTGCTGGCGCTGCGCGCGGCGCCCTAGTGTCCTGGCGCGTCGGGCGCGTCGGGCGGCGGCGGCATCGTCGCCATCGACGGCGTCACGTCGGGCCACACGAGCAACACGCGGCATGGAGCGTGATCGATCACGAAGCGAGCCGCCGGTCCGAGGCTGCGCGGGCCGAGATGCTCGCGATCGCCGTCGCGGGCCAGGACGAGGATGTCAGCGGCCTCGGCGGCCGCGACGACCTCCCGCTCGATCCGTCCGCGGCGGGCGCAGAGCTCGGCCGCGCGACCGAGGCGAGTACGGGCGTCATCGAGCAGCTGCCGTGCGGTCTGCTCGGAGATCGCGTGCAGCGCGCGGCGCGGCGGGGGTGGATGGCGACCGAGCAGGCCGTGCCGGGCCGCGCGGGCGATGCCCTCCGGCTCGCTGTCGGCCACATGCAGGATCGTGACCCCGGCGTCGGGCGGGAGGTACGCGGCCGCCTCGGCGATGGTCGCCTCCCAGGTGTCCTCGACGATCCAGACGAGCGCGCGAACTCTCGGCTCAGACATTGAGCGCACACCATAGGAGGATTGTGGCGGCGATGAGGCCGGCGGGCACGGTCAGCGCACCCAGGGTGACGAACTCGCGGAGCGATACGTCGTGGTCCTCGGCGTGCAGGACGCGTCGCCACAGGAGCGTGGCCAGCGACCCCACGTAGGTCAGGTTGGGCCCGACGTTCACGCCGATCAGGGCGGCCAGAACCGCGCCGTCCCCCGCGGTAACGGCCACGGGAATCACGATCAGGGTGGCCGGGAGGTTGTTGACCAGGTTGGCGAGGATGGCGCTGACTGCTGCGATCGCCAGCAGGTCCGGCAGCGACGTTCCCGCCGGCAGCAGGTCGCGGACGGCCCCGGCGAGGCCGTTGTCGCTCGCCGTCTGCACGATCACCCCAAGCCCGAGCACGAAGATCAGGAAGCCGGGCTCGACCGCCCGCGCCAGGCTGGTTGCGCTCGCGGTACGCGCGGCCAGTGCCGGAGCGGTGATCGTGACGGCACCGGCGACGGCGAACCAGACCGGCGCGACCCCCACCGTGGAGCTGACGGCGAACCCGGCGAGCGTGAGCACGAGCACGGTGAGCGAGAAGCGCGGCAGAGAGGGCCGGGGCGGCGTCGGAGCGTCGTGTCGCGGACGCTCGAGGTCGACGGCGAAGAATCTCCTCATCACGACCCATTCGACCCCCACCACGGCGAAGGTGGGAAACGCCATCAGCGCGCCGAAACGCGCGAACGTCAGCCCGCTGGCGTGGAAGGCGAGCAGGTTGGTCAGGTTGGACACCGGGAGCAACAGCGAGGCCGAGTTGGCCAGGTGCGAGCAGGCATAGACGTGCGGCCGCGCGCTCGTGCGCATTCGCGCCGCGGTCGCGAACACGATCGGGGTGAGGAGCACGACGGTGGCGTCGAGACTGAGCACGGCGGTGACGGCCGCGGCGACGGTGAACACGAACGCCAGCAGCCGTACCGGGCTCCCGGCCGCACCACGCGCCATCAGCGTGCCCATGGCATCGAACAGACCGTCGCGCCGGCATCCGTCAGCGATCAGCAGCAGCGCCGCCAGAAACGCGACCGTCGGCGCGAGGCTCCGGAGCGCGTGTCCGGCCCGTGAGAGGCTGAGCGCGCCGGTGACCACGAGGAGCAGGGCGCCGAACATCGCCACCCCCGCCTCGGGCAGAAATCGCGACCGGGCGACGGCTGCACCGAGGGCGGCCGCGAGTAGCACCAGCGCCAGAGCGAGCCCGATTCCCTCAGGCATGCCGATCACTCGCCGGCGGCCGCCCCGCGGTCAGGAATTGTGGATCGATCGCACGCACCAACTCCGTAGATGTACCCGCGGATTCAGGCCGGCGACCACGATCTCCGGCCGGACGAGATCATTGCTTAAAGTGAGAGCGCCCCGGAACCGGCGGATATGAGGCCGGATCGCGGGACGCGCTCGAGGGAGGAGAGGTACTGCTCCAGCATCCTGGCCGGTATTCCTTTAGAAGTCCAAGACACGTATTGGCTTAGATCTATAAGCTTTGCCTATGGAACTGCGCCAGCTCCGGTATCTCGTCGCGCTGGCCGAGGAACTGCACTTCACGCGCGCCGCCGAACGTGAGCACATCGCGCAGCCGGCGCTCTCGCAGCAGATCCGCCGCCTGGAGCGGGAGCTGGGCATCGCCCTGGTGGAGCGAACGACACGGCGTGTCGCAATGACCGACGCGGGCGAGCTCCTCGTCGCGCGCGCCCGCCGCATCCTGGCCGAGATCGACGCAGCGCAGACCGAGCTGAACGGGCTCCGCGGCGTGCAGACGGGCCGCGTGACGATCGGGGCGATGCACACCATGGGCCCGATCGACGTGGCACTGGCGCTGGCCCACTTCCACGACCGCCACCCCGACGTCGAGCTCACCGTCCGCGAGCAGTCGAGCGAGGAGCTGGCCGAGATGCTGCGCGTGGACGAGCTCGACCTCGCCTTCCTCTCGGTCACCGAGCGCATCGAGAGCCATGGACTGGGCCTACACCAGCTGATCTCCGAGGAGCTCGTCGTCGTCCTGCCCGCCGGCCACCGTCTCAGCGGGCACAGCGAGGTCCGCATGGCCGAGCTGGCCGACGATGAGTTCATCAGCTATCGCGCGGGCTCGCGATTACGCGAGCTGCTCGGGTTGGCCGGGCGTCACGCCGGGTTCGAGCCGAGCATCAAGCTCGAGTCCAATGAGAGCCAGCGCATCTGCCGGCTCGTGGCGCGCGGTCTCGGCGTCGCGATCCTCCCTCGCTCGGATGCCGAGGACCCAGGGGCCGCGGTCGCCGTGGCCGCGCTGATCGACCCGTCGCTGACCCGCGACATCACGCTGGCCTGGCGCGAGGGGCGCCGGCACACGCCGGCCGCGGCGGAGTTCCTCGAACTCGCGCTGGACACCTTCACAGCCGAGGCTGTGTGAGTCCAGCTAGGCGAGCACTGCGACGCGCTCCGGCTCGACGGGAACGCGCACCGACGCGCTGGCCGGCGCCGCCGGGACGGCCGGAGCCTCGTCGCCGGAGCCGCCTCCAGGGAGGGCGAGGCGCACGATCTTCTTGACCACAGAGCCGAACTGGCGGTGCAGGGGACCGGAGTTGTAGGGGAGGCCGTAGCGCTCGCAGATCTCGCGCACCTCGACCGCGATCTCGGCGTAGCGGTGAGCCGGGATGTCGGGGAACAGGTGGTGCTCGATCTGGTGGCTCAGGTTGCCGCTGAGGGTGTGGAACAGCCGGCCGCCCGTGAGGTTCGCGGACCCGAGCATCTGGCGCAGGTACCAGCCCCCGCGCGTCTCGTTCTCGGTCTCCTCCTCGGTGAACTCGTGCGTCCCCTCGGGGAAGTGACCGCAGAAGATGATCATGAACGACCACAGGTTGCGAGTCAGGTTGGCGGTGGCGTTGCCGGCGAGCACCAGCGGCGCGCCGGGACCGGCCAGCAGCGGGAAGGCGACGTAGTCCTTGAGCACCTGGCGGCGGGCCTTGCGCCAGATCGAGCCGAGCATCTCGCGCTTGTCGGAGAACGCGATCTCACCGGCCTCGATGCGCTCGACCTCGAGGTCGTGAGCCGCGACGCCCCATTGGAACAGCGCGGCCAGCAGCGTGGCGTAGATCGGATTACCGAGGTCGCGCGGGCGCCACGGCTGGTCGGCTGACATGCGCAGGATGCCGTAGCCGATGTCACGGTCCTTGCCGAGCACGTTGGTGTGGGTGTGATGCATGTAGTTGTGCGAATGGCGCCACTGGTCGCTCGGGCACGCGGTGTCCCACTCGAAGCGCTTGGAGTCGAGCGCCGGATCCTTCATCCAGTCGTACTGGCCGTGCATCACGTTGTGGCCGATCTCCATGTTGTCGAGGATCTTCGACAGCGACAGGGCAGTGACGCCACCGATCCAGGCCGGCGGCAGGAAGCCCGCAAACAGGAGGCCGCGGCCGGCGATCTCGAGCCCGCGCTGCGTCCTGATCATGCGTCGGATGTAGGCGGCGTCGCGCTCGCCGAGGTCGCCGAACAGGCGGTTGCGCAGCTCGTCGAGCTCGTTGCCGAGGGCTTCGATCTGCTCGTCGGTCAGTTGGGGATGTGGCGTGGGCATGGAAGTCGGTTCCTCTCGGTCAGGAATCAGGAGTCAAGGTCGGCACGTCGGGGGCATTCACAGCTCGAGCGTGACGTCGCCCGCGGGGACGGAGATGCAGAGTTGGATGTCCTCGTCCTCCTCGGCGGAGATCTCGCCGGTGAGCACGCTGCGCACCGGACCGGCGCTCTTGCGAGCGGTGCACGTGTGGCAGATGCCCATGCGGCAACCGAACTCGGGGGAGAGCCCGGCCGCCTCGGCCTGCTCGAGCAGCGTCCCGGCGGCGATCGCTGCGTGTCGATCGCTGCGCAGGAAGTGCAGCGTCCCCGTGGCGGCGCCGCGCGTCGGCGTGAGGACCGGGGGCGTGAAGGTCTCGGCCAGTAGTCGATCCGCGCCGTCAACGCCGTTCCAGATCGCACGCACCGCGTCGATCAGGGCGGGCGGGCCGCACACCGCAGCGTGCGCCTCGTCGAGGTCGCCCGCGAGTGCGGCGATCGTCTCCGCGCTGACGTGACCGCCACCCTCACGGGTGGCCAGGAAGGCGCAGCGCAGGTTGGGGTGCGCGGCGGCCAGTGCCTCCACCTCGCCGCGGTACAGCGCATCGGCGGTCCTCCGCGAGTAGTGCACGAACGTGACCTCGCCGGAGTGGCCCTCGTCGCACAGCGTGCGCAGCATCGACAGCACCGGCGTCACGCCGCTGCCGCCGCTGATCAACACGAGCTTCCCCGGTCGCGCGGCCGGCAGCACGAACTCGCCCCGTGCGGGGCCCAGGTGGAGGATCGACCCGGGGGCGACCCACGAACGCAGATGGTTGGACACGACGCCGTCGGGATGGCTCGTGATCGTCAACTCGATGGCGCCGTCGCGGCCGTGCTCCGAGCCGGCCGGGGAATAGGTGCGGGTGCGGCGCACGCCGTCGATCTCGACCCCGACGGCCACGAACTGGCCGGCCGAGAAGCCGCGCCAGGCCTGGTTGGGGCGCAGGGTCAGCGTCACGCTGCGATCGGTCTGGCGGCGCACGCCGACGACCTCGGCCCGCGCCTCGCGCAGGGTCAGGTCGGGGCGGATCAGCTCCAGATAGCGGTCGATGCCGTGGGGTCCGACCAGCAGATCGACCAGCGGCGAAGCTAGGAGGCGGCGTGTGGCGGTGGCTACGGGCATTGGTTTCACCGATACTTAGTGGACAAGTGTTCACTAGGAATGGTAGACGGGATCTGCGATCCGTCAAGCAGATAGACTGTTATGTGAGGATGTGCACACGATGACGGTGAACAAGCGTGCACCGCGAGGTGGCCCGCGCGCCGGCGCGGCGCCCCCCGGCCGGGGAGCGTCTGGATCCCGGGCCTCCGACTTGGGAGGCGACGAGGATCCGAAGGTCCGACGCCGCACCCAGGCCGAGCGCCGCGAACGCACGCGCCAGGCACTGCTCGACGCGGCGTTGCTGCAGATGGAGGCCGGCGAGAGCTTCGATGCCCTGAGCCTGCGCAGCGTGGCCCGCGCGGCCGGCGTCGTGCCGACGGCGTTCTATCGCCACTTCTCGAGCCTGGACGAACTCGGCCTCGCGCTCGTGGACGAGTCGTTCCGCACGCTGCGGGCGATGTTGCGCGAAGCCCGGGAGGGCGGCCTGGCGCCGGAGCACATCATCAAGCGCTCGGTCGAGATCCTCGTCGATCACGTGCGTGCGCATCGTCAGCACTTCGCCTTCGTCGCGCGCGCCCGCTCGACCGGCAACGGCGTCCTGCGGCATGCCATCCGGATCGAGATCCGGCTGTTCACCAGCGAGCTTGCGACGGACCTCGCGCGCTTCCCGCTCCTCCGTGAGTGGACCACCGAGGACCTGCAGATGATCGCCGGGCTGCTCGTCAACGCGATGATCGCGACCGTCGAGGCGATCCTCGACGTGCCGGTGGCCGCCCCCGAGGCCGAGGCCGAGATCTCCCGCGTGGCCGAGAAGCAGCTGCGGCTGGTGATGCTCGCGGTGCCGCATTGGCAGAGTGGCAACTGACGCTCCCCGCGCCCCGCGCCACGAGCGCAGCCACTACCGTGGCGATCAGCGATGCCAAGTGCCCGCCCGACTCACCGCCCGCCGGAGCCCTCGTGGTCGGGCTGGGGCGATCCCGCCGAGGCGAGCGAGCTGCCCGAGGGGCTGTCGCAGCTACTCACCCAGGCGCTCGGAATCCGGCGGCCCGGGCGGCGCTTGGGGCCGCTCTCCACTCTCGCACCCCCGCCGAGCAGGATCGCGGGGACCGCGCGGGCGCCGCTCGAGTCGGTGCTCGGCGACGCCCACGTGCTCGCGGACGACGAAGCGCGGATCCGACACCTGCGCGGCAAGTCGACCCCCGACCTGCTCCGTCTGCGCGCGGGCGATCTCACCGATGTGCCCGACCTCGTGCTGCTCCCGGGCTCCCACGAAGAGGTGCTCGAGACGCTGCGGATCTGCAGCCGGGAGCGGGTCGCGGTGGTGCCGTTCGGCGGCGGCACGTCGGTCGTGGGCGGACTGGAGCCGCGTTCGGGCGACTTCAGCGGCCAGGTCGCTCTCGACCTGCGGCGGCTGAACCGCATGCTCGAGCTCGACGAGGTGTCCCGTGTCGCGGTGCTCGAGCCCGGACTGCGCGGGCCGGAGGCCGAAGCGCTGCTCCGCGCGCAGGGCTTCATCACCGGCCATTACCCGCAATCCTTCGAGTACGCCACGATCGGCGGCTACGCGGCCACCCGCTCCAGCGGCCAGTCGTCGGCCGGTTACGGCCGCTTCGACGATCTCGTGGTCGGGTTGCGGGTCGCGACGCCGATCGGGGAGCTCGCGCTCGGGCGGGCCCCGAAGTCGGCCGCCGGCCCCGACCTGCGGCAGCTGATCCTCGGCTCCGAGGGGACGCTGGGCGTGATCACGGCCGTGAGCATGGAGGTGCGGCCGGCGCCGGAGGCGCGCGTCTACGAGGGGTGGCGCTTCGAGTCCTTCGCCGCCGGGGCGGCGGTGGTGCGACGCCTGGCCCAGGATGGGCCGCGGCCGACGGTGCTGCGGCTCTCCGATGAGGCCGAGACCGCGCTCAACCTGGCCCGGCCGGCAGAGATCGGCGCACCGGGCGCCCCCGGAGGGTGCCTGGCCATCGTGGGCTATGAGGGTACGGCGGAGGACGTTGCGCAGCGTCGCCGGGACGTGACCCGCCTGCTCGAGGCAGCGGCCACCGGGCCGGAGCCCGACGCGGGCGAGAGCTGGGCCCGCGGCCGCTACCACGGGCCCTACCTGCGCGATGCGCTCCTCGACGCGGGGGCGCTGACCGAGACGCTCGAGACCGTCACCTTCTGGTCGTCGCTCCCGAAGCTGTACGCCGCCGTGTCGGGCGCGCTGCGCGACTCGCTCAGCGCCCAGGGGACGCCGCCGGTGATCCTCTGCCACATCTCGCACGTGTATCCGTCGGGGGCGTCGCTGTACTTCACCGTCGGGTGCGCCCAGCTCGAGGATCCCGTCGGCCAGTGGCGCCGGGCCAAGGCCGCTGCCTCCGACGCGATCCTGGCGACGGGCGGCTCCATCACCCACCATCACGGCGTGGGGCGCGATCATCGCGATTGGTACGAACGCGAGCTCGGTCCGACCGCCGTGCGGGCGCTGCGGGCCGTCAAGGCCGAGCTCGATCCGGCGGGCATCCTCAATCCGGGGATCCTGATTCCCTGATGCCCAGGGTGCCCGGAGATAATGTGCGGCTATGGACACCGTCAGATCGCTGGCCGAACTGATCGTTCGCTTCGGCGCCAACGTGCAACCAGGGCAGATCGTGGCGCTGAGCTCGGAGCCGGGCAAGGAGCCGCTGGCCCGCGCCGTGGCTGAGGTCGCCTATGAGCAGGGCGCGAAGTTCGTCGACCTGTCCGTGTTCGACGTCCACCTCAAGCGCGCCCGGGCGCTGCACGCGGCCGAGGACACGCTCGGGTTCGTGCCGCCGTGGCTCGGCGAGCGCGTGCTCGCGCTCGGCGAGCACCACTGTGCACGGGTCGCGCTGTCCGGTCCCGTGGCCCCCCAGCTGATGCAGGACGTCGATCCGGCCCGGCTCGGCAAGGACATGCTGCCGGCGCTGCGCGAGAGCATCCCGATCCTCAACGCACGAACCACCAACTGGACGATCTCGCCCTGCCCCACCCCCGGCTGGGCCGAGATCGTGCATCCGGACCTCGCTCCCGAAGAGGCGCTCGCGCGCCTGTGGGAGCAGGTGGCATACGTGTGCCGGCTCGACGAGCCCGACCCGATCGCCGCCTGGACCGCCCGGATCGACACGCTCGTCTCGACCTCGCAGAAGCTCGACGCACTCGCGCTCGACGGACTTCGGTTCGAGGGGCCGGACACCGACCTCACGATCGGGCTGCTGCCGGCGAGTCGCTGGCAGTGCGGCCGCTTCCAGACCGTCGACGGCATCGTCCACGCGCCGAACGTCCCGACCGAGGAGGTGTTCACGAGCCCCGACCCCGAACGGGTCGACGGGGTGGTGCGGGCGACCAAGCCGCTGTTCACCTCGGGCGCCATGATCTCCGGCATCCGGATGCGCTTCGAGGGCGGCCGCGCGGTCGAGATCGACGCCGAGAAGGGTGCCGGCACGTTGCGGGCGCTGTGCGAGCGGGATCCCGGCGCGGCGCGGCTGGGCGAGGTTGCGCTGGTCGACCGCGAAGGCCGCATCGGCCCCCTGGACACGATCTTCTACGACACGCTCCTCGACGAGAACGCCGCCAGCCATATCGCGCTGGGCCAGGGCTTCGAGTTCGCCGTCGCGCAGGACACGGAGCGGGTCAACCGCAGCGAGATCCACATCGACTTCATGATCGGCTCAGACGACGTCGCCGTCACGGGCCTGACGCGTGACGGCACCTCGGTCCCGCTGCTGCGCGACGGCACCTGGCAGATGTGATCCCGGGGCGCCGGGGCGGCGCCGATCGATGCGGCCTACATCGGTACGCTTCCGGGGCCCCACCCAGGAGAGGTGCCGGAGCGGTTGAACGGGCGCGACTGGAAATCGCGTAACGGGGGTTGACCTCGTTCGGGGGTTCGAATCCCCCCCTCTCCGTGTGCTCTGCCGGCCGTGCTCCCGTGGGACGCGGGCGGGCGGTGGACCCCGATACCGCCTCAGGCCGGCGCGGGACCACGGGAAAGCCCGAACGGGCTGCCCTCCGAGTCACGGCAGATCGCAAACGCGTCGCCCGGGTGGATCACGGCCCCGCCCAGGGCCACGACCTGCTCCAGCGCGCCCGCGAGGTCGTCCACCGCGAAGTACGGCAGCGAAAAGGTGTCCCCCGGCCCGCGGCCGCGCTCGTGGATCCCCAGCGCCGGACCTGAGCCGTGTGTCTGCCAGCCACGGCCCTCAACCGACGTGCGGTCGTCGAGCTCGACGCCGAGCAGACCGGTCCAGAAGCTGCGCGCCCGGGCCGGATCATCGGCCGGGAACTCGATCAGAGACAGTTGCTGGGACATACCCTGACGATAACGCCCACCGCTCCAGAGCCGTCCGGTCGAGCCGACAGCGTGACGTCAGGCAACGGCGTGGCCGGTGCCATCACCTGGAGCCAGCGGCACCTCTGAGGGCGCAGCGGACGGCCGCAGGGAGGACGCAGCGGCGGGAATCCGCGTGACGACGGCGGGGAGTTCCGGGGCTTCGGGCAGCTCGAGCGGCTCCCGCAGGGCCGCGAGCCTGCGCTCGAGCACGGCCACGCGATCGTGCAGGAAGGTGCGCTCCGCGCTGTGATCGCGCTCGAGGTCGTCAGGGAGCTTCTCGAGCCGGTCGCGATCACTGGCGATCAAGCTCAGAACACCATCGGCCAGGCGCTCCCGGGCGGCGTCGATCCGTACCCGGTCCCCGGACTCGACGGCCTCGGCGAGCTTCACGTCCGCCAGCAGCAGAGCATGCGGGAAACGCGGCGGGGCACCGCTGATGGGCACCTCGCCGTCGCTGGCGAGCCTGGCCAGACTGGGACCGAACGGTGTCGGTGGCAGCCTTCGATCTGCGCGGAAGAGGCCCATCAGCCGTGTTATCGGACGAAGCCGTCCACGGCTTGAGGGCCGCTCGAGGCGGTCATCAGATCAATGGAGATGTCACCCGGCGGCGGCTCGGTCCGTGCCGCCGCGGCAACCTGAGTCTCGTACACGATTCCTGGCTTCCTTGCCCTCCGTCTCTGGCAAGACGGGCGGGCGAGAATGATGCAGCGCCCGGATGATCCTAGCGACAAGCTGGGCGGAGCCGCACAATTTTCGACTGGACCCAAGCGGCTGGGCGTCCGATGCGTGACGCCATACTGCCCAGCGTGATGGATCGATGACCACGACGGCTCCGCCCGCTTCGTACCGACAGCAGGCGGGCGCGTACGACGAGATGCTCGACGCCGCGGGCCAGCCTCGCGGGCACTGGGCGCACTTGAGCGGGGCGCTGAGGGAGCTCGGCCACGAGGAGCTCCTGCGCCGCCGGGAGGAGGCGGCCCGGCTCGTCGATCAGGACGGTGTCGTCTACAACGCCTACGAGGACTCGGCGCCGTCGCGGACGGGGCGGCGGTGGCTGCTCGACCCGGTGCCGACAGTCGTCTCGAGCCGCGATTGGGAAACGGTCGAGAGCGGATTGATCGAGCGCGCCGAGCTGCTCAACCTGATCCTCGAGGATCTCTACGGGGAGCGCGAACTGCTGCGGCGCGGCCTGCTGCCGGCGGAGATCGTGCTCGGCCACCCGGGCTTCCTGCGCCAGTGCGATCAGATCCGCCTGCCGGGCTCCCAACAGCTGTTCAGCTACGCGGCCGACCTCGGCCGGGATCTGGACGGCAACCCCGTCGTGCTCTCGGACCGCACGCAGGCGCCCTCGGGCTTCGGCTACGCGCTGGAAGCGCGCACCGTGGTCAGCCGGGTGTTCCCCACGCTCTACCGCGACGCGCAGGTGCACCGGCTGGCACCGTTCTTCCGCTCGCTGCGGGTGGCGCTGCAGCGCGTCGCGCCGGCGGGCATCGAGGACCCGCGGATCGTCGTGCTCACGCCGGGCCCATGGAACGAGACCGCGTTCGAGCATGCCTTCCTCGCCTCCACGCTCGGCTATCCGCTCGTTGAAGGGGCCGACCTGACCGTGCGCGGCGGGTCGGTGTGGATGCGCTCGCTCGGCCGGCTCGAACCGGTCCACGTGATCCTCAGGCGCGTCGACGGCGCCTTCTGCGATCCGCTCGAGCTCAGGCCGGACTCGCAGCTTGGGATCCCCGGACTGGTCGAGGCCTCGCGACGGGGATCGGTGTCCGTGGTCAATTCGCTCGGCGCCAGCGTGCTCGAGACCCCGGCGCTGATGGCCTTCCTGCCGTCCCTGTGCCAACACCTGCTGGGCAGCCCGCTGCGACTGCCGAGCGTGCCGACCTGGTGGTGCGGTGAGGGCCGGGGGCGCCGCCATGTCCTGGCCAATCTCGCCAACTTGGTGCTCCGTCCGGTTGCGCGGGCGCCGTCCCCGAACTCGGTGTTCGGGGCCGAGCTGAGTCAGGCCGAGCTCGAGGACCTGAGGCGGGCGATCGAGGCACGGCCCGGGTCGTGGGTCGGCCAGGCTCCGGTCTCGCTCGCCTGCGCCCCGACGCTGACCGAGAATGGGCTCGAGCCGCGGCGGAGTGTGCTGCGAGCGTTCACGGTGCCTCGCAACGGCTCCTACGCCGTCATGCCCGGGGGCCTGACGCGGGTGGCAGCCGATGCGGCCACCGCTCGTATCTCGAACCAGGCCGGCGCGATCAGCAAGGACACCTGGGTGCTGGCATCGGAGCCCGAGCGGCTGACCGGCTTCTGGCTCGAATCGGGCCCCGCCGTCGAGGGCATCGACCCGATGACCTCAATCCCGTCGCGCGCGGCCGAGAACATGTGGTGGCTCGGCCGATACGCCGAGCGGGCCGAGGCGACGACGCGGCTGGTGCGGGTCGTCTACGAGCGCCGCAGTGACTTCCAGGGCAGCGCCAACGCTCCCGGAATCGAGTCGCTGGAAGCCCTGCTGGCGGCGCTCACGCGCACGACCGGCACTTACCCCGGGTTCGTCGGCGACGGCGCCGAGGACCGGCTCCGGTCACCCGGGCGCGAGCTGCTCGAGCTCGTGATCGACGACAGCCGACCAGGGACGCTGGCGCACTGCATCCGCGCGCTGCTCGACTCCGCCTACGCCGTGCGCGACCAGCTTTCGAGCGACACGTGGCTGGTCGTCGGCTCGCTCGATCGCGAGCTGCTGGAGCTGCGCGGGCCGATGCACGATCCGCAGGCCGTGGTCCAGGGGGCGTTGCAGCGGGTGATGCAGAGCCTGCTCGCGCTCAGCGGCCTCGGCGGCGAGAGCATGGTGCGCGACCTCGGCTGGCGGTTCATGGATGCCGGTCGACGAATCGAGCGGGCGCTCCAGCTGCTCGCGCTGCTGCGGGCGACCGTGACCGACGCCCGCGGTACCGCGACCGACAGCCTGATGCTGGAGTCGGTGCTGAAGGCGGCCGAGAGCATCATCACCTACCGCCGCCGCTACCGCTCCCACGCCCAGCTCGAGACGCTGCTCGACCTGCTGCTCCTCGACCGGGGCAACCCGCGATCGCCGGCGTTCGGGCTCGAACGACTCGCCACCGATCTGGACAGCATCCCCGGGCCGGCGGGGCCGCGACTGCGCGAGGAGCAGAAGCTGCTGCTGCGCGCCACCACGATGCTGCGCGTGGCGGACACCGCGACGCTCGTCGCGCAGGACGAAGCCGGCCGCCGTCCGGCGCTCGAGGCCTTCCTGGACGAACTGCGGGAGCTGCTGTCAGACGCGGCCGACGCGCTCGACCGGACGCACTTCACGCATCTGCTGCCGCAATGGTCGCTGGTCGGAGCGGCCGGCGCCGAATCCTCGCGGGGGACGCTCGGGGCGCTGGGAGACGCCGGTCGATGAGCATCACCTATGAGGTCACCCACCGCACGCGGTACCGCTACGAGTCCGACGTCTCCGACAGCTACGGGCAGCTCCACCTGCTGCCGCGTGCGGCGTCCGGCCAGCGCTGCGTCGTGGCCGAGGTCTCGATGACCCCGGAGGCGGCCGACTTCCGGGAGCGTCGGGATTACTTCGGCAACCGGGTCGGATACCTGGCCATCCACGAGCCGCACCGCGAGCTCAGCGTGACGGCGAGGAGTGTGGTCGAGATCGAGAGCCGCGGGCCGGCGCCGGCAGGCCTGGGTTCGTGGGAGGAGGCCCGCGACGCAGCGCGCGATCCGGCCCTCGTCGACCGGCTCGAGGCGGTCGGGTTCACGCTGGACTCGGCGCTGATCGGATCCGCGCCGCACTACGCCGACTACGCGGCGCGTTCGTTCACCCCGGGATGCGGCCTGCTCGAGGCGCTCACCGACTTCTGCTCCCGGATCCACCGGGACTTCGCCTACGTGCCGGGCTCGACGTCGGTGACGACGCCGCTGTCGGAGGTGTTCGCGCAGCGGCGCGGCGTGTGCCAGGACTTCGCCCACGTCGGGATCGCGTGCCTGCGCTCGATCGGGCTCCCGGCCCGGTACGTGAGCGGGTATCTCGAGACCGAGCCGTCGCCGGGACGCCCAAAGCTGATCGGGGCCGACGGGTCGCACGCGTGGCTCTCGGTCCTGGCCGGCGCGGCCGGATGGGTCGACCTCGACCCCACCAACGATCAGCTCCCCGGCAGCCGTCACATCGTCACCGCCTACGGCCGTGACTACAGCGATGTCCCCCCGCTCAGCGGCGTGATCTACACCGAGGGCAGGACCGAGAGCCTGCAGGTGCGGGTCGACGTCGTCGCGATCCCCGATTAGCGCCGGGGCGAGAGAGGTATCTGACTCCCGATGCGTGCGTTCACCTGCGGCCACTGCGGACAGCTGGTGTTCTTCGAGAACAGCCTCTGCCTGCGCTGCTCGACCGAGCTCGGGTTCGTGCCCTCGCGGCTCGACGTGGTCGCGCTCACCGAGGAGCGCGCGGCCGGGCTGCGCCGATGCGCGAACCTCACCCTGGCCGGCTGCAACTGGATGCTCGAGTTGGGCGAGCCCGGCCCGGTGTGCCGCAGCTGCCGTCTGACGCGGACGCGACCGTCAGATCACGATGCTGAGGGCCTGGCCGCATTCGTCAAGGCCGAGGGAGCGAAGCGGCGGCTCCTGTTCGGGCTGTTCGAGCTTGGGCTTGGAGTCGAGACCGGGGGCCTGCAGTTCGACCTTCTCTCGAGTCGCTCGGCACCGGTCACCACAGGGCACGCCGACGGCCTGATCACGATCGACCTGGCCGAGTCCGACGACGCTCGCCGCGAGCAGCGGCGGGCACAGATGGACGAGCCGTACCGGACCATGCTCGGCCACTTCCGTCACGAGATCGGTCACTACTACTGGCCGATCCTGATCGAGCACGCGGGTGAGCTCGAGCGCTGGCGGGAGCTGTTCGGCGATGAGCGAACCGACTACGCGGCGTCACTGGAGCGCCACTACGCGCAGGGGCCCCCGGCCGACTGGAGCGACCGCAACGTGAGTGCCTACGCAACCATGCACCCCTGGGAGGACTGGGCGGAGACGTTCGCGCACTACCTCCACATCCGCGACACGCTGCAGACCGCCGCTGCCTTCGGGCTGTTCATGACCGGCCCGCGGGAGACCGGGGACCCGTCCTTGATGGCGGCCCCGGCCGAGGAGGATGCGGGCGACCGTTCGTTCACCGCCCTGATCGGCGACTGGCTGCCGCTCACCTACGCGCTCAACGCGGTCAACCGCAGCATGGGACGCGACGACCTGTACCCGTTCGCGCTTGCCCCGGCCGTGATCGAGAAGCTCGCCTTCGTGCACGATCGCGTACGCAGCGGCCGGCTGGTCGCGCCGTAATCTGCCAACTCGCAGTACGTGTCAGGCCCCACCCTGCCGGTCCGTATACACATACGACCAGACAGCCATCCGCTGACAGTTTCGCTTCATTCTGCATCTATCTTTCGCATACCTGATGCGAGTGATCCCGGACCGATGAGCGGCCACCAGCCCAGACCGGAGCTCCGCCTGGTCGAGGGCGCTTTGGACCGGCCGCGGGACTGGGCCTGGTTCTGCGGCCATTGCGCCGCCCCCGCGCCGGGCGGCCGGGCGCCGATGCCGACCGCCCGCGTGTGCTCGGAATGCGGCCTCGGCGTGCTGCTCGAGGCGCGGTCGGATCTGGTGCCCACCAGCCGCGACGCCTATCTGGTGATCGATTCCTCCCTGCTCGTGCAGGCGATGTCACGCAGCGCCGAGACGCTGCTGGCCGTGCCCGAGGAGCTGGCCGTGAACCGTTCCTTCACCGAGCTGCTCGCCCCCGCCGACGCGGAAGCCCGGGGGGGCGGCCAGCTGGCCGTCGCGATCGCCGAGGCGGCGGTGCAGGACAACCTCGTCCGCCACGCACTCGTGCGACCGTGGAACGTGTTCGGGGTGCGGATGCGGGCCAGGATCGCGCCGTGCGGGCCGCCGCGCGCCGCCCTGCTGGTGCTCGAGGCGGCCAACGGCCTGCGCGCCGTCCCGGACGGCCACTAGGACATCCGTCCAGGTCGCTTGGGGCGCCCACCCGGCGGGTAGTCATCTGACACCGCGAATCGATTGGCGTTCGCGCTCCCAAGGAGGCTTAGATGGTCGCAATCATTGTCTTGCTGCTGATCCTGGCGCTGTTCGGAGGCCTTGGATTCGCCGCCCACTTCCTGTGGTTCGTGCTGATCGCAGCGCTCGTGCTGTGGGTGATCGGGTTCTTCGTCGGTGGTGTGGAAACCGGAGTCGGCGGCGGTCGCCGTCGGTGGTACGGACGCTGGTAGAACGCACGTCGGCCGGCGGGGTCTGGGCGCGATCTGCGGCCAGACCCCGGCTGCGTCGCAGCGTCGCCGTCTCAGTTCGCCGGCGCCAGGACCGGCGGGGCACCCGCGCGCACGAGCGCCTCGGGTAGCGCGATGCTGCCGTCGTCGCGCTGGCCGTTCTCGAGCAGCGCGATGATCGTGCGTCCGACCGCCACGGCGGTCCCGTTCAGAGTGTTGACCACGGCCGGCCTGCCGTCGGCTCCGCGATAGCGGATATCCAGGCGCCGGGCCTGATAGTCGGTCGTGTTCGAACACGAGGTCAGCTCCCGGAAGCGTCCCTGTCCGGGCAGCCACGCCTCGAGGTCGTACTTCTTCGCCGCCGAGGCGCCAAGGTCGTCGACGGCGATCCCGACCACTCGGTAGGGGATCTCCAGCTCTTGCAGGATTGACTCCTCGATCGCCAGCAACCGTTCATGCTCGTCGACGGCATCCTCGGGGGCGACGAAGCTGAACATCTCCACCTTGTCGAACTGGTGCACGCGGAAGATCCCCCGCGTGTCCTTGCCCGCCGCTCCGGCCTCCCGCCGAAAGCAGGTCGAGAAGCCGGCGTAGCGAGCCGGCAGCTCGTCGGCGGCCAGGATCTCCTCGCGGTGCAGCGAGGCCAGCGCCACCTCCGAGGTCCCCACCAGGTACAGATCGTCGTCCGGCAGCCGGTAGATCTGCTGCTCGGTGTCAGGCAGGAAGCCGGTGCCGTAGAGGGCGTGCTCGCGCACCAGCACGGGCGGGATCACGGGTTCGAATCCCTCCCCGCTCAGCTTCTCGAGCGCGTAGCGCACGAGCGCCAGCTCGAGCATCACGAGCTCGCCCCGCAGGAACGCAAACCGCGATCCGGACATCCGAGCGGCCCGCTCGATGTCGATCCGCTCGCCGGCCAGCTCGAGGTGATCGCGGCCGGTCCGACCCGACTCGCCCACCTCGCGGATGACGGTGTCCTGATCGGGGGCGTCCGGGGCCGGGAGGTTGGGCAGTCCGGCCAACTCAGCGTCGAGCTCGGCCCGCAACGCTGTCGCCTGGTCGCTGAGCTCGCGACCGCGAGTCGCCAGCGCAGCCAGCTGCTCGCGCTCCTCGGGGGTTGGGGCGCCCGTGCGGCCGCGACTCGCCCGGTTCTGCTCGGCGCGCAGCTCTTCCAGCTCGGCGGTGATCTCGCGCCAGCGCTCGTCCAGGACCAGCACGCGCTCGATCGCGTCGGCGGCCTCGGCTCCGCGCCGCGCCAATGCGGCGCGAACGGTGTCCGGGTCGCGACGGATCAGCCTGATGTCGAGAACAGGCGCCTCACTACTTCGTGGCCTTGGCCTTGGCCTTTGCCTTGGCCTTGGCGTGCACCGCGGCGACCGCCACCGCCGCGGTCCCGGCACCGGCGCCGGCCGCGGGCGTCACGGCCGTCGACGCGCCGGTGGCGACGTTCGCGGGCAGCGTCCCGATCGGCTGCAGGATGCACGGCGTCACGCCGGGCTGCTTCGGTGCCCCGCGGCCCGCGTACTTGGCGACGAACTGCGCCACGGCGATCGCATCCTGGCCGACGACGATGTTCTGGGGCATGATCGCGCCGGAGAAGCCGCCATTCACGATCGCGTAGAGCACACGGTCGATCGGGCGCTCGCAGCGCTGGTCGAAGTTCGGGCCGTTGGTGATCTCGCGAGTCCGCACGTTCGACGCCGAGCCGTGGGTGCCCGCGTAGGACAGCGTGTGGCAACCCCCGCACCGCTGCGAGAACAGCACTGCGCCTGAGTGCGTCGGATCCGACGGCGGGACGCTTATCTTCTGCGTCCCACAGGCGGCGGCGAGCGCCGCGACTGCGATCGTGGCACCCGATAGGAGGAGAACCCTGATCGGCCGGTTCATGCGGGCGGAGATCATACGGAAGAATCGACGGACCATGTCTTGGCCGCGTCCGCCGAAGCTCCTGTGGGCCGTCATTGCGTCGCTCCTCGCCGGGGCGGTGGCCGGCTGCGGCCACACCGCCGTGGTTGGCCCGCGCGGCGCTCTCCACGTCTCCCTGAGCGAGTATCGGATCAATCCGCAGAACGTGCGCGCGCCGGCCGGCCTGCTCAACATCTTCGTGCGCAACTACGGCCGGCGCACCCACAACCTCGTGCTGACGCTCGATGGCCAGGCGGAGGCCTCGACCAAGCCCTTGTGGCCCGGAGGGACCCAGCAGCTCACCGTGGTGCTCCCTCCCGGGACCTACCAGATGGCCTCGACGATCCTCGACGACGAGACGCTCGGAGAGTACGGGACGCTGGTCGTGCACTGAGACCGCGCCCACGGGGCGGGCAGGAGGCCGGGCGCCGGCGCCGAACTGTTCTAGCCATCCCCGGCGTCGGCCATTAGAGACGTTCGCCCGCAGGTTCAGTGACGCGATCGTCCCTCCCACGGCGGCAACCAAGGAGGCCGGCGCCGGGGGTTTTGCGACGCGCGGCGCACACCGGCCGCCGAATCGCCCGCCGGGACGCGGCCGGTATAACGGGGTCGTGCGCGACCACCCCGATCCGGAGCTGTTCCGCGACGTGTTCGGGCACTTCGCCACGGGCGTGGCGGTGATCACGAGCGCCGGACCGTCCGGAGCCGGCGGGATGACGGCGAACGCGATCTGCTCGCTGTCGCTCGATCCGCTGCTGGCGCTGGTGTGCTTTGAGAACAGCGCGCGAACGCTGCCGATCGTCCGTGATGCCGGGCGCTTCGGGATCAACGTGCTGAGCGCCGCCCAGGAGCGCCTGGCCGGCGTGTTCGCGTCGAAGCTGCCGGAGTCCGAGAAGCTCGAGGGTGTGGAGCACCGCATGGAGCAGGGCGTCCCGATCATCGACGGGTCGATCGCCTGGGCGGCCTGCGAGCTGCGCGAGCTGATCCCCGGCGGCGACCACACGATCGGCATCGGCAAGGTCGTGTCGCTGGGACTCGGTGGCGGCGAGCCGCTGCTCTGGTATCGGGGCCGGTACCGCGGGCTCCCGGGCTGAGCCCGGCGTCGCTCTCAGGCCGTTCCGGCCGCTCGCGCCAGCAGCACCACGATCACGAAGGCCGCGAGCGTCATCACGCCCGTCTCACGCTGGACGATCGCGGTGACGACCGATCGCTGCTCGTCATCGGGCAGCTCGCCCACCTGGGCGGCGGACTCGAAACCGCGCGAGTCGAGCACGGCTTCGGCCGAGGAGATCCGGAGCTGCTCGCCGATGAACGAGACCGCGAGCGGCAGCAGCCCATAGATGACGTGCAGGCTGGGCGGCTTGTTGCCGAGCAAGACGAGGATGCCCCCGAGCGCCGCCTGCACGACGAGGCTGGCCTGCGCGACCCGCAGCAGCCGCCAGAAATACAGGTTCGGCGTCGCCCGCCACCAACACCACGCACCGAACAGGCAGGCGGCCGTGTTCAGGGCGATCGTCACCACGCCGAACGCGATGTGGACGTCCTTCACGACACCTCTCCGGTGCTCTTTGCGAGATAGCCGCATTCCGCACTAAGTAACATCTTGTTACAAGCTCCTTCGCGCCAGTGATATAACGGCACGGCTGTGCTTCGAACCTACCTTCCGGCGATCGTATTCCTCCTCCTGGGAGGACTGGTCGGGCTTCTGTTCGCGGTTCTGAACCTGTTCGCCGGGGTGCGGGGCCGCCCGAACCGCTCCAAGACGTCTCCCTACGAATGCGGGTTGCCCTCGGAGATACAGCGCGGATTCCGCTTCGGGATCAGCTTCTACCTGATCGCGATGCTGTTCATCCTGTTCGACATCGAGGTCATCTTCCTCTACCCGATCGCCGTGCAGCTGCGTGCGTTGGGCACGTTCGCACTCACCGAGACGATCGTGTTCGTGATCCTGCTGATGGTCGCCTTCCTGTACGTGTGGCGCCGAGGAGCCCTGGAATGGAAATAAAGCGCGAGCCCATCGCCGGCGCTCAGGACTTTCGCTCACGCCAGCTGCTCGCCCGGGACATGCTCCGCGGCGACCTCGAGGGCGCAGCGCTCGATCAGTACGTCGAGGAACGCGTGATGACCACGACGGTCGACAAGGCCGTCGCCTGGGCGCGCGGGAACTCGTTCTTCCCGCTGACGTTCGGCCTCGCCTGCTGCGCGATCGAGATGATGTCGATCGTCGGGGCGCGCCTCGATATCGCACGCTTCGGCTTCGAGGCCTTCCGGGCCTCCCCGCGCCAGGCCGACCTGCTCATCCTGTCGGGTCGGGTGTCGATCAAGATGGCCCCGGTCATCCGGCGCATCTACGACCAGATGCTCGAGCCGAAGTTCGCGATCTCGATGGGCGCCTGCTGCTCCTCGATGGGAGTGTTCAACAACTACGCGCTCGTCCCGTCGGACAAGTTCATGCCGATCGACGTCCACGTGCCGGGCTGCCCCCCACGCCCGGAGGCGCTCGCCCACGGGATCCTCCGGCTGCGTGAGAAGGTTCAGGGCAACGAGAAGCTGGGCTGGCGCGAGCGCTACGACGCCGTCGGCACCGAGGAAGTACTCCCGGGCGGGGACACGGATGGGGTTCAGATCAACGTGTTCCAGCCGGGGGACACCGCCGGTGCCTGACGCGACCGGGCTCGAGCTGACCGCCCAGGAGCTCCGCGACGCCGACGCGGAGTCGATCCTCGGCACGGTCTTCCACCGCGGCCGCGCGGTGCTGCTGGTCAACCCGGCCAGCGTGCGCAGCGTGATCGGGCGGCTGCACGCCAAGGGCTACGCCTTCCTGGCCAGCCTGCACGGGTGTGACTACTACCCCGAGGAGCCGCGCCTCGGCGTGCTCTACGAGCTGCTCGACATGACGAACGTCGACCGGATCACGGTCAAGGCGCGGGTGCACACCGACGCCGCCCGGATCGACTCCGTCGTCGACCTGTTCCCGGGCGCCAACTTCCCCGAGCGCGAGGTCTTCGACATGTTCGGCGTCGTGTTCGACGGCCACCCCGACATGCGCCGGATCCTGATGCCCGAGGACTACGAGGGCCACCCCCAGCGCCGCGACTTCCCGACCGGCGGCGAACCGGTGCTGTTCACGTACAACGAAGACAACTCGTACGGGAAGTGGCAATGAGCAGCGGAGGGACCCCGGTGATCAAGGCTGAGGACTACCGCAAGCGCGAGGAGTCGATCACGATCTCCAGCGAGCCGGTGGGCGAGACGCATGAGCTGATGACGCTCAACATCGGACCACATCACCCGGCCACCCACGGCGTCCTGCGCCTCATCACCACGCTCGAGGGCGAGATCGTACGCGACATCGTGCCGATCATCGGCTACGTCCACACGGGGATCGAGAAGACCGCCGAGAGCAAGTCGTACTGGAAGGTCATCCCGGTCATCGAGCGGATGGACTACCTCAGCTACTACTTCAACGCGATGGCCTACTGCGGCGCGGTCGAGACGCTGCTCGACCTCGAGATACCGCCGCGGGCCCAGTATCTGCGGGTGATCCACCTCGAGCTCAACCGGATCATGTCCCACCTCGTGTGGCTCGGCACCAGCGCACTGGACCTCGGCGCGATCTCGATGTTCTGGTACTGCTTCCGCGAGCGCGAGACGATTCTCGACCTGTTCGAGATGTCATCGGGTCAGCGCATGCATACGCGCTACATCCAGGTCGGCGGCGTGTTCGAGGACATCCCGCGCGGGTTCGAGGCCAAGCTGCGCCAGTTCATCAAGCTGATGCCCACCCGCGCCGACCAGTACGCCGACCTGCTCGAGAAGAACGAGATCGTGCTGCAGCGCTTGCGCGGCACCTGCCCGCTCGACAAGGAGACACTGCTGCAGCTGGGGGTCACCGGACCGCTGCTGCGTGCGGCCGGGTACCCGTGGGACCTGCGCAAAGCCGCGCCCTACTCGAGCTATGACCAGTTCGAGTTCCGCATCCCGGTCGGGACCGTGGGCGACAACTACGACCGCTACCGCGTGCGCCATGCCGAGATCTATGAATCGGTGAAGATCATCGAGCAGGCGCTCGACGGGCTGCCCGAGGGTCCGCACATCACCACCGATCGCAAGATCGCACTGCCGCCGCGGCACGAGCTCGCCACCTCGATGGAGGCGCTGATCCACCATTTCAAGCTCGTGACCGAGGGCTTCCGGGTGCCCCCGGGCGAGGCCTACTACCCGATCGAAGGGCCCCGCGGCGAGCTCGGCTGCTTTGTGCGCTCCGACGGCTCGGCCAAGCCGGCCCGCGTCCACATGCGCGACCCGAGCTTCGTGAACCTCCAAGCCACCGCACCGATGGTCAAGGACTCCTACATCGCGGACCTGATCGCCACGCTGGCGATGGTCGACCCGGTGCTCGGAGGGATCGACCGATGAGCGTCCCGCGGTTCGGCCACGGCTCGCGCGTGCCCGGCTGGGACGACGCTGCCGACCTGACGAAGGATCCCGCGGTCATCCCCGACCCCGCGCTGACGCCGGTCCCCGAGGGTCTCCGGGCGGACATCGAGGCGGCGATGGCCAAGTACCCGGATCGCCGCTCGGCGACGATCCCGGCGCTGCATCGCGCACAGGAGGAGTACGGGTGGTGCTCACCCGAGGCGATCGACCAGGTGGCCTGCGTGATGCGCCTGACGCCCGCGTATCTGATCTCGGTGGCGACCTTCTACGACATGCTCGAGACGCATCCGAAGCCCCGCAACGACGTGTTCGTGTGCACGAACATCTCCTGCTCCCTGCGCGGCGCCGACGAGTTCTACGAGGCGATGATCGCCGCCGCGACCGAGGATCCCGACGTCAGCGTGCGCTCATTCGAGTGCCTGGGGGCATGCGACATCGCGCCGATGGCGTCGGTGAACGGCGAGTACGTCGGCCCGCTCGAGCTCGAGGACGCCGGCCGGATCATCACGGATCTCCGCGCCGGCGGCCCGGTGCTCGAGGCCAAGCAGCTGCGCCACCGGCGCTCGGTTGATCCCGGAGCCAACTCATGAACATCCTCTTCCGCGACATCGACGAGCCGGGCCTCAACACGCTGGCCGTGTACGAGCGCCGGGGTGGTTACGAGGCGATGCGCAGAGCGCTGACGATGTCCCGCGAGGACGTGCTGAACGAGCTGCTCGCGTCGCACATCAGGGGCCGGGGCGGCGCGGGCTTCGAGATGGGCAAGAAGATCTCGTTCCTGCCCCGCGGCGGCATGGACAAGTACCTCGTGTGCAATGCCGACGAGTCCGAGCCGGGCACGTTCAAGGACCGCGAGCTGATGCAGAAATGTCCGCACATGCTGATCGAGGGGATCGTGATCGCCGCCTACGCGGGCGGCATCGGCACCTCGTTCATCTACATCCGCGGCGAGTACGACTACCAGGCCGACATCCTGGAGGCCGCGATCGCCGAGGCGTACGCCGCGGGCTATCTCGGCGATCGCATCCTCGGCTCCGATCACAGCCTGTCGCTCGTGCTCCATCGCGGCGCCGGCGCGTACATCTGCGGCGAGGAGACGGGCCTGCTCGACTCGCTCGAGGGCAAGCGCGGCAACCCGCGCCTGAAGCCGCCGTTCCCGGCCATCCAGGGCCTTTACCAGGGGCCGACGCTGATCAACAACGTCGAGACCCTCTCGACCGTGCCCGCGATCATCCGCATGGGCGGCGCCGAGTACGCCGCAATCGGCACCGAGACCTCAACCGGCACCAAGCTCGTGTCGGTCTCGGGCGACGTCCAGCGGCCCGGCAACTACGAGATCACCCTCGGGATCTCGAGCCGGGAGATCATCTACGGGCTGGCCGGCGGCCCGGCCGAGGGCCGCGAGGTCAAGCTGTGGTTTCCCGGCGGCTCGAGCGCGCCGGTCCTGACCGGCGACGACCTCGACGTCCCGTACGACTTCGACTCGCTGGCGAAGGCCGGCACGATGCTCGGCTCCGGTGCCATCATCGTCGTCGACGACACGCACCGCGTGCTCGACGTGGCCTACAAGCTGGCCAAGTTCTACGCGCACGAATCGTGCGGCAAGTGCGTCCCCTGCCGCGAGGGCACGAACTGGACCGTGAAGATGCTGCAGCGGATCGAGTCCGGCGAGGCGACGCCGATGGATCTCGACATCATGGCCTCGGTGCAGGAGGAGATCATCGGGAACTGCCTCTGCGTGCTCGGCGACGCGATGGCAATGCCGGTGGGATCGATCATCAAGAAGTTCCGCGCCGAGCTCGAAGCGCACATCGAGGCAGCCCGGGAGAGAGCAGGGATCGGTTCGCTGGACGACGTGATTCCGGTCGGCGTGGCCGATGAGCACGCCGGACCCCTCCCGGTGCATTGATGCCGAGGCCCGAGCAGAAAGAGATCCAGTTCACGATCGACGGACGCGAGGTCCGGGCGACCGAGGGCGCGATGCTCGTCGACGCCGCCAAGCAGGGCGACGTCGAGATCCCCTACTTCTGTTACGAGCCCAAGCTCGGCAACCCGGTCGGGGCCTGCCGCATGTGCCTGGTCGAGATCGAAGGGATCCCCAAGCTGCAGACCTCCTGCTCGACCCCGGTCAAGGACGGCATGGTGGTGCACACGCAGACCGACCGCGTACGCGCCGCGCAGAACGCCGTGGTCGAGTTCCTGCTCGTCAACCACCCGCTCGACTGCCCGGTGTGCGACAAGGGGGGCGAGTGCCCGCTCCAGGACATCACCTTCGGGTGGGGGCGCGGCCGCTCGCGCTTCATCGAGCCCAAGCGCCACTTCGTCAAGCCGCTGTCGCTGTCGCCGCTCGTCGCGATCGACCGCGAGCGATGCATCCTCTGCTACCGCTGTGTGCGCTTCTCGCAGGAGGTCGCCGAGGACTACCAGTTGATCTTCGCCGAGCGCGGCGCCCACACCTTCGTGGCCACATTCGACGGACACCCGTACGTGGCGCCGTTCAGTGGCAACATCATCGAGCTGTGCCCGGTCGGCGCGCTGACCTCGAAGCCGTACCGGTTCCGCGCCCGGCCGTGGGACATCGAGGGCGCGGGCGGGATCTGCACCCTGTGCCCGTCGCAGTGCAACGTCTCCTTCACCGTGCGCGACGAGAAGGTGATGCGCGTGCTGGCCCGCGACAACGTCGAGGTCGACGACGGCTGGCTGTGCGACAAGGGCCGCTTCGCCTACCAGGCGATGCACGTGGACGAGCGCATCACGGCGCCGCTCGTGCGTGACGGCGGGGAGCTGCGCGAGGTGTCCTGGGAGCGCGCGCTCGAGGTCGCCGCCGGGCTCGGTCGCCACCGCGGCCGCGTCGGGGCACTGGTCGGCGGACAGGCGACCAACGAGGAGGGCTTCCTGCTGGCGGACCTGATGCGCGGCGGCCTGGACTCCGCGGACATCGACTCCCGGACCGCGGGCCCGGTGCCGCTCGAGATCGCCCGCGCGCTGGCCGCTCCGGCGCTGCAGGCCACGGTTCCAGACATCGAGTTCGCCCACACCGTGGTCGTGCTCGGCTGCGAGCCGCTCGACGACGCGCCGATCCTCGATCTGCGCGTCCGCAAGGGCGTGCGGCGCCGCGGCGTGAAGCTCATCGTCGCGACCGCGCGCCCGAGCGCACTCGACGCGAACGCCATCCAGACACTCCGCTACCCGCCCGGGGGCGAGGCCGCGTTCCTGGCCGACCTCGAGTCCGCGCTGGCCGGTGGCGGCAGCGGCTCGGGCGAGCTCGACGCGCTGGCCACGCAGCTGCTCGAGGGTGGCGAGGACGTGGTCATCGTGTGGGGCGAGCGCGTCGTCGCCGACGCGCTGCCGGGGCTGCTGAGGATCTGCGATCGCCTCGGCTTGGCGAGTCGCCCGGGCGCGGGGCTGCTCGAGATCCCCGCCGGCTCCAACGGCCGCGGCCTCCGCGAGGCCGGCGCGCTGCCCGGCACCGGGCCCGGCTACGCGGAGGTGCTCGGGGGCCGCCCGG
This sequence comes from uncultured Solirubrobacteraceae bacterium, assembly GCA_963800815.1. Taxonomy (GTDB): domain Bacteria; phylum Actinomycetota; class Thermoleophilia; order Solirubrobacterales; family Solirubrobacteraceae; genus Palsa-465. The sequence continues at coordinate 92,011 of CAWDCP010000003.1, forward strand.
CCGCGGAGATCGCCGCCGCCGCCGCCGCCGGCGAGCTGACCGCGCTGTACCTGCTCCAGACCGACCCCGTCCGCGAGCTCCCCGACCGCGCGGGGTGGGAGGCCGCCCTCGGGCGTGCCGCACTCGTGGTCGCCCATGCATCGGTGCTCACGGAGGGCATCCGCGAGCATGCGTCGGTCGTGTTCCCGGCCGAGTCGCACGCCGAAAAGGAGGGGACCGTCGTGCATCCCGACGGGCGCATCCAGCGCCTGCGCAGCGCGATCGCGCATCCTCACCAGGTGCGCGGCGGCTGGTCGGTGATCGCTGATGTCGCCAGGCGAACCGGGTACGACCAGCAGGTGCTCACCAGTGCCATGGCCTGGCAGCGGCTCGCCGAAGCGGTGCCGTTCTACGCCGGCCTCACACTCGAGGAGATCGGTGGGCGGGGCGTGCGCTGGCCGGCACGCGAGCAGGCCGAGAGCCTGCCCGGCGGCACGGTACCCAGCGGTCCTCCGGCGACGGTGGCGCGGGCACATGCGCCCGCCAACGGCGCCCTGCGCATGGGCACCTACCGCTCGATCTGGGCCTCGCCGGAGGTCGAGATCTCGCCGGCGCTCAAGTTCACCGTCGCCCACCAGCAGGTCGAGCTCTCACCGCCGGACGCACGTCGTCTCGGGATCGAGCACGGCGAGACGGTGGAGGTCGCTCAGAATGGTCACCGGCTCCGCGGAACCGCGGCGGTGCGCTCGGGCGTCCCCGAGGGCACGGCGTTCCTCGCCGACGGGATCGCCTCCGACTCGGCCAACGAGCTGACCGAGCCCGTCGCGGAGGTGCGCAAGCCGTGACTCCGTTCGCGATCGTCGGCTACTACGAGGTGTGGTGGGTGGCGATCATCAAGGTGCTGGTCATCTTCGGCGTCGTGTTCGCCCTGCTGCCGATCCTGATCGTCTACGAGCGCAAGCTGCTCGGTCGCTTCCAGGGCCGCTACGGGCCCAACCGCGTGGGGCCGTTCGGCCTGATGCAGCCGCTGGCCGAGATCGTCAAGTTCGCCACCAAGGAGGCCTCGCGCCCGACGACCTCGGTGGCCTACATGTTCCGGCTCGCCCCCGTGATCGCGATCCTGACCGCGGTCGGGGCGCTGGCGCTGATCCCGTTCGGCGATGTCCAGCACGTATTCGGCGAGCGGGTGGGCCTGTACGGGATCGACGTGTCCGTCGGACCCCTGTACGTGTTCGCGCTGGCCGGGATCTCGTTCTACGGAATCATGCTCGGCGGCTGGTCATCGGGCTCCAAGTACTCGTTCCTGGGAGCGATGCGCGGCGCCGCCCAGCTGATCTCCTATGAGGTCTCGCAGGGGCTGGCGCTGATCGGCGTGGTGATGACCGCGGGGACCCTGTCGCTGACCGGGATCGTCCACGCTCAGGAGGGCATGTGGTTCATCGTCCCGCAGTTCGCCGGCTTCATCATCTTCATGGTCGCGTCGTTCGCGGAGACCAACCGCGCGCCGTTCGACCTCGTCGAGGCCGACGCCGAGCTCGTTGCCGGCTACTTCACGGAGTACAGCGGGACCGCGTTCGTGGCCTACCTGTTCGCCGAGTACACGAACATGATCGTCGTCTCGGGGATCGCCACCACGATGTTCCTCGGCGGCTGGCTGCTGCCGTTCGGGATCCACCCGCCCGGCTGGGTCGACCCGATCGTCGTGTTGGCGAAGATGGTGATCTTCCTCACGCTGTTCATCTGGATCCGCGCCACGCTCCCGCGCCTGCGCTATGACCAGCTGATGTCGCTGGGCTGGAAGGTCCTCCTTCCGCTGGCGACGCTCAACCTCCTCATCACCGCGATCTTGGTGGTCTCATGACATACAACCCCGGCGACGACATCATCGAAGTGATCCGCAGTCCGGCACCGGGAGCGGCCGCCGGTGCATACCGCGCGTTCGGCGAGACGCTGCGGGGCCTCAAGACGACGTTCGCGCGCATCGTCGAAGGACCGAGCACGATCCAGTACCCGGAGGAGAAGACGCCGGTCTACCCGCGCTTCCGCGGCCGTCACAAGCTGCACCGGTTCGAGGACACAGGCCTCGAGAAGTGCGTCGGCTGCTCGCTGTGCGCCGCCGCCTGCCCAGCCGACTGCATCCGCGTCGTCGCGGCCGAGAACACGCCGGAGAACCGCGTGTCGGCCGGTGAGCGCTACGCCGCCGTGTACGAGATCAACCTCAGCCGCTGCATCTTCTGCGGCTACTGCGAGGTCGCGTGCCCGTTCGACGCGATCACCATGGGCCACGACTACGAGATGTCGGACTACACCCGCTCGGACCTCATCTTCACCAAGGAGATGCTGCTGGCCGAGCCGATCGAGCGCACTCCGCTGAGGCGAGAGGGCGAGTAGCCGGCCATGGCCGCCGTCTTCTTCTTCCTCGCCGCGCTCGGGGCCCTCGCCGGGGCGATCGGCGTCGTCATGCTGCGCAACCCGTTCTACAGCGTGCTCTCGCTGGTGTTCCACCTGATCTCGCTGGCGGCACTGTTCCTGCTGCTCCGGGCGGAGTTCGTCGCCGCCGCCCAGGTGATCGTGTACGCCGGCGCGGTGATGGTTCTGTACGTGTTCGTCGTCGCCTACGTTGGCGGCGGTGAGGAGCTGCCGAGCGGCGGCGGCCTGCGCATCCTCGGGCCACTGTTCGCGCTCGTGCTGGCGATCGAGCTGTGCATCGCCATGCTCGGCTCGGCGCTGAAGGGGATCTCGGGCAAGGGCGCTCCGTACATCCCCGGCTTCGGCAGCCCGAGGCAGATCGGCACGCTGTTCCTGACCAAGTACCTGTTCCCGTTCGAAATCGCCTCGCTGCTGTTGCTGGTGGCGGCGATCGGCGCGGTCGTGCTCGCCCGCCGCCGTCGCGGGCTCGAGCCCGACGAGGAGTTCGAGACCAGGCTGCACAAGCCGCTCTCCCACCGCATCGGGTCGATGGCCGAGAGCGTCGGCTCGCGGAGGGACGGCTGATGGCGATCGGTTGGTACCTCGTCGTCTCGGCGTTGATCTTCGCGATCGGCGCGGCCGGCGTGCTCACGCGCCGCAACCCGCTCGTGATCCTGCTCTGCCTCGAGCTGATGCTCAACGCCGCCAACCTGGCGTTGGTCGCCTTCGCGCGCATGCACGGGAACGCGGACGGCCAGATCTTCGCTCTCATCGTCATGGTCGTCGCCGCCTGCGAGGTGACGGTGGGCCTCGGGCTGATCGTCGCGATGTACCGCCGCAAGCTCCCGATCGACGTCGACGAGCTCAACGAGCTCAACGGTTAGATGGCCACCACCACCTTCGCCTGGATCGTCTTGCTGTGCCCGCTCGTCGGGACGATCGTGATCGGCGGCAGCTTCAAGGTCCTCAAGGGCCGCACCGCCGGCGTGATCGGGACGGCCGTGATCGGGCTCGCGTTCGCGTTCGCGATCGCCACCCTGATCTCGCTGCTGAGCCACGGCCCGCAGCAGCGCGAGCTCACCTCGTCGGTGTGGGACTACGCCCGCACGCTCAACATCGACGCCCGCCTGAGCATCCTCGTGGACCCGCTGTCGGTGTTCATGATGCTCGTGGTCACGGGCGTGTCGATGCTGATCCACCTCTACTCGGTCGCCTACATGGCCTCCGACCGCGGCTACACGCGCTTCTTCGCCTACCTCAACTTCTTCGTCTTCTCGATGCTGCTGCTGGTGCTGGCCGCGAACTTCATCCTGCTGATCGCCGGCTGGGCGTTCGTCGGCGCCGCCTCCTACATGCTGATCTCGTTCTGGTACCGGCGCACGACCGCCACCAGGGCGGGCCTGAAGGCGTTCGTGATCAACGTCGTCGGCGACGTCGGCCTGGTCCTCGGCACGTTCTTCATCTTCGGTCACACGGGCACGGTCGACTTCATCAAGACCTTCCACGCCGTCCCGCATGTGTTCGCGCAGGACAGCCCGGACCTGGTCGCGGGCGCCCTGCTGCTGCTCGTCGGCGCCTTTGCCAAGTCCGCGCAGGTCCCGCTGCACACCTGGCTTCCGGACGCGATGGAGGGCCCGACTCCGGTCTCCGCGCTGATCCACGCCGCCACGATGGTCACCGCCGGCGTCTACATCATCGCGCGCATGCACGTGATCTTCGAGCTGGCGCCGGCCGCGGCCGACGTCGGCGCGATCGTCGGCGGCGCCACGCTCCTGATCGCGGCCTCGATCGGCCTCGTCGTCACCGATCTCAAGCGCGTGATCGCGTACTCCACGATGTCGCAGATCGGCTACATGGTCATGGCCGTCTCCGTGGGCGCCTACTCGGCCGGGCTCTACCACCTGATGACACACGCCTTCTTCAAGGCCCTCCTGTTCATGGCCGCCGGCTCGGTGATCAGCGCCATGGGCGGTGTCCAGTCGCTCGATCTGATGGGCGGCTTCCGCAAGGCGATGCCGTTCACGTTCGTGATGTTCCTCATCGGCGGCCTGGCGCTGTGTGGCATGCCGCCGTTCTCGGGCTGGCTGTCCAAGGACGACATCATCGGCTTCCTCGACCATCGCGGTGGCGGCTTCCTGCTCCTGGGGATCGTCGGCTACCTCGGCGCGTTCATGACCACGATCTACACGTTCCGGATGATCTTCCGCACCTTCTTCGGCGAGCCCGTTCGCGAGGCCCGGGAGCTCCAGGACGGTCACCTGCATCACGTCGAGACGCCCGTCAACCCGGCCAACGGCGAGGTCGAGGATCTCGACGTCGGTTTCCCCGGGCCCGAGCACCACATCGCCGAGCGCGCGATGCCGATGAAGGTCGCGATGAGCGGACTGGCGCTGCTGGCGATCGTCGGCGGTGTGGCCGAGATACCTGGCATCGACCATCCGCTGTCGAGCTTCCTGGACACGACCTTCGCCGACTCCACGTTCATCCGCCACGAGCCGTCGACCAGCGCCGCGTGGATCGGCCTCCTCATCGGCGCCGCGATCGCGCTCGCCGGCATCGGCATCGCCTACCGCGTGTGGATCGCCGCGCCCGGGACCTCGGCCAAGCTGATCGAGCGCTTCGGCCCGATCCACAAGTTCCTCATCAACAAGTGGTACTTCGACGAGGCGATCGACTTCCTGATCGTGCGCCCGACGCTGTGGTTCGGCCGCTTCTGCAACACCGCGATCGAGCGGGTGTTCGTGGCCGGCGTCATCACCGGGGGCACGGTGTCGATCGTCCGTGCCTGCGGCGCGCTCGTGCGCCGCGCCCAGACCGGCTTTCTGCGCTACTACGCCGCCGCGGTGCTCGCCGGGATCACGCTCACCGCCCTCTACTTCCTGATCACCTCCTCATGAGCCTCTCGATCCTGATCTGGCTGCCCCTCGTCGTCGGACTCGTCGGCACGGCACTGCCGCGCGCCTGGGTCGGGCGCTGGAACGCGCTCGGTTCCGTCGTGACGCTGGCGATCTCGATCTCCTTCCTGGCCCGCTTCAGCACCGGACGGGCCGGACTGCAGTTCGTCACCGACAAGGTCTGGATCTCGGAGCTCGGGATCCACTACAAGCTCGGGCTCGACGGCCTCAACGTGCTGCTCGTCGTGCTCACCACGCTGCTGTTCTCGGTCTCGTTCCTGTGGTCCGCGCGGCGCGAGTGGGACCGCCCCCAGCTCTTCTACTTCCACCTCGGCCTGGCCGAGAGCGCCGTCCTGGGCGCGTTCTGCGCCCAGGACCTGGCCCTGTTCGTGACGCTCTTCGACCTGATGCTGATCCCGTTCTACTTCCTCACGGGGATGTGGGGCTCCGGCGACCGCGTGCGGGCGACGACCAAATTGGTCATCTACACGCTGGTGGGTTCGTTCCTGATGCTGGTCGCGGCGATCGCGACGGGCGTGCTCGCCTCCGAGCAGCACGGAACCCCCCTGACGTTCGTCTTCTCGGCGCTGCGTGCGCTTCCCCTCAGCCACACCTCGCAGCAGTGGATCTTCCTCTGCTTCGCGCTCGCGTTCCTGGTCAAGATGCCGCTCGTCCCGTTCCACGGGTGGCTCCCCGATGCGTACAAGTCGATGCCGACGCCGGCGGTCGCGGTGTTCTCGGGCGTGCTCTCCAAGGTGGCGGCCTACGGGTTCCTGCGCGTGGTCCTGACGCTGTTCCCGTATGCGTCGGTCCACTACCAGACGCTGATCTTGCTGATCTCGTTGGTGTCGATCATCTACGCGACCGCGCTCGCCTTCACCACCAACGACACAAGGCTGGTCGTCGCCTACTCGTCGGTGGCGCAGCTCGGCTTCATCACGCTTGGGATCTTCTCGCTGCGCCCGACCGGATCCCAGGGAGCGCTGCTGCAGATGGTCAACCACGGTCTCGTGACCGCGCCGCTGTTCTTCATCGTCGCCGCGCTCGCCTCGCGCGCCGGCGGGTCCGAGGACCTGCGCGAGATGGGCGGCATCGCCTTCCGCGCGCCGGTGCTGGCGTCGCTGTTCCTGATCGTCGGTCTGGCCACGCTCGCGATCCCCGGCTCCTCGAACTTCGTGGGCGAGTTCCTGATCCTGCTCGGCGTCTTCCAGTCCAAGCTCGCCGTGTCGGTGATCGCCTTCCTCGGCGTGATCGGGGCCGCCTACTACGCGCTGCGCCTCTACATCCGCTCGATGCACAACCGCGTCGGCCCGAGCGTGCAGTCGCGCGAGCTCGAGCCCCGCGAGCTGATCGGCATCGCGCCGCTCGTGGCGGTGATCCTGGCGCTGGCGCTGTTCCCCCGCTTCGGCCTCGAGCGCTCGGAGCGGACGGTCCAGGCGACGGTGGCGCCGGCCCAGCTGCTGGCGGGCAGCCACCCGGCGGCGCAGGCGCTGCGCGACGCCCGCCTGAACGGGTTCTTCCTGGCGGCGTCGGGTGGGAGCGGCACGCCATGAACCTCGTCACCAGCCATGCGCCCCTGGCCGCCGCGACCCGGATCAAGGGGCCCCACATCGACTGGCTGGCGCTGTCGCCGATCGTCGTGCTCACCATCGGCGCGCTGGTCGTGTTGCTGGTCGGGCTGCTCGGCAGCTCGGCCGCTCGCCGGCGCGTGGTACCGGCGTTGACGCTGCTGACGCTCGGCCTCTCGATCGGGTTTGAGGTCGCACGCTTCAAGCACAACGACTCGATCATCTCGGGCGCGCTCCAGGTCGACGACCTCGCGCTCGTGCTCGACCTGATCTTCTCCTCCGCCGCAATCGCCGCCGTGCTGCTCTCCTGGCGCGGGCGCGCCGCCGAAGAGGCCGGCCACGGCGAGTACCACGCGCTGCTCCTGTTCTCGGTGCTCGGCATGGCCATCCTCGTCTCCTCGACCAACATCGTGACCCTGTTCCTGGGCTTCGAGCTGCTGTCGATCCCGCTCTACATCCTGTGCGCCAGCGAGGCGCGCCGCGAGGGCTCACTCGAGTCGGGGCTCAAGTACCTGGTGATCGGCTCGGTCGGCTCGGCCACGCTCGCCTACGGCCTGGCCCTGATCTACGGCGCCACCGGATCCATGGACTACACGGTGATCGCGGCCGCGATCACCAAGGGCGGGCTGCTCGGAGGCGTGCTGACCGATCCGATGCTGCTGACCGGCATCGCACTGGTCATCGTCGGCTTCGCGTTCAAGGCCTCGGTGGCGCCCTTCCACCAGTGGACGCCCGACGTGTACGAGGGCGCGCCCACGCCGATCACCGCCTTCATGGCCACCGCCACGAAAGCGGCCGCGATCGGGATCTTCCTGCGCTTCTTCGACGTGGCCGCCATCGGCGCCCAGAACCAATGGGCCCCGTGGCTCGCCGCCCTGGCCGCGTTCACGATCATCGTCGGCAACGTCGGCGCCCTCGGGCAGTCCTCGCTGAAGCGGATGCTGGCGTACTCGGGCGTCGGCCAGGCGGGCTACATGCTCTCCGGCGTCGTCGTCGGCACCCAGCTCGGCATCCAGGCCACCGTGTTCTATCTCGCCGCCTATCTGCTGATCAACCTGGCCGCGTTCGCCGTGATCGTCGCCCGACAGCGCGAGAGCGCCGACGGGGACGACATCTCCGCCCTGGCCGGACTCGGCGCCCGCAACCCCGGGCTGGCGTGGCCGATGACGATCGCCATGCTCGCCCTCGCCGGCATCCCCGGCACCGTGGGCTTCATCGGGAAGTTCTATCTGATCCGGGCCCTCGTGGCCGGTTCCTACACGTGGCTCGGCGTCGCCATCGTGATCGGCTCGATGATCTCGCTCGGCTACTACCTGCGGGTCGTGGCGACGATCTGGATGCGGCGCGCCCCGGAGGCCCCCGTCGACCGCACGCCGGGACCGGTTCTCACCCCGGCCGGCCCGCTGCCGGCGATCGCCGGCGGCTCCCCCGAGGCGGATGCCGAGCTCGGCTCGGGTTTCAACGGCGAGCACGGTGGCGCTGATGCGCTCGAGGCCGGCCAGATCGCCCAGCCCGAGGTTGCGATCGTCGCCCTCGTCTGCGCCGTGGCGACGGTCTTCTTCGGCATCCTGCCGCAGCCCCTGTTCCACCTCGTCTCCCACGCCGGAAGCGCGATCACGGGGCTGTTCTAAGGCAACAGCTTGAGCCGAGACGGTTTTCGCTCGCCCCCGCCCGGGTATCAACCACGTGCCATGGAGGAGCGACGCTCGGACACGGAGGAGACCTTCGGCGGACAGGATCCTGCCGCCGATGTCTCCAGCCAGAACTCCGAGGAAGCTCCGGGCGGGCAGGGAGGCCAACAGGACCGACAGGCTGACCCCGACCGACATCCTGACCGACACAGCCGGGAGGGGCCGCGCGAGTCGAGCTCCGGCGAGGAGACCGAAGCGGCCCGCGCGGGGTCTCAGTCAACCGGACACCCGGCGAACGCGGGGTAGCCACCGGACGCGGGCGTCCGGGTTGTCCGGGCCGGTTGCCGAGAACGCCGGTTGCGGCGCTACGATCCGCCGCCCGTGGATTACCCCGTCGAGAGCTTCACAGCGGCCGAGCGCGAGCGGCTCAGCGCCCACTTCACGAACCTCGACCGACCGGTGTTCGCCCTGGTCAACCTGCCCGAGACGGTCAAGGGCGCGCTGTTCGCCCGCTACTCCCGTTACCCGGGGACGCTGCGGCAGCTGTTCCTCGACGAGTTCGCCGAGGATCTCCCCGCCGCGGCGCCGGCCGAGCGCTCCGACGCGGCCGAGGGAGAGCGCGCGGCGAAGCTGTACGAGCGCATCTTCCTGGGCTACGGCGACGATTCGGTGGCCCAGCTCGGCGGTACGCACGTGGCCTGTGAGTGGGTGTCCAACGTCCTCACCAAGATCCTCCAGCGCCCTCGCCTGGGCGCCTACCTCGAGCAGTCGACGCGCTACATCGCCTACGACGCGCCGGTACCCGATCCGCCGGGCGGATACCGCTACTACCGGGACACCGAGCTGGGAACGGAGTACGCGGATGCGATGGACACGCTGTTCTCCATCTACGCCACCTCGTTGCCGGCCCTCACCGCGTGGGCGCAGACGACGTATCCGCGGCGCGACGGGGAGGCGCCCGCGGCCCACGCGCGGGCGATCAAGGCCAAGGCGCTCGACCTGCTGCGCGGCTTGCTGCCCGCGAGCTCGCTCTCGCACATGGGGATCTTCGCCACCGGCCAGACCTACGAGCAGCTGATCATGCACCTGTTCGCCCACCCGCTCCCCGAGGCCCGCAGTTACGGCGCGATGATCCTTGAGGCGGTGGAGGCGGTGATGCCGAGCTTTGTGGCTCGGGTGCGACGCCCCGAGCGCGGCGGTGAGTGGATCGGTTACCTGGCGCAGCGGGCCGCGGCGGGCGAGCATTGGGCAAGGCGCCTGGACCTGCGCGACGACACCGAGGCCGGCCCGTCGGTGACGCTGCTGCGCAGCGAGGGCGACGAGTTGGATCTGCTGAGCGCGCTCCTGTTCGAATCGGCCGCGTGCTCGGAGGAGGCGATCCGGAGCGCCGTGGGCGCGCTCGACCCCGATGGCCGCGGTGCGCTGCTGGCCGCGCTCGTGGGTGATCGCGCCAACCGGCGCTACCGGCCGGGACGCGGTCTCGAGTCGCTGCGCTACCGGTTCGAGATCGTCTCCGATTACGGAGCCTTCCGGGACCTGCAGCGCCACCGGATGCTGACCATCCAATGGCAGTCGCTGACGCCCGACCTCGGGGCCGGGGTGCCGGAGCAGGTCGTGCTCGCGGGCCGCGGGGACGAATACCGCCGTGCACTCGAAGTCTCGCGGCTCGAGCACGACCGGCTTGCCGGCGCCGGTCTGGAGCGGGCCGCGCCGTACGCGCTCTGTCTCGGCTACCGGATCCGCTTCGTGCTGGACCTCAACGCCCGCGAGGCGATGCAGCTGATCGAGCTCCGCTCCGGTCGGGAGGGTCATCCCAGCTACCGCGCCGTCGCGCACGAGATGCATGCCCAGATCGCCGGAGTCCATCCCGCGGTCGCCGCGGCGATGACGCACGTCGATTCGGACGCCGAGCCGCGCCTGGAGCGGATCCTGTCCGAGATCCGCACCCACGCCCGCTCGGCCGCCCGGACCTGACGCTCCGTGCGAATCGCGACAGCAGACTCCCGGCGGGCGCCCGATCGAAGATGGACGACGTGATCAGGGGACGGGAGCTGACGCGGCGCACCGCAATCAGGTACGGACTGGGTGCCGCCGCCGGCATGCTGGCACCGGAGCTGCTGGGGCTCGGTCCCGGCTGGCCGGTTGCCGTGCGCGGTGCGAGGTCGGCGACGATCCGTCACGAGTTGCGCAACCCGAGGGCGTTGCGGAGCCGGCACGGCCTGCTGCGCCTCAGGCTGCGGTGCACGCCGGCGACGGTCGACATGAACGCGGGGCGACTCGTCAGGACCTATACCTACGACGGCGTCGTCCCTGGGTACACCTGGGAGCTGCGGGGCGGCGACACGCTCGTCGTCGATCTCGTCAACCACCTTCCGCCCCTCCACGGCGACGCGCCCATGATCATGGATCGCCCACACGAGTGGACGACCACGAACCTGCACACCCATGGACTGCACGTGTCGCCGAGCGGGATCGCCGACAACATCTTCCTCGATGTGCCGCCGGGTGAGCGTCAGCGCTACGTGATCCCGGTCCCGCATGATCACCCCGCGGGGTTGTTCTGGTACCACCCGCACCGGCACGGCGCAGTCACGCAGCAGCTCCGCGGCGGGATGGCAGGTCTGATCATCGTGCGCGGCGATCTCGACGAGGTCCCGGAGGTGGCGGTGGCCCGGGAGCGCGTGATGGTGCTGCAGTCGATCGAGCTCGGCACCGAGTACGAGCTACTCGACCCGATCCCGAATCCGACCAAGTCGCAGGCCTTCTTCCCCCGCCAGAACGTCCTGTACACGGTCAACGGCAAGCTCAACCCGGTGTTGACGATGTACCCCGGCGAGGTGCAGCGGTGGCGTCTGGTGAATGCCGCCGAAGGGAAGTTCATGTCGCTGGCGCTCGAGCACCACGAGTTGCAGGTGCTGGCCTGGGATGGCTTGACGCTGAGGGCGCCCGAGGGCGTCGAGCTCGTGATGATGTCGGCGGGGAACCGGGTCGAGCTGCTCGTCCGGGCCGGCACGCCCGGGCGCTACGAGCTGATGCTGACCCCCGGATCGAGCCAGAAGCCGAACATCCCGGGCATGCCGCCGTCGGCAGCGGCCGGATACGCCGTGCCACTCGAATGCGACCTGATGGCCGCCGGCCCGATGCCGGGGCTGGCCGATCAACCGCCCGAGCTGTCGCCGCGATCGATCGCGACGATCGAGGTCCGCGGCCGCGGCCCGCGCATGGGTTTGCCGGACACCCTCCCGGTCTGGGACCCGCCGATGCTGCCGATCGCCCGGCGGCGACGCGTCCGCTACACCGTGTCGCGGGATGCGATGAACGAGTTCCTCTCGTTCGGGATCGACGGCACGGCATTCGACCCGACGGCGGCGCCGTATCAGGCCAAGCTGAATACAGCAGAGGAGTGGACAGTAGTCAACGACTGCGACAACAAGCTGATGGATCACGCGCACGTGTTCCACATCCACGTCAACCCGTTCAAGGTCACCGCGATGAACGGACGCCGCCTCGCGACACCGCTGTGGCGCGACACATTCGTGATCACGAAGCGCTCGGGCGACTCGTTCACGTTCGAGACCAACTTCGCCCGGTTCACCGGCAAGTTCGTCCAGCACTGCCACGTCCTCGCCCACGAGGACCTCGGCATGATGGAGTCGATCGAGGTCGTCCGATGAGCGGCCTCACACGTCGCGAGGTGCTGCGGGCCGGGGCCACCGGCGCCGTCGGTCTCTATCTCCCGTTCGGGGCGCAGGCGCGATCGCTGAGGTGGCATGCGCGGGCCTCCCGCGCGCGCGTTGGTCAACGCGCGCTCGACGAGTTGCGCCGCCGGCTCACCGGCCCGCTGCTGCTGCCGGGCGAGCGCGAATACGAGCTCCTGAGCACGCCGGCCAATGCCCGCTACGACGGGACGCACCCGATCGCCGTCGCGCGGGCTGCCAACGAACGTGACGTGGTCACGTGTGTCCAATGGTCGGCCGAGCATTGCGTTGCCCCCGTGGCCCGAGGCGGTGGCCACAGCTACGCCGGCTATTCGACCACCAACGGGCTGCTGATCGATCTCGGGCTGCTGAACGCGGTGGCGCTCGACAAGCGCACGGGTGTCGCCGTCGTCGGCGGCGCGGCACTCAACCAGGACCTGTTCGACGCCACCACCGGCGGGCACTACATCCTGCCCGGCGGCACCTGCCTGGCCGTCGGCGTCGGCGGCCTCGTGCTCGGCGGGGGCATCGGCTACAACACGCACTGGGCCGGCCTCACGTCCGACCATCTGCGTGGCTCCCGGATCGTGACTGCCGCTGGCGACGTCCTGCGGCTCGACGACTCGCATCATGAGGATCTGTTCTGGGCCTGCCGGGGCGGTGCCGGCGGCAGCTTCGGAATCAACACGGCGTTCACATTCCAGCTCGTGAGGATCCCCGTGCGGACGGTGGGGTTCTACCGATTCGACTGGCGGGGAGCCGATGACGCGCAGGCCGTCTACGCGGCCTTCGATCAGGTCCTGAGGACCGCCCCGGCGGCGTTCAACGCGGTCGCGTCCGCTCAGGCCGTTCCCGTCGGCCCCGGAGGTCCGCGGGAGGCGATCACGATGTTCTCCCGCGGCCAGTACATCGGCCCGCTCAGTGAGCTGCGCGAGCTGGTGGCCCCACTGCTGGCCGCCGCCACCCCGGTCACGACAGTGCTCGAGACCAAGACCTACTGGGACATGCAGGCGATGTTCGCCAGCAAGGAGGCCCAGCGTCATTCGTTCGGCGACATCTCGCGCTATGCGGCGCAGCCGCTCCCGGACGCGACGGTGGCCAAGGTCTTCGACCTGCTGGCGGCGTGCCCGAGCCGCACCGCCGAGGACAACGGCTCGATGTGGTCGCTCGGCTGGATCGGCGGCAACGTGGTCGACTCGCTGGGACGGCGTGACACCGCCTACGTGCACCGCAACATGCTGACCCTGCACCGGGCCACGCCGGTGTGGCGCCGCGACGCTCCCCAGTCGGTCGCGGACGGCTTGCTCGCCTGGACCAACGAGATGATCGCGACGATCGCTCCCGACACGCCGAGCGAGAGCTACCAGAACTTCCCCAACCGCGCGATCCGGGATTGGCCGCGGGAGTACTACGCCGAGAACCTCCCGCGTCTGGTCAGGGTCAAGCGCCGCTATGACCCGGGCAACCTGTTCCGCAACGCCCAGAGCATCCCGCCGCGGTAACGGACCGGCGCTTCCCCGCCGAGCTAACGCTAACCGCCGCTCCCCTCCAGCTCCTTCTGGCGCAGCTCGATCCGCCGGATCTTGCCCGTCAGCGTCTTCGGCAGCACGGTCACGAACTCGATCCTGCGCGGGTAGGCGTAGGCCGAGAGGTGGTCGCGGACGTAGGCCTTGATGTCCTCGGCGAGCTCGTCGCTCGGCTCCTGGCCGGCCGCCAGGATGACGAACGCCTTGACCACGAACCCGCGACGCTCGTCGGGCGAGGCGACGACCGCCGCCTCGGCCACAGCGGGGTGCTCCAGGCAGGCCGACTCGACCTCGAACGGGCCGATCCGGTAGCCGGCCGAGATGATCACGTCATCGGCACGCCCCTCGTACCAGAAGTAGCCGTCCCCGTCCTCGCGCGCGGCGTCCTTGGTGTGGAACCACTCACCGCCGAACGCCTCGTCGGTGTCCTCCGCCGGCCGGTTCCAGTAGCCGAGCGGATAGTGCGGGTTCGACCGGGCCTTGAGGCAGATCTCCCCGCGCTCGCCGGGGGCGACGGGGCGCTCGTCCTCATCGAGGATCGCCACCTCCCAGCCCGGCATCGGCCGTCCCATCGATCCCTCGCGGACCTCCATGAACGGGTAGTTGCCGCACAGCGGATACGACTCGGTGAGCCCGTAGAAGTCGAGCACGGTGACCCCGTACTGCTCACGGAACCAGCGGATCGCCTCGGGGTTCAGCGGCTCGCCCGCCGAGCACACGATCCGGAACTTCTGCGGATGGCGCGTGCCGGCACCCGAGATCGACATCATCGAGCGGATCGCAGTCGGAGTCGCGAATACGTTCGTGACCTCGTGGCGGGAGAGGAAGTCGAGCTGGCGAGCGGGATCGAAGCCACCCTCGCGCTGGTAGACCACCTGCACGGCGCCGTGGCGCCAGGGGCCGATCAGCGGGCAGATGCCGGCCGCCCACGCCCACTCGCCCATCCCGTGGAACAGCTCGCCGTCGCGCACGTCGTGGCAGTAGATGAACTCCTCGTGGGCAAGGAGGTAGCGGTGGGCGTGCAGGATTCCCTTGGCCAGCCCGGTCGTGCCGGAGGAGTAGTACAGCTGCGCCGGATCGTCGGCAGCCGTATCAACGCACTCGAACTCGGTCGAGCCGGTGCCGAGCAACTCGTTGTCGAGGATCAGGACGTGCTCGACCAGCGAGCGCTCCATCCGGTCCGCGTTCGCAGCATTGGTGACCAGCACGCGGGACTGCGAGTCGGTGAGCCGGTGGCGGATGCCCTCGTCGCCGTACAGGACCGACATCGAGAGCAGGATCGCCCCGGTCTTCCAGGTGCCGATGAACGCGGCCGCGGTCTCGGGCGTCGGCGGCAGCAGCATCGCGACGCGATCGCCACGCTGCACGCCGTGGGCCACGAGCACGTTGGCGAACCGATTCGACATGTCCTGCAACTCGCCCCAGGTGACCCGCCGGACGTTGCCCTCGAAGTCCTCGTGGATCATGGCGAGCTTGTCCCGCGCGTGCTTGTCGCAGATGTCCGCAGCGATGTTGTAGCGCTCCGGAACGTGCCAGCGATGCTGCGCGCACGCCTCCTCGTAGGACTCAAAGCGGTGATCCGTGGTCGCGCTCATCGTCAATCCCTTTCTCTGACTCAGACCCGCCGCGATCATCATCGCGCAAAAACCACGGCCGCACGCGCACTGACCCGCCGACTGGACATGACAGGGGCGGGGAGTAAGCTGCCCCCGGGGTCTTATGGACTTCGTGTACGGGGTACTGGTCGGGACCGTTCTCACGACGTGTGTCGTGTGGAGTTGGCGGCTTGCGCGCTCGGCATGGCGCACCGAGACTCCGCAGGCGAGCGGGATGCAGTCGGCTCTTCACGCCGCGACCTCGACGCTCCCGCACCTGCGCCGCGGGCTCGAGGCCCGAAGCGCCCAGCGGGTCCTGCCGCACCTCCGGGCACTCACGGGAGCGGTCGCCGTGGCGCTCGCGGACCGCTGGTCGGTCCTGGCCATCGACGGCGAAGGCCGCGAGCAGGTGCGTCCCGGGGACCTGCTCTCACGACTGCTCGCCCGCACGCCCGACGACCGTGTCCACATCGAGCCGCGGCTCGTGTCCTCCGATCCGGCGTGTCCGCTGCGCGCCGCCGTGCTGGCGCCGCTGCTGGTGCAGGAGAAGCGCGTGGGCACCCTGATCGTCTTCTACCGCGAGGAGGGCCGGCCGCGCCACGACGCGGTGAGGGTGGTCCACGAGGCGGCGGCGCTGGTCTCGGCCCAGATTGCCCTGTCGGTCCTTGATGAGCAGGAGGAGCGGCTCGCCCAGGCCGAGCTCCGGGCGCTGCGGGCCCAGATCTCGCCCCACTTCATCTACAACGCGCTCGCCGCCGTCGCGGGCGACATCCACGCCCGGCCCGAGGAGGCGCGCGAGCTGCTGAGCGACTTCGCCGAGTTCACGCGCTACCTGTTCCGCGACGGGCGTCCCTACGTGACCCTGGCCGACGAGCTGGAGCACGTCGACCGCTACCTCCGGTTGGAGCAGGCACGGTTCCGCGACGGACTGCACGTGACCGTGCAGGTCGCGCCCGAGGCGCTCTCGGCCGTGGTCCCCGCGCTGTCGGTTCAGCCGCTGGTCGAGAACGCCGTCCGGCACGGCATCGAACGCCGGGCGGGCAACGGGCGGATCGAGATCACCGGGAGGGTCGTGGCCGGGGACGTCGAGCTGCGCGTCAGCGACGACGGCTGTGGGATCCCGGCCGATCGGGTGCACGCGGTGCTCGCGGGCGAGGGCGGCGGCATCGGACTGGCCAACGTGGACGGCCGCCTGCGCGCGAGCTTCGGAGAGGCGTACGCGCTGCGGATCGAGTCGCGGGCCGGCGAGGGGACGACGGCGGTGATGACGGTGCCGTTGCTGCAGGCCGAGGTGCCGGCCGCGTGATGCGCTCCGGTCTCACGATCCTCGCCGTGGACGACGAGCGCAGCCAGCTCGAGGACTTGGCGCGGCTCCTGCGCAGCCTCTCGTCGGTGCAGGAGGTCGAATGCGCCTCGGACGGCCACGACGCCCTCGTCAAGGCCACGCACGAGCGCTACGACGCGATCTTCCTCGACGTGCGGATGCCCGATCTCGACGGGGTCGAGCTCGGCCGCGTGCTGCGTCGCTTCGCCACCGCGCCGGAGCTCGTGTTCGTGAGCGCCCACGACACCGCCGCGGTCGACGCCTTCGAGCTGCATGCGCTCGACTACCTGCGCAAGCCGGTCAGCCGGCGTCGGGTGGAGGAGGCGATCGACCGCGTGGTGGTCGCGGTCGAGGAACGTGCCCGACAGGGAGCGCCGGCGCGTTCGCCGTCGGTCACCCGAGCGCCCGAGCAGACCGACGTGGTGGCCGCGGCCAACATCCGCGGCGGCGGCACCCGGCTCCTGTCCCGGCACTCGATCCTGTACGCGCAGTCCAACGGTGACTACGTCCGGATCGTCACCGCCGAGGGCAAGTACCTCCTTCGCACCACGCTGGCCGAGCTCGGAGAGCGGTGGGCTCCGTTCGGGTTCGTGCGCGTGCATCGTCAGTACGTTGCCAACGCGCAGAACGCGGTCGAGGTGCGCCCGCTGCTCGGCGGGACGGCCGAGTTGGTCTTCGCCGACGGCCAGGTGATCCCGATCGCGCGCCGGCACCTCGCCGAGCTGCGCCGCGCGCTCGGCGTCTAAGGCGTCTGGCGAGAGCTCTCGGCGAAGCGCGGCAGCCCGTCGTCGGGGATCTCCTCCCAGGCGGCCGCGTAGGCGACGAACTGGCGCCGGCTCGGCCTGACCCCGGGATCGGAGTCGAAGCCGCCCATACGGATGCCGACCTGATCGTGATCGTCGGGATCGCGGCTGAACATCGCCGAGCCGCACTCGCCGCAGAACCACTTCTCCCATCCCTGCTCGGGCGTCCAGGCCCGGAGCACGTCCTCGCCGGCGAGGATCCGGAACGATCCTGGCACGGGCCGTGCGTTGCACGAGGCCGCCGTTCCGGAGCGGCGCTGGCAGCGGCGGCAGTGGCAGTACGACGCCGCGACGAGCGGCTCGGTGACCTCGAAGCGGACCGCCCCGCAGTTGCAGGCGCCGGTGAGCGCAGTGAACGCGCTCACGCCCGTAGGCCCGATGCGTCGGCGAGCTCGCGACGCAGGCGCCGCTCACGCGCCTTCGCCGCCTCGACCTCGCGGTTGCGCGGCGGAGCGGTGCTCGACAGCTCGCCCAGGAGCCGGCGTGAGACCTCGGCGATCTCGTCGACGGCGCGCAGGAAGGCCGGCTCGTTGGCCCGTGACGGCTTCGAGGAGCCGCTGATCTTGCGTACGTACTGCAGTGCGGCCGCGTGGATCTCCTCGTCGGTCGCCGGGGGGTCGAAGTTGTGGAGGGTTCGAATGCTTCGGCACATGCCCACAAGATTAGTGATCAGATCTTTGTCGAGATGCCGGCGCGACTTGGCACGCATGCGGTTGAATGTCACACTGCACGCCGGCGTGAGTACCGGTTGCGAGGGCGAGCCGGCTCGCCGGGGCCGTCGATCGATCTTCTTGAGAGGAAGCAGATGTCAGAGCGAAAGCTGATGCGGGGGTCTCGTCATGTCGCGTGGTCGGCGAGGCTGGCTCCAGCGCTGGCCCTGCTCGTGTTCACTGCAGCGTTCGCCTCGCCGGCGGCAGCCCGCGTCGGCGTCTCGCCGGTCGCACAGGCCCTGTCAGGCGACCAGGCGGGGATTGCAACACGACGACAGCGGCCAACCGCAACGATCAGTACTTCATCGTCTCGCCCACGGGCACCCATCCCGACGGGTTCGACACGTCGTCGGGGCAGTTCTGCGCGTGGCATGACGCGACCGGCAGCTCGTCTGACGAGCTGGCCTTCACGAACATGCCCTACGTGACCGACGCCGGCACGAGCTGTGGTGCGGACTTCGTCAACGCCGGCTCGGCCGGTGCGCTCGACGGCGTCACGATCGTCGGCGGCCACGAGTACGCCGAGACGACCACCGATCAGTTCCCGGCCGGTGGCTGGACCGACAGCGCCGGCAACGAGGACGGCGACAAGTGCGCCTGGATCCGTTCCGGCCAGGGCGCCAGCCAGGACATCTCCCTGACGACGGGTTCGTTTGCGGTTCAGTCGACCTGGGCCAATGACTTCAGCGGCGGATCCGGCGGCTGCCTGGTCAGCCACCCGATCGTCACCAACGGTGGGGGCAACACGGTCACGGTGACCAACCCGGGAGCCCAGACGAGCACGGTCGGGAGTGCCGTCAGCCTCCAGGTGCACGCGAGTGACTCCGGTGGGGCGACGCTCCACTACAGCGCCAGCGGACTGCCCGCCGGCCTCTCGATCAACTCCTCCACCGGCCTGATCACGGGCACGCCGACCACGGCTCAGACGACGAGCGTGACGGTCACGGCCACCGACACGACGAACGCCACCGGGAGCGCCTCGTTCTCCTGGACGGTCAGCTCGAGCGGCGGTTGCACGGCCAAACAGCTGCTCGGCAACCCGGGCTTCGAGACCGGTACGGCGGCGCCGTGGCTCTCGACCACAGGAGTGGTCCGGCACTCGAGCACGGCCGAGCCGTCCCACTCGGGGAACTACGACGCACGATTCGGCGGCCACGGAACGCCGACGACCGACGTGCTCTTGCAGACGGTGAGCATCCCGACCGGCTGCGCGAACGACAGCCTCTCGTTCTACAAGCACGTCGACACGACCGAAGGCGGCAGCGCAGCGGTCGACAAACTCACGGTTCAGGTGCTCAACAGCGGCGACACGGTCCTGGCGACGCTGAGCACGCTGAGCAACCTCAACCACGCGACCGGCTACCAGCAGCTGACGTTCAACCTGTCGGCGTTCGCCGGCCAGACCGTGAGGATTCGCTTCCGCGGCTCGGAGACGGACAGCGCCGGCGGGACCACGAACTTCGTGATCGACGACACGGCGCTGAACGTCTCCTGAGCCGCAGCGGGCGGCGGCGGGGACTACCCCCCGGCCGCCGCCTGCTCCTCCTTGATCTTCCCCTCGAGTTGGGCCATCACGTCGGGGTCGCGGAGCGTCGTCACGTCGCCCAGCGCCCGCCCCTCGGCGATGTCGCGCAACAGCCGGCGCATGATCTTGCCCGACCGGGTCTTCGGCAGGTCGTCGGCCCAGATGATCCGCTTGGGCCGGGTGAACTTGCCGATCCGCGAGGCCACGTGCACGCGGATCTCCTCGATCAGCACATCGCTGCCCTCGAGATCGCCCTGCAGGGTAACGAACGCGCAGATGGCCTGACCCGAGTCCTCGTCGGCCTGACCGATCACGGCGGCCTCGGCCACCTTGGGGTGCGAGACGATCGCGGATTCGACCTCGGCCGTCGAGAGACGGTGACCCGAGACGTTGACCACATCGTCGATCCGCCCGATCACCCAGAAGTAGCCGTCCTTGTCCTTGCGGGCGGCGTCGCCGACGAGATACGTCTCCTTGCCGAAGCGGGAGAAGTAGGTCTCGATGAAGCGGTCCTCCTCCTTGTACAGCGTGCGCAGCATCGACGGCCACGGGCGCATGAGGACCAGCAATCCCTGGCCCTCGGCCTGCGGCTTGCCCTCCCGGGCGCGCCCTCGTACATGATGCTCGTGGCGCCGTTGGCCATCGGCCCGTAGACGATGTAGGAGTGCCCGGTGACCCAGCCGACGTCGGCCGAGCACCAGTACACGTCCTCCTCGGGCTTGAGGTCGAACACGTACCTGTGGGTCGTGCTCACGCCGGCGAGGTAGCCCCCGGTCGTGTGCAGGATGCCCTTCGGCTTCGCCGTCGAGCCGCTGGTGTAGAGGATGAACAGCGGATGCTCGGCGTCGAGTTCCTCGGCCGGGCACTCGGGGTCCGCCGTCGCCATGATCTCCTCGAACCAGACGTCACGGCCCTGCTTCATTTCGCACTCGGCACCCGTGTGCTTGACGACGATCACGTGCTCGAGCGTCGCGAGTCCCCCCATCACCTCATCGACCTGCTGCTTGACCGGAGCCGTCTTGCCCTTGCGCCGGGCGCCGTCGACGGTGATCAGGGCCTTGGCCTCCGAGAACTCCATCCGCTCCCGGACCGATTCGGCCGAGAAGCCGCCGAAGACGACGTTGTGCGGAGCGCCGATGCGGGCGCAGGCGAGCATCGCCACGACGACCTGGGGGATCATCGGCAGGTAGATGCCAACGACGTCGCCCCGCTCGATCCCCAGATCCTTGAGCGCGTTGGCGAACCGCTGCACGTCGCGGTGCAGCTCGGCATAGGTGACGTCGCGCCTCTCGCCCTCCTCACCGGCCCAATGGAAAGCCACCCTGTCGCCGATTCCGGCCTCGACGTGGCGATCAAGGCAGTTGTAGGAGGCATTGATCGTGCCGTCGGCAAACCACTTGTGGAACGGCGGGTTGGAGTCGTCGAGGATCTCGGTCGGCTCCTTGAACCAGTGCAGCTCCCTGGCGTGCCTCAGCCACCAGCCCTGCCAGTCACGCTCCGCCTCCTCGTACACGGCCCGGTCGTTCAAGAGGGCCTGCCGGCGGAAGTCCGCAGGCGGAGGGAACTTCTCGATCTCGAGCATCTCCTCGAGTTTTGACTCGAGCTCGTCGCCGGTCGCAGTCGTCGCGGTGTCTGCCATCGAAACCCTCTCCTTTTCTCGCGCCTCACACGGCCGGCCCGCGGCCCTGCAACGCGAATGCAGGTGCCGCGAGCCGCGCTCGTGTGTGGCTGTTGACCTCCTTCTACCCGAACTGTCCGCTTATGCCACGGGTCACCGTGTGGTCGGACGGCTGAGCGGCACCACCGGCAGCACCACCCGGCCGGAGGTCGAGTTGAGGACCCCGGCGAACGACGCGTACCAGGCGACGACCGCGGTCGCCAGCCCGACCCAGCCGCCGGCGTGGAGCACCGAGCTGCTGCTGCCCGCGTTGCCGATCGCCAGCAGGAAGAACGTCACCGCGAGCAGGAAGAACACGAGCGCGACCGCGCCGGTGGTCCGCAGCGAGGCGATGAACATGTACGTGGTGAAGATGGCCCAGCCGGTGCAACGGCGGATCGGTGGACGGGCCCAGCGAGCGGTTCAGCGGCGCCAACGACACGACGAGCGGTCACCGGCCAACGGACAGGCCCCGCAACCCCGACCCCCGGCGTGGACAGGGGTCGGGGCAGTCTCGGCCGGGGCGTTACTCCCCGCCGTGCGCGAATCTGCTCCGAGGGCGCGAGCCCCCACAGCGCGGCGCATCGGGCGACGGGGTAACGATCGAGAAGGACGGCATGGGTTGGATGAGACGGAACCGAGGACCCTGCGAGCGTGGGCGCCTCCCCGCCTGCCTACCGGGTTTGGCGCCTCTGAGATCCCTCATCGGCAGCCGCGGCGCGGTCACCCACCCGGACGGACGGATGTGTGAGTTACTTGCGGCGCTTGCGCTTGCGCTTGGACGTCTCGGCGCGGGGACCACGGGCACCGGTCGCGGGAACCGGCTGGGGCGCCGGGGTGCGGGCGGGCTTCGTCTTGGCACCCGCCGGAGCCGTCTTGGTCCGCTGCTCGCGCATCGCGGCCGACGATGGCCACGGCTCGGCCTGACCGGTCTTCCACGCCGGCGGCACCCCCGTGGGCCAGCGACCGGCCAGCAGGTAGGCCAGCGCCAGTAGCCAGAAGCCCTGCACGACCGGCACGGGTGATCCGATCGGGAAGATCACGAGCACCCCGGCGAAGATCCCGAGGTAGCCCATGAACCTTGTCAGCAGCCCGACCCGCAGAGCGTTGAGCGAGGTCAGCACGAAGCCGATGGCCAGAAGCAGAGCGGCGGCCTGACCGATGAACGGCATCACGAGCACGATCGTCGCCTGGGTCAGCTGGTGGGCCTGCTGGTAGGTCTGCGTGCCGTGAGAGACGAAGTCGTTGGCCTTGGCGGCGATCACGAACGCGTAGATGACGCCGGAGACGGCGGCCAGCACGCCACCCACGATCGTCACGATCTGCACCCACGACTTGAGCTCGGGCTTGCGCGCCATCGCCGACCCATACAGATACGCGAGCGTGCCGGCGACGGACAGCAACGCACAGGCGTTCACGAACGCGCCGATGATGTCGACCGGATACCGCTTGTGGGCGACGATCAGGTCCGCGGTGAGCTCGTCGACCTTGACGTGTGTGCCGGAGAGCTGGATTGCGGCCGCGGCGACCAGCAGGATGCCCGCCAGCGCCGCGAGCACCGCAAAGCGGGTGCCCACGCGGGCCTCATATTGCAGCCGGTCGTCTGCCTTCATGCGCCTATGCTAGCCGCGCGGCGCCGATCGCCATGCCCACTCGGGGCGAGCTGCGTCGCGTCGATCATCGCGACGCGCGCCGGGCCTTTAAGGAGCGCAGCCCCCGGGGCGCCGATTCACCCTCCGGCGCCATGCGCGCTGGAACGTAGTCGGCGTCGTCCGGTTCGAGCACGCGAGCCACGCGATCACCGGCGAACAGCAGCAGATCGAGCAACGGCTCCACCACCCTGATCGCGATCTCGAGGCGGTGGCGACGTCGCGCCCGGTTCTCATTCGGCGGCGGCATCGACGGGCCAGTGTACGGTGACACCGGCTCTCGGCGCAGCGGCACAACGAAGGTCAACCGGCTCACCCGGACCCGTTCTACCTGACCCCGCGATCGCCGCGCTCATCACCGGCTACCATTCACGTCATGGAAGGAAGCGGATTCGGTGGTTTGTTCGGCGACCCGGATGAGCTGCAGCGCAGACTCGGTGAGTTCGCCGAGCAGATGCAGGGCGCCCAGCGCCTCGCGTGGGCGGACAACGCGATCAAGCTCGCGGTTGACCTGACCGTCGCGGCGATGAACCGCGCCAACATCCAGGGCACGACCGATCAGCAGGCAGAGCAGCTTCGTGCCGTGATGGCGGTTATCTTCCCCGAGGCCGTGACGCTCGTGCGCGAGGCGCGCGAGGGTCTGCAGTAGCCCCCGCGCGCAAGCTGCGACAGCCGGGCTACTGATCGAGCGCAGCCAGCACGAGCGCGTCGTGCTCCGCCGGCTTGACCTTGCGGAACACGTCCTTGATCACGCCGTCGGGCCCGATCACGAAGGTCGTGCGCTCGTTGCCCATGTACGTGCGCCCGTACATCGACTTCTCGACCCACACCCCGTAGGCCTCGGCGACCGCATGGTCCTCATCGCCGAGCAGCGGGAAGCCGAGCCCGTGCTTCTGGTCGAACTTGGCGATCTTCTTCACCGGGTCCGGTGAGACGCCGAGCACGATCGCGTCCGCCTGCGCATAGTCGGCACTGTGGTCACGGATGCCACACGCCTGCGTGGTGCATCCGGGCGTATCCGCCTTGGGATAGAAGTAGAGCACGACTGTCTTGCCGCGCAGCGACGCGAGCGAGACGGGCTCTCCGTCCTGGTTGGGCAGGGTGAAGTCGGGTGCTGCGTCGCCGGTGTTGAGACTCATCTTGCTCCTATTTCAGTAGTCGCGACAGCCGCCGGTCCTTGAGCAGCTTGCCGTCGGTCTGGCACGTGGGGCAGTAGCACATCACGTAGTCCTCGTAGAAGACCGCTTCCAGCTGGCCGCCGCAGCGCGGGCAGGGCTCGCCGTTGCGGCGGTGGACGGTGAGCGGCATCGGGAGCTTGTCGGGAATCGGCAGGGCGATCGTCTGCTCGTAGTGGTCGACCGCGGCGCCGAGACGCTCGACGATCGCCGCGCGCAGGCGATCGGCTTCGCCGGCGTCGAGGTCCGAGCCGCGCTTGAACGGGGAGATCCGCGCGGTGTGGAGGATCTCGTCGACCCACGAACGCCCGATCCCGGCGATCACGTGCTGGTCGCGCAGGAGGGCGTAGAGCGGCCGCGGCGCGTCGAGGAGGGCATCGAGCGCGGGCGGATCGGGCCACGCCTCGGGTCCGAGCGCGACGAGCGTCTCCTCAGCATCGGCCTCGGAGGAGCGCAGCAGCTTGACCCATGCGCGCTGCCGGGTGCCGAACTCCCGCAGACGCAGCTCACGGCCGTCCTCGAGGCGCACGAGCAGCCGGGACGTGCGGTCGCGCAGCGAGGCGCGCGTGTCGAACAGCTGCAACCGGCCGGCGGACATCAGGTGGATCAGCAGCGTGAGCTCATCCCCGACATCGACCAGGAACAGCTTGCCGCGGCGCCGGATCCCGCGGACGGCGAGTCCATCGAGCGCGGCCAGTGGCGGGTCGTAGGTCTTGAGCGCGTTGATCCCCGGGGCCAGCGCCGACTCGATCCGGACGCCCGCCGCAGCGTCGCCGATCAGGCGCGCGGTGATCTCGACCTCGGGTAGCTCGGGCATGGCTGGACACCGAGGTTAG
Organism: uncultured Solirubrobacteraceae bacterium; assembly: GCA_963800815.1. Lineage (GTDB taxonomy): Bacteria > Actinomycetota > Thermoleophilia > Solirubrobacterales > Solirubrobacteraceae > Palsa-465. Next base: position 116,990 of record CAWDCP010000003.1, read on the forward strand.
ACGGTGCCTCTCCCCGGGCGCGAGAACCGTTTCGCTTTTGTTAGAGCGCGTTCAGGACCGCTTTACCACGGCGAGGAGACTCGATGTCATGAGCGATCTACTTGCAATCATGGGACCGGCGGAAGCCGATGCAGAGCTGTTGGACGAGATCGAGCGCGGTCACCCCGATCGCGTGACGGTGCTCGTCGAAGACGGTGACGAAGGTTGGGCGGTTGACGACACACCCCCGGCGGTGGCGTTACGCGACCGACTCGCGGCACTACTGGGCCGGATCGAGGCGCGAACAGGCGCCGTCGTGGTGGGATTGGCCGGTAGCCGAGACCAGCTTCGCGGCTGGCGGTTCGATCGGGTCGTCGGCGAGCACGCGGCCGCGCTGCCGGTCTGAAGCTGAGCCGGGGGCCGGCGAACCGGAGCCCGTTTACCGGCTCCGGTCCCAACCCTCTCATTGGGCCGCCACGGGAAGACTGAAGCGCACGCGCGTGCCGACGGCGGATTCCGGTAGCCAGATGCGGCCACCATGCGCCTCCACGATCGCCCGGGACACGGCCAGGCCAAGTCCGGCGCCGCTGCTCGTCCGCGCGGCATCGGTGCCGCCGCGGTAGAACGCGGTGAACACCCGCTCGCGCTCGGCCGGCGCGATCCCGTCACCGGTGTCGGCCACCTCGATCTCGATCCGGTCGGCGACGGGCTCGGCGCGCACCACGACGCTCCCGTCGGCCGGCGTGTGCCGGATCGCGTTCTGGATCAGGTTGAAGAGCACGCGCTGGAGCTTCTCGGGGTTCGCCTGCGCCGGACTGAGGGCCGAGGGCACCTCGGCAGAGACCGCCACCCCCTTGATCTCGGCCTGGACCCGCATCGCCTCCACCGTCTCGCCCACGAGCTCGCCCAGCGGCACCCGCTCCAGCGACCATCTGATGTCGCCGGCTTCCAGCCGCGAGAGCTCGAACAGGTCGTCGATCAGCGCGCTCAGCGCGTCGATGTGGGTCCGCATGCGCTCCAGGTAGCCGCGCCGGGTCTCGCCGTCGACGATGTCGTCGCCGACCGCCTCCGCCAGCAGCCGCAGCGACGTGATCGGGGTGCGCAGGTCGTGCGACACGGCAGCCACGAGATCCCGCCGGGCGGCATCCGACTGATCGCGCGCCGCCTCCTCGGCCTGCAACCGGACGATCATCGCGTTGGCCGCGGCGGCCAACTCGCTCAGCTCGTCCCGGGCGCCGGTGCTGATCCGCACGTCGCGCTCCCCACGTCCGACCGCCACCAGGCCGTCCCGGATCGCCGCCACATCGCGCAGGATCCCGTCGGCCGGGAGTCGCGCCGCGAACACCGCGACCACGCCGACGAACAGCACGATCACGGCCACCAGAGCCGCATCGTGGCCGGACACGAACATCAGCAGGCCGATCAGCACCAGGGCCAGCAGCACGGGCGCCACGACGATCGCCACCGCGAGCGCGAACTGCCGCGAGAGCGGGCCGGCGCGTCCCCGGGCCCGCGCGAGCGCGACCGCCTCTCCGGCGCCGATCGCCGCGGCGGCAATGACGAGGAGCACTGCCAGCGTCTGGAGCGCGCCGGACCCGCCGAGCGACGCGACCGCGATCACGCCGGCGAGGATCGCTGCCGCGAGCACTACCAGGAGGCGTGCGCGTGTCACGGCGCTCACGGCTGGAAGCGGTACCCGACGCCCCACACCGTCTGGATGTGGCGTGGCTGTGCGGGATCGGCCTCGATCTTGGCGCGTAGGCGGCGGATGTGAACGGTGACCGTCGAGGTGTCGGTGTAGAAGGAGTACTGCCACACGGCGTCCATCAGCTGATTGCGTGAGAACACCCGACCCGGATGCCGGGCCAGGAACAGGAGCACCTCGAACTCGCGCTGGGTGAGCGCTACCTCGCCACCGCTCACGAACACTCGGCGCGCGGCCGGGTCGATCCTCATGTCGCTCAGCTCGATCGCCGCCTCCTGGCTGGGCGAGGTGTCGATCCGGCGCAGCACCGCATCGACGCGGGCCACGAGCTCGGCGGGCGAGAACGGCTTGACGACGTAGTCGTCGGCGCCGAGCCGCAGCCCGATCACGCGATCAGATTCCTCGCCCTTGGCGGTCAGCAGGATGACGGCGATGCGCTCACGATCCTGGTCGCGCAGCCGGCGCATCACCTCCAGGCCGTCGATGCCCGGCAGCATCAGGTCCAGCACGACGAGATCCGGACGCAGCGTCGCTGCCGCCTCCAGGGCCTGAAGGCCGTCGGCGGCCACCCGAGTGCGATAGCCGGCACGCTCGAGGTAGCGCGCGACGACTTCCGCGATCGTCGGCTCGTCGTCGACGACGAGAACCGAGCCGCGGGCGTGATCGTCCATGCGATCGATTGTGGCAGCCAAACGGCGGTGCGCCGAGCGCCGGCGGCCATGTTCACCGGCTGTTCAGAACGCGGTTTCAGCCGGCGGCGCGGGCGCCGGCCCGCGTGGCCCCCGGCGGCTCAGTCGCTCTCCATCAGGAGAATCGCGCCGGCCACATCCCCGCCCGGGCCGGGCAGCGGGGCGACGCGCACGCGGCAGATGATGTCGCGGCCGCGCCGGTCACGGGCCTCGAGCCGCTGCTCCTCGCCCTCCGAGGTGCCAGCGAGGCACGCCCGCAGCGCGTCGCGCAGCTGTTGCACGGGGAGACCGATGTCGAGGTTGAGAAAGTGCTGATCGCGCACGTCCTCGGCGCCGAGGCCCCACAGCTCCTTGCAACGGTCGTTCCACGTCTGAACGAGCAGCTCCCGGTCCACGACCGCCACGCCGACGCCGACGCTCATCATGATCGAGTCGAAGAGCCCGTTGACCCGGTCGAGCTCCGCGGTCTGGAGGCGGAGCTCGTCGTTCATCGTCTCGAGCTCCTCGTTCGAGGACTGGAGCTCCTCGTTCATCGTCTCGAGCTCCTCGTTGGTCGACTGGAGCTCCTCATTGGTCGTCTCGAGCTCCTCGTTGGTCGACTGGAGCTCCTCGTTGGTCGTCTCCAGCTCCTCGACCGTCGACTGCAGCTCCTCGTATGCCGTCTCCAGCTCGCGCTTGGAGGTCTCGAGCTCGGCGGTGATCTGGTTGTAGCGCGTGACATCCAGGAAGGCGATGCTCGTCCCCCCGCCGTCGCCGCGATCGCCCAGCGCCGTAACCTCGACCTCGAGCGAGCGATCGACGCCGTCGCCGGACGTGTACGCCACGGGCTCGGCGGTCACCGGGGTCCCCAGGGCGTGCGCCTCCTCGATCAGCGAGCGCAGCTCGACCGGGCGGAAGGAGATCTCGAGGTCCTGCAGCGGGCGCCCCAGATCGTGGCCGCTGAAGCCGAACAGCTTGTGCAGCGGCTCGTTGCCGAGCGCGACCGTTCCGTCGGCGTCGATGACGAGCTGTGCGATCGGACTCACTCGGAAAGCCTCCATCACGGCATCCGGAATCAGGTCCTTGGCCGGCGCCCCCCGCACCGGCGGCAGGATCGGGATCCCGTCCCTGAACCTGCTGCCTCCCACCTTGCGGAAGACGCGCAGGCCCTGGTTCTCCGGCCTGAATCCCTCGCTGTAGCTGAGCAGCATCTCCGACCTGCCGAGGATCAGCGCACCGCCGTCGCCCAGCGCCATATGCAGGCGGCGGATCACGTTGGACTGGGTCTCGGCGTTGAAGTACATCAGCGTGTTGCGGCAGAACAAAAGGTCGAGCCTGGAGATCGGCGCATCGCGGACGAGGTCGTTGCGCCCAAAGATGACCGCTCGCCGGAGATCCTTGCTCAGGCTGAGGTTGCCGTCGACGCGCTGGAAGTACCGCTCGAGTAGATCTGGCGGCACCGCCTCGGTCTGCTTGGGCCAGTACAGACCCTGTCGCGCTTGGTCGAGCGCGGCCTCGTCAACGTCGGTCGCGAAGATCTTCACCCGCTCGGCGTACGCCTCGAGCCCGATCGCGTCGGCCAGGAGCATGGCGATCGAGTACGCCTCCTCACCCGTCGCGCAGCCTGCAGACCAGACGCGAATCGGACGAGCGTCGTCGGGCCGGGACTCGAGCACCCCGGGGATCAGATGGGAAGCCACGTAGTCCCACACCGCCTCGTCGCGGAAGAACGAGCTGACGTTGATCAGGATCGTCGCGAACAGATCGGCGAACTCCTCGGCCGACGCCTCGAGGTGATCCTGATAGTCCTCGTAGCCCTCGATTCCAATCTCCTGCATCCGCTTCCCGACCCGGCGCCGGAGGCTCGCGCGCTTGTAACCGGTGAAATCGAAACCGCGGTTGCGTTCGATGTACTCCAGCAGGCGCTCGAACGCGTCGATCTCCTCCGCCGGGATCTCCTGGGGATCGCCGACGCTCACGCCCGATCAACACCGATCCGGTCGGCCGGCGCGCTCGCGGCGCGCCCATCCTCCGCCGCGCTGCCAGGTGCCGCGGCCGCCTGAGGCTCACCCGTGCCCTGCGCGTCGGCGGCGCGCCGCGGCTGTGCCGCACCGGCACGCGACGACGCGCCGCGGTCCATCGTCCGACGCATCTCGGACGCGCGGCGCAGCGCATCGTCAGCCTGCTCCTCGAAATACCGAGCCGAGCGCTCGCGGCCCTGGGCGGAGGCTCGAGCGGCCAGCCGGCGCAGCAGCGCGCCGCGCTCGCGCAGCATCCGGATCGGGCGCCAGATCGCCGTGTCGAGACCATCGCCCTGCACGGCCAGCAGGCTTTCGGCCGAGAACGCATGTCCAGCCTGGCAGCGATACATCGTGCGCCGGTCGTCGATCTCCTCCCACAGCACGCCGCCGCACTCCGGACAGGTGATTTCGGTGCGCATCCCCGGCGGCTCGGCGTCGTCGTCCTCTCCGGCGCGGGCGGCCGGCGGGACCCTGGCGGCGCCGGCGGACGGATCGGTCCGCCAGTGCGGATGGCGCACGAGCTCGTCGACGCACACGGCCAGCTCGGCGATCGGCAGCACCTCATCGACGTCGACGTTCCCGATCGCGCTCTGCGGCATGTTCGGAAACGCGGCCTCGCTCGGCTGCTGGACGAGCGCCCAGCCACCCTGGGCGCGGATCTCGCCGAGCCCTGCAGTGCCATCGTCGAGCATGCCCGAGAGCACGACGCCGATCGCGTGAGAGCCAAACTCACGCGCGGCGCTGCGGAACATCGTGTCGATCGCCGGCCGCACGCCGTGCTCGGTCGGGCCCTGCCCGAGCCGCACGCGCCCATCCTCGACCAGCAGGTGTTTGCCCCGCGGGGCGACGTAGACCACCCCGCGGACCAGTGACTCGCCGTCGGCCGGCGACACGGCGTGCAGTGAGCCGACGCGATCGAGGATCGACGGGAGCACGCTCGCGCCGGTCATGCCGACATGGAGCGCGACCATCACGGGCGCCCCGAAATCCTCGGGCAGCCGGGACAACAGCTCGGCCAGCGCCTCGATCGCGCCCGCGGATCCGCCGACGAACACACACGCGTCCGGGCGCTCCAGGCGTGCCACCCCACCCGGGTGCGATACCGCGGCCATCAGCCGGCCGTCTGAGCGTTGGTCTCCGAGCCGGCCGATCCGTTCCCGCCGGGCGACGGCTCGCCGGCGGCGGCTGCCGGATCGTGATCGCTCCGGACCGCGGCGCCGGCGGCGCGCGCGGCGCGCCCGGCGGCCCGATCCTCTCGATCCCGGGCGCGGGTGGCGACTGCGCTCCGCGCGGCGCGCGCTTCGCGCGTGCGGCGCAGCTCGTCCGAGAGCGCCATCGACGCGGTGCGGACCTCGGCCGCTCGGGTGCGCATCAACGTGAACTGCTCCTCATGCGTCGTCTGATGCTCGGAGAGCACGCTGCGCAAGGTGTCGAGGCGCTCCGAGATCTCCCGGGCCGCCGTGGCGCGCGATCGGTGCGGGGCGTCGGCAAAGCCCCGTCGGCGCACTCCGAGAGCCGACGGAAGCAGCATCTCCTCGAGACCGGAGAGCGCGTGATCCTCGGCACCACCTTCGGAGAACAGACTCCCGAGCACCAGCCAGGAGCCGTCCTCGCGCTGCTCGATCAGCCCCGCTGTGCGCAGGCGTCCCACCGACGCGGTGACGGTCGGCCGCCGCGAGCCGATCAGCCGGCCCAGCCGCTCATGGCTGACCGGCGCCTCGATCACGACGCCTCGCGGGAGCACCACGCCCCAGTGGGCGGCCAGATGCCACAGGAAAGCCAGCAGTCGCACGTCGATCGACGGCAGCGTGCGAATCGCCTGACCCACGACCAGCCGGGAGCTGCGACGCGTGGCGCGCTCGATCAGCGCCGCCACGATTTCGGGCCACCCGCTCGCCTGCTGGGTGAGTGTCTCGTCGAGCATCGCCAGCCGAACCGGCGTGAGCGCGCTCCACGAGTCTCCCCGCGGCAGCATCGAGGCGTCCGCGGCCGTGGCGCCGGTGCGGATCAGGTCCTCGGGACCGACCAGGTCCGCCGTGGTACGTCCGGCGATGGTCACCTCGTTGACCATGAATCCGTCGAGCACGAGCGCTCCGAGCCGCGTTTCCTCGAGCGCCAGTGTCAGCTCGCGGGACGCCCCGGCCTCGAAGCGCGCATATGTGCCCGTGATGGCTCCGATTGCCCGGTCCAGGCGGTCGTGATCACCAATCGCCCGCCCGAGCTCGGGATCCACCTCCAGCAGTCGGATCGTGTTGGCCACCTGAGATCCCAGTGTAGTCCTCGGCCGTGGACACGCAAATGCCCTGGGTGCATGAGAAACGGTCGCTTCCCCGCCCTGCGATCGCACGGTCGGGGTCATCTGGCTGACGTCATCTTCCGGCCCGGGTGCTTGGCCTGGGCGGTCACGGAGCTTACCGTCCCCGGTCGTGAGCATCGACCCCCAGTCAGCTCGGCGTACCCGGCTGCCGATCCCGTCCCAAGTGGGAGTCGTGTTCACGCCGTCGCAGTCGCGGCCGCATCAGCGACGGCCCGGCAGCGCGGTCCTGCGGCCCGCGCACCGGATGGCACCCTCCCCGCGGCGAATCCAGTCTGTCCCCGGGAGCAGTGGGCACCGGCGTCGCCGCTCCGTCCACGGGTGGGGGTGCCCGGAGTGCCGGCCGCAGCTCGGGAGCCGGGGGTTGGTCGCGCGACCGCGAACGGGCGCGCGACCCCCGAGCCCCTCTCGCTGAGACGCTCGGAGCGCTCGGCGGCTCGTCATCACGTGCGCGCCGGTACCCTCCGCACCGATGAGCCTGGCTCCGGCTCCCGACGACATCGTTCGCACGCACGCCGAGGTCGGCGAGGGCGCCCGCGAGCCGTTGCTGGTGATCGAGCCGCTGCTCGAGTTCCTCGATCGCAACGGACTCGAGGCGGCGCCGGAGCTCGACGCCGTGCCGATCGGCGACGGCCATTCCAACGTCACCTATGCGCTCAGCACCGGGGTCGTGCTGCGCCGTCCGCCGCGTGGCCCACTGCCTCCCAGCGCGCACGATGTCCTGCGTGAGGCGCGCCTGCTGCGGGCGCTGGAACCGACGCCGGTGCGAGCGCCGAAGGTGCTCGCCGTCGGCGAGGACCCCACGGTGATCGGCTCGCCGTTCTATGTCATGGAGATGGTGCCCGGGCACGTGGTGACCGATGCGATGCCGCCGGAACTCGACACCGAACCGGAGCGTACCCGGGTCGCACACAACCTGATCGACGCACTGGTCGAGCTGCACGCCGTTGACTGGCTCGCCGTCGGGTTGGAGGGATTCGGCAAGCCCTCGGGCTATCTGGAGCGCCAGCTACGCCGCTTCAACGGCCTGTGGGAGCACAACCGTACCCGCGAGATGCCGGAGGTGGAGACGGTCGGCGCATGGCTGGCGGCGCACATGCCCGACTCGCCTGCGGCGACGATCGTTCATGGCGACTTCAGGCTCGGCAACACGATCCTCGCCCCGAACCCCCCGGGACGCGTGGCCGCCATCCTCGACTGGGAGATGGCGACGATCGGCGACCCGCTGGCTGACCTCGCCTACCTGATGATGTTCTGGGTCCAGGCCGACGACCCGAGCCTCGGCATGTTCGACCTGCAGAGCGTCACGCGGCTGCCGGGTTTCCCCAGCCGGGCCGAGATGATCGCGCGCTACGAGGAGCGCGCGGGGCGCTCGATGAGCGAGCTCAGCTGGTACGTGACGCTGGCGCTGTGGAAGTCGATCGTATTCATGGAGGGCAACTACAAGCGCGCGCTCGCGGGCTCAACCGACGACCCGTTCCTCAAGTCGTTCGGTGCCGGCGTCGTCGACCTGGCCCGACGGGCCGTGGAGGTCTCTCAGCATGGCTTCTGACGGTGCGACGTATCGAGGGCTGCTGGTCGACTGGGGCGGAGTGTTGACGACGAACCTGTTCGACTCGTTCCGCGCCTTCTGCGCGGCCGAGGGACTGGAGCCTGAGTCGATCAGCCGCCACTTCCGCGAACATCGCCAGAGCCGCGAGATGCTGATCGACCTGGAGACGGGCCGCTTGTCCGAGGAGGAGTTCGAGCCGATGTTCGCGGCGGCGCTCGGGGTCGAGCCGACGGGACTGATCGACCGTCTGTTCGCCGGGTCCGGGCCCGAGCCGGCGATGATCGCCGCCGTGCTGAGCGCGCGGCGGGGCGGGATCCGCACGGGGCTCATCTCCAACTCGTGGGGGACGCGGCGCTACCCCCGCGACGAGTTCGCCGAGCTGTTCCACGGCGTCGTGATCTCAGGCGAGGTCGGCATACGCAAGCCGGCTCGGGAGATGTACACGCTCGGCGCCGAGCGCATCGGGCTGCCCCCGGCCGAGTGCGTCTACGTCGACGACCTGCCGTTCAACCTGACACCGGCGGCTGAGCTCGGGATGGCGACCGTTCATCACGTGGCGGCCGCAGAGACGGTTGCCGAGCTCGAAGCGCTGCTCGGATTCGATCTGCGATGAACGCTCGCCTGGCGCCGGCGGCGGCGGCCGGCCTGGCGCTGGCAGTGGCCGGGTGCGGCGGCGGCGGCGGCGACTCGCTGTCGGCCAAGGACCTGCGCACCGGCGCGACCGCGATCTGCGCCGCCGCCCGCGCGCAGACGAACCGGATCCCGGCACCGGCCTCCCCGGCTGGAGCCACCGTCTTCCTCAGGCGCGGCGTGACGGTGCTCAAGACCGAGCGCTCGCAGCTGCAGACGCTCAAGCCACCCGACGATCTCAAGCAGACGTGGACCACCACGATGGGCGCGTTCTCACGGCGGCTCGCCGCGCTCTCCACGACCGCCCGCGACCTGGCCGGCGGCGATGACCCGGTCACGGCGATGAAGACGCTGCAGGAGAAGCTGACGCCGATCGAGGCCCGCGAGGACGACGCGTGGCAGCAACTCGGGGTCCCGGCCTGCGTGAATCAGTAGCAGGCCGCCGTCAGCGCTCGTGCGCGAGCGCCGCGGCGGCGTCCTCGAGACGGTCATCGCCCCAGAACAAGGCCTCGCCGACGGCCACGGTCGGCACACCGGTGACGCCGCGGCTCACTGCGTCATCGGTCTCGGCCCGGAGGGCGTCCTTGACCTCCTGGCGCTCGATCCCGGTCCGAACCGCCTCGGCGTCGAGCCCGGCGTCGGCGGCGGCGTGCAGGACGGTGTCGAGGTCGGCCAGGTGACGGCCGTCCACGAACGCGGCGCGGAACAGCTCCTGCGACAGCGCTCGTCGCTCGAGCTGGTCGCTCACGAACAGCGCGGCCCGCAGCGCGATGATCGAGTAGGTCTGCGCCGGCCAGCCTTCCGGGTAGCGCACCGGCGGCATGCCGCGGGCGGCCGCACGACGCGTGATCTCGTCGAAGTCTGCAGTCCGGTCTCTTCGCAATGACCACGGGACCTTGCCCGTCTGGCGGATGATCACCCCAAAGGCGATCGGCCGCCACTCGGGTCCGACCGGCAGGACGTCATCCACCCGCGCCGACGCCAGGTACGCGTACGGCGAGCTGAGGTCGTAGTAGAAGACCGGCCGGCTCAGAGCCCGGAGCCTACCGTGGCTCTGAGCCGGTCCAGAACGGGCCCAGATGACGTGCTGAACTGCGGGTCAGGTCAAACGTTTGTGGACCGGCCTCTCAGCCGGCGGCGATCAGCGCAACACCGGCGAGCGCGGCCACGATCCCCGCCTCCTGAACGCGGCGCACGCGCTCGCCGAGCACGACCCGGGCGAGCAGCACGGTGGCCAGTGGGTACAGCGACGCGACGACCGAGACGATGCTGAGCGCCCCGCGCCGGGAGGCGACCGCATACAGCGCGTTGGCGCTCAGATCCAGGCACCCCATGACCACCAGCGGCACCAGGCCGGACCGGAGCGGCGCCGGATCGAGGCCGCGGGCCCAGGCCAGCGCACCCACCGCGACGACGGCGCTGAGGCGCGCGGCGAGCAACGCCCAGGAGACGTCGGCGCGCGCCCCGGCCCGCAGGCCCACCATGAACGTCCCGAAGCCGGCCGCTGCACACAGTGCGAGCAGGACGCTCCGCCGCACCGCGGCTGCAGCCGCGGGTCGCTCGGACCGCTCGCGGCTGGCCAACACCACCCCCACGACTGCCGTGGCGATGCCGACGACCTGAAGCGCGCCCGGGCGCTCACCGCCGGCGACGCCGACGAGGACCGGGACCACCACTCCCGTGGCCGAGATCGGCGCCACGATCGACATCGTGCCGATCGCCAGCGCCCGGTAGAAGCACGCCAGGGCGGCGATGCCGCCGAGTCCGGCCCCCGCTGCAGGCAGCAGCCGGATCAGATCGGGCGGAGGCTGACCGCGCGCGGCGATCCACACCAGCAGCCCGACGAGGCCGACGGCCTGGCTGACCAGCACCACTCCGAGCAGGGGCGACTTCCGGCTCTGGACGCCGCCGATGAAGTCCGCCACCCCCCAGCACACCGAGGATCCGAGCGCGAGCACGAGCGCGTACACGCGACCTAGTGTCCCGCGTCAGCGTATGGCCGGCCGCCAAGCCCGGCGAAGCCGATCGGCCGGCCCGGTCAGTCTCGCCTGCCGCGACCGTAGATCAGCTTGAACACGCGCCGCAGCAGCAGCGTGCGCGAGGCGCTGTACGGGAACATGAACGGCTCGCGCTTGAGCGCCCGGCGGGTCACGAGCAGCGACTGCACCTTCGTGTACTTGCGGATCCCCGCTGAGCCGTGGCGCGTCCCCAGACCCGAGGTCTTCCAGCCGCCCATCGGGAGGTTCAGCGCCGTGTAGTTGACCTGTGCGTCGTTGACGCACACGACCCCGGCCTCGATCCGGCGCGCCAGGGACTCGCCCCGCGGGATATCGCTCGTCCACACGCTGGCCTGCAGCCCGTAGACCGAGTCGTTGGCCAGCCGCACGCCCTCGTCGGCGTCGCTCACCTTCATGATCGGCAGCGTGGGCCCGAACGTCTCCTCCGTCATGCACTTCATCGAGTGGTCGACGTCGACCAGCACCGTCGGCTCGTAGAAGCGACCCGGCCCGGGCCTCGGGTGACCGCCGGTCAACACGCGCGCGCCCTTGGCCACGGCGTCGCGCACGTGGTCGTCGACGATGTCGAGCTGGGGCGGGAAGATCACCGCGCCGACGTCAACCGTCCCGATGCCGTCCGGCGCACCCTGGCGCAGCTTGCGGACATTGTCGGCGACTTTGGCGACGAACTGGTCGTACACCGGCGCCTCGACGTACACGCGCTCGACCGAGATGCACACCTGGCCCGCGTTGTTCATCGAGTAGAACGCGGCCGCGTTCGCAGCCCGCTCGAGGTTGGCGTCCGCGCACACGATCATCGGGTCCTTGCCGCCGAGCTCGAGATAGCACGGCACGAGCGCATCGGCCGCCGCCTTGAGCACCTTCTTGCCGGTCGGGGTCGAGCCGGTGAACATCACGCAGTCGACCTTGCCAATCAGAGCGGCGCCCGTGGAGCCATCGCCGGTGGCAACCTGAAAGACACCGTCGGGCAGCCCGCACTCCTGCATCATCTCGGCCATCAGCAGGGAGCTCAGCGGCGTCACCTCGCTGGGCTTGAGGATCACGCTGTTGCCGGCCATGAGTGCCGGGATACTGTCGCCGAACGAGTTCGCGATCGGGAAGTTCCACGGGCCGATCACGCCGACGACGCCGATCGGGGCGTACCGGATGACGAGCTTCTTGCCGGCAGCGAGCGGGTTGTTCCACGACGGCACGCGCTCGTCGGCGAGGTAGCCCGCGGCCTCCTTGGCCCAGAAGCCGAGCGCGGTCACCGTGTAGCCGAGGTCGGCGAGCTGCGCGTCCTCGTACGTCTTGCCGGTCTCCGACACGACCAGGTCGAGGATCCGCTCGGGGTTGTCCAGCATCCAGCGCTGCGCCCGGCGCAGCACGCGCCCACGACCCGCGAACCCCATCGCCTCCCAGCCGTCCCGCGCCGCCCGCGCGCGCCGCACCATCCGCTCAAGCTCGGGCTCACCGAGGACCGGAACGGTGCTGATGATCTCCCCCGTCGCCGGGTTCTCGACCGGGATCGTAGCCGCCGCGGGGCCGCCGTTCGTGTCGGACGGTGTCCGCTGCCCGAGGCTCGCCATGGGTCCTCCCGTCTGCCGACTCTGGTTGCCCGGCAAGGCTATCGGAGGGCTGGCGGAGCGACCAGTCGTGACCGACCGGCCGCTCCCCGGGCCGAGGTGCTACTGCGGGTCGAGCTCGATCGACTCGATCTGTGGCGGGTCGACGGGCCGGTCGCGGGCGCCGGTGGGCACCCCTTCGATCGCGTCGACCGCGTCCATTCCATCTGTGACCTGTCCGAACACGGTGTGCTTGCCATCGAGCCACGGAGCGGCATCGACGGTGACGATGAAGAACTGGGAGCCGTTCGTGTTCGGGCCGGCGTTGGCCATCGCGAGGGCGCCGCGGACAACCTTGTGGTCGTTGAACTCGTCCTCGAACTTGTACCCGGGGCCGCCGGTGCCGGTGCCCTCCGGGCAGCCGCCCTGGATCATGAAGTCCGGGATCACGCGGTGGAAGATGAGCCCGTCGTAGAAGCCGTCTGCGGCCAGCTTGCGGAAGTTGGCCACGGTCTTGGGCGCATCGTCGTCGAAGAACTCGATCGCGATCGTCCCGTGGGTGGTGTTCATGTTTGCTGTTGACATCGTTGGAGGTTACCTCCGCGGGGCATCCAGCCCCGCGATCTGATCAGCCGCTCGGCCTCACGCCTCGCTTAACCATCCGCGGGGCATCCAGCCCCGCGATCTGATCAGCCGCTCGGCGTCGCGCTTATGCGTTCGCCGGTTCGAGCCGGATCTCGTGACCGCGGACCTCGGTGCCGCTCACGCTCTCGACGATCCGTTCGACGTCGCGCGCCGGCACCTCGACGAACGAGAACCGCTCGAGGATGCGCACGTTGCGTACCGACTCGCCGTCGAGACCGGTCGCAGCCGTGATCGCGTGGATGATGTCCGACGGCTCGATCCCGGCCGCGCGGCCACCGGACACGATCAACTTGCGCGCCGGCCCGTCGCCGTTCGCCGACACGTGCGGTTTGGAGTGGCGGCGCGGCGGGGTCTTGACCGGCGTCGGGGCGACGCGCGCGTCCTTGACCCAGGGCGACAGCTTGACCCCGGCGTTCTTCTCGATCGCGGCGATCTCGCGCTGCTGGCGCGGCTCGTAGAACGTGATCGCTCGCCCGCTGCGCCCGACCCGGCCCGTGCGCCCGATGCGGTGCACGTACACATCCGGCGAGGTGGGGACGTCGAAGTTGACGATGTGCGACACGCCCACGATGTCGAGACCGCGGGCCGCCACGTCGGTGGCGACGAGCAGGGGCAGGCGACCGTCCTTGAACGAGATCATGACCCCGTCACGCGAGCCCTGGCTCATGTCGCCGTGCAGTGCCTTCACGTTCATGCCCCGGTCGCGCAGGGTTCGATACAGCTGGTCACAACGGATCTTCGTGCGCACGAACACGATCGCCTGGTCGGGCGCTTCGGCTTCGAGCACGCGCGCAAGCGCGTCCGGCTTCTCCCGCGCGGGTACCTCGAGTGCGAACTGCTCGACGGTGTCCACGGTCAGCGTCGCGGTCTGCACCTTGACGGTGATCGGGTGGTACAGGTACTGGTCGGCGAGGCGGCGGATCTCGGGCGGCATCGTGGCCGAGAACAGCGCTGTCTGACGGCTCGACGGTGTGAGAGCGAGGATCTTCTCCACGTCCTCGAGGAAGCCGAGGTCGAGCATCTCGTCGGCCTCGTCGAGGACGACAAAGCGCGCGGAGTGAAGCATCAGGGAGTGGCGCGAGATGAGGTCCTTGACGCGGCCGACGGTGCCCACCACGACGTGCCCACCGGCCCGCAGCTGGGCCTGCTGAGTGCGGATCGGCGCGCCGCCGAACACCGCCACGACATCGATGCCCTTGCGCTGCCCGTACGCGCGCAGCGCCTGCGTCACCTGGATGCACAGCTCTCGTGTCGGCGTCAGCACGAGGCCCTGGACCTCGTGTTCGGTGGGATCGACGTACTGGAGCATCGGCAGCCCGAACGCGGCCGTCTTGCCGCTCCCGGTCTGCGCTTGTCCGATTACGTCGGATCCCTCGAGGAGCGGCGGAATCGCCTGCTCCTGGATCGGGCTCGGCGATTCGTAGCCGACATCACGGAGCGCCGCGAGGATGTCGGGAGCGAGCCCGAGGTCTTTGAAAGTGGTCATCTCCCATGGAAGATAGACGGCGCCCGGTTCTCGCGCCGACGGACGGGTGATGAGAGCCCTGTGGGTCGGACGGATTTCGGCTCGCGCGGGGCCGAAATCCTCCCTGCGTATAGCTAGGCGACCGAAACGTTCTCGGGCGTCGCCGTGTCCGTGACCGGCGGTTGCGGGATCGGCTCCACCGTGTGCTGCCGGCGTCCGAGCTCGATTACCGCGGTCGACCCGGCCGCTCCGGCCGCGAGCGCGAGCAGGGCCCAGCCGCCACCCGTGTCATGGATGCCCAGGGCGCCGTCGACCGAGAGCTCTCCCGGGCCGCCGTCGACCAGCACCAGCAGAGCGGCGATCAAGGCGAGGTTGAACTCGTAGCCACCGTTTGCGGCCCAGAAGCCGTTCTTGAGGTGCACCGTGCGGATCGCGGTGATCATCGTCCCGATCAGCGCGGCGGCGGCCAGGGGGGTGAAGGCCCCGGCCACGATCGCAGCGCCCCCTGCTGCCTCGGCGACCGCGGCAGCGGTCGCGTTCCGCCGCCCGGGCCGCAGGCCGAGCGACTCCATCGACTTTGCTGCGTTGTCGAGGCCGGGGCCGTCGAACCAACCGAACAGCTTCTGGGTGCCGTGGCCGACGAACAGGCCGCCGATGGCCAAGCGCGCGATAAGTCGTCCTGCCTTCATGAGTTCCTCCGGGGCTGCTGTCGTGGGGGTCGCGCAGGTTCGCGCCTCGTCGCTACTGATATGCCCGAATGGCAGCCGTTCCAGTCCTCGTCCCGTGGGGGACAGGCGGTGGATCGCAGGATCCGATCCACCGCTAGGCTTCCGCGCCCATGTCCGTGACCGTTGTCGGATCGATCGCCTTTGACGCCGTGACCACGCCGTTCGGCAGCCGCGAGCGCATGCTCGGCGGCTCGGCGGTCCACTTCTCCCTGGCTGCATCGTTCTTCGACGACGTCCACATCGTCGGGCCGGTGGGGGAGGACTTCGGGCCCGACGAGCACGCGGTGCTCGCCGGGCGCGGTGTGAACACCGACGACATCGAGCACGTCGAGGGCGGCCGGACGTTCTTCTGGCGTGGCGCCTACGGCTGGGACCTGAACGACCGCGACACGCTCGAGACGCAGCTGAACGTGTTCGCGGAATTCGAGCCCAAGCTGTCGGAGGGTTCGCGCTCGACGGACGTCCTGTTCCTGGCCAACATCCAGCCCGACCTGCAGCGCGAGGTCCGCGCGCAATGCGAGCAGGCCCGGTTCGTCGCGTTGGACTCGATGAACCTGTGGATCGAGACGGCTCGCGACTCGCTGATCGAGACGATTTCCGGCGTCGACTGCCTGTTGCTCAACGACGCCGAGCTGCGCCAGCTCACCCGCGAGCCGAACCTCGTGCGCGCCGCGCGCCAGATCCGCGAATGGGGTCCGCGGGTCGTGGTCGCCAAGCAAGGCGAGTATGGCGCGGCGATGATCACCGACGAGGGCTTCTTCGGCCTGCCCGCCTTCCCACTCGAGACGGTCGTCGATCCGACCGGCGCCGGTGACAGCTTCGCCGGCGGCTTCGTCGGCTACGTCGCGGCCCATCCGGACGCCGAGCTCGATCACGAGCTGCTGTGCCGCGCGATGGCCTACGGCACCGCGCTGGCTTCATTCAATGTCGAGGAGTTCGGCGTCGAGCGGGTCGCACGGCTGACCTCGGACGAGATCGCCGATCGGGTCGGCGAGCTGCGCCGCATCACGAGCTTCATCGAGAAGCCCGTCTCGCTGCGCAGCTGACCCCTCGGCCGTCGGAGCGCGGACATCGGCCGGTCCGCGCCCGTGACAATCAACGTGAGTCCGGGTAGGATCGCGACGACGTGACCTGGGGATTCGTGTGGCTGATGCTCGCGCTCAAGATTCCGCTTGCGGCGCTGATCTACCTCGTGTGGTGGGCGGTCAAGCAGGATCCCGACCAGCTGCCCGATTCCGACGACGACGGGGGCATCAAGCGCCACCGGCACCGCAACCATCCGCGTAAGCCGTTTCCCCGTCACCCGCGCCGCGGCCCGCACGGCGATCCGGCTCCCCCGTCGCCCGCCCGCGTGCGCACTGTCAAGGCGCGCGCCCGGACGCTCGGCCACTGACCGCACGCGGTCCTGGATCCGGTCCTACTGACAGACTTGCGGCCATGAACGCCTCCCCGGCATCGGTCCTCTCCGACGGGACGATCCTGCGACTGGCCGAGGAGGGGCGGATCCGCATCGATCCGTGGGATCCGAGCCTGGTCCAGCCTGCCAGCGTCGACCTGCGTCTGGGGGACTCGTTCCGCGTGTTCCACAACCACCGCGCGTCGGCGATCGATCTGCGGCGGCCACCGGAGAACCTGACCGAGGAGGTCGTCGTCCCGGCCGATGAGTCGTTCGTGATCCACCCGGGCGAGTTCTGCCTCGGCCGAACGCTTGAGTGGGTCGAACTGCCCGACGACATCGTCGCCAGGATCGAGGGCAAGAGCTCGCTCGGGCGCCTGGGTCTGATCGTCCACGCCACGGCCGGCTTCTGCGATCCGGGCTGGAAGGGAACGCTGACGCTGGAACTGAACAACCTGACCCGGGTGCCGATCAAGCTGTACCCGGGGCTGCTGATCGCCCAGCTCTCGTTCATGGCCCTCGATCAGCCCGCTCTGCGGCCCTACGGCAGCCCCGACCTGGGCAGTCATTACCAGGGTCAGCGGGCGGCCACCGAGAGCCGCTACCAGGGCGCGCCGGGCGCCCGGCAGATCGGATAGGCTCGCGCGCGTGCTGTTGAACCTGCTAGCTGTCGTCGAGCCGTCGAAGGTGCCGTTCTACCTCGCCGGCGGGGCGCTGGCGGTGTGGGCCGTGGTCCTCGCGAGCATCGGTCTCACGCGCCCCAGCTTTCCGTACGGAGTCCGTGGGGAGCGCACCGTGATTGGCATCAGCTTCGTGCTGATGCTGGTGGCGATGGCGATGGCCGTCGCCACCAGCTGACCAGCCGAGCTCCCCTCGGAGCCGCCCACTCCTACCGGGTATTAGAGTCCCGGTGAGCACGAACCGCGCGAGAGGAGCCCGATGAGCACCGAAACGAAGCACGGGGCCGACCATGCCGAGGTAGCCGACCCGGGTGAGACCCTCACGGTCACCGACAACCGCACGGGCAAGAGGTACGAGATCCCGATCGTCGATGGCACCATCCGCGCCACCGAGCTGCGGAAGATCAAGACCGACGCGGACGATTTCGGTCTGATGACCTACGACCCGGCCTTCATGGCCACGGCGTCGTGCCGGTCGGCCATCACCTACATCGACGGCGACCAGGGCATCCTCGAGTACCGCGGGTATCCGATCGAGCAGCTCGCCGAGCGATCCACCTACCTCGAGGTCGCCTACCTGCTTGTCCACGGCTCACTCCCGACTCAGGCGCAGCTCGACACCTGGACGCACGAGATCACGATCCACACCTTCGTGCACGAGAACGTCAAGGAGTTCATGCAGGGCTTCCGCTACGACGCCCACCCGATGGGGATGCTCCTCGCCTCGGTCGGCGCGCTCTCGACCTTCTATCCCGAGGCGAACGCGATCAAGGATGAGGAAGCGCGCTACATGCAGGTCGTCAGGCTGATCGCGAAGATGCCCACGCTGGCCGCCTTCTCCTACCGGCACAACCGGGGCATGCCGTACGTGTATCCGGACAACGACCTCTCGTACCCGGGCAACTTCCTGGGGATGATCTACAAGATGACCGAGCTCAAGTACGGGCCCGACCCCCGGCTCGAGCACGCTCTCGACGTTCTGTTCATCCTGCATGCCGACCACGAGCAGAACTGCTCCACCAGCGCCGTTCGCGCGGTCGGCTCCTCGCAGGTCGATCCCTACTCGGCCGTGGCGGCCGGCGTGGCCGCCCTCTACGGCCCCCTGCACGGTGGCGCAAACGAGGCCGTGCTGCGCATGCTGCGCCGGATCGAGATCAAGGACAACGTGCCCGCGTTCATCGAGGGCGTCAAGGCCGGCAACGAGCGTCTGATGGGGTTCGGCCACCGGGTGTACAAGAACTTCGATCCGCGCGCCAAGATCATCAAGAGGGCCTGCGACGAGGTGTTCGAGGTCACCGGGCGCAACCCGCTGCTCGACATCGCCATCGAGCTCGAGCGGATCGCGCTCGAGGACGAGTACTTCGTCTCCCGCAAGCTCTACCCCAACGTCGACTTCTACTCGGGCCTGATCTACGAGGCCCTGGGCATGCCCGTCGAGATGTTCCCGGTGCTGTTCGCGATTGGGCGGACGAGCGGCTGGATCGCCCAGTGGCTGGAGATGATCGACGACCCCGAGCAGAAGATCGCCCGCCCGCGCCAGATCTACACCGGCGGCCGCGGACTCGACTACGTACCGATCGATCAGCGGGGGTAGGCGCGCCGCCCCTCCAGGCGCCGGTCCCGATCGCACGCGATCTCGGCGCCGTCGACGAGATCGACATCGAACTCGTCGTCTGAGCGTGGTCGCGAATGCGATGATCGCGGCGTGCCCTGGAAGCTGACGGTTCGCAACGGCCCTCGCGTGGAGCGTGCGAGATTGCCCGATCTCGAGCAGGCGCTCGACGCGCTCGAGCGCCGCGCCAAGGAGCTCGCTCGCGAGGTTCCGAACCAGCCCATCGACGCGAAGATCCAGCGTTTCGAGCCCTCCGCCCAGGTGTCGGCGCGGCTCGAGCTCGCCGGACCGGAGCGGTTCGTCCCCAGTGTGCGCGCCGGCGTGGACGTCCGCGGCGACGGATCGACGGAGGCCTATCTGGGGCGCGTTCGGCGCCAGGTCGTCGAACAGCGCAAGGGCGAGTCTCCCTACAAGGCGCTGCGCCGTGTCCTCACCAAGCGCACCGCGGAATGAGCCGCGGCGATCGCTGCGAGCCCGTGTCAGACGGTCGAATGGGCCATGACGAGGCCATTTGCGCTGGTGGTAGGCTGGCTGCGAAATGGTCCCGGCCGGCGCACCTGAACTGGACAAGCTGATCTTCCGTCCGGTCACGGCGCGGAACACCTTCGAGGAGACCGTCGAGCGCCTCGCTCACGCGATCAAGTTGGGTGTGGTCCCACCGGGCGATCGCTTCCCGCCGGAGCGAGCGCTCGCGCCTCAGCTCGGGATCAGTCGCGTGACTCTCCGCGAGGCGCTGCGCGCCCTGGAGCAGGCCGGATACATCGAGTCGCGGCGCGGTCGTAACGGCGGCGCCTACGTCACCCGCCGCAACGGGTCGCCGGCCTCCGCCCGCTCGGCCAAGCGGGCCGTCCGCGCGCTGGGGGAGGAGCTGACCGACACCCTGCAGTTCCGACGGGCGCTGGAGCCGTCGGCCGCGCAGCTCGCCGCCGAGCGGGTCGGTGATGTCGACAGCTCACATCTCACCGAGCTCGCGCATCGGGCCGCGGCGGCGCCACTGGCCGACTACCGCGCTCAGGACCTCCGATTGCATCTGGCCATCGCCGGTCTGAGCGGCTCGCCGTCGCTGGTCGACGCCGTGGCTCGGCTGCAGACACAGCTCAGTGACCTGCTCGGCGCCTTCCCCATCGTCGAAGCCTCGGTCAAGCACTCCGACCAGCAGCATGCGGCGCTCGTACGAGCCATCCAGCGCGGGAACGCCACCCGAGCGCGGGCCCTGATGGAAGCCCACGTCGACGCGACCGCCAACCTGATCCGCGGCTTCCTCGGCTGAGGCCCGCGCTACGAGGGCGGTGCGGGCACGGCCAGCACGGGGCACGACGAGATGTGCAGCAGCCGCTGCGTCACGCTGCCGAGCAGCAGTCCCTTGAGCGGCGTCTGACCCCTGGTACCGACCACGATCAGGTCGGCGCCCTCCTCCTGGGCCACCACCGCCAGGGTATGTGCAGCAGCGGCGACGCCGCCCTGGACGATCCTAGCGCTCGCGCTCACTCCCGCGGCCACGAGCTCCTCGACCTGCTTGTTGATCTTGACGACACGCTCGTCCTCGTCGGCGTTCGCGGGGAATGCGCCCGTCGAGCGCGGACCCGCCAAGTACTCGACGCTGTGAACCGCCAGCAGCGTTGCGGAGTCCTGGACCGCGAGCGCCTTGGCGAACTCGAGCGCACGATCAGCGGAATCCGAGCCATCGGTCGCCCAGACGATCTTCTTGAACATTGAGCGCTACCCCCAGTGGTGGCGACGCGCAGGCGTCGGCGTGATAGGTACGACGACGATACCATTATCACCCGACGCCGTGCGACCCTTTCACTGAAGGCTCGATTCCTATACCTTCACCCCTATGACCTTGGAGGAGCTCAAAGCGCAGGTGGCCGCCGGCGAGATCGACACGGTCCTGCTGGCCCTCACCGACATGCAGGGGCGGCTGATGGGGAAGCGGCTGACCGCCTCGCACTTCCTCGACGAGGTCGCCCACCACGGGGCCGAGGGCTGCAACTACCTGCTCGCGGTCGATGTCGACATGACGCCCGTGGAGGGGTACGAGATGGCGTCGTGGGAGCGTGGTTACGGCGACTTCGCGTTGCGGCCGGATCTCAGCACCCTCCGCCCCGTGCCGTGGCAGGAGGGAACCGCGATGTGCCTCGCGGATCTTGCCTGGGCCGACGGCTCCGATGTCCTGGCGTCGCCGCGCCAGGTGCTGCGGGCACAGCTCGCCCGCCTGGCCGAGCGCGGCTGGACCACGAACGCCAGCACAGAGCTCGAATTCCTCGTCTTCCGCGACACCTACGAGGAGGCCTGGCGCAAGGGCTACCGCGATCTCGAGC
Source organism: uncultured Solirubrobacteraceae bacterium (assembly GCA_963800815.1). Lineage (GTDB taxonomy): Bacteria > Actinomycetota > Thermoleophilia > Solirubrobacterales > Solirubrobacteraceae > Palsa-465. The sequence continues at coordinate 138,268 of CAWDCP010000003.1, forward strand.
CGGCCAACCTCTACAACGTCGACTACTCGCTGCTCGGCACCGCTCGGGTCGAGCCGCTGATCCGCCGCATCCGCAACTCGATGCAGGCGGCGGGGCTGGTGGTCGAGAACTCCAAGGGCGAGTGCAACCTTGGACAGCACGAGATCAACTTCCGTTACGCGGACGCGCTGCGCACAGCCGACGAGCACTCGATCTACAAGAACGCCGCCAAGGAGATCGCCGCGCAGGAGGGGATGGCGATCAGCTTCATGGCGAAGTTCAACGAGCGCGAGGGCAGCTCGTGTCACATCCACTTCTCGCTCGCCGACGATCAGGGACTGCTGTTCGCGCGCGACCGGGCGACGTTCGAGTCCTTCCTCGCGGGCCAACTGGCCTGCCTGCGCGAGCTGACCTTGTTCCTGGCGCCGAACGTGAACTCATACAAGCGCTACGCCGCCGGCTCGTTCGCCCCGACGGCGGTGGCCTGGGCCGATGACAACCGGACCTGCGCGTTGCGGGTCGTCGGCCACGGGGCAGCCCTGCGGTTCGAGAACCGGGCCGGCGGTTCGGATCTGAATCCCTACCTTGCCCTCAGCGCGATCATCGCGGCGGGGCTGCACGGGATCGAGCAGGGGCTCGAGCTCGAGCCGCCCTACGAGGGCAACGCCTATCTCGCCCACGACAAGCCCCGGCTCCCGGCGTCGCTGCGCGACGCCCGCGATCTGTTCGCTTCCAGTCCGGTGGCCCGCGCGGCCTTCGGCGACGACGTGGTCGACCACTACGCCCATGCCGCCACTGTGGAGCTGGCGGCGTTCGACTCGGCCGTCACCGACTGGGAGCGCGTCCGCGGTTTCGAACGGCTGTGAGCCCGGCGCGGAGTGCGCCCGCGCCCGTCCGCGGCCGCAACTCAGGCGCCGGGGCGCCCCCGCGAGGCGCCGGGGCGCCCCCGCGAGGCGCCGGGGCGCCGACGCGTGAGCCGGTCACCTCGCTCGACGCGGTGTTCGCACCCGTGCATTCACAGACGGCCTTCGAGGAGACGGTCGAGCGTCTCGGCACCGCGATCAAGCTCGGGTTGCTGGCACCGGGCACACGCCTGCCGGCCGAGCGCGAGCTGTGCACGAAGCTCGAGATCGCGCGCTCCACGCTGCGCCAGGCCCTCGTGGCGCTGGCCCAGAGCGGTCACCTGCACGCGACGCGTGGCCGCGGCGGTGGCACCTTCGTCGCCGATCCTCAGCCCCCCGCCGGTCCGCCGTCGGCCGATGTGCTCGCCGCCTGGCGCGACGTGTGTGATCAGCGCATGGCCGTCGAGGTCGGCGTCGCGGTGCTCGCCGCCGAGCGGGCCGAGCCGGCGATGCTCGAGATGCTCGACGAGCTCGTGTTCGCGCTCGACGACATGCTGGATGACTTCCCGGCCTACCGCCAGGCGGACGTCCGCTTCCACGTGGGCCTCGCGGAGGCGACCAGCAGCCCCCGGCTCGTCACCGCCATGACCGAGGTACAGGGCGCGATGTCGGGGCTGATCTCGCTGATTGCGCACCCGCCCGGCGTGCTCGACTCGGCCAACGTTCAGCACCGGCGCGTGCTCGCGGCCGTACGCCGTGGCGATTCGGCGGCGGCCGCGCGCGAGATGGCCGAGCACCTGCGCGGCACCGAGCACATCCTCGCCGGACTGCTCCCGGCCCTGCCGTCCCGGGCTTGACTTCCGTCGGGGCGCGGGCGTAAGGTGCCGCGCGAAGGACGGATGGTCAGACCTTTTCCCGAGGAGGGGCGTTGAATGACGGCCAGCACTGAGACCCTGTCCAGCGACGAGCAGAAACTCGCCGAGCTCGGTTACAAGCAGGAGCTCAACCGGGGGTGGAGCGGATTCTCCAACTTCGCAATCTCGTTCGCGATCATCTGCATCCTGGCCGGGTGCTTTACGACATACGGGCAGGCCTGGAACAACGGCGGCCCGATCGCGATCTCGATCGGCTGGCCGGTGATCTGCCTCCTGATCCTGTGCGTCGCCTTCTCGATGTCCGAGCTGGCGTCGGCCTATCCGACCGCCGGCGGGATCTACTACTGGGCCTCGAAGCTCGGCGGACCGGTCTGGGGCTGGTTCACCGGCTGGTTCAACCTCGTCGGGCTGGTCGCCGTGACGGCGTCTGTCACCTACATCTGCGCGACGTTCGTGCAGACGCTGCTCGGCCTCTACAACGTCAACTTCATCTTCAACTTCGCCTCGACGAACGTGAAGTACAACGCGCACGTGGCGTTCGCGCTGTTCGCGATCATCCTGATCATCGGCGGCATTCTGAACGTCTTCTCGAGCCACCTCCTCGCGCTCTTCAACCGGGTTTCGGTCTGGTGGAACGTGATCGGCGTCGCCGTGATCGTCGTGATCCTCGTGGCCGTCCCGAGCCACCTCCAGAGCGCCTCGTTCGTGTTCGGCCACCGGATCAACAACTCCGGCTTCCCCAACTCTGCGTACTGGTTCCTCGTGCTGCCGATCGGCTTTCTGCTGACGATGTACACGATCACCGGATACGACGCCTCTGCGCATCTGTCCGAGGAGACCCACGGCGCCACCCAGTCAGCGGCGAAGGGGATCTGGCGCTCGGTCTTCTATTCGGCGGTGGTCGGCTGGATCGTCCTGCTCGCGATCACCTTCGCGGCGATCCACCCCGAGAAGATGACCGGCGCGGCGACGGCGATCCCGATCTTCACCAGCTCGCTGACGCCCGCGGCGGCGAAGGCCGTGATCCTGATCTCCACCGTGGGTCAGCTGTTCTGCGGGATCGCCTGCCTGACGAGCGCATCGCGGATGACCTTCGCGTTCTCCCGTGACGGGGCCGTTCCGGGCCACAACCTGTGGCGGCGCCTGAGCGCAAACAAGACCCCGACATGGTCGGTGTTCTTCGTCGTGATGTTCGCGCTGATCGTGACGATCCCCGCCTACTTCCCCGACCAGGCGGGCTATCCGGTCGCGTTCTTCGCGGTGACGACGCTCTCGACGGTCGCGCTGTACGTCGCCTACACGATTCCGGTGTTCCTGCGCTGGCGGATGGGGGACAAGTTCCAGCCCGGATCGTGGACGCTCGGCGCGAAGTACAAGTGGGTGAACCTGATCGCGATCGCCTGGGTCGTGCTGTACGCGATCATCGGCTGCCTGCCGTTCACTCCCGCCGCGGTTCCCTGGAACTCGAGCTTCACCTGGTCAGCTGTGAACTACGCGCCGATCGTCCTGATCGTCGTCATCGGCGCAGTCGCGATCTGGTGGTGGGCGTCCGCCAGGCACACCTTCAAGGGCCCGATCCGCACGATCGACGTCGGAGCGCCCGGCGGAGGCAGCGGCCCGGCGGCGCCGGGGATGGCGCCCGCGAGCCCGCCGAACCTCTGAGGCCGCGTTGACCAACACGCTCGTCGTGATCGAGCCCGCCACCGAGGCGGCGCTGGAGGAGATCCCGCGCGCGGACGCGGGCGACGTCGACATTGCCGTCGCCCGTGCCAAGGCGGCCTTTCCGGCTTGGCGTGCGATCACGCCGGCCGCTCGAGCGGCTCATCTGCATGCGTTGGCCGACGCGCTTGCCGTCCACCACGAGGAGCTCGCCGTGCTCGAGGCGCGCAACGCCGGCAAGCCGGTCGCCGACGCTCGCGGCGAGATCGGCATGGTGGTGGATACGTTCCGCTACTACGCCGGCGCCCCGGAGCGACTCCTGGGCGAGACGATCCCGGTCGCCGGTGGCCAGTCCTGGACGGTCCGCGAGCCACTCGGTGTCGTCGGACTGATCGTGCCGTGGAATTTTCCGCTGACGATCGCGGCCTGGAAGCTCGCTCCGGCGCTCGCGGCCGGCAACACGGTGGTGCTGAAGCCGGCCGAGCTGACGCCGCTGACCGCGCTGCGGTTCGCCGAGATCGCCACCGCGGCCGGAATCCCCGACGGCGTGATCAACGTGGTGGTCGGGCCCGGTCGCACCTGCGGACAGCGGTTGGTCGAGCATCCCGACGTCGCCAAGATCGCCTTCACGGGCTCGACCGAGGTCGGGCGCTCGATCGCGGCCGGCGCCGCTGACACGATCAAGCGAGTCACCCTCGAGCTCGGGGGGAAATCGGCCAACGTGGTGTTCGCCGACGCCGATCTCGCAGCGGCCGCAGCCGCGGCGCCGGGGGCCGTGTTCGGCAATGCCGGGCAGGACTGCTGCGCGCGCTCGCGCATTCTCGTGCAGGCCGAGGCGCTCGATGCGTTCATGGCCCTGCTCGAGCCCGTAGTCGCGGCGATCACGGTCGGCGACCCGCTCAGCGAGTCCACGCAGATGGGCCCGCTGATCTCCGCCGGGCAGCGTGACACGGTCGCATCGTTCCTCGACAGCGACGCTCCGGTCGCGATCCGCGGCAATGTGCCGCCGGGACCGGGATACTGGTTCGCACCCACCGTCCTCTGTCCCGTGGATGCCGGCGCGCGCGCGGCGCGGGAGGAGATCTTCGGTCCGGTGGCCGTCGTGATCCCGTTCCGAGACGAGGAGGATGCCGTGCGCTTGGCCAACGACACGATCTACGGACTCTCGGGCTCCGTCTGGACGCGCGACGGCGCCCGGGCGCTGCGAGTGGCGCGGGCGATCGAGACCGGCGTGATCTCGATCAACTCCAACACCTCGGTGCGTGTCTCGACCCCGTTTGGCGGATTCAAGCAGTCCGGCTACGGCCGCGAGCTCGGCCCCCACGCGCTTGACTCGTACACCGAGGTCAAGTCGATCTTCTACGCCACCTCATGAGGCTCGCGGGCAAGGTGTGCGTGATCACCGGTGCCGCCAGCGGCATCGGGGCTGAATCGGCGCGGCTGTTCGGGGCCGAGGGAGCGAAGGTCGTCGGTGTCGACCTCGAGCCGGGCTCGGAGGGAGACCTGGCGCTCGTCGCCGACGTGACCGACGAGCAACAGGTCCGCGACATGTACGCGCAGGCGATCGACGGCTTCGGCCGGATCGACGTGCTGTTCAACAACGCCGGCATCAACCCCTCCGACGACCGCTCGGTGCTGGACACCTCGCTCGAGGCCTGGCAGCGCGTCCAGGACGTCAACCTGCGCAGCGTGTTCCTGTGCTGCAAGCACGGCATCCCGCTGCTGCTGCGCAACGAGGGGTCCGTCCGCGGCTCAGTCATCAATACGGCCTCGTTCGTGGCCACGATGGGCGCCGCCGTCTCGCAGATCTCCTACACGGCATCCAAGGGCGCGGTCCTGTCGATGTCACGTGAGCTCGGGGTGGAGTTTGCCCGGCAGGGGGTGCGGGTCAACGCGCTCTGCCCGGGCCCGGTCAACACGCCGCTGCTCCAGGAGCTGTTCGCCAAGGACCCCGAGCGCGCCGCGCGGCGTCTGGTTCACATCCCCGTGGGGCGGTTCGCGGAGCCGTCCGAGATCGCCCGCGCCGCGCTGTTCCTGGCCAGCGACGACTCGACCTACGTCAACGCGACCAATTTCCTCGTCGACGGCGGCCTGTCGGGCGCCTACCTCACGCCGGAGTAGCCGGCGGCAAGACCAGCGTCTGGGCGTGGAGGCGCAACCAGCGGCCGTGCTCGCGGTAGTCCGGGCATCGCTTCGCCAGCAGCGCCCAGAACCGCGGTGAGTGGTCCATCACCTCGAGGTGGCAGACCTCGTGCCAGACGACGTACTCGAGCACGGCTTCGGGGGCGAGCAGCAGCCTCCAGTTGAAGCTCATCGCGCCCGAGCGTGTGCAGCTCGCCCAGCGCGTCCGCTGGGCACGGATCGTCAGCTTCGAGTACGACGTGCCCGCGAGCGCGGTCGCCCGGTCCAGCCGCGGTGCAATCTCCGCCCGGGCGGCGCGGCGGTACCAGCGCTCCAGCGCGGGCACAGCGTCGACGGCCGGCACGAGCAGCTCGTCTCCGCGCCGGTGCACGCGTTCGCGGCCGGGCCGCGGGATCAGCCGGAGCACCTCGTCGAGGTAGGGGACGGTGTCGCCGCGGGCGAGGACGGCAGCCCGCGCCCGCTCCTGCTCCTCGACGCGGCGCTCGATCCACGTGCGCAGCTCCCGGACCGCGGCGAGCGCCTCGTGGTCCCCCGCCCGCCGGGGCAGCACCACCTCAACGCCGCGTGCCGGGTCGACCGTCACCCGGACTCGCGTCGCCCGCGGAGAGCGCCTGATGCGATAGGGAATCTCCTCCACGCCACGGACAGGGTACGGTCACGGGCCGACGTGCCCCTGATTCCCGTCTTGACCACACCGCTCGGCGACGGACGCGTCGCGCTGAGGCCGGCGGCCGAGCGCGACATCCCGGATGTCCTGGTCGCCCACGATCAGGATCCCCGGCTGTACTCCGACCGCGGCCTGAAGCGGCCGCCCACCGGCGCCGAGCTGGGCCGCGAGATCGAGGCGGCGCCGGAGCTGCGAGCGGCCGGCACGTTCGAGACGCTCACCATCCTCGAGGGCGACTCCGACGAGTGTCGCGGGCAGATCTACGTGTACGACATCGACTGGGACCACGCCCGCGCCGCGATCGGGATCTGGCTGGCGCCGGGCGCGCGCGGCCGCGGGCTGGCCAGCGGAGCGCTCCGGCTCGCTGCGCGCTGGCTGTTCGACGAGTGGCAGCTCGAGCGGATCGAGCTCACGACGCTCCCTGGCAACGAGGCGATGATCCGCGCCGCGCGCGCCTGCGGCTTCACCGAGGAGGGCGTGCTGCGCGAGCGCGAGCGCGAGCGGGGCCGGCGGCTCGACATCATGATCCTGTCGCTGCTGCCCGGCGACGGGCCGAAGGCGCGATGATCAACACAGTGCGCTTGTGACCGACTACTGGAGAGTGCGCCTTCCCGCCGGCGTGCAGCCCCCGTTTGACGTCTACGTCAACGGCGTGCGGCAGGAGCTGGGCGCGGACTATCGCGTCGAAGGCGGCGAGCTGCTGTTCACCCGTGAGCTCGTGCGCAGCAAGCTCTCGCCCTGGGCCTGGTTCATGGGCGCGTGGGGCATCGGCACCTACAAGCGCAACGACGAGGTCGACGTGCGCTACGAGCTCGACGGGCGGCCGATGGTCGCGCAGGGCCTGGAGATAAGCCCGCCCTAACGGGACCCTTAACCCTCGCTGAGGAACCGCCGGCATTACGTAATGCTCAATACCAGTGTGTCCAATCGGTCCTAGCCGCCTAATACGGTTGAGTAGGGCAAGAACATGTACCCTGCCCCGCTCTACCGCCGACCGACGGGGCGCGGCGCCACACTCGGATCAGGAGAAGCGATGGAAGCCGTGACCTTGGACGTTGATGTACCCGTGCGCAAGAGCGTGCCGGCCGAGAAGCGAAACTGGTGGGTCGAGCCACTGAAGCCCTACGCCGGCGCCGACATGCAGCGCAGCCTGTTCTGCCTGGCCACCTCTGTCGTCCCGTACCTCCTCCTGTGGCCCGTCATGGTCCTGCTGCTCCCGGTCTCCTACGCGCTGACCCTGCTCGTCGCGATCCCCGCGTCCGGGTTCCTGCTGCGGACCTACATCGTGTTCCACGACTGCTCGCATGGGTCGTTCATGCCGTCCAAGCGCGCCAACACCTGGCTCGGCGTGGCCACGGGCCTGATCGTCTACTCGCCGTTTCACAGCTGGCGTCAGGAGCACGCAGGCCACCACGCCTCCGCCGGGGATCTCGACCGTCGCGGCGTCGGCGATGTCGAGACGTTGACCGTGAACGAGTACTACGCGAAGTCATCGTCGGGCCGGCTCGCCTACCGGCTGATGCGCAGCCCATGGGTGATGTTCACGATCGGGCCGCTGTGGGCGCTCGCGCTGCAGCCGCGCATCGTGCCAAGCGAAAAGCGCCCCCGCATCCGCCGCAGCCATCTGTACACGAACCTCGCGCTGCTCGTGCTCGTCGGGGCCGTCATCTGGCTGATCGGGTGGAAGGCCTACCTGCTGATCCAGATGCCGATGATTCTCATGGCCGGGGCTGCGGGCGTGTGGCTGTTCTACGTCCAGCACCAGTTCGAGGGCGTCTACTGGACGCGCTCCGATGATTGGAGCTACGTCGACGCGGCCCTCGAGGGCAGCTCGTACCTGAAGCTTCCGAAGGTGCTCCAGTTCTTCACCGGGAACATCGGCCTGCACCACGTGCACCACCTCAGCCCGCGGATCCCGAACTACAACCTCCAGCGCGCGCACGACGAGAACGAGTTCCTGCATCGGGCGCCGACGCTCTCGCTGTGGGACGGGCTGCGCTCGGTGCGCCTGAAGCTGATCGACGAGTCCTCGGGCCGCTTGGTGACGTTCGCCCAGGCCCGCCGGGCGTGGGCGATGGCGCCGGCTACTCGGCGGCCAACGGCGAAGCCAGCCGACCAGCCCACGGCCTGAGCAGCCGCAGCGCCGACAGGATCGCCTGCGTGGCGGGCGAGCGGTTGAGCGTATAGAAGTGGATTCCCGGTGCGCCGCGAGCCAAGAGGTCGGCGCACTGAAGCGTGGCGTAGGACACACCGAGCTGCAGCACGGCATCGGAGTCCTCGCCACGCCACTCAAGCGCCTCGAGGAAGCGCGGCGGGATGGTGGCACCGCACATCCCGGTGATCGTCTTGATCTGGCGGACGTCGGTGACCGGCATGATCCCGGGCAGGATCGGGACCTCGATGCCCGCGGCGCGGGCCCGATCGACGAACTGGAAGTAAAGCTCGTTGTCGAGGAACAGCTGCGTGATCAGGAAGGTCGCACCGGCGTCGACCTTCCGCTTGAGAAAGTGCAGGTCGTGGGCGAGGTCCGGCGCCTCCGGATGCACTTCCGGGAAGCAGGCTGCACCGACGGCGAACGGATACCGCTCGACGATCAGCGCGGCAAGCTCGATGGAGTAGTGCAGCCCACCCGGATGGGCCTTCCACTCCGTCTCGCCGCGGGGCGGATCGCCGCGCAGCGCGAGCACGTTCTCGATCCCCGCGGCCAGCATGCCGTCAAGCAGCTCGTACAGATCCTCGCGTGACGCGCCGACGCAGCTCAGATGGGCCATCGCCTCGATCCCGAGCTCCTGCTTGATCCACTTCGTCAACTCGACCGTCAGGCCCCGGGTAGAGCCGCCGGCGCCGTAGGTGACCGAGACGAAGTCAGGCTCGAGCGCCACCAGCGCGCCCAGAGCCGCGCGGAGGTTGCGCTCTCCCTCATCGGTCTTGGGCGGGAAGAACTCGAACGAGAACACCGGGCCGCCCTTGGCTTGGATGATCTCGTCGATCCGCACGAGCGGCACTGTAACAAACCTTGACACGACTGTGGCAAGGTTTTCGTCTGCGGAGGCGGGCAGCGCCGACACGGGAACCGAGCAGCCGCTCCGATCGCTACCCTCGCGGGTTAGCCGTGATAGTGATTCGGCACCGGCGAGTCCGGCGGGCGATTCCCCGCCAACTGGCGTGCGTGGTTCTTGCACTGACCCTCGCGTCGGTCTTCGCGTGCGCCTCGACCGCGCTCGCCTCCCGCGCCGGCGTCGCCGCGCTCGCTCCCACCCCCCCGATGGGCTGGAGCTCCTGGTACAAGTTCGGCTGCGGCATCAACGAGTCCCTGTTCGAGCGAACGGCTCGGGCAATGGTCTCCACGGGCATGGCGGCGGCCGGCTACCGCTACGTCAACATCGACGACTGCTGGGAGACGAAGAAGCGCAGCAGCAGCGGAGCGCTCCAGGCCAACCCGCTCGAATTCCCCGACGGTATCTCCGGTGTCGCGGCCTACGTGCACGCGCGCAGACTCAAGCTCGGCATCTACCTCGACACCGGGTCGGCCACATGCACCGGGTTCCCCGGCAGCGCCGGCCACTTCACGCAGGACACCTCGACCCTCGCCGCGTGGAGGGTCGACTACATCAAGGCGGACTACTGCCGCTCGCGCCCCGCTCCCGCGCTGCCGATCTACACCAAGCTGCACCAGGCGATCGCCGCCACCGGCCGGCAGATGCTGCTCAACATCTGCGATTGGGGCTACGACGACCCCTGGACATGGGCGTCGGGCGTCGGGAGCACCTGGCGTACGACGGGCGACTACTTCTCCTACGGCGCCCCGAGCAATTACTGGAAGGCGATCCTCAAGATCCTCGATCTCAACGCCGCCCTGGCTCCCTATGCCCACCCCGGGGCCTGGAACGATCCGAACGCGATGCTGATCGGCACCGGCGCCCTGACCCCGACCGAAGAGCGCGCACAGCTCTCGCTCTGGAGCATGCTCGCCGCTCCCCTGATCGCCGGGGGCGACCTCAGCACCGCCTCCCGGGCGACGCTCTCGGTGCTGACCAACCGCGAGGTGATCGCGGTGGACCAGGATCCGGCCGGTGAGCAGGGCACCCGCGTCGTTTCCGGCGCGAATGACCAGGTGTGGCTGCGGACGCTGGCCGGGGGCTCGCACGCATTGCTGCTGCTCAACGCCGGCTCCCGCCCCGCAACGCTGAGCACCGATCTCATCCGTCTCGGCCTCCCGCTGCGCTCGACCTACCTGGTGCACGACCTGTGGACTCATCGCTCCTACCGCTCGACAGGCCGGGTCAGCGCCCGCGTCCAGCCCCACGACGTGCTGATGGTGAAGGTGAACGCGTAGGGTCACCTACGCCGCGACCCGCCAGCGCTCAGCCTCCTCGCCGTCACCCACTTCCCGCTCCGCCCGGCCGGCCAGCTCCAGGTGGCGCAGGTAGCACAGGGTCTGCGCCAGCAGCCAGCCGGCGTTGAACGTTCTCAGCGGCTCGCCGTACACGTCGGGGACGATCTCCACCACGGTCCGTTCGCCCCCGGCGAGCGCGGTGAGGACGGCCGCGAGGCGCGCGTTGACGAGCGCGCGGTTGCCGTCGATATGAGCGCGGACGTCGGTGAACGGGCGCCCGTGACCAGCCAGGCAGAGGCGCGCATCGAGTGCGTCGACCACGTCGAGCGAGCGCAGGAACTCCCCGGCCGGATCCGGGGTCCAGCCATAGTCGTAGTACAGCGAGATCCGGCCGAGCAGGTGATCGCCGGAGATCATCAGCCGGCGCTCGCGGGTGAACAGGCACACGTGCGATGGTGCGTGGCCGGGCGTCTCGTGGACGGTCCAGGTCCCCAGGTCGGTCTCCAACTCCAGGCCGGGCAGCAGCGGGCGGTCGGGCTCGATCACCCGGGCAATGCCCGAGGGCACGTCCTTGAGGCGCTCGGCGTAGCGGCGCAGGGCCTCGTCGGGAACGCCGCTCTGGCGGCCGACCTCGAGCCGGCGGGCGAGGGCGGCCTGCGGGTCGCTGGCGGTCTGCGTCATGTGCGCGTGGTTGGGATGCATCCACAGCTCACAGCCGGCACGCTCCACGATCGGGGCCGCCTGGCCATAGTGGTCGGAGTGGGCGTGCGTGCACACCAGCAGCCGAACGTGCTCGAGGCGCAGGTTGACTTGCGCCATCGCGAGCTCGAGCTGAGCCATCGACCCGGGCCCGTGCATGCCCGTGTCGACGAGCACGATGCCCGAGCCGGCGGCGATCGCCCAGGCGTTGCAGTGCGGCACGCCGGGCCACGGCAGCGGCAGCCGCAGTCGCCACAATCCGGGCAGCACACGTTCGCCGCGTCCGAGCTCGCGCCGCTTGGTCACCGCTCCTGCGCCCGTGACGTGCGTGCGCCCATAAGGCGGAAGATAGTCGCGATCCGTAGACTGACGCCGGTCGATGTCCGCCTCAGATGTGGCCAAGCAGTACTTCCACGCGCTCGACGCCCACGACCTCGATGTCGCCCTGGGCTGCTGGGCTCCGGGCGGCGTCGACAGGCTCGTGGGTCAGGTTGAGCTGAGCGCGCCCGACGGCATCCGAGACTATTTCGCCGGTCTGTTCGCCGCCTTCCCCGACTTCCGCCTCGAGATCATCGAGACGACCGCCTTCAGGGGCCGCGTGGTGGTGCGGTGGCGTGCGCACGGGACCTTCGCCGGCCCGGGCACGTTCCAGGGCTTCGAGCCCAACGGCGCCCGCATCGAGCTCGAAGGATGCGACGTGATCCGCGTCGTCGACGGGCTGATCGAGCGCAACGACGCCTACCTTGACAGCGGCGACATCGCACGCCAGCTGGGCTTCCTACCTCCCTCGGGGTCGGCCGCGGAGGCACGGCTCACGCGGGTCGCCAACGCGCGGACCCGGATCGTCGCACGGATCCACGCCCGCCCGCCCGAGCGCATCGCCGACGGCGTGTGGATCGTGCGGGGCGGGTTCCCGATGAAGACCATGAACGTCTATCTGATCGAGGACGAGGGTGGTGTCACCGTGTTCGACGGCGGGATCTCGGACATGACGCACGCCGTCTCCGCCGCCGGCGCGCGGCTCGGCGGGATCCGGCGCGTGGTGCTCGGGCATGCCGATGCGGATCACCGCGGTGTCGCCCCGGGCCTCGGAGCACCGGTCTTCAGCCATCCCGCCGAGCGCGACGCGGCCCAGTCGAGCTCGAGCTCGCGCCCCTACTTCGACCTCTCCAAGCTCGCGCCCCACGGACGGGTCCTGCTCGGCAAGCTGCTGCCGATCTGGGACGGCGGTGCCGTCGACATTGCCGGAACCGTCGAGGAGGGCGATGAGATCGCCGGGTTCCGGGTCGTCCATCTGCCCGGTCATGCGCCGGGGCTGATTGGGCTGTACCGCGATGCTGACCGGTTGGCGCTGGTCTCCGACTGCGTCTACACGCTAGACCCGCAAACGGGCCTCAGGGGCGCGGCCCGAGTGCCGCACCCGGCGTTCAACCTCGACACCGAGCAGGCGCGGGATTCGATCCGCAAGCTGGCAGCGATGGAGCCCTCGGTCGCGTGGGCCGGGCATACGGATCCGGTCAGCGGGGATGTCCGCGCCGAGCTCGAGCGGGCGGCCGCGGCCGCGTAGCGGGGTGGGGCGGCGTCATCGTCGTCGCGAGAAGCTCGTGGCGGAGACGAGCGAGTACCGTGACGCCGAGGGCAACGTGCTCACGCTGCGCGGGTCGATGAGCCCGGGGACGCGAGTCGAGTACGACACGGTCATCAGCGGCGGACTCGAGCGGGAGGATGCGTGGCAGCGCGGGGTCGAGTTCCTGTTCGAGCGACTCGCCCTCTCGTGGGACATCGCCGGCCTCGAGCTCACCCGCCAGAAGGATCTGCTGGGCCGCTACCGGATGGCCTCGACCCAGGAGCGCCAGTTCATCCGCGAGTCGCTTCGCACTCACCTGGCCGAGCACTTCCCGGAGCTGACCGCCCCGTGACCGGTCCGCCACCCGATGCGTTCGCCGCCCTCCTGTGCGACTGGTGCCTGCGGCCGGTCGCCGGCGAGCAGGTGCTGATCAACACGACGACCCTGGCGGAGGCACCGGCGCTCGCATTGCACCGTGCCCTGCTGGAACGCGACGCATGGCCGCTGCTCAGGCTCTCTCCGCCCGAGCTCGGCGAGGACTTCTACCGCCACGCCCGCGAGCGCCACCTCGACGGCTTCGCCCCGCTCGAGCTGACCGAGGTCCAGGACGCCGACGCGGTGCTGCGGATCGACGCCCCTGCGAACACGCGCGCTCTGGCCGGAGTCGATCCGGAGTTGATCGCCCGGGCCGCGCGAGCGCGATCGCCTGTACAGGAGGCCCGGATGCAGCGGCGCTGGTGCGGGACGCTGTGGCCGACCGCCGCCCTGGCCCAGCAGGCCGGGATGAGCGAGCCTGATTACGCGGCCTTCGTCCGCCGGGCGCTGTTCCTCGATCAACCTGATCCGCTCGCCGCCTGGCAGCGTCTGAGCGACCGCCAGCAGACGCTGGTGCAGCGACTCTCAGCGGCGCGCGAGATCCGCGTGGCGGCGCCGGGCACGGACCTGTCGCTGAATGTGGCCGGCCGCACCTGGATCAACTCCGACGGCCGGCGCAACATGCCCAGCGGCGAGGTCTTCACCGGGCCGCACGAGGACTCCGCGAACGGAACGATCCGGTTCACCGTGCCCACCAGCCCGCGTGGTGTGGAGGTGAGCGGCGTGCAGCTCAGCTTCCGCGATGGGAAGGTCGTCGCCGCCGCCGCCGACCGCGGAGACGAGTATCTACGGGCGGCACTCGAGACCGACGCCGGCGCGAGCTTCCTCGGAGAGCTCGGGATCGGCTCCAATACCGGCATCGACCGGGCCACCGGTCACATCCTGTTCGACGAGAAGATGGCCGGGACGGTCCATCTGGCCCTCGGGCGCTCGTATCCGGAAACGGGCGGCACGAACGCGTCGGCACTCCATTGGGATCTGATCTGCGACCTGCGCGAGGGCGGCCGGCTGAGTGCCGACGGAGAGACGATCGTGCAGGACGGGCAGCTCGCCGTCTGAGTCCGGACAACAGAAAACCCACCCGCTCGGCGTCGGCACGTTGTAGCGTCCGACGGATGCGCCGCACGAAGATCGTCGCCACCATCGGTCCGGCCTGCCGTGACCCGGACACGCTCGTGCGCATGATCGAGGCCGGGATGGACGTCGCCCGGCTCAACTTCTCGCACGGGAACCTCGAGCTTCACGCCGAGAACGCCCAGCGGGTCCGCGCGGCCGCGGCCACGGTTGGCCGCCCGGTGGCGATCCTGCAGGATCTGCCGGGACCGAAGCTCAGAATCGGCGCGCTCCAGGGCGAGCGCGCCGACCTCAAGCCGGGCGACCGGCTCGTGCTGCTGGCCGGCTCCGACGTGATCGGCACGGCCGAGCAGATGGCCGTCACCTGGTCCGGGTTTGCGGCATCGGTCGATCCGGACGACGTGATCTACCTCGCCGACGGAGCGATCCGGCTGCGCGTCACCGGCGTGCGCGCCGGCGACGGGGAGGTCGAGACGGCGGTCGAGATCGGCGGCTCGGTCGCCTCCCGCCAGGGGCTGAACATCCCCGGCTCCACGCGCGGGCTCGCCGCGGTCCCGGAGGACGACCTTGAGATGCTGCGGTTCGGCGAGTCGATCGGCGTGGACGTCATCGCGCTGTCGTTCGTGCGCACCGCCGAGGACGTGACCACGGTCCGCGCGCACACCCGCCTGCCGCTGGTGGCCAAGATCGAGAAGCCACAGGCCGTCGAGGCCGCGGAGGAGATCATCCGTGCCGCCGACGTCGTGATGGTGGCCCGGGGCGATCTCGGCATCGAGCTGCCGATCCAGGACGTGCCGATGGTTCAGAAGGCCCTGCTCCGGATCGCCGGGCGACTCGCTCGCCCGTCGATCACGGCCACCCAGATGCTCGACTCCATGGTCGCCTCCTCGCGCCCGACCCGAGCCGAGGTGGCCGACGTGGCCAACGCGATCTTCGACGGCACCGACGCGGTCATGCTCTCCCAGGAGACCGCCGTCGGCGCGTATCCGGTCGAGGCGGTGGCGATGATGGCCTCGGTCGCCCAACGGACCGAGCGGGAGTTGCCCTACCGCGTGTGGAGCGAAGAGCGCGTTCGCCGCGACACGCGCGACCCGGCCTACACCGTTGCGCACAGCGCCTGCGTCGCGGCCCGGGATCTGCACCTCGCGGCGATCGTGGTGCCGACCCTGTCAGGGCGCTCGGCGCGGTTGATCTCCGCGCATCGCCCGCAGGTCCCGATCCTGGCGCTTTCCCCCGGCAAGGAGACGGTCCGCCGCTGCAGCGTGATGTGGGGCGTCCAGGCCGCCTCCATGCGCCGCCACGAGATCACCGAGGCGCTGATCGCCGACGCCGCCCGGCGCGTGGTGGAGCTCGGCTGGGTGAAGCCGGGAGCGCGGGTCGGCATCACCGCCGGGTTGCCCAGCGGACGCCCCGGGACCACCAGTCTCGTCCAGGTCCAGCGGGTCTGAACCCCGCCACGTTCAGGCGGAGTGCGTGGGCTGCTCAGGCCGGCGTGCGCGCGTAGAACTCGGCCTCTTGGCGCCCGAGCTCGGTCTCCGGTTCATCGCCGTAGAACCACTCGCGCGCGATCCGGTGGAAGTTGCCGCGGGCGCGCAGCTGTGAGATCACGGCCAGCGTGAGCACCTCCATGCGCCGGCCGAAGATGTGGTCCGGAGGCGCCGACTCGTGGCGCATCTGGCCGAAGTACTCCGAGCGGGGATCGCCCATGTCGATCAGCACCTGGGTGGCCCACTCGGGCGTCAGCTGGACGTACTCGTCCTCGGTGTACCACGAGGTCGCGGCTCTGAAGTGCTCGAGCACCCGCTCGGGCTTGAATTTCTCGGGCTCGGGCAGGAATCCCGTCTCGCCTCCGAGCCGCATCACCTCGGCCGCGTCGCCCTCGATGACCGCGCGCTGGACCGCCATCTCGAGCTCGACCGTACCCGGCGGCATCCGCTTGAACAGCCCGAAGTCGAAGAACGCCATGCGCCCGTCGGCGAGCAGCATCGAGTTGCCGGGGTGGGGATCGCCCGAGAACTGGTGATGGCGGTACAGGCAGCCGAAATAGAACCGGAACAGAATCTCGCCGATCCGGTCGCGATCCTCCTGCGGAACGGCCTTGAGCTCCTCGAACGTGCTGCCCTCGACGAACTCGGTCACGAGCACGCGCTCACGACTGAGCCGGGTGACCACCTCGGGGATGAGGATGAACGGGTGCCCGCGGAAGATCCGTGCCAGCGTCCGCTGGTTCTGCGCCTCGAGCTCGTAGTCGAGCTCCTCGTGAATCCGGTCGCGGATCTCCTCGCCGATCGCCTTGGGATCGATGCCCGGGGCGATCCGCTTGGCCAAGCGCAGGATCAGGCCGAGGTTCTGCATGTCCGCCCGCACCGCGGCGGCAACGCCCGGGTACTGGACCTTGACCGCCACGGCGCGCCCATCGGTCAGCTTGGCCCGGTAGACCTGCCCGATCGACGCGGCCGCGATCGGCTCCTCGTCGAACTCCGCGAACACCTCTCCGGTGGGCCGCTCGAGGTCGGTCTCGATCACCTTCTGCATGTCCTTGAAGGCGACCGTCGGCGCGGCGTCGCGCAGCGCCGCAAGTTTCTTCTGGAACTCTTCGCGGTACTCCTCGGGCACGAGGCCGACGTCGACGAACGACATCACCTGACCCACCTTCATCGCGGCGCCCTTCATCGTCCCCAGCGCCGCCACGATCTGCTCGGCCGCCTCGAT
This sequence comes from uncultured Solirubrobacteraceae bacterium, assembly GCA_963800815.1. Classification (GTDB taxonomy): domain Bacteria; phylum Actinomycetota; class Thermoleophilia; order Solirubrobacterales; family Solirubrobacteraceae; genus Palsa-465. The sequence continues at coordinate 155,195 of CAWDCP010000003.1, forward strand.
GTGTCGGCGCTCCAGCGCCGCGTCGCGCCCCTCTCTGGTGCGCGTCACGTTGGCCGCCCGGGTCCCCGCCTGACGGATCGCCTGACCTGCTGCCAGCCCCCCGATCTTGGCGGTACGCCCCACGCGGGAGGTGGGGATCTTGTCGCTCGCCACTGCCTGCCGAATGCTACCCGGAGGACCCGGCCGTGCTCTGCACCTGCGATCCGGGCACGATGTCGTCAGACCCGTCGGGCCAGCGCACCCAGGCCTTGTGGCCACCGTCGTAATCGTCGCCGAGCAGGATCAGTGTGGCCGGGTCGCCCAGCGCGGTGCAGGACGCCGAGCCCTCGGGGTCGAGGCCGCGCCAGATCCGCACGAACTTGTTGCTCTCGAGCTCCTCGGCGACCGTGGTCGGATCGGTGTGCCCGGGATGGATCGTCGTCGTCGGGGGCAGCGTCAGGAGCGTGTCCATGATCGAGGAGCGCAGGTCGGCGTAGGTCGTGTGCCCGGGCGCGCGGACGCCCCCGACCGAGCCCTTGAAGAGCGTGTCGCCGGTGAACACGTCGGTGTCGTTGATCAGCAGCGAGAGCATGCCGGCGGTGTGGCCGGGGGTGTGCAGCGCGACGATCCGCAGGCCGCCGGTCTCGATCACCTCGCCGGGCTCGATCGTCCCCGTGGCCGCCGGCACCTGGTCGCGCTCGAGGGCATGGATCAGCACGGGCGTCCCGGGATGGGCTTCGAGCACCTGGTCGATCTCGGCTACATGGTCGAAATGATGATGGGTGAGCAGAACGTGGGTGAGCCGGAACTGGCCGCGGCGCAGCACGTCGAGCAGCGGCGCCACGGGGCCGCCGGCGTCGATCAGCACGGCGCTCCCGCCAAGCTCGTCGGCCACCAGGTAGGTGTTCGACAGATGCTGTTCATTCATCGAGCGTTCGATGATCACCCCCGGGAGCGTATCGGGGTAGGCTTAGCGACCGAGATGAGCCTGATCCACACCTGCTATCGCATCACCGACATCGACCGCTCGGTGGCGTTCTACAAGGCCCTCGGCTTCAACGAGATCGGCCGGCTGCCGATCCGCGACGAGGCGATCAACGTGTTCATGGGCCTGCCCGAGGACGGCCCGGAGCCGCGCCTCGAGCTGACCTTCAACATCGGCCACACCGAGCCCTACGAGATCGGCACCGGCTACGGCCACATCGCGGTCGCCACTGCGGATCTCGACGGCGCCCTCGCGGGCCTCGCCGAGCAGGGGATCGAGCCCGAGCGCCCGCCCTACCGGATCCGCGAGGGCGGCTCGCGCCTGTGCTTCGTGCGCGACCCGGACGGCTACCGGATCGAGCTGCTCGAGCGCGCCGGCCAGGACTCCGGCTAACCGTCGCCCGGGAGGTACGCGCCCGGCCTGTGGTTGGACACGACCTCAACCCACTCGACCCGCGCCGGCGGCTCGGTGATGCCCCCCTCCTGCAGCGCCTGGCCCAGCCGCTCGTTCATGAACTGGCCCTGGGCGCCACGGGACTCCCACACCTCGAACACGACCCAGCCGCCCGCCTTCGCACCGGCGGTGTGGGAGAGCAGTCCCTCCGGCCAGTCGCCCTCTCCGCTCGCCATGTCGATTCCCAGGCGTTTGTTGACGGCGTCGTACTGCTCACGCCCAACGCCATCGAATTCCAAGATCAGTGCCTCGGCCATGATGCCCTCTCGTTCGTGATCGGCCCGTTCTTCGGAGGTGATCCTCTTCGCGTCCGCCGGTCGTGTCAAGGTGCCGAAGCGCTACCCTGAGGCTCGCGCCGATGGCTGATACGAGCAAGATCGCCTATCTCCTCGAGCGCCTTGCCCAAGGCGTCGCGGCCCACGACCGGGAGAACCCCGGCCACCACACCTGGGGCATCGGCATGGCCAGCTTCGACATCGACCGCCTCGGCCTCGAGGAGGGCGAGGAGATTCTGCCCGGCATCGTGCTCCAGGCCGACGGCGGCGTGACCGGCAACTTCCGCGTTCTCTGCGACGGCCAGCACGGGGAGGGCGCCGAGGAGGAAGAGGAAGAAGTCGTGGACGCCGTCGCCTCCGAGGAGCTCGCCGAGCCGGCCTACAGCCCGGGGCCCGGCGCCCCGCCGCCGCTGCAGCCGCCGTTGTAACCGCGGGCGAGGGGCGGGGCGGGCGCGAGGGGTGCGGGGGCGCCTCTGTGCCGCCGGCGTTACGCGCCGCCCGCGTTACGCACCGCCGCCGGAAACGCGCCGCCCGGCGTTACGCACCGCCGGCGGAAAGGCAGCGGGGAAGGGGAACGGCCTGCGTGGGGCGGCGTGCAACAGCCATTTCGTAGCCTCTCGCCGGTTTTCCCGGACGGCGAGGAACTTAATGGCTGCCTGACAGCCCTTTCGTGCCCTGACTCGCGGTCAGGCATGGCGAGATACCACGAAATGGCGGTAGGCGGTCGCCTATCGGACCCCACCCCATCCCCAGCAAGCCGTTTACGCACCGGGCAAGGGCCCCGCCCCAGCCGTGAACCCCTCACCCAACCCCCGCCCCAGCCGTCACCCCCTTGCCCAACCGCAGCCCCCCATCCCGCCCCAGCCGTCACCCCCCCTGCCCAACTCCAGCCCCCATCCCCGCCCAGCCGTCAGCCCCTTGCCCGGACCTCAGCCCCCGCCTCGACCCCGATCCGCGCCACCAGTCCCGCGATCGTCGGGCACTCCAACCCGTGCCGGGCGCCCGCCCGCAGGACCGCGCCGGCGATCGCGTCGAGCTCCGGCTCACGGCCGGCGGCGAGGTCGCGCTGCATCGAGGAGCCGAGCTCGGGATGGGCGTCGTCGAGCTCGGCGAACGTGTCGGCCGGGTCGATCCCGGCGCCCTCGGCGTTGGCGACGGCCGCCGCCTCGAGCACACAGCCCTCGAGCACCGGGCGCCACTCGGGATCGGAGCGGATGAAGCCGAGGCGACGGCCCGACGCGCTCGTCGTGCAGGCGAGCGCGCAGAGGCGCACGAGCTTCGACCACAGGATCTGCGCTTCTGACGCACCGATCCGGCAGGGGACACCGGCGGGCTCGAGGATCGCCTGCAGCCGCTCGAGCGCCGGTCGCAGGGCCGGGTCCTCGGCGGCGACGTCGACCCGCAGAAACGGGCTCGTCTGCACGATCCGGCCCGGCGCGGGCCGATCCGCCTCGATCCGGATCGCCCCGGCCGCGACCCGGTCGGGCCCGAACCGAGCGCGCAGCGCGGCGACGTGGTCGAGCCCGTTGAGCAGCGGCACGATCAGGCCGGGCATGGCGTCGATCCGGCGCAGCGCGGTCTCGAGGCCGGTCGCCTTGGTCGCGATGATCAGATAGTCGCGGGGCTCGTGCAGCCCGGTCGCCACCGCCGGGCGCGCGGTGAAGTCGCCGAGCTTGACGCTCTCCACGGTGATGCCGTCGCGCGCGATCACCTCGGCGGTCGACTCCCGCGCGATCACGAGCACGTCGGTGCCGGCCCGGGCCAGCGCCGCCGCGATGAACCCGCCGACGCCGCCCGGTCCGAGGACTGCCACCGAGGACACGCTCACTCCGGGTCGATCAGGACGCCGGGGTTGAGCGCGCCGCGTGGATCGACGGCCGCCTTCGCCGCCACGAGCGCGTCGGCGAACAGTCCCGGGCGCTGCCGGTCATACCAGGGCCGATGGTCGCGCCCAACGGCGTGGTGGTGCGTGATCGTGCCACCGTGGTCGAGCACCGCCTCCGAGGCCTCCGCCTTGATCCGGGCCCACTGCTCCAGCTCGTCGCCGCGCCGCGCCGGGGCCAGGATCGTGAAGTACGGAGCCGGGCCGTCGGGGTAGACGTGCGTGAAGCGACAGCTCACGCCGCCCGAGCCGCAGACCTCGGCGACCGCTGCCTGCACGCGCGCGCAGACGGCGGCGTGGAATCCCGGGAACCGGTCCCAGGTGACCGCCGTCTCGAACGTCTCCGACAACACCCCCATCGCGACGAACGTGTCGCGCAGGTAGGGCGCGCGCAGGAAGGCCTGGCGCCAGCTCCCGACCGAGTCGGCGCCGGCCGCGCCCCCGGCACCGCGTCGCTCCCAGGCGCCCCCGAACTCGGCGCAGCACGCCAGCGCCGGCGACATCCAGGGCTGCACGTCGTGGTCGGCGGACTCGAACCCGAGCACGAGCAGCGCGTGGGTGCCGTCGCCGGCACCGGTGAGCTTGACCTCCGCGGGATCGATCAGCCGGCAGTTGGTCGGGTACAGGCCGGACTGCGAAAGCGCCCTGACCGCCTCGGCGCCCGCGGCGAACGTCGGAAAGCGCACACCCGCCGACGCGCGGTGGACCGGCTTGCGCCGGACCCGCATCCACGCCTCGGTGATCACGCCCAGGGTGCCCTCGGACCCGATCAGCATCCGGTCCGGGGACACCCCGGCTCCCGAGCCCGGCAGGCGCCGTGACTGCCAGACGCCGAGCGGGGTGAGAGCCCGCACCGACTCGACGAGATCGTCGATGTGCGTGTACAGCGTCGCGAAGTGACCGCCGGCACGGGTGGCGATCCACCCGCCCAGCGTGGAGAACTCGAACGACTGCGGGAAATGACGCAGCGTGAGTCCGTGCTCGGCGAGCTGCTGCTCGAGCCCCGGCCCGGTCGCTCCGGCCTGGATCCGGGCCGCGAGCGAGACCTCGTCGACCTCGAGCACGCGATCGAGCCGCTTGAGGTCGATCGTCACCACCCCCGCATACCCGTCGCCGACCCTTGGCTCGACGCCGCCGACCACGCTCGTTCCGCCGCCGAACGGAATCACCGCCGCGCCGGAATCGGAGGCCCACTCGAGCACCGCGGCGACCTCGGTCTCGTCGCGCGGCTGGGCGACCACGTCGGGTGGATGGTCGAACTGGCCCCGGAAGGCCCGGACCACGTCGCGGTAGGAGCGTCCGTAGCTGTGCAGCGCACGGTCGTAGGTCTCGGTCGAGCAGATCCCGGCCAGCGACGGCGGTGGATTCAAGCGCGGAGCGGGCAACGAGAGCTCCGACAGCGGCACGGGTCGTTCGGGCTCCGCGGAGCCGAACCCGAGCTGCTGCGCGATGTACGCGGCCGCCGCCCGGACTTCGTCGTGCGAGGGCTGCTCGTCCTCGTACCCCCATCCCCAATGCTTCAGCCGGCGGGCCACGTCGCGTGAGTCTATGCGCTTCCCTTGTACGGTTTGGGGCATGTCGATCGCCCCCGGCCTACTGGCTCGTGGTCCCTGGAATCCGGACCAGATCGACGTCGCCTGGCGCGCCGACCCGTTCGAACCCGCGCCGAGCACGACCGACGCCGCCGATCTGGCGCTCGATGCGCTCCGCCGCCGGGGCTCCCCAAGCCACGACGGGTTGGCGGCGCGACTGACGAGCTACCAGGCATCCGACGGACGTCTCGCGCTGGAGCTGCAGCCCATCCGGTGGGCGTTGCGCCTGGTCACCGAGGACGCCTCTGCGAGCATGGCCGTGTTGTGCGTGGTGCGCTCGGCCGACGGCCGCTGGCTGGCCGGACGCCGGGCGGCCTGGCTCGCCTCGTGGCCGGGGCGCTGGGCCCTGGGGGCCGGAGGGTCGGTCGAGGTGGATGAGAATCCCGCTCACACGCTCTCACGCGAACTGCACGAGGAATGGTCGGTCGAACCCGAGCGCTTGAGCATCGAGGCGCTGGTGATGCTGCCCAGCGCGATGGTCCTCCTGGTCGGCCAGGCGTGGCTCCCGCCGGGCGCGGTAGTGACGCCGGACGACGAGCACGACGAGTTCACATGGTGGCCCGCCGACATCGGCGCATGGCCCGAGGAGGCCGACGAGCCGCTGCGGCGAATGGCCGCGCTGCTCGCCCCCACGTGAAATACATCACCTTCCGCCGCCTCGAGGTGGTCTCGTTCATCCACTCCGGCGTCTATTCGGCGCTGCTGATCTGCGCCTTCGCCCTCGGCAAGCCCGAGCCGGCGACGTTCATCTTCGGGCTCGCGCACGGCCTGATCTGGATCGCGATGTCGCTCATCTGCATCGCCGCCGCTCGGGCGCGGATCATCCCGTTCTGGCTCGCGGTGGTGGTCGCGGTGCTCGGCGGGCTGGGGCCGTTCGCCGGATCGATCGGCTTCATCATCGCCGACCGTCAACGCCATGCCCACGGTCCGGTTACAACCACAGCCGGATCCGGCCGCTAGAGTTCGAACTCGCGAATGGCAGTAGATACCAGCACCGTTCAGGTCGTCATGCCCGCGATGGGCGACTCCGTCGCCGAGGGCACCGTTTTGGAGTGGCACAAGCAGGAGGGCGACACCGTCGCCGTCGACGACACGATCGTCGAGATCTCCACCGACAAGGTCGATGCCGAGGTCCCGGCCCCCGTCGCCGGCACGCTCGTGAAGATCCACGCGGCCGAGGGTGACACTGTGGCGGTCGGCGCCCTGCTGGCCGAGATCGCCACATCCGACGGATCCGAAGCCGCGGCCACCGAGGCACCGGCCAACGGCGGCGCCTCGGTCCCGGAGCCCGGTCCCAGCGCTCCCGCTGAGACGATCGAGATCGTCACGCCAACGGGCGGCGAGTCGGTCACGGAAGGGACGATCCTCGAGTGGGCGGTGAAGGTCGGCGACCAGGTCAAGGACGGCGACACCGTCGTCGAGATCTCGACCGACAAGGTCGACATGGAGCTTCCGGCGCCCGCCTCCGGCACGATCACCGAGATCCTGGCCGAGGAGGGCGCCACCGTCACCGTAGGTCAGGTGATCGCGCGGATGACCGCCGGAGTCGGCGCAGGAGCCGGTAACGGCGCGAGCGCTCCGGCACCCGCAGCCGGCCAGGCCCGGCCGGCCAGGCCACAGCCGGCCAGGTCACAGCCGGCGAGGCCGCGCCCGCCCCCGGCGCCACCGCGGCCGCGGCCGCGGCCGGCGAGGGCAATGCCTCACCCGTCGCCCGGCGCGTGGCCGCCGACCACGGCGTCGACCTGTCTCACGTTGCCGGGTCCGCCCGCGGAGGCCGGATCACCAAGGCCGACGTGCTGGCCGCCGCCGTTGGCAACGGCGCGACAGCGGCACCGGCCGCGACCGAGAAGCCGGCCGGCGCGCAGCTGATCAAGGGCGGCGGCGCGGCGCTTGCCCGCTATATGGACGAGAGCCGCTCGATCCCCACCGCGACCTCGTTCCGCACGCTCACCGTGACCGTGCTCGACCAGCGGCGCCGCCAGCTCAAGGACGCCGGCATGAAGGTCTCCTTCACGCATCTGATCGCCTACGCGATCGCCGTCGCGGGAACGGATGACATGCCGGTGATGGCGCACCACTTCGCCGAGATCGACGGCAAGCCCCACCGGATCGACGACCGCGCGGTCAACATCGGCCTCGCCGTCGACGTCGAGAAGAAGGACGGCACGCGTGCGCTGATGGTGCCCGTGATCCGGGACGCCGGCCGGCTCAGCTTCGCCCAGTTCCTCGACGCGTACAACGCGCTGGTGGAGAAGGCCCGCACGAACACCTTGACCGCCGACGACCTCACGGGCGGCAACATCTCGCTGACCAATCCCGGTGGCATCGGCACGATCGCGTCCGTGCCGCGGCTGATGGTCGGGCAGGGGACGATCATCGCCACGGGCTCGATCGCCTACCCCGTCGGACTCGGGAACATCGGCGCGATGATCGGGGCCGAGAAGGTCATGACCATGACCTCGACCTACGACCACCGGATCATCCAGGGCGCCGAGTCGGGTCGCTTCCTGCAGCGGATCGAGGGCTACCTGCAGGGGCAGGACGGGTTCTACGAGCGGATCTTCGCCGACCTCGGCGCGGACCTGCCCGAGTTGCCCGCACCCCCGGCCCCGGCCCCGGCCGCTCAAGCCGCCGTCACGTCCGCCCCCCCGGCACCGGCGCCGCCGGCCGAGGCTCCCGCGGCGCAGGCCGGCGCGCCGCCGAGCGAGGAGCTGCTCCAGGCCGTCCAGGCCGCCACCTCGCTGCTCAAGGCCCATCGCACCCACGGCCACCTGGCCGCCAAGCTCGACCCGCTCGGCCGCCACGTCGAGGGCGATCCGGCCCTCGATCCGGCGACGCTGAACCTGACGCCCGAGTTGCTGGCGCAGATCCCGGCCCGGATCCTGCGCATGTGGGTTCCGGGCGCGACGCTCGCCGATGCCCTGCCCCATCTGCGAGAGACCTACTGCGGCACCATCGCCTACGAGATCGAGCACATCTCCTCGCACCAGCAGCGGTTGTGGCTGCGCGAGGCGATCGAATCCGGCAACTATCGCAAGCCACTCACCCACAGCGAGCAGAAGGCGCTGCTGAAGCGGCTCACCGAGGTCGACGCGTTCGAGCGCTTCATGCACAAGGCGTACCTGGGCCAGAAGCAGTTCTCGGTCGAGGGCCTCGACATGACCGTCCCGATGATCGATGAGATCATCCAGCTCGCAGCGACCCAGAGCGCCCGCGAGATCGTGATCGGCATGGCGCATCGCGGTCGCCTGAACGTCCTTGCCCACAATCTCGGGCGTCCCTACGACACGATCTTCGCCGAGTTCGAAGGCTCCTCCACGCTCGAGCCGATCACCACCATCCCGCAGGGCGGGACCGGCGACGTCAAGTACCACCATGGCGCGCAGGGCTCCTACCAGTTGCCGAGCGGCGAATCGATCATCGTGCGCCTGGAGTCCAACCCGAGCCACCTGGAGTTCGTCGACCCTGTCGCGGTCGGAGCGACACGCGCGGCCCAGACCACGCGCCAGGGACCGCACGCCCACCAGGACACGAACGCGGCGCTGCCTGTCCTGCTGCACGGAGACGCCGCCTTCCCCGGACAGGGCATCGTGTCCGAGACGCTCAACCTGCAGGCTCTCGACGGCTACACCGTGGGCGGCTCGATCCACATCATCCAGAACAACCAGGTCGGATTCACGACCGATCCCGAGGACTCGCGCTCGACGACATGGGCATCGGACCTCGCCAAGGGCTTCGACGTCCCGATCATCCACGTCAACGCCGATGACGTCGCCGCTTGCATCTCGGCCGTGCGACTGGCCTTCGCCTTCCGCCAGCAGTTTGGGCATGACGTCCTGATCGACGTGATCGGCTACCGGCGCTTCGGCCACAACGAGGCCGACGAGCCCGCCTACACCCAGCCCGAGATGTACCAGGTGATCAAGAAGCACCCGCCCGTCCGCGAGCTGTTCGCCAAGCAGCTGATCGAGCAGGGCGTCGTCACCGAGCCGGAATCCACCGAGATGACCGACGAGGTCTGGTCGGTGCTGACCGAAGAGCACCAGAAGCTGAAGGCGCAGATCGCGGCGGCCAGGGAGGTCGAGCATGCGACGGGCGAGTACCAGCTCGATCGCACCGCCTCGCCCGAGGTCAAGACCGCGGTCTCCGCGGACCGGCTGCAGGTGCTCAACGAGGAGCTGCTGTCGGTGCCCACCGGGTTCACCGTGCACCCGAAGCTCGCCCGGCAGCTCGAGCAGCGCCGCGAGGCTCTGGGGCCGGCCGGCGGGATCGTATGGGCCCACGCCGAGGCGCTGGCCTTCGCGTCCCTGCTGACCGAGGGCATCCCGATCCGGCTGACCGGTCAGGACGCCGAGCGCGGCACGTTCAGCCAGCGCCACCTCGTTCTGCACGATCCCAAGACCGGCCAGGAGCATTCGGCCATGCAGCATCTGCCGGGAGCGCTCGCGCCGATGGAGATGCACAACTCGCCGCTCTCGGAGATGGCCTGCCTCGGCTTCGAGTACGGCTATTCACAGGAGGGCCCTGAGACGCTGGTCCTGTGGGAGGCCCAGTTCGGCGATTTCGTCAACGGCGCCCAGGTGATCATCGACCAGTTCATCACCTCCGGGCTCGCCAAGTGGGGCCAGACCTCGCGGCTCACGCTGCTGCTGCCACACGGCTACGAGGGATCGGGACCGGAGCATTCCTCGGCGCGGCTCGAGCGCTTCCTGCAGCTCGCCGCCGAGGGCAACATCCGCGTCGCCAACTGCACAACCCCCGCTCAGTACTTCCACCTTCTGCGTCGTCAGGCTCGGATCGCCAAGCAGCGGCCGCTGGTGATCATGACGCCCAAGAGCCTGCTGCGGCTCTCGCAGGCGACGAGCAAGATCGAGGAACTCTCGGAGGGCCGATTCCGTCCGGTGCTCGGCGACAGCACGGTCGACGCGCGCGAAGTGACGCGACTCGCTCTGTGCACCGGCAAGATCTACTACGACCTGATCGGGCACGCATCGCGCCCGGAGAACCCGGGCGTGGCGATCGCCCGCGTCGAGTTGCTGTACCCGTTCCCGCAGGAGGAGATCCTGAAGCTGGTCGACAGCTATCCGAATCTGCGCGAGGTCGTGTGGGTCCAGGAAGAGCCGCGCAACATGGGCGCCCGCGCGTTCATGGCCCCGCGGCTGCTGCAGCTGCTTCCGCCCGAGCTTCAGTTTGGCTACATCGGCCGTCCCGAGCGGGCCGCCTCGGGCGAGGGCTACCCGATCGCGCATGCGATGGAGCAGGACCGGCTCGTCTCCACGGCCCTGGACCTCAAGCAGCAGGTCTCGCAGTACCCACGCAAGCTTCCGGGCGAGCGGTAACCAGGCTCAAGCGGCGCGGAGCGCCTGCATCTCGCGCAGACGCGCCAGCTGTCGCAGCGCGCCCTCCTCGATCAGCCGGATCCGCCTGATGCTCAATCCGAGCTGTCGAGCGATGTCGGCGTAGCTGCGCGGGTCGAGATCGGCGTCGACGCCGTAGCGCATCCGGATCACGGTGCGGGCCGGCTCGGACATGTTGGCGACGGTCTGGCGCACCTGCTCGCGTTCGAGGCTGATGTGCACCTCCTCGCCCACGTCCGGGACCGTGGACGCGATCAGCGTGCCGAACGTCGACTCCTCGTCCTCTCCGACGGGGCGGTCGAGGCTCGTGACGACGCGGGGGGCGCCGGCGAGTTGCACGACTTCAGCCGCTTCGAGCCCGGTGGCCACGGCGATTTCGTCGGGCGTGGGATCCCGGCCGAGCTCACCGGACAGTCGGCGCTGGGCCGCGGCGACCTTGCGCTCACGCTGCTCGACATGGATCGGCAGCCTGATCACGCGCGCCTTGTCGGCGAGCCCCCGCTGGATCGCCTGGCGGATCCACAGGGTGGCGTAGGTCGAGAACTTGAAGCCGCGGCGCCAGTCGAACTTCTCCGCGGCGCGAATCAGCCCAAGCGTGCCCTCCTGGACGAGGTCGAGCAACGTCAGGTGCGTGCTCACCTGATAGCGCTTGGCGATCGAGACCACGAGGCGGAGGTTGTGCGAGATCAGCTTCTCCTTCGCTCGCAGGTCACCGCGCTCGATGCGCTTGGCCAGCTCGATCTCCTCGGTTCCGGTGAGCAGTGGGTAACGGCTGGCTTCGGCGAGAAATTGCGTCATCGCGTCGACCGTGTAATGGGCGAGGTCCCAGTCGGCGTACGCGGTTGCCGGGACCTCGCGGCCCAAGTCGTCGTGCACGTCGATCCCGGCGGCGGCAACCTTTTCGCGGAAGAGCTCGACCGCCTCGGCGTCGATGTCGCCGGCGGTCGCGATCGCGTCGATTTCAGATTCGTCCAGATATCCGCGCTCCTCGCCACCTGAGAGGAGCGCATCCAGTGTGTTCGGGGCGCGGGTGGTGGTTGATGTCACGCTCCTGACGGTACGCACCGGCGAGCCGCCCGCCAACGCGAGAGAGCACGGTGATCCGTGAGGAAAACTACGGATGGTGCGGACGCGCTCGAGCCCGTGAGCGCGCCCCGTGAGCACCGCGCGCAACGAGGCCGCGACGCCGCTCTGACGGGCGTCAGTGGATTCCGACGATACCCGCGCAGACCCAGTTCGAGGCGCCCGCGCCACCGTTCCAGATCCGCGAAGCAACCGCGTCCTGTTCGGCCTTGCCGGCCAGGTACGCGGCCGGACCAGTGCCGCCGAAACCGCTCCAGGTGCTGGGGATGATCTGGTAGTAGCCGGACGCGCCGGCGCTGTTGGGCGGCAGGTTCTGGCCGCCCGACTCGCATAGCACGATTGCGTACGGGATCGCCCAGCCGCCCGAGGGACCGAGCGCCGCGGGCGGAGTGAACTGAGCCGCCGCGCGCTGGGCCGCAGCGGCCTGCGCCGCTGCCTGAGCCGCGGCCTGCGCCTGCAGCTGCGAGATCTGACCCTGCAACTGAGCCCCGCGGGCGCGGGCGGCGGCGAGTGCCGTCTGCTGGGCGGCGCGGGCCTGCCCGACCGCTGCCTGCTTGGACTGCAGCAGCGCGTTCATGCCCGCAAGCGCCGCGGCCTGCACCGCCGCGGCCTGCGTGATCCGGCGGTCCTTGTCCTGCAGCTCGGCGAGCCGCCGCGTGGCGGTGTCGGCTTGGGCCTTGGCCTCGCGCGTGAGCGTGATGAGGCTCTGCTGCTGTTGCTCGGCACGATGCAGGAAGTCGATCTGCTCGAGCAGCTCGGTGAATCCGTTGGCCTCGAGGACCACCCGGACGAGATCGGGTTTGTCGCCCTCGTAGCTGGAGACCAGCTGGCGCGAGAGCACCAGACGGGCCCGCGCGAGCCGCGCGCGCAGCACCGCGAGCCACCGCTTCTCCCGGACCAGTGACGCCTGCACACCGGCCAGCGCCGTGCGGTCGGCCGCGAGCTCCGAGCTCACCGCTGCCTCGCGCGATTGGACGAGCGAGATCTGGCCCTCGAGCCGCGAGATCACGGCGTTCAGTCCGCTGATGCTGGACGACAGGCTCTGCGCCTGGGCGCGGGTGGCGTCGAGCTGGTTCGAGAGCTGCCCGATGCTCGGCTGAGCGATCGAGGACGACGGTACCGCGGCCGCGAGCAGCAGGGCCGCCAGTGTGGCGGCCATGAGCCGGAGATGGACTGTGTGCCAGAGCCTCATGGTCGTGTGCCTACGGGGTTAGCTGTCGGGCTCGCGCTGCTGCGCTACGTCGTCATCAGACAACGACTCGCCCCGGAAACCTGGGTCCCCCGCTTCTCTGCGCTGAGCAGGGAATTCGGCGCTCTGACCATATCAGCATGTGCCTGGTCTCGGCATATCCTGATGCGAATGAAGCCCGGGCGAGCCGAACAGATCCTGGCCCGCGTGCGAGCCACCCCACCCGGCTTCGTGCGCACGTACGGCGACGTCGCGCCGGGCGCGCCGCGCGTGGCCGGGGCCGTTCTGCACGCCTGCGAGGACCCCGATGTCCCCTGGCACCGGATCGTGCGCGCCGACGGCTCGCTGGCCAAGGGCGAGCGGCAGCGAGCGCTGCTGGACGCCGAAGGCGTGCCGTTCCGCGGCAGCCGGGTCGACATGCGGGTCGCCCATGCGCGGGAACCGTGGTGAGGTGCGTCTGACTGACTAACTCGGGCCCATCCCGATTTGGGCGCGCGACTGGGATACGTCCTAAGCTGCGCCCCGATGGTGTGGATCCAACGACAGATCACGCTCACCCCGCGCGAGCGGGGCTTTCACATCGTCACGGCCGAGATCCTCGATGCGCTGCCGGAGCTCGGCGGCCTGCGGACCGGCATGCTGCACCTGCTGCTCCAACACACCTCGGCCTCGCTGGCGCTGAATGAGAACGCCTCGCGCGACGTGCTCTGGGACTTCGAGTCCTGGTTCGACCAGGTGGTCCCCGAACGGGCTCCGTACTGGACCCACACGCTCGAGGGCCCCGATGACATGCCGGCCCACATCAAGGCGGCGCTGCTGGGATCCACCCTCACCCTCCCCGTGGCCCGCGGGCGCCTGGCGCTCGGAACCTGGCAGGGCGTCTATCTCTGCGAGCACCGCGATCAGGGCGGCCCGCGCTCGGTCATGGCGACCGCCTGCGGCGCGGCCGTGGACGCCGCGTAGCGTCCCCGGCCGTATTCAGCGCCCCTTCCACGCCGGTGGGCGCTTCTCGGCGAACGCGGTGGCCCCTTCGCGGGCGTCCTCGGAGGACATCACAGGTCCGACGATCTCACCCTGTCGCGCCCAGAACTCGGCGTCGGTCCAGTCGACCGACTCGTTCAGGATCCGCTTGCTCGCGGCCAGCGCCAGCGGCGCGTTGGGCGCGATCTGGGCCGCGAGCTCGAACGCCACCGCGAGCGACTCGCCGGGCTCAGCGAGGCGGTTGACCAGCCCCAGCTCGTGGCCACGCTCGGCGGTGATCGGATCGCCGGTCAGTGCCAGCTCCATCGCGATGCCACGCGGCAGCACGCGGGGCAGGCGCAGCAGGCCGCCCCCGGCGGCGACAAGCGAGCGCTTGACCTCGGGGATCCCGAGCCGAGCGCCGCGGGCGGCGACGATCAGGTCACAGGCAAGGGCGATCTCGAGGCCGCCGGCGACCGCGAACCCCTCGATCGCGGCGATCAGCGGCTTGACCGAGGCGCGCTGGGTGATGCCGGCGAAGCCGCGGTCGCCGGCCCAGGCCGATTCGCCGGCGACGAACGCCTTGAGGTCCATCCCGGCGCAGAAGCCGCTGCCGGCGCCGGTGAGGATGCCGAGCGTCAGCTCGCCGTCGGCGTCGAGCTCGTCCATGGCCGCGGCGATTCCGGTGGCCACCGCGGCGTTGACGGCGTTGCGCGCGTCGGGGCGGTTGATCGTGATCAGGAGCACGCGTTCGCGGCGCTCGGTGAGGATGACGGGTTGTTCGTTCATGGCCCGAACCATCTCAGTTCGGGCCGGCGCCCGCGCCGCGGAGTGAGCGAGGTCAGGCCGCGAACAGCTTCAGGTCGGGCTCGCGCTCCCCGCGCAGCACGGCCAAGTCCACCTCGACGCAGTCGATTCCGCGCGCCTGTGCGAGCACACGCGCCTGCGGCTTGATCGACTGTGCGGCGAGCACGCCGCGGCAGGCCGAGAACGCCGGGTCGCAGCGGATCCGCTCCAGGTACCGGGCCAGCTGCTCGACGGCCTCGATCCCGGCCACGCGCTTGATCTCGACCGCCACCCACTGCCCGTCCGTGTCGCGGCACATCAGATCCACCGGCCCGATGTCGGTGGGCCACTCGCGGCGCACCAGCCGGAAGCCCTCCCCACACCAGTGCGGCTGGTCGGCGAGCAACTCCTGCAGGTGCGCCTCGACCCCGTCCTTCTCGAGCCCCGCGTCATCCGTGGGCGACCCCATGTCGTGAGAGACGTCGGACAGGATCTCGGCGATCCTGATCTCGAGCCGGTCCTCGCTGGCGCCCGCGCGCTTGCGCACCACCACGCGGTCGGGTGCCTCCTCGATCACTGTCGGCGGCGTCATCCAGTTGAGGGGCTTGTACCCACCGGCGTCCGCATGCACGAGCACGGACCCGTCGGACTTGAGCATGATCAGCCGCAGCGCCTCGGGGAGCAGCGCATCAAGGCGGCCCGAGTACCGGACCTCGCAGCGGGCAACGATCAGGCGCATGGGGTTGCCCACCCTACGATCCCGATCGGACAGCGCCAAGGCATAACCTTTCAGGCACTCATGCGCCAGCAGCTTCGCCCCCTCTTCGATCGTGTCGTGATCAAGGAGCTCGATCCGGACCGGATCCGGCGCTCGGGCCTGCTCGTGCCCGCCGGCTCGGATGAGCCCCCGCCTCAGCACGGGATCGTGCTGAGCGTCGGGCCCGGGCTCGATTGGTGGGACCACGTCGGGGTGCAGATGCCGGTGCGGCCCGGGGACCACGTCGTGTTCCCGGCCTCGGCCGGCGTCTGGGTCGAGGTCGACGAGGAGCGACTGCTCGTGTGTCGGGTGGCCGAACTGCTCGGCGTGCTCGAGCGGGTCGAGGACTGCCCCGCCTGTGGCGGTCGTGCCCTCGGCCCGCAGGAGGCCTGTCCCGTGTGCGGGCGCGAAGGCTCGATGTCGCCGCCCTGACAGCCGGCCCCGATTGGATCCCCCGGTCACCCGAACCCACACCGATGACGGCCGGGCGCTCCTGCTCTACGGCCGGCATGCACCCGTGTCCGATCGCTCCACCGGCGCGCCGCCGGCCGCTCCCACGCTCGAGCGGCGCTTCGACCAGCTCCGCGGCGAGGAGGTCATCATCGCGTCGGGGCGCCAGGGGCGCGTGCACCTGCCCGACCTCGCCGGCTGCCCGCTCTGCCCCGCGCGCCCCGACGGCGGTCACGGCGAGATACCGGTGCGTTCGTTCGAAATCGCCGTGTTCGAGAACCGGTCCCCGGCCTTCGCGCCCGGAGCGATTGGTGGCGCTTGCGAGGTCGTCGTCTACACCGATGAGCACGAGGGGTCGTTCGCCACACTTGCGCCCGAGCGCGCGGAGGACCTGATGTGGGTGTGGCGCGATCGCTATTCCGAGCTCGGGGCGCGGGCCGACGTCGCCTACGTGATGCCGTTCGAGAATCGCGGCGTCGAGGTCGGTGTGACGCTGCACCACCCACACGGCCAGATCTACGCCTTCCCGTTCCTGCCGCCCGTGGCGGCGGCCGAGCGCGCGGCCGATGAGCGGCGCGGCGGCTGCACGCCGTGCGCGCTGGCCGCCGCGGAGCTGGCCGACGGCCGCCGGCTCGTGCACTGCAGCGCGGCCACCGTGGCCTTCGTTCCCTACGCCGCACGGTGGCCCTACGAGGTCCACGTCGTGTTGCGCGAGCACCGGCCGAGCCTGGTCGACGGCAGCGCCGGCGAGCTGCGCGACCTCGCAGCGGCGTTGCAAGCGGTGACGCGCGGCTACGACGCGCTGTTCGATCGCCCCTTCCCGTACATGCTCTGCGTGCACCAGGCCCCCACGGACGGCCGCGGCGACGGGCACCTCCACGTGGAGTTCTATCCGCCGCTCCGGTCCGCCGACAGGTTCAAGCACCTCGCCGGATGCGAGCAGGGGGCGGGGGTGTTCCTCAACGACACGCTGCCCGAGCACACCGCGGCCGAGCTCCGCGATGCGATCGCCCGGGCGGGTTGATCGCGTGGCCCCTCTCGGCGACGAGCGCGTGGTCGCGTTCGCGCCCGGTCGCGTGAACCTGATCGGAGAGCACACCGACTACAACGGTGGCCTGTGTCTCCCGTTCGCGCTCGAGCGCGGGGTCACGGTCAGTGCCCGTGCGATCGCGGGGACGCAGTTGTCGGTGCTGACGCGTCACTCCGGCGAGAAGGATGCCTTCGAAGCCGCGGGACCCGAGCCGGCGACCGGGTGGCGAGCCTACGTCCGCGGGGTGTGCGCGGAGCTCGCCGCTGCCGGACTCGCGGCTCCGGCGGCTCGGGTCGAGATCGACAGCGATCTGCCGACCGGCGTCGGCCTCTCCTCCTCAGCGGCGCTCGAGGTCGCACTCGCGGTCGCGCTGATCGCGCTCGGCGGGCGGCCGATCCCGCCTGTGGTCGAGCTTGCGCAGTTGTGCTCGCGCGCGGAGAACTCCTGGGCCGGCGTCCGGACCGGCGTGCTCGACCAGCTCGCATCGCTCGCCGGACGCCGCGGCGCCGCCGTACTGATCGACTGCAGCTCGCTCGTGCTCGAGCCCGTGCCGCTGGCCCTCGACGGCTGGACGCTGGCGACCATCGACAGCGGATCGCGGCGGCGCCTGGCCGGCAGTGGCTACAACGAGCGCCGTGCGGAATGCGGCGCAGCGGCCGAGCGTCTCGGGGTCGTCTGCCTCAGCGACGCCGACCCGGCGGATCTCACGCGCCTGCCGGAGGCGCTGCGCCGCCGGGCCCGCCACGTGCTCGACGAGAACGACCGGGTGCGGCGCGCCGTCGGCGCACTGCGCGCCCGCGACCACGAGCTGCTGGCCGAGCTGATCAACGCGTCGCACGCCAGCCTGCGCGATCTGTTCGAGGTCTCAACCCCCGCGGTCGAGGCGACGGTCGAGCGGGCCCGTGCCGCCGGCGCACGCGGCGCCCGACTGCTCGGGGGCGGATTCGGGGGCAGCGTGCTGGCCCTGTTCCCGCCGGGGACCGAGCTGCCCGCGGGCGCGCTCGAGGCCCGGCCCGGGGACGGGGCCGCGGTGCTCGGCGCGCTCTGAGACGCGCCGCCTGGCAGCATGCCCGGGATGCTGCGGCACGCCGATCCGAGCCGGGACGCGCAGGCCTGCGCGGCGATCTACGCGCCGTTCGTGCGCGACACCGCGGTCTCGCTCGAGGAGGAACCGCCCGACGCGGCTCAGATGGCCACCCGAATCGCCGAGACCGAGGCGATGTATCCCTGGCTCGTGCTCGAGCAGGACGGGGTCGTGGCCGGGTTCGCCTACGCCTCCCAGCACCGGGCCCGAGCCTCCTACCGCTGGACCGCCGACGTGACGGTCTACTCGATCCGAACCGGCGCCGGCGCGGGCTCGGTCGGCGTCTCTATGGCGGCTTGCTGCCGCTGCTGCGGGCGCAGCGTCTGCGGACGGCCTGCGCGGGGATCACGCTTCCCAACGATGCCAGCGTCGGGCTGCATGCGGCGATGGGGTTCACGCCGATCGGGGTCTACCGGAACATCGGCTGGAAGCGGGGCGCGTGGCGGGACGTCGGCTGGTGGCAGCTCGATCTCGGGCACGCGGGAGACGGCGCTCCGGATGAGCCCCGGGGTCCGCAGCGGCTCGACGCGATCGGATCGGGTCGGGGCCTGTGCCGGTAGCGCGCGCGACCTGGTGGTAGGTCCCTCAGGCGGCTCGGCGCGACCGCGCCCGTGAGGCGGCGGTGCGCTTGTCGAGCTCGCGGGGCACCGAGGCCCGAACCCGCTCGAGCAGCGCCTTGACCTCGGGGTCGGTGCCGAGCGCGAGCGCCCGCTCGCACGCCTCGATGCATTCGCGCGGCCGGTCGGTCCGCGCCAGCGCGTGCGCGTAGCGCGACCATGCTTCGGGCGACTCGGGATCGAGCTTGGTGGCCGCCTCACAGGCCGAGACCTCGGCACCGACATCGCCGACCAGGTGGTAGGCGAGCGCGAGGTCGAGCAGCCCCTCGACCGAGGGGCCGACGAGCTTCGCACGCTCGAGCGCGGCGACGGCGCCCGCGCGGTCCATCAGCCGCAGCCGCAGGCGCCCGAGCCGCTCCCACGCGGACGCATCGGACGGGGCCCTCTCGGCCGCGCGTGCCGCCGCGTCGGCGGCCAGATCGATCGCACCCATGTCCTCGTAGATGCGGGCGGCAAACCGCTCCGGGGTGGGCCGGTCGGTGTCGACGCGCGCCCAGTCTCGGACCGCCCGCGCCGCCGCCGGCAGGTTGCCCGCCTGCCAGAAGGCCACGGTCAGCAGCCGCAGCACAATCGGGTTCGTGGGCTCGGCGTCGCGCGCGTAGACGAGCCGTTGCGCGGCCAGCTCGGCGTTACCCTCGGCGAGTGCGTGCTGGGCGGCGGTCATGAATCGCTGCACGCGGTCGGCCGAGGCGTCGGGCTTCGAGAAGTCCACGAACTGCAGCGAGCCCGCTGGGATCGTCCGCACGCCGACCGCGAACGTGGCGCGCGCCCACTGCTGCGAATCCTCGTCGTCGCCGGAGAAGTAGATCCCGGTGACGGTGCCGACGCCCCACTCGGGGTACGACAGGCAGCGCGCATAACGGTGCACGACCGAGTGGTCGGGGACCCGGGAGCCGAACGGATCGTGCTTGGCCCGCTCCTCCTCACTCGCGCGGGCGCGCTGCTCCTCTTCGTAGGCCCGGCGGCCGGCCTCGGCCCTCGCCTTGCGGGCCGCGGCGGCCGACACCTTGACCGCGTTGCGCGTCACGCGCCCGCCGCGCGAGGTCTCGGCCAGCTGCTCGAGCTGGTCGGCCGCCTCGTTGATCGCCTGCAGGTGGCGCTGATGCTCGTGTTGGCGTCCGGGCGGAGCGATGTCCGGGTGCCACCGCTTTGCCATGCTCCGGCGCGCGAGCTGCACTGACCGCTGATCGAACGGCGCCTCAAGCTCCAAGAGGAGCAGAGCTTGTTCGACGTCGAGGATCCTGGCCATGACGTATTTACGTTACACACGCCGCGCGGAGTCGGGCAGCGGATCCGGTTACGAGAGCGTCGCGCCGCGCCACAGCTCGCACATATCTTTGGAACGAAATAGGCTCAGGTGGCCTCAGTTGGCTCGCGGCATGATGAGGTCACGGTCATGGGTGGACCAACAGGCAGTGCGCGGACAGCCCGCGCCGGGGCCCTGGCGACCGGAGTGGCGGTTGCGGCGATCACCGGGGCGGCGTTCGCCGCCGCGCTGCTGGCCGTCCTGTTCACCGTGGTGCAGTCGGAGGGCGACTGCGGGTCGAGCGGGTCGGCCGGCGCCGGTGCCGGGATCGCGGCCGGTATCGTGCTCGGCCCGCCCGGCACCGGGGAGCGGGTCGGCGCCACCGAGTACGGCGGCCCGGGGGACCCGAGCTCGGGCGTCACCGGCGCCCGCGGGGACAACCTGCTCCAGCATCCCGATACCTATGCCGAGCTCGGCGGGCTGAGCTGGCCGACCGCGACCGCGATGGGCGGCCTGCCCTACATGGCGCCGTTGCGGATCACATGGGCGAATCGATCCGCGATCGCCTACAAGCGCGACTTCGGGCTCGGCGGCGGCCCCGTGGATGGACTGCCGCGGGTAATCGATCTCTGGTGGCAGCTGGCCGTCCGCCTCGGGATCGCCTACGACGGCGGCCAATGGTCGGGCGCGGTCGTCGTGCAGCGCCCGCCTGACGCCGGCGCGGGCAACCTGCTCGGAGGCACCTCGGGTGCGAGCGACACGATGATGAGCACTCCCGCCGCAGCCCAGAATGACGTCGCCTGCGCCCCCGGATCGGTGTCGGGCGTTCCGCTCACCCCCGGCGAGCGAGCGCGGCTGCTCTCGAACGGACTCGCTGCGGCGCCGGCGGGCGCCCCGCCGCAAGTCCAGCAGCTCATCGCCGCCGGCAACCAGATCGCCGGCAAGCCGTACGTCTACGGGGCCGCTCACGGACTACCGCTGTCGGAGATCGCGCCCGCCTATGACTGCTCGAGCAGCGTCGAGCACCTCCTCTACGGCGCGGCTCTGCTCCCGGTGTCCTACGGGGGGCCCTCGAGCGAGCTCGAGTCCTTTGGGCTGCCCGGTCCCGGCCGCTGGGTGACGCTGTACGCGAACCCCGACCACGTGTTCATGTACGTGGCCGGACTGCGCTGGGACACCCACGATGCGGCCGGACCCGGTGACGGCAGTACGGGCATCGGGTGGCATCCTTTGGTCCGTGACGCGGCGGGCTTCGTGGCCCGCCATCCGGCGGGGCTGTGATGGCCGGGCCGGCGGGATCGGGGGCGGTGGCGGGGGCGGTCGCGCTGGCGCTGGCGCTCGGAGGCTGCGGGCTCGGCGCGAGCCCAACCCCAACCTCGACCTCGACTCCGGCGACCGGAGCGACCGCCGGCGCGAGGACCCGCGCCGCGGCCACCGGGGCGGCGAAGGTCAGCGAGGCCGAGACAACGCACGAGTATCCGTCCTCGCCTCCGCCCCCCCAGACCGTGAGCGGCGGGTCGCCAAGCCCGGTCGGAGCGGTACGCGCGTTCGCGGGCGCCTACATCAACTGGACCGCCGACACGGTCGCGGCGCAGATGACGGCGCTGGCCGCGAGCAGCGTCGGCCAGGCCCGCTCGGCGATGGAGCTCGCGGCGGCCCAGACTGCACACGACTACGAGCTGCAGCGGGGCGGGATCGCGAACACGGGGACGGTCGAGGCGGTCGCGCCACTGGACGGGGCCCGGAATCGCTACGTGGTCATCACGCGCGAGCTGACGAGCGCCGCCAACACCGACGCCTATCAGGGCCTGCGGCCGGCGTGGCATCTGGCAATCGCCGACGTGACGGAGGTCGCGCCCGGGCGCTGGGCGGTCAGTCGCTGGCAGCCCGAGACGTGAGTGCCCGGGCGCTGGGCGGTCAGTCGCTGGCAGCCTGAGACTGAGTGCCCGGGGCGCCGGCGGGATCAGCCCCACGGCTATCCTCCATCGGACCGATGTCAGCCCAGTACATCTTCACCACCTACAAGCTCTCGCGCCGGTACCCACCCGACCGGGAGGTGCTGAGCGACATCTCGCTCTCGTTCCTGCCCGGAGCCAAGATCGGCGTACTCGGCTACAACGGTGCCGGGAAGTCGACCCTGCTGCGAATCATGGCCGGCCTCGACACCGAGTTCGACGGCCAGGCCCAGCTCGCTCCCGGCGCGACCGTTGGCCTGCTCGAACAGGAGCCCGACCTCGACCCGGCCAAGGACGTGCGCGGGAACGTCGAGGACGGCGTGGCCGAGATCAAGGCCCTGCTCGACCGCTTCAACGAGCTCTCGATGAACTACTCGGACGAGACTGCCGACGAGTTCGCCAGGGTGCAGGAGCGGATCGACGCGGTCGACGGCTGGAACCTGGACACGACGCTCGAGATTGCGATGGACGCGCTCCGCTGCCCGCCGCCCGACGCCGATGTGAGCAAGCTCTCCGGCGGCGAGCGCCGGCGCGTGGCGCTGTGCCGGCTGCTGCTGCGCCAGCCCGACCTGCTGCTGCTCGACGAGCCGACCAACCACCTCGACGCGGAGTCGGTGGCCTGGCTCGAGCGCCACCTGCACGAGTACCCCGGCACCGTGGTGGCGATCACCCACGATCGCTACTTTCTCGACAACGTCGCCGGCTGGATCCTCGAGCTCGACCGTGGACGCGGCATCCCCTACGAGGGCAACTATTCGGGCTGGCTGGAACAGAAGCGGGCCCGCCTGCAGGTGGAGGAGAAGCAGGAGAGCGCGCGCCGGCGCACGATCGAGCAGGAGCTCGAATGGGTTCGGATGAATGCGAGCGCCCGGCGCAACAAGCCGAAGGCACGGCTGAACGCCTACGAGGCCCTGCTCGCCCAGGACCGCAACGTCAAGCTCGACCAGGTGCAGATCCACATCCCCGCCGGGCCTCGACTGGGCGAGATCGTGGTCGAAGCCGACCACCTCCGCAAGGCCTACGGCGACCGCGTACTGATCGACGATCTCTCGTTCAAGCTGCCGCGGGGTGGCATCGTCGGCGTGATCGGCCCCAACGGTGCCGGCAAGACGACGCTGCTGCGGATGATCACGAGCCAGGAGCAGCCCGACCACGGAACGCTGCGCATCGGCGAGACGGTCGAGCTGGCCTACGTCGATCAGTCGCGCGACGCCCTCGATCCGGACAAGAACGTGTGGGAGGAGATCTCCGGCGGGGTCGACCAGATCTCGCTCGGGGACCGCACTGTGGCCAGCCGGGCCTATGTCTCCGGCTTCAACTTCAAGGGCACCGACCAGCAGAAGAAGGTCGGGAAGCTGTCGGGCGGCGAGCGCAACCGCCTGCACCTCGCCAAGCTGCTGCGCAGCGGCGGCAACCTGCTGCTGCTCGACGAGCCCACCAACGACCTCGATGTCGACACGCTCCGGGCGCTCGAGGAAGCGCTGCTGTCGTTCGCCGGCTGCGCCGTGGTCGTCTCCCACGATCGCTGGTTCCTGGACCGGATCGCCACGCACGTGCTGGCCTTCGAGGGCGACTCGCAGGCGCGCTGGTTCGAGGGCAACTTCGAGGCGTATGAGAGCTTCCGGCACGAGCAGCTCGGCGCCGAGGCCGACCGGCCCAAGCGCATCACCTACAAGAAGCTCGTCCGCGGCTGAGCTCGCCCGATCGGTGACAGGCGCGGCGCGCAGCCGGTACGCTGGACGCGTGCCCGAGCGCTCCAAGGCCGTCCTGATCACCGGTTGCTCGTCGGGCATCGGCCACGCCACGGCCGAGTGTCTGATCGGCGAAGGCTGGAAGGTCTACGCCACCGCGCGCCGGCCCGAGACGATTGCCGATCTTGCCGCGATGGGCTGCGAGACGCTCGCGCTCGACGTCTGCGACGAGACCTCGATGAGCGCCGCCGTGGCCACCGTCACCGAGGCCGAGGGCGCCGTCGGCGTGCTGATCAACAACGCCGGCTACAGCCAGTCGGGCGCCGTCGAGACCGTCCCCCCGGACCAGGTGCGCCGGCAGTTCGAGACGAACGTGTTCGGCCTCGTCCGCATGTGCCAGCTCGTGCTGCCCGGCATGCGCGACCAGCACTGGGGCCGGATCGTCAACATCAGCTCCATGGGTGGGCGGCTCACGTTTCCCGGCGGCGGCCTCTACCACGCGACCAAGTACGCCGTCGAGGCGGTCAGCGACGCGATGCGGTTCGAGGTCCGCGGCTTCGGCGTCGACGTGATCCTGATCGAGCCCGGCCTGATCACCACCGGTTTCGGCGAAGCCGCCACGGCCACGGTCGAGAGCGACGAGGGCGGCCCCTACGCGGACTTCAACCGGCGCGTGGCGAAGCTCACCACGGAGGCCTACGCCGGCCCGATGGCCAAGCTGGGCGGCGGCCCGGACACGGTCGCCAAGACGATCTCGGGCGCGCTGCGCGCCGGGCGCCCCAAGGCCCGCTACCCGGTCACGCTGAGCGCCCACCTGATGATCAATCAGCGTCGCTTCACCCCTGACCGCGTGTGGGACATGACAATGCGCACGCAGTTCCCGACGCCAAAGCCATAGTGCGCTGATTCAGGTTTCTGCATCAGGACACCAGGTCGCACTGGTCCCGCGTTGCGCGGGGTCGTTGCGCGTGACACGTCTCACACTCCCCCTCTTGACCTCGTCATGGCACGGTGAGAAGATCGCCCAGTCACCTCCTGGGGGCGAGCGTGACCCAAGGACGAAGCCGTGGCGCGCCCGTGAAGCGAGCGCGCCACGACGACCTTGGCGCGTAGGGCCTCCAGGTGACAGCAGGCTCACTCTCCCTATCGATGATGCGCGAGGTGATTCACCATGCCTGAAAACGGTGTCGTCACGGCCAAGCTTCCAGAGCAGCACGTTCCCGGCAAGCGGCTCGGCCGTCACGTCCATCACGACCCGCGGTCGTGGAACTTCGCCGCCCCACGGGCTGCCCAGATCGTGAGCGTCAAGCACGCCGCGACGGGGCTGCCGCTGGATCAGGGGCAGATCGGCTCGTGCACGGCGAATGCGCTGTGCGGAGCGCTGGACTCCGCCCCCAATCTGAGCGCCGGCACGCCGTACGACGAGACCGAGGCGGTCAAGGTCTATGAGCTCGAGACCAAGCTCGAGGGCAAGCCGTATCCGCCCAACGATCCCGGCGGCAGCGGCCTGATGGTGTGCAAGGCCGCCCAGCAGATGGGCCTGATCACCTCATACCAGCACGCGTTCGGGATCCAGCACGCCCTGGAGGCGCTCGTGCTTCGCCCTGTCATCACCGGCGTCAACTGGTATGACAGCTTCGACAACCCGGATCCCCAGACCGGAGAGGTCACGATCGCCGCCGGTGCAAAAGTGCGGGGTGGTCACGAGATCGTCGCCGACGAGATCGACGCGACGAACAAGCTCGTGTGGTTATGGAACAGCTGGGGCACGGGCTGGGGCCAGGGCGGCCGCTTCTGCATGTCGTTCGACACCTGGGATCAGCTGCTGCAGCAGCGGGGCGACGCGACCGTGCCGGTCAAATAGCCAGCAGCATCGACTCCAGCACCCGTCGCAGGTCCTGCGTGTCGGTCGCGACCGCGTCGGCCCCCGCCAGCTCATCGGCGCCATGCGGGCCGGTCGTGACCGCCACGCAGCGCACCTCGTCGGCCCGGGCGCACGCGATGTCGCGCGGGGTGTCGCCGATCACGACGGTGCGCGAACGCGGGTAGGGGGTGCCGGACGCGCCGGCGCGGCGGCGAGCGATGTGGGGCAGCGCGGTGCGATCCTCGGAGTCGGAGCCGAACGCCCCGGGGGAGGAGGCAAAGGCGGAGCCGATCCCCGCCCGCGCCAGCTTCACGCGCGCCACGCCCTCGTAGTTACCGGTCAGTAGCCCGAGCGTGATGTCCGGCTCGTCCGCGAGCCAGGCGAGCAACGCGGGGATACCGGGAACGACCGTGTGCGAGAGGTCGGGGGGGCAGAGCGTGCAATACGCGCGGCAGCATTGCTCGCGCACCTCATCTGCGCGCTCGTCGATCCGCTCGGCCGAGACACCGGCGTCGAGCAGCAGGATCCGCGCGATCTCGCCGTCTGTCCGTCCCGCCACGTCGATCAGTCGCGAGGAACCGGCGTCGACATGGTGAACCTTGCGGATGGCCGCGCGCAGGGCCTCGGCGTGGGCGACGGCCGCACCGCGCACGAGCGTCCCGTCGATGTCGAACAGGATCAGCACGGTGACGCCCGCGGACGGAGCCTCAGCGCTCGAACGACAGGCCCGGCTCGAGGCGCTGGGCCAAGGCCGCGATCAGCCGCGCAGCGGCTTCGATGTCGTCGAGCGAAACCATCTCGACCGGAGAGTGCATGTAGCGCGCCGGGACCGACACGAGGCCGGTGGGGATGCCGGCGCGGCTGAGATGGATCGCGTCGGCATCGGTGCCGGTTCCGCGGCCGAGTGACTCCACCGTGAACGGGATGCCCTCCTGCTCGGCGGTCTCGTACAGGAGATCGGACACCTGGGGGTGCAGCGTCGTGCCGCGCGCGATCACCGGCCCCGAGCCGAGCGGGTGCTTGGTGATGGGACCGAGCTCGATCCCAGGCTGATCGGTGGCGAAGGTCAGATCGACGGCGATTGCGACGTCGGGCTCAAGCGCGAACGCGCTCGTGCGGGACCCGGCGAACGTGGTCTCCTCCTGGACGACGGCGAGCGCGAACACGTCGCCCGGCGCACCACCCGCCTCGGCGACGAGGCGGGCCGTCTGGGCCGCCACGTAGCAGCCCACGCGGTTGTCCAATGCACGCGACGCGAGGCGGTGGTTGGGCAACTCGAGCGGTACGACGTCGATCACGGCGACGTCCCCGATTCGCACTCGGGATCCGGCGTCATCGCCGTCCTTGGCTCCGATGTCGATGTGCAGATCCTTGATCTCGGGCGCCTTGCGGCGGTCGTCGTCCTTCATCAGATGGATCGGCTTGCGACCGACAACACCGGCGATCCTCCCGTCACGCGTGGCCACGCGCACGCGCTGGCCGACGAGCACCATCGGATCCCATCCGCCCACTTCGCCGAAGCGCAGGAAGCCCTCGTCATCGATGTGGGAGATGTGGAGCCCGATCTCGTCGATGTGGCCGACGACGGCGAGGCTCGGTCCTCCGCTCGTGCCCGCAACCTTGGCCCGCGAGGACCCCAACCGGTCCGCGCTGACCTCAGCGCCGAACGCGGCGCAGGCTTCGCGCCACACTCGAGCAGGGTCGGATTCATGACCCGATGGCCCGGCGGAGGTGAGGAGACTCTGGAGTAGCGCGGGGACAGGCACGCGCCGTAGCCTAACGCGGACGCCCCGGCCGGCGTCCGACGTGCGGTCGCAGCGGCTTGGCCGCGTAGCCGAACACGAGCAACGAGGTCGCGATCGCGAGCCAGGCGCCCGAGGAACCGATCCGCTGCAAGAGGCGGATATCGACATCGACTCCGTGCGGCGGCGCGATCAACCAGCTCAGCACCGCCAGCGCCGCGAACCAGCGACGCGGTGCGTCGAGAACCAACAGCCCCGCCACCAGCAGAATCAGGTAGTGGCTCCACAGGACCGGGGTCAGCAGTAGCGAGGCGACCACGCCGGCGCAGAACAGCACGCGCTCGTCGCCGCTGAGGCGGTGATGGAGGTACGCGCTCGCGAGCACGGCCGCCGCCAGCGCCAGCGCGACGGCCTCGGCCGCAGCGGAGGTGAGCCCGACGCTGCGCAGGGCTCCGATCAGGCCGAACCCAGCGCGCGCCTCGTGGGCTCCGAGCGCCGAGAGCAGGCGGAGATACGACGCCGCGCCCAGCGGACCGAACGCGAACCCGAGCGCCAGCAGTGCGAGCGCCGCCACGCTCGCCCAGGCGAACGCGCGGTAGCGGCGTGCGAGCAGGGGCCAGGCCAGCAGCGGAGCCAGAAACAGCTTGCACGCGATGAGCGGCGCCGCAAGCAGGGCGAACGCGAGCGGCCGGTCCCGCAGCCGCCACAGGAACACCACCCCGGCCATCAGCAGCGGGCTGAGCGCGCCGAGCTGCAGGCCGGTGATCGTGAACGCGGTGCACAGGACCAGCATCGCTGTGCGGGGGTCGCCATCGGCCTCGACGAAGCAGGCCGCGGTGACGGCCCCGGCGCAGATCGCGAAGAACACTGCGGTTCCGAGCGCCGGGGACAGCACAGCGAGGGGCACGAACGGCCACACGGCGAAATACGGATAGACGAACGAGAACCCGGAGTAGACCGCCGGCGTCCCGGGGCGGGGGTACACGCGCAGGCCGTGGATCACCGCCGACCCAGCCTTGAGGAACACGCCGAGGTCGTAGGCCCGGCTCAGTGGGAGGAACACCACGACGATTGCGAGCAGCATCACCGCCGGACCAGCGTTGCGGCGGACACTGCGGAGCCAGGCCTCCCTGGATGGCATGGCCTCGATGCTAGTCGTCGCCGCTCCCGGGCCGGGTTCGGGCGTCGGGCGGCGGACGGTTGGCGGTGGCGCGTGGAGCCCTGGGAAGCTCAGGCCCTGAGCAGCTCTCGCAGCACGAACTGGAGGATCCCGCCGTGGCGGAAATAACGCTGCTCCTTGGGCGTGTCAATCCGGACCGTGGCCGTGAACTCCGTCTCGTCGGCCCGAACGGTGACCTCGCGCGGGATGGTCTCCGCGTCGGCCAGACCGCCGATGCTGAACAGCTCGTGGCCCGTGAGTCCCAGGGACTCGGCCGAGTCGCCGTCCTCGAACTGGAGCGGCAGCACGCCCATGCCGACCAGGTTGGAGCGGTGGATGCGCTCGAAGCTCTGAGCGATCACCGCCCGCACGCCGAGCAGTCGGGTTCCCTTGGCCGCCCAGTCGCGCGACGAGCCCGAGCCGTACTCCTTGCCGGCGAGCACGACCAGCGGGACGCCCTGCTCCTGATAGCGCATCGACGCGTCGTAGATCGACATCTGCTCGGGCTCACCCTCACCGCCGAGGTACAGGGTCACCCCGCCCTCGGTGCCCGGCGCGAGCTGGTTGCGCAGGCGGATGTTGGCGAACGTCCCCCGCATCATCACCTCGTGATTGCCGCGCCGCGAGCCGTAGGAATTGAAGTCCTTCGGCTCCACGCCATGGTCGATCAGGTAGGCGCCGGACGGGCTGTCGCGCTTGATCGAGCCGGCCGGTGAGATGTGGTCGGTGGTCACGCTGTCACCGAGGACGGCGAGCACGCGCGCACCCTCGACGTCGGTCACGGGCTCGGGCTCGGGCGAAAGCTGCTCGAAGAAGGGCGGCCGGCGCACATAAGTCGAGCCCTCGTCCCAGGCGAAGCTGTCGCCGGTCGGAACCTCGAGCGAGTTCCAGCGCTCATCGCCGTCGAACACCTCGGCGTAGCTCTTGCGGAACATGTCGGACTGGACGGCCTCCAACACCGTCTCGGCGACCTCGGCGGCCGTTGGCCAGATGTCCTTGAGAAACACGGGGGCCCCGTGATCGTCCTCGCCCAGCGGCTCCTCGTAGAGATCGATGTCCATCGTGCCCGCGAGCGCGTAGGCGACGCACAGCGGCGGCGAGGCGAGGTAGTTCATCTTCACGTCCGGGTTGATCCGGCCCTCGAAGTTGCGGTTGCCCGACAGCACCGAGACGACGGCCAGATCGGCCTCGTTGACGAGGACGGAGATCTCCTCGGGCAGTGGCCCGCTGTTGCCGATGCAGGTCGTGCAGCCGTAGCCCACGAGGTTGAACCCGAGCGCCTCGAGGTACTCGGTCAGGCCGGCGCGGTCGAGGTACTCGGTCACCACCTTGGAGCCGGGAGCGAGCGAGGTCTTGACCCACGGCTTGACGCGCAGGCCCCGCTGCACGGCGTTGCGCGCAAGGATCCCGGCGCCGAGCATCACGGTCGGATTCGACGTGTTCGTGCAGCTGGTGATCGCCGCGATCACCACATGG
Organism: uncultured Solirubrobacteraceae bacterium; assembly: GCA_963800815.1. Lineage (GTDB taxonomy): Bacteria > Actinomycetota > Thermoleophilia > Solirubrobacterales > Solirubrobacteraceae > Palsa-465. The sequence goes on from CAWDCP010000003.1 coordinate 184,807, forward strand.
CCGTGGTCGAGCCCTGTCTCGGTGCCGTCGGCCAGCGTGACCGGCGTACCCGTGCGATTGCGCTCGGCGACCTGAGCGGCGCCGGCGTGGGCATTCGGCTCGTGACCCATCCCATTGGGGTGGTGGGTCGAGACGGGATCGCTGGCCGGAAACGACTCCTCGAGCGCCTCGTCCTCCTCGGATTCGTCGGGCAGGTAGCCCTCGACCGCTACCCTGAAGGCCTCCTTGGCGTCGGTCAGCGAGACCCGGTCCTGGGGGCGTTTGGGGCCGGCGATGCTCGGCACGACGGTCGAGAGATCGAGCTCGAGCTCATCGGTGTAGGTCGGCTCCTCGGAGCTCTCGTCGTGCCACAGCCCCTGCTCCTTCGCGTACGCCTCCACAAGCTCGATCAGCTCGGCGGGGCGGCCTGAGAACTCGAGGTAACGCAGGGTCTCGGCGTCGATCGGAAAGATCGCGCAGGTGGATCCGAACTCGGGGGACATGTTGCCGATCGTGGCCCGGTCGGCGAGCGGCAGCCTGGCCAGCCCGGTGCCGTAGAACTCGACGAACCTGCCCACCACCCCGTGGCGGCGCAGCATCTCGGTCACGGTGAGCACGAGGTCGGTCGCGGTCGCGCCCTCGGGGAGCTCGCCGGTGAGCCTGAAGCCGATCACCTGCGGGATCAGCATCGACATCGGCTGGCCGAGCATCGCCGCCTCGGCCTCGATCCCGCCGACCCCCCAACCGAGCACGCCGAGGCCGTTGATCATCGTGGTGTGCGAGTCGGTGCCGACCAGCGTGTCGGGGTAGGCCTGGCCGCGCTCGTCGTCGACGAACACGACGCGGGCGAGGTACTCGAGGTTGACCTGGTGCACGATCCCCGTGTCAGGCGGAACGACGGCGAAGTTGTCAAACGCGCCCTGCCCCCAACGCAGGAAGGCATAGCGCTCCTGGTTGCGCTCGAACTCGAGCTCGGCGTTGTGCTGGAACGCGCTCCGCGTGCCGAACTCGTCGACCTGTACCGAGTGGTCGATCACCAGCTCGGCCGGGACCAGAGGGTTGATCTTGTTGGCGTCACCGCCCATCTCCGCGATCGCGTCCCGCATGGCCGCGAGGTCGACCACCGCCGGCACGCCGGTGAAGTCCTGCATCACGACCCGAGCCGGCGTGAAGGCGATCTCGGCGCTGGGCTCGGCATCGGCGTCCCAGCTCGCGAGCGCCTCGATGTCCTCGGCCCGGATCGACTCTCCGTCCTCGTTGCGCAGGAGGTTCTCGAGCAGGATCTTCAGCGAGAAGGGCAGACGGGCCACGTCGAAGCGCTGCTGCAGGGCGTCGAGCCGGTAGATCTCGTAGGACCGGTCGCCCACGGTGAGCTTTGCCTTGGCATCGAAGCTGTTCGCTGACATCGGGTCTCCTGGTCGCTTGGTATCGCGTTCGGGGAACTCGTACTCTACGGGCCGCCGGTCAGATCATGCCCGCCTCGCGATGCCCCGCCATGACTCTGGATCGCCGCACTCGTGCTCGAGCGCTCGAGCCGCTCCTACACCTGTCTTAGAGACGTCTTCGCGTCACCTTCGCCGGCGCGCCGATCCTGCTCTCACCAAGGGCACGACAGCAACCCCCGAAGGAGGCCGGACGATGACTCTTCTCACCCGCACGCTCGCAGGGCTGGCCCTCGGGGCGGTCGGCGTGATCGCCGCGGCAGGCGCCTACGCCGAGGCCACCCGCGTCCCCGATCAACCGTAGCCCGATGGATCGCTCGCGCCGCGCCGCTTCGTCGTCTTACGTTGCTCTCACCTCCCCCGCCGATGCTGAGGCCATGAGCTCCGACTTGCTGCCCTATGCCGAGCCGTGGTCGGCGCACCTGGACGAGAGCACGCGACGGCGGGGCTGGGCACTCCCCCTCCGTGTGCAGCGCCTGCTCGCGCGCCCAGAGCTGCTCGGCCTGCTCGGCCTGAGCGCGATCCTGAACCTATGGGGACTCAGCATCAACGGCTGGGCCAACACCTATTACAGCGCCGCCGTGCGCTCGATGACCACGAGCTGGCACGACTTCCTGTTCGCTTCACTGGACAAGAGCGGGCTGATGACCGTCGACAAGCCGCCGCTCAGCCTTTGGGTCCAGGCGCTGTCGGCGCGCGTGTTCGGCTTTCATCCCCTGAGCCTGCTCGTCCCGCAGGCGCTGATGGGCGTGGCGGCCGTCGGTCTGACCTATGACCTCGTCCGTCGCCGGTTCGGACGGCCGGCCGGATTCATCGCCGGTCTGGCTCTGGCCACGACCCCGGTGGCCGTGGCCGTCTCGCGCCACAACAACCCGGACGAGCTGCTTGTGCTCTGCTCGGTGGCCGCGCTGTGGTTCGGCCTCCGGGGGCTCGAGACCGGCCGTACCCGCTGGCTCGTGCTCAGCGGCGTTGCCGTCGGACTCGGCTTCGAGACGAAGATGGCGGTGGCGCTGATGGTCGTTCCCGGAATCGTCGCGGCCTACATGTGGGTCGCGCCGCGCGGCCGAATCGCGGCGCTTCGGCAGCTGTTCGCGGGCGGGGCCGCGATGATCGTGGTCGGTGGTGCTTGGCCGCTGCTGGTGATGCTGACTCCCGCGGCCGACCGTCCGTGGATCTCGGGCACCAGCGACAACAGCATCCTCTCGCTCATCTTCGGCTACAACGGCCTCGGCCGTCTCGCCGGGCAGTCGGGCGGCCCCGGGGCGATCGGCGGCGGCGGGGCGGGCGGGACCTTGTTCGGGGGCGCAACCGGTCCGTTCCGGCTCCTGCAACAGGGCCTCGGCGATCAGGCGGGCTGGCTGCTCGGCTTCGCGGTGGTGGCCGGAATCGCGCTGCTGGTCGTCTCGCGACTACGGCGCAGCGATCCCCGCACAGCCTGGTTGATGATCGTCGGCGGCGCCTTCCTCACCACGGCGGTCGCGTTCAGCTTCGCGCGCGGCATCTTCCACCCCTATTACGTCTCGCTGCTGGCTCCGTTCGCCGCGGCGCTGATCGGCGCCGGCGTCGGCATGATGATCGCCCGGGGACGGTCGGCCCGGATCATCGCGCCGCTCGCGCTGACCGGGGGCATGATCACCGAGCTTGTCGTGCTGGGCGAGGTCGGAGGCGCGCTGTCCTGGGCGGTCCCCGTGAGCATCGCCGTCGGCGGCGCCTGCGCGATCCTGCTGGCGCTCGAGCTGGCACCGCGGACCCGCGCGGTTCTGGTGGCGGTCGGCCTGGCCGCGCTGATGGCCGCGCCCGCGACCTGGGCCGCGGAGACCCTCGGCCACGCGACCAACGGCACCTTCCCGACCGGCGGGCCGGCCGGCGCATCGGTCGGCGGCCCGAGTGGCGGCCCGGGTGGCGGCCCCGGGGGGCCCAGCGGCCGCGTGGGCTTCGGTGGGCCTCCCGCCTCCGCCCAAGGCGGCGGCGCGACGGCTGGCGGCACGACGGCCGGTGGCGCGACGGCCGGCGGCACCACCGGCGGCGCGACGGCCGGTGGCGCCACCGGGGGCTTCGGCCTCGGGCCGCCTCCGGGTATCACGGGCGGCGCGGGCGGGGGCGGCGCGACGGGCGGCGCGGGCGGCGCGGCAGGGACCGGCGGTCTGCCCGGCTTCGGCGGTGCCGGCGGCGGCCGTGGCTTCGGCGCCGGCGGTCCGGGCGGCTTCGGCGGTCCCGGCGGTCCCGGCGGTCCCGGCGGATTCGGCGGCAACGACGCGACCCTCACCGCCGCGGTCCGCTATGCGAGCGCCCACGGCGGCGGCACGATCGGCGTCGCCAGCCAGAGCAGCGCGGCGGCCGCGATCCTGGCCTCGAATGCCAACGTGGCCGGACTCGGTGGCTTCTCCGGTCGCGAGAGCTCGGTGAGCGCTTCGTGGGTGGCGGCCGAGGTCGCCTCCGGGCGTCTGCGGTGGATCTTCGCCGACACCGGTCGGGGCAATGGCGCTCCTGGAGATACACGGACTGGGAGCCAGGCGGCGATGAGCATTGTGGCCCAGACCTGCAGGTCCGTAAGCTTTACGACGACGGGCGGTACAAACGTGAAGATGTACGACTGTCGTGGGCGATCTGCGGCGATCCTCGATGCATCCTCCCGAAGTGCCGCGTGATGGCCGATGCTCAAGTTTTTCGCTCAGACACCGACACGCAGAGTGGTGCGCCTCCGACTTCACACTGCTCTGATCGCCGCGGCGGCACTCGCCCTCCTGGCCGCGCCGGGCGCGCTCGCTGACACGAGCCTCAGCTCGAACTGGTCGGGGTACGCGGTGCACCGCTCGGGTGTGCGCTTCCAAGAGGTCAGAGCGGCGTGGCGCCAGCCGACCGCGTCGTGCACCGCCGGCACTCCGTCCTACTCGGCCACCTGGGTCGGGCTCGGCGGCTACAGCCAGAACTCGAACGCGCTCGAGCAGACCGGGACCGAGGTCGACTGCAGCGCATCGGGGCGCGTGATCTCGAGCGCGTGGTACGAGCTGGTGCCGGCGCCCTCCGAGAACATCAACCTGCGGGTCAATCCGGGCGACTCGATGGTCGCGAGCGTGATCGTCATGGGCCACCGCGTGACGGTGAGCCTCGAGGATGCCACCCGGCACCGTTCGTTCACCAAGTCCTTCGAGGCCAGCTCGATCGACGTCACGTCGGCCGAGTGGATCGTCGAGGCGCCGTCAGACTGCGTCAGCGCCAACGCGTGCACGACGCTGCCGCTCGCCGATTTCGGCACCACATCGTTCGCGCTCGCCTCGGCGCGCACCACCACGGGCCATTCCGGAACGATCACCAGCCGGTACTGGGGCCGGACCGCGATCACCCTGTCGCCGGGCGGGCGCCGGTTCATCGCCTACCAGGGTTCCGGGCCGGCCTCGGGCGCGGCCACGCCGTCGGCCCTGTCGCTCGGAGGCTCGGCCTTCAGCGTCACCTACCAGCAGGCGGCGTCGCAGGGGAACCCGTTCTTCGCGCGGCGAGCGACGGCCGCGGCCGCCGGCTACCTCGTCCATCCCGGCCGCTGAGACCGCGCCGGCGACCGGTGGCGCGGCCCGCGTGAGCGCGCGGTCCGCGGGACCACGAGCTGGCTGGCGCAGCGCTCCGTAAGTCGCTTTCCGGAGCGGTGCATTAGTCCGAGAGGCGCACGCTGCCGTCGGGCTGCAGTGTCCAGTGCGGGTTGTGCGCGACCTCCCACGGATGACCGTCCGGGTCGATGAACACGCCCGAGTAGCCGCCCCAAAAGGTCTCGGCGCCGGCCCGCGGGATGGTCGCGCCCGCGCGCTCGGCCGCGGCGATCACGGCGTCGACCTCCTCCGGTGAGCGCGCGTTATAGGCCAGCGTCACGCCGCCCCAGCCGCCACCGTCCTCGACACCGCTGTCCTCCGCCAGCTGCGTGCGGCCCCACAGTCCCACGATCATCCCGCCGGCCTGAAAGAAGACCACGTCCTCCTCGGGCCCGACATGGGCGCTCCAGCCGAGCTGTTCGTAGAACGCTCGGGCGCGGCCGAGGTCGGCGACGCCGAGCGTGATCAGGCTGAGCCGTTGTTCCATACCCTGATTCTCGCGCACGGGACTGGTCTGCGGTCGGCTCCGAGCCGGCGCGACATCGCCGGCGGTCCGAGCGGGCGGGTCCCGCCCCGGATGAGCGGAGCGAGACCCGATGCCCGCCGTCCCTACGTCGGGTCTGGGCCTAGTAGGCCACGCCCGGACCCGGACTCGGACCCGGACCGGCGCCCGGCGCACCGGACGTCGTCCGGGCACCCATGTTCGGGCAGTTGTGCCCGGAGCGCGGCGCCCGGTTCGGCGCCCGATTCGGCGTGGTCTGAGACGGCGTGCTCGTAGTCGGGACGTCGCTCGCCGCGGCCTTCGCCGCGGGCGTCGTCGTCGTTCCCGTACCACTTGCCGCTGCCGCCACTCCCGCTCCCGCAGCGATGGCGCCGGTCATCAGGGCCAGCGCCAGGAGGTACCTGCGATTTCGCATCGCACTCCTTCTTGTCGGATTACGGAATGGGCCAAGGGGCCCGAGCTCATCTCACTCCGGCCGGGTGAGAAACCCGCAAGAGGCAGATAAAGGTGCGATTCCGGCGGGGAAGGGGCGCCGTGCTCCGGGGGGTCGGGCGCAAACGGCTGCTGAGGAAGGGTGGCTGAGAAGCGCGCGGCGACCCGGGGGGCGCAGCCTCCATTTCGTGGTACCTCGGCGCCTCGTCCGGACGGCGCGGAACGTTATGGCTGCCTGACAGCCATAACGTTCCATGACTCGCGGTGAGCCAGGCGAGATACCACGAAATGGCTGTGCTCCCGCGCCGACGGCGACCCCGCATGCCCCGCCACCCCCGCTCCCACACCCGCCCGCGGACCCGCTCGCCCACCCGGCGAACCGCCACGCGCCGCCACCGCTCCTACACCCCTCTTAGACAGGCCATACGCCCCTCTGCGGCGCTCGCCGGATCCTGTGTGTATGACAACCCCACTGACACCACACCTGTTCTGGCTCATCAGCCGGGCCGCCGGCTTCTCGGCGCTGATTCTCGCCAGCCTCGCGGTCTCGCTGGGGCTTCTGATGAGCACGAAGCTGCTCAAGCGCAAGGGCCCGGACCTGCGCGTCACGCACGAGATCCTGTCGCTGTCGACGATGGTGGCGATCGTCGTGCACGCCGTGGCGCTGCTCGGCGACGGTTTCCTGCACCCGTCGATCGCCGATGTCGCGATCCCGTTCGTCAGCAGTTACAAGTCCGTCTGGACGACGGTCGGCATCGTCAGCGGCTGGAGCCTGATCCTGCTCGGTCTCTCCTACTATGCGCGGCGCCGCATCGGGGTCGCCCGATGGCGCAGGCTGCACCGCTTCACGGCGCTGGCCTGGGTCCTCGGTCTCGGCCACGCCCTCGGTGAGGGCACCGACGCCGGCCAGGTCTGGTTCCTGGCGATGATCGCGATCGTGGCCATCCCCGCGCTCGGGTTGCTGGCCACCCGGATGCTGGGGAGCTCGTCGGGGACGCCGGCCCCGCCGGCCCCGCCGGCCCCGCCGACCCAGGGTCTCGACTCGCCGGCGAGCAGGCCTCCTGCCACAGCGCGACAGCCCGTCGCCGTCGCGTAGCGGGTCACGCGGGACTCAACCGGCTCCACCCGAGCGCGCTGCGAACGTCAGCCGCAGAACCCGCAGGGCGTTCTCGCTGCAGATCTTCGCAGCGCGCTCGGCGCCGTAGCGGGCGATCAGCCCCCGCTCGAGCTCGGCGAGCTTGCCCGAGTGCTCGAAGCCCACGAGCGCGGGCTTGATGTACCCGTCGAGGTCGGTGCCGATGGCGACATGATCGAAGGAACGCGTGACCTCGGCGATATGGTCGATCTGGGCGCAGATCAGCTCGAGCGAATCCGCCGCCGAGTCGTCCTGGGCCCGGCCGCCGCGCCGGTCCTGGAGGAAATGCTGACAATCGATCACGCCGAGCACGCCGCCGCGCTCGGCGACGGCGCGGATCGATTCGTCAGACAGGCTGTAGGCGTACTTGCCCAGCCGGCAGGCCATGTGCGTGGCGATCACCGTCACGTCGCGGTGGTCCGGATCGCGTTCGTCGAGCAGCGCGAACGTGTCGGTGAGCGACGGCTCGCTCATGTGCGTGACGTCGACCAGAACGTGGTTGCGCACCATCGCATCGACGAGCGCCGTGCCGAGCTCGCTGAGGCCGGCCTTCGGCTGCGGGAACACGAGCCGGTAGAGCCAGTCGGGCAGAAACGGGATCGCCGGCGCGTTGGTGGCGATGCCGCGCCAGAACAGGTGCGCCACGGTGATGTAGGCGACGCCGCGCGCGGCCAGCTTGCTCACGTTGGCGGCGATCTGGTCCGGCTCGGCGCCGAGGTGGAAGCCGCCCTCCACCGCATGGATCAGCGCCAGGGTGCCCGCCTCCAGGCATCGCTCGAGCGCCGCGCCGTCGTGCACCACCTCCGCCCGGCCGCGGTGGGCGGAGATATCGTCCTCGACGGCCTGGAGTTGATCGAGCAGTCGCCCGAAGTAGGCCGGGTCAGGCGGCGACCCGTAGCTCTTGCCGAAGTCGATCTCGTCGAACGGCGAATACAGCATCGACAGGGCCACACCGACGCCGCCCTTCCGCAGTAGATCGACCGTGACGCCGGGCTCGTCCCCGGGCCCCTGATAGTTGGCGAGCTTGGAGACCAGCCGCACCACCATCGCGCGGAACCGCTCCTCGCGCCAGTTGCGCAGCGACTCGTCCGGGCCGCGGTGGCGCGGCAGCAGATGCATCGGATAGTGAGAATGGAGGTCGACGATCACGGTTCTGACGCCTCCGTTGCGAGCGGTTGGTTCGTGCCGCGCGTACGCTACAGACCCGGCGGGTGGCGGGCGACGAAGCCCGAGAACTCGCCGCCGCCCTGCGACCAGCGCGTCCCACCCGCGGCGAGCGCGACCGTGTCAAAGCGCCAGCCCGCGACCTCCATCCAGGCGTGGCCGGCGTTGGCATAGACGGTGATCCAGCGGCCGGGGCCGGGATCCCCCCAGCTCTCGAAGCCCGTGGAGTCGAGCGGCGAGCTGAGCAGGCCGGCGGCAGCCAGGGCATAGCTGACCGAGCCCGAGCAGTCGTAGCCGTTGGCCTGGAACGAGCCGTGGCCGCCGCCCCAGATGTAGGGCAGAGTGGCGATCGCGTTGCCGGCGGCCATGACCTGGCCGACGGCCGCGGGCGCGCCCGGGGGCGGCTGGACCATTCCGCCGGCGTTGGTGGCGATCCCGCCGACGACCATGCTCTGCGCCGCCTTGGCTGCGGCGGCGGCCTGGGCGGCGGCCTGGGCGGCCGCCTGGGCCTCCAGGGACTTCAGCTTGGAGTTGACCTGGTCGAGCCGGGAGGCCGTCGATGCGCGGGAGCCGAGCTCGGCGATCTTCTGGTTGAGCAGAGCGCCCTGGAGTGCGGCGACCTGGTTGCGCTGGGCCAGGACCTGATCGGTTAAGGCTCGGTCGCGTGCCTCGATCGAGGCCAGCATGTTGGCCTGCGCGGCGACGGCCTTGCGGGCGGCACGCGTATTGCCGACGATCGTCGCGTCCTGATGGCCCACGCGCGACATGAAGCTCATCTTCTCGAGCAGATCCGAGAAGCCGTGGGACTCGAGGATCACTGTGACCACGTCGGGCTGTGAGCTCTCGTAGGAGGCGACGAGGTTGCGCGCCAGCGCCTGAGACGACTGCTGCAGCCGGTTCTCGAGCTCGACGAGATGGTCGCGCGCGGCCATGAGCTGGCTCTGCACGCGGATCAGTTCCGACTCGCGGGCGGCGAGCGTCCCCTGGATCACCGACAGCCGCTGCTGCGCGTCGGCCAACCCGTTCGACGTGGCCTGAATCCGGGCCGTCTCCGCCGCGATCGCCGACTTGAGAGCGTCGGCCGCCGACTGGTTGGACGCGATCTGGCCTTGCAGATCACCCGAGCTCGACGCGGTCAGACCGCTGCCGAGGAGCGCCACCGTGACGGCCGCGGCGGCGACACAGGCGGTCAGGAATCGGGTGACGGATCGATTGTGAATGGCGGCTTTCATCGGTCTCCCGGCTCGGTTTCGGGTGCGTTGCACCGCTCACGACGGCGGTCGCGGACGCGGCTGGACGCCACTGTGACCAGAAGGGTCACAGCGCCGGATGACGCCGCTCCGAGGGGCTCTGAGGCGGCGTCGCGAGCACCCTAACAGGAGCCGTCGCGATGGTGCCCTCCCCACCTGGTCGTGCAAGAAATCCTGCAAAACCACAGTTTCAAGAATTCCTGCAGCGCGTGGGCAGCGCGGGAAGACGCTGCGCGATCGGGGGTCCAGACACGATTCCCTCCGTTGCGCAGCGTCCCGCGAGGACCTCGGGCGCCGAACGGTTCGGCGCCCGGATCGGGCCTCGGCTCCTGGATCGGACCGGATACGACGCCGTCTGCCTACCCGATTGCCGGCATGCTGAAACATGCGGGGGGGCCCGCGCGCCGATCCCCGCCGGCGCCGTCCCCCCGAACGTCGCCGGTCCTCATCGTCTGGTAATACTCGTCGGGTGAAGAGGCTGATCGGGATGCTCTCCCTCCTCGTGCTCGCCGGTGCGCTGGCCATGCTGGCGCCGGCCGCGGCGCTCGCCACGTCGGCGGGCGACCAGCAGTACGTCGACCCGCTCGGCGGCTCCAGCAGCGGCTCTGGGTCGGGCTCATCCCAATCGGGGTCCTCGAACCCGGGCAGCTCGTCCTCGGGATCGAGTTCCGCGGCGTCCTCCGGCTCCTCGTCGGGCAGCGCGGTCGCGTCGAGCACCCCGATCACGACGGCGAGCTCGCCGACGACGACGAGCACCGGCTCCACCTCGACCACCTCCGCTGCCACCCTCCCGTTCACCGGGTATGCGGGCTGGCTGAGCGGCGGCCTCGGCGTCCTGTTGCTGGCCGCCGGACTCGCTTTGCGGCGCGTGACGCGCCGCGCCTAGCCAGCTCAGGACGGCCGAGTGCCGATCGCGATCAATGCTCGCGCCGCGGTGCGGTCGGAGATCGGCGGTGTGGAGCGCTATGCGCGGGAGATGGTGGCCCGCCTGCCCGCTCTGAGACCGGACTCATATCGGGTGATCGAGCCGCCGTCCTGGCTTGCCCACCGCGCCGGACACGCGTGGGAGCAGACAACCCTTCCGGTTCTGAGCCGCCACTGCGAGCTGATCTACTCGCCGGCCAACCTGGCGCCGGTGGCCTCGCGGCGCAACGTCGTCGTGATCCATGACGCCGCGGCCCTGCGCCACCCGGAGGCGTACTCGACCGCCTATGTCGCCTACCAGCGTCGGCTCCTGCCGCAGATCGCACGGCGCGCGCGCCTCGTGATCACCGTGTCCGAGTTCTCGCGCCGTGAGCTGACGGCGCTGCTCGGCATCAGGCCCGAGCGGGTCGCGGTGATCCCGGCGGGGGTCGAGCAGCGGTTCACGCCGGGAATCGACCCCTCACCCGCACTGATACGCCACGGGCTCACGCGACCGTATGTGCTCGCCGTGGGCACCGGTTCGGCCCGCAAGAACTTCGCCGCGCTGGGGCCGACCGCCGCGCGACTGCACGACGTGGGCATCGAGCTCGTCCTCGCCGGCTCGGATCGCGCGTACCTGCGGGGCGCGGCCGACGGCCCGCGCCGGATCGGTTACGTCGACGACGCGCTGATGCCGGCCCTGTACGCCGGAGCCAGTGCCGTTGTGATGCCCTCGCTCTATGAGGGGTTCGGCCTGCCCTGCATCGAGGCGATGGCGGCCGGCGTGCCGGTTGTCAGCTCACCCCACGGCGCGCTGCCCGAGACCTGCGGTGACGCGGCGCTCGTGGCCGATCCGGCCGATTCGGCGGCGTTTGCCGCAGCGGTGCTCGCCGCCGCGTGCGACGAGGACGTGCGGGCCCGGCTCATCGCGGCAGGGCGCAAGCGCGCGCGCTCTACAGCTGGGACCGAACGGCGCGCGACACCGACAGATCTCTCCGCGCCCTGCTCGATCTGGCCTGACCGTCAGCTCGCCGCTCCCGGCTACACTCGCCGCGATGCGTCGTTGCCGTCCGCCATCGTTGCTCCTCGCCCTGATCCTGGCCGTGTCGCTGGCGACACCGGCGGTCGCGACCGCGCGCGTCCCGCAGGGATTCGTCGGGATGGTGGTCGACGGACCGCTGTTGACCGGCGGGGTCAATCTCGGTCGCCAGTTCGACGCGATGGTCAAGGCCGGAGTCGAGAACGTGCGCATCGTGTTCAGCTGGGCGAATGCGCAACCGTACGCGAGCTGGGCCGACGTTCCGCCCTCGCAGGCGACGAAGTACGTGCACGACGAGGTACCGACCACGTTCGCGACCACCGATCAGGTGGTCGGGGCCGCGGCCCAGCGCGGATTGACGGTGCTGCCGGTGGTGGAATATGCACCCGCCTGGGACCTGAAGCCGAATGTCGGCAACCAGCTCGGCCGGCCGGCGCAAGAGGCGCCATATGCCAACTACATGACGTTGCTCGTGCAACGATACGGACCGAACGGAAGCTACTGGCTCACCCATCCGCGTACCCCGAAGCTGCCGATCAGGGCGTGGCAGATCTGGAACGAGCCCAACAACCCGTTCTTCTGGCCGGATCAGCCGTTCGCCGCGACATACGTGTCATTGGTGCGGGCCGCCCACGACGCGATCAAGAGCGCGGATCCCGGGGCACGGGTCGTCCTGGCGGGCATGCCCAACTATTCATGGAAGTCCCTTCAGCAGATCTACGAGGTCCCGGGCGCGCGAGCGTCGTTCGACGTGGTCGCCATCCATCCCTACACCGCGCAACCGCAGGGCGTGATCACGCTGCTCAAGCTGGTCCGCGGTGTCATGGACCGGTTCGGCGATCGGCACAAGCCGATCGACGTGACCGAGGTGGGCTGGCCGTCATCGCTGGGTCAGGCCGCCGGGCACCACCCCTTCGAGACAACCGAGGCCGGGCAGGCCGCCAGGGTCGCCCAGCTGCTGCCGCTGCTGGCGAGCCACCGGACGTCGCTCGGGCTGCTGGGCTTCGACTATTACACGTGGGCGGGAAAGCAGAGCCCACACGGCTACTTCTTCTTCTACTCCGGCCTGTTCCGGCTCAGCTCCAGCGGCCACCTGAGCGCAAAGCCGGCGTTCTCGGCGTTCAGTCGCGCCGCGCTTGCGCTCGAGAGATGCAAGCGGAAGAGCAGCTCCGCCCTGCACTGCGCGCGCTCGGCCTGAGCCGACCGCCGCTCCTCCTCGGACCTCAGCCCGAGGCCACACAGACGGGGAGCGGCGGGCCCGGCGACGAGGCGATCTTCAACGCGGCGGCGAAGGCGGTCACATCCGGGCTCGTACCTCCGCGGGGGGGCTGGATCCCGAACCAGTCATCACGGTTGGAACGGTGGCGCTCGGGTGTGACCCAGGTGTAGATCGTCGTCGCCGCAACGCCGCAATCAGCCCGGGCAAGCGCAACCAGCGTGGCCGCGATGAAGCTGGGCCGCAGCCGTTCGGGCAGGTAGGTGATCGTGCCCGGTGGTTGCGTCGACCAGCCGAACTCCGTGACGTACAGCGGCGTCCTCGTGAGCCCCAGGCGGGCGAGCACGCTCCGAGCGTTCCGGACGTCGGCGAGCACCCCGGCCGGGGTGGGACCGTATGGGTGAATCGCGACGCCGTCGATGTGGGCCCCGATGCCCGCGCGGGCGGCGAACATCGCCGGCAGGAACGTCGACGGGGCCGTCAGCCCGCCGACGAGGACGCGGGCCTGCGGGTCGACGTCCTTGATCGCAGTCCGCGCCGCGAGGTACACGACGTCGTAGCGCGCCGCGTCCGGGCCCGGCCGCCAGAACGCGCCGTTGTCCGGCTCGTTCCAGATCTCATAGGTGTTGACCGGCACGGCGGGCGACACCGACCGCCACGCCAGAATGCGCCGTCCGGCCCATATCGAGCGGCGAGCGCTCGAGCGAACGCGGCGAACTGCTGCGCTGAGCGAGGCGGTGCATGATCGCTTCCGGGCACGGAGCTCGCCCACAGCGGGCGAGTAGTCGACGATCGGCAGCCAGCGCAGCCCATTCGCGGCGAGCGCCGCGGCGATCCGGTCATCGAATGTCCAGTCGTACGATCCCCGGTTCAGGCTCTGAGGCCTCCCACAGCGCATCGCTGCGCGCGATGGTCGCACCCGTGCGTCGCAGCGCCGCGAGCTGCGAGCGGATCTGCGCCGGCGTGTACGTCCCGTCGTTGAACAGCCGGTTGACGTTGGCGCCGAACGCGGGCGACGATGGGATCGGCAGGGCGGCGGGACCGAGCGAAGCCGGCTGCGGACCACCGGGAGCCTGGCGCCGTCTGCCCCCACCTTCGGCTCCGATCAGCACGGCGGCGAGCACAGCAGCCAGGATCAGCGCCGCCGCCACGGCCAGCTTGACGCGCGCACGCAGCTGCCGTGACTTCACCTGCCCGGATCGCGCGGCCCGACCCGGCCCCACCGGCGCCCGGCACCCGCCGCCGGCCCACCGGCGCACGCCCGGCCCCACCCGCGCCACCCGCCCCCCCGGCCACACCAGAGCGCACGTGCGCGAGTGCATCCAGTTGATGCTGCTCGCGCTCGCTCGAGCGTCCGATCATGCGCTTCACCCGCCGCCGCGACCGGAACGTCACCGCTTGGGCCACGTCGTCGAGCCTCGAGCGGCGCGAGCCGAGGCGGCGGGTCACGACGTCGTGACGCGCCCGAGCCAACCGTTCGAACGGCTCACCCCCGAAGGCCCGCGCGGTCGAATGGCGCGCGCGCATGGAGCACCCGGGCCGAGGGCCAGAACCAGGTCTCCACGCCGACCTCGGCTGCCCGCAGGCCGAGATCGAGGTCCTCGGCGTAGAGAAAGATCCGCTCGTCGAATGGCCCGAGCCGCCGCAGTGTCTCCGTGGACGCGACCAGCGCACAGCCGACCGCCCACCCGACGCGCCGCGGCTGCTGCGCTCGCCACGGTGCCATCGGCAGGGCCAAGGAGCCTGGGAGCACAGCGGGGGGCACGAGCGCTCGGACCAGGTCCGGCACCGAGGTCGGCCGGGGGTGCACCGAGTCCTGCCGCGTTCCGTTCGGGAGCAGCACCGCGGGCGCCAGCAGTCGTGCCGGCCGGTCGCTGCGAGCGACCTCGGCAGCGAGCTCGAGCAGCGAGTCGTCGACCAGCTCAACGTCTGGGTTGAGCAGCGCCACCACCGGAGCTGGCGAGCTCCGAGATGGCCCGGTTACAGGCGCGCCCGAAGCCGACGTTGTCCCCCAGCTCGATCACGGTCGCGTGCCCAGCCCAGTTCCGGGCCACATCGACGCTCCCATCGCTCGATCCCGAGTCGACGACGACGACGCTCGCGCCCGGAAGCTGCCGAGCGACGGAGGCCAGCAGCGTTCTCAGCTCGGGCTCGGAGTTGTGGGTCACGGTCACGATCGCCAGCTCGGGCGGGGGCTGGGTTGCGCCGTTCGTCCCGGGCGACGGTGCGACCGCCTCGGCGTAGCGCCGGCGCGCCGCGCCGGCATCGAATCTCTCCTTGACGCGCATCCGTCCGCGGGCACCCATGTCGGCGGCACGCTCGGGACTCTCGAGCACGCGCAGGATCGCCGCCGCGGCGGCCGACGCATCGCCGGGCGGGTACAGAAATCCGCACCCCGGCTCGACGATCTCCGCGGGGCCCGCGGATGCCGGCACCACGGCCGGGCGACCCGCCGCCAGCGACTCGAGCACAGCCATGCCGAACGGCTCCGCCTCCGCACAGTGCAGCAGGCAGACCGCGCGCGCGAGCTCCGGCCGCGGGTCGGCCACCGCGCCGACGAACTCCACCGCGTCGGCCAGATCGGGATGCATCGCGCGCGCACGCAGTCGCTCCAGGACGCCCTCCTCGCGGGCCCCGTTCAGAGGTTCGCCGAGCACGCGCAGCCGCACCTCGGGCCATGCCCTCCGCGCGATCGCGATCGCCTCGAGCGCCACGTCCGGTCGCTTCCAGGCGACCAGCGCACCGAGCAGAACCACCTCGGGCGGGTCCGCCGGCGGCCCTGGAGGGGGGAACCGGCCAAGGTCGACGCCCGGGTGCACGACGGTCAACCGCGTGCCCAGACCGACCGTCCGGATCGAGGTCGTGGGCGATCGCACCCGACAGCGCCATCACCCGATCGGCCCGGGCCGCCGCCCTCCGCACCACCGCGCCCACGAGCGGCCCAGGGAGCAGATCGTTGTGCTGAAACACAACGGGCGCCCCGAGGCCACGGCCGAGTGTGCTGGCGATCGCCGAGCGCATGCCCCACGCGATCACCAGCTCAGGCGCGAGGGCGCGCACCAGCCCTCGCACCTCGAGCGCGTGGGCGGCGAGTCGCGCCAGCGCCAACACGCTCTGTCCTCTCCGTCCCCGGAGATCGAGAGCCCGAGCCCTGAGTGCGAACACGTGGATGCCGGCCGCGCGCGCGGAGTCGGCCAGCGGTCCTTCGGGGCACGCGAGTACCGGCGCCCGCGGGAGGCCACCGGCGAAATCGACCAGCAGCCGCTCGGCGCCCCCGAGAACGCCCGCGTAGCTCACGAACAGGACCATGGCCTTGCCAGGCTACCCGGGTCCGGCGGGTGGCCTGCGCTCGGCCGGGGCGGCCACCGCACCGGGCGATCTAGACTGGGGGCCGTGAAGCGTCGACCGGAATCGACCGCGTGGCCGAGGCGGGCGTGCAGGGCGCCGATGCCGGGCGCTGACTACTAGTCGTCGTGCGTCGAGCTGTCCTGACGGGCGCGCGGGTCGTGGTGCTGGGCGGACCGGTCGCGCTCGCGTTCTTCACCGGCGGGTACTTCGATGAGCCCCGGGACTGGGCGGGGCTGATCGCGTGGGCGCTCGTGGTCGTGGCCGTGCTCGCCTCCGATCAGCCGCTGCCCCGAGGACGATCCGCGCGGCTGGCCCTCGTCGGCCTGGCCCTGTTCGCTGGCTGGACGCTGCTGTCGACGACTTGGGCACCGATCGCCGGCAGCGCGTACCACGCAGGCCAGCAGGTGATCCTCTACGCGGGCGGACTGCTCGCGGCGACGCTGCTGCTGCGCTCGCGCGGCGCGCTGCGTTCGGTGGAGCCGGCGCTGGCCGCCGGCGCCCTGATCGTCGTCGGCTACGGCATCTCCGAGCGTCTGCTGCCCGGGCTGCTCCATTTCCAGCGCTCGGTGACGGCCCAGGGACGGCTCGAGCAGCCGCTCACGTACTGGAACGCGATGGGCGAGCTCGCCGCCATCGGTCTGGTCCTGTGCGCGCGGATCGCCGGCGACGCGAGCCGACCGCGAGCTCTGCGGGCGGTGGCCGCCGCGTGCGCGGCCCCGCTGGGCATGGGCTTGTATATGTCGTTCTCCCGCGGAGCCCTGTTCGCGTGCGCGGCCGGGCTGGTGGTGCTGATCGTCGCCGCGCCGCGTCGTGAGCAGGTGCGTGGCCTCCTGCTCGCTCTGGCCGCGGGCGTGCTTGCGAGCGTCGCCGCATCCCCGTTCGGCGGGCTCACGTCGCTGACCGGCGCGCTGTCGACGCGCGAGCAGCAGGGCGCGGTCGCGCTCGGGCTCGTGGCGGCGATCATGCTCGCATCCGCGCTGACTCAGCTGGCGCTTACCCGTCACGAGCAAGGCATGGCGATCTCGCTGCCGCGCCATGCTCCCGTGTTGGCTCTGCTGATCATCTGCGGCGGGCTCGGGATCGCGCTCGCCGTGGGCGCAAAGGAGCGCAGCACACAGCCGCTGAGCGCCGGCGCGAGCCGGTATGAGACGTTGCAGAGCAACCGCTACGCGTACTGGCGGGTGGCGATCAGGGCATTCGGCGATCAGCCCATTCGGGGCGTGGGAGCCGGGGGCTGGGCCGTCTACTGGCTGCGCTACCGCACGGTCACCGAGTCGGCGCGCGACGCGCACTCGCTGTTCTTCCAGACCGCGGCCGAATTGGGGCTCGTGGGGTTGGCGCTGCTGGCGGTGTTCCTGGCCGGCATCGCACTCGGCGCCCGCGACTCCCATGCGGTCGCGCCCGGTCTCGCCGCCGGTCCGATCGCCGGATTCGTCGCCTACATCGCCCACTCGCCGCTCGACTGGGACTGGCAGATGCCGGCGCTGACGCTGTTCGCGCTCGTGCTCGCGGGTGCGCTGCTGGCGCTCGCCGACCCCACGACGCGCCTGGGCGCTGTGCGTAACGGCGCTCCGGTGCGGGAAGAAGAGGCTGTCGATGAGCTCGCCCCGTCACCGCGCAGCTGAACCCGGCCCGCATACACTTCGCCCCGTGATGACGCATACGCAATCGCCCGACGGCGGGTGGGGATGATCGCGTTCGGCTCGGCGATCACGAAGCCCGAGGTGTACCGCAGGTGTGCCGAGGTGGGTATCCGGCGAGCGGCCGAGCCCGATTCGGTGATCTTTGACCTTCCCTCGGTCGGCTCGATCTTCCAGAGCTACAACGCGCTGCTCGATGCGGCAGGCAAGCACGACAACCTCGAGGCCTTGGTGCTTGTGCACCAGGACGCGGAGATCGTCGCTGTGGACTTTTGCCGCACCGTGAGACAGGCGTTGAGCGATCCCGATGTCGGCGTGGTTGGATGCGTCGGTGCGATCGACGTTCGTACGATCGCGTGGTGGGAGGGCTCGGTGGCGCTTGCGTCCTTCCTCCACCGCTACGACGAGCATGGCGGCGGCGAACTGCCCGGCTTCGGCTGGGCGTGGGACGAAGCGCCTCCCTACGCACGAACGGGCGAGGTCGACACTCTGGACGGCTTCCTGCTCGTGCTCTCGCCCTGGACCGTGCGCAACATCCGCTTCGACGAGTCGCTGGGACTGCTCCACGGCTATGACTTCGACTTCTGCCTGCAGGTTCGCGAGGCCGGGCGACGGGTGATGACGGCGGACTTTCGCGCCATCCACAGCCACTCGCTGCGGCCGTTCGCTGACCCGGAGCCGTGGATCAAGGCCCATGTGAAGGTGGCCGAGAAGTGGGACGGGCGCATGCCCGGAGTCGGCACGGCAGCCGGCAGCTGGGAGGAGCGCGCGCTCCGGGCCGAGGCCGAGCGTGACGCCGCGCGGGTGCTGAGCTACTCCGACGCGCTCCTGCTCGAGGCCCGCGTGGCCGAGCTGGAGGGCGTCCTGGCGGAAATGACGGAGAGCATCTCCTGGCGCATGACGGCGCCGCTGCGATGGCTGAGCAGGTTGCGTCCTGAGCCTTCGGATCGAAAGCCCCGGGTCCGGGCTCGCGCACTGGCGAGCGCCGAGCCCAGGGGCGGCCGGTGAGGACGAGATGATCGCGTTCGGCTGCTCGGTAAGCGAATCCGAGGCCTACTTCCGCTACGCCGGACCCGGTATCCGCCGGGCTGCCGAGCCCGACTCCGCGATCTTCCCGTACGCCGCGGTCGGCACGATCGGTCGCACGTACAACCTGCTGCTCGACGCGGCGGCCGCTCACGATGATCTCGAGGCCCTCGTGATCGTGCATCCGCACACGGAACTGGCCGACCCCGAGTTGTGCGCGAAGGTCAGGGCAGCATTGGCCGACCGCGACGTGGCCGTCCTCGGGTGCGCCGGCGCCAGCGGCGTGCGGAACATCGCCTGGTGGGACGGTGAGGTCAGCTGCGGCGCGGTGACCCACCGCTATGTCGAGCACGGTGGCGGCGAACTGCCCGGCTTCGCCTGGACGACGACGCACCCTGCTCCGGCGGAGGTGGACACCGTCGACGGCTTCCTGATGGTCCTCTCTCCTTGGGCGGTCCGCGATGTCCGCTTCGACGAGGGCCTGGCGCTGGGTCACGGCTACGACCTCGACTACTGCCTTCAGGTCCGGGCCGCGGGCCGCAAGGTTGCCACGGCCGACCTGCGCGTGGTCCAGCATCGTTCGCTGAAGGTGATCAGCGACCTCGAGCTGTGGGTCGAGGCGCACATCGCGCTGGCCCGCAAGTGGGATGGGCGCATGCCCGATCACGCCGCGGGCGCCGTCGATTGGCGCCGCCGCGCCCGGCGGGCCGAGGCCGAGCGGGAAGCCGCGCGTGCGCTCGCCTACTCGAAGCGTCTAGCCGCCGACGCGCGCTTGGAGGAGCTGGAGCGGGCCCTGACGGAGACGACCGGGACCGTCTCCTGGCGCGTGACGACGCCGCTGCGCAAGCTCAACAAGTGGCGCCGCTCGCGGCTCGAGGCGCGCGCCGGCGCCGAGGTGGCCTCACGCTGAGGAGCGTCCCCGAGCCGAGCGCAACCTGCAGGTTTGCCGACGCTCGACCTGTTCGGAGGGCCTTTCCCGCGTGCACGCTCACGGTTGCTGATCGCTGGCCAAGACCTGCACGGCAACGCCGACGATTCCGCGGTAGGTATGGGTGGACACGAGGTGGTAACCAGGGATCGGGCTGCGCTGGAACGTGCCTGAACCCGGCCGGTAGATGAGCTCGGTGAGGAAGATCCGAGGAGGGTGGCGATCCCGGGCCGCGCCGGTCGCTGCGTCGAACGTGACGGGCATGTCGGATGGTCCAAACGGGTGATCGCGCTCGGCCGGCGCGTTGGCGCGGACGACGTACAGCCGCCGGTGAAGGTTTGCATCGAGCGGACCGAGGGGTCCGGGGCTCGAGAAGATCGTGGTGTCGACTACGGCATCGCCGGCCGCGGCGTGACGATCGATGTAACTGGCGAGCGCTTGGACATCGGGGCGCTGGAAGCGTGGCTCGAGCATCTTGCCCGCGCCGAGCGCAAACGCGGCGATCGCCAGCCCCGCCGCGGCAAGCCCCAGGCGCGGACCGGCTGCGATCAACACGGCGCCGAGAGACAGAGCGAACGCCGGCCACGACGCGGCGAGGTTGCGCACTCCGAGGAGATGGGTGCTGAACGCGCTGACCACGGCTTCACCGACCGGCGTCGCGAGGAGAAGGACGAGGATGAGCAGAACCCGACGGTCACAGCCGGCAAGTCCCGTCACGCGACCACGGCGGCGAACCTCGGCGCCGACCCCGACGACGACGATGATCGCCGCAAGGCCGAGCAGCAGCAGCGCGAGCCTGCCCGGCAGAACCCCCAGGCCCCCCACATCGGCATACGGGAATCCGAGCGCCCAGTGCTCCAGCGAACTCCGGACGTAGGGCACCGTGAACGGCGACAGGGCCGAGAAGATGGCGGTTGTTGTCGAGTTGAGCTGGTGGATCATCCCCGGTGCCCACGGAAGCACTCCGGCGATCGCCGCGACATTGGCCAGGAGCGCAGGTCGGCGCAGTTCGGGGTGGGCCCACATCACCCACACCAGCTGCGCGCCGAGCACGAAGACACAGGTGTAATGCGCATAGACCGCGGCGCAGGAGGCGACCGCGTACAGCACCCACCACCGTGCTCGTCCGTCGTCCACGGCGGCCAGCATCGCCAATGTGGACACCATCACCAGAAGCATCATCAGCGCATATGGGCGCGCCTCAGCGGAGTAATAGATCATGAATGGAGACAGAGCGGTGAGGGCAGTGGCCACGAGCGCCGCCCGGCGCCCGACGGTCCGCCGTCCGAGCAGGTAGATCACCGGGATGCTCAATGCCCCTGCCAGCAGCGATGGCCCGCGAACCAGTTCAGCCGCGTGACCCAGCTGGGTCGTCAGCCACGCCGCCATGAAGTACAGCGGTGGTGAGATCTCGGTGGTGGCGCCCCAGGGGTAGCGATGCCCGACGATCGACCATACCCCGCCCAGACTCCGTCCCGTGACTATCCAGTACGTCGACAGCTCATCGGCGAACAGCGTCTGATGAGCGATCCTCAGCCTGAGGAGCACGCCGACGACCGACAGTGCTCCGACGAGCACCCAGTGGATCCGCGACGACGAGCGCCGCGAGACATCCCGGCGCACGCGACCGGACCCGGCGTCAGTCACTCAGTGCGCGGCGGATCTCGTCCTTGGACACGACCGACTGCTCAGTCGCGATACCGGCCCGCATGCGCAGCTTGGAGAGCTGCTCGGCGACGGTAAACGCGCTCGAATCGAGCAGTCGCCTCAGTACCGCCTCCAGACGCGCCTGACGCTCGCGGGCAGTCCACAGCTCGACTCGTAGCGCATGCTCCTCGGCGATGTGGTGAACCCGATTGGACTCCATGCGAGCCAACAGTGGGTTGCGATCCCACGGGTCGAGGACACGCGCGACGTCGTCCGCCCAGGGCGCGTCGCGATGCCACACCGCACCGAAGCCGAAGAAGGCGGGCACCACCGCGAGCCTGAGCCCATCGGACGCGGCGACGAAATCCTCCACCGCGGTGAGCACGCCGTTGCGCGGTCCGCCCTCTCGCGCCGCCGAACGCGGGTAGGGAAGGCCGTCGGGTCGAACCCCGGGGTCGCCGGGGAAGATGCCGGCGTGCCCGCCGGCGATCGGCTGGCGATACTCGGCCGGGATCTGGTCGGCGTCGAAGTAGTCGTCGCGGCGGCCGTGCGGCCAGCAGACGTCGTGGAAGAGCAGCAGCGGCAGCTCGTCACCGGCGGCGCGCTCAGCAATCAGGCGTAGTTCCTCGGCCACCGTGTAGTAGTTGTGATCCCCGTCGATGATCAGCACGTCGGGCATCGGGATGGCCGGCAGCGCGGCGAGGCTCGTCTCGCGGATCAGCTCGAGCTCTGCGCGCTCAGCAGCGAGCGCGACCAGCCCGGCCTGCGGCGAGGGGTCGACCGCCGACACGCGGGCACCCGTCCCCGCTGCCCATTCGACGAGCAAGCGCGTGAGATCGCCGGCGAAGGCGCCGACCTCGACCACCGACCTCGCACTGACCGCATCGAGGCACGGCAGCAACACCTCGGCGTGGTGCGCCATCGACGCTCCCCAGCGCAGCGGGTCATTGACGTAAGGATCGAAGTCGATGCGGGTTCCGTCCACGCTCAGCCGCAGTCTACCGTCGCGTGTCGATCGGGCTCGCTCACAACTCCTCCGCGATGCGCGGTGCCTCGCGGCCGAAGATCCAAACGGCCAGCACGCAGACGCCGACATAGATCGCGATCGGCGCCAGCAGCTGCGCATAGCCGCCCGCGGCGACCGCCGGACTCGGCGCGCTCGGCTGGATGATCCACTTGCGCGCCAGCTCGAAGATCGGCGCCAGCGGGTTGAGCAGGATGATCCGGCGCAAGGTCGGATGGCCGATGAGGTTGCCGACCGTGTACAGGATCGGTGTGGCGTAGAACAGCACGGTGCTGAACACGGTCCAGATGATGGCGAGATCGCGAAAGCGCGGATACAGCGACGCGACGATCATCGAAACCGCGGTCGTGATCCCGATCAGCAGCAGGATGACGATCGGGAACAGCAGCCAGGTCCAGGTCGGGGTGACGCCCGAGGCAAGAATGAAGATGAAGACCACGACCAGGTTCAGCAGCAGGTTGAACAGCGCTGTGAGGACGACGGCCAGCGGGATCACAAGGCGTGGGAACTGCGTCTTGCGCACGATTGCCTCCTGCCCCACCACGGACCCCACAGCGATGAGCGTGGCCTCCTGGAAGAACCCGAACAGGACGATGTTCATCAGCAGCAGCACCGGATAGTGAGGCACCTTGCCGAGGTGGAAGATCTGCGTGAAGACCGTGACCAGCACCGCGAACAGCATCAGCGGCCGGGCCAGCGACCAGGCGTAACCGAGCACGGTTCCAAAGTAGGTCTTCTTGAACTCGGTGACGGCGAACAGGTAGAGCAGTTCCAGCGAGCGCCGCACAGCCGCCGCCGAGCGCCGAGGGGCCCGGCACCTCGCGAAGCGTCAGGTCACCCTCGGTGGCGCTCACTCGTCGAGAGCGGGCTCGACGGTGGTGCGCAGCGAAACGATCCCAAACCGCGGCGCGGTCCCATAGACCATGAACTGGATCAGCCGGATCCCCTGGACCCCCATGTCGCCGAACCCGCGGTCACGGCGGATCCAGCAATCGATCGCGTAGCGGCCCGGGACGAGTCGGTTCTCGATCTCGCCGCTCAAGCGCACCCGCTGGCCCGGCGCGAGGCGCTCATCGAGCCTGCGGGTGAAGCCGAAGACGACCACGTGGTCGGCGTTGAGCACGTGCACGATGAAGATCGGCTTGATCAACTCGCGCGCCGCCTCGATCACCACATCGAGGACGATCGGCGCGCCCTGCTCGACGTTGGCGACCGGGCTGCCCGCATCATCGAGCAGCTGAGCGCGGACGGCACGGCCGTTGATCTCGATGGCGACCGAGTCCTTGTCCGGCGCCATCACGGCCTCGCCGTCCTCGGTCGGACGGTGGGCGAAGTTCAGCCGGTAGTAGTGCAGCGCCGCGTCCTCCGGGTCACCGACGTACTGCAACTCCCCGTCGTGGATGACCATGGCGCGGTGGCACATGGACTGCACCGTGGCCATGTCATGGGTCACGAACACGATCGTCTTGCCGGCCGCGCGGCGCTCGTGGAACACGTCCATGCACTTCTGGGCGAAGGCGGCGTCGCCGACAGCGAGCACCTCGTCGATCAGCATGATGTCCGCGTCGGCCTGGACCATGATCGCGAACGCGAGCCGGACCATCATCCCCGATGAGTAGTTCTTGATCTTCAGGTCGACGAAATCGCGGAGCTCGGCGAAGTCGAGCACAGCGTCGATCCGGCTCTGCGCCTCGCGGCGACTGAGGCCGAACAGGACCCCGTTCAGCACGACGTTCTCGCGTGCGGTCATCTCCGGGTTGAACCCGACGCCGAGCTCGATGAACGGGGCCATTCTGCCGGCCATCCGGACCTTGCCCGCGTCCGCGCGGTAGATGCTGGCCAGGATCTTCAGCAACGTGCTCTTGCCGGATCCGTTGCGACCGACGATCCCGAAGAACTCTCCCTTGTGGACATCGAACGAGACGTCCCGTAGCGCGCAGAGCTCGCGATAGTCGGGGCGGCTGAACGGACGCGTGACGCGCTCCTTCAGCGTATCGATCCGATGCTCCGGGATCCGGAACGACTTCCTGACGCCCCGAGCCTCGATCACGACCGGCCCGGATCCGGCGCCTGCCCTGGTGGCCGCGACGGTTCCGATCCTCGCCACGCCACCGCCCGGCGTCGTGCTCGCGGGCTCGGAGCTCGGGGGGGCGCCGACCGCATCCTTTTGAGTCCTGGCGAGCATCCCGTCAGGCTACCGCGTCGCCTGGGAACCAACTGCCCGCGGCCGATACAGTCTCGCCCAGATGATTGGTCGCGAGCTCGCCGAGTCGCCAGCGGCGGCGCCCGTCGGTCGTCCGGAGCTCTCGGCGACGTCCGTCCGCAGTCGCGTCACCAGACCAGCGGTGGCTGTCGTGCTGATGATGCTGATCGGCATCCCGATCCGGCTGATCGTGGCTCATCAGTCCCTGTTCGCCGACGAGCTCTCCACCTATTGGATCGTCGCAACGCACAGCCTCAGGGGTGTCCTCTCGCTCCTGTACGGCAACGACAAGATCCAGCACGCCGAGATCACCCCGCCCTTGTATTTCGTCCTGTCCTGGCTGACGACCCAGATCGGTCACAGCCCGGAGCTGGTCCGCGCGCCCTCGATCGTGGCCGGCACGTTGACGATCCCGGCGATCTATCGGCTCGGGCTGCGCACGGTGGGCCGACCCGCCGCCGTGCTGGCCGCCGCACTGACCACCCTCTCGCCGTTCATGATCTATTACTCGGCCGAGGCGCGTGGTTACGCAGTGATGATGCTGCTCACGACGCTGTCGACTCTCTCGATGCTGTTCGCCCTCGACACGCGTCGCGCGCGCGGGTGGGTCGCCTACGCAGTCTGTTCGTGTGGCGCCTTCTATACCCACTACACGTGCGTATTCGTCCTCGGCGCCCAGTTTCTGTGGCTGTGGTGGGCGCACCCGGAAGCACGACGGCCCGCCCTGATGGCCAACCTCGGTGCCGTGGCCGGAGTGCTGCCATGGGTCCCAGGGTTGATCAACGACCTCAACTCCCCCACGCTCAGCATTCTTTCCGCGCTCTCGCCCTTCTCCGCGCACTACGCCCGGCTGTACCTGGAGGACTGGGCCATCGGCTATCCCCTGGCCGGAGCGGCGCGGCTGACGGAGCTGCCCGGCACCGCCGCGCTCGTCCTGCTCGGCCTCGCAGCACTCGATCCCCGTCGCCGCGATCACGACCCGGGTCCATCGCGAGGGATCCAGGGCGCTGGCCGCTCGCCTCGACCGTCGACTCGTTCTCATCGTCGTGCTTGCCCTGTCGGTGCCGATAGGAGAGTCGGTGGCCAGCGCGCTCGGCAACCACCTACTCGACGTCCGCAACCTCGCGGCGTCGTGGCCGGCGCTCGCGCTTTCGTTCGCCGCGCTGTTGATGACGGCGCGGCCGCGGCTCCGGATCGCCGCCGCGGCGCTGGCGGTCGCCGCGTTCGCGCTTGGCGCAGCGAAGATGCTGGAAGCCCGATATCAGCGACCCGGTTACCAGGCCGTCGCGGAGCTGATCGAGCGCCACGCGCGCCCGGGCGATGTCGTGATCGACGAGAGCGGCGTGCTCAGCCCGGGGCCGCTCACCGGCCTCGATGTGACGCTGCAGAAGCCGATCGCCGTGTTTCGCGCGGGCATACCGGCCGAGCGCGATCATCCATTTGGACTCTACGATCGGATCGTGCCGCTCTCGGAGGCGACATCAGCGGCGGCCGCGGCCGCTCACGGCGGTCGCCTGTTCGTCATCGAGAGTCGTGAGCACGGCGGCGGCGCTGCGCTGATCCAGCGCATGACCGCGCTGGTGGAGAAGCACATCCCCGCCTCCTATCGGCGCATTGCGTACCACGTGTACCCCGGAAGCGTCGACACGTTTGTGTCGATCTACGCGAGCCCCGCGAGGACCCGGAGCTAGCCCGGTGAGCGTGGACGTTCGACGCCCACCCGGCGCGGGCCACCAATCGCCGGTCGGGGAACCCGGAAGGCGGGCATCCTACGGCCCGACCTTGGGACTCACCGTGACGCTCGCGGTCGCCCTGATGCTCGTGGCTGTCTCCGCCGTCGTGCTCGTGTTCCCGCAGAGCGGCTCCGGAATCGTCGCGGCGGTGATCGGGCAGAGACAGAACGCCAAGACCGCTCTCTACCTCGCCGCCTTCGCGATTGTCCTGCCGATCGTGCTGATCGCCGTTCCTCGTGTCGCCGACAGCATCGCCCGAGGTCCCAACAACGATGCCCTCGACGTCGTCGTCGCCGGGCTCGCGGCGATGCTCGCCGCCACCATCCTCCTGGTCAAGCTCTCCGCCCGACTCCCCTGGGGAGACGGGCTGGAGGTTCTGCTCGCCGGGGTGATCGGCTGGTCCACCCTGGCGGCAGCGATCCTAGCGCGCTCCGCTCGGGGCGGCCCATGGCCATCGCTGCTGAGACTCAGCGACTATGGGCTCCCGGCAGCGGCGACCGGGGCGGCGCTCCTGTGCGCGCTTGTTCTCTGCGTCACGGGCTGGAGGTCGCTGAGCCGTGTCGTGCTGATCGTGGGAGCCGTCGGCGGCATCGCCGTGCTGGTCGCCGGCGACCGTCTGCGCGTGCCACGGGTCGGGCGCGCGCTCGGCTCTGGAATCGACGCCGCGGCGATGATCCTGCTGCTGCTGGCGATCCCCGACACCGTGATCTTCCGCACCTCGACGGCGATTCCCAACGCCTTCTTCGAACCGGGCATCATCCAGTTCCAGCACGACTGGATCCTCGGGCCGGCGAACCAGCTCCTCGGCGGCGGCGGCCTGATGGTGAACAGCCCGGTCTCGCAATACGGCGCCGGCATGTTGTACTTCCTGGACGGGTGGTTTCACCTTGCGCCGATCGGCTACGGCACGTTCGGGTTCCTCGACGCGATCCTCACTGCGCTGTTCTACGCGGCCGGCTACGGGGTCCTGCGACTGGCGCGCACACCCCGACCGCTGGCCATCGCCGCGCTGTCTGTCGCCGTCGTGGCCCTGATCTACAACCTCCACTACCCGGTCGGGGCTCTCCCGGAGCAGGGACCGCTGCGCTTCGGGCTGCCAATGGCGTTGATTGTCGCGATGGTTGCGGCCGCACGCTGGCCACGCCATGCTCGGATTGCCCGGGCGGCCGCGTTTGGGGTTCTCGGCGTTTCTGCGGTCTGGGCGCTCGAAGGATTCGCGTACACCGTGATCACGTTCGCGGCAATGATCGCGCTCGAGACATGGCTGGCGCCCATGGGCCGACGAGGTCGCTGGCTCGCCCGCCAGGTCGGGCTCGCGATCGCGGCGTGTGTGTGCGCCCATCTCATCTTTGCCGGGGCGATCCTCGCGGGCACAGGCCAGCTGCCCGACTGGGGACAGTACCTCGCCTATCTGCACGCCCTCCTCCTGGGCGGCAAGGAAGGGTCGATCACGTACGGATTCGAGCACTGGTCACCCGGGCTGGCCGTCGGCGCCGCCGCTCTGGCGTCGGCGATCGCGATCGTGCTGCTCACAAGCCGTGCTCCTGCCGTGGTTCGCAGAGAACGCATCGCTCTCATCGCCCTGGCGGGGACGACGGCATATTCGATCGCCGTATTCAGCTACACCGACAACCGATCGTCGACGTATCTGCTCGCTTACACGACGTTGCCGCTGCTGCTCGCGAGCACGCTCTGGCTGAGCCTGCTCCTCCGCTCCCGGCAGGAGGTCTCGCCGGCATTGCGCCGCGGCGCCCTGGCCGTGGGGATGTGGGTCGCGGTGGTCATGCTCGCCGCCGCGTGGCCGGCCGCCGGCGAGCGCTTCTCACGTTCGGCACTCGCACACTCATATCCGGGCGGAGGTCTGGTGTCCGCTCTTCATCGCCTGTGGCACCCACCCCCGATCGATCCCCGGGCGCCGGAGGGTCAGCGGCTGGTGGCTCGCTATCTACCCGGACGGCGACCTCTCGTCCTGCTGCCCACGGCCCAGGACCTTCAGATCGAGCTGCTCGTCCGGAGCGGGCTGGCCAACCGCCTGTTCATCGGCTTCGGAAACATGGACAGCTTCGTGCCACAGGCGTGGATACCGAAGCTCACGCAACAGATCGATCAATTACGGCCCGGGTCAACGCGTGCTCATCGATCGAACCGCGCTCACGATCATGGCCACGCTGCGGGCGCACCCGTCGATTGATCCGCTCACGCATCCGATCGGGATGGGTACGTCGCAGGCGGAATGGATCCTCGGCCGAATCGATCAGCGGTTCCGCGTTCGGCCCATCTACGAGGATCAGCAGGGATTCGTCGTCGCGGAACTGATGCCCCGCACGGCGCCGTGACCGGATGGGCAGCGGGCGCGGAGCGCTGCCGATCCGGTCACTTCGTCGCCAGGATCACATTGTGGGCCGCATAGCGCTGCAGCAGCGGCGTCTGCTCGAATGCCCGCTCCGCCGCCGCAGCGGCACGCAACGCGCCCGGCGGGGTGAAATCGGGGACCATGCCCAGCTGCTTGGAGAGCAGGATCCTCGCGCCTGCGGCTCTCAATCCGGTGACGATCTCCGCTTCGCTGATCAACCGCTCCTCGCCCGTGTCCTGGGGGACGCGCGCCATCAGACGGCTCCAGTAGGGATTGCGCGGATTATGGTCCCAGATCAGGATCCGGCCCTCCGGTCTGGCGACCCTGACCATCTCGGCGAGCGTCCGGCGCACGTCTGAGGGATCGGCGATGTGGTGCATGACAGCGACCGTCAGCACGACGTCGAAGCTGTGATCGACAAACGGCAGCTCGGTGCCCGATCCCTGCACCGGCTCCACCGCCGTGGTCCGCCGGCGCATGATCTCCAGCATGCCCTCGGACGGGTCGACACCCACCATCCGGTAGCCGGCGCCGGCTAGGCGCTCGGCGAGCACGCCGGTCCCGCAGCCGACGTCGAGGCCGGACCCGGGCGGGCAGTGCTCGACGACGAACGCGACCCGTTTGCTCAGGTAGTGCTCGACGACGTGGGCGGGCAGCGACTCGTCATAGACGGTCGCGATCTCGTCAAAGTGGGAGCTGCTCACGAATCTCGCGTTCCTGAGCGTGCTGCGACTTGACGAAGGCTGTCGGCCGGGCCCGGCGTCGCGGGGTCGAGCGCCGGAAGCGGAACACCAGCTGGATCATACGCAGCCCTACCAGCACCGCCTTGAGCGGGCTGCCGGTGACCGAGGAGACACCCACGCGCGGCAGGTAGTTGACCGGCACCTCGACGAACCGGGCTCCGGACAGGATCGTGATGAGCATGATCTCGGCGCCTGCGTGGCTGCCGCCCACGGTCATGTCCTGGGCGACGCGCTGCGCCGTCTCGCGGCGCAGGAGCCGGTATGTGCAGCCCACGTCGCTCAGGTGACTCGTGTTGAACAGGACCTCCATCAGCTTCGCGACGGCCCAGTTCCCCCATCTCAGGAACCGGGCCATGTTCGCTCCGTCCCAGATCAGCTCGCGGGTCGTCCGCGTGCCGAACACGGCGTCGCATTCCGCGCTGTAGACGAGCAGCTTGAGGATGTCCTGGGGCAGGAAGGTGCCGTCGGGCTCGGCCAGCACGATCAGCTCGCCCCGCGCCTCGACCAGGCCGCGCCGCGTGGCGTGCCCGTAGCCCTGACGCGGCTCGTGCACGAGACGCGCGCGCGTCGTGGCAACCTCCTCGGCCGTGCCCGGCTCCGCGTTGTTGTCGACGACGACGACCTCATCGACGAGACCGGTGTCGAAGAACCCCGTGATCACCTCGCGGATCGAGTCGCGCTCGGCATAGGTCATGAGCACTACGGAGACTTCACCACCGTTCCACATGACGATCCCCCTCGGCTTCCCTTGGCGAGGCGGCGAATTCTAGGTGCAATCGCCGGAGCACAGGTGGGCCGTTCGGTCCCGGGTCACTCAGGGTTCCTGGCAAACGCCCACACCTGGACCGGGAGGTCGGGCTCGTTGCGCAGCGAGTGCCAGCGCCGGTACGCGGGCCAGCGGTCGAGATTTCCGGCCACGCAGCTGCGGTTCCCCCAGGACCCGACGGCGTCGACGACGAGGCCGGAGCGCTCGAGCAGGGTTCGTAGGCCGCGGGGCGTGAACCGCCAGTAGTCGTGCATGCCGAACATCGGCAGCTCGTGGACGCGAATCAGGAAGGGCGTTGAGACGATCACGTGACCCCCGGGCGTACACAGGCCGCGTAGATTTGCCACCGCCGCGACGGGGTCGAGCACGTGCTCGATCACCTGCTCGCAGATGACGACGTCGAACGTCTGACGTTCGACCAGCGGAGCGCAGAGGTCGAACTCCGGATAGTTGAGGCTCGTGAAGCTCTCCCATCCGTGCCTGGCCTGAGCGTCGCCACTGATCTCGACTGCGGTCCGGCGCGACGGGTCGAGCGACGCGATGTGGCGGCTCACCGCCTCGTTCAGCACCTCGCGCTGCCACTGCTCGGCACCCGACGCGGCTTCGGGTAGGAGCAGACGATCGCGGACCTGCCGTCAGGCGCCCTGCCGCATCCAGCGCCCGGGCCCTCAGAACGCGTCGCGCCATACCGGCGGTATCTCCTCGAGTCTGATCTCGAGGCCCTCGAAGCAGCTGTCCTCGTAGAACCAGCGCTCGAACTCGGCCTCCTCCGTGATCCTGTTGTGGAGCGCCCAGCCCTCCTGCTGGTCGATCTCGCCCCAGCGCCGAGCTCGTCGTGAGCGGTGGCGCTGGAGGCAGATGTCGTAGTCCATCCGGTGGAGGTGGATCAGCCTGAGATCTGGGTCGAGGTTGTAGTGATAGTCGGCCCGGCCGTGGAAGCCGGCCCGCCATGTCATCGGGGTGCTGGCCACCGCCGCCTTGTCGTAGCCACCGTTCGGAAACCAGTGATGACGCTGGCTCATCACCGACCGGCGTGGGTCGAATGGCGGCTCCCGATCCTTCAGGTGCAGCAGTTCATACCCAAGGCAGTTGACCCATTCCTCGTCGAAGCGGTCGAGGTAATCGCCGAGACTTCCGAACCGCGGTATCGGGGCGATGATCTCGTCGACATCAGTCACAACGACAACATCCCGGTCATCGAGAAGCTCGTGCTGGAGGCCTTCGATCGTCCGCACCATCCAGGTGTGGTCGACGCTCTCGTGCGCGACGGGGACGCGGACGAACCCGCGACCCAGAGTCGATCCGTCGGTGGAGTCGTTGTCCAGAACATAGATGTCCTCGGGCTTGAAGAAGCGCGAGTAGTAACCAAGCCAGATCGGCAGGAAGACCGACTCGTTGTGCACCATGGTGATGATCGCCCGGCGCCGTGGTGCTCGCGGTGCGAGTCGCGACGCGTAGTGCGCGCGCCGCGCCTCGCGCGCGTGCGCGAACCACGGCGCCATCGGGTGACCGGGGCTGTCCTGGGGCTCGAGGACCGGCTCGCCGGGGGGTGGCTCACCCCAGCCCAAGTTCAGATCGCGATCGGAGCGTAGTCACCGGGGAACGCTGAGCCCCCGAAGAACCAGCTCTCGAGCGCGTATCGCGGCTTCGGCATCGACGGGTCCGAGCCGGTCTGGTGCAGGAACAGCTCGTCGAAGAGCAGCGCGTCGCCGGGCTCGCAGATGGGGCGGATGATCGCCTTGTCGCCCGCGGCCTCCTCGGCTTTGAGCTGCGAGACCTGCATGTCGAAGACCGCTTCCTCGGTCTTTGTCTTGACCAGGTAGTCGAGCCGGCGCGGCACGACGTCGAGTCCGGGCGACTCATCGCCGCAGCGCGACAGCGACAGCCACAGGTTCAGCGACCGTACCGGCCCCATGAAGGCACCGTCCTGATGCCAGGCTCCCCCGACCCATGGCTCGGCCTTGCGCAGGGTGGTCTTCTGCAGCGAGCTCAGTGCCGGCTCGCCCAGGTAGGCCGCGACCAGCTTCGGCACGCCCGCAGCCCTGAACATCTCCATCATCTCGAACGACAGCATCGGCGAGTCTGAGGCCAGCACGCCGCCGCCCTCCTTGACCCACGATCGGCCCAGCTCGGCGTTGAAGCGAGGATCCGGGGTGAACTCCTCGTAATAGCCCTCGACGGAGGGCTCGCCCGCGTCGTGGCGGTCGCGCACCTCGAACGCCCGGTCGATCTGATGCGCGAACCGAACCGCTTCGTCGCGTCCGACGAGACCGCGGACGAGCAGGCAGCCGTCGCGCAGGATGCCGGCGCGCAGCAGCTCTGGGGTCACATCCGCGGCGGCGATCTCCGGCAGGCCGTCGGCCTCGGGGAGCCGTCCAAAGTCGGGCTCAGGATGGACGGGGTCGGGCCGGGCCGAATCCATCAGGCGGATGCCGGCGAGATGCCGCAGGCCCACCAGGCGTCGCTCGATTGCGCGGCTGCGCTCGCGCCGCGCGGCCTCGCTGAGGCGCTCGACCTCCGCGAACAGCTGCTCGTCGCTGCCGTCGAAATCCTCCAGCGGATTGATCGACCGCTCCACGACCGCCACGCCACCCTCGTCCTGTTTTCCCGACTTCCGCCTGAAGTTCCACATGGCGGTCAAAATACCATGGGGCTCTCACCGGGCTGAGCCGGCGTGCTCGCCGGTGACTCGCGCCGGTGCCCCCACCACGGTCGCACCCGCCGGAACGTCGTTGACGACGACGGCATTTGCGCCGATCTGCGCGCCCGCGCCCACCTGCACGTCGCCAATCACCTTCGCCCCGGTCCCGATGCTGACGTCGCGCCCGATCGTCGCTCCGCGCACGTCGCCGGCCCGCAGGCCGATCGTCACGAAGGGCGCGATCACGGCGCCGGTGCGAATCTCGACCAACCCGTCGGCGACGAACTGGCCGTGAATGATGTAGATGCCCGGCTCCACCACGACGGGGTCGCCGATCGAGATCTGGCCGATCGCCATCGCCAGCCGGTGGGCCAGCCGAGGCAGGACGGGCACGCCCAGCGCCTGCAGCCGGGCCTTCACGCGGTACAAGGCCTGGGCCAGGAACGCGTCGCTGACCCAGGCCAGCCGCAGGATCTGCGCGATCGTGTCCAGGGGGGAGCGGAACTCGGAGCGTTCGCCACGGTGCAGCGCGGTCACCCGCGCGTCCTCTGGCAGCGCTAGGCGGAGCCGCGGATGGCGAGCGCGCAGCGCGCGCCAGAACGCCTCGTGGTCCACCTGCTGCGCCTGGGTTGCGGCTTCCGTGCGGCTCATCGGTGGCACGGTATCCGAGTTGCGCGACCCCTCGCGCGGCGCACGACCCCGACTTGACGCCGGGGGGCGGCGTGGCTAGCTTGGGATCGGTCTTGCCCGACCAGATAATGCCCGACGTTCATCGGGCGGACGACATCGCCGAGGTCGCGCCGAACCTCGCGCCGCCACCCGGGAACCCCCGGTTCCCGCTGTTCGATTCGCTGCGCGCCGTGGCCGCGCTGAGCGTGTTCCTCGGTCACACGATCACCGTCACCTACCTCTACTGGTTGCCCGGGAATCCTCAACTCGTACAGATGGCGTCGGAGGTCGCATACGAGGGTGTCGCCATCTTCTTTCTCATCTCCGGCTTCCTGCTCTACCGGCCCTTCCTGTCCGCTCGCCGGGCCGGACGCAAGCTGAGCCTGCGCGGATATGCCCGGCGGCGGTTCCTGAGAATCGTCCCCGCGTACTGGATGGCGCTCACCGTGTTCATCCTCGCCGGCCTCATCAGCGGCGTAACGGCCGGCAATTGGTGGATCTTCTACGGCTTCGGCCAGATCTACAGCATCGCCACAATCGGTCATGGCATCGGTGTCGCCTGGACTCTGTGCATCGAGATCACGTTCTACGCCGCGCTCCCGATCTTCGCGTTCGCCGCGGCCAAGCTCGCCGGGCGGCGCCGGTCATTCCGTGGGGACATCGCTCTCCTGAGCGCCCTGGCGATGGCCTCGCTCCTGTTCCGAGCCCACTTCAACGCCTTCTCGGAGTTCGCCACGGTGTCCACGTTGGCGGGCACGTTCTTCTGGTTCGCGCTCGGAATGGGGCTGGCGATCGCGAGCGTGTCCGACGCGAGCCGGACAGGGGGCTCCCCCGTCGCTCGCCTGGTCACGCAGCAGCCGACGGTCTTCTGGGTGGCGGCGGTCGCGGGCCTCGTGCTCCTGCATGAGGTCGCACGTTCCGGCTCGTCCGTTGCGAGCAACCTCTCGGTCCACGTGCTGTATGGGCTGGTGGCTCTCCTCGTCCTCCTCCCTGGGGTGTTCGGCGACGAGGCGGGGGGACTGGTCCGACGCGTCCTGCGCGTCCGTGCGCTGGCGTGGCTCGGGCTCGTGTCCTACGGCTTCTACCTGTACCACACGATCGTGATCGCGCAGGTCGCCAAGATGGTCGCCGGCGACACCCTGCCACAGCGCTACCTGCTCGTCCTGATCGGCTCCTTTGCGATCTCGTGCGCGTGCGCGGCCGCCAGCTACTACCTGCTCGAGCGTCCGGTCATGCGGCTGAAACGGTGGCCGCGCAGCGTGCATCCGTGGTCGCGTCCACGATCAGGGCATCCGGCCACCGAGCAAAGCGAGTCGAGGAGAGGTCGTCACGAGTCGAGCTGAGAGGTCTCGTCTACGCTTCCCGCGCGTGCCACCCGCGGACCTCCACGTGCAGCTGGAATGCGAGCTTCCGCGAGAGCTGGCGGTCGGGCGCGGCACCGCGCTATTCGTGTGCGGCTGGTGCTTCTGCCCCGAGGCGCGGATTCGCTCGCTCGAGTTCGTGCTCGCCGGAGCGGCGCAACCCGTGATGGCCCACGGGATGCCGCGACTGGACCCGTTCCAGGCTCTGCATCCCGAGCTCGAGCCAGCCGCGACGGTCGGGCTCACGAGCGACCCGGGCTCCGCCGAGGACCCGCTCCTGCACAGCTACCGCAGCGGCTTCTGGGGGATCGTGGAGATCACGCCGCAGGCCACCGGCGACGAGCTCGAGCTCTCGCTGCGGGCCGGGCTCGAGCCGGGCGGCGAGGTCGTGGCCGAGCTCACCCGCATCCGCGTGCTGCCCGCGGCCGAGCCGGTCGTCGCACCGTGGCCCGACGCGCCCGGCCCGCGCGTCGCGATCTGCATGGCGACCTATGACCCGCCGCTCGACCTGCTGCGGCGCCAGCTCGACTCGATCCGGGCCCAGACCCACGGGAACTGGATCTGCTTCATCAGCGACGACTGCTCGACCCCCGATGCCTATGCCGCGCTCCAGCGGGAGATCGGCGCTGACGCGCGCTTCGCCGTCTCGCGCTCGCCCCGGCGGCTCGGCTTCTATCGCAACTTCGAGCGCGCGCTGGCGATGGTGGGACCCGACGCCGAATACGTGGCGATGGCCGACCAGGACGACGACTGGCATGGGGACAAGCTCGCAACGCTGATCGGCGCGATCGGGAGCGCCCAGCTCGTCTACAGCGACGCGCGCGTCGTCTCGCGTGACGGGCAGCTGATCTCGGAGACGTGGTGGAACCGGCGCACCAACAACCACTCCGACCTCCTCTCGCTGCTGGTCGCCAACGCCGTCACCGGGGCAGCCTCGCTGCTCCGTCGTGACCTGCTCGAGGACGCGCTCCCGTTCCCGCCGGCGCAGTTCGCGCACTTCCACGACCACTGGGTGGCGCTGGTGGCGCTGGCCCGGGGCGAGATCGCCTTCGTCGAGCGCCCGCTGTACGACTACGTCCAGCATGGCGGTGCCTCGCTTGGGCACGAGGCCGCAAATCAGATGACCTCGCTGCGCGACCGCCTGCTGCACCAGCGCGACGTGCGCGAGCGCGTGCGCATGTGGCGCCTGCACTACTTCGTCGACGTCTGCCGGCTGCAGCAGTTCGCCACCGTCCTGAAGCTCCGCTGCGGCGCGCGCATGGCGCCGGCCAAGCGCCGGGCACTCGATCGCTTCCTCGGCACCGACCGCTCGCTGGCCTCCCTGGCGCAGCTCGGCCTGCGGGGAGCGCGCGAGCTCGTCGGCCGGCCGGAGACGCTCGGTGCCGAGTGGATGCTCTTCCACGCGTTCGCCTGGCGCCGCCTGCTCGCACTCACCGCCGGGGAGCGGCCCGTCGGACGGCTCCGACTCGATGCCCTGCCGCCTCCGTCACTGGTCGTCGAGCCGGGCCGCTCGGCGCCGCCCGAGCCGGCCCGCGAGATCGCGGACAAGATCGCTCCGCTGCGCTGGGTCGTCTCCGACGATGCGCCGCCCCGCATCAACCTGCTGATCCCGACCTTCGACCTGCGTCACTTCTTCGGCGGCTACATCGCCAAGCTCAACCTCGCCCGGCGGCTCGCCGAGCGCGGCGCCCGGGTCCGGGTCGTCACCGTCGATCCGGTGGGGCAGCTGCCCTCCGGCTGGAAGCAGACGCTCGAGTCCTACAGCGGCCTGCGTGGTCTCTTCGACAGGATCGAGGTCATCTTCGGTCGCGAGGCGTCGGCGATCGAGGTCAGCCGCGCGGACAGCTTCGTGGCCAGCACGTGGTGGACGGCGTACATCGCCGACGATGCCGTTCGGTCGGTCGGCGGCGAGCAGTTCGTGTACCTGATCCAGGAGTACGAGCCGTTCACGTTCCCGATGGGCACCTACGCTGCGCTCGCCCACGAGTCCTACAGCCTGCGCCACTTCGCCCTGTTCTCGAGCGAGCTGTTGCGCGACTACTTCCGCGTGCACTCGATCGGCGTGTTCGCGAGCGGCCGCGCGGCCGCAGACGCAGGCTCGGCGTCATTCCAGAACGCTGTCACGCCGGTCCGCGCGCCCACCGCCGGCGAGCTGGCCCGCATCGGGCCCCGCAAGCTCCTGTTCTACGCCCGCCCGGAGCCGCACGCCGCACGCAACATGTTCGAGCTCGGCGTACTGGCGCTCTCGCGCGCGCTGGCCGAGGGGGCGTTCGCCGACGGCTGGGAGCTGCACGGCGTCGGGACGGTCGAGCGGGGCCGGCGGATCCCGCTCGGGACTGGGCAGGCGCTCGAGCTGCTGCCACGCTCGGGTCAGGCCTCCTACGCCGACCTGCTTCGTGATCACGATGTCGGACTGGCGCTGATGTACACGCCGCACCCGAGCCTCGTCCCGATCGAGATGGCCTCGGCCGGGATGCTCACGGTGACCAACAGCTTCGAGAACAAGACCGCCGCGGCGATGAGCGCGATCTCGTCGAACCTGATCACCGTCGAGCCCACCATTGCGGGCGTCGCGGCCGGCCTGCGGAGCGCCGCGAACCGGTCCGGCGATCTCGAATCGCGGGCGCGAGGCAGCAGCGTGCACTGGAGCAGCGACTGGGACCTGTCGTTTCCCGACGAGCTGCTCGAGCGACTCCTCGCTGCGCTCAGCGGGCCCGATGCCGCCGCCGCGTAAGTCGACGCCCGGTCTCGTCGCCCACCCGGGTCAACCGCGCGGGTCGAGGCGGGTGACCTGGACGAACGCCCGATCCACGAGTCGCTGGTCGTTGCTCGCCGCCTCCGACAGCAGCAACCACACCTGGACGTTGGCGGGCTCGCGGCGGAGCACGTTCTCGAAGATGCTGACCGCGCTCGACCGCTCGTTCTCGACGTACGCGAGCCGTCCGCTCAGCACCTCGACCTGGGAGTCGGGGTTGAGCGACCCTGCGGCACTCAGCAGCGAGCGGGCGTGCGCGACCTGCGCGGCGCTCAGGCCACCCCGGTGGGTGATGATCGACGTGGCCGCGGCGGTGTCGTGGGCCTGCCGGATCCCGACCACGAACCAGGCGCAGGCGATCACGGCCACGACGAGGACGGATGCGCGCGCGAGCACCATGTGCACATCATCCTGGATCGGACCGCCGTCGGCATGAGCACCGGGCGGCCGAGCGTCTCCGTGGTGATCCCGAACTGGAACGGACGCCGCTGGCTGCCCGCCTGCCTGGACGCGATCGCGCGTCAGGACCTCGCGCCGGCGGAGGTGGTCGTGGTCGACAACGGTTCGACCGACGGCTCGCTCGCGTACCTGGCCGCGGAGCGCCCCGGCGTCGCCGTCCTGTCGCTGGCGCGCAACACCGGCTTCGCCCATGCGGCGAACCGCGGCATCGCCGCCGCCCGCGGCGAGCTCGTGGCCCTCGTCAACACGGATGTCGAGTTGGGCGCCGACTGGCTGGCCCGCATGGTGCGCGCGCTCGGCTCCGACCCGAGCGCGGCCGCGGTGGCCGGCAAGATGCTCTCGCTCGAGGACCCATCGATCGTCTACGACGCCGGCGACGTGCTCCGCCGCGACGGCGTCTGCGAGCAGCGCGGGCGCTTCGGGCGCGATGACGGGCGCTGGGAGGAGCCGGGCGAGGTCTTCGGTGCCTGCGCCGGGGCCGCGCTCTACCGTCGCGACGTGCTGCTCGGGCTCGGGGGCTTTGACGAGCGCTACTTCGCCTATCTCGAGGATGTGGACCTCTCGCTGCGCCTGCGCCTCGCCGGGTGGAGCTGCCGTTACGAGCCGGTGGTGGCCCTGCACGCCGGCGGCGGCTCGTCGCACCAGCTCCCAGGCGGCCACGAATACCTCGTCACCCGGAACACGATCGTGCTCGTGGCCAAGGCCTTCCCGGCCCGCTGGCT
This sequence comes from uncultured Solirubrobacteraceae bacterium, assembly GCA_963800815.1. Taxonomy (GTDB): domain Bacteria; phylum Actinomycetota; class Thermoleophilia; order Solirubrobacterales; family Solirubrobacteraceae; genus Palsa-465. The sequence goes on from CAWDCP010000003.1 coordinate 223,468, forward strand.
GCCGCAGGTCGCCTACCGGCAGGCGGGATGGGCGTGGCACGCGGCCCGTGAGCGACGGCTCGCTGCGCACCTCCGGGCGATGGCGGCGGCGCTGCCCATGCTCCCGGCGGCGCTGCGTGAGCGCCGGCGACTGCGGCGCACGGCACGCATCTCGATCGGCGAGGTCGTGCCCGCCCGGCCGATCAGGGGGCCGGAGGCCGGCGGTCACCGCTCGCAGCACGCCTGACGGCGGCGCCGATGTGTGGAGTGACCGGCAGCGTTGCCGGGCGCTCCACCGCTCCTCAGGGCATGAACTTGCGCGAGCGCAGCACGTGCCTGCGGTGCAGGATGAAGCGGCCGGCCGCGACGAGCGTCTTGAGCCCGTACACGGTCGACTGGGCGAACGAGGCCGAGGAGGCGTCGCTGAAGTAGCGCGTCCGCGCCGGCACCTCGGCGATCCGGAAGCCGAAGTGCACCGCCTGCATCACCATCTCGCTGTCGAACACGAAGTCGATCGAGTTGCGCAGGAAGGGGACGGTGAGCAACAGCTCACGGGAGAACGCGCGGTAGCCGGTGTGCAGCTCGGTGAAGTTGGCGTGCAGGACCCGGTTCTCGATCTCGGTCAGGCCGCGATTGGCGATGTACTTGTAGAGGGGCATGCCGCCCTCCCGCCACGCGCCGGGCTCGGCCAGGCGCGACCCGAGCACCATGTCGGCGTCCCCGCGCAGGATCGGCTCCACCATCCGGGGGATCAGCGACGGCTCGTACTGCCCGTCGGGGTGCAGCATCACGACCACGTCGGCGCCCCGCTGGAGCGCCTCGAGGTAGCACGTCTTCTGATTGCCGCCATAGCCGACGTTGTGCGGGTGCCAGATCAGGTGCAGCGGCAGGCGACGGGCGACGTCGAGGGTGGAGTCCGTGGACTTGTCGTCGACGAGGATGATCTCGTCGACCACGTCGGTCGGGATCGCCGACACGGTCTGCTCGAGCGTCCGGGCGGCGTTCCGGGCCGGCATCACGACGATCACCTTGGCGCTCCTGGCCAGCGGCGCCTCCGCGGACGCGTCGCGGCGCTGCTCCGAACTCTCGACTTGACGCTCCACGAAGGCGCAGGGTAGCTGACGCCCCCTCACGGCATGGCGCGCGGTGGGCTGCGCCCGAATGGAGCAGGTGTGACATCGACATGCCCCGGGTAGTCATGGCTCATGCAATCATTTGCCCTCATCGCCCGGGCCGTCCGCTTGGTCGCAAGCGTGATCGCGGCCATCCTCGTCCTCGGCATCGCGTTCGTCGTCTTCGACGCCTCCGCCACCAACACGATCGTCAGCCACGTCGAGGATTGGGCCCGCAGCCTCGCCGGCCCGTTCGACGGCCTGTTCCACCTGCACAGTGCCAAGGCGACCATCGCCCTCAACTGGGGCCTGGCCGCTGTCGTCTACCTGGTGATCGGGGCCCTCCTCGCGCGGATCGCCCTGATGCCGGCGGGCTCGTGGGGTCGCCGGCGCGCGGTGTGAGCTCGGCGCGTTCCGCGTCCGGCGGGCGGTGTGAGCCCGCGGTCCGCGTCCGGCGGGCGGCGCGAGCCCGCGTTCCGCGTCCGGCCGGGCGGTGAGCCCCTTACCCCCGCGCCCGCGCCCGGGCCAACTTGACCCGCGCCGTGCCCGCGAGCTGCACCTTGCGCAGCCGCACCGCGTGCGGCGTGACCTCGACGCATTCGTCCTCGCGCAGAAACTCGAGCGCCTGGTCGAGTGAGAGCTCGCGCTTGGGCACGAGGCGCACGAGCTCGTCGGCGGTGGAGGAGCGGATGTTGGTGAGGTGCTTCTCCTTGGTGGCATTGACGTCGAGGTCTTCGGCGCGGGAGTTCTCGCCGACGATCATCCCCTCGTAGACCTCCTCGCCGGGCTCCACGAACAGGGTTCCGCGCTCCTGCAGGTTGAACAGCGCGAACGCGGCCACTGTGCCGCGCCGGTCGGCGACGAGTGAGCCGGTGGGCCGGGTACGCAGCTCACCGTGCCACGGCTCCCAGCGATCGAACACGTGATGGACGAGGCCGGTGCCGCGCGTCTCGGTGAGGAACTCGGTGCGAAAGCCGATCAGAGCGCGAGCGGGAACGAGGTACTCCATCCGCACCCAGCCCGTGCCGTGGTTGACCATCTGCTCGAGCCGCCCTTTGCGCAGGGCCAGCAGCTGGGTGATCACACCGACATAGTCGTCGGGGGCGTCGACGCTCATCCGCTCCACCGGCTCGTGGGTGGTGCCGTCGATCTGCCGCGTGACGACCTGGGGCTTGCCCACCGTCAGCTCGAAGCCCTCGCGGCGCATCAGCTCGACCAGGATCGCCAGCGCCAGCTCACCGCGGCCCTGGACCTCCCACACGTCGGGTCGCTCGGTCGGGTGCACGCGGAGTGACACGTTGCCGACCAGCTCGCGCTCGAGCCGGGACTTGACCTGGCTGGCGGTCAGCTTGTCGCCGTCCTGGCCGGCGAGCGGCGAGGAGTTGATGCCGATCGTCACCGACAGGGAGGGCTCATCGACCGTGATCACCGGCAGCGGCCGGGGATCGTCGGCGTCGGCGAGCGTCTCCCCGATCGTGATCTCCGGGATCCCGGCCACGGCGATGATCTCACCCGCGGCCGCCTCCTCCGACTCCACTCGATCGAGCGCTTCGGTCACGTAGAGCTCGGTCACCCGGACGCGCTCCACCTCACCGTCGGCCCGGCACCAGGCCACGGTCTGACCGCGGCGGATGGTTCCGTGGCGGATCCGGCAGATGGCCAGGCGCCCGACGTACGGCGAGGCGTCGAGGTTGGTCACGTGGGCTTGGAGCGGATGCTCCGGGTCGTACTCGGGCGCGGGCACATGCTCGAGGAGCAATTCGAGCAGCGGCTGCAGGTCGGTGCCCTCGGCGCCCTCCTGGAGCGATGCCCACCCCGCCTTGGCGTTCGTGTAGACGATCGGGAACTCGATCTGGGACTCGTCCGCGTCGAGGTCGAGGAACAGCTCGTAGACCTCGTCCACGACCTCGCCGATGCGGGCGTCGGGACGGTCGACCTTGTTGATCACGAGGATCACCGGCAGGCGAGCCTCGAGCGCCTTGCGCAGCACGAAGCGCGTCTGGGGCAGCGGGCCCTCGCTGGCGTCGACGAGCAGCAGCACGCCGTCGACCATCGTCAGCCCACGCTCGACCTCACCGCCGAAGTCGGCGTGCCCGGGCGTGTCGACGATGTTCAGCTTCACGCCGGCGTAGCGCACCGCGGTGTTCTTGGCCAGGATCGTGATGCCCTTCTCGCGCTCGAGATCCATCGAGTCGAGCACGCGATCGGCCACGTCCTGGTTGGCGCGGAAGGCGCCCGACTGCCACAGGAGCGCGTCGACCAGCGTCGTCTTGCCGTGATCGACGTGGGCGACGATGGCGATGTTGCGGATGTCGGAGCGACGGGCCATGCGGCCGCCCACCTTAGAGGTTGGCGGCCGCCACCCGTCCGCGGGCGATCCGGCACTACCTCTTGCGCTTGGCGAACGCCGCCGCCTCCGTGCTGACGATCGAGACCAGGTTGCCGAGCGCGATGTTGGCGTCGACCAGATGCAAGCCCCAGCTCGCGTTGGGGATCGCGTTGGGCTTCGGTGCCGCGCCCACCGGCGCGATCTCGAGCACGTTGGCGCCGTTGGCCGACGAGCAGGTCGCGCGGTAGGCATGCGGCACCGAGATCCAGACCGTGGACACCTTCGGGCGCGGGATTCCCACCGCCCCGGTCACGCTGCCGATCACACTCGTGGCGAACGGAGCACTGGGGAAGATCGGGTCGATGAGACCGGATCCGCCGCCGAGCGCGGCCGGGTTCGTGCACAGCACGGACCGGGTCGCGGCCGTGCCGGCGGGTGGCCGGCCGAACAGGCTCGCGGCCGGCACCGGGGCATCGAAGGTCGAGAACGCGATCACGCACCCGAGCTGCGTCGCCGACCGGCACGCGGGCACGTGCGTGAAGTCACCGCCGACGCCGGAGCCGCGCTTCACGAGCACGTTGCCGCCGAGCAGGATCGCCGAGACGAGCCGGCTGCGAACGGCGGGCTTGGGATCGACGTCCTTGCTGATCAACGCTCTCAGCACGAACGAGCCCTGGGAATGGCCGATCAGCACGAAGCCGCGACCGTGGTTGTCCCTGGCCAGGTACTCCTTGAAGGCCGCCCGGACATCCGCGAGGCCGATCGCGACGGCCGCCGCGGACTCGGTCCCGGTCCTGTCGAGCGCGGTCAGCGTGACCTGCCGGTACATCGGGGCGAACACGCGGCAGTACTGCGAGTAGCGCGCCGCCTGGTAGAGGGCGATCGAGCGCTCGACGGGATCGATGTGCAGGTTGGCGTTCTCCGTCGGCTGGTCGCTGACGGTCGGATAGACGTAGAAGCAGTCGATCGCCGGCTTCCTGACCGGCTTGGGCGAGGTCACGGCGAGCTGCGTGATCGACGTCGAGAACACGGTCGTCGACAGGCCCGGGGTGCACGGGTCGGCGGCCAGGCCGGGACGGCACAGCCAGACCGTGGCGGACGCCGAGGCGGGTGCCGCGGCGGCCAGCGCCACGGCGCAGACGGCGGCTGCGGCCACGGCGAGCGCCGCCGGCCGGGTGGGGGTACGGCGGATGATGCGAGACATCTCGCTCCTCATGGATTGAGCGAGGCTGCGTCGGTGAACGCAGCCTTCGCAGTCCTGCTACCCGGCCGGGCGTGCTCCCAGAATGTATACGTCCCGCGCTCCTGCAGCTCGCGTGCGGCCGCGACGAGCGCGCCGAGCGCGGCGAACGCGAAGGCGCCTCCGACCGACACGCGGCTGACCCCCACCCCGGCCAGCTCTCCGACCGTCGGCGCGCTCGGAAGCGCGAGCACGTTGACGGGTCGCTCGACGGAGGCGACCAACTCCCGGATCTGCCCCAGGTCGGTGAGCCCCGGCGCGTAGAGCACATCGGCGCCCGCCTCCTGGTAGGAGCGCAGGCGGGCGATCGTGTCCTCGAGATCCGGCCGGCCGTGCAGGTAGTTCTCGGCCCGGGCCGTGAGCACGAGCGGCACGGGACCTCCGTGGGCGGCCTCGGCGGCCGCGGCGACCCGCTCCGCGGCCACGTCCGGATCGTAGATCGGCGCCTCATCGCGACCGGTCGAGTCCTCGATCGAGCATCCGGCGAGCCCCACCTCGAGCGCCATCCGGACGGTTTCGGCGACCCCATCGGGGTGGTCCGCGAAGCCGTTCTCGAGATCGGCCGAGACGGGCAGCGCGGTGCTCGAGACGATCGTCGCCGCGTGGGCGACCGCCTCCTCTCGTGTCACGGAGCCGTCGAGCCGGCCGAGGGTGGCGGCGAAGCCGCTGCTCGTCGTCGCGAGCGCCTTGAAGCCCAGCGACGCGAGCAGCACCGCGGAACCAACGTCCCAGGGATTCGGCAGCAGCAACGGCACCTCGGAGCGGTGCAGCTCCAGGAAGCGGCGGGCACGGCCGGCGCGATCATCCATCCTCTGTCACCGCGACATTCACGGTCGCGCAGCGGCCGCAGCGCACCCGCACCTTGTAGGTCATCTGCATCGGCTGCATCGACGCGGCGAGCAGGTTGCCGCACGAGACGCAGACGTAGTCATCAGGACCGTTTCCGCGGAACACGGGCCGGTCGGGGTCCTCCTGGACCGCGGTGCCGCCGTCGAAGGGCACCTCGCCCGCGCGGATCTCCCTCATCGTGATGTTCGCCATCGGCTCCCCCTAATGGATGCGTCCGCCGTTGCGGCCCGACAGGCGCCCGCCCGCGCGGCCGTAGCGGACCGCGACCACCTCGGCCATGATCGACAGCGCCGTTTCGGCGGCGTGTTGCGCGCCGAGGTCCAGTCCCACGGGCGCGCTGATCCGGGCCAGGTCATCCTCCGGCACCCCGGCCGCGAGCAGCCGCTCGCGACGCTCGGCCTGGGCGTGCCGCGAGCCCATCGCTCCGATGTACGCGGGCTCCGCGCTCAGCGCCAGCTTCAGGACCTCATCGTCGATCTTGGGGTCGTGGGTCAGGATCGCCAGGTAGGTGGCGCGATCGATTCCCCCGAGTTGCTCGACGGCCGCTTCCGGCCAGGCCGCGATCACCTCGATCGCATCCGGGAACCGCTCACGGGTGGCGAACCGGGCTCGCGGATCGATCACGTACGGGCTCCACCCGGTGACCCGGGCCAGGTGCGCGAGGTGGTTCGCGTACTCGACCGCGCCGAAGATCAACAGCCGCGGCGCCGGCGCCGTGACGTCGACGAACACGTCGCCGCGGCGCTCGGAGCGCTCCTCCCACATCAGCTCCGCGGCGTACGCGGCCGCCTCGGCGTCGAGCGCCTCGTCACCGAGCGTTCCCTCCCGCTCGCCGTCGGCGCGCACGAGCATGCGGTTGCCGGTGTGCGGACCGCTGACCGCCGTGACGAGCGCGGCCCGTCCGTCCTCGCGAGCGATCGCCGCAAAGGACCCTTGGACGCTCACGGCTCGTACCGCTCGACCCACACGTCGATCTCCCCGCCACACGGCAGCCCGACGTCCCACGCGTCGCTGTTCGGGATGCCGTAGTGCAAGAGCTGCGGCGCGCCGCCGGCCAGCACGCCTTCGGCCACCTCGATCACGGCGCCTTCGACGCAGCCGCCAGACACCGCGCCGAACACCTCGCCGCGGTCGTTGATCGCCATCTTGGCGCCCGGCGGTCGCGGCGCCGAGCGCTTGACCGCGATCACCGTGGCCAGCGCGACGCGATCGCCGCGCCCGACCCACTCATCGACCTGCTCGACGACGTCTTTCATCAGTCTCTGCTCCTTCCACGTTGTGGGGTCGACGGGACCCGATCACCAGGCTAGTGGGAACCACCGGTCGCACGCTTCGGCTCGCCGATCAGATCTGTCCCAACTTGCCGGTGAAGTCCGTGATCAACGCGTCGAGCACGCCGACCATCACGCCCTCGCCCATCGATGCCGCCTTGCCCGTGATCTGGGCCGACGTGTGGATCGCGCCTCCGCCTTCGTTCAGCGCGAAGGTGACGATGGCGTTGGCGTGGCCCTGGCCCCCGGCCTCCCGAGCCTTGACAGCGATCACCGCGTGGTGATCGGCTTCGTCCTGCTCGGTGACCTCCACGGTGCCGGTGAACGTCATCGACATCGCGCCCATCTTGACCTTGATCTCGGCCTTGGCCGAGTTGGGTCCGGTCATCTCGATCACGCGGCCACCTTCGACGGCCGGCACCACGCGCTCGAGGTCGAGAATCGCCGCCCAGTTCTCGTCCATCGACTTCGCGGTCGTGAACGGATGGTCCAGTTCAACAGCCATACGTTGCCTCCTACTAGTTCAGAATGACTGAAATGACACTCAACGCGGGAATCCACCAGTTCGGGCCTGACAACGCCACCCTGGCGATCAGGACCAAACGGGGGGGCGCGGCGGCCAAGGCCGGCCACGATCTCCTCATCCATGTCACGTCGTGGCAGGCCACACTCGTACTCGGCGCGGAGGCCAAAGAGTCCAGCCTCGCGCTCGACGCCGACGGTGGCTCACTCCGCGTCCAGGAGGGGACCGGCGGCCTGCAGTCGCTCGGCGAGGACGACAAGGCGAGCATCGGCAAGACGATCGACGACGAGGTCCTCAAGCGGACGGACATCAGGTTCCGCTCGACCGACGTCGAGGCGTCCGACGGCCGCATCAAGCTGCGGGGTGAGCTCGAGCTGATGGGGGTCGCCCATCCGATTGCCTTTGAGCTCACCGACGACGACGGCCGGCTCACAGGGAACGCCACCGTCAAGCAGACCGATTGGGGCATCAAGCCGTACTCCGCGTTGTTCGGTGCGCTCAAGGTGCTCGACGACGTCGAGGTCTCGATCGACGCTCCTCTGCCGGCGAGCTGAGCTCCGGATCGTGGCCGCCGCGCGCTCACAGCGAAACCTTCTGTCGATCGACGAGGCGCTCGACCTCATCACGGCGCACACCGGCGTGCTGGCGGCCGAGACCGTCGCGCTTCCGGACGCCTACGGGCGCTTCCTGGCCCAGGACCTCCAGGCGGTGATCGACCTGCCGCCGTTCGCCAGCTCCGCCATGGACGGCTACGCCGTGCGGGCAGCCGATACCCCGGAGCGGCTCAGCGTCGTCGGCGAGTCGGCGGCCGGTTCGCCCTATCGGGGTGCGCTCGGCCCGGGCGAAGCAGTGATCATCTCCACCGGTGCCGTGGTCCCGCCCGACGCCGACGCGGTCGTACCGGTCGAGGATGTCCGTGGCGACGGCGAGGGCCAGATCGTGGTCGACGCTGCGGTAGCGCCGGGGGCGTTCGTGCGCGGGGCGGGGAGCGACATCGCCCGCGGCGACCCGCTGCTGAGCGCGGGGACGCGCCTCGGGCCGGCCCAGATCGGAGCCGCTGCGGCCGTCGGGCTCGGCGCGCTTCCGTGCCGTCGCCGGCCCCGGGTCGCGGTCCTGACCACCGGCAGCGAGCTCCGTTCGCCCGGCGAGCGCCTGCGCGAGGGGGAGATCTTCGACGCCAACGGCCCGATGCTCAGCGCGGCGCTGGCGACGACCGGCGCCACGGTGCATCCCGTCCCGGCGGCAGCCGACACCGCCGAGGCCCATCACGCCGCGCTCGAGCGCGCCCTCGAGCACGACGTGGTGATCAGCTCGGGCGGGGTGTCGATGGGCGCCCACGACCTCGTGCGCAGCGTCGGGGACGAGCTCGGTGTGCGCGAGGTGTTCTGGCGCGTGGCCCTGCGTCCCGGCAAGCCGCTGGCCTTCGGCGTGCGCGACTCGACGCTCGTGTTCGGGCTGCCGGGAAACCCCGTCTCCACGCTCGTGTGCTTCGAGCTGTTCGTGCGCCCGGCCCTGCTGGCGATGCAGGGCGCACCGGTGCTCCGGCCCGCCTGGAGCGCCGGGCGGCTGGGCACGGCGGCGCCTCGGAACCCCCAGCGCGATGACCTGATTCGCGTGCGCGTGACCGGTGACGGACTCGAAGCGGTGCTCACGCCCGTGCACGGGCAGCAGTCGCATCAGATCGCGATCACCGCACAGGCGGACGGACTCGCTCTGATCCCCTCCGGGACCGGCGAGCTGCCTCCGGGCACCGAGGTCGGCTATCTGCCACTGCACCGCTTCTAGCTCAGTCCCGGTAGACGGTCTGCGCGTCGAGCCCGCCCTCGACGCCCGGAGGCAGCGCGCCGCTACCGTGGGCGTAGAGCGCGATGTCCTCGATCGTCTTGACCCGCGTCGGGTCAGCGCCGGTACCGCTGACGAACGCGCCGCCCGCCCACTTCAGCGCCTCGGGCGACGTGTCGAGCGCCATGCCGGCCAGCAGCTGCGCCTTGGCCAGGATCTTGCCGGTCGCGCTGGCGATCGCGGCTGAGGTCCCCTCGGAGGGAGTTGTGTTGTAGCCGTGGCCCACGCCGAACCGGTCGGTGTCCGCCGGGACGACCTTGATGTCGAGCGCGGGCACGCCGAGCTCGCCGGCGATGAGCTGCGCGTACTGCGGTTCCCTGCCGTCGGATTCGGTCGTCAGGCTGAGCACCATCTTGCCGGTCGGGTGCACACGCAGAAAGACTGCTCGGTAAGCCTCGTCAGCCACGGCTGGTTCTCCTCGGTAGTGATCATCGCTGCTCGCGCCCGGCCTTCGGTGCGCTCTCGCCCGCGAGCCGCTGTCGCTCCTGATGCGCGCGCAGCGCGTTGTGTTCCTCCAGGTCGCAGAATGCCGGTTGCGGGCCGCCCAGCGGGTGCGGAGGCACCGCGGGCCGCTCGCACCCGGGATAGATGCAGATCTTGGTCGAGCCCTCGCTCATCTCCGAATCTTCCTTCGCTTCTCGTTTGCCGTCATCGACCGCCCCAGCCCGGGGTGGTGTTGCCGCGGCTCGGGCCGTATCCGCTCGGCATCGCCACCGAGCTCCCCGGCACCGGCGTGGCGCTGGCCCACGGCTCCTCGTCATCGACGTCGGCGGACGGCGGCGGACCGGGCGCCTGCGGCGACTCCCACGACTCGGCGCCGATCGCGTCGATCACGTCACCCAGCGCCTCGAGGCTGTGCCCGCTCACGAGCGCATCGACGTGCGGCAGCGCCGCCACCATGCCGCCGGCCTGGACGGAGAAGCCGCTGGCGCTCACCCGCGGGTTGACCCACACGATGCGATGGGCGAGTCGCGCGAGCCGATCCATCTCGCGTCCGACGAGCTCGGGATCCCCGAGCTCCCAGCCGTCGGAGAGGATCACGATCACCGCGCCGCGGGCCATGCCGCGGCGTCCGTGGCGATCGTTGAAGGCCTTGAGCGCGTCGCCGATCCGCGTCCCGCTCGACCAGTCCGGCGCGGTCGCCGCGGCGCGCTGGATCGCCCGCTCGGGGTGGCGGGAATGGAGCGCGCGGGTGAGACGCGTGAGGCGCGTCGCAAACACGAACACCTCCGCATTCTGCGCACTGCCGGCGGCGCAGGTCAGGAACTGAAGATACGCGCGCGCGTAGGGCTCCATCGAGCCCGAGATGTCGCACAGCAGCACCAGGCGCCGGGGCACGATCCGCCGCCGCCGCCGCGCGAGCCGGATCGGGTCCCCGGCCGTGCGCAGACTCGAGCGCAGTGTCGCCCGCAGGTCGACGTGCTCGCCGCGGCGCCCGCGCTTGCGGCGCCGGGTCCGGCGCACCGGCGTGGCGAGCTCGATCCGCGACATCATCCGGTAGAGCTCGGCGAGCTCATCCGGCTCGAGCGCGTCGAAGCTCTTGCGGCGCAGGAGCTCCTCGTCGCTGGCCGTCGCCACCGGCACCTCGACCTCGCGCTGCTCATCGTCCTGATCGCCCGGCGCCGGGGCCGAGGACGAGAGCCCGGCGCCGGGCTCGTGCTCGCCGGCACGATCGGAGGTGCGGTGCTCGCTGTGCGGCCGCTCGTCGGGCGGCGAGGCGACCGTCCGAGCGTCCTCGGGCTCGAACTCGTCGCGCTCCGAGCGCCGGCCGAATACGGACAGGAAGACCGCATCGAACGCCGGCACCTGAGCCGGGTCCGAGACGAAGACGGCGCGCGCCGTCCAGTACAGCCGCCGGCGGGTGATCGGGTTGACCAGCACGAGCGCCTGCGCGAAGTGGGCCGCGCGCTCGGGGGTGACGGGCAGCCCGGCCTCGTGCAGGCGCCGGCTCAGCGCGCCGACGAGCGCCGGCAGGTCGAGTTCGAGCGTGCGGACCGTGAACGTCTCGCCGGATCGGTGCGCGTCACTCACTGGTTCCCACCAGCTGTTCGAGGCCCGCCGCCCTGACGACGTCCTGATCCTCGGTGTACTTGAGCACCGACCCGAGCGTGAGCTCGACCGCCTCGGCATCGAGCTGCTCGACGCCCAGCAAGCCCAGCGCCGCCACCCAGTCGATCGCCTCGGCGATCCCCGGCGGCTTCTGGATGTCGCTGTCGCGCATCCGCGCGACGGCATTGGCGACCTGGACGGCCAGCGTCTCCGAGGAGCCCTTGACGCGGCGCCGGACGATCTCCACCTCGCGCCGGCGGGTCGGGTAGTCGATCCAGTGATACAGACAGCGCCGCTTGACGGCGTCATGCAGATCGCGCGTCCGGTTCGAGGTCAGGACGATGGCCGGAGGATGCGTGGCCCGCACCGTTCCCAGCTCCGGGATCGTCACACTCGCCTCGGCCAGCAGCTCGAGCAGGAACGCCTCGAAGTCGTCGTCGGCGCGGTCGATCTCGTCGATCAGCAGCACCGCGGGTCGCGGACCAGGGTGCTCGAGTGCGCGCAGCAGGGGACGGCGGATCAGGTAGTCGGGGCCGAACAGGTCGGCCTCCTCGAGCTGCGTGCCGCCGGCGTCGGCCAGCCGGATGCTGAGCAGCTGGCGCGGGTAGTTCCATTCGTACAGCGCCTCGGCGGCGTCGATCCCCTCGTAGCACTGCACGCGGATCAGCGGCGTGTCCAGGACCTGCGCCAGCGCCTTGGCCGCCTCGGTCTTGCCGACGCCCGCCTCGCCCTCGAGCAGCAGCGGCTGGGGGAGTCGCAGGCTCAGGAACATCGACGTCGCGAGCCCCTCGTCGACGAGGTAGTCGACCTCGGAGAGCCGTCGCGCCAGCGTCTCGACGTCCGGGACCAGGTGGCGGACCTCGGCCGCCGCCTCCCCCGTCACCTCGCCCGGGCTCATGCCGGGCTCCGGACTCCGCCGGCCTCCGCGAGCACGGCCTCGTAGTCCGCCGCCGTATCGACGTCACGCGGGACCGGCCCGGCGATCGGAACCTCGACCACGTCACCGGAGCGCCGGTCGAGCAGCCGCCACACGCCCTTGTCGCCGTGCAGGTCTGCGAGGTCGGGGAACACGCCGCGGGCAAACGCGATCGGGTGACCGCGCCCGTCCTCGTAGGCGCAGACGGCGAGCGGAGCATCGCCCCGGCCGGCGAGCAGCGCCGAGACCGTCTCCGGCGTCACGCCCGGCTGGTCTCCCAGCATCAGCACGAGCACCTGGCTGCGCTCGTGCACGGCGCCGAGCGCGGCCGCGATCGACGACGAGCAGCCCCCGCCGTAGGCCTCGTTGACCACCACCTGTGTGCCGCCGAGGTCGACCTGCGCGCGCACGTCGTGCGCGGCCCCGCCGATCGCCACCACCAGCTGATCGAAGCGGCAGGCCCGGGCGACGCCGACCACGTGGCCCAGAAGAGTGCCGTCGCGGTAGGGCAGGAGCTGCTTGGGCGCGCCGAGCCGAGTCGATCCGCCGGCGCCGAGCACCAGCCCGGTCACGAACGCGTTGTGCCTAGTCGGAGACGCCGGCATGCTCGTGCTGCGCCTCGAACTTGGACTTGCAGCCCTCGCAGCAGAAGTAGACGGTCTCGCCGTTGTACTGCAGCGACGGCGTCGCCGGCACGGCCGCGACAGTCATGCCACAGATCGGGTCGACGGCGAGCGCCGGAGCTCCCGCGCGCACACCGCTCGGCCGAGGCCCGGCTGCGGACCGAACCGGAGCCGGTCGGTGGATCGCGAGGCCGCCCTCGGGCGCGCCGGCCGGCGGGGGCTCCTGCTCGCCGCGGCGCACGGCGACGATCCGGGCCAGGATCGAGAGCGCGATCTCGCCCGGGTCATGAGCCCCGATCGGGATCCCGGCGGGCACGTCGATCAACGCGAGCAGCTCGTCGGGAACGCCGTCGCCGCGCAGCTCGGCGAGCACGCCCTCGCCTCGCTTGCGGCTGGCCACGAGGCCCACGTACCGCACGCCCGCCTCGAGGGCCCGCCGCAGCGTGTGGAGCTCGTCGCGCCCATGGGCGGCCACCACGAGCGCAAGGTCGCCGGCCGCGGGCTCGGGAACCTCGCCCTCGACCGCCACGACGTCGAGGCCGAGCTCGGAGCCGAGCTGCACGACCGCCCCGGCGATCGGCGTCTCGCCGACGACCAGGACCCGGGGGGCCGGAAGCACCGGCTCGATGAACACCTCGATCGCGCCGCCCGACAGGCACGGATTCTTGACTGTCACCGATCCCTCCTCGCTGGGCACCTCGTGCCCGTCCACCGCCGCTGCGGTCTCGTCGAGCGCAGGGAGGATTCGCAGCAGCACCGGCTCCCCGCTCGCCAGCGCCTTGAGCGAGTACACGCGCACGCTCTGCTCGGCGCAGACGCCGCCGATGAAGCCCTCGATCGTGCCGTCGCCGAGCACGATCGCGACGCTCCCGGCGCGCACGCTCGTCGGCCGCTGGGCCCGCACCACGGTCGCGGTCACGAACGGCTCACCCCGGGCGCGGAGCGCCGTGGCCCGGCGAGTGATCGCGGCGGTGATCATTGCGGCGGCTCGGGGCGGCCCTGCATCGCGGCCCAGACGCGCGCCGGGGTGCACGGCATGTCGACGTGGTCCACGCCGTGCGTCTCGTGCAGGGCGTCGATGACCGCGTTGACGATCGCGGGGGGCGAGCCCACGTTCGGCGACTCGCCGACGCCCTTGGCGCCGAGCGGGTGGTGCGGACACGGCGTGACCGTCTCGCCGAGCTCGAAGTCGGGACACTCGAGCGCGGTCGGGATCAGGTAGTCCATGAACGAGGAGTTGAGGCAGTTGCCCTCCTCGTCGAAGGTGATCACCTCCATCAGCGCGATGCCCACCCCCTCGGCCAGACCACCGTGGATCTGGCCGTCGACGACCATGGGGTTGATCCGCACGCCGCAGTCGTCCACCGCGATGAAGCGGCGCACCGTGACCTGAGCCGTGTCGGGATCGATGTCGACGACGGCGATGTAGGCGCCGTACGGGTAGGTCAGGTTCGGCGGGTCGTAGATCACCTGCGCGTCGAGACCGCCCTCCATGCCCTCCGGCATCGCCTCGCCGCTGTACGCCCGCAGCGCGATGTCCTCGATCATCGCGCCCTTCTCGGGATCGCCCTTGACGTACCAGCGACCCTTCTCCCAGGCGAGGTCCTCGGGCCGGGTCTCGAGCATCGTGGCGGCGATCAGGCGCGCCTTGTCGCGCACCTTGCGGGAGACGACCGCGACGGCAGCGCCGGACACCGGTGTCGAGCGACTCCCGTAGGTGCCGAGGCCGTACGGGGATCGGTCGGTGTCGCCGTGGCGCACCTCGACGTCCTCGGGCGGGATCCCCAGCTCCTCGGCGACGATCTGGGCGAAGGTCGTCTCGTGACCCTGACCCTGGGTCTGGGCGCTGATGCTGACCACGGCCTTGCCGGACGGGTGCACGCGGAGATCGGCGCCGTCGTTCATGGCCAGCCCGAGGATGTCCATGTGCTTGCGCGGACCGGCGCCCACGCCCTCGGTGAAGAACGACACGCCGATACCCATCAGCTCGCCGCGGGCACGCTTCTCCGCCTGCTCGCGCCGGAGGTCGTCGTACCCGGCGATATCCATTGCCACCCGCATCGTCTCAGCGTAGTTCCCCGAGTCATACGTCCAGCCGGTGGTCGTCTCGTACGGGAACTGCTCGGGCGCGATGAAGCTGCGCATGCGCAGCTCGATCGGGTCGACCTTCATCTGGAGCGCCAGCGCATCGACCATCCGCTCGACGAGGTACACGGCCTCGGTGATCCGGAACGAGCAGCGGTAGGCGACGCCTCCGGGCGCCTTGTTCGTATACACCGCCTTGACCTTGACGTGTGACGCGTCGAGGTCGTAGGACCCACACACGATGTGGAAGAACCCGGCCGGGAACTTGGTCGGCTGCGCGGTCGAGTCGAACGCTCCGTGGTCGGCGATCACGTCGACCCGCAGGCCGGTGATCTTGCCGTCCTTGGAGCACATGTCGGCGTGCATCACGTAGTCGCGGGCGAACCCCGTCGACATCAGGTTCTCGGAGCGGTTCTCGATCCATTTGACCGGCACGCCGGCCACGATCGACCCGGCGATCGCGCACACGTACCCGGGATAGATCGGGACCTTGTTGCCGAAGCCGCCGCCGATGTCCTGGCAGCGGATCCGGATCATGTGCTCGGCCAGGCCGGCCACGTGCGCGTACACGGTGCGGTGGGCGTGCGGCGCCTGGTTGCCGTTGTAGATGTCGAGTTGGCCCGTCTCCGGGTTGAAGTCGGCGATCATCCCGCACGTCTCGAGCGGGGCCGGATGGCAGCGCGGATAGATGATGTCGCGGGAGACGATCGTGTCGGCCTCGGCGAAGGCGCGATCGGTCGCCTCCCCGTCGCCCGCCTCCCACGTCGGGCTGGCCAGGTTGTCGGTCTGCCCCACCTTGTCGTCGCGGATCAACGGCGCGTCGGGATCGAGCGCCTTGCGGGCGTTGACGATCGCCGGGAGCGGCTCATATTCGACATCGATCAGCTCGAGCGCGTCGTTGGCCGAGTACTCGTCGGTGGCGATCACGAACGCGACCTCCTGGCCCTGGAAGCGGACCTTGTCGCCGGCCAGCACGGCCTGCGTGTCGTAGGAGATCGTCGGCATCCAGGCCAGGCCGAGTGTCTCGAGGTCCTTGGCCGTCACAACCGCGGCCACGTTCGGGTGCGCCAGCGCCCGCGAGGTGTCGATCGACACAATCCTGGCGTGCGCGTAGGGGCTGCGCAGGATGGCGCCGTGGACCATCCCCGGCAGGCGGATGTCGTCCAGGTAGGTGCCCTTGCCGCGGATGAAGCGCTCGTCCTCCTTGCGCTTCAGCCGACCGAAGCCGATCGGCCGCTCGGTGGTCGCGCTGGGCAGGTTCTCGGTCACGGCCATGCTCACGCCTCCTGTTTCACGCCGGCGTCGTGCGCGGCGGCCCATTGGACGGCGCTGACGATGTTCTTGTAGCCGGTGCAGCGACAGATGCCGCCGGAGATGGCGGTGCGGATCTCGTGCTCGGTCGGATTCGGGTTCTCGTCCAGGAGCGCGCGTGTCGTCATCAGCATGCCAGGGGTGCAGAACCCGCATTGGAGCGCATGCCGCTCGTGGAAGCCCTGCTGGATCGGATCCAGCCTGCCGTCGACCTCCAGCGACTCGACCGTACGGATCTCGTGGCCCTCGCACATGACGGCCAGGGTGGTGCAGGACTTCACGGGCCTGCCGTCCATCAGCACCACGCAGGCGCCGCAGTTCGACGTGTCGCAGCCCCAGTGCGTGCCGGTCAGGCCGGGCGTTTCACGGATGAAGTGGACCAGCAGCTGGCGCGGCTCGACGTCACGGGAGACCTGCTCGCCGTTGATCGTGATCGTGACTTGCATTGTGATCAGGCCTCCTGATGCAGGGCGCGTGATGTCGCGCGGTTGAGCGCGCGTTGGGTGAGGATCCCGGCGAGGTGGCGCTTGTAGTCGATCGGCCCGCGGCCGTCGGCCCCCGGTGAGCAGTCGGCCGACGCGATCTCCCCGGCCGCCGCGAACAGGGCCTCCGAGGGCGGCTTGCCCCGTAGGAGCTCCTCGGCCCGCGTCAGGTGGATCGTCGTGAGCCCGACCGCGCTGAGCGCGACGCCGACATCGGCGATCGCGCCGCCGTCGATCCAGACGGCCGCCGACGCGGCCGCGATCGCCCAGTCGCCGGCGCGGCGCTCGACCTTCTCGTGCGCACTGCCGGCCCCCGGGCGCAGCGGAAGGCGGACCTCGGTGAGGATCTCGCCGGCTCCGACGGCGGTCATATAGGGCCCGACGTGGAAGTCCTCCATCCCGACGACCCGCTCGCCGTCGGCGCCGCGGATCGCGACCGTCGCCTTGGCCGCCGAGCACACGGCCGACAGGTCCTCGGCCGCGTCGGCCTGGCACAGCGATCCGCCGATCGTGCCGCGGTTGCGCACCACCGGATCGGCAATCACCTGCTCAGCGTCGCGGAACAGCGGAAAATGCCTGGCCAGCAGCTCCGACTTGAGCAGGTCGACGTGCCGGGTGAGCGCCCCGATTCGGATCTCGCCGGCCTCCTCGCGGATGAAGTCCAGCTCCGTCAGGTCGTTGATGTCGATCAGGTGCTCGGGGCTGGCCAGCCGCAGCTTCATCATCGGCAGCAGGCTGTGCCCGCCGGCGATGATTCGCGCCTCGGAGCCAAGCCGCCCAAGCGATGCGATGGCACCTTCGACGCTGGTCGCGCGCTCGTACTCAAATGACGCGGGGGTCTGCAACGGGTGCTCCTTTCATGAGTCGGTGGCGAATCACTCGCGCTCGCCGCCGCGGGTGAAGCGAATCGTCTCGTCGGGGGATCCGTTGCTCTGCTCCGGCTCGGCGAGCGCCGCGCGGCCCGGGAGCCGCTTCCGCGGCGCCCCGATGTCCTCACGCTGCTCGTATTGCACCGGGGCGCCGGTGCCGATGACCGGCGAGGAGGGCAGCGAGGGCGGGTGGGTCTGGCGCACCTCCGGATACAGCCCGCGCGCGGCGCTGCTTCCGTAGGCTGGATTGCGCAGCACCGGGCCGGCCGGGCTCGCCGCCGCGATCGGCGCCTCGCGACCCAGCCGGGCCAGCGTCAGCGTCCCGAGGGTGTAGACCTCCCCGATCCGCGGTACCTCCGTGGTGCCGCTGTCCGGGAAGCTCCGGAAACCGGCCGCGGCCGCGCCGGGGTAGAGCCCGTCGACGAGTCCGAGGGCGTCCGCCATCCCCGCCTTCTTGACCAGCAGGCCCTCGAGCAGGTCGACGCCCGCGTCGAGTTGCTCGTTGATCGTCGTCACGACGCCGTTCACCGGCGCGCTCTTCTGGACGATCTCGCCCACACCGGCGATCACCTCGTCGAGGCCGGCGGTGATCTTGCGCAGCGCCACGATCGTCGAGACGAGGTAGAAGACGAGGGCGAGGACGATCAGCACGACGGCAACGATCGTCACCGCGCCCGCTGCTGCAAATCCATACACGGCCATGGTCCCTCCTATCGAGCGTCGTCGAGGATCACGTCGAGCGAGCCGCCGTAGTCGGCGACCACCGCGACCGTCTGCTTCACCTGGTCCTGCGTCGTCAGCAGCAGCGCCGCGGCGTCGAGATCCTTGGACCCCGCACGCGCCGTATTGGCGATCTCATCCACGCTCGGAACGATGCTCCTGGCCGCGTCGAGCACGCCCTTGAGCAGGTAGATGACGACCGGCAGGATCACCACCAGGAGCAGGATGTCTCCGATCCACCAGAGCGTCATCGCGGCCTCCTCTCGGCAACGATCGACGCCTTGCGCGCGATCCCCGGCATCGCACTGAGGATGATCTCGAACTGCGCGTTGATGGCCTTGACCGCTCCCTCGAGCGGCCGCAGATGCTCCGACTCGACGCCCGACAGCGCGGCCGACAGCGCGGCGAGGCCCTGCGAGATCGAGGCCAGGCCCTGACGGATCAGGATCAGCGCAACGGCCAGGACCAGGACGACGGCAACCGCGAGTACGACACTGATCAGGACGAGGGCGTGGGTGGTGCTCATGCTCCGCCGAACCCGTCGGTGAGAGCGTTCATGTAGCCGTCTTGGACCACAGCTTCCTCCACTATCTTCGCCAGCACGGGCGCCGTGGCCTCGAGCTGCGGGATGTTCTCGGTGTTGGCCGACACGCTTCCGGCGATCTCCAGCAGGCCGTCCACCGACCGCTGGATGTTGCCGACCGACCTGATCAGCAGGGTGAGCAGGATTGCGACGACGGCGGCCGCGACGGCGCCGATGGCCAGCGCGATCCCCCAGTAGGTGTGCGCGGAGATGGTTGCGATCGTCAGGCTCATCTTCCGACCGCGACCTTTCGCAGCGCGCGTGCCGAATGCAGGATCCTGACGCCGGAGTCGTTGATCCGTGCCACCCCGCCGAGCTCGGAGGTCTGCTGCCGGACGACCTCCACGGCCTCCTCGGCCGTCTTTGCCTGCCGCGCGATGCGCATCGCCAGCAGCACGATCGTGATCACGATCACCGCGGCGACGGCGATCACCACGACGCCGAGCACGAGCCCGATCGTCCACCCGGTGGAGCTCGCGATCACCATCGGCGCACCACGTCGTGCGGCTCGGGAACGCGAGCGTCAGCCCGTCTGGTCATTCCTCTCTCCTCACTCACTGACGTGACCTGACACGGAGATGCCTGCGCGGGCGCGCGGGCACCTCCTCCCTGCGTATCCGCGTACTCTCGCGCCCGGAGCGCTGCCGCGTCAACCACGAGTTAAGGGATCGCTTAGCCCACAGCACGCTGAAGCCGACCGCCACCCCGCCGGCCGGAGCGAAGCCGAGCAGCGTCTCCTCCACCGGGATCCCGAAGATGTGGCCGAGCAGGATCATTGCGGCGGCGTCCCGTGGCCCCGCATCGCGTCCCACACGCGCGACGGCGTACACGGCATGTCGATGTGCCGCACGCCGAAGGGCCGGAGCGCATCGACCACGGCGTTGACGATCGCCGGCGGCGAGCCGACCGTGGCTGATTCGCCGATGCCCTTGGCGCCGAACGGATGATGGGGCGACGGGGTGACCGTGAAGTCGGTCTCCCAGTCGGGCACCTCGATCGCGGTCGGGATCAGATAGTCCATCAGCGAGCCGCCGAGGCAGTTGCCCTCATCGTCGAAGGCGATCAGCTCCATCAGCGCCATGCCCACGCCGTCGGTCAGCCCGCCGTGAACCTGGCCTTCGATGATCATCGGGTTGATCCGTGTGCCGCAGTCGTCGACGGCGATGAACCTCCGCACCTTCACCTGCGCGGTGCCGGGATCGATGTCGACCACGCAGATGTAGGCGCCGAACGGGAAGGTCAGGTTGGGCGGGTTGTAGACGGTCTCGGCGTCCAGTCCCGCCTCCACACCCTCCGGCAGCTCGATCGATCCGTGCGCGGCCATGGCGATGTCCTGGATCGTCACACCCTGCTCGGGATCGCCCTTGACCTGCCAGCGGGCGGGTGGGCCCTTGCTCCAGACGAGGTCATCCGGCGAGACCTCGAGCATCGCCGAAGCGACCATGCGCGCCCGTTCGCGCACCTTGCGCGCCACGAGCGCCGCGGCCGCACCGCTGACCGGCGTCGAGCGCGAGCCGTACGTGCCCAGGCCGTAGGGCGTGGTGTCGGTGTCGCCGTGCACGACGTCGACGTCCTCGGGCGGGATCCCCAGCTCTTCGGCGACGATCTGCGCGAACGTTGTCTCGTGACCCTGGCCCTGGGACTGCACGCTGATGCTCAGCTGCGCCTTGCCGGTCGGATACACGCGCAGCGCGGCGCCGTCGGCCATGCCCAGACCCATGATGTCCATGTGCCTGCGCGGGCCGGCGCCAACCGCCTCGGTGAAGAAGCCGATGCCGATGCCCATCAGCTCACCGCGCTCGCGCTTCTCCGCCTGCTCGCGGCGGAGCTCCTCGTACCCGGCGATGGCGAGCGCCTTGCGCATCGCCGTCTCGTACTCGCCGGAGTCATAGACCCAGCCCGTCTTGGACTCGTACGGGAACTGCTCGGGCGCGATGAAGTTCTTGCACCGCAGCTCGGCCGGATCCATCCGGAGCTCCTGGGCCAGGCAGTCGACCATCCGCTCCACCAGGTAGACGGCCTCGGTGATCCGGAACGAGCACGCGTACGCGACGCCCCCGGGCGCCTTGTTGGTGTACACGCCGCGCACGTGGCAGTGGGCCGCCTCGAGGTCGTAGGAGCCGGTGAAGACGTTGAAGAACCCGGCCGGGTATTTGGACGGCTGCGCGGTCGCGTTGAACGCTCCGTGGTCGGCGATCACGTCAACGCGCAGCGCCGTGATGCGGCCGTCCCGGGTGGCGGCGATCCCGCCCTTCATCACGTAGTCCCGCGCGAAGCCGGTCGACATCAGGTTCTCAGAGCGGTCCTCCACCCACTTGACCGGCTTACCGGTGACGATCGATCCCACAATCGCGCACAGGTACCCGGGGTACACGGGCACCTTGTTGCCGAACCCGCCCCCGATGTCCGGCGAGATCACGCGGATCAAGTGCTCGGGCAAACCGGACGCGAGCGCATAGACGGTCCGATGCGCATGCGGCGCCTGACTCGTGCACCACAGCGTGAGCTTGCCGCTCACGCGGTCGAAGTCGGCGACCGCCCCGCACGTCTCCATCGGCGCGGGGTGCACGCGCGGGTAGAGCATGTCCTGCTCAACCACCACCTCGGCCCGCGCGAATGCCCGGTCGGTGGCCGCCCGGTCGCCCGACTCCCAGTCGAAGACGTGGTTGTCAGCCTTGCCCTCGAGGTCATCGCGGATCACCGGCACATCGGGGTCGAGCGCCGTGCGCGCGTTGACCACCGCTCCGAGCAGGTCGTACTCGACGTCGATCAGCCCCAGCCCGTCGCGCGCCGAGTACCGATCCTCGGCGATCACGAACGCGACCTCCTGGCCTTGGAAGCGGACCTTGTCGGTGGCCAGCACCGCCTGCGTGTCGTGCGACATGGTCGGCATCCAGGCCATGCCGCGCGCCTCCAGATCCCGCCCCGTGAGCACCGCTACGACCTTGGGGTGAGCGAGCGCAGCCGAGGTGTCGATCGACACGACCCGGGCATGGGCGACCGGACTGCGCAGCACCGCGCCGTGGAGCATGCCCGGCAGGGTGACGTCGTCGAGGAAGCGCCCTCGACCGCGGATGAAGCGCGCATCCTCCTTGCGTTGCAGGCGCCCGAACCCAATCGGCCGCGGCCCCGTGCCGGTCATCGGTCGCCCGCCGCATCGCGCGGTCGCCCGGCCGCCCACTGAATCGAGCGTACGATCGTCGCGTAGCCGGTGCAGCGGCAGATCTGGCCGGAGATCGCCTCTCGGATCTCGGCCTCGCTCGGATCGGGGTTGCGATCGAGCAACCACCGGGCGGTGAGCATCATCCCCGGCGTGCAGAAGCCACACTGCAGGCCGTGCTCCTCGGTGAAGCCCTGCTGCACCGGGTCGAGCACCCCGTCCACCTCAAGACCCTCGACCGTGCGGATCTCGTGCCCCGACGCCGTTGCCGCCAGCACCGTGCACGACTTCACCGGCTCTTCGTCCATCAGCACCACGCACGTGCCGCAGTTCGATGTGTCGCACCCCCAGTGGGTACCGGTCAGTCCGAGCTCGTCGCGGATGAAGTGCACGAGCAGCATCCGCGGCTCCACCACGCAGGTCGCCTCCTCGCCGTTGATCGTCAGCGTGACCTGCATCAGCCCTCGGCCCGCAAGGCGCGAGCGCTCGCACGCCGCAGGGCCCGCCGCGTGAGCTCTCCCGCCGCGTGGCGCTTGTAGTCGGCGGACCCGCGCTGGTCGCTGACCGGCGAGCACGCCGCGGCGGCGAGCTGCGCCGCCGCGGCGAACAGCTCCTCCGACGGAGACCGGCCGGCCAGGATCTCCTCCGCATCCGTCGAGGTGACGCCGGCACCGACCGCCGTCAGGGCGATCCCGGCCCGCGCGATCGTCCCGTCCGCGACCGACACGGACGCGGCGGCGGCCGCGACCGCCCAGTCCCCGGTGCGGCGCCCGACCTTCTCGTACGCGCTGCCGCAGGCCGGGCGGAGCGGGACGCGGATCTCGACCAGCATCTCTCCGTCATCGACGGCGGTGCGATAGGGCCCCCGGTTGAACTCGCGCATGTCGACGATCCGCTCCCCCGCGAGCCCGCGAATCACCATCCGGGCCCCGACCGCCGCGCACACCGCACTCAGATCCTCGGACGGGTCGGCCTGACACAGTGCCCCGCCGATCGTTCCCCGGTTGCGGACGATCGGGTCGGCGATCACGCGCTCGGCGTCGGTGAAGATCGCCAGCCGCTCGGCCAGGAGCTCCGACTCGAGCAGCTCTCGGTGACGGGTGAGCGCGCCGATCCGGATCTCGTCACCGAGGCCGTCGGGATCGCGCTCCGGCCCCCGGATGTAGCCGAGCTCGCCGGCCAGCCCGTCGAGATCGATCAGGTACTCCGGCGTGGCCAGGCGCAGCTTCATCATCGGCAGCAGCGAGTGCCCGCCGGCCAGCAGGCGCGCACCGGGACCGAGTATGGCCATGAGATCGAGCGCGTGGTCGACGCTCGTCGCGCGCTCGTACTCGAAAGGCGCTGGGACCTGCAATGCATCCTTCCCTCTCCGTGTGGGAGGAGCTCGCCGGCTTCGGCCCGGACGCAGCCTCCCGTCCCCGCACCTTGCCGGTGTTATCTTGGACTCGTCAACCGAGACTTAAGGGATCGCTTAGCCCAGTGACGCTCGCGCAGCTGCAGTCCTTCGTGCTGGTCGCGCGCCTGGGGTCAGTGAAGGCCGCCGCGGCGGAGCTCGAGGTCACCGAGCCCGCCGTATCCGTTGCCGTTGCCGCCCTGCGCAAGGAGCTCGGCGACGAGCTGTTCGTGCGCGAGGGGCGCGGCATCGCGCTCACCGGCGGTGGCCGGCGGCTGGCCGCGCTGGCCACCGAGATCCTCGGCCTGGCCGAGCAGGCGCGCCGGTCGGTGCAGGAGTCCTCCGGCCAGTCACGGCTGCTCCAGGTCGCCGCGACCAACATCGTGGCCGAGCACGTCGGCCCGCTGATCGACGCCTTCGGAGCCCGGGATGCGAGCCCCGAGATCATGGTCGGGTCGGTCCCCGGGGACTCCTTCGCCGACCTGCTCGATCACCGCCGCGCCGACATCACGCTCGGCCCCCAGCCGCCGCCCGAGCGCGCGGCGACGATCGCCACCGTCCCGTTCCTGCGCTGCCGTCTGATCGTGGTCGCCGCGCCCGCCCACCGGCTCGCGGGGCAGCGCGACATCGCTCCCGCCGCGCTGGCGGGCGAGCGCTGGCTCGTCGGACCGCCCGAGCTCGACCCGACGACGAGCATGGGGCTCTACTTTGCCCGCAACGGGCTCGAGCCGAGCGACATCGCGGCCTACACCAGCCACGCCGCGGCGATCGCGGCGGCGGCGGCCGGCGAGGGGATCATCCTCACGCTCGCGCATTCCGTGCTCGACGAGGTGCGCCGGCGCGCCCTCGTGAGGATCGACGTGCGCGGCACTCCGCTGCTGGAGATCTGGTACGCGAGCACGCTTGGCCTCGGCCGCGCGCTGCCCGCGGCGCTGTCGCTGCAGCGCTTCGCGACGACGTCCGGCGCCACGCACGCGATCTCCACCGGCCGAGCCGGGACGACATCGTTGCGCGTCCGGCCGAGCGTGCACGTCACGCTATGGCGCTCGGTGGCCGCCGACCTCGGCGCGGCTGCCGAGAGGAACTGAACGCTCAGACCACCTCGCGCAGGCGGCCCGTCTCGACCTCGTAGACGAAGCCGCGGACCGCGTCCCGGTGCGGGATGAAGGGCGACGCCTTGATCCGGGCGATCGACTGCGCACGTCCTGATCGAGGTCCGAGAACGACTCGGCTGCCGACTCCGGCTTGATCGGGAGCCCACCCCGTCACAGTCCCTCCCGGGGCGCGAACGACCGCCCCGGCGTCCCGCCGACCATGATCATCTTCATCCCGCCGGGGCCACCGACGACCTGACGCCGCTCCGCCGCGTCGACGCGCAGCCACCGTCCGGGCACGAGCGCCACCTCGTCGGCCCCGATGCGCATCGTGCCCGACCCGTCGAGGATCACGTAGACCTCCTCATGCCCGGTCATCGTCTCGTCGTGCTCCATCCCCTCGGCGTCTGGCGGGACCTCGATGTAGTTGATCCCGAATCCCCGTACCCCGAGCTCTCGGCGCATCTTGTAGAACACGCCCCGGTCCGGTTCGACGTCCTGCAGGTCGACGTGGTTATAGGCCATCGCTCGCTCCCTGGTGGGTTGAGGGGCGATCTTCGCAGGGGCGTGGGGCTGCGAGGCGGAAAGACGCGGAAACGGCCGGCCGGGGACGGGTTCGGGTTCGATCTGGCGGGACGAACCTCCGTTTCGTGGCATCTCGCCGAAGTTGAGGCCCGTCGAGGAACTTAATGGCTGCCCCACAGCCATTAAGTTCCGCGCCGCGCGGACGCAGCACCGAGAGGCCACGAAATGGACGTTCCGGGGGCCACGCACGCGGGGTGCATACGCTCGCGCGCCGCACCCACGCGGGGTGCATACGCTCGCGCGCCGCACGCACGGGCCGCCGCCTTCCCCAGTCGCCGTTCCCTGCCCACACCCCGGACGCACGATGGCAACCATTCCCCGCCCACACCCCGGAGCACGACGGCAACCACCTACTCGCCCACCACAAACACCTCCAGCGCCTCCCGCACCCAGCCGGGGATGGAGCGCTTGGTCATCGTGTCGGTCTCGACGAACACGTGACGGGTCGTGCCCGAGGTGAGCAGCTCGTCGCGGCGTCGCGCCTGGTGCTCGCACACGAGGCTGGACTCGCCCATGCGCACCACGCCGACCGAGAGCTCGAGCCTGTCGTCGAACCGGGCCGAGCCGCGGAAGGTGAGCTCGGTGTGGGCCAGGACGATGTCGGCGCCGGCCTCGGTCATCACGTCGTAGCCGCCGATGGCGGCGCGGAACAGCTCCGTCATCGACATGTCGAAGTAGGCCAGGTAGTGGGGGTTGAAGACGACATCCTGGCGGTCGCATTCGGCGTAGCGGACCCGGATCGAGTGAACGCAGGGCTGTCCCATCGCCCCGATCATCGCACCCTCCCGGTAGGGTCTGCGCCTCAGTGTTCGCCGTCTACGCCGCCCGCATCGATCCCGAGCAGCCGCTCTCCGGGCTCGAGCTCGGAGAGCGTCCCGAGCCCGAGGCGCCCGAGGGCTGGACGACCGTCACCGTCAAGGCGACCTCGCTCAATCACCACGACCTGTGGTCGCTGCGCGGGGTGGGCCTGAGCGAGAAGGCGCTGCCGATGATCCTGGGCTGCGACGCAGCCGGGGTGGACGAGGACGGCAACGAGGTCGTGCTGCACAGCGTGATCTCCGACGACTCCTGGCGCGGCGACGAGACCTTCGACCCGAAGCGGTCGATCCTCTCCGAGCGCCACCAGGGCACCTTCGCCGAGCGGGTCGTGGTGCCACGCCGCAACGTGCTGAGCAAGCCGCCGGAGCTCACCTTCGAGCAGGCGGCCTGCCTGCCGACGGCGTGGCTGACCGCGTACCGCATGCTGTTCACGCGTGCCGGGGTGGTCCCGGGCAGCACCGTGCTCGTGCAGGGCGCGGGCGGCGGCGTGTCGACGGCGCTGATCGTGCTCGGCGCCGCGGCCGGCGTGCGGGTGTGGATCACCAGCCGCTCGGAGGACAAGCGCGCCCGCGCGCTCGAGCTCGGAGCCGATCGCGCCTTCGAGTCCGGCGAGCGGCTGCCCGAGCGCGTCGACGCGGTGATGGAGACCGTCGGCGCCGCCACCTGGTCGCACTCGATCAAGTCGCTCAAGCCCGGCGGCACGGTCGTCATCTCCGGCGCCACCAGCGGCGACGCCCCGCCGGCGGAGCTGACGCGGATCTTCTTCCTCCAGCTCTCGGTGGTCGGCTCCACGATGGGCACCCGCGACGAGCTCGAGCGCCTGATCCGGCTCTGCGCCGAGACTGGCGTGCGCCCGGTGATCGAGTCGGAGCTCTCGCTGCGCGAGGCCCGGCAGGGCCTGGAACAGCTCGCCGGCGGCGAGACGTTCGGCAAGATCGTCTTCACCCCCTGAGCAGCGGGGATAATCCGGCACGGACGTGAGCTCCTCCACCTCTGCGGCCTGCCTGGTCGTCCCCGGCAGCTCCGAGCGCATGTTGACCAAGGCGCGCGAGATCGACGCGGGCGAGATCGTGATCGACCTCGAGGACGCTGTGGTGCCGGAGCGCAAGGACGAGGCCCGCGAGCTCGCGCTGGCGGCGCTGGCGGCCGGCGGGTTCCGGGCTCCCGCGGTCGCGGTCCGCGTCAACGCCCCCGGCACGCCGTGGGCTCACCTCGACCTGATCGCGCTCGGGAGCGCCGCGCGCCGGCCCGACAGCGTGGTCGTTCCGAAGGTGCAGAGCGCCGGCGACCTCGACTTCGTCGCTCGCCTGCTCGACGGGGTCGAGCCGACGGCAGGCGGACGGTATCCGCTCCCCGTCCAGGCGCTGGTGGAGACCGCCGGCGGGCTGCGGGCGCTCGATCAGATCGCCGCCGCGACGCGGCGACTCGTCGCGATCATCGTCGGGTACGCCGACCTCGCGGTGTCGCTCGGGCGCTCGCCGCACGGGGCGGCAGACCTCGACCGCTGGATCGCGGTGCAGGATGCCGTGCTGGCCACCGCCCGCGCGGCCGGGGTGCGCGCCGTCGACGGCCCCTACCTGGCCATCGACGACCACGACGGCCTGCGGGCGTCGGCGACCCGCGGCGCCGAGCTCGGGTTCGACGCCAAGTGGGCGATCCACCCCGCCCAGCTCGGGATCATCGCCGCCGCCTTCGTCCCCGACCCCGACGAAGTGGCCCACGCGGAGGCCGTGCTCGCGGCGCTCGCGCGCGCCGGCGGCGCTCACGGCGCGGTCTCGCTGAACGGCGAGATGCTCGACGAGCCGGTGCGGCTGGCGGCGCTGCGCACGCTTCAGCGCGCCGGACGCGGAGCGGAGCCCGCCTGATGACGAGCGGCATGTCGATCGAGGTCGCGGGGCCGTGGTACGAGGATCTCGAGCGCGGCCAATGTTTCGATGCGGCGCCCGGGCTCACGCTCACGGCCGGGCACGCCGCGCTGCACCAGTCGATCGTCGGCGACCGTCTGCGGCTGCCCCTTGACACCCACCTGTGTGCGGAGGTCACCGGCGCCGAGTCGCCGATTGCCCATCCAGGGCTCGTCTGCGACGTCGCGATCGGCCAGTCGACGCTGGCCACCCAACGCGTGATCGCGAACCTGTTCTATCGCGGCCTCGCCCTCCGGCGAGCCCCGCGGATCGGCGACACGCTGCGCACCACGACCGAGGTGGTGGCCCTGCGCGACACCTCGGCGAGATCGGGACGCGCGCCGACCGGCCTCGCCGCGCTGCGGGTGCGCACGGTCGACCAGCACGACCGGCCCGTGCTCGACTATCACCGCTGCGCGATGCTGCCCCTGCGCGGTGGCGCCGCCTATCCGGGCCACGCCGACGACCTGAGCGCCATCTCCGGTGAGCTCGCGCCCGAGTCGCTGCACGAGGTGATCGGCGAGTGGGACCTCGATGCCTTCCGGCGGCTCGTGCCCGGACCCCACGGCGGGGCGGTGCGGCCGGGAACGGTCTACGTCGTCGAGGGCGGGGACTCGGTCACCTGCGCCCCGGAGCTCGCGCGCATGACGCTGAACGTCGCCAGAGCCCACACCGACCCGACGGCGAGTGGGCGCGGGCAACGGCTGGTCTACGGCGGGCACACGATCGGTATCGCGCTCCAGCACGCCGGTCGTGCCCTCCCCAACCTGGTGACCGTGGTCGCGTGGCGATCCTGCGATCACCTGGGGCCCGTGTTCGAGGGGGACGTATTGCGCAGCACGGTCACCGTCACCGCGGTGGACCCGCTGCCCGATGGCCGTGGCCACTCGCTCGAGCTGCACGTCGAGACGGTCGCCGAGCAGCCTGAGGACGCGGCGCCGCGGCCGGTGCTCGACTGGCGGCTCGTCGCCGTGATGGCATGACCGAGGGGATCCTCGCCGGCTTGCGCCTGGTCGAGGGCTCGGCCTTCGTCGCCGCCCCGCTCGGGGGGATGACGCTCGCGCAGCTCGGCGCCGACGTGATCCGCTTCGACCAGATCGGAGGCGGTCTCGACTACCACCGCTGGCCGCTGGCCGCCGACGGTCAGAGCCTGTTCTGGGCCGGACTCAACAAGGGCAAGCGCTCGATCGCCGTCGACATCCGCTCGGAGGAGGGTCGCGACATCGTCCGCGCCCTGATCGAGGACACCGGGAACCTGCTGACCAACTTCCCCGCCCGCGGCTGGCTCGCCTACGAGCAGCTCAGGGCCCGGCGCGGGGATCTGATCATGGTCGCACTGACCGGCAATCCGGATGGCAGCTCTGAGGTCGACTACACGGTCAACCCGGCGACCGGCTTCCCGTGGGCGACCGGTCCGCGCAACCTGGCCGAGCCGCTCAACAGCGTGCTGCCCGCATGGGACGTGGCGATGGGCGAGCTGGCCGCGATCGGCCTGCTCGCCGCCGACCGCCACCGCAGCCAGACCGGCCGCGGCGAGCTGATCCGGCTGGCCCTCTCCGATGTGGCCTTCGCCATGGTCGGGCACCTCGGGCGCATCGCCGAGGCGCAGCTCGGAGGCCGGGACCAGCCCAAGGACGGAAACTACCTCTACGGCGCCTTCGGGCACGACTTCATCACCGCGGACGAGCGCCGGGTGATGGTCGTCGCGCTCACCGCGCGTCAATGGCGGGCGCTCGTCACCGCGACCGGCACCGGTGAGGCCTGCGCCGCGATCGAGTCCGCGACCGGCCACGACTTCGAGACCGAGACCGGTCGCTATGAGGGGCGTGATCTGATCGCGGCGATCCTGCGGCCCTGGTTCGCCGCCCGCACGCTCACCGAGGTGCGGGAGGGGTTCGCCGGCACCGGCGTCTCCTGGGGGCCCTACCAGACGTTCCACCAGCTCGTCGACGAGGACCCGCGGGCGTCGCTCGCCAACCCGATGTTCGAGGCGATCGACCACCCCGGCGTCGGCCGCTACCTGGCCCCCCGCTCGCCACTGGACTTCGCGCGTCTCGGCCGCCTGCCCGTGCGGCGCGCGCCGGTGCTCGGCGAGCACACCGAGCAGATCCTCGGCGAGCGGCTCGGCCTCTCGGAGCGCGAGATCGGCGCCCTGCACGACCGCGGGGTCGTGGCCGGCCCCAGCGCCCCGGGCCCATCACCGGGACCGGCCTCAGCCGGCGCCCGGTGAGAGGTCCTCGCCAACGTCAGTGCCTGCGCTTGACGATCCCGCTCGGGCGCCGGCGCCTGCCGCGCTCCTGACGGGGGACGGCCTGTGTGGGCACCGTGACCGGAGTACCGCCGATGCACTGGGCCGTGCCGGCCGTGACGTTCGGCAGCGATGGTGCTCGCGTGCGCGGCGCCGCCGCGAAATTGAACGCACTCGTGAGATCGCCTGTCACCTTCCGCCGCCAAGCGCTGAGGTTCGGGACCTCGACGCCGAAGCGCGTCTCGAGGAAGCGCAGCGTCGAGGTGTGGTCGAACGTGTCCGAGCACACCAGCCCTCCGCGTGAGAACGGCGACACGACGAGCATCGGGACCCGGAAGCCGAGTCCGACCGGTCCGCGGATGCCCGCGGCCGCGGCCGGCAGCCTGGCTGCGGTCAGGAACTCGCCCTTGGTCCCCCGGGGCGGAGTCGGCGGCGCGACGTGGTCGAAGAAGCCGCCGTTCTCATCCCAGGTGATGAACAGCGCCGTGCGGGCCCAGATCTCGGGCTGCGAGAGCAGCGCCTCGACCACCTGCTGCGCGGCGACCTCGCCGGCGTTCGGCGTCGAGATGCCCGGGTGCTCGGTCTCGGTCACGCCGGTCAAGAGCCACGACACCTGCGGCAGCCGCTTGGAGGCGAGGTCGGCCATGAAGTCGGCCGGATAGGTCGGCTCGACGCCGGCGGCGGCGAGCTTCGATCCCGGCGTGTAGGGCTTGAAGTAGGTGAGCACGTTGTCGAGCACGCCGGCGGACGGCGACGTGTAGACCTTCCAGCTCACATGGTGCGCCTGCAGGCGCTCGGGCATCGTGGTCCAGGTGAAGGTGTTGGCCAGCGCGTTGCGCGGCGGACCGGCCAGCGTCTGGACGAGGGGGCCGCCATGGGTGGCCGCCGGGTCGATCGAAGCCGACATCGACATCAGCCGGTTCGGGTCGGTGGGACCGATCACCGAGCAGTGGTAGCCGTCGCAGATCGTGAAGGCGTCCGCGAGGGCGTAGTAGTAGGTGAGGTCCGAGCGCGTGTAATAGCCCATCGTCTCCACTCCCACGGCCGCGCCGTCAGCCGCTTCGTGGGCGAGGACGAAGGCGTCCATCCGCCCGCCGTCCCAGGCCCGGTGCTGCGGACCCCAATCGTGAGTGATGTCGGGCAGGCAATCCTTGGGCAGATGGAACGGCTTCACCGTCCCGCCGGCGGCGTCGCGCTGGGTGAAGGCGGCGCGCCCCCTGGTGTCGCCGAAGCCGCGGACGCCCGAGAGGGTGCCGAAGTAGTGATCGAAGGACCGGTTCTCCTGGATCAGGATCACGACATGATCGATGTCCTGCAACGACCCGGCTCGCGGCGCCGCCGCCATCGCGCTGGAGAGCAGGCCGTCGAGGCCGGCGCCGAGCACGCTCATGCCCAGACCGGCGGCGCCGGCGTTGCGCAGCGCTTCGCGGCGCGTGATCCCAGTCGACGTCTGTCCCTCGCCCATGTGCTCACCCTCTCGTCGAATGAACGCGCCTCCGTGCCCCGCTCGCGGGCGAGCCTACCAGCCGGGACCGCTGCCGAGCGCGCGCCGTGTACGCTGGCTCGCCGTGAGGATGAGACGGTTGAGGTTGTCCGCGGCCGTCGGGCTCGCGGCGTGCTGTCTGGCGCTCGGCGCGAGCGCCAATGCCGGCGCGGCGCCGGCACACCAGGACGCGGCGTCTAAGCCCGCCGCCGCCTGCCCGTCCTCGCTCGCGCCGGCGGTCGCCGCCGACCCGAAGCCGCACGCGCTGCGGGTGTTCGCGATCCAGTTCCGACAGCAGCCGGCGACGATCCTGGGCGCCGCGGCGTACGCCCGCGCGATCGACTGCGTGATGCGCACCGACGTGGCGCCCTACCTCGCCCGCGGCCGTCCCAATCTGGTCGTGTTCGACGAGGACGTCGGCCTGGAGGCGATCGCTGCCGGTCCGCGGGGAGCCGCGGCCCGGACCCTCCTTCAGCGTGGAATCAACTGCGGCGCCTCGCCGTGTGAGACCCTGGCCGCGCTGACGGCGATCGACGGCGGCTACAGCCGCGCCCTCGGCTACCTGGAGCCGCGCTTCTCCGGCCTCAGTACGCAGCTCGGCCGTGGCTTCGTCGCCGCCACCGACACGTTCGTGCGGGTGTTCATGACCACGATGGCGGCGGAGGCCAGACGCTACGGCGTGTACGTCGTCGCGTCCAACACGCAGGCGCCGTTCGCGCTCACCAGGAACGCCTCCGCCGTGGCTGCACTGCGCGATCCGTCGATGCCCGGGGTCAGCTCGGTCTACGCGCCCACAGAGGGACACGCATACAACCAGGTGTTCATCTGGGGCCCGCGAGTGATCCACGCCCGCGCGCCGGCGCCGCTGGCGAACCTGCTCTCGGACAACCGGAAGGTCCCGTTGACCGCGTTCGAGCAGGCGCTCGGCTTCGCCGCCGGCCCGACCGGGGGCAGCGCCGCCATCGCCAACCTGCGGCCGGTCCGGATCCCGGGGACGGCGGTCCGGCTGGGGTTCGCCACCAGCCTGCCGGCATTCGTCTACGGCAATCCCGCGCATGGGCACGAGTGCGACGACGTGACCGTGAGCTACATGCGCTGCCTCGACCGGCTCGGCGCCAATGTGCTGATCCAGGCCGAGGCCAACGACGGGCAGTGGACCGGTCCCGACGGCAGCGACACGCTCGAGCAGTGGCAACCGCTGACGTGGATGGGATCATCGTGGCGCGCGGTCAGCGACCCGAGCGTTCACTTCCGCTATGCCGTCAACCCGTTCATGGTCGGCAACCTCGCTGATACGCCGTTCGACGGCCAGAGCGCGATCCTCCAGCGGGGATTGCGCGGGCCGGGCTGCCACTACATCGGCAACGGCTCGTTCGTGGCCGGCGAAGACGATCCGGCACTCGCTGCCTACGCCGGGCGCAAGCCTCAGTTCCTCGCGCTCGCGCCCTGGGTGGTGCCCGACGCAAGCCGGGCCGCGCTGCGGCCGCTCGGCGCCGCGCTGGCCGCGGGCACCAGCACCCGACACTACGTGCAGACGGCGCTGATCGCCGATCTCCCCTTCCCGGCCGATTCGCGCCGGCAGGGCTGCGTGATCGCCGGCACCGGCCACCACTGATCCCCTCCGAAACGAGCGTCAATGACCACTACGCCGACGAACACCAGCGACGACGCATCCCCCGCGGGAGGTCTGTCCCGACGCGCGGTCATGGCCGGCGGCACGGCCGCGGCCGCCGGCGCGCTGCTGGCCCGCGCGGGTACCGCACAGGCGAGGGGATCGGGGGCCGGGGCGACCCGCCGCGTTGACGTCGTCGTCGTCGGCGCCGGGCTGGCGGGCCTGTGCGCGGCGACTGACCTCGTCAAAGCCGGCCATTCGGTCGCGGTGCTCGAGGCGCGCAACCGGGTCGGCGGGCGGACCCTGAACCACCCGCTCGGCGGCGGCGAGGTGATCGAGATCGGCGGCCAGTGGGTCGGCCCGGGCCAGGACCGGATCCTGGCCCGGGCTCGCCAGCTCGGCATCAAGACGTTCAAGACGTACACGACCGGCGCCCAGATCCTTGACTACCGCGGCGCGCAGAGCCACTTCACGGGACTGATCCCGCCGCTTCCCGAGCCCGACGCCAGCGACTTCGGCCAGGCGCTCGGCAAGCTGATCGGGCTGCAGTCGACCGTGCCGCTCGCCGCCCCGTGGACTGCGCCCAACGCCGCCGCCCTCGACGCGCAGACGTTCGAGACGTTCAAGCTCGCCAACACCCAGACCTACGGCGCCCGCTTCCTGCTCGATCTCGCCGTCAAGGCAGTGTTCGCCGCCGAGCCCCGGGACATGTCGCTGCTGCACACGCTGTTCTACTTCAACTCCGGCACCGGCGTCCTGTACCTGACCAGCACCGCCGGCGGCGCCCAGGACTCGCGCCTGGTCGGCGGCTCCCAGCTCGTCTCGCTGCGGCTCGCCGCGCACCTCGGTGCTCGCGTCGTGCTCAGAGCGCCGGTGCGCCGGATCGTGCAGGGCTCGGGCGGCGTAACCGTGCAGAGCGACGCGGGCAGCTGGCGTGCGCGCCGCGTGATCGTGGCGATCGCGCCGACCCTGGCCGGGCGGATCGATTACGAGCCCGTCCTGCCGCCGCTGCGCGACGGACTGACCCAACGCGTCCCGCAGGGCTCGGTGATCAAGTACGAGGCGATCTATCCGACGCCGTTCTGGCGCGCCGCCGGGCTGAGCGGCTACACCAACACCGACCGGGCTCCCGTGCACTTCACCTACGACAACTCGCCGCCGAGCGGCAAGCCCGGCGTGCTGCTCGGCTTCGTCGCCGGTCAGGACGCCCGCCGACTGAGCGCGATGTCGGCCGCGGCCCGGCGCAGCGAGGTGCTGGCTGCGTTCGTCCGGCTGTTCGGCGCCGCCGCCGGGCGCCCGCGGCAACTCGTCGAGCAGAACTGGTCGACCGAGCCGTGGACCCGCGGCTGTTACGCCGGCTACATGCCGCCCGGCGTGTGGAGCGACTTCGGCGCGGCGCTGCGCCAACCGGTGGACCGTCTGCACTGGGCGGGCACCGAGACCTCCGAGGTGTTCAACGGCTACATGGACGGCGCCGTGCGCTCCGGCGAGCGCGCCGCCACCGAGGTCGCCCGCGAGCTGTAGCGCGCGGGCCCAACGACACCGACGGCCGGCCCCGGAGGGCCGGCCGTCAGCGATCAGTGCGCACGCGACGGCGCTGCTCCTACGGGCCCGCCGGCTGACCGGTGACCGGGTCGAGGAACAGCTTCCCGTGCTGGTTGAGGTGCCCGAAGTTGAACATCGAGTTCAACGAGCCCGCGATCGCGTCGAACGATCCTGGGATCAGGGGCACGCCCCAGTTGTCCTCGACGAACTTGATGATCGAGCTCTGATCGGTCAGCTGATGCGAGACGTCGCCGTCCTTGGCCCACGGCGAGACGATCAGCAGCGGCAGCCGCGGACCGTAGCCGCAGCGTCCCTGCTGGTCGGCGAGGGGCTTGCCACTGCCGCACAGCCCGGGGCCGGTGAGGAAGTCCTGCGGCCCGGGCGGGTTCGCCGCCTTGCTGGTGTTCGACGGGTTGTGGACCCCGCTGTAGACGTGATCGTAGAAGCCGTCCGAGTCGTCGTAGCTGATGATCACCGCCGTGCTGGACCAGTCCGGCGTGTGCTCCAGCGCGTTGATCTCACTCGTGATGAACTGCTGCTCGTCGTAGGGGTCGGAGTACCCGGCGTGTCCGTCCTGGTAGCCGGGCGCCTTGAGGAAGCTGACCGCGGGAAGACGGTCGGGCGAGATGTAG
Organism: uncultured Solirubrobacteraceae bacterium; assembly: GCA_963800815.1. Classification (GTDB taxonomy): domain Bacteria; phylum Actinomycetota; class Thermoleophilia; order Solirubrobacterales; family Solirubrobacteraceae; genus Palsa-465. Next base: position 258,726 of record CAWDCP010000003.1, read on the forward strand.
CCGTGGCTGATCGCGCCCACGAGCGAGTTGAAGTCGCTCATGTCGTACTGATGGTTGGCGGTGTTGAACTGCGGCGTGCCGCTCACGTACGACTGGGTATCCGTGCCGATCGCCGCCAGCGAAGCGGGCGGCAGGTGGTGCGGGTTCGCCGTCGAGGCGTAGTACTGGAACGGCTCGTGGTGGGGGATGTAGTCGTCCTTGTTGCCGTAGTTCGTCGGCCCCGGCGTGACGCCGCCGGTGCCGCCGATCGCGGCGCCGATCGGGTGCACCGCATTGCACAGGCCCTGATCCGACGCCGGCGGAGTGGCGAACTTGCCCTTGAACTGGTTGGGGATGAACGTGCTCGTCGGCTGCGGGTTCGATGCCGTCGCCGTGGCCCAGCTCGTCGTCGGGCGGAAGCCGCCCTGGAACCAGCCCCAGCTGATGCCGGCGGCGTTGAGCTCGTCGCCGATGTTCGTGCCCTTCATCGATGCTGCGTCGCGCACGGAGCAGTCGTCGTAGTAGGGCTGGGCGTCGGAGATCAGCGACAGGCCGCCGTGGCCGTCGCCGACGGTGTCGCCGTTGGTGTCGGCGCCGTTGATCGTCAGACCCACGTTGCCCGTGTCACCGGAGACAAGGTTGATCGCCCCCGGAGAGGAGGGACCGAACGTCGTCCCGAACGAGTTGTCGCTCATCGCGAAATGCTGCGCGTAGTTCCACAGACCGGTGACGGTGTTGCCGTCGTAGTAGTTCATGACGTCGCTGGCCCTGCACTCCTGGCCGGTCGGGCTCTTGCCCGAGGTCGTGGCCGTGGCGGTCAGGAACTTGTCCATCTTGCCACCGTCGAACGCCTGCTGTTCGGCCCCGTAATCGTGGTCCTGGTCGCAGATGAGCACGTCGTTGATGTTCGCGGGGTCCAGACGCCGGGGGTTGACCGACTTGCCCGATGAATCGAGGTTGGGGTTGTTGGTCAGCAACGTGCCCTTGCCCCCGAGGCCGGGCGTGTTGGCCAGACCGTTGACCGTGCCCTTGTGCCCGTTGAACGGCTGGCCCGAGGTGTTGGTGGCCTTGGGGTAGGTGCCGAAGTAGTGATCGAAGGAGACGTTCTCCTGAAAGATCACCACGACGTGCTTGATCGGGGTTGCGGTGGCGCCGGCCTGCGCGGCGTGCGCGCGGTGGCTCGGACTCGCGACGGCGAGCGTCGCGCCGAGCGTGCACGCCGCCAGCACTCCGGCGACGGCCGCCCATCTCCAAATACGGGTGTTTCGCATGCGTCCTCCTCAGCTGGGTACGCGGCGAGTCTCCGCCCGCCCCGGTGGGGACGGGTGTCCAGCGAGTGAAGGGTCCGTGAACATCCGGATACCGGCCGCTCGAGGGCCCGGCGACCGGCCCCTCGCTGCGTTGGGCCGGAGCCGAGCCCGGCTACCCGCGCAGAGCGGGTGCCAGCCGGCGGCCCAGCTGCTCGACCGCGCCGAGGTCGCCGTGGAGCTGGTGCTGGAGCATCACCCGCTCGACGCCGGCCGCGGCCAGCTCCGCGAGCTTCTCCGCCGCGGCTTCCAGCGTCCCGCTGATGAAATAGTCCGGCAGGCCGGCAAGGAAGCTCTCGGCGCCGCCCTCGTGCCCGCGCCACTCGGCCAGCCGGCCGGCGCGGTCGAGCAGCTCCGCCCGATCCTCGCCCACCAGCCATCCCGTCATCAGCGACAGCGGCATCGGGTCGCGGCCCGCGCGCCGGCACGCCTCGTCCAGGTCGGCGCGGATCGCCGCGCATTCGGCGGCGGTCTTGTTGACGGTGTTGTACTCGTCGGCGTGGCGCACACCGAGCTCGATGCTGCGCGGGCCGCCGCGGCCACCGAGGATCAGCGGCGGCCGGGGACGCTGGATGGGCTTCGGACGAGCGTCGAGGTCATCGATCCGGTAGTAGCGGCCGTCGAACGAGAAGCGGTCCTCGCCCCACTCGAGCGCGACGATCTGCAGTTGCTCCTCCAGTCGCTCCATCCGCTCGCGCAGCGGCGGGAAGGGGAACCCGTAGGTCTCGTGCTCCGCCTCGAGCCAGCCCGTGCCCATCCCCAACTCGACGCGGCCGCCGGACACGTGGTCGGCCGTCGCGACCACCTTCGCGAGCTCGGAGGGATGGCGGAACGTGGCGGGCGAGACAAGTGTGCCCAGCCGCAACGTTCGGGTCAACGCGCTGAGCGCGTTGATCGTCGCCCAAGCGTCGAGCGAGCCACGCCCGGCGTGCCCGAACGTCGACTGGTAGTGATCGGATCGGAACAGCGCCTCGACGCCGTACTCCTCGCAGGCCAGGGCGAGGGCCACCCAGTCCTCCCACCTCACGTCCTCCTGACCTTCGATCATCAGGTGCAGGCGCACGACGGCGAGACTATAGGTTGGCCCGGTGATCGTCGAGAACACCTCCGCCGGCGAGGCGGCCGAGCGGCGCCTGGTGCTGGTGATGGGCGCCGTCGTGTTCGTCGACACGATGTTCTACGCCGTGATCGCGCCGCTGCTTCCGGGGCTCGTCCACGACCTCCATCTCTCCAAGCTGTCGGCCGGCATCCTCACCGCCAGCTACCCGATCGGCACGCTGCTCGGGGCCCTGCCAGGCGGCATGCTCGCCGTGCGCGCGGGGCCGCGCTTCGCCGTGTGCACCGGCCTGGCGCTGCTCGCCGTCTCGACGGTCGCCTTCGGCTGGCTGCACAACGTCGTCGCGCTCGACGCGGCCCGGTTCCTGGAGGGGATCGGCGGCGCCTGCTCCTGGGCGGGCGCACTGGCCTGGATCGTGGCCGAGACCGCAGCCGAGCGGCGCGGCACGATGATCGGCCGCGCGCTCGGGGCGGCGATCGGCGGGGCGCTGTTCGGACCGGTGATCGGTGCCCTCGCCGACGCCGTCGGGCGCCGCGCCCTGTTCACCGCGCTGGCGCTGATCGCCGTGGGCCTGATCGCCGTCGCCCGGCGCCTGCCCTGCCACCATCGACCCTCCCGCCAGGGGATGGGCCACATTGGCTCCGCGCTGCGCGCGCCGGTTGTGGTCGGGGGGATGTGGCTCGTGGCGCTGCCCGCACTCGCCTCGGGCATGATCAACGTGCTCGGGCCGCTGCGCCTGCATCGCTTCGGCGCGGACGCCGCCGCGATCGGCCTCACGTTCTTGGCCGCAGCGGCGATCGAGGCGGCGATCAGCCCGGCAATCGGGACGATCTCCGACCGCCGTGGTCGTCTGGCGCCGCTGCGCGTCGGGCTGGCCGCCGCGACCGGCGTCCTGCTCTGCTTCACGCTCCCGACCGAGGCGTGGGTGCTGGCCGGAGTGATCGTGGCGATCTCCGCCGCCCTCGGCGTGTTCTGGGCACCCGCGATGGCGCTGCTGTCCGATGCCGCCGAGGCCCGCGACCTGGATCAGGGGCTCGCCGCGGCGCTGATGAACCTGGCCTGGGCCGGAGGGCAGATCGCCGGCTCGGTGTTCGGCGGAGCCGCGGCCAAGGCCGCCGGCGATGCGGTGCCGATGGGTGTGGCCGCCGCCCTGTGCGCGGCGACGCTGCTCGCGCTCAGCGGCGTCGCGGCGCCGCGACGAGCCGGCCGTCGCGTGCGGTGAAGCGCCGACGGCATCAGGCGCTGGGACCGCCGATCACGCCCTCCTCCGTCAGCACCCGCTGGGCGATCGCAAAGGCGGCGTTGGCCGCAGGCACGCCGGCATAGATCGCGGTGTGCATGAGCACCTCTCCGATCTCGGCCGGCGTCAACCCGTTGCGAATGGCCGCATGCACATGCACACCGAGCTCGTGCTCGCGACCGAGGGCCGTGAGCACGGAGAGCGTGATCATGCTGCGCGCGCGGCGGTCGAGGCCCTCCCGCGTCCACACGCTCCCCCACGCATAGCGCGTGATGAAGTCCTGGAACGCCGCCGTGAACTCGTCGCTCCGCGCGACGGCGGCGTCGACGTAGCTGTCGCCGAGCACCTCGCGGCGGACGGTCATGCCGGCGTCGTGGATCGGGTCGCTCATCGTCTCTCCTAGCGGTCGAGGTGGTCGGCGATCAGGTCGCTGACAGCGTCGGCGCGCTCGACGCTGGCCAGGTGCGCGGCACGCTCCAGCACGACCAGACGCGCGCCCGGAACCCCGGCCGCGATCAGCTCGGCATGCGCCGGCGGAGTGGCCGGGTCCTCGGCGCCGGCGACGACGAGCGTCGGCGCGGAGATCCGCTTCAGGTCGGCCCGCAGGTCGAGAGCGGCGATCGCCTCGCAGCACCCCGCATAGCCCTCGGCCGACACCTGCGAGAACATCGCCCGCAGCCAGGCCGCCGGGCCCGGGTTCTCCTGCGCCCAGGCCGGGGTCAGCCACCGCGCGAGCACGGCGTCGGCGACCACCTCGGGCGTCCCCGCCGCGCGCACCGTGGCGGCCCGATCGCGGTAGGCCGACGGCGGCGGCAGATGCGCCGAGGTGCAGAGCAGGACCAGCCGCTCGATCCGCTCGGGCGCGTTGGCAGCAAGCCACATCCCGACCATCGCGCCCAGCGAGAGCCCGCAGTAGGACGCCCGCGCGCAGCCGAGCCCGTCGAGGAGATCGAGCACGTCGCGGCCGAGCTCGTCGATCGCGTACGGCCCGAGCGGCGCCGGCGAGCCACCGTGCCCGCGGTGGTCATAGCGGACGATCCGCCGCCGGTCGGCCAGCCGTGCCACCTGCGGGTCCCACATCGCCAGCGTCGTCCCGAGCGAGCCGCCGAGCACGAGCACCGGGGCATCGTCGGGCCCCGAGCGCTCGGAGTGGAGCCGGGCGGCGCTCACCGGCGATGGGCGGCGAGCGCCCGGTCGATCAGCTCGGCGGCAGCGCCGAGGTGGCGCGCGGGATCGGCGGCCGGCGCGACACCGGCGGCGGCGAGCCGGGCGAGGTTCTCGGCCATACGGTCCGCATCGACCGCGAGGTTCTCGAGCAGCTCGCGCGCCCACGCAGCCGCGGAGCCGGTCAGCGCCAGCAGCTCGCTGAGGACGCCGGGCTCGGCCTGCCACGCGCCCGCGGCGCGCTCGTGCTCCTGCTCCATGCAGGCCAGCAGCGTCGCGACCAGGCCCGGGACCCGCTTCGTGCAGGCGAGCACCGACACCGCCCCCACCGGGTTGCGCTTGTGCGCCATCGCCGACGATCCGCCGCGTCCGGGCGGACCGCCCTCGCGGAGCTCGCCGATCTCGTCCTGGGCCAGCAGCGTCACGTCGCGAGCGATCTTGCCCAGCACGCCGGCCAGCACGCCGAGCGCACCGGCCGCTGCCGCCGGGCGAGTCCGGTTGGTATGCCACGGCAGTAGCGGTCGCGCCAGCCCCAGCTCCTCCCCGACCCGGTCCGCGATCGCCGGCGCGCGCGTTCCGACCGGTCCCCCCATCTGTACGGCCGCGCCTCCGTCGCGCACCTGCTCGAGCGCTGTGCGCGCCTCGTCGATGGCCACCATCCAGCCCGCGGCCCGCAGGCCGAACGAGGTCGGGAGCGCCTGCCGCAACAGCGTCCGACCCGCCATCGGCGTCGCACGATGGCGATCGGCGAGCGCGGCGGCCGCAGACGCCGCCGCACCGGCGTCCTGGAGCAGCGGCGCCAGCGCCCGACGGAGCACGAGCATCGCGGCCGTGTCGAGGATGTCCTGGCTGGTGGCCCCGAGATGGACGGCGGCGGCGTGCTCATCGCCGACCGCGGCCCGCAGCGCCGCCACGAGCGGCACCACCGGCGAGGCGTGCTCGGCCGCGCCGGCCGCGAGCTCGGCGGCGTCGAACCGCTCGGCCCGACAGGCGGCGGCGATCACCGCGGCGGCCTGCGCGCTGATCAGCTCTTCGTGCGCGCACGCGCGCGCGAGCGCGGCCTCGGCGTCGAGCATGGCCTGCAACCACGCTGTGTCGGAGACCGCGGGAGCGACCGCTCCGCGTGCGTAGATGCCGGCGAACACGCCTTCAGAGCGCGAAGAAGACGGTCTCGTCGGGACCCTGGAGGCGGATGTCGAATCGGTATCCATCGTCGGCCGGCTGCGCGAGCAGCGTCTCACGGCGGTCGGCCGGTACCGCGCGCAGGACCGGATCGGCGGCGTTGGCGTCGGGCTCATCGGCGAAGTAGATGCGCGTCACGCAGCGATGCAGCAGCCCGCGCGCGAACACGGACACGTCGATGTGCGGAGCCTGGAGCACATCGCCGGGCCCGGGCACGCGCCCGGGTTTGACGGTGATGATCTCGTAGCTGCCGTCACCGTCCTCGTAGCCGCAGCGGGCGAACCCCCGGAACCCGTCGAGCCGCGCCGGCCCCCCGTAGCCGTACAGGTCGGCGAAGCGGCCCTCCGGGTCGGCCTGCCACGTCTCGATCATGTTGTCGGGCACCGTCTGGCCGTCGCCGTCGTAGACGAAGCCGCTGATCCTGATCGCGCCGGGGGTGCCGGCCGGGACCGCATAGGGGCCCTCGGGCCAGGGCAGGCCGATGGCGAAATACGGTCCGACGGTCTGCGATGGGGTGGTGGGAAAGATCAATGGGCCTCCTCGAACGGCGTCGCCCCCGGACCGCGCAGATAGATGTCGAACTCGTACGCCGCGGCCCAGTTCGGCTGCGTGTCGTGGATCGAGAAGCGCGAGACCATGCGCTCACGCGCGCGCTCGTCGCGGACCGAGTTGAAGATCGGGTCATAGGGGAAGAAGGGGTCGCCCGGAAAGTACATCTGCGTCACCAGCCGCTGCGCGAACGCCCGGCCCAGGAGCGAGAAGTGGATGTGCGCCGGTCGCCACGCGTTGTGGTGATTGCCCCACGGATACGGGCCCGGCTTGATCGTCACGAACCGGTAGCGGCCCTCCGCGTCGGTGACCGTGCGCCCCGCGCCGCTGAAGTTGGGATCGAGCGGCGCCGGCCAGCGGTCGGACCGGTGCAGGTAGCGACCGGCCGAGTTGGCCTGCCAGATCTCGACCAGGGTGCCCGGAAGCGGCTTGCCCTCGCCGTCGAACACGCGGCCGCTGACCGTGATCCGCTCCCCGATCGGCTCGCCGGCATGCTGCGCGAGGAGGTCATGGTCGTGCTCGGACACGCGCGCCGGACCGAGCTGTGGTCCGGTGATCTCGGTGATCGTCTGCGGGAGGTACACGAGCGGCGCGGTGGGGTGGCGCAGCCGGGTCGACTTGTAGGCCTCATCGTCGAGCGGCGGGTGGGCGTCGGCGGGCTCGCGCCGGTAGCTGGTCGGCGTCTGCGCCGCATCGCGGTCCCAGGTTGCCGGCGCGCTCGACGCGTCCTCGTGTTCGATCATGTTCATGCCTCCAGTACCACTGCGATGCCCTGGCCGACTCCGATGCACAGCGACGCGAGGCCGTAGCCGCCGCCGCGGGCATGCAACTCGTGGGCAAGGCGCCCGAGCACCCGCGCGCCCGAGGCGCCGAGGGGATGGCCGATCGCGATCGCGCCGCCGCGGATGTTCACCTTCTCGGGGTCGAGCTCCGGCCAGCCGGCGAGGCAGGCCAACGACTGCGAGGCGAACGCCTCGTTGAGCTCGACCACGTCCACGTCGCCCCAGCCGATCCCGGCGCGGGCCAGGGCGATGTTCGCCGCCTGCACCGGTCCGATCCCGAACACGTCAGGATCGACGCCGTGCACGCCGCGGGAGACCACGCGCGCCAGCGGCTCGCGGCCGAGCGCGCGCGCGGCCTGCTCGTCGCCGAGCAGCACCATCGCCGCACCGTCGTTCAGCGGTGAGGAGTTCCCGGCGGTCACCGTGCCGCCGGCGACGAACGCGGGCCTCAGCTTGGCCAGCTTCTCCATCGAGCTGTCGGCCCGGATGCCCTCGTCGCGGTCGAGCTCGACGCCCGGCACGGGCACGACCTCGCTCATCGCCGCCTCCTCGTACGCCTCGGCGGCGAGACGATGGCTGCGCAGCGCGAACGCGTCCTGTGCCTCGCGGGAGATGTCATACATGCCGGCCAGCTTCTCGGCGCTCTCACCCAGCGAGATCGTCCACTGCTCGGGCATCTCCGGATTGACCATCCGCCACCCGAGCGTGGTCGACCACAGCGTCTCGTGGCCGGCGGGAAAGCCCTTGCCGGGCTTGAGCAGCACCCACGGCGCGCGGCTCATCGACTCGACCCCGCCCGCGATCACGACCTGAGCGTCGCCGGTCTCGATCGCGCGGGAGGCCTGGATCGCCGCCTCGAGGCTCGAGCCGCACAGCCGGTTGACCGTCGCGCCGGGTACCGACGTCGGCAGCCCGGCCAGCAGCACAGCCATGCGGGCAACATCACGGTTGTCCTCCCCGGCGCCGTTGGCGTTGCCGAGCAGCACGTCGTCGATCTGGGCCGGATCGAGCTCGGGACACCGGTGCAGCAGCGCCCGCAGCGAGTGCGTCGCCAGGTCGTCGGGCCGGATCCCGGCCAGCGCGCCGCCGTAGCGGCCAAACGGCGTGCGCACCGCGTCGTAGACGTAGGCCGAGCTCACCGGGACACCAGCTCGCGCAGCGCCGTCAGCTCCTCGCCGCTCGGCGGCTCAGTGACCCGAATCTCGTCCGCGACCCTGAGCTCCCAGCCGGTGGCCGCCAGCACCGCGTCCACCTCGATCCCCTCGTGCACCTGGGTCAGGGTCAGCTCCCGGGTGACCGGATCGGGCTCGAGCACGCCGAGGTCGGTGATCACCGCCGTCGGTCCCCGCCCGCGAAAGCCGAGCCGCTCACGCGCGCCCGGCCCACCGCCGTGGCCGACCGTGGTCACGAAATCGAGCGACTCCACGAACGTCCGCGGCGAGTGCGACGCGATCACGACCACCTCGCCGCAGCTCGCGGCCACCTCGGGCGCACCGCCGGCACCGGGCAACCGCGTCCTGGGATGCGCGTAATCGCCGATCACGGTCGAGTTGAGGTTGGCGAACCGGTCCACCTGCGCCGCGCCGAGGAAGGCGACCTCGATCCGTCCCGGACCGATCCAGTAGTTGAACATCTCCGGGACCGAGACGACCGCGTCGGCGGTGCGGGCCAGCTCGCCGTCCCCGATCGACAGGGGCACTCGGGTCGGCTTGGCGCCGATCGTGCCGGACTCGTAGACGAGCACGAGGTCGGGGTTGTGGACCATGCTGGCGAGAATTGCCGCGGTGCTCGGCCGGCCCACCCCGATGAACACGGTGCCGACCGACCGCAGCCGGCGCGCCGCGACCACCGTCTGCACCTCGCCGGCATCGGCCTTGGCCATGCTCGCGATGCTCACCGGAGGACCGCCTCGTCCAGGACGTGCTCCTGCATCCAGGCGGTGAACGCGTCGCGGTCGCGGCTGAGCCGGTCCCAGAAGCGGTAGAAGTCGTTGTCGCGGTCGGTGATCCCGAGGCTGTAGGACGGCTGCGAGCCGCGCGGCACCTCGGCCACGGCGTCGAGCACCCATGCGGGGAGCACGAGCGAACCCGGGCGCGGCTCGAGCTCGCCGACGATCCGCTCGACCGTGACCAGCGACCGGCGCGCGGCCAGCACCGCTTCCTTCTGCACGCCGGGAATGCCCCACAGCTGCACATTGCCCTGCCGATCGGCCTCCTGGGCATGGATGATGGTCACGTCGGGCACGAGCGCCGGGACCGCCACCAGGTGCTCGCCCGTGAACGGGCACTCGATCGGCGCGACCGTGGCCAGCGCGGCGAGATCGGTGCCGACGTAGCCGCGCATGACCGCGAACGGCAGGCCAGAGGCACCGGCCACGAACCGGTTCGCCATGCCCGCGTGGCTGTGCTCCTCGAGCTCGAGCGGCCGCGGCCAGCCATTCTCGACCGCATCGCGGAACCTGTGCAGGGACCCGACGCCCGGGTTGCCGCCGTAGGCGAACACGAGCTTGCGCGCCGCGCCCATACCGATCATCTGGTCATACAGGATGTCCGGGGTCATGCGGATCAGCTCCAGCTCACGCCGGCCCTGGCGCAGCAGCTCGTGGCCCGCGGCGAACGGGATCAGATGGGTGAAGCCCTCGAGCGCCACGCTGTCGCCGTCGTGGACGAGCGCGGCCACCGCCTCCGAGAGCGAGGTCAGCTCAGCCACGCGCGGGCTCCAGACGCGACGCCCACTCCAGCGGCAGCCCGACGTAGTTCTCGGCCAGCGACGCCGCGGCTGCGGTCGAGCTGCACACATACTCGAGCTGTGAGCGCTGCAATTGGCGTCCGTAGCTGTCCTCCCCGGCGTCGACGTGGAGCATCGAGGTCATCCACCACGAGAAGTGCTGCGCGCGCCAGACCCGGCGCAGGCACCGATCCGGGTACTCGTCGAGGCCGGTCGTGGAGCCCGATCCGAAATGGTCGACGAGGGCATCGGCCAGCAGCGTGACATCCGCCACCGCGAGGTTGAGCCCCTTGGCCCCCGTGGGCGGGACGATATGGGCCGCGTCGCCGGCCAGGAACAGCGATCGGTAGCGCATCGGCGCCGCCACGAAGCTCCGCATCGGCGTGATCGACTTCTCCAGCACCTCGCCCTCCTCGAGCTCCCAGCCGTCGGTGGCGAGGCGCACGTGCAGCTCCTCCCACACGCGCGCATCGGACCACCGCGCGACGTCGTCGTCGGGGTCCACCTGTACGTAGAGCCGGCTCACCTGGGGCGAGCGCATGCTGTGCAGGGCGAAACCGCGGTCGTGGCGCGCGTAGATCAGCTCGTCGGTGGACGGAGGCACCGCGGCCAGGATCCCCAGCCACGCGAATGGGTAGTCGCGCTGCCACAGCTCGAGCACGCCGGGCGGGATCGCCTGACGGCAGACGCCGTGAAAGCCGTCGCAGCCGGCCACGACGTCGCAGCGGAGCTCGTGCTCGCGACCCTCGTGGCGGTAGCGGACCACGGGCTCGCCGGACTCGAGTCCCGCCGGCGCGACGTCCAGGCACTCGAACCGCAGCGGCGCCCCGGACGCGAGCCGGGCCTCGATCAGATCCTTGACGACCTCGGTCTGCCCGTAGATCGTCACCGCTCGCCCCCCGGTCAGCTCAGTCATCGGGATGTGGTGGCTGCCGCCGTCGAAGCGCAGGTAGATGCCCCCGTGGATCAGCCCCTCGCGCTCCATCCGGGCGCCCACCCCCGCCTCGATCAGCACGTCCCGGGTGCCCTGCTCGAGCACGCCGGCGCGGATCCGCGCCTCGCAGTACTCGCGGCTGCGGGCCTCAAGCACGACGGAATCGACGCCGTGGCGATGCAGGAGATGGGCGAGCAGCAGGCCTGCGGGGCCCGCGCCGATGATCGCGACCTGCGTGCGCTCCGCCATGGGGTCGGTCGCCGCATCGCCGTCTCAGCGGCGGCGGCCCTTCCGGTCCACTCTGGAGCATGCGCAGCGCCTCGCGCACCGGGATCGGCTGATCTCGAGCTCGTCGGCGAGATCGACCTGCAACATCACTGTGCCACACCCATCGAGTTCTCTTTCGGCCGGCGGAGGCAATCCGGACAATATTGACTGAATCCTGATCCCGCTGCGCAGAATCTCGGACCGTTGCAGACGCCACGCTCGAGCTCGGCGACCTGGTCCCAACCGGGACCTCCGGCGGGCGGCGGCCTGCGTCGGCGTGTCACATGTCCATTCCGCCGTTGACGCCCCACACCTGACCCGTGATGTAGGAGGACGCATCCGCGCACAGGAAGTGCACGACGCGACCGATCTCGTCCGGGGTGCCGAGCCGCCCGAGCGGGATCTTGGCCTTGATGCCGTCGAGGACCTTCTCCGGGATGTGCTCGAGCATGTCGGTAGCGATGAACCCCGGAGCGACGGTGTTGACCGTGATCCCGAGGCCGTCTTCGAGCTTGCCGGCGCGTGAGAGCTGGAATGCCGCCTCGCGGGCCAGGGTCTTGGTCAGGCCGAACAGGCCCGACTTCGAGGCCGCGTAGTTGGCTTGGCCGATGTTGCCCATCTCGCCGATGATCGAGGAGATGTTCACGATCCGCCCCGAGCCACGCTCGAGCATGTGCGGCAGCACCGCCTGACTCATGAAGAACGCGCCCGACAGGTTGACCGCGAGCACCTTGTACCAGTCCTCGTCGCTCATCTTCAGGACGGTCTTGTCGATCGTGATGCCGGCGTTGTTGACCAGGATGTCGAGCCGGCCATGGGTCTCGATCACCTCGGCGACCGTGCGCCGGCAGTCCTCCGAGGAGCCGATGTTTCCCTGGTGGACGCTGCCGGCATTGGCGATCTCCCTGAGCTCGGCCTCGAACCGCTTCGCGGCGTCGGTGTCGCGCGAGTAGCCGACGGCGACGACGGCCCCCTGTGACGCGAGCGACCGGGCGATCGCGGCTCCGATGCCTCGGGTGCCGCCGGTCACGAAGGCGACCCGGCCGAGCAACTTGTCCCCCCGGCTGACCTGCGAATCAGCCGCGTGTGTGACGCTCATGTGTTCCTCTCCCTCTCTCCTGGTTTGCATATATCGGTCGGAGCGTAGATATAGACGCTCTTACCCGTCTGGGTACCCGTTGCGAACACCCCCCATCTGTCCGTGTCGTGGCGCGCTCGACGTCACCGACGGCACGCTCGAGCTGGCGCAGCGGATCGAGAGCGGCATCTGCCACGTCAACGACCCCACCGTCCACGACGAGCCGCAGATGCCGTTCGGCGGTGTCAAGGCGAGTGGCTGGGGTCGCTTCGGTGGCCGCGCGGCGCTCGAGGAGTTCACCGAGCTGAGGTGGATCACCGTGCAGGGCACGCCACGCGCCTATCCGATCTAGTGGTCCCGCCGACACGGTGGGAACGACGAGTTCAGCTACCCCGCCTTCGTCCCGTTGACCGGCAGCAGCTCGGCGGCCCGCGGCGACTGCGAGAAGTTGAAGTCCCGCACCAGATTGCCGAGGCCCTTCGCATTCTCGCGCACGTCGGGCCGCGGGTCGGGCCGGCCGTCTGTCCTCGGATCCAGGCGCCGGCCGTTCAGGAAGTCGTCCTCGATGAACTTGGCGAAGGCGTCGAAGCTGAGTTGCTGATGATCGATGTAGCCGCGCCGGGCGTAGGGACTGATGACCATCGCCGGGACGCGGAAGCCGTACCCGTTGGCATCGACCGTGGGCGGCGCGACGTGATCGTAGAACCCGCCCCAGTCATCCCAGGTGAGGAAGATCGCGGTGGACTTCCAGTCCTTGGAGCGCATGATCGCGTTGATCACGCTGGTCACGTAGGCCTGGCCCTTGTGGATGCTCGAGGTCGGGTGCTCGCTCACCACTCCGCTCGGGATCACCCACGAGACGGCCGGGAGCTTGTTGGCCTTGAGCGCCGTGAACAGCTTGGCTGTCGCTTGGACATTGCCGAGCTGATGATCCTGGCGCACGGTGTCGAACGAGGGCAGCGGGTTCCAGATCCCCGGTGTCCGCGGGTCCTGGTCCTTGAACGTGCAGAACATCTCCCCCGTCTCGCAGTCGGGCTCCTTGCCCGGCTTGAGGTAGTAGGCCCAGCTGACGCCCTGGCGATGGAGCAGGTAGGTGAGGTCGGTCCAGGCGTAGTCGGGCTGGGTATGCGGCGCGGGCCCGATGTCTGCGGGCAGCGACGGCAACTCGAGGTTGTTCGTGCAGCTCATGGGGTCTCCGAAGATCGTGCAGCGCGCGGACCACTCCGAGACCAGGAACAGATGGGCCGGCAGGCTCCACGACGCGTTCGGCTCGAACATGTGGTCCTGGAGCACGAAGTTCTTGGCGTAGGCCCAGTAGTTGGGGATCTCCGCGGCGGTGTGGTAGCCCATCATGTCGCCCGGGCCGGTCGTGCAGTCGGCCGGATCGAGCGGGTTGGTGCAGGTCTGCCGCGCACGGATGAAGCCGTCCATGCGTCCGTTGTCATAGTCGGTCTGAAAGGCGACGTTCTCGTGCGGGCCGCCGGCGTTGACATCGGCGCGGTCGTGGTAGGGCCGCACGCACCCGCCGCTGGCGGGATCGGGCACGCACGGCACCGCGCCCGGGTGACCGGCGAGACCGGGGATGCCGTCCGCCCCGGGGTAGGTGCCGAAGTAGGAGTCGAACGAGCGGTTCTCCTGCATGATGATCACGATGTGCTTGATCTTGTGGATGCCGCCCGCGCCGCCGGCGCCACCGGACGCGGCAGCGGGCGTCGCGCTCACGGCGCACGCGAGCGCGGTGAGCGCGGCCAGTGCGATCAGAGGCCAGACGCGAGGACGGCGAAGGGGCATGGGGTTCAGTTCTTTAGATTGGGCAGCAGGTTGGGCGGCAGCTTGCTCGGCGGGATCCGCGGCAGCAGCATCGGTGTGCGCGGCTTCTGGTTGAAGTCGAAGTCGCGCAGGAGGTTCCCGAGGATAGGCGCATTCTCGCGCACGTCGGGTCGCGCGTCCGGGCGGCCGTCGGTCTTCGGGTTCAGGCGCTGCGCACCCAGGAAGTCGTCCTCGATGAATTTCAGGTACGCGTCGAAGGACAGCGTCTGGTGGTCGATGTATCCGCGTCGGGCGTACGGGCTGATGACCATCGCGGGCACGCGGAGCCCGTAGCCCTCGCCGTCGACCCGCGGCGGCACCACATGGTCGTAGAAGCCGCCCCAGTCGTCCCAGGCCAGGAAGATCGCGGTGGACTTCCAGTCCTTGCCCGACATGATCGCGTTGATCGCCCGCGTGACGTGATCCTGACCGGTGCTGACACGCCCTGGCGGATGCTCGCTGTTGTCACCGCTGGGAATGAGCCACGACACCGCCGGCAGCGTGCCGCGATAGGCGTCGCGGAAGAAGCTGTGGTCGGACTGGATGTCGCCGAGCTGGTGATCCTGATGCACGGTCGTGAAGTCCGGCAGCGGGTTCCAGATCTCCGGCGTCTTGATGTTCTGCGGCACCGCCGTGCACGTCATCGCACCGCTCGCACAGTCGGGCTCTGTCCCCTGCGAGAGGTAGTAGCGCCAGCTGATGTGGTGCTTGTGCAGGAGGTAGGTGATGTCGGTCCAGGCGTAGTCGGGCGGCTGGGTCGCGTTGGCCGCGTCGTCGCTGTCGCTCACCGTCAGCAGCTGCGTGAGCGCCGCGTTGCCACTGCCCGTGATACCGGCCCCGGGCACGCCCTCCGTGTCGGGGAAGACGAGGTTGGTCTGGCAGCTCATCCCGTTGAACGGGTTGGTGCACGTGCCCGACCAGGCCGAGACCATGTACAGATGCGAGATCAGGCTCCAGCCGAGATTCGGCTCGAACATGTGATCCTGAAGCACGAAATTGCCAGCGTACGTCCAGTAGTTTCGCAGCTCGCGCCGATCGTGGTAGCCCATCACGTCGACGCAGTTCGCCGCCTTGTGCTCGAGCGGACAGGCGAGGATGTCGGTGTCCGCGTGCCCCGACTCGACGCTGGCCACGAATCCGTTCATCTTGCCGCCGGCCACGTCATTGACGGCGTCGACGGCCATGTGGGGGCCACCCGCGTTGATGTCGCTGCTGGTGTGGTAAGGCCGCTGGCAGCGACCCGCGCGCGGGTCGGGGATGCAGGGCACCGTCCCCGGGTGGCCGGCCAACCCGGGGATGCCGTCCGCTCCGGGATAGGTGCCGAAGTACGTATCGAACGACCGGTTCTCCTGCATGATGATCACCACGTGCTTGATCTTCTGGATGCCGCTCGCCGCGCTCGCCGCGCTCGCCGCGGAGGCGGTTGCCGGCGCCAGCGCGCTCAGCACGAACACCAGAGCGAACGCGGCCCGCAGCCGCGGCGTCGAGAACGCACTCATCCTCATCCCGCCCCTACGCTAACGGTTTGTGTGACGCGCATCGGCGCCATCTTCGCCCGACCGGACAAGGAGCCAGCCATGACACAGCGCACCCTCGATCCCAGCGCCGAGCAGATCAGCCTGCTCGCCTCGGCGACCGGCACCGGACCGATCGTGATGCTCAACCTGCTGCGGTTCAAGGACCGCGCCGATGGGATCGACGCCGCCGACGGCATCAGCGGCCGCGAGGCCTACGAGCGCTACGGCGCCGGCGTCGGGCCGCATCTCGCCGCGGCCGGCGGCGAGATCCTGTTCATGGCCGAGTGCGCCGCCGGCGTGATCGGTCCCGAGGATGAGGACTGGGACGTGATGGTGCTCGTTCGCTACCCCTCCCGGCAGGCGTTCCTGGGCATGATCGCCGACCCCGGTTACCAGGCCGTGCACCGGCATCGCGCCGCCGCGCTCGAGGACAGCCGGCTCGTGTGCTGCGAGCCGACCGTGACCGCCCAGCCATGACTCTGTGGCCGAGCCCTTGGCCCGCCGAGGACGGAGGGCCACGGCGCTCGCAGGCGCCGACCGGTTCGACGGGACTCGGCATCGCCACCGGCGAGCGACTGGTGACGAGCGCCGTGCGCGACGCCTTCGCGACCACGATGGCCGTGCTGCGCGAGCCGGGCGAGGTGTTCGTGCTCCGCCACACGATGGGCAGCCGGCCCCTGGTCGACCCGACCGTGGCCTGGGTGGAGCGGATCGATCCGCGGACGCTCGAGCCGCGTCGCCGCTCCCCGCGTCTTGCGGCGGGACCGTTCTGGCCCGGCGGTCTGGCCGCGCACGCCAACGGCTCCCTCTACGTCGTCTACGGACGCTTCTGCCACCGCCTCTCGGCGGATCTCGAGCTGCTCGCGTCACGCGAGCTTCCCCAGCCACGCCCGTACAACTCGTTCGTGGTGCTCGGCGACGGCACGCTGGCGATGAAGGACATCGACCGCTCGCTGACCCAGCGCGCGCGCGTGACCCTGCTCGACGCGGAGACGCTCGAGCCGCGCTGCCCGGAGGTGGAGCTGCCCGAGAGCGTGGTGGCGCGCCTGGCCGCCGACGGCGAGCGCCTGTACGCGATCGGCGCCACGACGGCGTACCGCTACCGTTGGAACGGTCGGCGGCTCGAGCCCGACCTCGAGCTGCGCTACCTCGACGGACCAGGGCAGTCCTACGGCTGGGACCCGGTCATCGAAGGGGGTCAGCTGTGGTTTCTCGACAACGGCGAGCACGACTACGCGAGCACGATGCTCGGCGCGGGCGTCGCCACCGGACCGGTCCACCTGCACCGCATCTCGCTCGCCGACCCGACCGACCGCGAAGCGGTCGAGGTCTGCGGGGCGCCGCGCGGGACCGTGACCGACCCGCCCCTGTATGACCCCGAGCGTCGCATCGCGATCGGTTACGACTCCGGCAACGGCGTGCTCGCGGCGTTCCGCTTCGACGGCCGGCTCAAGCCTCTGTGGCAGCGGCCGCTCGCGCACGCGGCGCACATGATCCGCTACCCCGATACCGGCGAGCTGGTGGCCCATCACTGGGTCGGCCCGGCCATCGCCCGGACCCGCGGCTGGCGCGCTCTGGCCGGCCGGGCCGGCTGGATCGCGCGCTCGCCCAGGCTGAGGGCGGCGACGGCCCGCTTCACCGGCGATGACGTCGTCGTGCTCGACCTCGAGACCGGCGCCGAGAAGGCCCGATCGCGCGTCCCGAGCATGTTCCAGTCGGTGCTGTTCCCGGCGCCGGGCTGGGAGCGGGACCTGTACTGGTGCACGTTCTCGACGCTGGCCCGCCTGGAGGTGGTGTAGGTGGGGTTGACGACGCGGGCGCAGGCGTGGCGGGACGCCGGCGAGGAGATCGCCGTCGACGGCCGGGCGATCTTCGTCCGCGACCGGCCGGGCACCGGGCCGCCGATGTTGCTCCTGCACGGTTACCCCTCGAGCAGCTACGACTGGCGCCACGCTTTCGAGCTGCTCCCCGGGCGGCACCTGACCACGTTCGACTTCCTCGGCTTCGGGCTCTCGGACAAGCCGCGCGAGCACGTGTACTCGCTGCTCGGCCAGGCCGACCTGGCGCAGGCGGTGGCGGAGCGCTTCGGATCCGAGCCGGTGGTGCTCGTGGCTCACGACATGGGCACCTCGGTCGCCACCGAGCTGCTCGCGCGTGACGTCGACGGGCAGCTCCCGTTCGCTCTCGCCAGAGTGCTGCTGTTCAACGGCAGCATGGTGATCGAGAAGGCCAGCCTCACGCCCGGGCAGAAGCTCATGCGCAGCCGGCTCGGCCCGCTCGCGGCGCGCCTGACCAGCGAGCGGTCGTTCCGGGCAGGGTTCGGGCGGATCTTCTCCGCCGAGCACCCGCTCACGCCCGACGAGGCCGCCGACCAGTGGTCGCTGCTCGAACACGACGGCGGCCACCGCATCCTCGACCGCCTCACCTATTACCTGCACGAGCGGGTCACCTTCGCGCCCCGCTGGCACGGCGCGCTGCGCGACTGGCCGGGCCGGCTCGAGCTCGCCTGGGCGGGCCGCGACCCGGTCTGCACCGAGGCCGTGCTCGAGGCGGTCATGGGGCTCAGGCCGGCCGCGCCCGTGACCCGGCTGCCGACGCTCGGGCATTACCCGCAACTCGAGGACCCGAGCGCGGTGGCCCGCATCCTGGCCGCGTTCTGAGCGGGGGCGCGGGTCAGCGGCCGGGGGATCAGCGGCCGGCGCGGGTCAGCGGCCGGCGCGGGTCAGCGGCCGGCGGGCAGCGTCCGCGCGCTGCGGCCGATGCCCTTCCACGCATCGCCCTGAGCGGCGACCCGGTCGGCGGCCGTCGCGACCGTCCAGCGATCGGGTGTCAGGCGGGGGTCATCGAGCTCCTCCCACGCGATCGGCATCGCCACCGGCGCCCGCGGCAGTGGCCGCACCGCGTAGGGGGCAACGGCGTGCTGGGCGTAGTTGATGCGGTTGACGTCGAGATAGATGCGCGCGCCGCGGTCGGCTCGGCGCCACTCGAGCGTGAGCCGCGCGGAGTTCTCCGCCACCATCGCCTCGGCCATCGCGCGCGCGTACGCGTGGACCTCGCCGAACGACGGCCCCCTCCGCAGCACGCAGACGACGTGGATCCCGCGTGAGCCGGTCACCATCGCGTGCGGGACCAGCCCGGCATCCCGCAGCCGCGCCCCCGCCTCGCGCGCCGCCGCCCGCACGGCGGCGAACCCCACCCCGGGCGAGGGATCGAGGTCGATGATCAGCCGGTCGGGCTTGCGCGGCTCATCCGCCCGCGAGAGCCAGATGTGCGGCGTGATCACGTTCTGACCGGCGAGGTAGACAAGCGTGGCCGCGTTCTCGGCCACGACGTGGGTCACCGTACCGCCCTTCTTGTCCATGGTCGCGGTTGCGATCCAGTCCGGGAAGTGGCGCGGGATCGACTTCAGGAAGAAACCGGGACGATCGATGCCCTGCGGAAACGCCTGGAGCGCCAGCGGGCGGCCCCGGACGTGCGGCAGCATCACCGCCGCCACGCGCTCATAGTGACGCGCGAGGTCGAGCTTGGTGATCGCCGGGTCGGGAAACAGCGCCCTGTCCGGGTGCGTGATCTCGATCGCGCGGCGCCCGACGCGGATCGCCTCGCTCATCCCTCGCGCACCACCTCGGCCGCCGGCTTGTCATCGCGCAGGCCGAGAAACCGGGGGTGGCGCAGGCGCCCGTGACGGGTCCATTCGCTGAACCCGACCTGGGCCACGAGCTCGGGCTCGACCCAGCTCACGCCCCGCTCGCGAATCGTGGCCGCATCGGCGAACGGCGGCTCGGGGCGGACCCGCGCCCGCAGGCGCGCCCCGAGCTCGCTCAGCGTCGCCCGATCGAAGCCGGTGCCGACCTTGCCGGCGTAGCGCAGCCGGCCGCCGTCGTAGTAGCCGAGCAGCAGCGCCCCGAACTCTGTCCGCGAGCCGCGCGGCTCCGTGAAGCCGCCGATCACCATCTCCTGTCCCTGCTCGCACTTGAACTTCAGCCAATCACGCGAGCGCCTGTCCGTGTACGGGCTCTCGGCCCGCTTGGCGATCAGGCCCTCCCACCCCTTGCGACACGCCTCCGCGAACAGCGCCTCGCCGTCCCGGTTGCGATACGGGGTGAGGCGGACGCCGTCGTGGAAGCTGAGCGCACGGCGCAGCAGGCGCTTGCGCACCCGCAGGGGGAGCGCGCGCAGGTCGAAGCCGTCGAGCCAGAGCAGGTCGAAGGCGTACAGGAACACCGGCACGTGGCGTTGCTTGCGCTGTGCGAGCCGGGCGAAGCTGGTCCTCGGTCCTTCGAAGGCGACAATCTCGCCGTCGAGAACGAAGCGCGTGCACGGCTCCGCCTCGAGCGCGGTGACGAGCTCCGGGTAGCGCTCGTTCAGTGACAGGTCGTTGCGCGACAGCAGCCGCAGCCGCTCTCCGTCACGGACCGCGACGCAGCGGATCCCGTCGAGCTTGCGCTCGAAGATCCAGTCCGGATCGCTGAAGCGCTCGGCGGTCAGGACCGCCTTCATCGCCCCGGCGCGCTGTGGTGCCGGCGCCGGGACCACTCTCGCACGGTCCCGCTCCTCGAGCGACTCGAGCAGGTCCGGCGGGCCGGTCACGGCACGTCCGCCCGCGCCTCGGCGGCGACGTCCTCGATCGTCCGCCCCGTCTTGACCGACGCGGGCTGGGTGCTCTCCGGGTTGCGCCGGGCATCGGCCTTCTCGTCGCGGCGCTTGATCAGCAGCCATTGCGGCCGGCGTCCCCGGTGGGTGCGCTGCAGCGTCCACCCACCCGTGAGCTTGCGGCCCTCGAGCCACACCTTGGCGTGGCCGGCCGCGAGCGCTTCGGCCACGGAGCGATCATCGTCGAGGTTGCGGTACGTGCCGGCGTCCCACACGATCACCGCACCCGAGCCGCGGCTCCCCTCGCCGATGACGCCTTCGAAATCAGCGTGGTCGAGCGCGTGGTCCTCGACCTCGACCGCGAGGCGCTTGACCCGCGGGTCGGTCGAGGGCCCCTTGGGCACCGCCCACGAGCGGAGCACCCCGTCCACCTCTAACCGGAGGTCGTAGTGCAGCGTCGTGGCGTCGTGCTTCTGGATCACGAACCGGTCGGCCATGTCGCCAACCTACCCGCGCACGCAAGCCGCCACGCCGATGTCCGGTCGCTGACGCAGCCTCACACCGCAACCAGCGGCCGCCGCGGCGGCGGCGGGAGCTCGATCTCGATCTCGTCACCGGCGGCGACCTCGCCTGCGCTCACCACGATCGCCATCACCCCCGCCTTGCGGATCAGCTCGCCCTGCTCGCCACGGTCGAGCACCGCCGCCATCAGCCCCGGCTGAAAGCGGTCGAGCTGAACGCACGGGTTGCGCAGCCCGGTCAGCTCGACGACCGCGTCAGCTCCCACGCGCAACCGCGTCCCCGTCGGGAGCCCGAGCAGCTCGATGCCCCGCGTGGTGATGTTCTCGCCCATCTCGCCGGCCTCGACCACGAACCCCGCCTCGCGCAGCTCGTCGTGCAGCTCGCCGTGGATCAGATGAACCTGGCGCAGGTTCGGCTGGGTCGGGTCGCGCGCGGCCCGGGAACGATGCTGAACGGTTGCGCCCATGTGCGCGTCGCCCTCGACCCCCAGCCCGACCAGCAACCGGATCCGGTCCCGCGTCGGCTTGCCGAAGGCGTGCGCGCCGTCGCGGCTCACCGCAGCCACGCGGCCCGTCATCGCCGGATGCTCACCACGTTGCTGAGAGCCGAGATGTTCCCGGCCGCGTCGATGGCCCGCAGCGCGACGTAGCTGACACCGGGCGGGGGCGCGGGGAGGACCAGCGTCTGGACGGTCCCGGCCGGCGCGGGCCGGGGGACGTTGCCGATCAGACGGGCGCGCGCGAAGCTCGTCGCGGTGATCGGCATCCTGGCCATCCCGATCTCGTAGCGAGCCGCGGTCCCGATCTGATGATCGTCGCCCGGGGCCGTCCAGGCGAGCGTGAGGAGGTGACCACGCCGGAGGCGGAGGTCGACGACCGCCGCGGGTCGGATCGTGTCGAGTCCGTACAGGCCGGTGTTGCGCTCGTCGTGCCGGTAGTGCGGCCACGTGCCGTACCGCCGCATCGTCCCGCTCACGCCCCACACGAACAGGTAGCCCTCGCGGGTGCCGTAGGCCAGGCGCAGACGGCCGTTCATCCCCGGGTCGCCGACCACACCGCTGAACGACGGCCACTGGCCGGTGTACTTGGGGAATCCGGGCGCCTCGCCCCCGTTCAGTCCGAACGCGTGCACCCAGTAGGAATCGTTGGACTCGATCACCTGACTGGTGGGGCCGTGGCCGAGGTCGGCGGACAGCGGCGCGGTGTAGAACGGGAATCCGTCCTGGCGCCGCGGGAAGCCGGCCACGAGCGATCCGCTGCTCGGGTCCCATGCCTCCTCGTAGGTCTGCGGCAGCGCAGCCGGGCCGGGCGAGCTGAGTCCGGCTTGGAGCGAGACGGCGCCGGCCGTCGACTGCAGGTACTGCGGCGTGCCCGTCCCCCGCAGATCGCCGAGCGCGCCCTGGCCGGTCAGGGTCACCGTCAGCGGGTCGCCCGGGCGGTACGGAGCCAGCGGCGCGCAGGCGGCACTCGGGCAGGCGCTCGAGAGCGTCGAGATCGTGGAGCCGTCACCGCTCAGCACCTCGACCGGGCCGCTGATGCCGCTGGTGAAGATGCGCAGCTTCCCGCCGACCGGACCGAATACCGGCGCGCTCGTACCCTCGCCCACGAAGTCGATCGACTGGTCGTAGCACCGATTCAGGGTGGGCACCGAGACCGGCCAGTTGGGCAGATAGGCACCGCCGCGATGGCGATTCCCGTCGGGCCAGATGCCGTACAGCCAGGCCTTGCTGCCGGCGCCGCACTCAAAGCTCGAGACGTAGACCTGCGGCCGGCCCGTGCCCAGCACGTCGGCCACGCCGACCGGGTACATGAGCTTCGCGTCCCGGATGTAGTTGCCCGCGTCGAGGCCGAAGCGGGCGAAGTCCGCCTGTGGCAGCTTGACCTCGACGGGCCACCCGGGCACGGTGCGGCCGTCGGGCCGGAACGCGTAGACGAATCCGTCGTAGGCGCTCATCAGGATGTCGAGCCGGCCATTGGCCTCGAGGTCGGCCAGCACCGGCGGTGACCAGTTGCCGCGGGAGGGCAGGCGCCCGTGCGGCGTCGGCGCCGGCGGCGTGGGGACCGGCAGCGACCAGTAGCGGGGATCGGAGTGCTGCGGGAAGCCGCGCAGGCGATGTCCCTGCGCGTCCCAGGCGTAGACGTCCGCGTTCGCACTGGTGGCCACGACCTCCAGGCGCCCGTCATGGAACAGATCACCGACGGCGATTCCGCTCAGCGGCTCGCGCACGTCGCGCAGGGCCGGATCGCGATACGCCCGGGCCGGGTAGTTCTCGGGATTGAGCGAATCGATCGCCCGCTCCTCGTCGCTCGAGACCGGGAACCCGGGCACCTCGCTCCCGTCGGGGCGGAGCGCGTGCACCTGTCCGTCGGTGGTCGCGAACACGAGGTCGAGCTGGTGGCGGCCCTCCAGGTCGACATAGCTCGGGGCGGCGGCCGGCTCGCCGCCGACGAGGCGCGGGTAACCCGGCAGCAGGCCGGGATCGTGACGCACGCCGATCGTGCGCCGGTCCTCGGCCTTGAGCCCGTTGCGGTCGCGGACCCGCAGACGCAGCGTGACGGTGTACTGCTCGGGGCCGCTGGGCGGCAGGGTCGAGGTGGGCGCATGCTCGTAGTAGGACGGCGGGATCCGGCCCAGGTCGAAGGTGCCGAGCAGTCCGCTCCGCGCCGCCCCGCTCCCGGCGGCGATGGTGTGGAAGGCGCTGTCGGACGGGTCCGACCCGAGGGCCCACTCGAGTGTCCAGCTGACCGTCCCGCCCGAGCGCCAGCGGCTCCGCGCCAGGAAGCCCCGCACCGGCAGCGTGCGCTGGTGCGCCGGATCGACGTATTGGAACCAGTGCGGGTAGTCGAGCTCCGCCGTCGGCGGGACACGGCCGGACATGATCAGTCGCGTGGCCGCCCCGAGATCGGGGCGCCCGTAGCCGTACTGGGTCGACCAGTTCGTGTGCGTGGCATCGGTGAGGCTGCGCGGGTTGCCGGGCCATTGGTGGGCCACGCCGGGGAACTGCAGCTGTGGGATGACGGGGCTCGCGGTGTCCATCAGCACCTGCTTGACCTCGTTCGGCGTGAGCCGAGCCGGGATCAGGTGCCGGTCTCTGGCGTTGAGCGCCGCGGACTGCGTCATCGCCAGCACCGACGCCATGAACGGGGTGGCGCCAGAGGTCGTGGTCTCCCCCACCGAGAACACGTTGTGCGTGCCGAAGCTGGTCACGTTGCTGCGGGCGCGGAAGGTCGCGGTCGCGGGCGGGCTCTGGTCCTCGGCCAGGGAGTTGCCGGGAATCGCGTGGTCGAACAGCATCCCGTCGGAGTGGTCCATCGAGTCGAAGTCGTTGGAGTCCAGCGCCACCAGGACGCCGCGCCGGTTGGCGTAGTCGACGGCCTGCTGCGAGAAGCTCGAATAGCTGTACTCGACCACGACGGAGCTGATCGCCGTCGATCCGAGGTCTGTGGCGTAGAGGATCGCCTCGGCCCACTTGTCGGTTCGGCCCACGGCCTCGGCGCCCTGCTTGATCGGGACGACCCGGCACGCGCGGCACACCCCGACGCCGGCGTAGCCGTTGTTCGCCTCGCCGCCGACGAGCGAGATCAGGCCCGGCGCGTGGCTGTATCCGGGCTCGTCGGTCTGGGGGTCGTTGGTGTTGCGGTCGAAGTTCCAGCCGCTGATGTCGTTGGGGTAGCCGTTGTGGTCGTTGTCGAAGCGACCGCCCGCCGGACACGGGCCGAGGTGGCCGTGCACGATCCGGCAGTGACCGAACACCGCGATCAGGTCCTCCGGCGAGAGGTACGGCGTGCTGTGGCCGCCGACGTCGACGGTGTCGATGTAGGCATGACGACCACCGGCGACGCAACCCCATGTGACGCCCTCGCGATGGGCGGTGAACGGCGCCACACCGGCGGGACAGGGCGGGTTCACGCGCGGGTCCCGGGCGTAGTCGCGAATGTCGAAGCGCCCGTCGCCGTTGGCGTCGTAGCGGCCGGCCGGCCGGCCGTCGGCGAGCTCTGGGTACGGCAGCTCCCCGCGGTTCAGGTAGATGTTGTCGAGCGCATCCTTGATCCCGTCGTTGCGGTAGTTGACGCCGCCCTCGATGTAGGCGATCAGCACATCGCCGCGTCCGATGTTGCCCTGCGCCCACGCCCCGGTCATGTCGACGCCTGCGGCGTGTTGCGGGTCGGTGGCCTGTCGCGCCCAGCACGGCAGCCCGGCGTCGGGATGAGGCTGATCGGCCACCGAGCCCCCAGGGGCCAGGCACGTGCTCCCGGTCAGGCGCCCGAACAGGTCCCATTGCTCGTTGTCGGTGCAGCCGGTGATGGGATCCTGGCTCTCGCAGCCCGCGAAGCCGGGATCGTCGGGGGTGGCGAGCGAGGCGGCCGCGGAGTGAGCGGTGGGCACGGCCGATGCCGGAGTGGAGAGAGCGAGGGCGACGAGAACAGCGCCGACCGCGACGACGGCGAGCGACGGCAGGGACACCTGCGCGCGTCTCGGCACGCGCAGAGCCTACGCTGCCGGGGGCCGCGTGAGCAACTCGTCGAGTCGCACGCGGCGTCGGCACATGGCACTCCTCGACATCGACATCACGCTCCCGCGGCGCGCGTTCGATCTCCGCGCCACGCTGAGCGTCGACGCCGAGACGGTCGCGCTGCTCGGACCCTCCGGCGCCGGCAAGACGTCGCTGCTGCGCACCGTGGCCGGCCTGGACCGGCCGAGCGCGGGACGCATCACGCTCGGCGACGAGGTCTGGTTCGACGCCGGCCGCGGATTTCACCTGAGCGCGGAGCGCCGTCGCCTGGGCTATCTGCCACAGGATTACGGACTGTTCCCGCATCTGACCGTCGCCGGGAACGTGCGCTTCGCCGGCAAGCGCGACCGCCCCGATCTGCTCGAGCGCGTCGGGATCGCCCATCTCGCTGCTGCGCGGCCGCGGCAGCTCTCAGGCGGCGAGCGCCAGCGGGTGGCCCTCGCCCGCGCGCTCGCCCGCGACCCCCGTGTGCTCCTGCTCGATGAGCCGTTCGCCGCCCTGGACCCGATCACGCTGCAACAGGTGCGCGACGAGCTGGCGGACTTTCTGACCGGACTCCGTCTTCCGACCCTGCTCGTCACCCATTCCTTCGACGACGCCGCGCTGGCCCGGCGCATCGGGGTGATCGAGAATGGTCAGCTGGTCCAGCTCGCAACACCGACCGAGCTGCTGCGCGCCCCCGCCAACGCAATGGTCGCGGGCCTCACCGGCGCCAACGTCGTGGCCGGAACCGCCACCCCGGCGGGATCGGGCTCAACCGTTGTGCTGGCCGGCGGCGGTGAGCTGAGGAGCGCCACCCCGGCCAGCGGCCCCGTGCAAATCGCCATCCATCCCTGGGAGCTCGAGCTCGACGACCCGTGGACCAGCGCGCTCACCGACACCGTCCTCAGCGTGCGCCACGACCGCGGCGGCCTGCTGATCCGCCTCACCCGCTTCACGGTCCACATCCAACCCCACGGAGACGGCGCCGACCCCGGCATCGCGGAGGGCGCGCCGGTCGGGCTGCGCGCCGCGCCCGCCGACGTACGGGTGCTGCCCCTCAGCCCAACTGCCGCGCACCCTGCAGAGGGCGTCTGAGTCAGGACACCCGATGCGCGAACGGCGCCTGCGCGCCGGCATGATCGAGTGAGAGCTCCATGAAGACGTTCGCGCGAGCGTAGGGCAACGGGCCGACCCGATCACGCGGAACGTGCCGGAAGCCGGCGGATTCGTAGAGCCGGACGGCCGCGGTGAGCCGCCGGTTGGAGCCAAGGAAGAGTGAGGAGGCACCGAGCTCCCGGGCACGCTCGATCGCGGCTTCCAACAGCAGCCGCCCGATGCCGCGACCACGCTCGGCCGGCGAGACGGCCATCTTCGACAGCTCGAACACCCCCTCACCGGTCGGTTCCAGCGCGACGCAGCCGATCACGCGATTCCCACCGTCACGTGCGAGCAGGACGTCGCCGCCCGGCTCGATGTACCGGCCGAACGGGTCGGCCAGCGTCTCGCGGTCCTTGGCCTCGAGCGTGAAGAACGCCTTGATCCATTCCTCGTTGAGCCGGCTGAACGCGCTGGCGTCCGCGTCCGCGCCCGCGCCCGTGCGCATCGAGCTGATCCTGATCACGCAGCCATGATCGTGATCGCTCACCAAGATGTCCAATATCTTGATTATTCAGATCCATATGCTGTGACAATGGAACTGGAGCTTCGCCACCTGCGCTATTTCGTCGCCGTCGCCGACGAGTTGCACTTCAGCCGAGCGGCGCAGCGTCTGCATATGGCGCAGCCGCCGCTGTCACAGCAGATCCGCCGCCTCGAGGGAATCGTCGGCAGCCAACTGCTCGTGCGGACCTCGCGGTCCGTCGCGC
The DNA here is from genome assembly GCA_963800815.1 of uncultured Solirubrobacteraceae bacterium. Lineage (GTDB taxonomy): Bacteria > Actinomycetota > Thermoleophilia > Solirubrobacterales > Solirubrobacteraceae > Palsa-465. The sequence goes on from CAWDCP010000003.1 coordinate 285,793, forward strand.
TCACTCCCGCCGGACGCGCGTTCCTCGAACGGGCGAGGCGATTGCTCGCCCAAGCTGACGAGAGCATCGAGGAGGCCGGCCGGATCGGCCGGGGCGAGATGGGGACGCTCGACCTCGGCTTTGTGTCGTCGGCGATCACCCTCGGTGTGCCCGAGCGCATCCAGACGTTTCACGAGCGATTCCCCGCGGTCCACACGCGGCTGCACGAGGGCCAGACATCGCAGATCCTCGGTCGGCTGCTGCGCAGCGAGATCGATCTCGGCATCGTGCGCGATGCGGCGCCACACGCCGAGCTGAACAACATGACACTCGCGACCGAGGGCTTCGTCGCCGTGCTCCCCAGGCACCACGTCCATGGCCCCAGGAAGCGTCTCGACGCCGGGACGCTCAGAGACGAGCGCTTCGTCTTCTACCCCCGCACGGCGGGCGAGCTCGCCTACCGCCGCAACCTCCAACCGTGCCTCGATGCCGGCTTCGAGCCGCGCATCGTTCAGGAGGCCTCGAACTGGGTCACGATCTTCCACCTCGTCGGCGCGGGCGTCGGGGTCACCATCGCGCCGGCAAGCGCCGCGGACATCCGTCCGGACACGGTGGTCAGCATCCCGCTCACCAGCCCCGCCCGCTCCGAGGTCCAACTCGTCACCCGCGTCCACGACGACCGCGCGGTGATCCACAACTTCGCGGCTCTCTGACCGCGGCGTCATCGCGGCGTGCCGGAAGCGTTGCGCGCGGCGCGTCGGCTACAGGATCTTCGCGAGTCGGACCTCGGTCGCGCGGTCGGGGTCGATGAGGGCGTCCAGGGCCGAGTCGTAATCGGGCAGCGACAGCACGGCACCGTTGCGCTGCACCATCAGGAAGCGGTCCAGCGTGCGCAGGAAGGCGCGGTCGTGCGACACGGCGACGACGGTTCCCTCGAACGCGTCGAGCGCGTTCTCGAGGGCATCGGAGGAATCGATGTCGAGGTTGTCCGTGGGCTCGTCGAGCAGCAGCAGATTGTGCCCCTCGAGCTCGAGCACGAGCACCTCGAGCCGCGCTTTCTGGCCGCCGCTGAGAACGTCATACGAGCGCCGAGCGGCATCGGCGAGGCCGTAGCGCGCGAGCGCGGCCATCGCGCCCTGCACGCCGCCGCCACGCACCCGCGCCAGGACCGCTTCGAGCACACCCTGCCCGGCAAGGTCGCCGCGGGACTCCAGCTGGGTGAAGAAGCCCGCGGAGACGCGCGGACCCATGACCAGCTCGCCGGAGTCGGGCGCGCGCTCGCCCGCCAGCACCCGCATCAGCTGGCTCTTGCCCGACCCGTTCGGGCCGAGCACGCCGATGCGCTCGCCGAAGTGGATCTCCTCCGAGAACGGCAATACGAGATCGGCGATGCCGAGCGAACGGAGGTCCAGTACGCGCCGCGCCGAGTCGCCCCCGCGTAGCCGCATCACGATCGACGCGTCGGAAACGGGTGGTGGCGGCGGCCCGCCGTCACTGAACCGGCGCCACCGGGTCTCGGCGGCGTCGGCCTTCTTCGCCCAGTCGCTCGAGTAGCGAGCGCGCTCCTTGAACGTCTTCATCAACCCGAACAGGCGACGCTCCTCGTCGCGCCATCGCTTCACGGCGTCGCCCAGTCGGCGTTGGCGCTCCTCACGCGCTCCCTGGTACGCGGCATAGGAGCCGCCGTGCAGCCACGATCCGTTTCCTTCCAGCGTCAGGATCGAGCCAACCGCGCCCGACAGCACCTCACGATCGTGGGAGATCATCAGCACCGTCCGCTTGGAGCCTCGGATCCGCCGCTCGAGCGCCAGCTTCGCCGGCACGTCGAGGAAGTTGTCGGGCTCGTCCAGCAACAGCACGTCGGCATCGGAGGTGAACAGAACCTCCAGCACGAGCCGCTTGCGCTCACCGCCTGAGAGGGTGAGCGCCGGACGATCGGCGAGCTCTCCGAACGACGCGCCGACGATCCGTCGGCACGCCGCATCCCAGCGCCCCTCCAGCTCGTAGCCGCCGAGTGCAGACCAGTCGGCGATCGCCGCGCCGAGCCCGATGCCGGCCGCGTGATCGCCGGCCGCCAGGTCGGCCTCGAACCGCACGACCTGCTCCCCGGCCGAGCGGACGCCCGGCGGCGCCAGGGAGAGCAGCAGCTCCCTCACCGTCCCCGAGTCATGCGCGGCGCCGACATCCTGCGCCATGTAGGCGACGATTCCGCCCACGGAGACCTCACCTTCATCGACCGGGAGCGCACCCGCGAGCACCCGAAGCAGTGTGCTCTTCCCGACCCCGTTCGCCCCCACCATCCCGACGTGCGCACCCGGCGACAGTCGAAACGAGACATCCGAGAACAACAGATCACCGCCCGGATGGGCGTAAGCGACCCGCGACGCCACAACGTGCCCCACGCGACCCATCCTCTCACGAAGTCGTCACGCTTCGACGGGATGCGCGCCGGCGAACTCCGTGATCTCTGTCTGGCCTTCCCCGGCTCCGCCGAGACATTCCCGTTTGGTCCCGAGACGTCGGTCTTCAAGGTGGCGGGAAAGATGTTCGCGCTCTCCCGGCTCGCGCAGCGCCCTCTACAGGTCAGTCTCAAGTGCGAACCGCTGCTCGCAGAACAGCTCCGGCACGCGCACTCAGCTGTGCGTCCTGGCTACCACCTCAACAAGCGACACTGGAACACCGTGATCATCGACGGATCTCTACCCGACCGGGCGATCAGGGACATGGTCGAGGATTCCTACGACCTCGTCGTCAGCGCCCTACCGCGGTCGCGGCGCCGAGCGCTGGGGTGGGGAGCGGAGCAGCGCTAGCGATGCGGGACCCCGGAGCCCTCGACGGTTCCATGAGTTCCGCACGGGCGCCGTTCTGCGGAGTAGGATCGGCGCACAATGAGGGCGCTACGGGGCGCTGGTTGGCGCATCATCGGTGGGTTCCTGGCCTGTGTAGCGCTGGTGTGCGCGGCCGCGAGCCCGCCTGCGCTGGCCGCGTCGAGGCGGCTGCACGGCACGCCGCCGTCGTTTCGGATGCGGGCCCTTGGTGATTCGGTCACGGCCGGATTCGGCTTCCTGTCCGATGGAGCCGAGATGTCACTCCTGGAGCTACCGTTCTGCGTCCCCGAGGGCGCCAACCCCAACAATCGCTGCTCCTCGAACTCTCCCAACGGTCCAGGCCAGACCGGCCCGGTCGGGTGGCTGCCCGACTACGGGCTCGCAAACGATGTGTCCTGGGCGGCGCAGTCCGCCCACGCGTTCGGACTGAAGGGCAGCACTGCCTTCCAGAACCTGGCGGTGAGCGGCTCGACCCCCTCCAACTGGGCGCACGGTGGGTACCTCAACCCCGAACTCGAGCAGATCGTCAACGAGGACCCGAACCTCACCGTCATGACCCTCGGCGCCAATCCGCTGCTGTCGATCTTCCTGACCGGGTCGGGCGCGTTTTGTGCCTTCACCTTCACCGACGCGGAGCTGCGCGCCTGCGTCGCGAAGTACATCAAGGCGCAACGCGTGGGACCGCGCTTGAAGGAGGTCGTGGGTGAGCTGTTGGCCGCGCCGCACAACCACATCGTGGTCTCGCTCTACCACCTCGCGATCCCGTCCGTGACCCTTTTCTCGGCCCACCAGGTCGGGATCTTGTTCGCCTCGTTCAACGCGACGATCTCCAGCGCGGTGCGCAGTCTCCCGGCCTACGGGAAGCGTGTGGCGGTGATGACACCGCCACCCTTCTTCGTCGGACGCGGTCCGGGGAGCTTCCTCTGCGCGGCCAACCACGCGCTGGTCGACGGTCCCAGCCACCAGTCCGAGGCCACCCAGGACGAGCTCGCGCTCGATCCGTTCGTCTCGTTCTGCGGCGGCGCCCCGTGGATCATCAGCTCCGACACCGGCATCCACCCCGATCGCCAGGGTTACGCCCAGTTCGCCGCGACCCTGGTCAGGCTGGTCCGTCGGAAGGGCTGGGGGCCTGGTTAGTTCTGGCTCGCGGTCGGGATGGCCTCGAAGCTCATGACGAGCTCGGGCGAGGGCACGCCGTCCTCGATGTAGACGACGGTGAGGTCGCCCATCGGGGTCGGCTGGTGGACCGCGACAACCTGGGAGAGGACCTTGCCGTGGGAGAACGGTCAAGCAAGCCCGCGCGTTGCAGGACTGCTGACGAAGTGGAGCTAGCCGGGCTCGAACCGGCGACCTCCTGGGTGCGATCCAGATCTCTATGTCTCGTCGCGTCCAGTCGTGTCCAAAAAATACCTGCATATTATAATGTTCGCGTGGCCACGACAGGAGGCCGCAGGACACGGGGAGACAAACTGATGCACCCCAAATGCACCCTCGGATCTGGCGGCGGGGCCCCGGCGGTGGCCGGTTCGCCTATGGAACCCCCGGGGCTAGACTTGATCTCATGAGCTCGGCAAACGCAGCGAACGAGTGGGAGCTGGTCGTTCCCGACGACGATGCCAAGCTCGTCGCCGAGTTCCGCCGGCACGGCATCAAGCCGGGCCAGCGCGTCCACGTGGCCATCGTCGAGGGCGCTGAGGCGTCTGCGGACGCAGCTGCCGTGCCGTCATTCTTCTCGAGCTTCGACGGGCCGCCGGACTTGGCCGCGCGCTCCGGCGAGATTCTCCGTGCGGAGTTCCCCGGCGGTCGATGATCCTGGTGGATACCGGCCCGCTGGTGGCCGCCGCCAACCGCAAGGACGCTGACCACGACGCGAGCGTCAAGGCTCTCGCGGGCGCTCACGCGCCGCGGCTGGTGCCGGGCGTCGTGATCGCGGAGGTGGCCTACCTCCTGGCGCGTGACGCCGGCGCGCCGGTCGAGGCGGCCTTTCTACGTTCCTTCGGCACCGGGTTCCTTACCGTCGTCGATTCGACGGTCGCTGATCTGAACCGAGCGGCTGATCTGGTGGAGCAGTACGCGGATTTGCCGTTGGGCACGACCGACGCCTGCCTTGTGGCAATCGCCGAGCGCCTCGGCGTCACGAAGCTCGTCACGTTGGATCACCGGCATTTCAGCGTCGTGCGACCACACCACGTGCCGGCGCTGACGCTCGTGCCGTAGTTCGGTCCGGGTGCTCGCGCTGCGGGGGCGGGGCCACGGGATCGATGGCGTCGCGGACCGGGCCCACGGCTCAGCGACGCGCGCCGCGCAGGTCCTCGGCTGCTTGCGCGAGGCCGATCTGGCCGCTCCGCCGCCGTTCGATCCGGTCAAGCGTGTCGTCAACAGTTGGCCGCTCCGCGATCCGGCACAGTTCTCCCACGAGGAACTGCTTGAGTCCCTGTCCACGCTGGTCGGCGCGCCTCTGAAGCGCGACGTAGATGTGTTCAGGGACGTCCGTGAGGAGAACGCGTGGCATGTTCAATGTCTCTACTTGCGCTCGCGCTTCGGATCATCGTTCGCCAGCGCAGGCCTCGCGTCGGCGATCGCGGTGTGCGCGTCGAGCTGCGGAGCGTCCTCGAACTCGTCCATCACGTGGCCGTACGTCGTGAGCGTGAGTCGCGCGTCGTGGCCGAGTTGGCGCGCAACGTAGATCACGGATCGGCCTTCGTGGAGCAGAAGCGAGGCGAACGAGTGGCGGAGGTCGTATGGGCGCGCGTGTTCAACGCCGGCACCGTCGAGTGAGCGCTTGAATGCGCGGCGCCTCCACGATTGATACGCCGGTTGGCTCCAGACGGTTCCGGCTGTCGACGGGAAGATGAGCGCCTTGGCTCCCGGCCGCCCGCTTCGCAGCTGCCATTCACGAAGGTCGGTGGCGAGTGGCGGCAGGAGCCGAACGGTGCGATGCGCTGCGGTCTTCGTGTCCTTCTCCTCGCCGAGCGACACAGCTCGCTCGACGAGGATCGTTTTGTTCGCGTATGTCGCGCCATTGCAACGCGAGTGCTTCACCCGGTCTGAGGCCGGCGTAGGCGAGGACGCTGATCAGCGCCGCGTCGCGTGCGGTGCTTGCGGCCCGCATCCGCTCGATGGTCAGCGGCGGCAGCGGCCGGACCTCTGCGCGGCGCGGCCGCGGCGCTTTGCGGACTGCGCGTGCTGGATTGGTCTGGATCTGGCCGCTCTCGAAGGCGCGCTGGAGGATCGAGCCGAGCAGGTCAAAGGCGTGACGGATCGCGACTCGGCCGTAGCCGGCGGCGAGACGCTCGGCCTGCCAACGGGCGATCGTCTCCGGCGTGATCGCGCGGAGCTCGAGCGGACCGAGCTCGGGCAGCACGTGCTTGTTGAGCAGCTGCTCGTAGTGAAGCTGCGTCTTCCTCGCGAGGTTGGAGCCGTAGGCCGGCGCCCAGGTACTGATGATGTAGTCGGCGAGTGTGACGCGCCCGTCGTCCATCGAAACCAGAGTCCCCAGCTGCTGCCTTCTCCTGATCTCGGCAGCGAAGGTGACAGCGTCGCCCTTGCGGTCGAAGGTTTGTGATCGATACCGGTTGCCCTGCCTCCACCGGACCCTCCAGCGCACCGTTCCGCTCTTCAGCACACGCCTCTGGATCTCCACCTCACACAGGATGTCACCGAGTCAAGCTGCATCCTGCTCTGTCGCAACTGAAATATCCGACCCCGCCCACGGTGCCTGCGTCCTCTCGGCCCCAGTGACCCCCGCCGCCTGTCTGCTGACGGCACGTGCCCGACTACCCGAACCCCTCCCTGTTGTTGTACGTGGGGGGCGGGTAGTCGGGCACGTGAGCGAGCAGAAAACCCAGCTGCGGCGGGGCATCCGGGGGCTCAACTACAGAGTTGCGCTCTGTAGGTCCGTCTGTAGTTTTGTCCGTAGCTCCGAGCCGTCCGCCGGGGCCTTCACGCACAATCCGTGTGGATGCCTCGCATGCCTTCTACCGGCATCGTGATCACGGTGCACTTCCGCGACCGCCCGTCGCCGCTGTCCACGCGCGCTCCGGCGAGCACGTCGCCGACATCGCGATCGACGCGGTCGAGCTGATCGACGCCTGGCTCCCACCGCGCGCGCTGCGGCTCGCTCTCGAGTGGCCGGCGAGCACCAAGCCGAGCTCCACGTCAACTGGGACCCGCCCGCGCACAGGAACGCTTGTCGGGATCGACCCACTGCCCTAGCGTCTGTCTCATGGTTGCCGTCACCGCCGTCGAGCCGCTCGCCCACTTCGCGCTCCGTCTGACCTTCGATGACGGCAGCGAGCGCGTGGTCGACCTCGCCGGCGAGCTCTGGGGCACAATGGGCGAGCCCCTCCGGGATCCATCCTTCTTCCGAGAGGTCCGCGTCGACCCGGAGCTCCGGACGGTTGTCTGGCCGAACGGGTTCGACTTCGACCCGGACGTCCTGCACGGCCTTCGCTCGCAGGAAGCGCCTCCCGCGGCGACGCACCAGCCGGCATAGCCATCTCGCGCGACGCCTTCGTTGGTGGCGAAGCAAGGAAACCGTGGCGATCGCTGGAATGGGTCACGTGTCGTATAGCGCGATCGTGGACGACGCCACAGATCGGGCATCGACGACCGCGCGGATGGCCCGGGTGAGCGAGACGAATCAGCGGACGGGTCAAATGAGACGCCGCCCTTCAGAAAGCGAGGGAGTCTTATCCACGATCGCGAGTCTTCGGTGAGCGATCGGCTTGCGCACGCCTGCTGGCGCGCATTGGGACCGTCCGGCCCGGCTGGGCCGCCGACGAGTGCGTTCACGCGATAGGCATCACGCGGTGGCGGCCGGCCCCACCATCCGGCTGACCGATGCTGCATAGGCAACTACGGGTGTGACCGGACCCCGTTCATGGGTCCACCCTGAGTGAGAGCGGGGTCGGCGGCGCGGACAGGCGCTTTCGGAACGTGAAAGCAGGCCGGGCGCGGCGATCGCCCGCGTGGGCAATCCGATCGCGCCGTTCCGGCCCGCCGCGACATCGTTACGCCTGCGATGCAGGCGCCCGTCATTAGCAGCCTGCGGCGATCGACGAGGCTTGCTTACGAGCCTCGCAGACAGTAGGTTCGCAATGGCGCTCAACTTTGCGCTTACCACTCAACGAGGGGGCTGCAGTGAAATACATGATCGAATACGAGGTTCGCACCGTTGGCCTCAGCCACGACCAGAACCTCGCTAATCAGGACGCGCTGCTGAAGGCGTTTGGCAAGTGGGCGCCTGAGGATGGCCTCAACGTTCACGCGTTCGTGTCCAACCTGGACAACGGTGGCTACGTGCTCGTCGAAGCCGCGGATGCTGAGGTCGTGTACTCGTTCGTCTCGAAGTTCTTCTATTGGAACGATACGAAGGTCGTTCCCGTGGTTGATGTTGGGGAAATCGTCAGGATTGGCGCTGAGTCGCTCGCGTGGGCTCGTGCTGCGCTCAGCGATTAAGGAGCCTCCGCTCGAGCGGGATTACAAAGCTGCGCAACGACGGGGTATCCGCGCGCGGCGTGAGGAGTTAATCCGTCCGCAAGGCGAGCACGGCCGGAGTAACGGCGTGACCGCCAGCGCACGCACGTCGGAGCTTTGACGTACCGGATCCCCGCGGAGCCGCAAGGGACGCCGGGCACGAGTTACGTCTGACCGGCAAGCGGGTGTCGTGCCGAATTGGGCAAGCGACCTGCTTGTCGCAAGAAGGAGGGCCGGGATGCCGCTACGCCTCCGCGCTTCCGCCTATGCAGAACGTAGCGCTCTGACGCCGAACAGGTTGACGATGCTCACAAGCGCTTCGCGCGAAGAGCAATCGTGCCGGCTCGACCACGCCGACGACCGCAAGCGCGTGACGGGAGGCGCCAGGACGATCGCCGCGGCAGTCGCCGAGCTGCGCGATCGCTGGTCCTTGGTTGGTGAGAAGGCCGGCGTCGACCGCGCTGGGGAGCCTCCGATGGCCCGCGGGACGATGCGCGAGTTATCGCAGGTAGGACGCGCTGTCCGAGCACGACGAGTCGCCGCTGGCCGAGTCCCGCCGACCGGGGTATGCGGAGGCAGCGTGGCCAGCGCGAATTGGCAATTGTCACCTCGATCTTCGTGTCGCTATCACGCGTCGTCAGCGACTCGGCCGGCGGATCTCGATCTATCTGAGGCGATTCGATGCCCCGGATGACGAGGAGATTGGCGTCGACGTCCCTTCGGGCTGGCCGATCCGTGGAAGCCACTTCGCGGCCGTGGCCGTCGCGCTCGCGGTTGGCGGCTACATCGTGCTCCTGGACGGATCGCTGGCACGCCATCGTCTTGTTCTGGTTGCGGCTCTTTGGCTCTGCGCCGCATTGCTTTTCGCGATTGCGCGCAACTCGCGGCGCTGGCTGTGACTGATCGCTACGCGGCCGGCGCTGCTTCGATCGACATTGCGGCCTCTGCTCGACCAAGGCGAGCAAGCGTCCGATCGTCCCCTGGCCGATTGAGACGCTGTCGGCGTTAGCGCCCGAGGGCATGGCGGACGCTCGGAGCGTACGGTGATCCTTGGTTGGTGGAACGGTGCGCGGCAGCGTTGGGGACTGGTCATCTCCGAGACGGTCGTGGAATTAGCGGTGGCGATTCAGTCCGGTATGCGCGCGATCATCCGCGCGATGGGAACCCGATTCCGCGAACGCGAGCAGCTCTGCATCGAAGCTGGCAACACCATCAACGGTGCGGCGTCGAGCGCCCCGGAGCCGGAGCGCTCCCTATTGGACGCGATCGCCGCTGGCGAGCTCGATCAGCATCTGACTGCGATCGCCGACGCGGTCCGCGCCCGCCGGCACCTCCTGCACACGGTGAGGTCAGCCACTGCGCTCGCGGAGCTCTGCATCGGGGAGGTCGTCCGCATCAACGACACCGTCAGCCCGCAGTATCTGCACGGCGCGTACGCGACGGTCGTCGAGATCGACGACCGGACGGCCACCGTGCAGCTCCAGCGTCCGGTCGGACGCTTCCGCAGCGGCCAGATCCGCTGCCCGGCGCTCGCGCTCGACCGAGTCCCGCGGGCGGTCTGAATCCGTCGTCCAACGGGCAGGGTGCGTGTTGCGGCTGTTCGCTGATCCCTGCTGAGACGGCCCGTGTCGCGAAACTGATGCACCCCATTTGCACCCTTGACGCCCCGGGCGCCTGCTCTGCATCCTCCAGACAGTCGGAGAAAAACCTGCGTCCTTGCAGGGATTTCTCGAAGATGGAGCTAGCCGGGCTCGAACCGGCGACCTCCTGGGTGCGATCCAGGCGCTCTCCCAACTGAGCTATAGCCCCGTGCGGCGGCGTTGAGCCACGCGGATCGACACAGTTTAGCCCCGCGCCCTCGTCCCCCGCGTGACGCCAAACATGACGCGAAAGCACCCAGGACTGTGGGACTGGGTCGTTCCGGCCGATGTTCAACGGGCGCAGCGCCCATGCCACCGCCGAGCGTGTCCGCACGGCGATCGAGGGACTTCGGACCCCGCGGCTCCACCATGAGGGTATAGGCGAGGTCACCGCCAGTGTCGGCGTCGGCGCCTCATCGGCGGGAGATGAGGACGAACTGATCGCCGCGACCGACGCGGCACGGTACGTGGCCGAGCGATCAGAGAAGAATGGGATCGTGCAAGCCGCGGCGCAGACCACGAACGTGGTCAGCGCCGAGTAGGCTTTTGTCCATGGGTCTGCTTGACGACGCGATTCGCGAGCACCTGGACCTCAAGCGACGCCGTGGCGCTGACCCGGCGGAGGTTGAGCGCGCCGAGCGCGAGGCGCTCGGACCCGTGCGACGCGAGCCAGAACAAGGGAGCGCCGATGAGCCGGCGCTCGCAGATGTGCCCGGAGCCCTGGACGAGCTCGAGTACGAGGAGCCAGAGGGATCCGAGTGGGAGTACGAGCCTGAGGAGGATCGCGAGCCGCCCGCGGCCCAGTCGGCGGCCGGCGCCGCCCCCGTCGCGGCGCCGGACCCCTCGCAGCCCGACCCGCTCGGAGACCCGTTCGCCGACGATGACGACGATCCGTTCGCCGAACCCGAACAGGGGGCCCCGTTCGGCATCGACACCAAGCCGGAGCGAGGCGCCGAGCCGGTCGGCGAGCAGACGGTCGAATACAACGTCGAGGACGCGCTCAAGGAGCCCGGCGACGAGGGCGAGGATCCGCTCGAGGAGACGCCCGAGTTCCTCCAGGACGCCCCGGAGCACGACCGCCTCTGGTTCGAGCAGCGCCCCCCGCGCGACTTCGACTTCGACGGCTGACCCGGTACGCCTGAGTTCCCGTACACCCTGCTCGACGTCTTCACCGACGTTCGCCTGGCCGGGAACCAGCTGGCCGTCGTGCACGACGCCGACGGCCTCGACGACGAGACCATGCTCGCGTTCGCGATCGAGACGAAGCTGTCGGAGACCTGCTTCGTCCAGACGAGCAGCGCACCCGGAGCCGATTACCGCAACCGGATCTTCTCGATGGCCGGCGAGATGCCGTTCGCGGGCCACCCGTCGCTCGGGACCGCTGTGGCGCGGGCCCTTCGGCACGGGGTGACCGGAGCGGCCGCCTACGTCCAGGAGACGGGCGCCGGGCTACAACCGATCGAGGTCGTGATCGACGGCGACGTCGCTCGGGCGTCGATGCTCCAGGAGCCGGCCGAGTTCGGGCCCGCGCTCGATCCCGAGCCGCTGCTGGACGCGCTCGGGCTGTCCCTGAGCGACGCGCATCCGGCGCTCGCACCGCAGGCGGTATCGACCGGACTGCGGCATGTGATGCTGCCGCTCGCCTCAGTCGATGCCCTGGCCCGGATCGAACCGAACTCGCGCGCCGTGGACGCCGCGCTCGCGGCGCACGAGGTGTACGGGCTGTACGCGTTCTGGTGCGGTGGCGCGCCCGGGACTGCCGAGGCGCGGCTGTTCGCCCGCGACGCGCAGGTCGGGGAGGATCCCGCCACCGGGTCTGCGGCCGGGCCACTGTGTGCGTACCTGCATCGACACGCGGGCGGCGACGCGCTCACGATCACGCAGGGAGCCGCGCTCGGGCGGCCGAGCCGGCTCGAGGCCGAGATGGCCGGCAACCGGGTGCGCGTGGCCGGCGCAGTGGTCAGCGTGATCACCGGGGTGCTGACGCTCTGAATCGATCCGCCGGGGCGCTCACCCGTCGGCGCCGGCGGAGCTCAAAGCCTTTGCGAGTTCGGGCTAGACTCGGGGCGCGAAGGGGCCATAGCTCAGATGGGAGAGCGCCTGCT
>CAWDCP010000004.1:0-76035 GCA_963800815.1 uncultured Solirubrobacteraceae bacterium
TCAGGCTCGTATCGGTCGACCGCTTTGATGAGCCCGACGCTGGCTGCCTGGTAGAGATCGTCGACCGACTCGCCTCGTCCCCGATACCGGCGTGCGAGCTGGTGCGCGTAGGGGAGGAACCCGACAATGATCGCCTCCCGCGCGCGAGCGTCACCCGGCCGAGCACCGACTGAACAACGTCGGGAGATCGCGCGCCGACCGGCCTCGTCGGGCCGACGTCCGCGCGGGTCATTGCGTCGTCATCCGTATCTCCCTTGGCGTCGCGCCTACGGGGTTAGCTGACGGGCTCGCGATGGGGTTTGATTCCCGCCGCTACGGCCGGAACACCGGCCGATTCGCCCCAACAACTCGGGTTCCCCGCCACCGCGTCTGATTGCGCGGCGGCTCGGCTATGTCGAGCGCGACTATAGACCCGACGGATGCCAGTGACAAGGCGGAGCCATGGGCTTGGGCCGACACGGTCAACTCGTGGGCCTACTGGCTCGCGAGGCCGGCTTCGATGCCGTCGAGAACGAAGTCGAGGCCGAGTCCGTACGGCTCTTGGCCGACCAGGACGTCAACGAGCTCTCGCGCCGGGCGGGGACAAGCGGATAGCGTCTGGCAGAGGCTGGACGGCTGTGCGCGCCCCTTGTGGCAACGTCCTGCATGTCTTCGCGCGGAGCGAAGGCGGCGTGGCCGAACGGTAGAGGAACAGCGGGCGGAACACTTGACCAGGGCTGAGCCCGGCTTGTTGGAGGCTCTGAGCCGGCCTCTGCCGGGCGCGTCACATCCGGGCTGATGATCGTGCGTTGCAGGCGTAGCCCGACAAAGCAAGGAGCTCGACCAGCTGGTCGTGCAGAGCGAGCATCAGCTGACGCACCCCTGCCGTCCAGTCCACGGTTCGGGGGTGAACAACACTTGGATGCCGCGCGGACACCGGTACTGGCCGAGCGGCTCGGGGTCGGGGCGAGGACGCTGTTGGCAGTTCGGCACCGTCTGCTGGTTCAGCTTGAGCAGCTCTGCGACCTCGGCGACCGTCTGGAGCGCGTCGAGATCCGAGACGCTACAGCGGACCGCAGAGCCGTCTGCAATCACAGGGCGGTTGATCGCTCAGGACGCCGACGCCGCGCCGCACTCGACGGCCAAACGCGTGAATGCGGTCTTGCAAGCTGAAAGGAGGATTGCAGCGTTGCCCCCCGACGGCGGTCTATGCGAGAACTGCGCGCCATGCGCACGCGAATTCTCCTTCCCCTCGCGGCCGTCGTGGTGCTGGCCGCCCCCGCCGTTGCGTCGGCCGATTACCCACACGTCGTCACCCCTGGCGAGTCCCTCTCGTCGGTCGCGGCCGCGGACGGCCTGAGCGTCGATCAGCTCGCCGCCGCCAATGGAATCCCGTCGGATGGGCAGCTGATCGCCGGCACGACGCTGCTGATCCCGCCGCAGACGAGCGGGCCAGGCGGGTCCGGAGCCGCCACGGCTGGCACCGCCGCCGCATCCACGGGGGATGGGGATGCGGACAGTGACGATGGCGCTGCAGGCAGCGCGACGCCTGTAAGTGTGAGCTCAGCACCGGCGAGCGCCGGCGCGTACGTCGTGCAGCCCGGCGACACGTTGTCGGCGATCGCCGCCAACGCGGGCACCAGCGTCTCGGAGCTCGCAGCCGCGAACGGCATCGATCCGAACGCGCCGCTGCTCGCGGGCTCGACGCTGCAGCTCGCGGGGTCGCCTGCCACGTCGTCCGCGGCGTCTCAGCCAGCGTCCGCGCCGACGCAGGCGCCCGCTATTGGGACCAGCATTGTGGGGCGAATGACCTGGTTCGGGGGTCCACACGACGCGGCGCGCAGGGCGCCCCCGCAAGCGGCCTCGGATGGCGCGCTGACGGGATGTCGTTCTACAACTACGGTTCGCTGGGGCATCGGTGGCTGATTCGCTTTCCGTGGGGCCAGACGTTGAACATGTCACAGATCGACATCGGTCCAGCGCCCTGGACCGGTAACCCGTTCGACATCGCCTTCAGCGCCCTGCCGAATACGCCGTACAACTCGCAGAATTGGCCCAACCCGGTCGTCACCGGCATCTACCAGGGGGGCTCACCATGATCGAAGGGGGCTCACCATGATCGAGCAAGCGAGCTGACGGCAGGGATGGCACTGGCGTTCCGTCGAGGAACATCCGCTCATGCAGTCAACGGCGCTGGCACTCGCTGGGACTGCCAGTGGCGCGAGAAACGACTTGGTCCGCTCGTTCATCCGCATCGGGTTCGGGGTCGAACACCAGCGGATGCAGAGGGAACAGCCCGGTAGTGAAAGGGTGACCGGGCGCGAAGCTGAACTAACCGCCATGCCCCACCCGACCGACGCCGTGACCCCCGCGTCCCGGACGCGATAGAGAAGCTCCTCGGCTGGTTCGGGCTCTGGGTGATCGCCCCTGATGAGTCGGGCTCCTCGCCAAACCACCCGGCGCGCTCGGCGTCATCGCAGAGCATGTCCACCTCGTCGCTGAAGGCCTCTCGATCGCTCGCGCCGGCCACCGCACGATGGGGTCTTCCCCCCGCTACTCGACGCGCTCGGGAGTGATCGGCCCCACCAGCTCGCGCGACCCGCCGCCGGCGCAAGGGGAGTTGCCGGATGGGCGTACCGCGGTGGCATGATGGTCAGAGACCCCGGACCGGGTCGCCAATCGAGCCGTCATGAGACTCACCTTCCAGTGGCGCTGCGCCACCTGCGGACGCGAAGACGACGCCAATCCTGGCGTCTGCCCAGGCTGCGGGGCTCCGGCCCGGCCGCCGACCCTCGCGGAGATGTGGAACCGAGACCATCCGGGCGACCCGATGCTCGCCGCCGCGCCCGCGCGAAGGCGGCCGCGCCCGACAGCGACATCGTCGCGATCGCGTCGAGCGCACGCGCCCGCTCCCCGGCGCCGCTGGTCGCCACTTGCGATCGCCTCGCCGGTGGCCGGCGTCCTGCTCGGCGTTGCGCTGTGGTCGACCGGCGTGTTCGACGCCGGCTCCAGCAAGCCCTCGACTCCGGCGGCTCCGCGGCCGCGAAGTCACACCCCAGCCCCCCGCCCTCGACCACGGCCAGCACCCCGGCCAAGCCGAAACCGCCCGCTGCCAACGCCGGCCTTGGCGCGCATCGCGTGTTCGTCGGACAGGCCTTCTCGGTCGCCTATCCCCGGGGCTGGACCGTCCAGAGCGCCGAGGCGGCGGCCCCCTTGGGGACCGACACGACGATCGTCGCTCCGGGCGATCCGCACACGATGTTGCGGGTCGACGTCACCACCAACCCGGCCACAAGCGATCCGGTCACCGCCGCAGAGCCGGTGATCGCCAGCGTCGCGCGGCAGCCGGGCTACCGCGAGCTCGGCTTGACCAGCGGGACCCTCGACGGCCGTCCGGCCGAGCAGTGGGAGTTCATGGTGGCGGAATCCGGCGTGCTGCTGCACAAGCAGGACGTGTTCTTCACCTCGCGCAGCGGCGCCGGCATCGCCGTCCTCACGTCGGCTCCGGCCGATGCCTACGCGAGCCTGGCCAAACGCTTCGCGGCGCTGCGCGGGTCGCTCGCCGCACACTGATACTGACGACGTCGGTCAATTCCGCGAGTCGCGGCGACTCCCCACCATCCTGCCGCCCGCGACGCCGATCGCGACAGAAAAGGCGATGGCCAGGATCAGGGGCCTCGACGTCGTGGTGAACAGCCAGGCGATCTTGACAGACTGGCTGTTCAGCACGGCAGACAGGGGCGACGAGCCCGCCCGGCGCCGAGATGGCAATCGTGCGTGCTCGCTGCTGGCGCTCGCTGCGGACCAGTTTCCGGGAATTGTCCTGGGGTTCGAGGTCCATGCTCACCACAGGTAGAGCGCGCGCGGTCGGTCCCGCGATACCTCGCGCTCCGTGGGACCCGTATCGCACGGAGCCGCATGTCAGTCACTCATGCGCCCCTGGCGGGGCGTACCCGCAACGGATGAAAATGTGGTCTGCCTTCTCGCCGACGTCGGATCTGCTGGGTGCCACCGAGCCCGGATATCGGTGAGACGCGAGAGTCTCGGGCACCCCCGAGCTGTCGCCTTGAGCACGTGATGCAGCTGTAGAGGTAGGCGTCGCGCACCCGCACCTGGGTGGCTGGCTCCCTTCCCGCCGACATGCGCAGTGGGCTGGCGAGCGGATCGCTCGTTATGGCACGGGACCATGCGCCGTCACTGGTCTCGCACGTGGCGACGTTCGATACCGAGGAGGCGATGCGCAAACAAGGGCAACGCTGCAATGAACGCTGGGCAGCGTCGCAACGCTGGCAGGCGGCGCGGGGCGGAGGGCATGTCGAGGCTTCCGATTCCTCAGCTTGCGGCTGTCTGCAAGGCTCGCTGGTCGGAGCTGCTCCATGATCACCTGGCGTCAGACGCTGATCGGCGCGGGGCTCTCGCACCAGCGCACGCGCTCGTGGAAGTGGAGCCCGGACCCGACTTCCAAGCCAAGGCCGAGCGGGTACTCGGCCCGCCAGCAGCCTGATGATGGGGTGGTGGTCTGCTTCGATGAGATGGGTCCGATCCAGCTGATCCCTCACCAAGGGCCCGGATAGGCGCAGCAAGGCGGGCTGAGCGGCTGCGCGCGACCTTGAGCAAGCACGACGGGTTGCGCTACCGGTTCGGCGCCTATCCGTGCACGCCGACCGGCTCGACGGCCGGCTGCGCCCGCACAAGAGCGGCCAGGAAGTCCTGGGCTTCTATCGCCAGATCCGGATGCGCCACAGCCGAAAATCCGGATCTACCTGATCGCCGACAACCTCTCGGCGCACAAGACTCCCGACATCTGCCAGCGGGCTGGAAACGGCGAGCTCGTGTCCACGCCGACCTACGCCAGCTTCCTGAACCGGATCGAATGCCACTTCTGGGCGATCGGCGAGTTCGTGGTCAACAACACCGGGTACCCCAACTGGGACACGTTCAGAAAGCGACGGCCGACCACATCCACACCGCAACTGGCCTCACCGCGTCCAAGGCCTCCTCAAGGCCGAACGCCGCCTCCGGATCGCCGCCTGACCGATAGATTTCCGCTCGAACATTCCTGGGAGACCCACGAGCAACGCCCCGGGCAAGGGTCACCAGAGCGGTAGCACGTGCGTGCGCATGACATGAAATGCAAAGGAGCTATGAAATGAAGTCACCTGACAAGGACATGCCTGAAGGCGGCTCCGAGCAGGAAGGGATCACACGTGGCGACCTGTTGAAGTCCGCCGCGGCCGCCGCATCCGGGGTGCTGCTGGGCGGGCATGTCGTCTCAGCCGAGGCGCGGACGCGTCCGCAGCCGCACCGCGACTCGCCGGCCCGCGAGGTCGCGGGTATGAACGTGCTGGTCTTCCTGACCGACCAGCAGCGCGCGATTCAGCATTTCCCGCCCGGTTGGGCCAGGCGCAACATGCCCGGCCTGACCCGCCTGCAGCACCATGGCCTGACGTTCGAGAACGCGTTCACGAACGCGTGTATGTGCTCGCCGGCTCGCTCGACGCTGCTGTCGGGTTACTTCCCCGCCCAGCACGGCGTCAAGTACACGCTCGAGGCCAATATGCCCGCGCCGCAGTACCCGCAGGTCGAGCTCGCGACCACGTTCAAGAACCCCGCCACGGTCGTGGCGGCGGCTGGCTACATCCCGGTGTACAAGGGGAAGTTTCATTGTGTCAAGCAGGCGAACGGCGCGAGCTGGGTGCCCTCCGACGTCAATCAGTATGGCTTCACGCGCTGGAATCCGCCGGACGCGGGCGCGGACCAGACCCTCCCGGAGGCGGGAGGGCCCCCGGGGGGGAGTCCGGACAACGACGGCCGCTTCATGAACTCGGAGGGCACGCCCGAGGCGGGCACCGAAGGCGCAGTCGAGTACCTGGAGTCGACAGCGGCGCAGAACCAACCATTCTTCATGGTCGTCTCACTGGTCAACCCCCACGACGTGCTGTTCTACCCGTCGACCTACATCGAGGGGGGCTATGACGACACGTGGCTCCACGGCGAGATCGAGCCGCCGGAGACGGTGGACGAGGATCTGTCGACCAAGCCGACCGTGCAGGAGCAGTTCCTGCGGCTGTTCAACGCCACCGGACCGATCCCCAAGCCACAGATGAAGCGCGATTACCTGAACTTCTACGGCAACCTGATGAGGTCCTCGGACGCCTACTTGGAGAAGCTCCTTGACACGCTCGCGAGGACTGGCCTGCTCGAGAACACGCTGGTGATCGCGACGGCCGATCACGGCGAGATGGGCACCGCTCACGGAGGGTTGCGGCAGAAGAACTTCAACTTCTACGAGGAGACGACCCGCGTCCCACTGGTCTACTCCAACCCCTGCCTGTTCAAGCACCCGGAGACGAGCAAGGCGCTCGTCTCGCACGTCGACTTCTTGCCGACGCTCGCGAGCCTCGTCGCCGCACCGGCCGATGCCCGCGACCGCCGTTGGCAGGGGGTCGATTACTCCGACCAGCTCCTGTCCCGATCACCCAAACCCCCGCAGGACTACGTCGTCTTTACCTACGACGACTGGCAGTCGGGGCAGGCACGAGGCCCCTACCCCGGGCAGGCCCCCTTCCCTGAGGCGCCAAACCACATCGTCAGCATCCGCGAGAAGCGCTACAAGCTCGCCCGCTACTACCACGCCGACGGCACGGTGCCCGAGCAGTGGGAGATGTACGACCTCAAGACCGACCCGCTCGAGCGCACAAACCTCGCCCACAATGGCTACACGCGCACTCCCGCGCAGGAGCGCCAATATCAGCGGCTCAAGCGCAAGCTGGCAAACGTCGAGCGCACGCGGCTGAAGCCGCTGAACTGAGCGGCGGCGTCCCAGCGCGCCGGCTTCGGAGCGTCTCCGATGGCCTCTGACGCACCCTTTTGAAGACCTTCGCGATACATCCGATTCCAGTCACGGCTGCGCTGCGCTCACCGGGGTGAGCGGGCTGGTTTGGGGTGCCTGCAGCGGGAGGATGGGAGCGCGGAATGCGGCAGGGCCGGCTATTGCCGGCCCGGCCGTTCGGTCTGTGATGGGCGGAGGCGGGAGGGGGCCTGACCCCCTCCCGCTACTGTTCTGATCCGATCATGGCGGGTTCGCCACCTGCGGGACCGACTCCCTGACCGAGCGTGATATCGGCCTGCGCCACCCATATACCTCTGCCAAAGATCCCGGCGCAGGTCACGGTGATCCGCGACGGGCGGCAGCTCAGCTCACCAGCTCATTCGACAGGCACCCCGACGACCCCCGGGACCACGACGACACCCGCCCTCTTCCTGCAGGTCGGCGACCGGATTCGAGTCGCGCGTGGCGCTGTTCTCACGTTCTCCTACGCGGGCGACCGCTTTCGCATACTGCACGGCCAGATCCGACTGGACTGTCGCAACCTGGCGCTCGACTCGAGGCCAAACGGGCCACGGTCGACTGTTCTGGCGGTCAGGCTCCAGTCCGGTCGCGTGCAGGTGCGGTCCGGCGTCAACGCACGACGAGCTCTCGTCCTCAGCCCGGAGATGCTGGCCTTCGCGACCGTCCGCGGCACGCATTTTGTCGTTGACCGCAATCCGGCGGCGCGGTCGACCCGTGCGTGGACCCTTGATCAGCTGATCCTCGCGGCGAAGGCCTCGGACCAGGCGCTGCGGATGAACACGCGCATCACCTACACCGCGATCTCCGACGCCAAGGGCCTGCGTCTTGACATCTGGCCCTTCGCGATCTCCCCACTGCAGCGTCGCACGGCACCGGCCGACCGGCTGGTGCCGTTCTGGGCGGACGGGCTGCCGTGCTCCGTTGGCTGCACCGCCCCAGGGGCGGTCCCAGGTTGGCCGATCAAGCCTTTCCACAAGCAGCACGCGATCAGGGCCGGCATCAACGAGCTGCGACCGGCGAACTTCCACGTCGCGATCGACATCGAGGCAGACAACTTCCAGCCGGTGTATGCAATCCAGTCCGGCTACGCGTCTATCCGCTCCCGAGGCACGGGCGATGTGAACGTCGACGTCGGCGACTTCTACTACTGGCACGTCGAACCGACGGTGTCCAATGGACAGCACGTGGTCGCGTACAAGACCGTGATCGGGCACGTGCTTTACGGCTTTGGGCATCTCGCGCTCTCGGAGGGAAATACCTCCGATTATCTGAACCCGCTGAGGCCGGGAGGCAGCCTGCGCCCATACGTCGACGCCGAGCCGCCGATCATCGGAATTCCTCATGTCTTCTCCGACGGGCGGGTCATCGTCGGCGCGTTCGATCCACAGAGCTTCGTTCAGAAGGAGCATTACGAGACCCCTGTGCTGGCTCCCTCCTCGCTCGCGTGGCGGCTGTACAACGCCCGTGGCCGAGCGCTCACCGCGCTCGAATGGGCCATGCGGGGCTCGCAGAACTACCCGCCGGGGCTGAAGCCGATCATCTTCGCGCCCGGGGCCTCAAACCCGGGGTTCGAATGCTTCTTCACCCAGGTGAGGTGCATCCCGAACTGGGTGTACTGGCTAGCCGGCGGGCTGACGCAGCCGCTCCCGCTCGGCAGCCTGCCCTCTGGTCGGTACCGGCTGACCGTCTACGCGTGGGATTGGGCGGGAAACACCTCGGCCCTCGACTACTGGATCAAGCTTCCCCTTGCGAGTACAGCACGCGCACCAAGCACCGAATTCGGTCCCCTCGCTCCGAAGTTCGACTATCCGTAGCCCCAGACGCGTCTGCGCTCCAGCTCAAGGTGTGTCACGAGGACGAGCACCAGCTGCTTGAAGGTCTGAGCAGCTCGTCGCGAAGCGGGTCATAACGCCCTGTTCGCTGGCGCCGTCGCGATCCATGCCTCACTGCGAAGGCGGATGCACCGACACGAAGAGCGCATGGGGGGAAGACCAGGAACTTGCCGTCGAGCTTCTCCTCCGAGTGATCCTTGGCGCGGTCGATCCGTAGTCGGCCGGATGGGGCCTGACGGACGTAGCGCCTGTCGAGTGCGGGGTGGTTGCGCAGCGCGCACTCCAAGCCGGTGTGTGGGTCGAACGCCTTCGGGTTCTTGGCCTTCGCTCGCCGCCGCTCGATCCGCCCAGCTCGGCCTCGAGGCGGCCGTCGTGAGTATCGTGCGGTCTTCTCGCGGTCGGGCTCGGCGGAGTTGTGGCAGATGACGAACCGCTTGCGTGCCGCTACGAGTTGCGAACGTCAACACGCGTGCGCCGGTGTCCCGTTGCGGAGGCTTTCGGGGTGCTACGCGGCGAGATTGCTGGCCGACGACCGTGAACACTGAGCCGAGCGATCAGTGTGCTCGCCCGGGCTGTGGGGTTGTCGGTCGGGCGTGTCGGGGGCTCGGGACGGCGCGTCAGCGACCGGACTCGTGCTGGCTGGCGAGGTCGGGGGTGATCGTGGCGAGGGTCCCGGTCACGGGTTCGCGCCCGGGGCGGGTGGGGAGCGGTGGTGAGGGCGTGGATAGGGCGGTGTGCGGATCGGCCGGTGTCGGCTGTTGCTGGAAGATCGGGGAGCTTTCGAGCTGCCAGATCAGTAGCGTCGCGAGCACGATTGCGGCCGCGCCGGCGAGTAGGACCCAGCCGATGCCGGCTTGGGCGAGGGCGATCGTGAGGCCGCAGATCGCGAGTTGTGTGGCGGCGAGGGTGAGTGCGACTTTGCGTGGCGTGCCGAGGCGGTGCGCGAGGCGGTGGGTGATGTGGTCGCGGCCGCCGCGCTGGGGCCGAGGTAGCTGCGGGTGACGGCGGCCATCGTCACCCGGGCCACGAGGAGACCGATCAGGAGGCTGCCGCCGTCGTCCATGAAGATGCGCGCGGGCCGGGCCAGGTTGTGCGGGAGGAATGCGGCGCAGGCACCGGCCAGCGCGAAGCATAGGGGCGCGAGCGCGGTGTCGCCGGAGATCAGCGCGAGTGTGCCGGCGCCGATCGCTGAGACGGCTGCGGTCGCGGCGCCGGCGCCGTCCATGTTGTCCATCAGGTTGAACGCGTTGATCACGCCGAGGACCCAGAGGACGGTGAGCAGCAGGTCAGCAGGCGCGTCGTGGAAGACGTTCCACCCCCGGCCGGTTGACCACAGGAGCACGGCGATCCCGACTTCCACGAGCGTGCGTAGCGCGATCGGCAGGTTGACGCGGTCATCGATCGTGCCTAGGAGACAGACCGCGAGCGCGCAGGCGAGGATGACGGGATGCTGAGCGATGGTGCCGCCGACCGCGAGCACAGCGGCGAGGATCCCGACCATGATCGCGGTGCCGCCGAGATACGGGGTGGGCCGCTTGTGCCCCTTGTAACCGGTGGGCAGATCGAAGAACGCGGTGTGGACGGCGAGTCTGATCGCCACCGGCGTCGCGATGGAGGTCGCGAGCGCCGCGATCGCGAACGCGGCGGCGGCGTTCACATCAGGCGACATCCGCGTTCGCCGCGGCTCCTGACGTTTCTCAGTGGGTTCAGTGAGCGGTTGAGATGGGGCGCACGCCGCGCGGCTCCTAGGGTTTTCGGCCCCAGATCAGGCTGTCGAGCTCGGGGTCGGCTTGGCGGGCGCGGCGTCGTGATCGAGCTCGACCAACACCGATGCAACCACCGCCAGCGAAGTTCGCGGCAGGCTACAGCCCCTGCTGGACCCGCTAGAGGCTCCCCTGCATGTTCCGTGGGTGGGGCGAGCGCGGTCGCGGGGTAGCGGCCGAGGCACGCACGACCCGCTGCCGAGCCGCCGGATTGCGGTCAACGACGAATGTCGTGCCGACGGCCGCTACGCGTTTGCGAGCTGCGAGTGTCCGCAGCCGCACCGCGCCTCAGCTTCCAGACCCGCGGCGTGATCGCGACCTGGCAGATCCCCACCAGCCCGGACATCGGCGGGGTGTCCGCCGACGGAGCACACTCTCGCTGAGCGGTCGCTACAACGCCGAGGTGTACGCGATCGACACCCGCACAGGCCACTCCGTGCCCGGATCCCGGTCGGATCCGGACCACACGGCCTGTGCGTATGGCCTCAGCTCGGGCGCTACTCCCTCGGCCACACCGGCTGCTCATGCCACCGGCGCCTGGTCGCGCGCGGGCGCGGCGGGCGTGGGGCTGGCTGCTTGGTCGCGCTCGCCCGCGGCCATCTGGCGCAGCTGCTCGAACCGGATCACCTGGCCGGCGGCGCCCCAGTTGCCGTCGGGCACCTCGCGGATGAGCACCCAGATTCGCGGCGCGTCGGCCTCGCCGAGCCCGGCCGCGGCGCTGATCACCCGTGTTGCCTCGACGACCAGTTCCTGCTTGCGACGGTCCGACAGGGCCCCGTCGGGGACGGTCACGTCGAGCCGGAACACGGGCTCGGGCACGGGCCGTCCTGCGGCCCGGACCGAAGACCGCGGTAGCTCGTGCACGTGCAGCCAGGTGATGGTGCGGAAGAAATCCGTGTCGGGCGCCCGCTCGGCCCGCAGCAGCACCGTCGTCAGCTCCTCGCTGAGCCCGTCGAGCGTGTCCGCGGAGAGTGCGCCGGCGGGATAGGTCAGGTCCATCAGCGGCATGGCAGTGCTCCCCTGTTGTCGGTGCGGCGGCGTTCGGTGGTCTCCGTGGCGCCAGTGGTGCGAGGGAGCTTATATGATGCGCGTCATAGTGCCAAGCGATCCTCGCCGCCGGATGATCCAGAGCGCCGCGCTGCTGATGCGCGAGCGAGGCGTGGGGGCGACCTCCTTCTCGGAGGTGATCGAGCGCTCCGGTGCCCCGCGCGGCTCGATCTACCACCACTTCCCGGGTGGCAAGGGGCAGCTGATCGAGGAGTCCACGCGCTACGCCCGCGACTTCATCGCCGCCGGGCTTGTCGCGGCGCTCGAGTCGGCCGATCCGGTCGCGTCGGTGCGCACGTTCGTCGGGTCGTGGCGGGCGATCCTGCGCGAGAGCGACTACGGGGCGGGTTGCCCCGTGGTCGCGGCCACGCTCGGA
Organism: uncultured Solirubrobacteraceae bacterium; assembly: GCA_963800815.1. GTDB lineage: Bacteria > Actinomycetota > Thermoleophilia > Solirubrobacterales > Solirubrobacteraceae > Palsa-465. The sequence continues at coordinate 11,851 of CAWDCP010000004.1, forward strand.
GGGGACTGCACGCCGGGTGCGCGCGCCGCCGCCGGCGTGGCCTTCGCCCGCTGGGAGGAGCTGCTGGCCGAGGGGATCGCCCGGCGCGGCGTCGCGCCCGATCGAGCCCGCTCGGTGGCCACCCTCACGATCGCCGCGATCGAGGGAGCGGTGATCGTCGCCCGCGCGCAGCGCTCCGCCGACCCACTGGACCGGGTGGCGGGCGAGTTGGAGCTGGTGGTGGCCGACGCAATTGCATTACGCTGAGGGCGATGAGCGACGACTGGCGCCTGCATGTCGAGCTGCATGAGCCCGGTCACGCCCGCGGGCTGACCGACCGGCTCGAGGCCAGAGACCTCGAGCACGACCTCGTGAGCGAGTTCCACGATCGCGTGGTCGTCTCCCGCGACGGGTCGCAGGTGTTCCTGTACGCGGGGTCGCGTGAGCAGGCTGAGGGGGCCGAGAAGCTGATCGATTCGCTCGCCGCCGACGAGGGCTGGCAGCTCGATGCCGACATCAAGCGCTGGCACGAGGCCGCGGAGACCTGGGAGGACGTCGACGCGCCCGTCCCCGACGACGACGCGGCCCGCGCGGCCGAGCACGCGCGGCTGATCGCCGCGGAGCGCGAGCAGCTACGACGCACCGGAACCCCCGAGTTCGAGGTCCGCGTCGAGTGCCCCTCGCACGCCGACGCCGAGCAGGTCGTGGCCAAACTCCGCGACGAGGGCCGCCCGAGCGTCCATCGCTCGACCTACGTGCTCGCCGGCGCCACCGACGAGGACGACGCGGCGGCCATGGCCGACCGCCTCCGCGGCGAGGCACCCGCCGGCTGCATGGTCACCGTCGAGGGCACCGCCCAGGCCGCCTACGACGAGCGGCCGACGAGCCCGTTCGCCTTCCTGGGGGGGCTGGCGGGGTAGACGAGGTGGCCGGGCCGGGCCGGGCGCGGGTCCGCCTGGTGCGTCGCGCGCGTGGCGGGCCCGTTGGTCACCGGCGGGCGGGAGAAAGGGCGGATCGGTTCCGGTCGCCTGGTCGTGGACGCCTCAGCGACGCGCGGTGATCGCGGCTGACCATCCAAACCCTGACGCACCGCTTTCTGTCGTGCATAACGTGGCACGGCGGGTGCCCTGCGAACGCCTTGTGCACATGAGCGCCGCAGCGGCGCTCATGTGCCCGGGGCTCTCGCGCCGGCGGCGCTTTGGCACGTTGAGCACCCCGGCTCGGTCCGTTCGGACCGGCTCACGCCCACGGCCCCGTGTTCCCACAGTTGCCGGTGACACACGTCCGCCAACTGCCTGCGAGCTGACGCCACCCGCCCCGCCGCCCCGCGCCACACCCTCACCCGCCCCGCGCCAGCCTCCCCTTGACCCGCCGCTGCTGCCAGCGCCCGTATGCGAGCACCGGCCCGACGCCGAGCATCGCGAGCCGCGGCGTCGCATCGAAGGCGCGCATCATCGCTCCGCGCCAGCGTGGGACGGTGAGGACGGGGCGGGGGTGGTCGAGCAGGCGGCCGACGTGGGACGCCACCTCGGCCGGCGCCAGCAGCACACCGGTGAACGAGGCCGCGGCGGCCGGGTCGTCGAGCTTGTCGTAGAGCATCGGCGTCCAGATGCCGTCGGGGCACAGGCACGAGATGTGGACGTCCCGAATGCCGGCGAGCCGCAGGTCGGTGAGCGTGCCGATGCTGAAAGCGATCGCGGCGTGCTTGGAGGCGCCGTAGACGGTCTCCCCGGGGGCGGCGACGATCCCGGCCAGCGAGACGACGTTGACCACGTGACCCTCGCCCGCCGGGCGCATGCGCTCGAGCGCGGCCAGGGTGCCGTTGATCGTGCCGAGCGCGTTGACCTCGACCATCAGCCGGCGCACCTCGCTCGGCTGCTCCCACGCCGGGCCGGTGACGAGCACGCCGGCGTTGTTGACCCAGACCTCGAGCGATCCGGCGCGCTCGGCCGTGGTCGTCGCGACCTCGTGGCAGGCCTGCTCGTCCCGCACGTCCAGTGCCGACGAGAACGCGCGCCGTCCGAGCTGCGCGGCGGCCCGTGCCGCCGCATCGGCGTCGAGATCGGTGACGTGGACCGCATAGCCACGGCCGGCGAGCAGCCGCGCGATCTCCAGACCGAGGCCCCGTCCGGCACCGGTGACAACCGCGCCGCCGCGGCGTGATGCGCTCATGGTCATCGGATGGTTGCTCCGTTACCCAACCGCCGCCGGATGCTCAGACAGCCGGCCCTGGCTGCATGCTTTGGGAGCCGGTCGTCTTCGTGGCGCCGACCCGCATCCGGCGCCCAACGTGGCGGCCGCCACGAGAGCCACGGCCAGGCCAGGACGGAAGGACGCCATGCATCAGATGATCGCATGTCGCCCGTTCTCGCTCGGCGGGTGAGATGCGGTCTCAGAGCCCGTCTCAGCGGGTGAGGATCGTGAAGAAGTCGCGGGCGTAGGGCGCCAGGAACAAACCCGGCGCGCCGGGCTGGCCGGGCACCACCGGCACCGGGCCGAGCGCCGCCCCGGGGGCGTGGTGGGCGTAGAGGTAGGCGGCCACCCACTCGGGGTTGATGTCGAGCTCGACCGCGCGCACGACCTGTGCCTGCAACAGTGCGTCGGCGAGCGCAGCGACGGTGAGGTGCTCGCCGCCGGCCCAGATGAGATGTCCGTCGGCGGTGATGCCCAGGGCCGAGCGCGCGATCTCATCGACGCCGCCGAGCGTCGCGCCCCAGCACGAGATGCAGTCGAGGGTGGCGGCCGGTGCGGCGTGGTCGATCAGCGGAGCCAGGTTCTGGCGCACCGACTCGACCGTCCGGCCGGGCTGGGGGACCTCCGTGTTCCACGTGCCGATGTCGGTCTGACCGTCGGCATAGGTGACGATCGAGGCCAGGCCGGACCGCACCGGTGCGCCGACCCGGCCGCCGCTCTCAAAGCCGCCGGCGCCGACGTCGAACTTGAAGCCCCCGTTGAAGGCGGAGACGAGTCGGCCGAGCTCCGGGGTGAGGACGGCGGGGCCGTAGCGCCAGCCCGAGCCGCCCGGGTCGATCGAGCCGGAGTGGAGCGCGAGGCGCACGAGGCGCTGATCGAACGAGAGCGCGGTCAGGCCGGAGGGGAGGCGGGCGATATAGACCGCCGTCCGGCCGCGAAGCTGCACCACCGGGGTGAAGCTGGGGCCGACCACGCCGCTTGCTGACGGGAGCAGCACCGGAACGGCCGGTGCGGTCGGATGATGCGCAGTACTGCGGTGGGACGCCGAGCTGGGGGTGTTGCTGCCGCTCGCCGGCGACCCCGTCGAGCCTCCGCATCCGCTGAGGGCGGCGGCTGCGGCGGCGCAGGCGAGCGCGAGGAGCGATCCCCGACGGGCCGCCTGCGCGCGTGCGCGCGCCATCAGTGGTCGAAGAAGGCCCCGTGCTGCGTCCACGCAGCGAACTCTGGCAGCAACACGACCGCCAGCACGAGTCCGCCGACGAGTGCCCCGGCGAGCGCGATCCGGCGCCCTGCCTCGCCGCGCTCGGTCTCGGGCAACTCGGCGCTCGGGCCGCGCAGGAACGACAGCGAGCCCGCCGTCGCGGGCAGATGCGCGAGGACGTGCAGGGCGGTCACTCCGAGCCAGATGATGAAGCTCGCCTTGTGGGCGAGCAGGAGCGTGCCGCGGCCGCTCGGGCCTGCAAACAGGAGCAGGACTCCCGTGGCAAAGACGACGACGGTTGAGAGCACCACGAACGGCGCCAGCAGCCGGAGCAGCGGCTCCGGCGGCCCTTTGCGCCGGTAGACGGGATCGTGGGTGTAGTAGCGCGCGAAGCGATAGCCCGTGCTCGACATCTTCAGGGCCACCGGGCCGAGCAGCACGAGCCCGACGAACAGGTGCAACCAGATCAGCTGGTGGATCCGCAGGATCGTCACGCCGAGGACGGCAAGCAGCGCGATCAGGATCACCCCGGTCAGCGCCGTGAGCCGCTCGTTACCGGCGACGCCGCCGCCGGTGAGGGGGTCCGGGGAGGTCCGGCGCGCGGCCGGGCGCTCGGCGGCGGGGGGCGGAGCCTCGTCGAACTGCTTGGCCGGATGCGGTGCTGTGGCCATCGAAGCAGTTTCGGCGCCCGACCTAAACGGCCCGTCACCGGCCGATGAGAAAGCTCTTCGCCCGATGGTCAGACGCCGATGAGTTTTCGCGCCCCGTGTCGTCTCAAGGGGTGTGACGGCCCGGAACCAGAGAAAGGACATGCGATGATCCACGCCGTTTTGCCCCGTCGACGGAAGCGCGTACCATGACCGCCGTGCAGGAGTTGCCGCTGACGGCCAGACGTGACGAGACCGGACTCGACGACCGGCTCGAGCAGCATCGCGCTGAGCTCGTCGCGCACTGCTATCGGATGCTCGCCTCACCGTTCGAGGCCGAGGACGCCGTCCAGGAGACGTTCATCCGCGCCTGGCGCGCCTACGACCGCTTCGAGGGCCGCTCGTCCCTGCGGTCCTGGCTCTACCGCATCGCCACCAACGTGTGCCTGGACATGCTGAGTGGCAAGGAGCGCCGAGCGCGGCCGATGGATCTCGGGCCCGCCCAGGCGCCTGAGGCGAGCAATCTCCACATCCTGCCCGAGGCGAGTTGGATCCAGCCGATCCCCGACGGCCTCGTCGCCGCCGAGGACGATCCGGCCGAGGCCGCGATCGCCCGAGAGACGATCCGGCTCGCGTTCGTCGCCGCCCTGCAGCACCTGCCGGCCCGCCAGCGCGCGGCGCTCATTCTGTGCGAGGTGCTGCGCTGGAAGGCAACCGAGGTCGCGGAGCTGCTCGACACGAGCGTCGCGTCGGTCAACAGTGCTCTGCAGCGCGCCCGCTCGACGCTGGCGGCCAGCAACGTCACGATCGCCGATCCCGCCCCCGCTCTGGACGAGGCGGATCGCGCGCTCCTGGCGCGCTACGTGGAGGCATTCGAGCGCTACGACATGGAGGCGCTCACGTCGCTGATCCAAGAGGACGCCACGCAGTCGATGCCGCCCTACGACATGTGGCTCCGCGGCCGTGACGACATCCTCACCTGGTGGCTCGGTCCCGGCGCTGGGTGCCGCGGCTCGCGCATGCTGCCGACCGTGGATGCCAACGGCAGGCCGGCGTTCGGGCAGTACAAACCGAGCCCCGACGGAGGCTATGACCCGTGGGCGCTGCAGGTGCTCGAGCTCTCAGGAGGCCGGATCGCCGAGTTCACCTTCTTCCTCGACACCGAGACGCTGTTCCCCCTCTTCGGCCTCCCCGCCCGGCTCGACGCCTAAGGCCTCGAGCAGACCCATGAAGTCGAGCAGGTCGCGCAGCTCCTTGGGCGCGTTGCTGATGCGCAGCTCGAACCCGAGCCGGCCGAGCCGCAGTCGCGCCCGCGCCAGGCAGTCGACCGTTCGCGCATCCGGGGCGCCGAGCGCGCGGGCGTCGTAGACGATCGTGCTCCTGCGTGGCGTGGCCATCTACCCCACAGACGGCCGCCGCGCGGCAAAGTCATCGCTCGAGCGATGCGGGCTCGCCGGCGGCTGCCATCTCGTAGGAGACGCCGATGTAAGCGGCCCGCCGACCCTGTTCGTCCTCGACGGTCGTGTCGAACACGTAGGCAAGGAACGTGCCGCCACCCTTGCGGCGTACCTGTGCCGCTCGATCTGGCGCCGACCGTGCAATCGCAAGGCGCCTGTCACGGTCGTGGTCGCGGATAGCGAGCCCCTGCACCTGGCTTAATCGGCAGGCCGGCGGTCGGGATGAAGGACGGCGCACACCCGGCCGACCTGCAGGATCGGCGATGGTCGGCCGGACCTTCCACGGCGCGGGCGAATTCGGGGGCGAGTCCGCGTCGCGAGCATGCGCTGCCGACAAGATAGACCGTTCGGTCCCATCCGCGCAAGGGCTGGAGATGTGAAGATCCAGCCGATGATCGCCGAACGTCTTGACGCGCAACTGCTCTCGGGACCTCCGGCGGGCGATCCCGAGTCCGTGGCGCTGCGGCTGCTGGCGATCCAGGCTCAGGACCCGCGCGGCGCCAGGCTGGCGATCCGGGCCCGCTCGGTGGTGCGGAGCGCCGCCGAGGTCGACCGGGCGCTCACCGAGGAGCGCTCACTGCTGATCAGTTCGCTCAACCGCGGGACGCTGCACCTCGTGCGCAGCGAGGATTACCCGTGGCTGCAGGCCCTCACGACGCCGCCGCTGCGTCGCGCCAACGCCCGGCGCCTGGCGCAGGAGGGGGTCACGCCAAGCGCGGCCGAACGCGGAGCCGGCGTGATCGAGCACGCGCTCGCGGAGGAGGGACCGCTGACCCGCGTGCAACTCCGGGAGCGCATCGCGCGGGCGGGGGTGCGCACCGAGGGGCAGGCGCTCGTGCACCTGCTCATGCTTGCCTGCCTGCGGGGGATCGCGGTGCGGGGGCCGATGATCGGCCGCGAGCACGCCTATGCGCTGGTCCGCGACTGGCTCGGGTCCTCGCCATCGGTCGACCGCGACCGTGCGCTCGCGGAGCTCGCCCGCCGCTACCTGGCCGGTCATGGCCCGGCCGATGACCGCGATCTCGCCAAGTGGGCGGGGGTGAAGCTGGGAGACGCGCGGGCCGGGCTCGCGGCGATCGCGTCCGAGCTCGTGCCCGCCGGCAACGGACGGGTGGCGCTCGCCCGGCGTGCGATCGCGAAGGAGTTGACGTCGCCCGCGCCGCGCCTGCTCGGGGCCTTCGACCCGGTCCTGATGGGGTGGCGCTCACGCGAGCCGATACTCGCACCTTATGAGCCGGCCGTCGTGAGCGGTGGCATCTTTCGCCCGTTCGCGCTCGTGCGGGGCCGGGCTGCCGCCACGTGGCGAATGGCCGCCGGCGAGGTCCGGCTCGAGCCCCTCTCTGCACTGGCGGCGGAGCACGCGTCGGCGCTCGACGCCGACGCCCGGGAGGTGGTCCGCTATCTCGCCGCGACCCGGGCGTCGCCTATGATCGACGCGTGAGCAGTGAGAGCGGGGAGAGGCTCATTCCGCCGAGTTCTTCGGGCCCGAGCGCGACCACTGGTGGAATCTCGATCAGCTCGCGCTGATCGCCTCTCGCCTGGGCCGGGAGGACGGAACCGAGCAGCCGTCCCCAGTGGCCGACACCGCAACCCACCGCCGGCGGCACGATCCTGTACATCATCGCCGGGCGCAAGCCCGGCCAATCAAGAAGCTGTCGGTCAGGCGAGCGCACTGTTGAGCCACTGCTGCCAGTCGTGCGTGATCGACTCGGCATCCACGCCGTCGGCGAACAGGTGGATGCTCATCCCGACCGGAGCGCCGACGGCGTTGCGGCCGAAGAAGCAGGAGAGCGCATCCGGGCTGCGAACGCCCAGGAAGTGGGGCCGACGGTAGTTGATGACTCCCTCGATCGGCTCGAGGCCGTCGGGCGTGAGTGCCACCCGGTCGCCTTCGCCGGCCCGCGTCCCGACCCCGAGCGCCCGTTGGAGGCGCTCCAACCCATCGGGTGTCGCCGACGCGGGCGGCCCCTGGATGCCCGCCGGCGCCTCGCCGATGTAGGTCACGGTCCGCCCGGCGAAGTGCTCGAGATACGCGCTCAGCGTGTGCAGGTAGAAATCGGTGTGCTGCTGGACGGCGTCGTACTGGGTGTCCCGGTCATCGACGAAGATCCCACTGTGAACGTAGCGCAGGCTCGTTGTGCCTGCGCGACCGTCGATCACGTATTCGAGTGCGTTGAACCAGTCGCCCTGCGCGGTGCGGATCGCGAAATGGTGGGGGGGATCCCAGACCGTGGCCGCCGCAGGGTCGATCTCGTTGGGGAACAACCACGCCGCGTTCCCGGCGGTTGTGGTGAGCGCATCCCAAACCTGCTCCGGCGTCGCGGGGAGCACGACCTCACGGCTGCATTCGAACTCTGGTGGCATGCTCAGGTCTCCTCTGGGCTGGTCTGATTCCGGTCCTCGCGGGCGGCCCGCGTGCCCTCGTTCAGCGGCCGCGTGATGCTCGGGTGCAGCGCCACGATCAGGCGGTGAGCACGTCCCCGGGCGGCGGATTCGTCGTGGTACTTGGATACGAGCCTCTCGACGGCGTCCGAGAGCTCCGCAGCGAATGCCGCCCGATCCGGGGCCGACGCGAACCGGACCTCGGTGTCGATCGCGAAGGTCGCCAGCGGGCGACGGGCACGCTTCTCCCGGCCGATCAGCTCGCCGACCTCCTTGACCAGTCGCGCAGCCAGCGCGAGCAGCCACAACGCGGACAGCTGGTCGGGGGAGCGGTCAGGGTCGGGCGCGACGGCGGCGAGCGCCGTCGGTGAGATCACGTATGACGCGGCCGTCGCCTGCATCACCCGTTCGGTCATGTTGCCCTTGCGGCGCTCCTCGACGAGCTCCACCAGGCCGTGGCGCTCGAGCGCGTGCAGGTGGTAGTTGACCTTCTGTCTCGCCAGCCCCACCCGGGCGGCCAGCGTGCTGGCCGACCCCGGTTGCGCGAGCTCGGCGAGCAGCCGCGCCCGAATCGGGTCAAGCGAGGCCTCCGCCGCGGCCGGATCTTCGATGACTGTGACCTGGAGCATGGCCACATGGTGTCACCGAAAAAATCACTTGTCAACACAAGATTTGCTGTCGGTCAGCAATATCGCTGCTCTCGCGGTGCACTGCGTGCGCCGATCCCGTCCTGGACCGCCACGGACTAACGAGGCCGCGTGCAGGACTTGCCCGCCGCTCGCTCGGGGGCTACTGTCGCCCCTGACCGGTGGCCGAGCGCGAGGAGTTCATGTGCGACGTGAAGAGCTGCAGGCTGTCCAGGCGCCTCTGAAGCGCCTCTACCGCGAAGACCCCAGCGCCGGCCTGGTGACCCTCCGGGCGCAGGGCGACCTCAGCCGCACCGCGGTGGCGTGCTCGGTGCAGACCGGGCGGGCTCTGACCGAGGCGGGCCTGCATCCGGCCAGCGGCGGCGAGGGCAACCTGGCGTGCTCGGGCGACATGCTGCTCGAGGCGCTCGTCGCGTGTGCGGGGGTGACGCTGAAGTCGGTGGCCGTCAATCGCGACATTCCGTTGACCGGTGGGCGGGTGACCGCCGAGGGCGAGCTGGACTTCCGCGGCACGATGGCGGTCGATCGCGAGGCGCCCGTCGGCTTCGCCGCCATCCGTGTGCGCTTCGAGCTGGAGCCGAAGCTGAGCGATGAGGACCTCGAGGCGCTCCTCGCCTCGACCGAGCGCTACTGCGTCGTCCTCCAGACGATCGCCCGCGGCGTCCCAGTGACGATCAGCCACGCGTGAGAACGACGCCGCCGGCGGCTCAGCCGCCGATCTTCGCGCTCGTGACGGTGCACACTCTCAGAACGGCGGCGCCGGCAGACCGTCTTCGATCGGGATGTCGAACGCGGTCACCATGTCGCCCATCAGGCCGTAGAGCCCGCACAGCGCCACGACCTCGACCACCCCGCGGTTGCCGAACGCGCCGACGACGCGCCGCTGCACCCCGGCCGGGATCGACTGCTGCTGCACCACGGCGTCGACCGCCTCGAGCACGGCCTGTGAGGAGCCGGGGAGTGCGGCGGGCGCGTCGCCGGCGGTGATCGCGGCGATCGTCGCCTCGTCGAGCCCGGCGAGCCGGGCGGGGCGCTGGTGGTGTGCCCACTCGTAGCCGAACCGCCGACGCGAGGCGAAGCGCAGGATCACGAGCTCGCGGACGTCGTCGGGCAGCACGCCGCGGAAGCGCAGCAGCTCGCCGAGCGCGCCCACGGCGACGGCGACCTCGGGGTGGTTGAACATGCGGACGTAGACCTCGCCGAGCTCGGGCCGGCCCTCGGCGTGCGAGCGCGCGGCGGCCATGCGCTCGAGCATGACGCGCTCCTCGGGGGTCAGGTCCGATGTGGGGTCGGGGAGCTCGGCCATGTCACTCGTGGTCCTCCCACTCGGCCTGGCGCTCACGCCAAGCGCCGACCGGGGTCGGATAGCGCTTGTCGATGCGCAGGTCCAGGAGGTAGGGGCCGTCCGCCTCCAGCGCCCGACCCATCGCTCCGCCGACCTCGTCGGGGTACTCGACGGTCTCGCCGTCGGCGCCCATCGAGCGGGCGAAGCCGACCCAGTCGATGCCGGGGATCGCGACCAGCCGCTCGGGCCCCGGGCCCAGCGCGTGCGCGCGGTACCAGATGTTGCCGTAGGCCTGGTTGTTCATGACGGCCAGGACCACGGGCAGCCGCTCGCGCGCCGCGGTGTGCAGCTCCATCCCGTGCATGAGCATGCAGCCGTCGCCGGTGGCCACCATCAGGGGCCGGTCGGGACGGGCGAGCTTGGCGCCGATGCCCAGGGGAATGGCGCCGCCCATGGGTCCCAGGTTGGTGAGCGAGAAATGGGTGCCGGGCACGCGCACGTTCCAGTACTCCGCGAACCAGGCCCGGTGTGCTCCGGAGTCGACGCACAGAACGCAGTCGTCGGGTGCGGCGCTGCGCAGCTCGGCAACGACCCGGGCCGGGTGCATCGGCACGGCGTCGCTGCGAGTGTCCTGTGCCTGGTAGACCCGCGGGCCGGTGCTCCGGATCCGAGCCAGGAAGGCCCGGCGGGTCTCGCGGCCGGCCTCGAGGCCGGCCGCATCGTCGTCCGCGAGGGCGGCCAGCCGCTCGAGCACCGTCGCGGCGTCGCCGATGACCGGGACCTCGCTCGGCCAGGTGCGCCCGATCAGCAGCGGGTCCGTTTCGACGTGCACGAGCGCGCGCGAGGGGAGCATGGTCGGATCCCATTGCATGGTGTCGCGCTGAGAGAGGCCCGACCCGATCACGATCAGCACCTCGACCTCGTCGTCGCGCACGGCGTCAAGCGCCCAGCGCGAGCCCCCGTACCCGAACACGCCGAGCGCCAGTGGGTGCTCCTCGGACACGAGACCCTTACCCGACAGCGTCGTCGCGACCGGGATCTCGAACCGCTCGGCCACCGCCGCCAGCGTGTCGGTGGCCCCGGCGTGCCGCACTCCCGGACCGGCCAGCAGGACGACGTTGTGTGGGGCGTCCGCCCCCGAGAGCAGTGCCACGAGCCGGTCGAGGGCAGCCTCGTCGACGAAGCGGGGGTGGCTCAGCGCGGGCGGCACGGGCTGCCAGTCGGCGTTGATCGCCGCCTTCTGGACGTCGACGGGGATCGACAGATGGGCCGGCTGCCGCCGGGCGAAGGCGTGGGTCACGGCGTGCCGGAGATGGTGGGCGACGACCGCGGCCGAGGACACCGACACCGACAGCCCGGTCACCGGCTTGAGTGCGTCGATGTCGTCGATCGCCGCGCCCGACGCGTCCTGGAAGCCGCCCAGTCCCTCCCACGAGCGGGCCACCTCGCCGCTGATCGCGAGCAGCGTGCTGCGGTCCGCTGCGGCGGCGGCCAGCGCGGTGGTCATGTTGAGCACTCCGGGCCCCCCGATCCCGAAGCACACGCCAAGCCCGCCCGATGCCCGGGCATAGCCATCGGCCATGTAGGCCGCCCCGCCCTCGAACGCGGCGACGATCGTGCGCAGCCCGTCGGTGCTCGTCATCGGGAGCATGAAGCTGTCGTTGAGACCCCCGGGGTCCATGAACACGTGATCCACGCCCTGGTCCCGAACCGCGGCCAGCAGGTACTCGGCGACGTTCACGGCCTGGAAGCCTATGGCACGCTCGGACGGACGAGGGCCGCGAATGGGCTAGCGTGGGCTCGTGCCGGGTCCGAGATCTCCCTCCGTCAACGAGCCGGTTCGCGAACCGGGCGAGCCCGCCCTGGAGGTGGTCATCGCCGGCGGTGGCGTGGCCGCACTGGAGACCGCTCTGTCCGTGCACGCGCTGGCCGGCGACCGGGTGAAGCTGACGCTATTGGCTCCGGCGGCCGAGTTCGTCTACCGGCCGGTCGCGGTGCTCGAGCCGTTCCTGCGCATCCCTCCCCGCCGGCTGGCGCTGAAGAAGGTCGCCGATGAGCTCAACGCAACGCTCGAGCAGGACACCGTGGCCGCTGTGGACCGCGACCGGCGGGTGCTGCGCACGGGCGCGGATCGTCAGCTGCGCTATGACGCGCTCGTGATCGCCGTCGGCGCCAGGATCACAGAGGCTCCGCCCGGCCTCCTGGCCCTCGACGTCGGCCACATGGATGAGAGTCTGCGCAGGGTGATCGAGAAGATCGACGCCGGATCGATCCGCCGCCTCGCGCTGGGGCTCCGCGGTCGACGTGGCCGCTGCCCGCCTACGAGCTCGCGCTCCTCGCCCAGCGGCACGCTCGGGAGCGGAACATCGAGCTCGACATCACCATCATCACCGGTGAGTCGCGGCCGCTGGACGTCTTCGGCGCCGCCGTCAGCGCGGCGGTTGCCGATGCGTTGGCGGAGGCCCGTATCGAGACATTGGTCGATGCGTCGGTCGAGTCGTCCTCGGGCAGGCTGATCGTCGACCCCGGCGCGCGTGAGCTCGACTTCGACCTCGTGGTCGGTCTTCCCGCGCTCGCCGGGCCGGACATCACCGGGCTGCCCGCGGACGCCGACGGCTTTCTTCCGGTCGGCCCTGACGGCCGCGTATCGGGGGCCCCGCGGGTGTACGCCGCCGGGGATGCCACCGATTCCCCGATCAAGTTCGGGGGCATCGCCGCCCAGCAGGCCGACGTGGCAGCGGCTTCGATCGCCGCGCTGGCCGGTGCGCCCACGGAGCCACGGCCCAGCGACGGGCGGGTCCATGGCGTCCTGCTGACTGGCAGCGATCGGGGGAGCCTGTACTTCAGCGCCCGGATCGAGGGCGGCGTCGCGGTCGAGTCGCGTGTGGGCGAGCGCCCCGGGCGCCACTCCGAGGCGAAGATCACGGCGCGATACCTGGGCGCCTATCTCGACGAGCTGTGGGCCGACGGTCTGCCGTGGCGCCTGGTCGCACGGGCGGGCTGATGGGCTGCCGCGGCGCCTGGTCGCACGGGCGGGCTGATCGGCTCCGGGGCCCCCACGCGGTCGACGGCCGGGCGCGCGAGAATGCTCAGCGATGGCGCCTCACGGAGATCCGCTCGACAACCCGGCGTACGCGGCCCTGTCGGGCCCACACGCCCGATTCGCGCAGGTCAGCGGTCGCGCGCGCCGCTATCCCGCCGATGTCGCGCCGTTTCTCGCACTGCCTGCGAACCCGGCCGATCGCGACTGGCGGGATGCCGCTGACCTCGTCGCGCCCGGTACGCAGGTCGGGATAATCCAGCCGCCCGGCTCGGTGCCCGCGAGCTGGAACACCCCCCGAAGCTTCGAGGTCGTCCAGCTGATCGCCGACCACGTGACCGGGGTCGAGGAGCGAGAGGCAATCAGCCTCGGCCCGCCGGACGTGGTGGAGATGCTCGACCTGGTCCGGGAGACCAATCCCGGACCATTCCTGACGAGAACGATCGAGCTCGGCGATTACCTGGGCATCCGTCGCGATGGCCGACTCGTCGCGATGGCCGGGGAGCGGTTGCATCTCGGCGGCTGGACCGAGATCAGCGCCGTGTGCACAGCCGCGACCCATCGTCGCCACGGCCTTGCCTCACGACTCGTCAACGGTCTCGTCGCCGGCATTCACGGACGCTCCGAGCACGCGTTCATGCATGTTCTCGCCACGAACGCGAGCGCGATTCGCCTGTACGAGGCACTGGGGTTTCGCCGCCGGCGCACGCTGACGATCACCGTTGCGATGCCGCAGACGATCGTCAGCCGGTCGTGACGTCGGCCAGATCCATCGTGCTGGCGATCGTGTGGAACTTGACGTCCGGCGGCGCGACGATCGTGGCGAGGATGGCCTGCATGAAATCTCGGACATGCGCGGTGGCGAAGTGCGCCTGCAACGCATCGCCGCTCTCCCACTCCTCGACGAAGACGAACTCGTTCTCGAGCTCGACGTCCTCGTAGAGGCGGTAGCTGCGGCAGCCCGCCTCCTTGCGCGAGGCGGCCGCGACCGCCTGGCCGACCTCCATGAGCGCGTGTCGCCTGTCCGCGTCGGTCTTGACCCTTCCGACCACGACGATCATCCGGTCTCCTCTCCATCGGTCCCCGCGCGTGTGCGGCTGGCGCAGCAAGCCTAAATGCTGCCCACGGTGACTGCTGTCGCGCTGGCTGCTGCCCGAGCTAACTGCTGCCCACTGCGCGCGTCAGTCGTCCGCCGAGCGCCCGGAGATGCTCGACGAGCTCGGGCGGCTCGTGTACCTCGAACTCGACCCCGAGCATGGCGATCCGCATCGCCAGCCACCGGAGATCGTCATCACCGGCCCTCAACTCGCACGTCATCGCGTCGATCGGCTCGATCGCTCCGGCGTAGGGCGGGATGCGGGCTGCGATCTCAGTGGCGGCGGCGTGCAGCGTGACACGAGCCTCGAACCGGTTGCTGCGCGCCCCGGCGATGCTCTGCTCGACGTAGGCGGCGGCGTCCTTGGCCGGCGGGGTGCGGGGGGCGAACCGGACACCGGTCGACGCCGGCGTGGCGAGGCGGTCGAGGCGGAACGTGCGCCAGTCCTGGCGGCGACGATCCCAGGCCACGAGATACCAGCGCCGGCCGCGGTTGACGAGCGAGTGGGGCTCGACCTCGCGCCGGCTGTCGGTCCCGTCGCGGGCCCGGTAGCCGAACCGGAGGCACTCGGAGTCGCGACAGCACGCGGCGATCACGGTCAGGTGTTGGGGGTCGACCGTGGGGCCGGGGGCCGGGAGGGTGAACGTCGCTGAACCAAGCGCGTGCACGCGGCGGCGCAGGTGCGCGGGCAGGACCTGCTCGAGCTTGACCAGCGCGCGCACGGCCGTCTCCTCGATGCCGGTCACCGAGGCGCCGGCCGCGGTGCGCAGCCCGACGGCGATGGCGATCGCCTCGTCGTCATCGAGCAGGAGAGGTGGCATCGCGGTTCCGGCGGCGAGACGGTATCCGCCGGCCGGCCCGGTGAGCGATTCCACGGGGTACCCGAGCCGGCGCAGCCGCTCCACGTCGCGACGGACCGTGCGGCCGGACACCTCGAGCCGGTCGGCCAGCTCGTGGCCGGGCCAGTCACGGCGCCCCTGGAGCAGGGACAGGAGTTCCAGGAGTCGGCTCGAGGTCTCGGTCATCGCTTCCGCATCGTGCCGCGAGTTAAGGACAGATCCTGACCTAAACGATCCATACCGTGGGACCCGATGTCAACCACAGAAGGGAGCAGCGATGGGTGAGCGCGACGGGTATATGCCGGGCGTCCCGTGTTGGGCCGATACGAGCCAGCCCGATCCGGAGGCGGCGGTCGCCTTCTACGGCGGCCTGTTCGGATGGGAGATCGCGGACGCGATGCCGGGCTCGACGGGCGATTACTTCATCGCCCGACTGCGCGGCCGCGACGTGGCCGCGGTCGGTCAGTCGAGCGACGAGAGCGCCGTCTGGAACACGTACATCTGGGTGGACAGCGCAGACGAGACGGCCGTGAGGGTGTTCGAGGCCGGCGGTCGTGTCGTGGCGGCACCGTTCGACGTCGGCGACGCCGGGCGCATGGCCGTGTTCGCGGATCCCGAAGGCGCCGCGTTCTGCGTCTGGCAGCCGAGCCGGCACAAGGGAGCCCGGATCGTCAACGAACACGGTGCGGTCAACTTCAACAATCTGAACACCCGGGACGTCGAGGGCGCGAAGTCCTTCTACGGCTCGGTGTTCGGGTGGGACACGTTTGCTCTCCCGGGCGGTGCCGAGATGTGGCGGATGGCCGGCTACGGCGACTTCCTGGAGCTGAGCGAGCCGGGACTGCGCACGCGGATCGCGGAGACCGCTGCGGCTCCGGAGGGCTTCGAGGATGTCGTCGCGACGCTCCTTCCGATCGCCGACGATGATCCCGATACCCCCGCGCATTGGAGCGTGACCTTCGCGGTCGACGATGCCGACGCGACGGCCGAGAGGGCAGCGGATCTGGGCGCGCGAGTGGTCGTCGGGCCGTTCGACGCCCCGTGGGTGCGGATGACCGTGATCACCGACCCCCAGGGAGCGACATTCACGGCGACCAAGTTCGTGCCGGAGAACCACGACCTCGGCCACCGCGCCGCGTCGACGCTCCGAGCGGCGTAGCTGGTAGCGCCGCGTCAACACCTCGTGTTGAGGTGCCACCAGACGAGCTCCCGGCCCGCCCGGCGCCGGGGGGGAGGGGGCTCGTCGACGGCACGTTGGTCAGTCGGAGGGCGGAGCCTCGTCCGGGTTGGCGGCCCGGGCGAGGATCGACTCGATCACCGGTCCCTTCGCGTCGGCGTAGTGATTGACGTCCGGCCGCGCGCGCGCGGCGAGCGCTCGTTTGCGCTGTTCGTAGCGCCGGCGGTCGGCCGGGGAGCGACGCAGCTGGTCGCGGAAGCGCAGGTGGAGGAGGATCTCCGGGTCGGCGTCGCCGCGCACGTGGAGGTTGACGGTGCGATCGTGGTCGCGGAGCATGCGGTGCCCCGGCTCGCGGACGCGCAGTTCATATCCCGCGGCCTCGAGCGGGCCGAGGAACGACGGCTCGTCATCGACGTCCGCGACGATCAGCAGCACGTCGACGATGGGCTTGGCGGCCAGGCCGGAAACCGCGGTCGAGCCGATGTGCTCGACGCCCTGCGCGACATGCCCGAGTGCCCCCTCGATCCGCTGCTGCTCAGCCTCGAAGCGCGCCGGCCAGCCCGGGTCGTACTCGGAGAGCGAGATCCAGCACTGCTCCCGTCCGCCGATCAGGACCTCGTCGAGATAGCGGTCGAGATCGGGCTGCTCCATCCCTGTCGTCAGTACGCCGCGTCCAGCGCGGCTCGCAACGCGGCGAGGTCGGCCGACCCGAACACCACGCGATTCCGGGTCGCGACATAGACGAGATCGAGGTTCACCCCGGCCCGCGCGATCTTGCGGGTCAGGTCGGCCAGCACTCCCGGGCGGTCCTCGACATCGACCACGACGACCTCGCGCTCGCGGCTGACGGCGAGGTGCGAGATCGCCAGCGAATGTCTCGCCGCCTCGGCGTGCTTGACGAGGATGTGGATCTCGGCTCTCTCGCCCGACCCGGTGAAGGTGGCCGCGGCGATGTTCACTCCCGCATCGCTGATCGCGGCCGCGACCTGCGCCAGCGCCCCGGGCGTGTTCTCGACGTCGATGACCAGGTCGAATGCCATGTGGCCGGTACGAGTGAGCCTATCGGACGCTCCGGGGCGAGGTGCATCGATGGTTGGCCATGCGCGTAGCGGTCTAGGTCAGCTCTCCAGCGAGTGCTCCATATCGTCGGCGAGCTCCGCGTGCTGGTAGGGACCCGGCTCGCGGAGGGCGGCGATCACGCGCTGCTGGTTGGCCAGGCTCTTGTCGTGGCTGAGCTTCACCTTGCAGATGAACCGCGCGATCGGGAGGCGCAGTCCAACCGTTCCCCTGGCCAATTGGGCGCCCCACTCGGGGTCGAGGAACTGAGGCTGCGCGACGTGGCGCTCGAAGTGCGCGACGAGGCGCGTCAACACGCGCAGGTTCTCCTCGGCATCGAGGATCTGGGGCACGCCGTAGCAGTGCGCGACGCTGAAGTTCCAGGTTGGGGCCGGGGTCGTGCCGGGCTCATACCAGCTCGGGCTGATGTAGCCGTGGCGGCCCTGCACGATCAGCATGATCTCCTGCTCGCCGAACCCGTGAACGCGATCGTCGGGACGCCCGACGTGGGTCAGCACGGCCAGCTCGGGCGACTCTTCGTCCAGGAGCACGGGATAGTGTGAGGCGACGAGCTCGCCGGCGTTGGCGCTCACCAGCGTGCACCAGGGATTCTCCCGAATCAGGCGCCGCACGACCTCGGGATCGTCGCTGGCATGGGTCGGATTGGGTCTCATCCGACGATTCTCGCGTAGCGGGTCCAAGAGCGTCTGGCGGACCCGCGACGGCGTCGCCGCCGGCGCCGCTAGCTCGGCCTGCGCTGCGCCGGCGTGCGGGCGATCAACACCGCGAGAGCGCACGAGGTGACCCGCTCCAGCGCGCTGGCCGCGCGGCTCGAGAGGGCGATCGGCACGCGTCCGCCGACGGCGATCCCGGCCGAGTGCGAGTCCCCGAGGTAGTCGAGCTGTTGCACGAGCATGCCGCCGCTCTCGAGATCGGGGACGACGACGATGTCGGCCTGACCGGCCACGCGAGAGGTGATCCCCTTGGAGCGGGCCGCGGATGCGGAGACGGCATTGTCGAACTGGAGCGGACCGTCGACGATGGCGTCGTGGATCTGGCCGCGCTCGGCCATCTTGGCCAGGACGGCGGCCTCGAGCGAGGAGCGCAGCCTGGGGTTGACCGTCTCCAGGGCCGACAGGATTGCGACCTTCGGCACCAGGACGCCGACGGCCACGGCGAGGTCGATCGCGTTCTGGACGATGTCGCGCTTGGCCGCCAGATCGGGCTCGACGTTGAGGGCCGCGTCGGTGATGAACAGCGGGCGGGGGTAGCTCGGCACGTCGATGACGGAGACGTGACTCATGCGCCGGTCGGTCAGCAGCCCCTTGCCGGGAGCCACGGCGGCGTGCATCAGCTCCTCGGTGCTGATCGCGCCCTTCATCAGCGCCTGCACCTGACCGCGGCGGGCGAGCTCCACCGCGCGGCGGGCGGCCTCGTGGCTGTGTTCGGTGGCGATCAGCTCGAGGCCCGCAATCGCGATCTCGTGCGCTTCGGCCATCGAGCGGATGCGGGCCTCGGGGCCGATGAGGACGGGCACGATCAACCCCTCCTGGGCGGCCTGGACGGCACCCAGCAACGAGTCACGGTCCACGGGATGCACCACCGCCATGCGGACCGGCTCGAGCGCCTTGGCTCGCAGGAGCAGATCACGGAACAGCACGCCGTGCTCATGCAGCCGGACGTCGGGCAGCACCACGCGCGGGCGACGGACCTTCTCCGTGGGTGCGATCACCTCGGCCACTCCGTCGATCACGCCCTCGCCGCGCTGGTTCTCGCACCGGCAGTCAAACGAGATCCGATGGCGCTCCGGGTCCTTGGCCGTCGCGGTCACCGAGACCGTGATCGTGTCCCCGAGCGTGACGGGGCGCCGGAAGCGCAGCGTCTGCTCGAGGTAGATCGTGCCCGGGCCGGGGAGCCGTGTGCCCAGCAGCGCGGAGATCAGCGCGCCACCCCACATCCCGTGGGCGATGATCTTGTGGAACATGTCGCTGTGCGCGTACTCCTCGTCGAGGTGCGCGGGATTGACATCGCCCGACATCACCGCGAACAGCTCGATGTCCTTGCGGCTCAGCGTGCGGGCGAGCGATGCGGTCTCGCCGATGTCGATCTCGTCGAAGGTGCGGTTCTCGATGAAGACCAGGGGCTCGATCAGCGCGATCCCCGCATCGGGCCCGGCGCGGTGGGGAGTGGCCGCCGCCACGCCGCCCTCATCGTTCATGGACGTAGCGCCCCGGCGCTCTCGCGAGTCGGTCGTGCGCGCGCGCCGGGGAGCCGAGCGGCGGCGGCGCTTCGCGGCCGCTCGAGCGCTGCGTCAGCCACTCCTCCCAGGCCGGCCACCAGGAGCCCTCGTGCCTGGGGGCCGCGGCGGCCCAGCTGTCGGGGTCGAGATAGCCATCGCCTTCCGCGCGCGTGGCGAGCTGGAAGCTGCGCCGCGGATGGCCCGGCTCGCTGACGATGCCCGCATTGTGGCCGCCGGTCGTGAGCACGAACGTCAGCTCGGTGTCGGCGACCAGATGCAGCTTGTAGACCGACCGCCACGGTGCGACGTGGTCGCGCGCCGTCGCGACCACGAAGATCGGCACGCGGATGTCGCTCAACGCCACCGGCCTCCCGGCGGCGCGGTAGCGGCCCTCGAACAGGTCGTTGCGAAGGAAGAGCGTGCGCAGGTACTCCGAGTGCATGTGGTACGGCAGGCGCGTGCCGTCGGCGTTCCAGGCCATCAGGTCGTTGGGCGCCCGGCGTTCGCCGAGCAGGTATTCGCTGACCACCCGCGACCAGATCAGCTCGTAGGACTGCAGCATCTGGAACGCGCCGGCCATCTGCGTGGAGTCGAGGTAGCCCTGCTCCCACATCACGTTCTCCAGATAGGCGACCTGGCTCTCGTCGATGAACAGCCCGAGCTCGCCGGGCTCCGTGAAGTCCGTCTCGGCGGCGAGCAGCGTCATGCTGCCCAGACGCTCATCGCGGTCGCGGGCCATCGCGGCCGTCGTGATCGCCAGCAGAGTTCCGCCCAGGCAGTAGCCGACGGTGTGCACCCGACGCTCGGGCACGATCTCGGAGATCACGTCGAGCGCTGCCGCGATGCCGAGCTCGCGGTAGTCCTCCATGCCGAGGTCGCGATCTTCGGAGCCGGGGTTGTGCCACGAGATGATGAACACGGTGTGGCCCTGATCGACGAGGTATTTGACCAGCGAGTTGTGGGGCGAGAGGTCGAGGATGTAGTACTTCATGATCCACGCGGGCACGATCAGAACCGGCTCGGCATGCACCGTCTCGGTCGTCGCCTCGTACTGGATCAGCTCGATCAGGCGATTGCGGTAGACAACCCTGCCAGGCGTGATCGCGACCGTCTCGCCGGGCGCGAATGCCTCCGTGCCGGGTGGTCCCGAACGGGTCAGGGTGCGCTTGTAGTCCTGCGCGAACAGCCGCGCCCCGCGGAGGAGATTCGCGCCCCGCTGCTGGGCGGTGGCCTTCAGCACCTCGGGATTGGTCAACGGGAAGTTCGAGGGTGAGACGGTGTCGAGCAGCTGGCGCGCGACGAACGACACGACCCGCTCGTGATGGCGCGAGACGCCTGGCACGCCGGTCGTCGCCGCCTGCCACCACTCCTCGGTCAGCAGGAACGCCTGCGAGAGCAGGTCGAACGGCGGCGACTGCCAGCCCGGCGCGGTGAAGCGCTTGTCGCCGGGACGTGGGGCACGGCCACCGGTGGTGCTCGCGCGCAGCGCGTACGCGGCGAGCTCGAGCGTGCTCCCCCACGCCTGCACGAGCAGCTCGGCCTGACGGCCGGGCATGTCGGCCAGATGGGCGGCCCAGTCGAAGCCGGCCATCGCCAAGCCGACGGGGGAGACCCCACCGGTGAGCGAGGCCCGCCAGGCCTGGAGCATGCGGTCGAGTCGGGTCACGCGGGCCAACCCATTGGCCGGCGCGCGGGCGCTGCGGCGCGGTCCGGGCACGGGAGACCGCTGCGCACGGGCGCGGGCCGGCTGGGCGCCGGCGGTTGACGCGGGCAGGTGCGCCGTGGGCTCGGCCATGACCCCGATCATGTCCGCATCGCTCGCGCCGCGACAACCGACGCATTCCCGCACGCGGAGCGGCGAAACTACCGACCGCAGCACCGTAGAGCTCCGAAGTAGGCGATGGATCAGGCTGCGCTCAGCGCCGCGCCGATCCCGTCCGGGCCGGCTCCAACCGGCGCCTGAGTCGCTCCAGGTCGGCCTCGTCCAGTCCGTGGTCGGCAAGCCAGGCCGCCGACCCGCCGAAGCGCTCATCGACGAGCTCGAGCAGGCGCTCCATGGTTCCGGGGATGGGGGCGTGGTGCTGCGGGTCGTGCCCCTCGAGCTCGGCGCGGTAGGTCTCTGAGCTCAGCAGACGCGCCATGATCGCCTCGATGCGCTCCCGGGTTACGAGGTAATCGCTCACGATCGTGTCGCGATCGACCCCGGCCGCGTCGAGCGCGAGCGCGACGACCACCCCCGTGCGGTCCTTGCCGGCGGCGCAGTGGACCAGGACGGCGCCGCCGGCGCGGGCAATCGTCCGCACCGAGCCGACCACGGAGTCCGGGCGGCGGCGTATGTAGCTCATGTAAGCCCGCACGATCGGCGGCTCGTGGGGCGACTCATCGTCGTGGGCAAAGCCCCAGGGGTTGACCGTGTCGGCCTCGAGATCGGTGTTCCCCCCGGAGTCCGGGTACAGCGATCGGTGCTCGATCCGCACCGCGGGCTCGGCCGTCATCGGTCCGGGCCCCTCGAGCTCGACCTCGACGTCGGTGCGCAGGTCGAGCACCACCTCAACCGCCTCCTCATCCACCAGCCGCCGCACGTCCTGCGGGCTCAGCGACTGCAGGTTGTCCGCGCGGAGCAGCACACCGGGCACGACGGCGCGGGCGTTGACCGCTCCGTCGAGCGCAATCCACCGCGGGTGACGGTTCGGAACACCCATCACCTCATCGTCGCACGTGGCCGCCCACGGCCTGCGACCGGACTGTTACCGGCGAGATCCGGCGACCACGTCGCCGCGGCGGGTGGCGGCGACGCACAGTCGCGTCGATGACCCGTGCGTCGGACTGGTTGCCGTCATCACCTCCCCGGCGGCCGTCGGGCGACGCACAGCGACGTGCCGGGACACGCGACTCCGGTGAACGAGTTGTCGGTGAACCCTGTGGTCAGGTCCCATCGGTTCGAGGCCGTCGGGGTTGGGCACCGGATGTCCAGCAGGCCATGTGTGTCGATCCGTCGCGGCGAGGACCACGTGAGCGACGGGGACGTCGCCGCGGCCGGGCTCGCGCCGCCCGCCAGGACGCCGAGCGCAAGCAGCGCCACGCTGGTCCGGGTGCCGAGCGCCCGCCGAGGGGACGCCTTCAGAAGTGCTCCCAGCACATCGCGAGCATATCCCGCCGGTGCGCGTCTGACTGTGACTACGATCCCACACCGATGTCACCGGATCGCAGCGATCGCGTGCATGACCGAGTTTGAACGCAGTACCGCCGTCCGGGCGCTCGCGCCCGGGCGCTTCGCGGGCGAGATCGATCCCGGCTGGGGGATTCCCGTGGGGCCCAACGGCGGCTATGTCGCCGCGATCATGGTGCGGGCGCTGGAGGCCCATGTGACCCCGGATCGAGACCGGCGCCTGCGGTCCCTGACCTGCCATTACCTGCGGACTCCGGCGGCGGGACGGATCGACCTCGACGTCGACGTCGTGCGTTCGGGCCGCCGGTTCTCGACCGGGCGTCTGACCGCACGTCAGGGCGACAAGGAGGTGCTGATCGCGCTCGCCTCGTTCGCGGTGCCCGATCTGGCCATCGCCGCGACGTGGACACCGCCCGCGCCGGCGGTCGAGCCCGCTCCGGGCCGGGACGCGGGCGCGGTGAGTCCAGCTGAGTATCGTCCTCAGAACGGGTGCTGGTCGCGGGTGGACGGGCTTGGCACGCTGACCGATCGGCTGCGGTTCGCCCCCCGATTCGGGAGCGGTCGGCCGTTTGCCGACGTCGGCTTCGCACCGGGCAGCGGACCGCAGACCGGAGGCTGGATGATGCTCGAGGAACCGCAACCGATCGACGCGGCCTATGCCGTCCTCTGTGCCGACGCGTGGTGGCCACCGGCGTTCGAGGCGCTCCCGAAGCGGGCGGTGGCACCGACGATCGACCTCACGATCCACATCCGCGCCGACCTCCCGCCGGACGGGCTTCCCGATCAGCCGATCCTCGGCCGCTACCGGAGCACGGCGTCGATCGGCGGTCTCGTGGAGGAGGACGGCGAGCTGTTCCTGGCCGGCGGAACCCTGCTCGCGCAGTCGCGGCAGCTGGCGTTGCTCTCACCGCTCTGAGCGGTGTGCCGGTCCAAGCCTCCCGGGTATCAGAGCGCCACCCTCGACCCCATGATCACGGTGCGCTCGCTCGGGAGCCCGAAGTGCTCGATCGGGTCGGCGGCGTTGCGCGCCATCGTGATGAAGAGCTTCTTGCCCCAGCGGTGCATCCCCGGAGCGTCGGTCGGCGTGATCGTCATCCGCGACACGATGTAGGAGGCATGTTCGAGATCGAGGTTGCGCTCGAGCAGGCCCCGCTTGCGACAGAGCTTCAGGGCCTCGGGTATGTCGGGCTTGTCCTGGTAGCCGATCCGCGCGGTCACGTGATAGATCCGGAAGCGGCCATGACCGAGCAGTTCCACGTCGAAGCGGTCGGCTTGGTCGCAATTCGGGACGCTCATCGTCTCGACCGAGACGATCAACACCTTGTCGTGCAGCGTGTGGTTGTGCTCGACCTCCGCGCGCAGTGCCAGCGGCGTCGTGGCCTTGCCCGGGTTGAGGAAGATGACGGTGCCCGGCACCCGTTGCACCGGGGGGTCCGCGGCGGCCAGACCGTCGAGGAAGTCCTGCAGCGGCCCTTCCTGCTCGATGCGGCTACGCGTGACGAGCATGGCGCCCCGGCGCCAGGTGATCATCACGCCGGCGGTCACCAGGCCGACCGCGAGCGGCAGCCAGGCGCCGTGGAAGAGCTTCGCCACATTGGAGCTGAAGAACGACACCTCGACGGTCAGGAACAGCGCGCCGAGCAGGATCAGCTTCCACCTGGCCGTACCCCACAGGGCTCGGGCGACGGCGAGGAACAGCAGCGTGTTGAGGATGAAGGTCCCCGTCACCGCCACGCCGTACATGTTCCCCAGCGAGCTCGATGATCGGAACGCGATCACCAGCGCCACGACCCCGGCGCACAGCACCCAGTTGATGATCGGTACGTAGATCTGACCCTCCTGCTTGGAGGTGTGCTGGATCTTCAGCCGGGGCAGGAAGCCGAGCTGCACCGCCTGCTTGGCCACCGAGAAGGAGCCCGAGATGACCGCCTGGGATGCGATGATCGTCGCCGCGGTGGCCAGCAGCAGCAGCGCGAACCGGCCCCAGTGCGGGACCATCAGGAAGAACGGATTGACCTTGGTCGAGGGGTTGTGCAGGATCAGGATCCCCTGGCCCAGGTAGTTGAGCACGAGCGCCGGGAAGGCGAGCGCGAACCACCCGAGGCGGATCGCGCCGGCGCCGAAGTGGCCGCGGTCGGCGTAGAGCGCCTCCGCCCCCGTCACCGCCAGGACCACGCCACCGAGGGTCAGGAACCCGGCCACCCGGTGATCGACGAGGAAGCGGGCGCCATAGCTCGGCAACAGCGCCTTGAACGCGGTCGGGTCCTTGAGCACCTCGTGCAGGCCGAGCAAACCGATGACGAGAAACCAGATCACCATCACGGGTCCGAACAGCCACCCGATCGCGCCCGTGCCGCGCTGCTGGAGCAGGAACAGGCCGATCAGAATGACCAGCGACAGCGGGACGATCAGATGACCGAGCTCCGGAGCGTCGACCTGCAGGCCTCCGAGCGCGCCGAGCACGGAGATCGCCGGCGTGATCATCCCGTCGCCGAAGAACAGGGCCGCGCCGAAGATCCCGAGCAGCACCAGCGCCGCGGTGTGAACGACGCGCTTGCGCATCACGAGCGCGGTCAGGGCCATGATGCCGCCGTCGCCGCGGTTGTGCGCGCGCATGATGAACCCGGCGTATTTGATCGAGACCACGATCATCAACGCCCAGAAGATCAGCGAGACGATGCCGAACACGTTGTCCGCGGTGACGTGCGCGGTCGCGTGGTACTGGGTGAAGATCGTCTGCTCGGTGTAGAGCGGGCTGGTGCCGATGTCGCCGTAGACGACGCCGAGGGCGCCCAGCGCCAGCACGGCCCGGCTGGCGTGCGCGACGACATCGCGGTCGTGGTCGGCCCCGGGCAGCGTCGGAGCGGGACCGTCCGCCGCCGCTGCCGCCGGCGGCGCCTGGCGTGTGGGCCAGTACTCGAGCTTGTGCGCCGATTCGTTGAACCGGCGCTTCTTGGTCTTCGCCCCGTCCTCGCCAGGCGTTGATTCAGGCACCTTGGGTGCGAGCGGTGCATCATCACGCGAACCCGTCGCCACGGTCAGGACTATAGGAGGCGGGCCCGCGGGCTGGAGTTAAGAACCCGAGTGTCGGCGCTGAGATGTCGAAGAGACGAGGCGCTCAGGACCGATCCCTCGGTGGGAACCACGAGTGGTCCCCACTAATCCAACGCGACCGCGGCGATCTCGATCGACTCGCCCGGTTCGAGGATGCGCACCGGCACGCCACGCGCTGCCGCGGCGTCGGCAAAGCGGTGAGCCGCTCCCGGGACGGGCTCGTAGGTGCCGTCGATCTCGTAGCCGTCGGCGTGGATCGGGATGGCCTGGCGGGCGCCGAGGATTTCGGCTGCGATCGCGGCCTGGCCAGGGTCGAGCGCGACCGGTAACGGGCTGGCCGGGCGGCGGTGGGGGAAGCTCACGACCGCCCCGTTGACGGGGGCGAGGACAACGTCGAAGGGTCCATGCCGGCGCGCCATGCGCCACCAGTACCCGTGGAACATCGTGTCGCCGAGGTGCAGGACACGCACCCCGTCGGCGTCCACGAGCCAGGCGATCTGCGGGTCGCCGACGCCATCGGCGGCCGGGAGCGCCGTCAGCGTGAACGAGCCGGCGCTCACCGACTCCCACGGCGCCACCCGACGGCGGTCGACACCCGCTGCGCTCAGCTCCTGTTCGGCTTGGACCAGCGCGAGCTCTTCGAGCGCATCGCCGCCCCCGGCCGGCGGCTCGAGCACCGACGCACCCGGCGCCAGGGCGCGCGTGAGCGCGCCGGCGTCGGCGTGATCGCGATGGAGGTGGGTGAGGAGTCCGGCCACGGCCCGGCCGGGCGCGGGGGGCACGACCCGCGGGACGGGCGTCGGCCCCGTTCGCCCGTTGAGCGGAGCGAACACCGCGCCGGCGTCCAGGAGCGGATCGATCACCACCGTCGCGCCGTCGGCCTCGAGCTCTGCTCCGGCCCAGCCCAGATATGTGAGTCGCATTGCGCGCGTTCCTCCTGTCGTGTTCGCGGGGCCAACGGAGTTATACAGAACGATCGTTCGTACCGTAAAGTGCGAGTCGTGCCCCGCCGTTCCGCCGCCGATGTCGCCCACAGCCGGGTCGCTGCTGTCGAGGCCGCGGTCGACCTGGCCTCGGTCGAGGGGCTCGAGGGCATCACGATCGGCCGCCTCGCGGGCGAGCTCGGCATGAGCAAGAGCGGCCTGATCGGGCGCTTCGGCGACAAGCAGGCGATGCAGCGGGCGGTGCTCGCCGCGGCAATCGAGCGGTTCACCGACGCGGTGTGGCGGCCGGCGCTGCGGGCCGAGTCCGGGCTCCCGCGGCTCGAGGTCATCGTCGATGCCTGGATCGCCCACCTCCGCGACGGCGTGTTTCCCGGCGGCTGCTTCGTGACCACCGCGTCGGTCGAGTACGACTCTCGGCCGGGCCCGCTGCACGAGGACGTCGCGGCGGCCGTGCGCCGCTGGCTCGCGGTGCTCGAGGGCGAGGCGCGCCGCGCGCGCGCGGCCGGCGACCTGGCCGCCGACCGCGACCCGGCGGACGTGGCCTTTGAGCTGCACAGCCTCGCCTCGGGCGGGAGCGTGGCCGGCCGGCTGGTCGGCGACGCCGCCGCGCTTGACCGGATCCGCGGCGCGATGCGCCGCGCGATCGGGCTTCCGCCGGCCGCTCAGCGCTGAGCGCAAGCACAGCCCGCTATGGGCCTACCCCGGCATGACATAGGCGCCGGCGAGCGCCCGCACCTCGGCATACACGCGGTCGCCGCGGTCGGGGTCGATGACCGGCTTGCGTACGTTGGCCAACGCCCAGGCCTGCTGGGCTTCGGTCGAGGAGTCCTTGCCGTGCAACTCGATCGCCGTCGTGCTGAAGTCGCGCACCAGCGTCTCGAACACGAGGTCGACGATGTCCTGGGGGACAGCCTCGATCTCGGCCTGTTCGAGGATCAGCTGGGCGTAGGGGATCAGCGTGAACAGCTGTGAGAGCGATTGCTGGAAGTCCAGGTCGTCGCTGATCTGCTCCGGCGTGAGCGGAGCGTCCTCCAAGAGGGCAAGGAGCCCATCGGCCTGCTCGCGGAACACGGCGACGTTCGGGACGCCCGCGAAGCGGTCGAACACCGGCCGCCAGTCGGGGAAGGCGATCTTGCCCAGGCCGCGAGTCGGGCCCTGGTCGAACAGGAAGGCATCGTCGGCCGCGTCCTTGCGGGCGGGGGGTGCGCTCAGCTCGGCCGTCCCGAACAGGTATTGGGGCAGGAACTTGAGCGTCAGGGCGCGGTTCACGTGCACCGTCCCCTCGAGCTTGGGCAGACCGTCGATTCCCGTCTTGGCCAGTTCGAAGTAGCTGTCGCGCTCGAAGCCCTTGGCCGAGATCACCTCGGCGAGCAGTCGCACGATGCGCTCGCCCTCCATCGTGACCTGCATCTTGGTGATCGGCGTGAACAGGAGATACCGGCGATCCGCGCGGGATGCGGCGCGGACGTAGTCAATCGCCCGTGCCCCGTACAGCTTCGTGGCCAGCAGGCGCGCATAGGCGTCGCACAGGATCCGCCGGACCTGACCGAACTCGGTCACCCGCTTGCCGAACAGGATTCGGCCCTCGGCCTGCGTGACCGTCTCGTAGAACGAATGCTCGGCCATGCCGATCGCGCAGAAGCCGAGGTTGAACTTGCCCACGTTGATCGTGTTCAAGGCGGCCTCGAACGCCGCCGGGCCGGTGTGGAGCACGTCCTCCGCGCGCACGGGGTACGCGTCGAGGTCGAACGCGCTCACGTACAGCTGGCCGTGGACGACGTTCCGGATCAGCTTGTAGGCCGGGTGACCGCTGTCGGCGGCGAAGAACACGTATCCGTCTGGCCCCTCGAGGTCACCGCGGCGCCCGAACACGGACACCATGCCGGCGACGTTCCCGTTTCCGATGTAGTACTTGCCGCCGCTGGCGCGGAAGCCTCCCTCGCCGTCGGGCGTGAGGATCATGTCGGTCGAGTAGATGTCGGCGCCGTGCTCGCGCTCCGAGAGCCCGAACGCGAACACCGCACCGTCGTTCAGGAGCCGGGCCGCGCGGGCGCGGGCGAGGTCGTTGTCGCTCTGCCAGATCGGCCCCAGGCCGAGGATCGTGACCTGCCACGCGTACCAATACGGCAGGCCGTAGAACCCGAGGATCTCGTTGAACACGGCGTTGCGGGCCGTGTCCCAGCGCTTGCCGGGCGCACCGTCGGCGTCGCGCGCCGGTGTCAGCAGCGTCGCGAACACTCGCTCGCGGCCGAGAAACTCGATGAAGTCCGCGTACCAGCCGTCGGTGTGGCTCTCGGCCAGCAGCCGCGCCTTTCCCTTGGCCTCGAACCAATCAATGGTCGCGCGCAGCACGCGCTGCGTCTCGGGATCGAACTCGGAGCCGTCATAGGTGGACGGATTGAGCAGGCGGGCGGGAGCAGTGGCAGTGATCATGTCCGGGATCTTGTCAGGAGCTCAGACACGGGGCTCGGGTCCCCGGTAGCGTCCGCCGCGTGAGGCTGCGCCCCCGCGGAGGAATGGAGTCCTTGACATGGCGCCCGTCGGATCCCGGCCACTTTGCGCTTCACAACGCGATCCGGGCGGCGATCGTCGTGCCCCTCGTGCTCGCCCTCGGACGCGCGGTCGGCAACGATCAGACGGCGCTGTTCGGCGTCTTCGCCTCGTTCGCGTTCCTGGTCTTCGTCGAGTTCGGCGGTCCGACCGCGGTTCGGCTGCTGGCCTACATCGCCCTGGCGGTGGTCTGCGCCGGGCTGATCGTGATCGGGACACTGTGCTCGCGGACGCCGGTCCTGGCCGCCGTGGCGATGGCGATCCTCGGCTTCGCGATCCTGTTCGCCGGCGTGGTCAACGGCTATCTGGCCGCCGCCGGTTCGGCGGCCCTGCTGGCCTTCATCCTGCCGGTGCTGGTGCCCGCGAGCGCCGCGCAGGCCCCGGGTCGCGTCGCCGGGTGGGCGCTGGGCTGCTGCGTGGCGATCCCGGCCGTGATGCTGATGTTCCCGTCACGTCCGCGCAATCGCCTGCGCGACGGGATTGCGAGCGCGTGCGACGCGGTCGCGCGGCTCGTGGCCGATCCGGACCCGCAGACGGAGCGCGAGGCCACGCGGGCGCTGGAATCCGTGCGTCGGCAGTTCTCATCGACGCCGTACCGGCCGACCGGGCCGACGGGCGCCAGCGGTGCTCTGGCCGACCTGATCGACGAGCTCGACTGGCTGCGGATCGTTGCCAGCACTCCCGCCGGGCTCGTCGCGACCGACGTGCGACAGGACATCGAGCCTGAGAGCGAGCGGTCGCTGCGCGGGCTCAGCGTGGCGGCTCTCAGCTCGTGCGCGGCGCTGATCGGCGGGCGTGAGCGCCCGCTGCCCGACCGCGAGGCCCTCGAGCGTGGCCGCGCCGCGGTGATCGACGATCTCCTGCGCACGCTGTCTGACCCGGGGGTCCGCGGTGATGACGGCCGGCTCTGGTCGGTGATCGTCAGGTCCTGGAGGGTCCGCGTGATCTCCTTTGCGGTGCTCGACGTCGCCGGGGACGCGTCCGTGGCCGGCGGTCTCGGCGACGGGCGTGACGAAAGTCCCCGGTGGCTGGCCTTCATCCGCCGCCAGACGGTTGCTCTGAGCGCCTCGGGACGCGTGATCGCCGCCCACGCGGACGTGCGCTCGATCTGGTTTCGCAACAGCGTGCGTGGCGCCATCGGCCTGTCGCTCGCCGTGTTCGTGGCCCAGCTCGTGAGCTTTGAGCATGCGTTCTGGGTCGCGCTCGGGACGCTCTCGGTCCTGCGGTCGAGCGCGCTCAGCACCGGCGCCACGATCGTGCGCGCGCTGGTGGGCACGGTGATCGGCATCATCGTCGGGAGCCTGCTGCTGATCGCCATCGGCACGAACACGGCCCTGCTGTGGGCCGTGCTGCCGTTTGCCTGCCTGCTCACCGCGTACGCTCCGCGCGCGATCTCCTTCGCCGCCGGCCAGGCCGGCTTCACGGTCGCCATCCTCATCCTCTTCGACCTGATCGCGCCGGGCGGTTGGCAGGTGGGGCTGGTGCGCCTCGAGGACGTGTCGATCGGCTTTGCGATCAGCCTGCTCGTCGGCCTCCTGTTCTGGCCGCGGGGGGCCGCTGCGGTCGTGCGCAGGTCGCTGGCCGCGGCGATGGCCGCGAGTGCGCGCTACGTCGCGGCGGCGATGGGCGGGGTGATCGCGGGCGGGTCAACCGAGTCGGTGCACGCGCTGGAGGCCGATGCCCTCGCGACCCAGAATCGCCTCGATGCCGCGCTCCGCCAACGCCTGGCCGAGCGCTCGAGCGAGGACCCGAGGCTGGCCGAGATCGCGGGACTGGTCGCCGCGACCGCTCGCATCCGGCGCACGGCCGACGCGGTGTACAGCCTCGCCGCGCAGATCGGCGAGACCGCCCGCCCGCCGGCGGCGGGCGAGTTGCTGTCGGGCGCGAACGATCTGGGCGCCTGGTTTGTCACCTTCGCCGAGTCGTTCGGCGCGCGATCGCCGGTGCCGCGCCCCCAGCGTCCCGATCCGCTCCAGCGCCCGGCGATGCTCGAGGCGGTCCGCAGCAGTGTCACCGACCACCCGCGGGCCGAGATGTTCGCCGCCATCGCCTGCACCTGGGTCGGCTTTCACATCGATCACCTGCGCGATCTCGAAGCCCGCGTCAGCGAGGCTGCGGTGATGCTCGGGCAGCCGGTCGCGTGAGGTCTCAGGGGGATTCCTGGACCACGTCAGTCGCCCGGTCAGCGACGATGCCAGACTCAGGAACATGAACACGACCACGCTCCTCGGCGACAAGCCGATCAACCGCATGGGCTACGGCGCCATGCAGCTCGCCGGCCCCCGCGTCTTCGGTCCGCCGCGCGATCCGGAAGGCGCTCGCGCCGTCCTGCGCCGGGCGATCGAGCTCGGTGTCGACCACATCGACACCTCGCAGTTCTACGGGCCCGACGTCGTCAACGACCTGATCCGCGACACGCTCCATCCGTACCCGGAGAACCTCAAGCTCGTGACGAAGGTCGGCGCGCGCCGCGACGACCGCGGCGGCTGGATCCCGGCCCAGACCCCGGAGGAGCTCCGCGACGGGGTCGAGGCCAATCTGCGGTCGCTGCGCGTCGAGCGCGTCGACCTGGTCAACCTGCGGCGACTGCCCGCGGGCGACGGGCCGGGCGTTCCCATGGCCGAGCAGCTCGGCGCGCTCGAGGATCTCCGCCACGAGGGCAAGCTCGATCTGATCGGCGTCTCGAACGTCGATGCGGAGGTCGCGGAGCAGGCGATGGACCTGGTCGAGGTCGCCCAGATCCAGAACGCCTACAGCATCATGGCCACGAGCGCATGTTGCTGATCCCGGGTACGTCGTCCGTCGCGCATCTGGAGGAGAACGTCGCCGCGAGCGACATCGAGCTCGACGCGGAGGACCTCGCCGCGCTCGACGCCGTCGTGCCGGTGGGCCGCCCGCACGCCTGAGCCGCGGAGGCCGACGCCGCAGGCCGGGCCGGCCGGGTGCGCCCTACAGCACCGCCTCGGCCAGCAGCTCCACCTGCGCCGGGTCCGCGGAGGCAGGAAAGCAGATCACCTCGTCGATTCCGGCCTGCTCGAATCCGGACAGGTACCCCTTGATCGTGGCGGTGTCCTTGGCGGCGCCGGCCACGATCTGCTCGGCGTAGTCACCCAGGAATGCGTAGTAGTCGCCCAGCGTCTCACGCGCGGCCTGATCCGCCCCGTCGCCGAGGACGAAGTAGCACAGGGCCGCCGTCCGCGGCTGACCGTCGCGTCCCTCGGCCCGCCAGGCCGCCTCGAGCTTTGCGCGGCCCGCCGCGGCCGCCTCCGGCGTCCCGCCGCCCAACGTCCAGCCGTCGGCGAACCGCGCTGCGCGCCGGAACGCGGCATCCGCTCGGCCGCCGATCAGCAATCCGGGACGTGCGCCGTTGGCCGGCGCCGGCCCGACGCCGCCTTCGCCCTTCCAGAGCCGCGTGAGCTGCGCGAGCTGGTCGTCGAAGATGCGGCCGCGCGCGGTGAAGTCGACCCCGGAGATCTCGTAGTCGTCCGGTCGCCCGCCGACGGCGAGCCCGAGCGTCAGGCGCCCACCGGACAGCGCGTCGATCGTGGCCGCCTGCTTGGCGAACAGCGGCACGTTCGTGCGCAGTGGCGCGATCAGGATGTCGGTCGCCAGTCCGATGCGCTCGGTCACCGCCGCCGCGGCCGCCAGCGTGATGAGCGACTCGTAGTTGGGATAGGCGATCCGGTCGAGCGTGCCCAGCGAGGAGAACCCGGCCTGATCGGCGCGGCGCGCCCACTCGACGATTCCGTCACGCTCGACTCCGCGCACTCCGTTGGGAAGCCCGATGCCGATCTGCATGTGAACCTCTTCCGTTCTCGAGAACCGCCGTCTACGGTGGCGGTGGTGGGAGCGAGCTCGAGTCTAGAGAACGCTCCGAGGTGGGCCTGTGACCGGCGTGCCGAACCTGGCAATCTGCGCTGAACCGACGAGGAGGAGGAGAGAGGGATGACGAGGTGGCCGCAGGTGGCTGCTGTCGTGTTCGCGGTCGCGTGCACGGTGTGTGCCGGTGCGCCGGCCGCGGGCGCAGCTCCGTCGCCCGCGGCCCGGGCCGACGCGGTGCTGGCTCGGATGACGCTCGAGGAGAAGCTCGCACTGATGGGCAGCGGCGCGGCCGGCGTTCCTCGGCTCGGCATCCCACCGCTCAGGTTCGTCGACGGTCCGAACGGCATCGGCGAGGGCAGCCTGGGCGTGACCGCGTTTCCCAACGCAGAGAACATCGGCGCCTCGTGGGACCCGGCATTGGCCTATCGCTACGGCGTCGCGCTGGGGGCGGAGGCTGCGGGCAAGGGGGACACGCTGCTCGCCGCTCCGACGATCAACATCGTGCGCTCGCCGTTGTGGGGACGGGGGCCCGAGACGTTCGGCGAGGATCCGTTCCTGACCAGCCAATTGGTCGCGCCGGAGATCCGCGGCATCCAGAGCCGGCACGTCATCGCGGAGGTCAAGCATTTCGCCGCCTACAACCAGGAGACGGGCCGCTTCGGAACCCGGCTGCTGGCGCCCGCGGTCAACGTCGTGGTCTCCGAACGGGCCCTGCAGGAGATCTATCTCCCGGGCTTCCGGGTTGCCGTGCAGCAGGGAGGCACCGGCTCGGTCATGTGCTCCTACAACCAGATCAACGGCACCCCGTCGTGTCAGGACGCCCAGACGCTGGGCCTGCTCAAGGGGTTCGGCCTGCAGGGATTCGTCGAGCCCGACGCCACGCTCGCGGTGCGTGACGTCCTCGCGGCGGCGAATGCCGGCGTGGACAACTTCCAGCTCGGCAGCATCGTGAGCGCCGCGGCCGGCTCCGCCGGTGCCGGGGGCCTCCCCGAGACGGGTGTGCTGCGCTCCGCGGCGCAGTCCGGACGGCTGTCGCCGACGCGGATCGACGATGCCGTGCGGCGCATTCTGGTCGCGATGTTCCGCGTCGGCCTGATCGGTCACGCCCGGCCCGCGCCGCAGGCCGTGGTGAGCACGCCGGCCCACCGCGCGCTGGCCACGGAGATCTCGACCGAGGCCACGGTGCTGCTGCAGAACCGGCGCCGGGCGCTCCCGCTCACGCCCGGGGTGCGGTCGATCGCGGTGATCGGCCACGACGCCGGCGCAGGCACGCAGGTCGAGGAGAACGGCTCGCCGGCGGTCCGGAGCAGTGCTCCGGTGATCACGCCGCTGGCCGCGATCAGCGCGCGCGCCGGTCGTCGTGTGCGCGTCACGTCCGCGCCGGGCACCCTCGGCGTGGTCGCGTTGCCGGTGCTGCCGGCCGCTGTGCTCACACCGAGCACCGGGTCGGGACATGGCCTGTCGGCGACGTACTACGCCTCGGCCGATCTCTCGGGGCCGCCGATCGCCACCCGCACCGATCCCACGGTCAGCTTCGCCAGCAAGCGCGCCGTCCTGCAGACGATCCCCGGCACCGGCGCCGGCTCGGCCCGCTGGACCGGCACGCTGACGCCGCCCCGGACCGGGGACTACCGCTTCTCGCTCGCCGTGTCCGGCACCGCTCGGCTGTTCATCGCCGGACGGCAGATCGCGGCTCCGGACACCGAGTTCATCACCGGCGCCCCGCAATACCCGGGCGCCAACCCGGTCACCTACCAGGCGAACGTCGAGCTCACCGCCGGCCACAGGGTCCCGATTCGCGTCGAGTACAGCACCGGGGTGTCGATCGCCGGGGCCGAGCTTCACCTCGGCTGGGAGCCGCCCGATCCTCAGCTCATCGGCCGCGCCGTCGCCGCGGCCCGCCGGGCGAGCGT
The DNA here is from genome assembly GCA_963800815.1 of uncultured Solirubrobacteraceae bacterium. Taxonomy (GTDB): domain Bacteria; phylum Actinomycetota; class Thermoleophilia; order Solirubrobacterales; family Solirubrobacteraceae; genus Palsa-465. The sequence continues at coordinate 46,541 of CAWDCP010000004.1, forward strand.
CGCGGTGGTATTCGCCAACGACGTCTCGAGCGAGGGAATGGACCGTCCGTCGCTGGAGCTGCCCGCCGACCAGGACCGCCTGATCGCCGCCGTCGCCGCCGCCAATCCGCGCACGATCGTCGTGCTGCACACCGGCGGGCCCGTGCTGATGCCCTGGCGCGGGAAGGTCGCCGCCATCGTCGAGGCGTGGTACCCGGGTCAGCAGAGCGGGCAGGCGATCGCCAAGACGCTGTTCGGCGACGTCGATCCCTCGGGCCGGTTGCCGGTCACCTTTCCCGCGTCCGCACGCCAGGGACCGACGGCCGCTCCGGCGGCCTTCCCCGGGGTCGCGAACGTGGTCCGCTACGACGAGGGGATCTTCGTCGGCTACCGCTTCTATCGGCGCTTCGGACAGCGGCCGCTGTTCCCGTTCGGCTTCGGGCTCTCGTACACCACCTTCGCGCTCGGGCAGGCGAAGGCCCGGGCGCTGGGTGCAGACCGCTTCAGCGTGTCCGTGCCGGTGCGGAACACCGGCCATCGCCCGGGCGCCCAGGTCGTCGAGCTCTACGTCGGCGACCCGCCGTCCACCGGCGAGCCGGCCGAGCAGTTGAAAGGCTTCGCCCGGGTCTTCCTCGCCCCTGGCCAGACCCGCACCGTGACGCTGCGCCTCGAGAGCGCGAGCTTTGCGCACTACAGCTCGGCCCGGGGGGCCTGGACCGTCACGCCCGGGCGCTACGCGGTCTGGCTCGGCACGTCCTCACAGGACCTTCCCGACCATGCGCTCGTCAACGTGCATGGCTGATCCAGACCTCGCGGCCGTGCTCGACTGGTGGACCGCGAACGCCCGCGAGCTGCCATGGCGGTCCAGCCGCGACGTCTACGCGGTGTGGGTCTCGGAGGTGATGTCGGCCCAGACGACCGTGGCCCGCGCGGCCGAGGCGTGGGCGCCGTGGATGCGGCGGTGGCCGAACGTCGAGGCGCTGGCCGGCGCCTCGCTGGCCGACGTGCTGGCGCAGTGGCAGGGGCTCGGCTACCCGCGGCGCGCGCGTGATCTGCACCGATCGGCCCGGATCGTGACCGAGTCCGGCTGGCCCGAGGACCTCACCGAACTGCCCGGTGTCGGCCCCTATGTCGCGGCGGCGATCCGCTGCTTCGCCCGCGAAGAGCCGGTGCTCCCGCTCGACGTCAACATCAAGCGCGTCCTGGTGCGCCGCTTCCCCGGCGGCCTCGACATCTCCGGGGATCCGTGGCGGGCCGGTCAGGCGATGATGGAGTTCGGCCAGCGGATCTGCTCGGCCCGACCCCGGTGCGAGCAGTGCCCGGTGCGCGCGGGTTGCACGGGCTCCGACGACCTCGAGCAGCGAGGGGCACCGCGTCGCCGGAAGCCGTTCGCCGGCAGCCTGCGCCAGCGTCGCGGCCGGTTACTGGCCCGGGTCATCGCCGACGGCGGCGTTCGGGTCGAGGACGCCGATCGGGAGGCGGCAGCGGGACTGGCGGACGACGGTCTCGTCGTGCTCGCCGGAGGGCGCGTGCTCCCGCCCGAATGACGACCGGTACGGTGGGAGGATCGACAACGAAGCCCGCAAGCCGCGAACCACGGCCCGTCAGCTCGCCAGAGCGGTGCAGGACGGCCGTGGTGTGGGCGCCGCACTCCGACATCTCGACGGCCATGGGTGCGAGCCCGGGGCGCAGGGCGTGGCGGACGCACTGGCACGGTTTCTGGTCGCGCGCTGCGATTCACACCACGCCGGTTGGCGAGTCGTGCGTCAGGTCGTCGTCGACTCGGCGGCGGACGCGCCGTGGGAGAAGTGTGCGCGCCGGGCAATCCCGCTCGTGGCCGAGGACCTGATCAGCCTCGCAGGCCACCGTGGGCGCACGCAGCTGGCGCGCGCTCAGCACATCGCAGCTCAGCGGCGCGCCGAGCAGATCGCCGGTCACGTCGATCAGGCCGCGGTGTGCGCTGACCTCGGGCTCGAGCCGTCGGCGGTGACGGCCGAACGATGGCGCGTTGCCCTCAGCAGCGCGGTCGGGGCGCGCTCACGCGAGCAGGTCGCGCGCGCGGTTGATCTCTCGTTGCGCGGGTGATCTCGCGTCGGTTGCGCGGGTGATCTCACGTCGGGTTGCGCGGGGGATCTCGCGTCGAGATCAGGACCGTGGTCACCTCGGGGACGGCCCGGATCGAGGTCGGCACGATGCCGGCCGGCTTCGTCCGCCCGCGCGAGACGGGCTAGACAGGCTGCTAATCGCCGGCGGCCTCGCCCGGCGGGAGTGACCCCGGAGGTTGCTGGAGCGCCTCGTCGAACCTGTCCTTGGCGCTCGGCTTGTTCTTGCCGTTGATCTTCGGGTCCGAGCGGTCGAACTTCGCCGTCTGGTGCGCGACGTCGGCCAGCACGGGCACGGTGTCGCCTTCGTTCAGTCTCACCACGTGCGACATGAACGGTGGCTGCTTCAGGGTCGTCCGAAACGGGGAGCCGGAGCCGGGGGTGATGTCGGCAACGTACTCCCACGTCCCCGACACGTCGTCGGATTCGTGGTACTTCTTGGCCACGATCTTCGCCGTCGCGGGCGCCCAGTCACGTCCGAACATGGGCGGCACCCTACAGCCTGTAGCCTGGCGCCGTGTACGTCGACCTTCCGCTTCGCGCCCTGCCGATCGACGAGGTCGCCGCGGCGGCGCGGGAGGTGGAGGCGCTCGGTTTCGACGCGCTCGCGGTCACCGAGTCGACCGGCAACCCGTTCATCGCCGCCGCGCTCGCGGCCACGACGACGTCACGCATCCGGATCGCCACCGGCATCGCCCTCGCCCTCCCGCGGTCGCCGATGGATGTCGCCTACACCGCGTGGGATCTGCAGGCGCTCAGCGGCGGGCGCTTCGCGCTCGGGCTCGGGTCGCAGGTCCGCGCGCATGTCGAGCGCCGCTACGGCGCGGCGTGGGAGCGTCCCGCGGCGCGGATGCGCGAGCACGTGCTGGCACTCCGCGCGATCTTCGACGCATGGGAGCACGACGCGCCGCTGCGGTTCGAGGGGGAATTCTGGACCCACACGCTGATGCCGCCGAACTTCCGGCCGCCGCCACACGAGTACGGGCGCCCCCCGGTGCTGCTGGCGGCCGTGCGCGAGCGGATGCTCGAGGTGGTCGGCGAGGTCGCCGACGGGTTCATCGGTCACCCGTTCCAGACCGCCGCCGGGCTCCGCGAGGTCACGATTCCCGCGTTGGAGCGAGGCCTCGAGGGGAGTCGGCGCACCCGTGACGCGTTCGAGATCGCCGCCAGCGTGTTCGTCGCCACCACCGATGAGGAATGGGAGGCCATTCGCCGCCGGGTGGCCTTCTACGGATCGACCCCGGGCTACCGGCACGTCCTCGATCACCACGGCCTGGGTGCGCTGTTCGAGGCGCTGCACCGCCACTCGCGCGCGGGCGATTGGGCGGCCATGCCCGCGCTCGTCGATGACGACGTGCTCACCCTGTTCGCGGTCCGTGGCACCGATCCACGCGCGGTCGCGACCGAAGTCGCGGCCCGCGTCGGGGACCTGGCCGACCGCATCAACCTCGTCGGTGAGCAGCCCGACCTGACCCGCTTGGCGCCGATCAGCGCCGCGCTGCGCGACCTGCGCGCCAACGGATAGCGTTCCGGCATGACCATGAGCACAGACCCCTTCGCCCGGCTGCGCGAAGCGATCGGTGTCCAGCGCGGACCGACATCCTGGCGGACGGTCACGCAGGAGGACATCGACGCGTTCGCGAAGATCACGGGCGACCACCAGTGGATCCATGTCGACGTCGAGCGAGCGAAGCTCGAGTCGCCCTTCGGCACCACGATCGCCCACGGCAACCTGACCCTCAGCGTCATCGACGGCCTGCGCGAGCAGATCTCGACGCGCGACACGGTCGATCTGGAGCAGATCGCCCTCGGCGTCAACATGGGCTGGAACCGCGTCCGGTTTCCGACGCCCGTCCCGGCCGGAACGCGCGTGCGCGCGACCGCCGAGCTCGTCTCCGTCGAGGACAAGGGCGGCGGATGGTGGGAGATCGTCGACCGGTTCACGATCGAGGCCGAGGGCGCCGCGAAGCCGGCGTGCGTGGCCGAGAGCGTCGGCCGGATCCTGCTGCGCAATTAGCGTGTTTGGGCTCGGCGCCCTGAGCTAGAGTCGGTATCGCAGGTCATCGAGATGAGGGTGGAGGTGGTCGCGTTGTCAGAGCGCGTCGATGTACACATGCGCGACAGCGACGCGTTCTCCTGGTACATGGAGAAGGACCCGCTGCTGCGCTCGACGGTGGTGTGCGTCCTGCTCCTGGATCGCAGCCCGGACTGGGATCGTCTGCCGGAACGACTCGAGCGCAGCACACGGCTGTCGCCCGGGTTCCGGCACCGCGTCGTGTCGCCCCCGCTGCGGCTGGCCACGCCTCGCTGGGTCGTGGATCCCGACTTCGACCTCTCGTGGCACGTGCGCCGGTTCGAGGCGGCGCCCCCGAAGACGTTGGCCACAGTCCTGGAGTTCGCGCGCCAGACCGGGATGGCGGGGCTGGACCGTGACCGGCCGCTGTGGGAGTTCACCTTCATCGAGGGCCTGGAGGGAGGCCAGACGGCGCTCGTGATGAAGCTTCACCACTCGCTGACCGACGGCGTCGGCGGCATGGACGTCGCGCGACTTCTGTTCGACGTCGAAGCGGATCCGGGCGACCTCGGACCGATGCCCGAGGCGCCGGTCGGAGAGCACCTCGGGACCGTGGACCTGGCCCGGGACGCCCTCGGCTACGACTGGTCGCAGCTGTTCGACTTCTCCAAGCGGCACCTGACCTCCGCGCCCGGCGACGTCGCCCACGCGCTCAGGCACCCGCGAGAGACCGTGACCGAAACCGTCGCGACCGGACAGTCGATCGCGCGCTTCACCGCGCCGGTGGCCGACACACTCTCACCGGTCATGACCGAGCGCCACCTGGCCTGGCACTACGACGTCCTCGAGTTCCCCCTGGACGGGATCCTCGACGCCGCGCACGCGGCGGGCGCGAAACACAACGATGCGTTCCTGTCCGGCGTCACCGCGGGCCTGCGCCGCTACCACGAACGGCACGACACGCAGGTCGACGAGCTGCGGGTCACGATGCCGGTCAGCATCCGCAAGGCGGACGACCCGATCGGCGGCAACCGCATCACCCTGATGAGGTTCAAGGTCCCCGTGGACATCACGGACCCGAGCGAGCGGATGACCGAGACCCACCGTCGCTGCGAAGCCGTGAAGACGGACCGCTCGCTGCCCTTCACGAACGCGATCGCCGGCACGTTGAACCTGCTGCCGCGGTCCGTCATCGGTGGGATGCTCAAGCACATCGACTTTCTCGCCAGCAACGTGCCCGGCATTCCCGTGCCGCTGTACCTCACGGGCGCGAAGGTGGAGCGCTTCTACGGCTTCGGTCCCACGATCGGTGCCGCCCTGAACGTCACGCTGATGTCCTACTGCGGCAGGTGCTGCGTGGGCATCAACATCGACACGGGCGCGGTGCCCGACCCCGACGTGCTGATGGAATGCCTGCGGCAGGGCTTCGATGAAGTCCTCGCGGTCGGAGGCGGGACCGCGCACGCGATGTCGCCGACGGTCGCCGGCGTCTAGGTACCGACCGGTCGACCCGGCCAACCGCCGGAGCTCTGAGACCGATCACGACTCTGCGGGCGTGCGTGGGCTGCCGGAGGGTCGTGCCGTCTCGCCGGTGATCAGGCGGGCGCCGCGGCCGCGGGTCACAAAGCTGAACCACCACCGGATGAGCACGAGGAGGCGGTTCTCGAATCCGACCAGGTACCAGAGGTGCACGACCAGCCAGAAGGCCCAGGCGATGGAGCCGCTCAGCTTGAGGCCCTTGATGTCCGCGACGGCGGCTCTGCGGCCGATCGTCGCGAGGTTGCCCTTGTCGCGGTACCGGAACGGCCGCGTCCTGCGACCCTCGACCCGAGCACGGACCACCTCTGCGGCGTAGCGCCCCTCCTGCATCGCGACGGGCGCCACACCTGGAAGGACCTCGGCCTGTCCATGCCGATCGAGTACGCGAACCATGTCTCCGATCGCGAACACCTCGGGGTGTCCCGGCAGAGTGAGGTCGGGGTTGACGGTCAGGCGGCCGGCGCGGTCGGGAGTGGCGCCCGTCGCGTCGGCGAGCTGTGAGGCGAGCGCCGACGCCGCGACGCCCGCGGCCCAGATGACCGTTCGCGCCCGAATGTGCTCTGCGTTCCCCGCTCCGTCCCGGACGGTCACGGTCTCGCCGTCGACATCGACGACCATCCGGCCGAGCACAGGTGTCACGCCGAGCGCCTCGAGCGAGTGCGTGGCTTTCCTGGAGAGCGATTCCGGGAAGCTGGTCAGCACCCGGTTGGCGGCCTCCACGAGGAGGATCCGCCCGGCGCCGGGGTTCGTTGTCCGGAACTCCCGTCGCAGGGTGTCACGGGCCAGCTCGGCAATCTGGCCGGCCATCTCGACTCCGGTTGGACCGGCGCCGACCACCACGAACGTGAGCCACGCCTGACGCTCGACGGGATCGGGCTCCAGCTCCGCGGCCTCGAACGCGCTCAGGATGCGGCTGCGCACCGTGAGCGCGCTCTCCAGCGATTTCACCTCGGCCGCGAACTCCCTCCACTCGTCATGTCCGAAGTAGGAGTAGCGCGACCCGCCGGCCACGATCAGCGTGTCGTAGGCCAGGGTGGGCGGCGCCGGCAGCTCGCCGACCGGGCGCAGCTGAAGCTCGTGCCGCTCGAGGTCGAAGCCCGCGACCTCGGCCATCACGACGCGGACATTGCTGTCGCGCTTGAAGATCGCGCGCAGGGGATAGGCGATCTCACCTGCCGACAATGCGCCGGTGGCGATCTGGTAGGTCAGGGGCTGAAAGAGGTGAAAGTTCCGTCGATCGACGAGTGTCACCTCGACCGGCGTCCGGCGCAGTCTGAGCGCCGCCTGGAGTCCACCGAAGCCTCCTCCCACGACCACCACCCTATGGACGCCTGTCGCCGCCACGCTCGCTTCAAGGTTACGGCTCGGCGGGCGAGTCGGCCACCCGTCGACGGCTCGGGACAGCGAGTGTTGATCGCTCGTCACCATCACTTCCGGGGCCGAGTCGGTGTGGACGGTGGGATCGTTGACAGTCCGGCCTGACGAGCGCGACCGTGATAGGTTGCCCGCTTCGTGAGGTACCGAGCGATGATCCCGGGACGGGAATTCGCTGATCGGTTGGCGGCCGGCAACATCGGCGCGCGTGACGCGTCGGGGTGGTTGGCGTGGGCCGGCGGCCAGCGTTTGCGGCGGTGGTGCGTGGGACTTACCGTCGCGATGACGCTGTTGGCGTCGCAGGCGGCGCTCGGCGCCGGCTCCGCTGCGGGTCGGACGCCGCGTGCGCCGGCGGCGTCATCCGCGCGCCCGAGGGAGGCGCTGCTCCCGGTCTGGGCGCTCCTGGACGGGAGCACGCCGGTCTCCGGCGGCCAGATCAGCGTCTACGCCGGCCTACCCCGCAATCTCCCCAGGACCGCACTCTCCCCGTTGCACCGGCGCAACCCGATCACCGACTCCGGCGGCGTGGCGATGCTCGAGTTCGCTCACCTGCCGCGCACATTCACGGTGGTGGTCCGCGGCGGCCACGTCGGCCGCCGGCCGCTGAGGGGGTCCCTCACTGCGCAGGTTCACGGATACGACAGCGGCAGCCCGATCAATGGAGTCAGCGTCGGTCCGGTCGTGCACCTCAACCCTGTGACGACGCTGATCGATGCCTGGCAGCAGGTCGATCCCCGCATCAGCGAGGCTCGTGCGCAGCGGGTGATCGACCGTGCTCTCGGCATCCCGCAATGGGCTGATGCCATCGACTTGAGTGTCAACGACCAGTGGCTGGACGGCCGGATCTTCCTCAGGGACGTCAGCGCGCACGGCACCCTTGACCGCGCGACCGGCGACCTCGTGGTCGAGATTCGCAGCGGCAAGCATGTCGTCAGCTTCCGCGCACCGCATGCCGCGCACGCGGCGGGCGTTGCCGACTGGTGGACGAACACCGACATCAGCCAGCTCGTCAAGGATGGCCTCTCGTCACTCGGTGTCGGCGTTGCCCAGGGGCTCGGCGTGTCGGGAGCCAACTGGGTCCTGGCCCAGTTCCTACAGGCTGTGGGGCTGGGCAAGTTCGCCGACTTCCTCTTTCCGATCAATCACATGATCGACCAGCTCAACGCGATCGCCGCCCAGGTCACGGCCGTCAAGGGCCTGGTCGAGCAGGGCATCCGGGCCATCGAGCAGAGCCACTACGACGAATTGGTGGCGAACGTGCGGCCCATCGACAGCGCCATCAGCGACCTGTGGGACCGCATGACTCTCGAAGGGAAGATGCGCCCGGACGATCCGACCCTGAAGAACTACAACGCGGACGTCATTGCCAGGATCGGGTCACTCCTCGTCAGCAGCCACAGTGCGGCGAGGGAACTCAATGACGCTCTCGCCCCATCGACACCGCTGACCTACGGCATCCTCCAAGCCGCCTCGGCGTACCTTGGCTCCCGCAAGCCGTTCTTCACCCAGGCGGCTTCCAAAGCCATGGGGCCGGTGTTCGACTACTTCCAGCTCATGCAGTTGCGGCTGTCGATCCTGCTCACGAACTACTACTCCACCAAGCCCGACACGTTCAGCCCGACGACGATCCAGAGCACGGTGATCGACACGATCACCAACAACATCGCCGGCCAGCGGAAGCTGCTGAAACCGATGCTGCCGCCGGGCACGTTCATCGATCTGCGCACCGACAAGAATCCGACGATGCTGCTGTGGGGCCCGGTCGAGTGGGTCAACGGCGGCAGCCTCGAGCACTACTGCGTCGACCAACGGGGAGTGCGTCATCGGTTCTACGTGAATGTCGACCGGTTGACATGTGATCCGCCGGGACACGACTCGGCCCTGCTCGGGACCAAGCTTGCCACCGAGGAGCAGTTCAAGGCCCTGCTCGACGGCTGGACGGGGGACACACCGCTCGCGTGGCTCCAGAAGGAGACCGGCCTGGCGATGACGGCGGCCCCCAAGGGCGCGAAGCACGTCGGGTTCTACTGGGTCGGGCGAACCGCGACCCCGGCCAACCGTGCCGGTCCCGTGGAGGGTCCCTTCTGCAAGATCATCTTCTGCCTCGATGACAACACGCTCGGTTACTACGAGTACCTGCACCGCTACGACATGCAGGACACGAGCACGCCATCGCCCGACGCGTGGACCACGAGCCTGTTCGATCTCGATCCGCAGAACTACGACGCCAACGCTGTGCTGGCACCTACGCCGGTCAACGAGGGCGAGTACTTCTGGCCGGTCGGCGGCCCGGGGAACTAGACGCTCACCGACGTCAGCTCAGCCGCGCGCGAAGTCCTCGGCCAATCCCGCGAGCAGCTGGATGAGCCCGTCTTCGTCGCCGGGGTGGGCGCGCTGACGGACGGCCCCCGGGTGGGCCGCCAGCGCTCGGACGCGGGCGAGCTCGGTGGCGCAGCCGAGCGCGTCGGCGTGCGGGTGAGCGGCGTCGACCAGCTCCGCGAGCAGCCGCGTGACCGGCCGCAGCGACTCCTCCGTGGTATCGATCAACCGCGCTCCCATCCCGTCGCGCGCGGCGATGAAGCGGTTCTCGGCGAGAGCCTCCTCGGCGCGAACGACATCGTCGCCGGCGTATCCCTCCTCGAGCTCGAGTCGGGCGATCGACTGCACCAGTGCGACCAACGCGGCGACGTCGCCGACCCGCGACTGCGCGTCCATGATCCGCACCTCGACCGTGCCAAAGCGTGGCTGGGGACGGACGTCCCACCACAGAAACGTGGACTCCGGGAGCGCGCGGGCGCGGATCTGGAGGTCGACCGTCTCCACCCACTCGTCGTAGGAGCCGTAGCGTCGCGGCATGCCGGTGCGCGGGAATGCCTGGAACAGGATCGTACGGCTCGACGCGAAGCCTGAGTCACGGCCACGCCAGAACGGCGAGTTGCCCGACAACGCGAGCAGGAGCGGCAGGTGGACCCGCAGACGGTTGTAGAGCTCGATTGCCTGGTCCGGGTCAGGGACGCCGACATGGACGTGGAGCGCGAAGGTCGGCTCCCGCATCGCCAGGTCGTGCATCGTGTGGTGAATCAGCCGGTAGCGGCTCGCGCTCGTGACCCTGGTCTCGGACCAGACCGCCGATGGGTGGGTCCCGGCGACGCCGGCGACGAGACCGAGCCCGTCCAGCGCGCCGACGAGCTGCCGACGTAGCGCGCGGAGCTGCCCGACGGCGCCGGCAACCGACGCGTGCGGATCGGTCGTGAGCTCGATCGCGGCCTGATGCGTCTCGGCACCGACGTGACCGACGAGCGGATCGGGCAGCGCCTCGAGGACCTCGTCGATGCGCTGCGCCAGAGCCCAATTGCGCTGCGGGTCGAGCAGCATCACCTCTTCCTCGATCCCGAGGGTGTACGGCCGTGACCCGGCATTCCACTTGGCCCAGTTCGCCTGAGCCGTGGTGTCCGGCTCATTCACGCCAGTAGCCATGGGCCGTTCGGACCTCCGTCTCGTGGTTGGTGGACGACGACGCGTCCATCGCCCGTACTCTGTCGCGGGGCCGGCGCTCCGGCTGCGGCCGTATGTACAGCAAGTCGGCCCGGCGTTCGGACGGGCGGCCAACGGCGGCCCGACGCTACGCGGCTCGCGCCAGCCGCCCCCCGCGTGTCGCCACCGCGACGAGCTCACGGAAGAGCCCACCGTGCCCGGGAATGCCGACGAGCGTCTCGGCGTGCCACTGGACAGCCACGAGGAAGGGCAGCGTGTCGTCCTCGATGCCCTCGATGGTCCCGTCCGGAGCTCGGGCGCAGACACGCAGTCCGGCACCCAGGCGATCAATCGCCTGGTGGTGGAAGGAATTGACGTCGAGCCCCGTCGTTCCGAGCACGTCCGCGAGTCGACTGCCGGGCACCACCTCGACCGGATGGGTCGGGATCCGGCCATCCTCGGTCTGGCGATGGACGATGCCCGTGCCGACCACATCCGGCAGGTGCTGGTACAGCGTTCCGCCACGCGCCACGTTGACCGCCTGGGCGCCGCGACAGATGCCCAAGATCGGCAGATCAACCCGCAGGGCCTCATGGACAACGGCGTACTCGAACGCGTCGAGATCAGGCTCAGTGGCACCGAGCTCTGCGTGCGGCCGGGCGTCGTACGCCGCAGGTGCGAGATCCGGACCGCCGGTGAGCACCAACCCGTCGAGCCGGGCAACAAGCGCCGGGACGTCGGCCGGAGCCAGCGGTGGCATCACGACGGGAAGCGCGCCGGCGGCCTCGATCGCGCGCACATAGGTCATCCCCAGCGCCATCTCCGCATCCGGCGGCTCGCCGTGCCGGCGCAGCGTCATCAGCTCGCCGGGTCGCAGCTCAGACGTCGTGACGCCGATCAGAGGCTTCATCGGGCACAAAGGGTGCGCGCGAGCCGGCCAAACCGCTATCGACCGGTGGCCAAAATCGGCGGCGTTGACCTATCCGCGGTGGCACATGCCTGGATCGCCCGACGCTGAAGGTCGCGGCGCTGCCCGGCTTCCCGTCACGACGCGGCGACGCCACCACCTCCGCAGACGATGCCCACCACCGTGCCGGTTCCCGGGTGTCCGGGGTCCGGCTCGTAGCCTGGATCGACTTGGACGAGAACCACCTCGGATGTGTCGCCTGAGATCACCGGACCCGACTTCGTGACCGTGCTCGACACCACCATTGGTACGACGTCGCCGACTGTGGCGGGCGGTGCCGAGCTATTGCCGGGACGAGTGGTCCACGGTTCCCCGCAAGTAGCTGTGGCGCTGTCGGCGAAACCCTTGAACGAGGCCGGCGCGACACCGCCGCTCAGGGCGTTGTCCTTCCACCACTGCGCACCCCAGAACGTGACCTGGCTTCCCAGCGACGCGGACTGGTCACCGATGACGAACGACCCGCCCGTCGATGGGGTGGCCGCCATCGCGCCGGTGGCCGGGAGGAGCGATCCCACGGCGATCGCAGCACAGGCGGTCGCGAGGCCAAGCCGGCGGCGGTGGTTCATGCGATTCACGAGAGGCTCCTTTGCTCGAGGCGGCCGACCCGGACGTTCCGAGTCTTGGTATGGGAGCGCAGATCGTCCAGATCGTGCGTTGATGAGCAATCGCGCGCAACCCCTCGACGGGTGTTCTACGTTGGGCCGGGGGAATAGGCGCCGTGAAGCTGCTGTCAGAACGCGCACGCCGGCCAGGCAAGATCCGCGGAGTCTGATGCAACAGCGGTACTTCTCCCTGTGTGGGCTATGGACCACCGGCGCCGGGCGGGTTAGGCTGCGCGCACTAGGCAACTACCGGGGAGGGCACGATGGCTGGCGAGGCGCTGTTTATCGGTTGGGGCGCGGTCGTTCGTGGTCGAGAGAAGCAGGCGCTCCAGGTGTTTCAGGAGTCGATGGAGTACTACGGGAAGCTGCAGCAGGACGGCCGAATCGAGAGCTTCGACGTGTTGCTGCTCGCGCCACACGGCGGTGACTTGAACGGGTTCACGATTCTGCGTGGCGACCGCAAGGCACTGGCCGACGTGAGGTTCAGCGAGGAGTTCGAGCGGCTCATCGCCCGGGCCTCGGCGATTATCGAATCGCCCGGCGTGATCCCGGCCTACGGTGGCGAGGCGCTGGCGCAGCAGATGGGGATCTTCCAGGATGTCGCCGAGGAGTTCGGGGGCTAGGCACTTCGCCGCGCGCACCGCATCGCGTCCGCGCCTCACGTCCAACGTCGGGTGGCGCTTGGCTCCGCGCTAGCCTCGTGCGATGGCGACGACGCAGGTGATCCGCAGCGAATCGTTCCCCGACCTCGCTGACGGGGTGCTCTTTCCGCGGCTGTCTGACACCAAACTGGCGTGGCTGGGTAAGCGTGGGCGGCGGCGGACGGTTGCGCCCGGCGAGGTCCTCTACGAACACGCCGTCCGCGACGCGCCGTTCTTCGTCATCGAGCGCGGGCTCGTCGAATTCATCGATCGCAAGCCCGGCAAGGACGTGTACATCGCCCAAGCCGACAGTCGCACGTTCATCGGTGATATCGCCGTGTTCACGGGCGAGCCCACGATCAGCGCCTGCGTGGCCGTCGAATCGACGGACGTGATCGAATTCGACCGCGCCAAGCTGCGTGAGATGGTTGCCCGCTGGCCGGAGTTCGGCGAGCACATCTTCGCCACGCTGCTGGAACGGCGTGCCTGGCACGAGGCCCGCGGGCACGGCGTGATGCGACTCATCGCCCCTCGCGGATCCCGCCGGGCCTTCGAGGTCCGCGATCTGCTTGAGCGCAACCTTCTGCCGGTGCGGTTCTTCGACGTCGACACCGACGCGGACAGTGCCGCCCTGCTGAAGTGGCTCGACATCCCGCGGTCCGAGACGCCGGTCCTCGTCCACGCGACCGACGTGATGCGCAACCCCTCCGCGGCGCAGGTCGCGCGGTCGCTCCGCCTCCGCGCCGAGGTGGACGGCGAGCGATTCGACCTGGTCGTGCTGGGCGGCGGACCAGCCGGCCTGGCGGCCGGCGTGTACGGCGGTTCGGAGGGTCTGAGGACGTTTGTCGCCGAGGCCTGGGCGCCTGGCGGTCAGGCTGGGACGAGCACGCGGATCGAGAATTACCTGGGCTTTCCGAGCGGCATCTCCGGCACCGAGCTGACGCGTAACGCGACGCTGCAGGCGCGTCGCTTCGACGCGGTGCTGTCGAGCTTTCACCGCGCGGTCGAGATGGCCGACGGGCCCGAGGGCCTCCTGCGGGTGGACCTGGACGATGGGCAGCACGTGCTCGCCCGCGCGATCGTGATGGCAACCGGCGCACGCTGGCGTGAGCTCGAGGCCGAGGGCATCGATCGCTTCCGCGGCGCCGGCGTGTACCACGCGGCGATGGCCGGCGACGCGGAACGGTGCCGCGACGAGGACGTGATCGTCGTCGGTGGCGGCAACTCCGCCGGCCAGGCGGCGGTGCACCTGGCCGCCCGGGCGCGTAGCGTGCGCGTGGTCGTGCGCGGCACAGCCCTCCGCTCGACGATGTCGCGCTACCTGATCGACCGCATCGAGAGCTCCCCGCGCATCGAGGTGATGACCGAGACCGAGGTGGCCGCCGTCCACGGTACGGGGACGGTGGAGTCGGTCAGCCTGCGTGATTCCCGCTCGGGCAGCCTCGAGACGGTGGCCGCGACGGCGGTCTTCGTCATGATCGGCGCGATCCCGTGCAATGAGGCCGCGAAGGGGATGCTTGCCCTCGACCCCGCCGGCTACCTGTTGTGCGGCAGCGCAGCCGCGGGCTGTGACGGGCACCTGTCCTGGCCGCTGAAGGACCGCGAGCCGCATCTCCTCGAGACGATCCGCCCCGGGGTGTTCACCGCCGGCGATGTGCGCGCCGGAGCGACAAACCGGGTGGCGGGCGCGGTCGGCGACGGCGCCCTCGCCGTGCGCTTCGCACACGAAGTACTCGCAGGTTAGGCCCGGAACCTCCCGGCGCCGGCGATGCTCACGGGAGCTTCGGCGGCCGTCGGACGCGGTTCTCCCTAACCGTGACGCAACGGAACGGACTCGTCGTCTCGTTTAGGGTCATCGGCAGCGCACACTCATCTTGCGGGCTCGTACCGAGGGCTTCGCTCGCTGGGGACGCCCGACCGGTAGACGCCGATCCAGACCGGTCGGGCGTTGCGCGCACCGCGCACTCCGATCAGGCTCCCCGCATGCGCCACACGGCGTGAATCGCCTTACGCGCTGTTGCGGCCGTCGATGATCAGTGCGGCGTTGTAGCCGCCCATTCCGATGGAGGATTTCAGGGTGGCTCCGGGCGTTCGTCCAGTGACGCCGTCGAGAACCCGCGGGTGGCCCGTGGCCACGAGCTTGGGTGCGGGGATCTCGTTTGCCTCGTAGCTGAGAGCGACCACCGCGGTCTCAAGCGCACCCCCGGCGCCAAGGCCGTGGCCGGTCAGCATCTTGGTGGAGTAGATCCTGGTCTTCGGCCCAAACAGGGCGTCGGCGATGGCGGCTTCGACGGTGTCGCCAAGGGGGGTGCCGCTGCCGTGGGCGTTGAGGTAGGCAATGTCGTTGACGTCGATGCCGGCGTCAGCGATGGCGTCGCTCCAGGCCGAGGCGACCTGGATGCCGTCCGGTTTGATGGCGATCGGGTGAAACGCGTCATGGGTGTAGCCGGCGCCGAGGACCTGAACGTAGGCGTCGGCCTCGGATCGCTGGGTCAAGACCAGAGCGACGGAGGCCTCGCCCGCGATAAAACCTATGCTGCCCTCCTGGAAGGGGCGGCAGGCTTGTTCGGGGGGGAGGCCGGCCGGCACGATCACCCCGAGGTCGGTGAAGTGCTGGGCGGTCTCGGGAGTGACCGAGAGATCGGTGCCGCTGACGATGACATCGGTGGCGAAGCCGGTGCTGAGCCATTGACGGGCCAGGATGACGCCAAGTGCTCCCGAGGCGCAGGCTGCCCCGGCGTTGAGTGAGGGGCCCTTGAAGCCGTATTCGGCCATGAACATCGATGGCGCGGTGGAGGGCAGGAGTTGCAGGAAGTGGCGGCGCCGGAGATGACGTCCTTCTGTGAAGTACAGATCACGCCAGCCCTGGATTTCGCCCAGCGAGGAGCACAGGATGAACCCGACCCGCTCGCCGGGCTGCCAGCCACGGCTCTTGGCGTCGGCGATCGCCTCGCGCCCGGATCCGTACAGGGCCCGGCCGAACAGAGTGATGGAGTCGTTCTCGTCGCCACCTTCCGGGACCAGGACGGCCAGGCTGGCGCAGTCGTCGAACTCGACAGGCTCGGCGGCCGACTTCCCGGCGATCAGACCGTCCCACAGGCTCTGTACACCCCAGCCGAAGCCTGTAACGGCTCCAATGCCGACGATTTCGACAGCCTGCGACGCGTTGATGTCACTCGCCATGACTACTGCACCTCCCCGGCCGCGGGTACGGCATCGGAATCATCGTGTGGCGGTGGGGGCGCATGGCTCGAGGAGGCGGTGTCCTCGGGTGTCGCGCCGGGTCTGATCTCCGCCGGGATCATCGGTCCCTCGCCTGACGGGTCGGCGATACCGTCCTCCAGCCACGTGTAGCGGTCGGCCAGCACGCGCTGGGCGGCAGCATAATTGGCGTCGTCGTCATTGGCCCACAGCTCGTGGAAGAGCGTGTCGGCGCGGCGTATCGCCTGTCTGCAGAACAGCTCGGCGAGCTCTGTCGCTTGCGCCCGGCGCTCGGGATGCTCGCGGCCGATCGTGTCGGCATAGCACACGGCTGAGGCGATCGCGAACAGCTCGGCGCCGATGTCGGCGATGCGCGCCAGGAACGTCTGCTTGTGCTCGAGCTTCGCCTGCCAGCGGCTGATGCCGTAGAACGTCGAGCGTGCGAGCTTGCGCGAGGAGCGCTCGACGTAGCGCAGGTAGCCGGCGAGCGGACCGAACTCCTCGTAGGAGCGTGGGTTCTGGCCCTTACCGACCGCCAGCTGCGGCAGCCATCTGGAGTAGAACGACCCGGCACGCAGCGCCGCCGCCGCCTTCGTCTTGAGGTCGCCGTCCGGTGTGAGGAGGTCGCCTGCGGCTTCGAGGTGACGATCGACCGCCTCGCGTGCGATCAGCAGGTGCATGATCTCGCTGGAGCCCTCGAAGATGCGGCTCACGCGCATGTCTCGCATCATCTGCTCCACCGGCACGGGCTTCTCGCCCCGCGCCTTGAGCGACGCTGCGGTCTCGTAGCCACGCCCGCCGCGCACCTGAAGCAGCTCGTCGATCACGCGCCAGGCAAGCTCTGAGCCGTACACCTTGCAGAGCGCGGCCTCGACACGAATGTCGTTGTCGTTGTCGGCCAATCGGCTCGCGACATCGAGCATCGCCTCGAGCCCGAACGCGCTGCCCGCAATGAAGGCCACCTTCTGCGCCACCGCATCGTGCTTGCCGATCGGCCGACCCCATTGCACGCGCTCCGTGGACCACTCTCGGGCGATCTTCGTCGACCATTTCGCGGCGCCGACGGACAGCGCCGTCAGCGCCAGTCGACCGGTGTTCAGAGTGCTCAGCGCGATCTTGAGGCCCTCGCCCTCCCTGGCGATCCGGTTCTCCTCGGGCACGAACACCTGGTCCAGGCGTGTGACCGAGTTCTCGATCCCGCGTATGCCCATGAACGTGTTCCGGTGCTCGACCGTGATGCCCTCGCTGTCATAGCGCAGCACGAACGCGCTGATCCCACCGCGATGGCCCTCGCCCTGCGGCACCTTCGCCATCACGACGACGATGTCCGCGATCGTTCCGTTTGTCGCCCACAGCTTGCGACCGCTCAGCAGGTAACCGCCCTCGACCGGCGTGGCGACCAGGTCCCCGTCGCCGACCACCGGCGTCGCGGTCGAAGCCATCCGGGCCGGATCAGAGCCGACGTCAGGCTCGGTCAGGAGAAACGCGCTGATGTGGTCCTTGGCGACCAGCGGCAGCCACTTGCGCTTCTGCTCGGCGGTGCCGAACATCCGCAGCGGCTCGGCCACCCCGACCGACTGGTGCGCGCTGAGGAGTGCTGCAACCGCGGAATGCCAGACACCGGTGAGCGCGAGCGCCCGGTTGTAGTACACCTGCGACAGGCCCAGTCCGCCGTACTCCTCCGGGACCTTCATCCCCAGCGCGCCGATCCTCTTGAGTCCGTCTATGACCCGGTCGGGGATCTTCGCGTCGCGCTCGATCTCGAGCGGATCAACCTCCGTCTCGAGTAGCACGCGCAGTCGCGCGAGGAAACGCTCGCCCTTCTCCACCGCTGCCGGGTCCAACCGGGGCTGCGGATGAATCAGGTCGAGCCGGAAGTCGCCGAGGAACAATTGCTTGCCGAAACTCGGCAGGTCCCACCCCGACTCCCGCGCCGCCTCCACGACCTCGCGAGCTTGTTTCTCTGAGACGTTGCTGGCCACGGTAGCCGCTCCTGGGTGGGGGACCTATCAGCTTATGTATACGCCGATTGCAGGGCATGAGCGGCGACCTTGACGAAGTCAAGTCGGATGGAGTGGTGGAACGGCCGATTTGCAGCTACTTGGTTGGTTGGTGTGAAGGCCGGGAGACCCCCAGGGCTGATCGGCGTCAGCGAGCGTCGGCTGCCTCGTCGTGGTCGACACGTTCGCGTCGCACCACCCGGTGATAGGCGTCGAGCACGACGAGGTCGCAGGGTTGGCGGTCGATCGCGCATCGATGGCCACCCGCTGGGCCTCGGCGAGCGTTTCACACGTGACGCGCTGTCGCTCGCCGGAGAGCGCAATCTCCCAGGCTCCGAGTCGATTGACGTCCTTCATCGGCCTGCTCTCAATCGTCCGTGCAGGGCCACATCCGCTGAGAGCGCCGAACCGGAGCAGCACCATGACAGCCGCAACTCGCACGCGCGCCCGCCCGACCGGGCGGCGATCCCGCGTCACGCCGACCAGCCCCGTCGCCGCCGTCCGCCGGGGCGTGTGATGACCGTACAGGCGCCCCTCACCGGCGGTGAGCTCAACGCCGCGATCACCCGCGCGCTGGTCGGAATCCAGAACGAATACGTCGGCCGCGGCCCGAGAACGGCCTCGACCTTCTACCACGACAACGTGATCGTCATCCTCATGCACGATGTCCTCAACCGCGCCGAGCAAGAACTCGCGAAGAGCGACCGGCGTGGTGAGGTCACAACGATCCGCCACCTCTACCAAGAGACCATGCAAGCCGACTTCACCGAAGCCGTGGAACGGCTCAGCGGCCGCAAGGTGATCGCGTTCATCAGCGGCAACCACGCCAACCCCGACATCGCCTCAGAACTCTTCATCCTCGACGCCGCGATCTAGGAGCGTGTCAAAGAACCGGGCACGCGTCTGGCGGCGGCGGACCGGCGCGGATGCGGCACGGTCAGGAGCCTGGTGTAGCGCTGCTACACGGCGGCTCCTGCCCGCGCAGCCCCGCTTGGTCCGGCGCTCGCCATCCACGCACCCACTTCTTTGACACGCTCCTAGTGCGGGGCACCACCGTCAGGCCCTGGACGAGCCGGCCGCGCCGTCAAATGCGGACCTTGCGATGTGAGCCCGCGGGGAACGCCCGGCCGGTAATGGGAACCGAGGCCGGCCGGACGTTGCTCCCCGCGGGTGGGTGATCGACACGGTTCGTGACGTCCTGTAGCGGGTCTGGCCGTTCTGGACCATATGTCCGGTTGCTCACGTGGACCCTGAGCTTCCGGCGCCCGACACACGGCCGGGCGCCGGATGGTTCGTTCTCTGCTTAGGCTCAGAACGGACCCGGGCCGGACGGGCCGCCCATCGTTGTCGGGCTCGAAAGCACGCACTGGCCCGAGCGCTTACCGTGGACAGTGTTGGGTTCGGCGATGCGCGGAAACTGCTGGTTTGGCTGCGCGTCGGCGCTGTTCCAAACCGCGCTGTTGCCCGTGCAGGAGAGGTTCTTTCCCACATGGTTGGCGAGGATCTCGATCGCATCCGGGTCGCCCAGCTTGTCCTTGATGAAGGTAAGACTGCCGTGAACCCTGACACGAGCGACCCCGAGCCAGCACGACCTGAGGCCTGTGACGCCGAGGCTTCCGGCCACGGAGCTGTCCTCGTAGTCGCTGTAGACCGGGGACATCAGCTTCGCGAATGGTCCGCTCTTGGGCGGTGCGCAGCTGAGACCACCACCACCTCCGGTCTCGCGGATGCTGCCGCCGATCAGGCTGTTGTGCACGATCACCCCAAGCGGCGCGTTCTCGACAATGCTGCCCGAGACGCTGACCGCGCTGCTGAGCGTCGGCTTGTTCGGGTTCGGATCATCGAGGCACGGGAACCCCGAGCCGTCGGCGTTGACCTTGCAGCCGAGGATGACGGTGGCGCCCTGGTTGACCACCAGGTTGCCCGAGATGGTCAGGCTGGACCCGCCTTTGTTCGTGCGGTGATTGAGTCCCCACGCGGCGGCCAAGGAGGAGCCCCTGGTCACGAGCAGCGTTCCGAAGACGCGCGCCCGACCGAACTTCGCCGCACAAACGCCCCTGACGACCACGCCGGACGGGTAGCGCCCGCTGAGCACGCCAGGCTTGCCGAGCGTTCCTGAGCACACGTACGGGCCGGAAGCGGGGGCCACAGCTGCGGTCGCGCTCAATAAGACGAGCGCAAGCGCGGTAGCGCCGCTCAGCACCAGGCTACGGGTAAGCCTCATAGGTACCTCTCAATTTGTTGACACTAGGTCGGCGCTTCCGGCCCCGGGCGCCCGTGCGCGGACCGTATCACGTTGATCGTATGTGGCAGTACGGTTTGTCGCGGCGGCCGAGCGCGTCGAACCCGTCCGACTCGCGGCGATCGGCGAGAGGCACCAGATCCGAAGTACTGTCGATCAAGGTCCGAAACACATCGTCGGGCTGTATCTGACCCCGCCGAGGCGGAGCGTCGCTCATTTCCACCGTGACATCTTCAGGAAGGATCAGCGCGATGACCGAGTCCGATCTCACCGTCGCGGTTACCGGTCCGACCGGCACGTTTGGCTTCGGCCTTGTGCCGTTGCTACAGGCCGATGAACGGATCGCCCGCATTGTCGGGCTCGCCCGCCGGCCGTTCGATCCGAACGAGCACGGCTGGACGAAGATGACCTATCGACAGGGCGACGTCCGCGACCGTGCCGCGCTTGAGGAGGGGTTCCGGGGAGCCGACGTCGTCGTCCATCTGGCTTTCATGATCACCGGGGCCGCGTCGCTGGAGACGATCCACCAGATCAACATCGATGGCACTCTCAACGCGTTTCGGGCGGCGGCCGCGGTCGGTGCCCGGCGGTTCGTGTACGCGTCGTCGGTCGCCGCCTACGGGTTTCATCGCGATAACCCGGTCGGGATGACCGAGGATTGGCCGGCTAGGCCGGCCGCCCATCTGTTCTACGCGCAGGAGAAAGCACAGATCGAGCGGCTGCTCATCGAAGAGGCCGCCGGTGAGCCCGGGCCCGGGGTCTTCCTTCTGCGCCCGCCGGTCGTGCTCGGACCCGATACGGTCGGCGCCAAGAACGTGGTCCCGGGACTGCTCGTGCCACTCGTCCGCGTGCTCGGCGGCGTCGCGGGGCGGATGTCGCTGCCCGTGATCACGCCGCCGGTTTCCCTCCAGTTCATCCACGAAGACGACGTCGGGCAGGCGTTTCTCCTCTGCGTTGTCGGCGCCGGCGCTCCCGGTGTGTACAACATCACCGGCGACGGCGTGCTGAGCGGCGCGCAGGTCCTCCGTGAGCTCGGGCTCACGCCGATCCCCGCTCCGGCGCGGCTCCTGCGTGCAGCCGCCCGCGCCGTCGCGGGGCTGCCGTTCGCCCCGCCGTTCGCCGGGTGGGCGGAGGCGTTCAGCCACCCGGCGATCATGGACGCGGGCAAAGCCAAGCAGGAACTCGGTTGGCGTCCGCGGTACAGCAGCCTCGAGGCGTTGCGCGACACACTCAAGACCGGCTCCTAGTGGGCCTCACCCGGGCGCGGCACGCCGAAGCGTGACGTTCCCCTATACGCAGCTTGGAGAAATCGAGATGGGACATCTGGCCGGTATCGCCAGCGTCGTGATCGACGCGCCGCTCGAGGAGGTCTGGGCGGTGCTCGAGGATGTGCTGAGGGCACCGGCGTGGCAGGGCGGCCTTGACGAGGTGACCGCTCTCGAGCATGACGCGGACGGTCGGCCGACGCTCGTCGATACCGAGAGCGACATCAAGGTCAGGCGAGTCAAGTCGCGTGACCGCATCCGCTATGAGGCGCCGACGCGTCTGTCGTGGACGCAGCAGGAAGGCGACATGAAGTCGGTCGAGGCCGTCTGGGAGCTTGAGGATCTCGGCGGCGGGCGCACGCGCGTGAGCTACCGGTTGGACGTGGATCCCGGCGGGGTATTGGGGCTGATCATCCGCGGGCCGGTGGAGGCGGCGACGCGGGCGATCTTCGTCAATGGGCGCCCCGGCGAGCTCAAGCGGCGTGTCGAGGGCGGCTGAGTGCGCTCCCGGTGATGTCCGGCGGCGGTCTGGCGTCCAAGCGCCTGATCGCCCCTGGACATGCGCGGCGCCTCAGGGCATCTTCGCGTCGCGTTCGAGTTGGATTCCGAGTCCGCCGAGCGCGGAGGCGAGACCTTGGTAGTTGCCGATCAACAGGCACAATTCGATCGCGTCGCGGTGGTCGAGGGTCGCATTGAGGGCGCTCCAGGTCGCGTCTGAGAGCGTACGCTCGGCAAGCAGCTCGTCGCTGGCGGCGAGCAGCGCGCGCTGGCGCTCGCTGAAGCCGTCATCGGTCGGACTGTCGGCCAGGCCGGCGACCTGTTCGGCTGTCAGCCCGGCGCGGAGGGCGATCGGTACGTGCTGGTGCCATTCGTAGGCTGAGCGGCATTGCCAGGCCACCCGCAGGATCACCAGTTCGGTGTCGCGACGGGGGAGGCTGCCGAACGGCATGAGCTGCGCCGAGTAGCGCAGCCAGGCGCGGAATAGGCGCGGATGCCGCCCGAGTGTGGTGAAGATGTTCGGGGGCCCGCCGTCGCCGACCCGTCCCGCTATTTCGGCCACGATCCTCGCCAGCGGCCGTAGCTCGTTTGGGCGGACGGGAGCAACCCGAGGCTCGCCGCTGTGCGTGGGCAGGAGCAGGGCTTGCAGCCTGGCGACGGCCACGGGCGAGGGACGCCGGCGGCTCATGTCTGGATCACGCCTTGTAGATCGCGGCGGCCACTGTGATCCCGGCGCCCACGGAGACGAACAGCGTTGCGCGCGCGTCCGCGAGTCGACCTGACTCCAACGCGAACGCCGGGGCCGCGGTGTGGGCTACGGCGACGCCGTTCGTCGGTGCCGCGACCCGCTCGGCGGGCACGCCGAGGCGAGCGGCCAAGGCGTCGGCGAACCCGGGGACCGAGGCGTTTGCGACGAGCAGCTCGACCTCGCCGAGATCGAGTTCCTGGGCCCCGACGAGTTCACGGACGGTTGACTCGGCGCACTCGAGCGCGCGGGCGGCGTAGGAGTCGGCGATCTCGACGGTGAGTATGTGCCGGCCATGATGGACGAGCCCGCGGCGGGCATCGTCGTGCCAGTCCACAGAACTCTGGAACAGCTCTGCAAACTCGGGGAACGTCGCGAACTTGAACGCGGTGAAACCCGCGCGCGAGTCCTCCGCGCTCAGCAGGACTGCGCCCCCGAGCGCGGGAAAGTCGAACCCTTCGGAGATGCCCGGCTGCGGGTCCATGTCGCTCGCGACGACCATCCCGAGCTCGATCGTTCCCGATGTGAGCATCCCGTCAACCACGTAAACGCCGGTCAAGAAGCCGCACGCCCCGTTGGCCACGTCGAACGAGAACGTTCCGTGACCCGCGGCCGAAGGGCGATCCGGATTTGCGCCGATGTCCTCCTGGATCAGGGAGGCAAACGCCGGCTCGTTCATCAGCTTGTCGTGGTATACGCCGGCGTTGACGAGCAGATCCAGCTCCTCGGCGGTCCGCTCCGCGCGCTCCAGGCATGTGCGGGCAGCAGCGTCCGCGAGCTTCAGCGAACCTGGGCTGAATGGCCCGTGGTGAGCTGTGGCGGTCGCGCTCGCCTCAATGATCGTGCCCATAGCGTCCCACCAGTTGATCGATTTTGAAGATGACGATGCCGACCTCGAGCCCCGAAGCAAGCGACAGCAGCAGGACTCTGTCCTCCGGGACGAAGCGGCCATCCCGCAGGTATTTCGATAGCGCGACGAAATGCGACGTCGACGCCGTGTTGCCGAACTCGTCGACGGTCACGACCCAGTGCTTCGGCCCCATCCCAAACCGCTCCGAGAGGTCCTTCATGCCCTGCTTGATCGCCCTGACAGAGGTTTGGTGCGGTATGAGATAGTCAATCTCGTCGAGCTCGAGCCCGGCCTGCGCGAGCGCCTCCTGCAGCAGCGCCGGCGAGGCCTCGATCGCGAACTTGTGGATCGCACGAGCATCCGTGTGCATCGTCGTACCGGGGGCGATTGTCGCCGGAGCAGCCATGCAGAGTCGGCTGTGCTCGGACAAGGTCGTGAACCCGGCGACCTCGATTCCCGCAGCGCCCTCGGGCGCCCGCTCGAGGATCGCCGCCGCGCCCGCGTCGCCAAGTGTCAGCGACGCGAGCTGGTTGCTCATGATCGTGCGGACCTCTCGGGCGGCATTGGTACCCAGATGCGAGATGTACTCGCCGCTCACGACCATCCCCCGCCTGATCCGGCCCTGGCGGATCATGTCGTTGAGAATGAACACGCCGGTCATCATCCCGGCACACGCATTCGAGAGATCGAAGCTGAGAGCGTTCCGAGCGCCGATCGCCTGCTTCAGCGCCACGCTCACCGGCGGCTCGAGCTGCACGCCAAGACCTCCCACGTGCCGCGTGATGCTCGACACGATCAGGACATCGAGATCCTCTGGTCCACAATCGGCACGGGCGAGCGCGTCTTGTGACGCACCAAGCGCGAGCGTGTAGGAATCCTCGCCCTCAGCTGCGATGTGGCGCTCGCGGATGCCCGTGAGCCGCTCAAGGTCAATCCGAGTTCTGTGCCGCGTGCTCGCCATCAACTCATCGGTGCTCAACCGCCGCTCGGGAACCAACGCCCCAATTGCGGCGAACCGACTCGTGAACAGCCCATCGCTCGGTACGCCGTCGGCGTCGCCTTCCATGGCCATCCAACGCTCACGCTCGTTATCTGGTATCTCACTCATCCTCATCAACCCATCTTGGCCATAGAACGGTCACCGCACAGCCGGGATAACTACGCCTCGCATTGCGTGTTTGCATGTTGATCTCAACTCGATGGTGCTACCGGCCGGCGAACTCGGGCAGGCTGATCTCACGTTTGAGGATCTTGCCGGTTGCGCCCTTGGGCAGCTCGTCGGTGAACCAGATGCTCCGCGGGTATTTGTAGGCCGCGACGCGCTCCTTGACAAACGTGCGAATCTCCTCCGCGTCGGCGTGGGCGCCGGGTTTGAGGACGATTGCGGCGGCGACCTCTTCGCCCAATGCCTCGTCCGGGACGGCGATCACCGCGGCGTCAAGGATCGCTGGGTGCCCGTAGAGCACCTCCTCGATCTCGCGCGGGTACACGTTGAAGCCACCGCGGATGATCATGTCCTTCTTGCGATCGACGATGAAGAAGTAGCCGTCCTCGTCCATCCGGGCCAGATCACCGGTGAGCAGCCAGCCATCCTTCATCACGTCGGCCGTCGCATCGGGGCGATTCCAGTAGCTCTTCATGACGTTGTGGCCGCGGATTGCGATCTCGCCGACCTCGCCGCAGGGAACCTCGTTCTGAGACTCGTCGACGACCTTCATCTCGACACCGTGGATCGGGGTGCCGATCGATCCCGGCTTGCGTTCGCGCTGTAGATGATTGAACGAGGCGACAGGGGAGGTCTCCGAGAGGCCGTAGCCCTCGAGGATCACGCAGCCGAACGCCTTCTCGAAGCCGCGCATCACCTCGACGGGCATCGCCGAGCCACCGGAGACGCAGCGACGCAGGCTCGAGACGTCGTGCTGCTCACGCTGCGGGTAGTGCAGCATCGCGTGGTACATCGTCGGCACGCCGTCGAACAGCGTGACCGTGTCGCGCTCAATGATCTCCAGCGCCTTCCCGGGCTCGAAGCGAGCGATCATCGTCAGGCACGCGCCGGCCCGCACTCCAGTATTCAGGCAGCAGGTCTGTCCGAAGGAGTGAAACAGCGGCAGCGCGCCGAAGATCACGTCCTGCTCGGAGACGTCCACGAGCTCGGTGCCGCCGACGCGGCAGTTCTCGCTCATGTTGAAGTGCGTCAACTCGGCGCCCTTCGGTGTGCCGGTGGTCCCCGAGGTGTAGAGGATCACGGCGGTATCGGAGTCATCGCGCTCGGCGTCTCGGGGTTCAAGCGGAGCGCCGGCGAGCAGCTGGTCGAACTCGCCGGGCCGGACCACGATCACGTCCGTCCCTGCTTGCTTGGCGCCCTGCTCGGCCTCTGCCGCGAACCCGTGCCACACGAACAGCTGCTTGGCGCCCGAGTCGGAGAGGTAGAAGCTCACCTCCTGTTGCTTCAGCAGCACGTTCATCGGCACGACGACGGCGCCGGCTCGCAGCACGCCGTAGTACACGAGTCCGAAGTACGGCACGTTCGGGAGCATCACCCCGATCCGGTCGCCAGGCTGAACGCCCCGGTCCTTCAGGAGCCCCGCGACCCTGGCGGCGCCCTCGTCCAACATCTTGTAGGTCACGACCGTGTCGTCGAGCTTCAGGGCAGGCCGGTCGCCGTGCTTGACGGCGGTGTCAGTCAGAAGCCGCGCAAGATTTGCTCCCATCGAAGATCACCTCTGCGTGCGTTGTCACTAGTCCATCGAAACGCTGGACAACGGCTCGGCTGTCGACGGGCCTCATTTCAAGAAATGTGACGCCGTCAGCTGTCTTCAGGCCGCTGCCGGCCAAACGGTGCTTTGACCCATTCATGCACTTCCAGGTGCAGGCGTCATCCGCAATAGCCCGCACTCGCGGTCAGTCGTGTGCACTGAAGGCGAACGCCTGGAAGCGGTGCGCGGCCGTCGGGCGGCCGTCGGGCGAGCCGCAGCAGGTGGCCGATGACCGCCCGGTTGGACGCCGACGCCCGCCCAGCGGCCCTCGCCGTCACCGCCGGGTGAGGCGCGAATGCCGCTCCGATCCACTGTCTGATAGTTGTGGGATTCTCCGCATCGCAAACCGGGTTCACACGGATGTCACGACTCGCCGACGCGAGGCACGTAGGAGCTTCTCCGGATGACCGGGGACCTATCAATTGTCTGCCGAGCGTCGTCACGGTGCGCCATTGCGTGCTCGACGGTTAAGCGTTGTGGCACGGATGATCGCGCGCGGCGGTACTTGGTGAAGACGGTGCGCTGAGTCTCTTGACGCACACAGAGGAAGGATTGCATCATGGCAACCATCTCTGCACCACCGGGTCCGACCGTTTCCGCCCAGCGACACGTTGACGGCAACGGTGTGTCCCGACGCGTAACGATTCCCGAGCTCGAGAGCCCGCCGACCGGCGGCTCGACGCTTGGTTGGGGCAACTCGGCGCCGCTCGCGCTCCTGGCCTTCGGCGTCCCGACGTTCATGCTGAGCATGATCAACGCGCAGGCGGTCGCGGTCGGCGTGACGCCCGTCGTGTTCGGCGTGGCGTTGATGTGCGGCGGCATCACCGCGCTGATCGCGGGGATCATTCAGCTGCGCACCGGCAACACCTTCTCGGGTGTCTTGTTCTCTGGCTTCGGTGCCTTCTGGCTGTCGCTGTTCGCGATTGCCCAGTGGTTCCTGAAGGAAGTCCCGGCGCTGCACTCCGGGCAGGCAATGGGCCTGTTCCTCTACGCCTTCGGCATCTTCCTCGTTGTGATGCTGGCCGCTTCGTTCCGCACGAACATCGTCGTCGTGTTGACACTTGCGCTGATCACGGTGGCCGTCTTCCTCCTCGCCGCTGGTAACTACGGGGCTCATACCACCCTGATCCACTGGGGCGGTTATGTTGGCCTGGCCGCAACGGCATGCATCTTCTACATGGCGCTGGCGGAGCTCTGCGAGACCTCCTACGGCCGAGTCGTCCTGCCACTCTGGTCTCTGGCAAAGCACTAACACGCACACACCCGGGAGCGTGCCGGCAACCGGCGCGCGCCCGGGCGTCGGGTGCCTGGGCGCCGGCGGCGTGACGCGGTTCGGGCCGTCGATGTCGAGCGGGCGTTGACGAGGGGGTGTCAGTGCGTTGTGTCATTGGCTGGGTCGCTTGTGCTGGCCTGGTCGTGTCGTGTGAGGACGCGTCGTATGGCTTCGAAGTAGCGCCCGAGGTGGTGCGGGCCGAGGAAGTGTTGTTGGACGCTCAGCTGCGCTGCAGTGCCGATTCGCTGGGCGAGGTCGTGGTCGGCGAGTAGGTGGGCGATCGCGCCGCCGGCCTGCGCGAGGTCACGGGGGTCTGGGAGCAGGACGCCGGAGCGGCCATGGTCGATCTGGTCTCTGATGCCGCCGATCCGGCTCGCGACG
The DNA here is from genome assembly GCA_963800815.1 of uncultured Solirubrobacteraceae bacterium. Classification (GTDB taxonomy): domain Bacteria; phylum Actinomycetota; class Thermoleophilia; order Solirubrobacterales; family Solirubrobacteraceae; genus Palsa-465. The sequence continues at coordinate 74,444 of CAWDCP010000004.1, forward strand.
ACCGGTCGCTGTTTCCACATCGCTTCGGCGACGGTCAGTCCGAAGCCCTCAGCGAGGCTCTTCTGCACCACGACGGTGGCGTGTCGCTGCAGGGCGTTGACGATCGCGGCGTTCTCCTCGGTGTCCTCCATCGGCAGCGATGTGAGGTGCACGCGCGAGCGGACCGCGCCCGGCAACTCGTGCCAGGCCGTCCGCACGCCGGCCAGCACTCGCGCGCCCTCGGGGTCATCGGCGACGGCCTCGGTCGAGGGGCCGGCCATGAGCAGATGCGCCTGATTGTGCCTCGCGACATGCCCGGCGAAGGCACCCAGCACGCCGAGCGGGTCCTTGAGATAGTCCCATCGGGAGACCTGCATCACGACCCGGTCCGCGGGTGTGAGCGGTTGCTCCTCGAGGGTGTCGGCACGTCGATGCACGCGCCCGGTGGTGCCATCCGAGCGTGTGAACGTCGGTTCTTCGGTCGCGGGGTGGGCGAGGATGCCGGCGCTGGCGAGGATCGCGAGAGACTGTTCGCGCCCTTGTCCGGCGTTCTTGGGCGAGAACGCGTCGATCGAGGGTCGGATCACGGTGATCCGATCGCGCGGGAGGCCCTCCCAGGCAAACCCGGCCCGGGAGAACATGAACGCGTGCGCGTGGAGCACGTGCCCGCGCAAGAAGTTCCAGGCCTCGCGGGCACGGTCGTTGGCGTGGTCAAGGCCGACGTGGCAGCGCCAGATCACCGTCGCGCCCGTCGCCCGCACGGCCGCCGCGAGACCGGCCGTCTGCGGATCGTGGAGGATCACGACGTCGCGCGGCGCAATGAGCGGCGCGAGCTCGGCGGCGTTCGCGGCCATCGCGTGCTCGTAGATCTGCTGCTCGGATACACCGAGCGGGCCGCCGTCCCCTGCGAACCCGTGCAGCCGGTTGTGCAGGCGCTTGGTGATCTCGAAGAACGCGGGAGCGCCGGAGATCACGACCCAGCGCGCGTTCACCCCTGCCCCGCGGCAGTACCCGAGCAGCGGTCGCAGCATCTCCGCGACCCCGCCACCCTTGGCGGTCGAGTTCACGTTCCAGATCACGCGGCCGTGCAACTCGCGCGCGCCCTGCCTGATCAGGCCCCGCAGCGCCTCGTACTCCCCCGGCGAGAGCACCGACACGAACCGATGCGGGTCCATCGCCTCGACCTGCACGTGCTCTAGCCGTGCCATCTCTCCTCGTGTGGTCGGGCAGCGTCGAGGTTCACGTTACTCCACGCCACCGCGGCCGCAAGCACCCCGGTCGGCTTCGAAGCGCGACGCGCTGCGCCCGAGCCGCCCAGGACCTCCTACAGGTTCCAGAAATGCCCGACGTGCGCCGCGACCCGCGCGGTGACAACGGGGTCGGGGGCGATCGATACGGGCTTGGTCTGTCCGTTGAGCGCACCGATCATCGCGAGCACGCTGTCGGCGAGCGCACCCGCGTCATAGCCGCCCTCGAGCACCACGCCGACCGGTGCGCCGACGCGCGAGGCCAGCTCCACGATCTGGCTGGTCATCTGTGCGTAGGAGCCGGCATCCAGAGCACAACCGGCGAGCGGATCCGCGCGATGGGCGTCAAAGCCCGCCGAGACCAGG
>CAWDCP010000005.1:0-65809 GCA_963800815.1 uncultured Solirubrobacteraceae bacterium
TGGGCACGGCTGGGCTCGAACCAGCGACCTCTCGCGTGTGAAGCGAGCGCTCTCCCACTGAGCTACGCGCCCTGTGGGAGCTGATGCTACTGCTCGCGCGCCCGCGCGGGCGCGCGGGGCCTCACCCTGCGAGGAGGCCCGGCTGAGGCGGAGCGCGCCGGCTGTCAGTGTTGCGCCCGGGCGCGGCGAACGCGGGCGAGGCGTGCCATCGCGGGCCCGGTCACGTTGAAGTCGGCGTGGTGGTAGAGCATCGCGGCATAGGCCGGCCAGTAGGCCCCGGTCGGTGGCGCGCCGGGCACACAGGCGCCGCCGGACTCGCCGGGGTTGGTCGTCCAGGCGAATGCGTCGACGTACTTGAAGCCGGTGTCCGTGGTCGCGAGGGGTCCGAGGCCGCGGCCCGGCGGGTTGCACAGCACCTCGTTGCCCTGGTGCACCCGGTCGGGCGGGACGAGCGGCCCCTGGCCGTTGTCGCCGGTGTTGACGACGAAATGCACGCCGCCGAGGGCGCGGGAGATGCGCTGACCGTAGGCAATCTCGGAGGTGGTCCAGTCGTAATGGGTGGCGTTGAGCAGGAAGCCCTGCGTCTGGTGCACGCCGGCCCGGTCCAGCATCCGCGCGGTGTTGCTCCAACTGTTGGCGTCCGCGGCGCCGGCGTCGATGTAGACGACCAGATGCGGGACGGCGGCCAGCCGGTTGACGGCATAGCGCAGCTCGCCCAGCCGGACCGAGAGACCGTCGGAATGCAGGCATCCGGCCGTGATCAGCGAGTCCATCTCCAGGAACAGCACGGCGCGGAAGTTGCCGATGCCCTGCGCGAGCCCGTCGACGAAGCGGTGATAGTCGGCCACCTGGGACGGGCTGTCCGCGCGGCCGCCGTCCCGGCACTGATTGGAGACGACACGGTAGGTGGCCATCATCGGCACGGCCGTGGGGTCGGCCAGCTGAGCCGTGCGCAGGTAGGTGAACACCGCCGGGCCGGGGTCGGGGCCGTCCCAGGCGCCGAAGCGGTCGGTCCAGGGCTGGTTGGCGATGAACGACAACGCCGCCGCATCGCGCGGGTTGGGGTCCGCGAGCACGGCCTTGGCGGCGGGCGAGCTCACTCGGTCGGCATAGAAGCGCGCGCCGGCCAGCAGATTGCCGTCGGTCGGCGGTGGGCTCAGCTCGAGCGGGTTCTTGGGGTCGCGCGACGCCAGTTGCGCGTCGTGGACGATCGTCAGCGTGGCGTTGTTCTGCCCCAGGCTCTCGGGCCACGAGCCGTACAGGTAGACGGCGACGTGCGCGGGCGGTCCGGTCCAGGCGTGGGGGATGATCGGGATCGTGAACGTCGCGGTCTGCTGCCCCGGCCCAAGCACGAGCAGGCCGCCGACGTTCAGGTAGTCGATGCCGGGGGTCGAGTCGAGCTTGTGGGTGCCGTAGTAGACGTGCTCGACCCCGCTCAGCGCACCGGTGCGGAGGACGGTCACCGTCGCCTGGCCCTGGTTCTCTCCCGCGACGAGCGTGGTCGCGCTGAGTTGCACGGACGCCGAGGCGACTGCCGCCAGCGCGAGCTGGAGGGCGAGAACCGTGAGCAGGGTGTAGAGAATCCGGCGCATCCCCTGTCTCTCTGCTCGGCGCTCGCGCGATGCGCTGTAAGCCGTGTCGCGGCCCGTGGACCATCCGTCCATCCGCTCCCGTGAGAGTGTCGGCCGCAGGCCGCGCACACCGACCCCGGACGCCGTCTACCGATAGGCCCTCAACCCCGGGCGCCCATGCGCCGATATCAGGAGCAGGGCGAGGCAGGGAAGAGCGTCTTCATTGACGGCCGAGACGCCACGTGCCCGGCCGGTCATCGCGGCAGTAGGCTCGGCTGCTGCCGCGATGGCAGCCGGTGGCGCCCAGCGCCCTTCGGACCCGTCCGGCCTACAGCCGGATCACGTTCTCGGCGTCGAGGCCGCGGGTGACGCCGCGCAGGTCGACGAACAGTGACGCCTGGTCGGCCAGAGCGTGGTAGTCGATGCCCGGATGCGCGGTGACCAGGACGACGGCATCGGCATCGCGGACCGCATCCTCCAGCGACACGCTGCGCAGGCCGAACTCCGCGAGCTCGGGCACGAACGGATCGTGGTACACGAGCACCCCGGCGCGGTCTCCGAGCACCTTCATGATCCGCAGCGCCGGGGACTCGCGAATGTCGCCGACGCCGCCCTTGTAACTGACACCGAGGATCGCGATGCGCGAGCCCTTGACCGGCTTGGAGACGTCGTTGAGGGCCCGCTCGATCCGCTCCACGCAGAAGTAGGGCATCTGCTGGTTCATCTTGCCCGCCAGCTCGATGAACTCGGTCGAGAGCTCGAACTCGCGCGCGCGCCAGGTCAGATAGAACGGGTCGACGGGGAGGCAGTGACCGCCCATGCCGGGCCCGGGCTCGAAGCGCATGAACCCATACGGCTTGGTGGCGGCCGCGTCGACGACCTCCCAGATGTCGATCCCCATCCGGTCGGCGAGAACCGCGATCTCGTTCACCAGGGCGATGTTCACCGAGCGGAAGATGTTCTCCAGCAACTTGGTCAGCTCGGCCGCCTCTGGCGTCGAGACGGGCACGATCCGATCACACACGCGGCTGTAGAGCTCCTCCGCCCGCCGGGCGCAGCCGGGGGTCATGCCGCCGAGCACCTTGGGCGTGTTCTTGAGCGTGTAGTCGGTGCGTCCCGGGTCGACGCGCTCGGGCGAGAAGGCGACGCTCAGATCGTCGCCGACCCGCAGGCCCGACTCCTCGAGCAGGGGCACCAGGCGCTCGCGGGTGGTGCCGGGATAGGTCGTCGACTCGAGCACCACCAGCTGCCCGCTCTGGAGCACGTTCGCGAGGCTGCTCGCCGCCGCGGTCAGCGGCCCCAGGTCGGGTTCGCGGTTGCGGGTCAGAGGGGTGGGCACACAGATCAGCACGGCGTCCGCGCGGGCCAGCGGCGCGAACTTCGTGCTCGCCTCGATCGACCCCAGCACCGCGGCCAGCCGGTCGGAGGGGATGTCCTCGATATAGGACTCGCCGCGCTTGAGCGAGGCGACCTTCCGTTCGTCCACGTCCACGGCGACCACGCGCTCGCCGGCCTCGGCGAACGCGACCACCAGTGGCAGCCCCACATAACCGAGGCCGATGACTCCAACCGTCATGAAGCGATGACTGTAGCGTCGGCTCGGGGCGCCCGGACGCAATGTGGCCGAAACGACTAGCATGGCCGGTGGATCGTGCTAGGCGGGGAGGTAGCGGTGCCCTGAACCCGTAATCCGCTCTAGCGGGGCCGAATTCCCTCTCGAGGGGCACAGGCCCCGGGGTCAGCGCCCCGTTTCAAGGCGATGATGGTCCGGTCCCACCGCGATGGAGACCCGTGAACCAGGTCAGGTCCGGAAGGAAGCAGCCTTAAGCGGTCACCTCCAGGCGCTGTGGGGACGCCGAACCGGAGCCGAGGAACAGTGGCAGCGCCCCGGGTACCGGCTTCGACGGAGGGTGCACGATCCGCTTTTCGCCGCTGCTCGCCGCCGTCCCGCGGGCTGCCCCGACCCCCGCCGACGGCGTCACTAGACTCGGAATCCTTGTCGACCGGACCCTCGCTCTACCGCCGCCACCGACCCCGCACGTTCGCCGACGTCGTGGGTCAGGAGCACGTCGTGCGCACATTGCGCAACGCCGTCGAGCAGGGCAAGGTCCACCATGCGTATCTGTTCGTCGGCTCCCGCGGAACCGGCAAGACCTCGATGGCCAAGATCCTCGCCGCGTGCCTGAACTGCGAGCGCGGACCGACAATCGAGCCGTGCGGCAAGTGCGAGTCGTGCACCTCGATCGCCAGCGCCACCTCGCTCGACGTGATCGAGATGGACGCCGCCTCCAACAACTCGGTCGACGACATCCGCGAGCTGCGGGAGAAGGTCGCCTACGCGCCGGTCTCGGGCCGCCACAAGGTCTACATCCTGGACGAGGCGCACATGCTCTCCTCCCAGGCCTGGAACGCCTTCCTGAAGACGCTGGAGGAGCCGCCGCCGCGGACCATCTTCGTGCTCGCCACGACCGAGGCCCAGAAGGTGCTCCCGACCGTGGTCGACCGCTGCCATCGCTTCGACTTCGGGCGCCCGACCGTCGAGCAGGTTGCCGCGGTGCTGGCCCGGGTCGCCGGCGAGGAGCAGATCAGGATCGAGGATGCGGCGCTCGCGCTCGTCGCGCGCCATGCCACCGGGAGCTTTCGTGACGCCCTCGGCACGCTCGAGCAGCTCGTCACCTACGCCGGCGAGGAGGAGATCACCTCCGCCGACGTGCTCGCCGTCCTCGGGGTGGCCGACTCCGAGCAGCTGTTCGCCGCCGTCGAGGCGATCGTCGCCGGCGACCCGGCCGAGGCGATGCGCGCCGCCGCGCGACTGGCCGAATCCGGCCGCGACCCCGGTCAGGTCCTGCGCGACCTCGAGATCCACGGGCGGGAGCTGCTGACCGTCCAGGTGCTGGGCGAGGTTCCCGCGGAGCTGCGGGTCACGCCCGAGCGAGATCAGCGGCTGGCCGAGCAGGCGCAGGCCCTGTCGCGCACCGACGCGGTGCGGCTCCTCGACCTGGTCTCGGGCGCGCTCGAGGCGACCGCCAACGGCGCTCAGGCCCGGATCCAGCTCGAGCTCGTGCTCGTCAAGGCCGCCGCCCCCGAGCTCGACCCCTCGATCCAGGCGCTCCAGGCTCGGATCGAGCGCCTCGAGGCCGGGGAGCGTGGCGGCGGGTCGCTGCGCGCGGTGACCGTCGCCGTCACGCCCGGGCCGGCGCCCGCGCCCGAACCCGAGGCGGCCGGGCGCGGATCCGCCCCAGCGCCGGCGCCCACGGCTGCCCCGGCCCAGCCCCGCCCCGCGCCGGCGTCGTCCGGGGGCTCGGCACCAGCCCACGCCGCGACCGGTCAGGCCCAGGCCGCCACCGCGCCGGCCCGGGTCGTGCCCGCGACCGACGAGCCGGGCGGCCTCGCGCTCGAGGTGCGGACCGCCGCCGAGCTGTGGCCGGCGGTCGTCGACACCGTCCGGGAGGGCAACGCGATGCTCGCCGCGCTCCTGGCCGACGCCCGGCCGGTGATCGTGACCGAGCGTGAGCTCACGCTGGCGTTCCCGACCGGGGCCGCGTTCCTGAAGCGCAAGGCCGAGCAGGACGACCACCGCCGGGTCACCGTCGAGGCGCTCCGGTCGGTCACCGGACACACGCTCGTGCTCCGCTACGAGCTCCGCGACGAGGACGAGCCGGCCGTCCACCCGGCCGAGACCGTGCTCACCGGCGAGGAGCTCGTGCAACGCTTCATGGAGGAGTTCAACGCCGAGGAGCTCCTCGACGACCCCGATCAACCCGAGGACAAGTAGACGCTCATGCCCCAGCCCAACATGCAGCAGATGCTCAAGCAGGTCCAGAAGATGCAGCAGGACATGATGGCCGCGCAGGAGTCACTCAAGGACGAGGTCGTCGACGCGTCCGCCGGCGGCGGGATGGTCACCGTCCAGGTGACCGGCGACCTGCACCTGAAGTCGATCACGATCGATCCCGAGGCCGTCGACCCCGATGACGTGGAGCTGCTCCAGGACATGGTCCTGGCCGCCGTCAACGAGGGCATGCGCGCCGCCCAGGAGCTGGCCTCGTCCAAGCTCGGCGGGATCGCCGGGGGCCTCGGAGGCCTGGGGGGCCTTGGTCTTCCCGGCATGTAACAGCCTGAGGGGCCGTGCTCCGCACGGCTGTTTGCCGGCGTGGGCGGCGCCCCGGGCGTTGGTGCCCTGACCGTGTACGCCCCACCCGTACAGCGGCTGATCACCGAGCTCTCGAAGCTGCCGGGGGTCGGCGGACGGACCGCGCAGCGGCTCGCGTTTCACGTCCTGCGCGCGTCCGAGGACGACGCCTTTGCGCTCGCCGACGCGATCCGCGAGGTCAAGGAGCGCATCGGCCTGTGCGAGGTGTGCTTCAACCTCGCCGACGCGCCCCGCTGCCGGATCTGCCTCGACGAGCGCCGTGACCCCGAGCTGATCTGCGTCGTCGAGGAACCCTCCGACGTGATCTCGATCGAGCGTACGCACGAGTTCCGCGGCCGCTACCACGTGCTGGGGGGAGCCCTGTCCCCGATCGACGGCATCGACGCCGAGGATCTGAAGATCGCCGAGCTCTACGCGCGCATCGAGGGCGGCGGCATCCGCGAGATGGTGATCGCCACCAACCCCACGACCACCGGCGAGGCCACGGCGCACCACATCGCCGGCGGCGTCCGCGAGCGCAGCCCCGAGATCGCCGTCACCCGCCTGGCCAGCGGCCTCCCCGTCGGCGCCGACCTCGAGTACGCCGACGAGCTCACGCTCGGGCGGGCGTTCGCGGGGCGCAGGGCGGTATAGGGGCGCTCCGGTCGTGCCGAGCCGCCATTTCGTGGCCTCTCGGCGCTCCCGAGAGGTGGCGCGGAACAAAAGGGGTGCACAGCAGCGATAACGTTCCGCGGCAAGAGTGCCCAACGGTCGAGAGGCTACGAAATGGTGGTTGAACCGGCGCCCGCACCACCACCCCCAACCCGCCGACCTCGTACCCTTGCACGTCGTGCCTGGAACGGTGGTGATGAAGTTCGGTGGAACCTCGGTCGCGGATGCCGAGCGGATCAAGCGTGCCGCGCGTCGCATCGTGGCCCAGCGGGAGGCGGGTCGGCGGGTCGTCGCCGTGCTGTCGGCGCGGGGGAAGACGACCGATGAGCTGATCGCGATGGCGGAGGAGGTCTCGCCGCACCCCGATCGGCGGGAGATGGACATGCTGCTCTCGACCGGGGAGCGGATCTCGTGCGCGCTGTGCGCGATGGCGATCAACGACCTCGGTCACCGGGCGATCTCGCTGACCGGCTCGCAGGCCGGGATCGTGACCGACACCTCGCACACGAAGGCGCGGATCCTCGATGTGCGGGCCGATCGCATCCGCGAGGCGCTCGACGAGGACCTGATCGTGCTGGTGGCGGGATTCCAGGGGGTGTCGACGAGCCGCGACGTGACGACGCTCGGGCGGGGTGGCTCGGACACGACGGCGGTCGCGCTGGCCGCGGCGATGAACGCCGAGGTATGCGAGATCTACACCGACGTGCGGGGGGTCTACAGCGCCGATCCGCGACTCGTGCCCGACGCCCGTAAGCTCTCGATGGTCAGCTTCGAGGAGATGCTGGAGATGTCGGCCTCGGGGGCCAAGGTGCTGCAGCTGCGCTCGGTCGAGTACGCGCGCAATCACGGCGTCAAGATCCACTGCCGGGCCAGCTTTGAGGATGGTCCGGGTACCTTTGTGGTCGGAGAAGAAGACACGATGGAACATCCACTCATCACCGCCGTGACCCACGCCACCGACGAGGCGCGGATCACGCTGCTCGGCGTGCCCGACCGTCCCGGCGCCGCGGCGGCCATCTTCGGCGCCCTCGCCGACGCCGGCTGCAACGTCGACACGATCATCCAGAACGAACCGCTCGAGGAGGGTCGCGACGCCGAGGTCTCGTTCACGCTGCCCAGGGAGGACCTGGCCGCGGCCGAGAGCCGCGCTCGAGCTCGTGATCCGCGATCTCGGCATCGCCCGCGTGGACACCGACCGCGAGATCGGCAAGGTCTCGATCATCGGCGCCGGCATGCGCTCGCACCCGGGCGTGGCCGCGAAGGTGTTCACCACGTTGGCCGGCGAGGGGATCAACATCGAGATGATCTCAACCTCGCCGATCAAGATCTCGTGCGTGATCCGGGCCGTGGACGTACCGCAGGCGGTGCGGTCGCTGCACGCCGCCTTCGAGCTCGGCGCCGGCGAGATCAGGCAGGAGGAGGGGGCGCGATGAGCGATCCGCGCGTGGCCGTCGTCGGCGCCACCGGAGCCGTCGGCACGACGATGCTCCAGCTGCTGCGCGAGCGCCGCTTCCCGGCCTCCGAGATTGTCCCCTTCGCCTCCGAGCGCTCCGCCGGGCGCGAGCTCGACGGCCTCACCGTGCGCCCGCTCGCCGAGGAGGCGATCGGCGGCTTCGACCTGGCGCTGTTCTCGGCCGGCTCGTCGGTGTCACGTGAGTGGGCACCCAGGTTCGTGGCCCAGGGTGCGGTCGTGGTCGACAACTCGTCGTGCTGGCGGATGGATCCCGAGGTGGCGCTGGTGGTCGCCGAGGTCAACCCCGAGGCGCTCGAGTCCCACAACGGCATCATCGCCAACCCGAACTGCTCCGCCATGCAGGCGCTGGTTGTGCTGAAGCCGATCGAGGACGCGGCCGGACTCGAGCGGATCGTGTTCAGCTCCTACCAGTCGACCTCGGGCACGGGCGCCCGTGCGGTCGAGGAGCTCAGGGACCAATCGCACGCGATCCTGCACGGGATGGAGCCGCCGGCGCCGGCGATCTACCCGCACCGGATCGCGTTCAACGTGCTGCCGCAGGTGGAGACGTTCAAGGACGGCGACGACTACACGACCGAGGAGCGCAAGGTGATCGCCGAGAGCCGCAAGATCCTCGGCCTGCCCGAGCTGCGGATCACCGCGACCTGCGCCCGCGTTCCCGTCCTCAACTGCCATTCCGAGTCGCTCAATGTCGAGACGCGGGCCGACCTCTCGCCGGAGCGCTGTCGCGAGCTGCTCGCCGCGGCGCCCGGCGTGATCGTGGTCGACGAGCCCGCGGCGGCCCGCTACCCGCTGGCCTCTGAGGCCGCCGGGCGCGACGAGGTGCTCGTGGGCCGGATCCGCCGCGACGAGTCCAACCCGCGCACGCTCAACATGTGGGTCGTCGGCGACAACCTGCGCAAGGGCGCCGCCACCAACGCGATCCAGATCGCGGAGCTCCTGATCGAGCGCCGGCTGCTCGGCCGCGCACGGGCCGCGGCCTGAGGGTTCGCCGGCCGGCGCTCAGCGCCGCGCCCGCAGCTCGCGCCGCGTATTGACGCCGAGCTTGCGGTAGATCCGCCGCGCGTGGGTGCGCACCGTCTCGATGCCCACATGGAGCGCGGCGGCGATCTCGGCGTTGGAGCGCCCCACCTGCAGCAGCTCGAGCACATCGGCCTCGCGCGGGGTCAGCAGGTCGGGCCCGTCGGGCCCGTCCTCGGGCGTGCCGCCGGGCGGCATCACGTGCAGCCCACGCGAGGCGAGATGAATGGCGTTCAGGATGTCGCGGGCCTGGGTGCCCTTGGCCAGGCACGCGGTCGCCCCGAAGGCGAGCATCTGACGGCATTCGGCCGGGGTCGGCCGGTTGGCCAGGACCAGGAGCCGGGTGCCGGGGTGGGCCTGATGGAGCTCGCGCAGCTCGGCGGCGCTGCTCAGCGACCCGAAGTTGAGGATGGCCACGTTGGGCCGGTAGGCGGTCAGGGCCGAGGAGATCTGCTCGTGGGCCACGTTGGCGGCCACCAGCACGAGGCTCTCATCCTCGTCGATCAGCGCCTGCAGACCCCGGCTGACGACGTCCTCGAAGCGGGCGATGGCGACGGAAATGGGGGGACGGTTGACCATTCTTGGCTCTCACGGCTCCGGTCGCCTCCGCAGCGCGTACCCACAGTATCGGCAAATCGGAGAAAAGGGTGAACCCCACGTACCCCATTCCACGCCGCGGCATCCCCCCAAGATCACCCCCGAGAGGGGACGACGATGGCCCCGCCGCACGCCACCATCCTGTGGACGCTTGTCGCCGGGAGGCAAGCGCTGGGAGGCAAGACCGCTGAGGACGGGGGGCCACCTCACGCGGCGGCCACGCGGCAACAGCAGGGGTTAGGAGCGGTGAGCGGGGTTCCGGAGGCGGACCCGCTCCCGCCGCTTTCCCGGCGCCTCGGTGCTCCTCGTCGTCAGGCGGCGGGGTTGTCGCCGGCCGTCGATCAGGCCGCGGCGCCGGCCACCACCGAGGTTGACCAATCGATCACCTTGGTCGGCCGAACGATGTGCTTGTTCATCCCGAGCTCCTTGGCGGAGAGCCCGAGCGCAAGCCCGACGAGCTGCGGCAGATGCAGCACCGGCATCCCGAGCTCACGGCCGGAGATCTTGGCCGCCGCGGGCTGCTGCAGATCGAGGTTCAGGTGACAGAGCGGGCACGGCACGACGAGGCAGTCGGCCTCGGCATCGATCGCGTCGCCGAGGTGGCGGCCCGCCATCGTCAGCGATGCCTTCTTGTTCATGGTCACGATCGGGAAGCCGCAGCACTTGTACACGCCGGCGTAGTCGATCACCGTGCCGCCGAGGGCCTCGATGACCATGTGCAGGTAGCGGTCGCGCGGGTTCTCCGAGTCGATCCCGAGGCGCTCTTTCGGGCGCACGATGTAGCAGCCGTAGAACGGTCCCACGCGCAGGTCGGTGAGCGGCTTCTTGACCTTGGCCGTGAGCGTGTCGAGCCCGATCTCCTCGACCAGCAGCCACAGGAAGTTCTTGTTCGTCAGCCCCTTCTCGTAGCGCAGGCCCTCGTCGCTGAGCGTCTGGTTGACGTGATCGCGGTACTCGGTGTTGGCGTCGAGGCGCTCCTGACACTCCGACTGCGCGCCCTGGCAGGTCGAGCAGATGTTCATCATCAGCTCGCCGTCGGTCTGCTGAGCCAGCGCGAACGTGCGCGCGTTGAGCGTGTCGGCGAGCTCCTGGTTGTGCTCGGCGATGACGCCGGCGCCGCAGCAGGAGGCCCGATCGAGCTCGATCAGCTCGAGGTCGAGGAGGGGGGCGACCTTGGCCATCGATCCGTGCAATTCGGGCGTGAACCCACGGCTCACGCACCCTGGCCAGTAGGCGACCTTCATGCGGACTCGCTTTCGGTGGGGGTCTCAGCAGGTGTGGCCGCGGGCTCCTCCTCATCCTCGTACCCGACCACGTACAGATTGAGCTCGTAGCGCTCCTTCTCCCCCTCGACCTTCTTGAAGATCTGCTTGACCTCCGGCGATGCCTTGTGGGGGTGCAGCAGCGCGCCGCTCAGGCTCATCTTCCCGCGCGTCATCGCCTTGGCGGCAACCGGCAGCGAGCCGAGCAGCTCCGGCACGGCGCGGGGGTGGAACTTGCCGCCGTAGGAATCGGGCAGCAGGTCGGCCTCGTGCAGGAGGCCGTTGCGCTCGATGTTCTTGACGAAGGCGTGCTCGTGGCGGTAGCCGTTGTTGCGATCCTCGATGTGCTCGTCGTTACCGGCGACGCGGCGCAGGCGCATGATCTGGCTCATCGGCGCGACACCCTTGGGACAGGCGTCGATGCAGTTGAAGCAGTGCGTGCAGTCGTAGATGCCGTGCTCGTCCTCGGACAGGTCCTTGAGGCGCTCGAACTTCTCGGCGTCGCGGGGATCGCCGACGAAGCGGTAGGACTTGGCCAGCGCGGCCGGCCCGACGAAGAGCGGATCGACCTCCATCGAGAGGCAGTCCGACACGCATGCTCCGCACTGGATGCAGGCCATCGTCTGCGTGACGTCGACCATGTTCTCGTGCGGGACGATGTACTCGCGCTCGGGGATCGGCTCCTTGTTGATCAGCCACGGCGTGACGCGCTGGATCTTCTTCCAGTGCACCGCGTCCATGTCGACGATCAGGTCGCGGATGACGGGCATGTTGCCCATCGGCTCGACCTCGATCACTGACGCGTCATCCGTGGTCGACTTCGTCTGCCGCTTGGCCGCATCCTCGAGATGCGTGTGACATGCGAGGCCCGGCTTGCCGTTGACCCGGACGCCGCAGGAGCCGCAGATCGCCGCACGGCACGAGCAGCGAATGCCGATCGAGCCATCGGTGTCGGCCTTGACCCTGAGGATCGCCTCGAGCACGGAAACGTGCCCTTCCATCTCGACCTTGTGGTCGTCCCAGTGCGCCGCCTGTCCCGACTGCGGGTCGTAGCGGCGGATCCTCAGCGTGTACTCGGGCATCCGGTCAGTACGTCCTTTCCTGGGGCTCCCAGCGGGTGATCGTGACGGGGGAGTAGTCGACCTTCGGCTCGTCGGCGCCGTTGGCCGAGATGTCGATGTGCTTGAGCCATTCGTCGTCGTTTCGGGCGGGGAAGTCGGTGCGGTACTGCGCGCCACGGGACTCCTTGCGCTCCATGGCGGCGACCAGGATCGTCTCGGCGACATCGAGCATGTAGCCGAGCTCGATCGCACCGATCACGTCCTGGTTGAAGACGGTGCCGTGATCGTCGATCGAGGCCTTGGGGGCGTCCTCCTTGAGCCGGCGGACGATCTCGTAGCCCGTGGCCAGGCCCTCGGCGTCACGGAACACGGCGCAGTACTGGTTCATGGTCGTGCCGAGCTCGTCCTTGATCGCCGAAACGCGCCGGCCGCCGGGCTCGCGGTGGATGATCGCGTCGATCGAACGCTGGACGTCGGCGACCTTCGCCTGCGGTGTGGTCGGCATCGGCATCGTCTTCGCCTGCGCGGCCGCGTGCTCGCCCGAGCGGCGGCCGAAGATCAGCGTGTCGAGCAGCGAGTTGGCACCGAGCCGATTACCGCCGTGGACCGAGACGCAGGCAACCTCGCCGGCCGCGTACAGGCCGGGGATCGTGGTCAGGCCGTCGGAGTCGGTCTTGACCCCGCCCATGATGTAGTGCATGCCCGGGCGGATCTTGATCGGCTCGCGGGTGATGTCGACGCCGGCGAAGTCGCGCCCGATGTTGACGATCTCGCGCAGGGCCTCGAGCGTGCGCTTGCGGGGGACCTTGGTGACGTCGAGGAACACGGTGCCGTCGGGGAAGCCGCGGCCCTCGTTGATCTCGGTCTGCTCGGCGCGCGACACGACATCGCGCGAGGCGAGCTCCATCTTGTTGGGCGCGTAGGTCTCCATGAACCGCTCGCCCTGGGCGTTGAGCAGCCAGGCGCCCTCGCCGCGGGCGCCCTCGGTGATCAGGAAGCCGTTGCCCGCCAGCGTGGTCGGGTGATACTGGACCATCTCCATGTCCATCAGCTTGGCGCCGATGCGGTAGGCCTGGGCGATCCCGTCGCCGGTCACGATCAGCCCGTTGGTCGTCGGCTTGAAGGCCTGGCCGGCGCCGCCGGAGGCGAGGATCACGGCCTTGGCGTTGAACACCTCGAGATGGCCGTCGCGCAGGTTGCGGCAGATCGCGCCGATGCAGCGGCCCTCTTCGTCCTGGAGCAGGTCGGTGGTGAACCACTCCTCGTAGCGGTCGAGCTGCTCGTGGTGCTTCATCAGCTGCTCGTAGAGCACGTGCAGGATGGCCTGGCCGGTGATGTCGGCGACGTAATACGTCCGCGCCGCCGAGGCGCCGCCGAACGCGCGCGTGCCGAGATGGCCGTCGGGCGAGCGGTGGAAGGTGACCCCGATGTGCTCGAGGTAGAGGAGCTCGTCCGGCGCCTCGCGGCACATGATCTCGATCGCGTCCTGGTCGCCGAGATAGTCCGATCCCTTGACCGTGTCGAACGCGTGAGATTCCCACGAGTCCTCCGGATTGAGGGCTGCGTTGATGCCGCCGGCGGCCGCGACGGAGTGCGAGCGGACGGGGTGAACTTTGGAGATGATCGCGACCGAGGCGCCCGCATTGGCGGCGGCGAGAGCGGCTCGCTGGCCGGCCAGTCCGGCGCCGATGATCAGGACGTCGTGGGAGGGCATGTGGGCGATTCTATTCATCGGTCGAGGTCCGGCAGTCGCCGATTGGCGACGCGACGTTCGGGCCCCGGCCTGACAAGGGCGGCGGTAGCCGCCCCCATAAGCCGGTTACTCAACCGCGACCGGAGCGCCCGGGCGGGCCGGTTCCCGGCTCAGGACGCCGGTGAGCCGAGCGCCGACTGCAGCGCGCGCCGGACCTGCTCGATCGTGACCACGCCGCTCAGCATGCCCTCGCCGTCGACGGCCATCACCGCCCCGAGCGATCCGAGCGATTCCGACGACAGCACCTCGGTCAGCGGGCGATCCTCGCTGACGCCCCAGGCCGCCGCGTCCCCGGCATCGAGCACCGCGCCGACCGTGAGCCACGCCTCACCGCCGTCGATCGCCGCCTGCGCGCGCTCCTGGCGCGCGATGCCGAGGAACCGGCCGGCACCGTCGATGACCGGGAACCAGGGCCAGCCGTAGCGCAGGAAGTACTCGTCGATGGCGCGCCCGACGGGTGTCTCGCCCGGGATCGCCACGGGCTGGCGATCCATGATGTCGGCGACGCGCACGCCCTCGATCCGCTCGGTCAGCGCCGTCTGCGCGAGCGCGCCGCGAGCCGCGGACCCGATCAGGAACGCGAGCGCGATCAGCCACAGGCCGGCGAGGCTGCCCGTGGCGAGCACCCAGAAGATGCCCAGGCCGCCGAGGATGATGGCGAAGCCCTGGCCGAGCTTCGCCGCCACGCGCGTGCCGCGGGTCTTGTCATCGGTCCGCTTCCACACGATCGCCCGGGCGATCCGGCCGCCGTCGAGCGGGAAGGCCGGCACGAGGTTGAACACGAGCAGCAGCACATTCCAGAACAACAGCCACGAGAGTGAGAGCAGGACCGGGGTGATCGTGACCGTGCCGTCGAGCACCGCGGCGTGAGTGAGGCGGTGCGGGCCGACGATCGCGAGGTCGACGACGAGGCACACGAGCACGAAGCCGAAGGTGGCGAGCGGGCCGGCGGCTGCGATCCGGAACTCCTCGCCCGGCGTGCGCGCGTCGCGGCTCATCCGGGTCAGGCCTCCGAACAGGAACAGGTCGATCGATTGGACTTCGATCCCCTGTCGGCGGGCGACCAGCGCGTGGCCGAGTTCGTGCACGATCAGCGACCCGAACAGCAACAGCACGGTGATGACCGTGGTCAGATATGCGACCGACTCGGAGCTGTGCAGCGCCGTTCGAAACTGGGCCGATACGGTGAAGATCAGCAGGAACAGGATCAGGAACCAGCTGGCGTCGACGCCGATCCGGATCCCGAACGCGTCCATCAGCTTGATGGAGCCTGAGCGCCTGATCATGCTGCAATGGTCGCACAGGCGGGTAGGGTGACGAGCGGGGCATTCGAGAGCGACAAGGGAGGCAAGGGATGAGTGAGCGTGTGGGAGAGTTGCGGGAGCGGCTCGCCGAGGTGGTCGACCTGCGGAACGCGGGACGGCTCCTGCAATGGGACCAGCAGACCATGATGCCCCCGCGCGGCGGCGCGTCGCGGGCCGATTCACTGGCCACGCTCGAGCGCCTGAGCCACGAGATGTTCGTCTCGGCCGAGACCGGACGCCTGCTCGAGGCCGCCGAGGCGGAGGTGGACGGCACCCCGCCCGACAGCGATGACGCCTGCCTGGTGCGGGTCGTGACGGCACGCTGGGAGAAGGCGCGTCGCGTGCCCTCCGAGCTGGCGGCCGAGCTCGCCCACGCCGGCTCGATCGGCCAGGAGGCGTGGGTCGAGGCCCGCAGCAAGTCGGACTTCGCGGCGTTCAAGCCCCACCTCGAACGCAACCTCGAGCTGGCCCGGCGCTACGTCGCCTGCTTCGACGACTTCGACTGTGCCTACGACGCGCTGCTCGATGACTACGAGCCGGGGATGAAGACGACCGAGGTGGCCGCGCTGTTCGCCGAGCTGAAGGCCGAGCTGGTTCCGCTGATCGCCACCCTCGCGCAGCGGCCCGACGCCGTCGACGCCTCGTGCCTGCACGGGAACTTCCCGATCGAGCGCCAGCGCCGTCTCGTGGCCACGGTGGTGCAGCGCATGGGCTTCGACAGCCGGGCATGGCGGATGGACGATGCCGTGCATCCGTTCGCGACCAGCGTCGGTGCGGCCGACGTGCGGATCACGACCCGCTGGGACGAGACCTACTTCGCCTCGGGCCTGTACGGCGCGATGCACGAGTGCGGCCACGGTCTGTACGAGGCCGGGATCGATCCCGCGCTCGCGCGCACGCCGCTGGGCAGCGCCGACTCGCTCGGCCTGCACGAATCCCAGAGCCGGATGTGGGAGAACATGGTCGGTCGCGGCTCGAGCTTCAGCCACTACCTCGCACCGCTCGTCTCCGAGGAGTTCGCCGACGGGCTGTCCGGGCTCGACCCCGCGACGCTGTACCGCGCCGTCAACAAGGTGGCGCCCTCGTTCATCCGCGTCGAGGCCGACGAGGCCACCTACGGCCTGCACATCGTGCTCCGCTTCGAGCTCGAGCAGGAGCTGATCGAGGGGCGTCTCGCGGTGACCGACCTGCGCGAGGCGTGGAACGCCCGCTTCAGGGAGTACCTCGGCCTCGAGGTGACCGACGACGCGGAGGGGGTCCTGCAGGACGTGCACTGGGCGGCCGGCCTGATCGGCTACTTCCCCACCTACGCGCTCGGCAACATGATCGCCGGGCAGCTGTGGGAGAAGATCGCCACCGACCTGCCCGACCGCGACGAGCGCATCGCCGCCGGCGAGCTCGCCCCGCTGCGCGAGTGGCTGCGGGAGAACGTCCACCGGCACGGATCGAAGTTCCCGACCCAGGAGCTGCTCCGGCGGGTGGTCGGGGGGCCGATCGAGGTCCAGCCGTTCGTGCGCTACCTGAAGGCGAAGCTGAGGGACGTGTACGGGTTGTAGGGCGGGGTGGAGGTGGCGGTTTCGGTGGCGGTGGCGGTGGCGGTGGCGGTGGCGGTGGCTGTCGGTGGCTGTCGGTGGCGCGGGTGGAGGGCCGGCGTACACGGCTGGCTGGGAAGGGGGGTGGGGCGGCGGGGCCGGCGGATGCTGGGGAGGGGGTGGAGCGGCGGGGCCGGTGGATGCTGGGGGTGTGTGTGGGGCCCTGGAACATCCATTTCGTGGCCTCTCGGTGCTGCGTCCGCGCGCCGTGGAACTTAATGGCTGTGGGGCAGCCATTAAGTTCCTCGAGGGACCCCGGGTTCGGCGAGATGCCACGAAATGGAGGTTCGCCTGGCCAGATCGAACCGCCCCCCTCCCAGCCAGTCGTTTGCGCGGCGCACACCGAAAGCGCCTCACGGACGACCCGCCCAGCACCCCCGGCCCTACACCCCCAGATGCCGCCGCAGGAACTCCACCTGATCGGCGACCGCGACCTCGAACCCCGCGCCGGAGTAGAGGTCGAAGTGGCCGATGGGGTAGCGCTTGATCTCGGACTTGGGCGCCTGCTCGGCATAGCGCAGCGCGGTCGCAGCGGGGGCGACGGTGTCGCCCTCGCAGATACAGAAGAGGATCGGGCAGGTGACCCTGGCGGCGGCGCGGCCGGGGCGGTAGAGCCCGACGCGGAGCAGGATGCGCGCCGCGACCGAGTCGTCGAACTCGAGCTCGGGCGGGATCAGGGCACGGTAGCCGGGCTCGGCGTCGGGGGCGGTCATCAGCGCGGCCGAGCCCGGAGGGCCGACAAGCGGGACGCGGACGGCCGGCGCGCCGCGGATGCGCGAGAGCTCGTCGCGCAGCGCGAGCACGGTCGAGAGCGCGAGGGCGCGAGGGCTGGCGGCACGGACGGAGGCGGGCCCGTCGGTGAACGGGCACTGACTGACCGCGGCGGCGACGCGACCGTCGCGGGCGGCGGTCTCGATCACGTGACCGCCGCCGAACGAGCTGCCCCAGATGGCGATCCGGGCCGGGTCGATTCCAGGCAGCGAGCGCGCGTAGCGGAGCGCTGAGGCCCAGTCGGTCAGCTGGCGCTCGATGTCGAGCAGCTGGCGGGGCAGGCCGCCGCTGTCTCCGAAGTGCCGGTAGGTGAAGGCGAGCGCAGTGATGCCCTCGGCGGCGAACCGCTCCGCGAACGGCGCGAGGCCCATCTCGCGAGTTGCGCCGAGCCCGTGACCGAGGATCACCAGCGGCCGGTCGCCGGCGGGGTCGCCGGCGGGCTCGAACAGCCATGCGCGACAGTCGACGTCGTCGGAGCGGAAGCTGACCTCGAGCCGTTGTGCGACGCGGGTGTTCATCAGTTGACCCGGGGCTGGTGGCGATCGATGATCGCCGCGTGGTCGACCCCGCGGGGGAGCGTCCCGTAGGCATGGCCGCCGTCGCCGGCGAGCCGCGAGGCGCAGAACGCGTCGGCCACCTCCGGCGGGCTCGAGCGCACGAGCAGCGAGCCCTGCAGCGCGAGCGCCATCCGCTCGACCACGCTGCGCGCCCGGACCTCGATGTCGCTGAAATCGCCGAGCTCGGACTCGAGCCGGACGATCGCGCCGTCGAGCCGGGGGTCGGCGCCGCGGGCCAGCGAGACCTCGGCCAGGAACGCCTCCGCGGTGCCCCGCTCGCGTGAGAGGGCACGCAGCACGTCGAGGCAGATCACGTTGCCCGACCCCTCCCACACCGAGTTCAGCGGCGCCTCGCGATACAGGCGCGGCATCCCCGATTCCTCCACGTACCCGTTGCCGCCGAGCACCTCGAGCGCCTCGGCGGCGTGGCCCGGCGCGCGCTTGCAGACCCAGTACTTGAGCACCGCCGTGGCCACGCGCCGGAACGCGGCCGCGTCCTCGGCCCCGTCGGCGGCCTCGTCGTAGGCCCGCGCGAGGCGGAGGCCGCCGGCGGTCGCGGCCTCGGACTCGATGCACAGGTCGGCGAGCACGTTGCGCATCAGCGGTTGCGCGGTCAGCGGCCGACCGAACGCCGAGCGATGGGCCGCGTGATGGGTCGCGTGAGCGACGGCCGCCCGCATCCCGGCCGCGGAGCCGAGCGTGCAGTCCAGGCGCGTGTGCCCGACCATCTCGATGATCGTCGCAACGCCACGACCCGGCTCGCCGACGCGCTGGGCCAGGGCTCCGTGCAGCTCGATCTCCGAACTGGCGTTGGAGCGGTTGCCGAGCTTGTCCTTGAGACGCTGGAGATGGATGTGGTTGCGCGAGCCGTCGGGCAGGATCCGCGGCACCAGGAAGCAGGTCACACCGGCCTCCGTCTGGGCCAGCATCAGGAACATGTCGCACATCGGGGCCGAGCAGAACCACTTGTGCCCGGTCAGCTCGTACTCGCCGTCGACGCCCGTGGGCTGCGCGCGTGTCGTGTTGGCCCGCACGTCGGAGCCACCCTGTTTCTCGGTCATCGCCATGCCGCTGAGCGCGCTCGTCTTCTCCGGCAAGGGCACCAGCGCTGGGTCGTACTCGAGCGAGGTGAGCTTCGGCTCGAGTCGGTCGGCGAGCGCGGGAGTGGTCCGCAGCGCCGGCACGGCCGCGAAGGTCATCGTCACCGGACATTGGTGACCGGCCTCGACCTGGCTGGCCACGATCAGCAACGTCGCGCGGGCGGCGTGGGCTCCGGGCCGCGGCTCGCGCCACGGGAGGGCGGCGATGCCGCTCCCGACCGAGATCCGCATCAGCTCGTGCCAGGCGGGATGGAACTCGACCTCATCGATCCGGTTGCCGTAGCGATCGTGGGTGCGCAACCGCGGCGGGTTCTCGTTGGCCAGCCGCCCGAGCTCGAGCGTCTCCGCCCGGCCGGCGAGCTCGCCCAGCGCCAGCACCCGTTTCCGCGCCCAGCCTCCGCCCTCCCGGTTCACGGCCTCCATCAGGGGGCGGTCCTCCGCGGCCAGGTTGTAGTCCTGGAGCGGAGGCGGCTGATTGGCCACCTCATGCGTGGCCGCCCCGCTCTCACGAGTGATCGACATCGGCGGAAGTGAATCACTCGCGCTGGGATAGCATCGACCCGACGGCGGTCTGACCGCCACGTGTCGAGCCGCTACGCATCCCTGCCAAGGGACGACGATGACCCAGGTTTCTGCGATCTGCCTCGAGGAGATGACCCAGTGACACAGCCAGTGAAAGTCGCCGTGACCGGAGCCGCCGGCCAGATCGGCTACGCGATCCTGTTCCGGATCGCCAGTGGACAGCTGCTCGGTCCCGATACGCCGGTCAGGCTGTCGCTGCTCGAGATCCCGCCGGCCGTCAAGGCGGCCGAGGGCACGGCCATGGAATTGGACGACTGTGCGTTCCCGCTGCTGGCCGGCATCGACATCGCCGACGATCCGAACGTGGCCTTCGACGGTGTCAACATCGCGCTGCTCGTCGGTGCGCGCCCGCGGACCAAGGGCATGGAGCGCGGCGATCTGCTCGAGGCCAACGGCGGCATCTTCAAGCCCCAGGGTCAGGCGCTGAACGCGCACGCCGCCTCGGACATCAAGGTGCTCGTGGTCGGCAACCCGGCCAACACCAACGCCCTGATCGCGATGAGCAACGCGCCCGACATTCCCCGTGAGCGTTTCACCGCGATGACCCGGCTCGACCACAATCGGGCAATCGCACAGCTGGCCAAGAAGACCGGCGCGGCGGTATCCGAGATCACCAACATGACGATCTGGGGCAACCACTCGGCCACGCAGTACCCCAATCTCTTCCACGCCAAGGTGAGGGGTCAGAACGCCGCCGAGGTGGTCAACGACCAGAGCTGGCTCGAGAACGACTTCATCCCCACGGTCCAGAAGCGCGGCGCCGCCATCATCGAGGCGCGGGGCGCGTCGAGTGCCGCGTCGGCGGCCAACGCCGCGATCGACCACGTCCACGATTGGGTCCTCGGGACACCGGAGGGTGACTGGGTGTCGATGGCTATTGCATCGGATGGGTCCTACGGCGTCGACGAAGGTGTCATCTCGAGCTTCCCTGTCACCACCTCGGGCGGCTCATTCGAGGTCGTCCAGGGTCTGGACCTCGACGACTTCTCGCGCGCCCGGATCGATGCGACCGTCGCCGAGCTCGGCGAGGAGCGCGACGCCGTCAAGGATCTCGGCCTGATCTAGGAGCGTGTCAAAGAACTGGGCACGCGTCTGGCGGCGGCGGACCGGCGCGGATGCGGCACGGTCAGGGGCCTGGTGTAGCGCTGCTACACGGCGGCTCCTGCCCGCGCAGCCCCGCTTGGTCCGGCGCTCGCCAACCACGCACCCACTTCTTTGACACGCTCCTAGGCACTCACTCGACCCGCGCCGCCGACGCCGGTTGCGCGGGTCGAGAGGTGAGACGTGATGAGTCGGTCGCGGGCCGCGCCTACGAGCTCGATGCGACCGGGTACCAGCCCTGGCCCTCACGCCGGATCGACCCGTCCGAGACGAGCTTCGGCATCACCCGGTACAGATAGTTGGGCTGAATCTTGAGCGCCTCGGCGAGCTGCGGGATGGTGATTCCCGGCTGGGCCACGACGAGTTCGAGCGCCTGATTGGAGCGCGTGTTACCGCCGCGACGACCCCGTGGGCGACCGGGGCGCCGAGTGGCGCGGCGCGGCGCGCTCGACCCTGAATTCGATCCCGGCGGGCGGCCGGGACCCCGCCGAGAACCGACGAGTGCCGCGCGCGCGGCCTCCAACTTGGAGGTCTCCTCCTTGAGCTCGCGGAGTCGATCGTCGATGTCCTTGACCGTGCTGTCAACGAAGCCAGCCAACGCGGCCTCCTTTACCATTGCAGTGTAGTTACAGGGGAAAAGATACAGGTGTCACACGGCGCGCACGTTGATTCGCACTATCGATCGTGCCTCCCGAGCTTCACCGTTGACGGTGCAACGAGCCGTCACCTGCGTTCGGTGAGGGATTTCAACCGCTCCAGCGACTTGTGCGCCTCCCGTTCGGAGACGCCACCGACGATGACCCTCCCCGCGACCGCGCCGAGCCGTCCGCCGGGTGTCGTGAACTCATTCGTGTAATCGAAGGTGGTGGGACCGCCCTTGTCACCGGAGAGCTCGTACCGGGTGAGGGCGCGGGAATGGGCGGGGCCGCGCCCCTCCCACTGAGCGTGGTTGGGAGCGCTCACGTCGGTGAGCGTCCAGCTCACTTTGAAGGTGACCCCGCGGATGTGCATGCTCTGCTCCATCGTCGAGCCCTTGCCCAGGGGCTTGGCGGAAACGGCGACGAGAGCACGGTGGATGGTCACCCATTCACCGAGTCGGTCAGGGTCCATCACGGTCTCCCAGACGCGCTCGATCGGCGCGTCGATCTGGATTCGGGCGTTGACGAGGCTCATCTCGGGGCGCAGACACTAACGAGGATCACGGTTGCGGAGATCACCTACCCGATCTAGCGGGCGGCCAATACCTCCGTCGCCTCCCAGTCACGGAGGGCGTGCTCGATCGCGGCATCGAGCGTGTGCATCCGTACCCCCAGCAGTACCGCTGCGCGATTGTCGCGTGGCAGCAGGTCGTCGCCCAGGCTCTCCATCAGCGGCCCGACGAGGGCATGGTCCTCGCCGGCGATCAGCGCCGCGAGTCGGCTGGCGATGGGCGTCAAGGTGAGGTGCTTGAGTGAGAGCGTCGGCCGGCCGACGAGCATGTGGTGACGGACGCGGTCGATCAGCTCACCGTAGGAGACCACGTCGGGTCCGGCGACGTCGAGCGAATCGCCGCTCACCGTGTCGTTGCTCGCGGCGCGGGCGAGCAACTCGATCACGTCGCGCTCGTCGATCGGCGCGGTGACGCGCGTGCTCCAGGCCGGCACCGCGAGTACCGGCATCCGCTCGACCAGGCGCACGAGCAGCCGGAACGAGCGCGACTGGGCACCGATCACGATCGAGGCGCGGAAGGCCACCGAATCGCGGACGGCCCGGAGCAGGATCTGTTCGACCGCGAGCCGGCTGGCGAGGTGACGGGAGGGGGGACCGCCGGAGGGGACGAGTCCGCCGAGGTACACGATCCGGCCGACGCCGGCGGCGCGAGCGGCCTGGGCGAACCTCTCGGCCGACTGCCGCTCGAGCGAGTCGAAGCTTCCGTTTGTACTCGGCTCCATGGAGTGAATCAGGTAGTAGGCGACGTCGATCCCGTCCAGGGCCTGATCGATCCCCCGGCCGGTAATCGCGTCACCTTCGATCAGGTCAACGGGCAACGGCGGCGCGGAGGCCGGGTTGCGGGTGAGACCTCGGACCACGTGGCCCTCGCGTCTGAGGCGGGGAGCAAGGCGTGAGCCGACGGAGCCGGTCACGCCGGTCACGAGAATGTTCATGGTCAAGAAAATACGATGACGTCGAGCCGGCGCGGCGCGTGGACGCCGCGGATCGAGCGCTGCTCGATGTCAGATGTCCGGCTCGGGCCTGCGGCAAACACGACGTTCGAGGGTGGCGAGGGCGAGGTCAGGCCGAGCCGGTGGAGGGCTTCGGGGACCCCCTCGACGAGATCGCGCAGGGCCAGCAACGCGATCTGGCGTGTCGGCAGCAGACCCGTGGCCCGCGGGCGACCGGCGCCGTGGACCCATCCGATCGCGCCGGTGCTCTGCACGCCGACGTCGGCCACGATCAGGGAGACATCGGCCTCGGCCGGCGCCGCCTCCCGGGCCGCGATCCCGTCGAGCGTGTCCTCGCGCCATCGGGCGACGGTGCCATCGCCGATCAGCTCACGGGCCCGGGCCCGTGCGGCGTCGAGCGAATCGGCGCGATGCAGCCGGCCGCCGGCCTCCTCGAGCAACCGCTCGAATTCGGCCAGCCGATCCGAATCAGCCACGCCTGCGCCGCCAGCGCGCGTGGAATGGCTCCGGATCCGGCCCGAGGGCGTCGCGCCCGTCGGTGAAGCGGCTGAACGGAAACGGCGCCCGGGCCTGCCACCCGCCGCTCTCATGCTCACGGGCCAGGGTGGACCACAGCGGCGCGAGGGCGCGACCGGCGGTGGCCGCGGTCGCCCGGTAAGCGGCGGGCCGCGACCATAATGCCGCCCAGGCGCGGAACAGTGCGGCCTCCGGGTCGGGCCGTCGACCGGCTGCGGCGCTGCGGGCCGCGGCGGCTCGCGCCCGGAGCATCACGAGCTGGTCGTCGAGTGGGATCTTGACCGGGCACGCCTCCACGCACGCGCCGCACAGCGACGAGAACCAGGGCAGCTCGGCGGTGTCCGGTGTGAGCCCCTCCAACAGCGGTGTGATCACGGCGCCGATCGGTCCGCTGTACGTACTCCCGTAGTGGTGACCGCCGACCTGGCGGTAGACCGGGCACGCGTACATGCACGCGCCGCAGCGGATGCACTGCAGCGCCGCCTCGAACTCGGTGCCCTGGATCGAGGAGCGACCACCGTCGAGCAGGACGAGGTGAAGCTGCTCGGGTCCGTCGTCGCCGTCGCGGGCGGGGCCGGTGATGTACGAGGTCGACGCGGCCGCGGGCGCGCCGTGCGCCGCGAGCGGCAGCATCTGCACCAGGTGCGCGGCCCCCTCCCAGTCGCGGACGACCTTCTCGATCCCCATCACCGCGATGTGCACTCGGGGCAACCCGGTGCAGAGGCGGATATTGCCCTCGGACTCGACCAGGACGAGCGTTCCCGTCTCGGCCACGGCCAGGTTGACCCCCGTGATCCCCACATCGGCGCTGAGGAAGCGCTCGCGCAGCACGCCGCGCGCGTGGTCGACCAGTCCGCGCGTGTCGTCGGGATCGAGTGTGTGCCCGGACTCGCGCGAGAAGAGCTCTGCCACCTGAGCGGCGCTCAGATGGACGGCCGGGGCGAGCAGATGCGAGGGACGGTCACCCATGGCCTGCACGATGTACTCGCCGAGGTCGGTTTCCACGGCATCGATCCCGGCCTCGGCGAGGGCGTCGCCGAGGCCGATCTCCTCGCTGGTCATCGACTTCGCCTTGACGGCGCTGCGCGCGCCCACGTCGCGGCAGATGCGCAGCACGTGGTCACGTGCGTCCGCCGCCGTGCGCGCGCGATGGACGTGGCCGCCGGCGGCGCTGACGCGTCGGCTCAACAAGGCGATCAGCTCGTCCATGTGGCCGACAGCGTCGGCCCGCACCGCCTGGGCCCGATCGCGCCACTGCTCCCAGTCCACGCGCGCCCGGGCGATGTCGCGCTGGTGGCCCCAGTTTCCGGCGGCGCGATGCAGGTTCAGCGAGACGCCGGGATCGGGCTCAGCCTGCGGGTGCTCGTGCATGTGCGGGCTCACAGGCGGCCGTCGGGTTCGAGCAGGTCGACGAGATGGTGGACGGCCAGCGGCAGGCCCCGGCGCCGCGCGCGACCTTCGAGGTGCATCAGGCAGCCGACGTCCGTGGAGACGATCGCCCGGGCGCCGACCGCGAGCGCCCGGTCGAGCTTCTCGTCGGCCATCGCCACCGAGACGTCGCTCATCTTGAGCGAGAAGGTGCCGCCGAACCCGCAGCAGAGATCGCTGCGCTCGGCCTCCACCAGCGTGCAGCCGGCGACGCCGCGCAGCAGCGCGAGCGGAGCGTCGGCCACGCCCAGGCCGCGCAGCATGTGGCACTCGTGGTGGTAGGCGACCGGGACCGGAGGACCCTGGCCCGAGCCCGGGTAGCGACCGCCGACGTCGGAGCGGCCGAGCACGTCCACGACGAAGCTCGCCAGGTCCGTGGTCCTCGCGCCGAGCGCCCGGGCCAGCTGAACCCGACCGACACCGGCGTCGGCGAACAGCTGCGGATAGTGGTGGCGGACCATGTGGACGCAGGAGCCGAACGGCGCCACGATCGGGCCGTCGGTCTCGGCGAACGCGTCGAGGAAGCGGCTCGCGACCGTGCGCGCGGCGGCGGGGTGGCCCGAGTTGAGCGCGGGCTGCCCGCAGCACGTCTGCGCGCGGGTGAACTCGACCTCGCATCCCAGTCGCTCGAGCAGGGAGACCGTGCGCTCACCGACCCGCGGATAGAGCAGGTCGACCAGGCAGGTGACGAACAGCTGGACGCGCACTCCGGAGTTGGGCTCTGTGACCACCGCTTGAAACCTACGGAAAATGCGGGCGGTTCCTGTGCCGGCTGACAAAAGTCCCGCTCTTTGGTGGTTTCCGGACGCGGCGGAAGTTCCTGCGTTTTCCGAGATTCAACATTGCGCAAGGGGGGTGAGTTCCGCTTTGATGGCTGCAGTCGTACACACGCCGAGAACCAGGGAACAGGGGTCGAACACAGGCATGGCAACCGGGCGTACCAGTGCAGCGCAGGCGAGCTGCGAGAACTGTTTCTTTCACCAGAATCTCCTCTGCGCGCTCTCGGAAACCGGCCCGTGTCCCACCTTCCGCCCGGCCCATCCCGACGGCCTGAGGCCGCCGAGCCAGATGCGGTTCGTGTTCCGCCAGGAGCGCCGGCTGCAGGTCGCGTGGGCGTTTCCCTCGCCTCAGGAGCAGGTTGCGCTGCACGCGTAGGTCGGCCGCGCGGATCACGCCGGCCGGCAGCGCCCCGCGTGCGCCCGCCGGGTCCGGGCGCATCCGGCCCGCCCGACCGATATGTTTCGCGCCATGTACTGGCCCCTGATCGGCGCCTTCATCGCCTTCGTCCTCCTGGCCGTGTTCATGGGCTGGTTGCTGGACCCGAAGCGCCGCAGCGGCGAGCAGGGCAACGACCACCACTAGGCTAGCCCGTCTGGCCGGCTTCGGCTTCGGCCGCCGCGGCTTCGGCGTCCGGCCGCCGGCCCGCGGAGATCCTGGCCGCCGCGGCGATGACGATGTCGTACTCGCGCTGGACATCGGCGCGGTCGGCGGGCTCGGGGATCGACTCCTCGCTCGAGCGCAGGAGCATCGCCGCCTGGTCGAGCAACAGCTCGCGCCTCTCCTCCGTGGTGGCGTTCTCCATGATCTTGCTCAGCGCCTCGAGCTGGCGGATCATCACCGCCGGCATCCCGCGACCGGCCTGCCGGATCTTCTCGAACGCCCGCTCGATGAGTCGCGCGTAAGAGACGTGGGAGGTGATGACGCGGACGTAGCCGTGGCTGTCGCGATGGACGCGGGTCGGGTGCCAGCTGGTCGACACCTTGCACAGGCTGTCGCCGAGCCAGTCGATGCAGGTCAGCGCGGTGAACGTGTCGTTGACTGCGGGCGACAGGGCCCGGATCGCGATCTCGACGAGCTGATCGACCGCGAACGCGAGGTCCTGGGTGAGCGTTCGGAACGGGCCGGTCACGTGGGCGCGCCGGAGCTCCTTCGCGACCGCCGGCGCCGCTTCGGCCGGCCACACCCGGGCCATCGTGTGGCCGGCCACGAGGAAGTGACCGGGCCGGTACAGCAGCCGGATGACCGAGCCCTTCTCGGTCGCGATCGTCGTCAGCGTCTGGTGGCGGATGAACTGCAGGTACCCGCTCGAGGGCGCCTGCACGGAGCCGCCGCCCTCGCGCAGGCGTCGCAGCAGCTCGGGCACCGACGGCCCGGCCTCGAGCCCCGGCCGTCCCGTCCCGGACTCAACCTCGATCGCCTCGGAGAGATCACGGGCGATGCTCGCGATCACCTGGGGTAGCTGGATCGAGGTCGCGATGTGATGGATGAAGAAGATCAGGACTCCCATCGACACCGCGACCAGGCCGACCGACATCGTCACCGACAGATGCGGGACGAAGTCCGGTTGCCCGTGCGGTCCGGGCGAGATCGAGACGAGCACGAGCGTCGCGTAGACGAATGTGGCGACGAACGTGCCCAGCGTGACCTGGGTGCCGCGGTCGCGGATGAAGTTGCGCAACATGCGCGGCCCGAACTGCGTCGAGGCCAGCGTGAGCGTGACGATCATGATCGAGAAGACCACCCCCACGACCGTGATCACCGCAGCAGCGAGTGCGGTCAGGATCTGCCGGGCGGCATCGGCGTTCCCGACGATCACCCACGTGGGCAGGTGCACGTGGCCCTGATAGGCCGCGCGGTCGATCGCGTGCGTGACCCAGTACAGGATCACGGCGAGTCCGACCTCGATGGCCGGCACGAGCCAGAGATTGGTGCGCATTGCCTCGCGTCGCCACTCGGCGCCGCGCGAGAGCCGGAACATCAGAAGGGCGTCGGGTCGGTGGGCTCCATTGCGCGCGGGTCGTCGGGTGCCGACCAGACTTCCCGGCTCACCTCGAGCCATCGTAACGCGCGTCAAGGCGGAGGGGTAACCTGAGGGCCGTCCATGCCCGAGCGTGACCTGTTCGCCAACTTCGAGCGCATGCGGCGCGAGATGGACGAGTTGTTCGGCGACGTCTTCGAGCGCACCGGGCTGTCCCGCAAGCGCGCCGGGTTCTCGCCTGCGGTCGATGTCACCTACACCTCGGACCCGCCGCGGGCGATCGTGACGGCGGAGCTGGCCGGAGTCGACATCTCCGAGCTCGAGCTGGAGATCCAGGGCCGCAAGCTGATCCTCGCCGGGCACCGCGGCCCGCCCGCGGTCGAGGGCGACGTCTACCAGCAGGTCGAGATCGAGCGCGGCCAGTTTCGTCGTGTGGTGGAGCTGGGCGCCGACGTGCGCGCCGAGGAGGCCACGGCCCGCTACGAGGACGGAATGCTGCGCGTCGAGCTGCCGCTCGAGCGGGCCGAGCGGCACACCCAGGTGTCACTCGAGCGGACCGACGGCGACTGACGTGATCGAGGTCGGCGTACCGGACGGCGGCCCGCGCGAGGTGGCGGTGAGTGACACGGGAGAGCTGCCGGCCGAGGTCGGCGTGCTCCCGCTGCGCGACACGGTCACCTTCCCGGACATGCTGATCCCACTCAACGTCGGGCAGGAGCGCAGCATCGAGCTGATCAATGACGTGCTGCGCCGCGACCGCTCGATCGTCATGGTCGCCAGCCGAAATCCTGAGATCGAGGCCCCGGGCCCGGAGGATCTCTACGACGTCGGGGTGATCGGCGTCGTCGCCCGGATGATCCGCGTCCCCGACGGCACGCTCCGGGTTCTGATCCAGGGCGGCCACAGGGTGCGGATCGAACGGTGGGTGCGCACCGAGCCCTACCTCGTGGCCGAGATCGCCGAGGCGCCCGACGTCATCCGGCAGAGCCCCGAGCTCGTGGCGCTGATGCGCAACGTGCAGCAGACCTTCTCCAACATCGTCCAGGAGGTCCCGTACCTCCCGGAGGAGCTGCAGATCATGGTGGCCAACGTCGAGGATCCGAGTGCGCTCTCGCACCTGATCGCCGGCGCTCTGCGGCTGAAGACCGAGGAGAAGCAGGCGTTGCTCGAGGAGCTCGACGTCTCCAAGCGGCTGCGGCGCCTGTCTGAGGTGCTGGCGCGCGAGCTCGAGGTCGTGGCGATCGGATCCAAGATCCAGTCACAGGTCCAGTCCGAGCTCGAGAAGGGACAGCGCGAGTACTTCCTGCGCCAGCAGATGAAGGCGATCCAGGAGGAGCTGGGCGAGACCGATGAGGCCCAGCAGGAGGCGAACGAGCTCCGCGAGCAGCTGAGCGCCCTCGATCTGCCCGCGGAGGTCCGCAAGCAGGTCGACCGCGAGCTCGCCCGGCTCGAGCGTCTGCAGCCGGCGATGGCCGAGTACGGCGTCGTGCGCACGTATCTGGAGTGGATCGCCACGCTGCCCTGGGATACCTACACCGAGGACAACCTCGATCTCCGTCACGCGCGCACAGTGCTCGACGAGGATCACTACGACATCGAGCAGGTCAAGGAGCGGATCCTCGAGTTCCTCGCGGTGCGGTCGCTGAAGCCGGACGCCCGCGGCTCGATTCTCCTGTTCGTCGGTCCGCCCGGGGTCGGCAAGACGTCTCTCGGACGCTCGATCGCCCGCGCGCTGGGACGGAAGTTCGAGCGGATCAGCGTCGGCGGCGTGCGCGACGAGGCCGAGATCCGGGGCCACCGCCGCACCTACATCGGCGCGATGCCGGGCACGATCATCCGGGCGATGCGCGACGCCGGGGCCAGGAACCCGCTGCTGATGATCGACGAGATCGACAAGATGGGCGCCGACTTCCGCGGCGATCCCTCGAGCGCGATGCTCGAGGTGCTCGACCCGGAGCAGAACGCGACCTTCCGCGATCACTATCTCGACCTTCCCTTCGACCTCTCGCACGTGATCTTCGTGACCACCGCGAATACGCTGGAGACGATTCCCGGACCGTTGCGCGATCGCATGGAATTGATCCAACTTGCGGGCTACACCGAGGCCGAGAAGCTCGAGATCGCCAGACGCTACCTGGTGCCGAGGCAGATCGAGCGCAACGGGCTGAGCCCGAGCAGGATCGCCTTCACGGACCCCGCACTGCGTGCGATCATCGCCGACTACACGCGCGAGGCGGGCGTGCGAGCGCTCGAGCGGGAGATCGGATCGGTCGCGCGCAAGGTCGCGCGGCAGTTCGCCGAGGGCAGGGTCAAGCGCAAGATCATGG
Source organism: uncultured Solirubrobacteraceae bacterium (assembly GCA_963800815.1). Classification (GTDB taxonomy): domain Bacteria; phylum Actinomycetota; class Thermoleophilia; order Solirubrobacterales; family Solirubrobacteraceae; genus Palsa-465. The sequence continues at coordinate 29,741 of CAWDCP010000005.1, forward strand.
TCACCGCGCCGCGTGTGCGGGAGCTGCTCGGCAAGCCGACGTTCCACGCCGAGACACGGCGGCGCACGGCGGTGCCCGGCGTGGCCACCGGCCTGGCCTGGACGCCGGTCGGCGGAGACGTGCTGTTCATCGAGGCGACGGCGATGCCGGGGAGCGGCAAGCTGACGATCACTGGTCAGCTCGGCGACGTGATGAAGGAGTCGGCCCAGGCGGCGCTGTCGTATGTGCGCAGCCACGCGCCCGAGCTGTTCCCCGATCTACCGCAGGACTGGTTCGCCCAGCACGACATTCACATCCACGTGCCTGCGGGGGCGATCCCCAAGGACGGGCCGAGCGCCGGCATCACGATGGCGACCGCGCTCGCCTCGCTTCTGTCGGGGCGCAAGGTGCGCGCCGACACGGCGATGACCGGGGAGATCACACTGACCGGTCAGGTGCTGCCGATCGGCGGACTCAAGGAGAAGGCGCTGGCCGCCCAGCGCTACGGGATCAAGCGCGTGATTGCGCCGGAGCTCAATGCCCAGGACGTGGACGAGATCCCCGAGCATCTGCGCAAGAACCTGGAGTTCGCGTTCGTAGCGGAGATCGGCGAGGTGCTCGACGCGGCGCTCGAACGAACGCGGGCCCGGCAGCGGACTCGGTTGAATGCGGTGGGTGCAGGGTAGATTTTCGCTCACGAGGACCGGTCGTCTTCGCGTATTCTGAGGCTTACACGAGCAATACGGACTAGAGGGAGCGAGATGTCAAGACGTAAAAAGGCGAAGGCGAAGGCCGCCGCGTTCAACCCGGCAGAGGTCGTCGAGATCGTCAGGTCGAACCCGTACATCCATCGGCTGATCGAAGACCACGATCTGCGCGACTCGATCGCGACCGCGTTGGACTCGGGCCGGAGCGCCTACGGTCGACTGTCCAACGGCAAGACGCCGGCCAAGCTGTTCGACGACAAGAAGCTGCAGCGTGATCTTCACAACGCGTTCGCCGCGGCCCGCGACGCGACCGCGGCCCTGACGGCGGCTCCGAAGAAGCGGGCGCGCAAGGGTCTTACGTTCGGGCGCGTCGTGATCATCACCGGTGTCGGCACCGGGGTCGCCCTCGTCGCCTCGGAGTCGCTGCGCTCGAAGGTGCTCGACACGCTGTTCGGCGCCGAGGAGGAGTTCGAGTACACGCCGCCGGTCAGCCCCACCCCCGTGCCCCCGGGATCGCCGGTCTCCGCTGCCTGATCGGACGTGCGATCTGGGTCGTGCCGAAGGCGCCCGCACCCCGGGCGTCTTCCGCGTTAATGGGCGGGCATTCTGTGAGAATCGCGGCGAGAGCCGAATGGTCCGAGGCGTGGCCGGCCGGCAATTAGAATTGGGGTAGGTTGGAGGCAGCGACTTCATCTGCAGCAGGGAAGAGGCCGGAACTCGCGGGCGATAAGGCGACGCGGATCGTGGACGCCATGCGGGCCAGCGTCGCGGCCCGGGGAGCCGCCGGGTCGACGTTTGACCAGGTGGCCCGCGAGGCCGGGGTCTCCCGGGGGTTGCTGCACTACTACTTCGGGACCAAGGAGCGGCTGCTGGTCGAGGTGGTCCGGCGCGAGTGCGAGGTCCGCTGCGAGCTGCTCGACCTTGCCGTCGCGGGAGCGAGCAGCGCCGAGGACGTGGTCGACGCACTCGTCGGCAGCTTCGAGAACTTCCTCGGTGAGGGTCCCGGTACGTTCGTGATGTTCTACGAGATGCTGACCCTGGCGCAGCGCAACTCCGAGATCGCCGCCGAGCTCGCCGAGCTCGGGCGCAACACCCGCGGCTATCTCGCCGACGCGCTGCGGGCCAAGCACCAAGCCGGCGTGCTCCGCCTCCGGGCCGACCCGGTTGCCGTCGCGACCTTCCTGTTCGCGCTGGCGGACGGCCTGATCGTGCGCCGGCTCAGCGAGCCGGACCTCGACATGCACATGGTGATGGCGCCGGCCATCGACGCCGCGCGGGCTCTGCTGAGCTGAGCCGCGGTCGATGGCGGTCCGGGTCGCATTGCTGCGGGGTATCAATCTGGGGCCCAACCGGCGGGTGCCGATGGGCGACCTGCGGGACCTGATGAGCGGAGCGGGATACGGGGACGTGCGGACCTATGTGCAGAGCGGGAACCTGGTGCTGACGAGCCGGCTGTCCGCAGATCGGCTCGAGCGCGAGCTCGCGCGCCACATCCTGTCCGGATTCGGGATCGACACCCCGGTGATCGTGCGCACGCGCGATGAGCTCGCCGCGGTGGTCGCCCTCAACCCGCTCGGAAAGGTCGCCGAGGACCCCAAGCGCTACCAGGTCAGCTTCCTGTCGGCCGAGCCGGCCGCCGAGGCGATCGATGCGATCGCCGCCGTCGACGTCGCCCCGGAGCAGTTCGCGCACCACGGACGCGAGATCTACGCCTGGCACCCGCAGGGCGTCCACGCCTCGGCGCTGGCGAAGCTGATCTCCGACCGGCGTCTCGGGGTGACCGTGACCGCGCGCAACTGGAACACCGTCACGACTCTGCTGGCGATGGCGGACGAGTGACATCCGGACGGGCGCTGGGATAGGCTGCGCGGAGATGGCACCGAACGAAAAGCCGGAGGTGCTGGTCCCATCCGACCAGCCACCGTCCTACCAACTGGAGATCGAGGACATCGTGCTCGGCGACGGCGATGAGGCGGCCGCCGGTCATGTCGTCGAGGTGCACTACGTCGGCGTGTCGTGGCAGAACGGCAAGCAGTTCGACGCGTCCTGGGATCGTGGCAACACCTTCAAGTTCGGGCTTGGCAAGGGCCAGGTGATCCCCGGCTGGGACCAGGGCGTGGCCGGCATGCGGGTCGGCGGCCGGCGCCGGATCACGATCCCGCCGAGCCTCGCCTACGGCAAACGCGGTGCCGGCGGCGTGATCGGTCCCGACGAGACGCTCGTGTTCGTCGTGGATCTGCTCGGCGTGCGCTGAGCGCCGGTTCAATAACGTTGGGCGCGTGAGGCGCATCGCCACCCTCGTCGCCGCAGGCGTCGTCCTGCTGGTGCTCGTGGTTGCGCAACTCGTGCTTCCGGGGATGGCCGAGCAGCGGCTGCGCGATCGGCTGTCCCACAACGGCACGGTGCTCCACGTCGAGGTGCACGCGTTTCCGGCGATTGAGCTGCTCTGGCACCACGCCGACCGGGTGGTGATCCGGATGGGCTCCTACCAGTCCACCACCGGCGACCTCGGCGGCCTGCTGGGCCAGACCGCCGACGTCGGCACGATGGACGCGTCGGCGGCCGAGCTCAACACCGGCCTGCTCACGTTGCACGACGCCACCCTGCACAAGAGCGGCAACGAGCTGACCGGATCGGCGCACATCACCGAATCCGACCTCCAGGCCGCGCTGCCGATCCTGCAGTCGGTCATGCCGATCGCGTCGGGCAACGGGCAGCTGACGCTCCGGGGCACGGCTTCGCTGCTCGGCGTGACCGCGACCGTCGACGCGACCGTACGGGCGCAGAACGGCAGCCTCGTGGTCTCGCCCGACGTGCCGTTCGGAGGGCTGGCGACGGTGACCGTGTTCGGCGACCCGCACGTCGAGGTCCAGAGCGTCAGCGCGACCCCCAGCGCGGACGGCTTCACCGCCTCCGCGCAGGCGCGCCTGAGGTAGCCATCGCGCGAGTCAGGACGGCTCGCGTGTCAGGAAGCCGCGCGGGTCAGGACGGCTCGGCGGCGGTCTCCTTGGGGGAGCGCCACGGCGCGCGCAGCCGGCGCTCGAGCTCGTCGGCGAGGTCGCCGATCGCGATCCGCTCCTGGGCGAGGGTGTCGCGGTCGCGCACGGTGACGGTGCGGTCCTCGAGCGACCGGTGGTCGACCGTGACCGCCCACGGCGTGCCGATCTCGTCCTGGCGCCGGTAGCGGCGGCCGATCGCGCCGCCCTCGTCGTACTCGGCCTGGAGACGCTCGCGCAGGTCGCGATAGATCTCACGAGCAAGCTCGGGCTGGCCGTCCTTCTTGACCAGCGGCAGGACCGCGACCTTGATCGGGGCGATCAGCGGGTGCAGCCGCAGCACGGTTCGCGCCTCGCCCTCGATCTCGTCCTCGTCGTAGGCGTCGACGAGGAACGCGAGCGTCGCCCGGTCGGCGCCGGCCGCCGGCTCGATCACGTGGGGGACGTAGCGCGCGCCGCTGGCGGTGTCGACGTACTCGAGCTTCTGCCCCGAGTGCTCGGCGTGGGCCCGCAGGTCGAAGTCGCCGCGGTTGGCGATGCCCTCGAGCTCGGACCACCCGATCGGGAACAGGTACTCGACGTCGGAGGTGGCGCTCGAGTAGTGGGAGAGCTCGTCGTGCTCGTGGGGGCGCAGCCGCAGATGATCGCTGCGGATCCCGAGCCGGATGTACCAGTCCAGGCGCTCGGCCACCCAGTGCTCGAACCACCGCGGCGCCTGGTCGGGCGGCACGAAGAACTCCATCTCCATCTGCTCGAACTCCCGGGTGCGAAAGACGAAGTTCCCCGGGGTGATCTCGTTGCGGAAGCTCTTGCCGATCTGGGCGATCCCGAACGGCGGCTTCTTACGCGAGAACTGCAGATAGTGCTTGAAGTTGAGGAAGATCCCCTGGGCGGTCTCGGGCCGCAGGTAGACGGTCGCGCCCTCCTCCCGGACCGGACCGACCGTGGTCTGGAACATGAGGTTGAAGTCGCGCGCCTCGGTGAGATCGCAGTCGCTCGTCTCCCCGGGATGCTTTGAGGGCTTGCGCCCGCACTGGGCGTCCTCGAGTCGGTCGGCCCGGAAGCGGAGCTTGCACGTGCGGCAGTCGACCAACGGATCGGTGAAGCCCGCCAGGTGCCCGCTCGCCTCCCAGGTCTTCGGGTGCTGGATGATCGCCGAGTCCAGGGCGACGACGTCCTCGCGTTCCTGCAGCATCGAGCGCCACCACTGGCCCTTGACATTGGTCTTCAGCAGCACGCCGTAATGACCGTAGTCGTAGCTGGACCCGAGCCCCCCGTAGATCTCACTGCTGGGGAAGATGAAGCCGCGCCGCTTGCACAGCGACACGATCTTGTCCATGGTCACCACATCGTGGGGCACGCGCCGGATCCTACCGGCGCCGGCCTCGTTGGCACTCTCGGCTCCAGAGTGCCAAGAAACGGCCGATATACTTACTGAAGCCATGCCGATCTACGAGTACAAGTGCGAGAACGGGCACAACTTCGAGGTCATGCAGCGCATGAGCGACGATCCCGTCACTGCCTGCCAGGTGTGCGAGGCGCCGGTCGAGCGCGTGTTCCACCCGATCGCGATCCATTTCAAGGGCTCCGGCTTCTACTCCACCGACTACGGATCCCGCAAGCGCTCACGCGAGATGAAGGACGCCGGCGAGGGCAAGGGCAAGTACGGCAAGGACGGCGATTCCTCGAGCTCGTCCTCGGACAGCTCGTCCTCGGACAGCTCGAGCTCGGACAGCTCGAGCTCCAAGAAGGAGACCACGTCGAGCTCGAGCTCGTCGACGTCCGACGGCAAGCGCTCCTCGTCGTCGTCGGACTGAGGGGCCGGGGGTCGACCCGGGCTGTGCGTTGCCCGGCGAACGGCATGCTGGGGAAATGTGGCCGGGTTGGGCATGTCCCTGGCCCCTTCGAACCTCCATTTCGTAGCCTCTCGCCGGCTCAGCGAATCGAGAGGCTACGAAAGTGGCGCTATACCGCCATTAAGTTCCCTGACGCACGGTACGTCGGGGCGAGGTGCCACGAAATGGCGGTTCGTGGACCAAGCCCCGCCAGGGCCGGCCTCCGAGCGCTCGCCCCCAGGGATCCACCCTCCTTCCCAGCTACCCGTTCAGGAACTTCGCCACCGCGCTCTGCACCTCACCGGGGCTGACCGTCAGCGCGGACTCGCCGTCGGGGAGGGTCACGGCGCCGGAGGGCGTCAGCACGGAGACCGGCGCCGAGCCGCCGACCGCCGCGGCGGTGGCGAGGCTCAGGAGGGTCAGGCCGCCCATGTCGCTCTTGATCGCCTGCGGTGCGGTCCAGGACACCCAGGGAAGCCGGAAGAAGGTGCTCGGCGAGGCCATCTGGGACTTGATCGCGTTGAGGATCTGCTGCTGGCGGCGAACGCGCGTGAGGTCGTTCTCGGCCGGGTTGCACCTGTTCTCGCGGGTGCGGGCCAGGGTGAGGGCCTGGATCCCGTTCAGGTGGTGCGAGCCGGGGCTCAGGTACAGCGAGAAGCCGCCGTTCTTGGTGCCGCCGCTGATGTCCGAGCAGATCCGGGGCGTGGTCACATCAACGCCGCCGAGTGAGTCGATGAACTTGGGGAAGTTGACGAAGTTGACCAGGATCAGATGGTTGATCTTGACCCCGGTGAACTGCTCGATCGTCTTGATCGCCAGCGCCGGGCCGCCGTAGGCGTAGGCGGCGTTGATCTTGGTGGTGCCGTGGCCGGGGATCGCCGCGACCGTGTCACGGGGAATCGAGAGCCGGCGGGAGGTGCCGCCCCCGATTCGCCACAGCATGATCGTGTCGGATCGGCTGCCGGCGTCGTTCGTGTTGGCGCCCGGCTCCTTGGAGCCCGGCGGGCGCGTGTCGGTCCCGATCACCAGCACCGTGTTGGCCGACGTGAGCATGTTTCCGCCCGGCGTCAGCGCGGCCTGGGCGGAGGCGGGGATCGGCGCCTGCTGGGTTTGCGCGCTGACGATGAACAGCACGAGCGACAGCAGCAGCCAGGCCGCGATCGCGAGCGCGACGTACTTGAGCACCCGGCGGGGCGTGATCCGCCGCCGTTCGCCCGGCACGCCCCGGTCGCCGCGGCCGCGCCGTGACCGGCGCCCCGGCTCATCGGGCCCGCCGGGCCCGGACTCGGGCAGGGCGAGCTCCTCCTCGCCGCGCAGGCGAGCGAGGAGGCCACGCGGGGCCGCGCGGTAGGTCGTGTACGGGCGTGGGTCCGGGTCTTGCCGAGACCGGCCGGAGCGCTCTCCACTCGACCGGTACAGGCTGTACGCCGAGGCGTCCTCGGACCGCGCCCGGTTGTCAGGCTCGCTGGGCATACGGCACTGCATATGATGACGACATGGCCGCACGGCGCGTCATCGGCGTCGACCTGGGCGGAACGAAGCTGCTGGCCGGGGCGGTGGATGAGCGCATGCGCGTGCACCATCGGGTGCAGCGGACCGTGGCGGGTCTCGACCAGCCGGCGCTGCTGGAAACGACCGTGGATGCGGTGCAGGAGATGCGCGAGGCGACCGACGCCGAGATCGCCGCCGTCGGGTTCGGAATCCCGGCCCTGATCGACCAGCGGACCGGGACAGCGGTGATCTCGGTCCATCTGCCGCTGGCTGAGCTCGCCTTCGGCGACGTGATGACCGAGCGGATCGGGCTACCCGTCTTCGTGGACAACGACGCGAACGTGACCGCGCTCGCCGAGCACCGCTCCGGAGCCGCCCACGGTGCGCGCGAGGCGGTGGTGCTGACGATCGGTACCGGCATCGGCGGCGGCCTGATCATCCGCGACCAGGTCTTCCGCGGCTCGGTCGGCGCCGGCGCCGAGCTCGGGCACGTGGTGATCGACATGGACGGTCCCCCGTGCCAGGGAAACTGCCCCAACCGCGGGTGTGTCGAGGCGCTGGCCTCCGGCACCGCGCTCGTCCGCGAGGCGCACCGGATCGCCGGCGAGCGTCCGCACTCCGGGCTCGGCCGCGCGCTTTCGTCCGGGCGGGCGCTGATGGGCCCGCTGGTCACCGAGCTTGCCCACGACGGGGATGAGGCGGCGATCGACGTGATCGCGCTGATCGGCAGTCGTCTCGGCGTCGCCATCGCGAGCTTCGTGAACATCTTCAACCCGGAGGTTGTCGTCATCGGCGGTGGCGTGATCGCGGCCGGCGAGCTTCTGCTCGGGCCCGCCCGCGAGGTTGTCGCGGCCCGGGCGCTGCCGCCCTCCCGCGACCTTGTGCAGATCGTCGCCGCGCGCTACGGCGTCGAGGCCGGCATGATCGGCGCGGCGGCATTGGCCTTCGACGGGCTCGCCCGCCAGGCGGAGGCGATGACGTGAGCGGGGGCCGTCTGATCGTCTGCCCGACGCCGATCGGCAACCTCGAGGACATCACGCTGCGCGTGCTCGCCGCGCTGCGCGAGGCCGATGTCGTGGCCTGCGAGGACACGCGGCGCACGCGCGTGCTGCTCGACCGCTACGGGGTCAGCGCGAAGCTGGTCAGCTACCACGAGCACAACGAGCGCGAGCGGACCACGGAGCTCGTCGGGCGGATGCGCCAGGGGAGCGTGGTCGCGCTCGTCTCCGACGCCGGCATGCCGTTGGTGTCGGACCCGGGGTTCGTGCTCGTGCGCGCCTGCGTCGCCGCCGGTCTGGCGGTGGACGTCCTGCCCGGACCGTCCGCCGCCCTGTCCGCCCTCGTGGCCTCGGCCCTGCCGGCCGACCACTGGCGCTTCGCCGGGTTCCTGCCGCGCAAGCGCTCCGAGCTCGAGCGCGAGTTCTCCTCGGCCGAGACGCTGGTGGCGTTCGAGTCGCCGCGGCGCGTAGCCTCGTCGCTGGCCGTCCTGGCCGAGCTCGATCCCGACCGCCCGGTCGCTGTATGCCGGGAGCTGACCAAGATCCACGAGGAGATCGTGCGAGGGAGCGCGGGCGAGATCGCGGCGCGGTACGCGGCCCAAGCCCCGCGCGGCGAGGTCGTGCTCGTGGTCGGCGCGGCGCCCGCCCGCGAGGCCGACATCGCGCCGGCGCTCGACGCCCTGCGCCGGCTGGTCGACTCCGGGGCCAAGCCGCGGCCCGCCGCCGGCGTGGTCGCGGAGCTGACCGGCGTGCCGGCCAACACGCTCTATCGCGCGTTGACCGAGCGCGCGACCCCCTGACCGCCGGACGCCCGGCGCCCCGGGCCGCGCGGGCCCGGATAGCCTTCGTGTCCCGCCGATGTCCTTCTACGTCACCACCCCGATCTACTACGTCAACGCGCAGCCGCATCTCGGCCACGCGTACACGACGATCGCCTGTGACGTGCTCGCACGCCACATGCGCCAGCGGGGTGAGGACGTGTTCTTCCTCACCGGCACCGACGAGCACGGCGAGCCGGTCGCCGACGCCGCGCACGCGCTCGGCCTCGAGCCCAAGGAGCTGGCCGACCGCAACGCCGAGCGCTTCAAGGCGCTGATGCCGCGGCTCTCGTCCTCCAACGACTTCTTCATCCGCACCTCCGACCCGGAGCATGAGGCCAAGGTGCAGGAGGTGCTCCAGCGCGTCTACGACAACGGGCACGTGTACAAGGGCCTGTACGAGGGCTGGTACTGCCCCAAGTGCGCGGATTTCAAGGTCGACAACGAGATCGCCGAGGGCAATCGCTGCCCGATCCACGAGATCGCGCTCGAGCGCCACCAGGAGGAGAACTACTTCTTCCGGCTCTCGACCTTCCAGGAGCCGCTCGAGCGTCTCTACAGCGAGCATCCCGACTTCGTGATGCCGCCGCATCACTTCAACGAAGCGCGCTCCTTCATCGCCCAGGGCCTGCAGGACATCTCGCTGTCCCGCTCGGAGCTGAAGTGGGGCGTCCAGGTCCCGTGGGACCGCTCGCACGTGTTCTACGTGTGGTTCGACGCGCTGCTCAACTACTACACCGCGCTCACCTACGCCCGGCCCGGCGAGGATCTGACCGACCGCTTCTGGCCTGCGACCTACCACGTCATCGGCAAGGACATCCTCAAGTTCCACACCGTGTTCTGGCCGGCGATGCTGATGGCGGCCGACATCGCGGTGCCCGATCACGTCTTCGTGCACGGCTTCCTGCTCGGCGCCGACGGACGCAAGATGAGCAAGTCGCTCGGCAACGTGCTCGACCCATTCGAGGTGATGGAGGTCTTCGGGACCGATGCGCTGCGCTTCTACCTGATGCGCGACGTGCCCTTCGGCGGCGACGGCGCAGTCGGGATGGCGGCGGTGCGCTCCCGCTACGACAGCGAGCTGGCCAACGACTACGGGAACCTGGCCAGCCGCACACTGGCGATGATCGGCCGCTACCGCGGCGGTGTGATCCCCACGGTCGCCACCGATCCCGAGCTGGCGCGCGAGTTCGAGGGCCTGACCGGCGAGGTGGCCCGGCTCCTCGACGGCGCCGAGCCGACCCAGGCCCTGGAGTCGATCTGGCGGCGCGTGCGCCGACTCAATCGCTACGTCGAGGAGCGGGCGCCCTGGCAGCTGGCCAAGGACCCCGCCCGCGCCGACGAGCTCGAGCGCACGCTGGCCTCGCTGGCCGAGGGCCTTCGCGTCGTCAGCGTGCTGCTGCACCCGTACATCCCGGCCAGCGTCGAGAGGCTGCTGGTCGCGATCGGCTCGCCGGCACTCGACTACGCCGGGGCGGAGTTCGCCGGGCGCGGGTCGGGCGCCTCGGTCGGCGCGCTCGAGCCGATGTTCCCCAAGAACGTCGCGTGATCGACAGCCACACCCATCTCGAGTTCTGCACCCCGCCGGACGCCGAGCTCGTCGCCGCCGCTGACGCCGCCGGGGTCACGCGGATGCTCACCGTGGGCACCACCGGAGCCTCGTGCCGGTCCGCGCTGGCCGCCGCGGAGGACTTCCCGCAGGTCTACGTCGCGGTCGGTCGCCACCCGAACGAGGCGACGGGCTTCGACGACGCCGACCTCGCCGAGCTGCAGGCGCTCGCCGCGCACGAGAAGTGCGTCGCGATCGGCGAGACGGGCCTGGACTACTACCGTACGAGCGCTCCCCGCTCCGATCAGGAGCGAGCCTTCCGAGCCCAGATCGAGCTCGCCCGGGAGACCGGCAAGCCGCTCGTGATCCACACCCGCGCGGCCGAGGACGACACGCTGTCGTTGCTCGCCGAGCACGCGCAGGGGATCCGCGTGATCCTGCACTGCTTCTCGATGTCCGACCGGATCGAGGCATGTCTGGAGCATCCCGACTGGTGGATCTCGTTCGCCGGCAACGTCACCTATCCGAGCGCCGCGAACCTGCGCGCGGCGGCGATTCGCGTCCCCGCGGATCGGTTGCTGGTCGAGACCGACGCCCCGTTCCTGGCGCCGCAGCCGGTCCGCGGGACGGCCAACGAGCCCGCGTACGTCGTGCACACGGCTCAGACGCTGGCGCTCGAGCGCCGGGTCGGCTATGGCGAGCTCGAGCGGGCGGTCGAGCGCAACGCCGCGACGCTGTTCGGATGGTGAGCTCCCGGCGCACGAGGGACCTCGGGCAGAACTTCCTCGTCGACCGCAACATCCTCGACGTGATCGAGCGCCTGGCCCAGCCCGGACCCGAGGATGTGGTGCTCGAGATCGGGGGCGGCGAGGGGGTGCTGTCCGAGCGCCTCGCCGCGCGCGCCGGGCACGTGCACGTGGTCGAGGTCGACCTCAGGCTCGAGCCGGGGCTGCGGGCCGTGCTGGAGCCGTTTGCGAACGTCAGTCTGCACGTCGGCGACGCGCTCGTGCTCGACCTGGCCGCGCTTGATCCGGCCCCCGGCAAGGTGATCGCAAATCTGCCCTACGGGATCGCCGCGACGGCGATTCTCCGCACCGTGGATGAGCTCCCGTCGGTGCAGCGATGGGTCGTGATGGTGCAGCGCGAGGTCGGCGAGCGCCTCGCCGCGGCGCCGGGCACGGCGGCCTACGGGGTCCCGTCGGTGCTCGCGCAGCTGGCCTGCGAGGTGCGGGTTCTGCGCCGCGTGGCGCGCACCGTGTTCCGCCCGATCCCCAACGTCGACTCCGTGCTCGTCGGCCTCGAGCGGCGCTCGGCCGCGGCCGAGCCCGACGTCCGCGCGCTCGTCCACGCCGCGTTCGCGCACCGCCGCAAGGCGCTCGCCCGGTCGCTGGCGCTGGCTCCGGGCGCGCGGCCCGACATTCGAGCGCGGGCGCGCGAGGCCCTCGTGGAACTCGGTCACCCCGCCGACGAGCGGGCCGAGCGCCTCGCGCCGGAGGAGTTCCGGGCCCTGGCGGCGAGGCTGGGCGAATGAGGGCGCGCGCGCTCGCGCCGGGCAAGGTCAACCTGTGCCTGCTGCTCGGCGGGACCCGGGCCGACGGTCGTCACGAACTCATGACCCTGTTCGAGTCGCACTCGCTCGCCGATGAGCTGACGCTCCAGACGCGGGCCGCGGGCGGGGACGAGGTGATCTGCGCGGGCGTCGAGGGCCCGAACCTCGTCGCCGCAGCGATCGCAGGCCTGCGATCGCACGGATGGGAGGGTCCGCCCGTGCGGATCGAGATCCGAAAGCGGATCCCGGTGGCGGCGGGCATGGGCGGCGGCTCCGCGGATGCCGCCTGCGCGCTGCGCCTCGCGGCCGCGGTGGCCCCGCTTCCCGCCGGCATGGTCGTGTCCGAACTGGCCGCGTCGCTCGGCGCCGACGTGCCGAGCCAGCTCGAGCCGGGGCTCCTGCTCGGCACGGGTGCGGGCGAGGTGGTGGAGCCGGTCGCGCCGACCGTGCCGCACTCGCTGGTGATCGTCCCGCTGGCGCCGGGGCTCTCCACCCCGGCCGTCTACGCCGAGGCCGACCGGCTCGGACTGGGCCGTCCGGCGCAGGAGCTGAGCGACGGACTCGCGCGGCTGCGCGCGGCGCTCGACGCGGGGGCCCGCCCGCCGGGGGATCTGGTCCGCAACGACCTCGAGGCCGCCGCCCGCTCGCTGTGCCCGGAGATCGATCCAGCCCTGGCCGCGGTCGCGGCACTCGATGCCGACCACGTCTTCGTCTCGGGCTCCGGTCCGACCGTGGCGGGGCTGTTCTGGGAGGACGCCGGTACCCGCGCCTCGGAGGCGGCCGAGGCGCTCGCCGGCCACTACCCCGGCGCCGCGGCGGCGGTGCCCGTCGAGGCCGGTTTCGGCGCCGCCACAATCCTGTCCTGACCCCCCGGAGGGGCCCGGCGGCTCGATCGTCGGCCGCGTCGGGCACAATTGGCGGTCGAGTTATGAGCAACCAGACCATCACCTACCTGGTTGGAGCCTGCCTCGGCGTGTTCGGACTGGCCGCGTTCTGCGCTTTGGTGCTCGTACCGGCGATCACGGCCTACCAGCGACCGGTCGAGCGGGTGGCGGTCGTGATCTTGTCCGTGTACGTGCTGGCCGCGCTCGTGGGCCTCGGTGTGCTCGTCGGCGCGCTCGTCGTGTTCGAGTGGCCGCGGGTCTTCTGAGCGTGTCGGAGGGAGCCGCCCCCCGCCAGGCGAGCCCGCCGGACCTGGGGGCCCTGGCCGCGATCACCGACGCTGTCGAGGCGGGCGCCGGCCTGCCGGAGATCCTGCGCGCGGCGGCCCGGGCGCTGGAGGCGAGTCTGATCCTGATCGACCGTTCTGGCGCCGTGCTCGCGGTCGCCGCCCGGTCGCCCGCCGATGAACGGTCGCTCATGCGCGATGTCGGCGACGTGACGACGATTGAGCTGCGCGTGGCCGAGACGCCCGTCGGCCAGCTGCGCATGCGCGCCCGCGACCCGGCCCCCGACGCTTCAATGCTGCGCCTGGTCACGACGCTGATCGGCTCGGAGGTGGAGCGGGTCCGCGCCCCCGAGCGCGCCTCGGAAGAGGCGGCCACGAGTTTCCAGCGGGCGGTGCTCGCCCGGCGCATCGACAACCGCGATGACCTCGTCGCCCGGGGCAAGGAGCTCGGCTCGGACTTCGGGCCGGGGGGCAGCGTCGTCGTCGTACGCGCCCATCCCCGCAGCCCCACCGAGGACGACTGGCGCCAGCGGCTGCTGGCCGTCACCGGCCGCGGCGCCCGCTCGATCGCCCCGGCGGCGATCTCTGCGCCGGCCGAGTCCGACGCCGGCGAGATCACCGTCCTGGTCCCGGACGCCGACGGCGACACCGGTCGCCGGGTCGCGGCGGCGATCCTGCGCGAGCTCGAGTCCGGGCTCCCCGGCTTCGCCTTCGCCGTCGGTCGCAGCCGCCACGCCGAGGACCCGCTCGACCTGAGCCGGGCCGGGAACGAGGCGCTGCTGGCCGCCAACGTCGTCGAGGGTGACACCGCGCGCGCGGAGCTCGCCTACGCCGAGACCGGCACCTACCAGTTGCTGCTTCCGCATATGAACGATCCCGCCGAGCTGAAGCGCTTCTACAAGGAGACGGTGCGTCCACTCGTGGCCTACGACGAGCAGTACGAGACCGACCTGCTGGGAACGCTCTCGACCTTTCTCGAGTGCGACGCGAACGTGAACGCCACCGCGGCGCGACTGATCACCCACCGGCACACGATCCGCTACCGCTTCGAGCGGGTGCGCGAGCTGACCGGCCTCGACGTGTCCTCGACCGACGGCCGGGAGAAGCTCTCGCTCGGCCTGAAGGCGATGCGGGTGCTCGGTATCGCCGCTCCGCGCGGCCCCGCGACCGAACCAGGCGCTGAGGGCGGACGCGTGCCACGATGAGGCTCGTCGACCTTTCGGCGACGATTGAGCAGAGCCCGGCCGAGCTCCCCGATCTGCTGCGGACCGACATCGAGTACGAGGATCACGCCGCCGGCGCGAGCACCATCGAGGCCATGTTCGGCGTGCCCGCGTCGCTGCTGCGGGACGGGGAGGGATGGGCGGTGGAGACGTTCACCCGCTTCGGCACGCACAACTCGACCCACATCGATGCGCCGTGGCACTACAACTCGATCGTCGAGGGTCGACCGTCGCAGACGATCGACGAACTGCCGCTGGAGTGGTTCCTGGGCCCCGGCGTGGTCATCGACATGACGGACAAGGCCGACGGCGAGGCGATGACCGCCGCCGAGGCAGAGGAGGGGCTGCGCCGGGCCGGTCACGAGCTTGCCGCCGGCGACATCGTGCTCGTCCGCACCGATTGCGACCGCTTCTACGGGCAGCCTGACTACATGGGCCACGGCTGCGGCGTCACGGCCGAGGCCACGCACTGGCTCTGCGACCGCGGCGTCCGGGTGATGGGCATCGACGCCTGGGGCTGGGACGCCCCGCTCTGGATGCAGGCCGAGGAGGCGAAGCGACGCCGCGAGCCGGGCGTCTTCTGGGCCGCCCATCAGGCCGATCGCGCCTACAGCCAGATCGAGCGTCTGGTCAATCTCGCGGCACTCCCGCCGACCGGTTTCACCGTCGCCTGCTTCCCGCTCAAGCTCAAGAGTGCCAGCGGCGCACCGGCGCGCGTGGTCGCGATGATCGAGGACTGACCGAGTACCGCAACTCGCCGAGCGATCACGGGTTAGGGCGGCCAGAAGGTGAATTGGCCGGAGGAACTGAGGAGCCCATGATGCGTCGCTCGCTGGTCATCTCGCTGTCGGTCGCCTTCGCTCTGGTGGTGGTGGTGGGGGCCCTCGCCCTCGCCGGCTCCTCGTCCCGGGCTCGCGCCGCCGGGTCGCGCGCGCCGACGATCGCCTCGGTGCCCAACCCGTCGACGGCGAGCGCACCGGTCGTCGTCTACGGCCGGGTGCCGGACTCGCCGACGACGGGCGTCCGCGTCGTGCTGTGGCATCGACTTCCGGGACAGCCGTCTTTCAGCGTCGTGGCCCAGACGACCACGAACAGCTCGGGCCGCTACGCGATCCTGCTCGACCCGGGCGTGGTCAAGACGAACCGCGAGTGGTACGTCACCGCGCGCGAGGAGCGCAGCCGGGTGGTCGCGCAGCGTGTGCGCGCCCGCATGACCTTGTCGGCGTCCGCGACGACCGCGGTCCCCGAGGCGGTGGTGACGCTCAGCGGTGCAGTGACCCCGTCGCATGCGGGTGAGCGCGTGCTGATCGAGCAGCTCGGCGCCGGCGGGTGGCGGACGATCGCCAAGCCCCGCCTCGACAGGCAATCGACGCTGGCCGTCAGATACCGGTTCGCGCACGACGGACTGGCGCAGGTGCGTGCCGTGCTGCCGGGCGACGAGCGCAACATCACGTCGTCTTCCCCGGCCGTTGCCGTCGACGTGAACGGAATCTTCAAGATCCGCCACGTGGTGATCATCATGCAGGAGAACCGGTCCTTTGATCAGTACTTCGGCACCTATCCCGGGGTGGACGGGATCCCTCCGGGGGTGTGCGTGCCCGATCCCAAGAACGGCGGCTGCATCAAGCCGTTCCACGACCCCAATGACCTCAACTACGGCGGACCGCACGGCGCCGCCAACGCCGCCGCCGACATCAACGGCGGCGCCATGGACGGGTTCGTCGGGCAGGCCGAGCGCGGCCAGGGCTGCAGCAGCGCCAATCCCAACTGCAGCCCGTGCACCCAGAACCAGACGGGCAGGTGCGTCGACGTGATGGGCTACCACGACGCGCGTGAGATCCCCAACTACTGGACCTACGCGCGCAACTTCGTGCTCCAGGACCACATGTTCGAGCCCAACTCGTCGTGGAGCCTGCCCCAGCATCTGTTCCAGGTCTCCGAATGGTCGGCGTTCTGCACCAACCCCTTCGATGCGTTCTCGTGCACGAACGCGCTGCAGAGCCCCAACGCGCCCGGTCGGCCGCTGGGCCAGACGCCGCTGTACGCCTGGACCGACATGACGTACCTACTCCACAAGGACAGCGTCAGCTGGGGTTACTACGTGTTCAAGGGCAGTGAGCCCGACTGCGAGGACGATTCGGCCGAGACGTGTGCGCCGGTCCAGCAGGGACCCAAGACGCCGGGGATCTGGAACCCGCTGCCGCACTTCACCGACGTTCATCAGGACGGGCAGCTCGGCAACGTGCAGACCCTGAGCAACTTCTTCACCGCGGCGAAGGCCGGAACCTTGCCCGCCGTGTCATGGATTGACCCCAACGGCACGGTCTCCGAGCATCCGCCCGCGTTGGTCAGCGCCGGCCAGACGTACGTTACCGGGTTGATCAACGCCATCATGAGGAGCCCGGATTGGAACAGCACCGCGATCTTCCTGAGCTGGGACGATTGGGGAGGGTTCTACGACCACGTTGTGCCGCCGACGGTGGACCAGAACGGGTACGGCCTGCGCGTCCCGGGGATCGTGATCAGTCCCTACGCCCGCACCGGCTACCTCGATCATCAGGTCCTGAGCCACGATGCCTACAACAAGTTCATCGAGAATCTGTTCCTCGGCGGTCAGCAGCTCAATCCGCTGACCGATGGGCGTCCCGACCCCCGGCCCGATGTCCGCGAGGCCAACCCGCTCCTGGGCGACCTGTCGGCTGATTTCAACTTCAGCCAGAAGCCGCGGCCGCCGCTGATCCTGTCGGCGCATCCCGCGCCCGGACCGGCGTCGACGCCCCCGGCTTAGGCCGGCTTAGGCGGCGGAGCCCGTCGAGGTCCACCGCACCCG
Organism: uncultured Solirubrobacteraceae bacterium; assembly: GCA_963800815.1. Classification (GTDB taxonomy): domain Bacteria; phylum Actinomycetota; class Thermoleophilia; order Solirubrobacterales; family Solirubrobacteraceae; genus Palsa-465. The sequence continues at coordinate 46,884 of CAWDCP010000005.1, forward strand.
GGCGCCGTCGCCCGATCATCCGCCGGGTTCGCCGCTCACACTCAAGGATCGCCGCCCGATGCCGATCTGTCCGAGGAGAGACTCTGGCCGTGTCGGCGATGATGCATACCCAATCCATACGGCGGAGGCTGCGTGAGCATGCTGCGGATCAGCGCGGCTTCACGCTGATCGAGGTCCTGGCCACGACAATGATGGTGGCCGCCGTCTCCGCGGCGATGGCCGTTGGGCTCATCTCGATCGCTTTTCACAGCGGCGACCAGCGGCGCCGATCGCAGGCGGCGCAGATCGCCCAGCAGGATCAGGAGCGCCTTCGTGGCTTTTCCGCCGAGCAGCTCAACGGCCTGAACCAGAGCCGGACGGTGACCCTTGGCGGAACGCCATTCACGGTCACTTCGACCGCGGCCTTCGTGTCCTCGACAGGTGCCTCGAGTTGCACGTCGGGAACCGCGGCCTACTACCAGATCGTCTCCTCGGTCAACTGGGCGTCGAACGCGCGCACGCCAGTGGTTGCCGAGAGCTTGGCAACCCCTCCCGCGGGAGGGACCCTGCTGGTGCAGGCGATCGACCAGACCGGCGCGCCTCTCTCCGGCGTCGGCGTGACCGCGAGCGGACCCGACTACGACTCCGGCATCACCGGCGCGACCGGCTGCACCGTGCTCTCCGACATGACCCCGGGCAACTATGCGGTCACCGCGGCGGAGACCGGCTACGTCGACTCCAACGGGAACTCCTCACCGCCGGGGCTGTCGGCCACGATCACCGGGACCGGGGTCTCGCTCACCAGCGTCCATCCGATCCAGCTCGGACTCGCCGGGAACATCTCGGCCAACTTCACCACCCAGGCGACCGGCAGCACGGTCAGCTGCCCTCCGAGCACCGGGACCTGCACCGGGCAGCAGAGCGACGGCCTCTCCTGGTTTGGCAACGGGTCGTCGGCCAGCATGTCCGGCTACGCGAGCTCGACCCTGGCCTCGCCCGGGACGCTGATTCCCGCCGCGGGCACCATTCCCCTCTTTCCCTTCTGGTTCACCTCCACCAGCTACGCGTCCAACTACCAGGTCTGGGCCGGTAAGTGCCAGCAGAATCAGCCGCCGACGGGCGTCAACAAGGTGTCGGTCAACCCCGGCTCGACCCAAACCGGTCTGGCGGTTCAGGAGCCGGCCCTCAACGTCACGGTGACGTATAACGGAACCCGCGTCGCGCCGACCGATGTGAAGTTGACCTTCACCAGCGCGAGCGGCAACTCGTGCACCGATACCTGGTCAGTGCCGGTCGCCTCCGATGCCGCCAGCGACGCCAACGGGTCGCTCGCGAACCCCGGCCAGCCCTTCGCCACCACCGCGACGACCGGTGCGACAGCCAGCGCCTCCGGCCTGACGGGGACCTACGCCGTCTGCGCCGACTACAAGTACAGCGGCAACAACTACCGCAAGAACACGGTCACCAACGTCCAGAACACCAACTTCAGCGCCTCTAACCCGGCGGCCGTCCCGATTGTCACGACCTCCTCCTCGGGCCAATGCTGAGCGACCGAGGCATCGCCAACGGGCCTCAGCTTCACCGCCAGGACGGATTCACGCTCATCGAGTTACTCGTGGTCATCGTCACCGCCACGGTGATCGCGGGTGCCCTGTTCACGATCCTCGACGTGACCCTGCGCTCGACGACGCGTACCTTCACCCGCGTCGACGCCACGCAGCGGGCGCGGACCAAGCTCGAGGCCCTGGAGAACGAGCTGCACTCCGCCTGTGTCGCCGCCAACGTCGCCCCGATCGAGGCCGGCAGCACGGGCACGACGCTGAACTTCCTCAGCTATTACGGCGACGCCGCCAGTCCGACGCCCGTGTGGCACAGCGTCGTCTTCTCGAGCGGCACGCTCACCGACAACTCCTACAACGTGTCAGGGATCGCGCCGAACTGGACTCAGGGAACGCTGCAGAGCTCATACCAGCTGCTCAACAACGTCGCGCAGATCGGAACGACGCCCCCGTTCCAGTACTTCGCCTACCAGGAAGCGCCGAACGGCTCCGGCGGCTACTACACCGACGGGGCCGGCAACCCGTACATGATGCTGCTCGACGGCACGAGTTCCGTGCCGGGGACGAACACCTTCCCCGCCGCGAGCCCGCTCGCCACCCCGCTGTCGGCGGCCAACGCGGCGCTGGCCGCCGAGGTGCTGATCAACCTCTCCGTCGGGCCGACCGGTGGCAGCCAGGAGAACACCAGTCTATCCGACGCCAACGTGTCGGTGACGGACTCGGTGATCCTCCGCCTCACGCCGGTCGCCAATCACGTCGAGACCGGAGCCAGTTTCCAGCCATGTCGATGAGTGCTCACCCCCGCTCCGCCGCACGCCGGGCCCGCCGCCGCGCGGCCGGCGAGGAGGGCTTCACGATGCTTCTCGCCATCGGCATTCTCAGTGTCTGCCTGCTCCTGGCCGTGGCGGGCTATACCGCCGTGCAGGGAGACGTCCACGTCAGCCAGCATGACCTCGACGGCAAGCGTGCCTATGCCGCCGCGGAGGCGGCTGCCAACGCGTACCTCTACCAGCTCAACCAGAACCCCAACTACTGGTCGACCTGTGCCAACGACTCCCAGAGCATCACGGCGGTGCCCGGGTCGACCACCGGCGAGCAGTATTCGTGGCAGCCCGTGCTCGCCAACGGGTCGGTGAGCTGCACCTCGGACGCGATCACCTCGCTGATCGATCGCTCCACCGGCACACTGCGGATCGAGTTCACCGGGTACTCCGGCAACCCGCAGGTGCAGCGGACGATCGTGGCCAGCTTCCGCAAGAACAGCCCCTTCGACTTCCTCTGGTACACCGTCTACGAGGCCAGCGATCCCGGCATCTCCTCGAACTACAGCGGCTGCGCGGTGTTCCTGCGGACGGGGAACCGACCGTCGCAGTGCAACATCAACTGGATCACCGGCGACGTCATCAACGGGCCGATGTACACCCAGGATCAGTATCTGGTCTACGGGACCCCGACGTTCGGGCGCACGGCCAACGACCAGATCGCCAGCGCCGCTCCCGGCACTGCCCCGAGCACGATCTGCGGCTGGAACAACGGGAACAACATCACCCTCAACAACTGCGGCAGCGCCACCATCAACGGGACACCCGAGCCGAGCGCGCCCACGATCTCGCCGCCGACGAGCAACTCCCAGCTTCTCACCGACGCCAACAACTACGGCAAGGCCTACACCGGGACCACGACGATCGCGCTCAACGGCACGACCGCCACGGTGACCAACTGCCCGTCCACGTGCTCCGCGCCGGTCTCCGTCAACATCGCCCAGTATCCCATCATCTACGTGAGCAACGGTTCAGCATGCACGCCGTATAGCTACTCGCCGTTCAGCGTGAGCTACTCGACCAGCGGTTGCGTCGGAGATGTCTACGTGTCGGGCAACTTCACCACCCCGCTCACCATCGCCGCCGCCAACAACATCATCATCAACGGCAACATCACGACGACAGAAACGTCCGGGAAACCCAGCGGCAGCGCGACGCTCGGACTGGTGGCCAACGAGTTCATCCGGGTGATGCACGGCGAAAACTACGACAGCCAGGGCAACTGCACCGGCGACATCTCCAGCCAGACCTTCCCGAATATGAAGATCGACGCCGCCCTGCTCGCCGTCCAGCACTCGGTCATCGTCGACAACTACAACTGCGGAAACCAGCTCGGGAACCTCACGGTGAACGGGACGATCGCCCAGTACTTCCGCGGCCCGGTGGGGACAAGCTCCAACGGCGTCGGCGTCACCGGTTATCTGAAGAACTACACCTACGACGACCGCCTCGCCGTGCTCCTACCCCCTTACCTGTTCGATATCGCCACCTCTGGCTGGCGGATCGCTCGCCAGACGCTCTGCACCCCAGGAAGCAGTACCGGTCCCGGCTGCAACGCCTGAGCTTAGGTGGCCGCACATGAGGTCACAGGGCATATCTTGAGTATGTTAGTTGCCTGGCCGCCAAAGGCTGTGGTCGGTACACCAGCACCGGGTAGTTGCATGGTCAGTGAGACGGCCCTCACCCATGGATCAGGCGGCCCGTGATCGTGACGAAACGTCGACCATTCCAGTGCAGCCGGTACAGCCGGTAATGCGACGGGCAAGCACAGTGGGTTGCTGCGGCTGTACACCGGGGTCTCCTCGATCAGATCGCGGCCTTGTATCTTGATGTTGTAGACCAGACGGCCGACAAGGCTGTACACGAGCTTCCACTTGCCGCCAACACCTTCAAACACGCCCAGTGGCGTCGGTGCGGTGATTGTGCAACATTCGTACAGAGCGATCATGCCCCGTCCATGGTCGCCCGTCACGTTGTCGCACAGGACTTGCCCGACCGTGAAGTGCTCGCCGGAGAACGACACTGTGGAGATCTGGTGACACAGCGTGAACCCTCTCCCAACGCCCGATCCTCGACGCTGCGTTCTCTATTCCAGAGTCTCGACGGTCGATCAAGCAGACTCTGGCTATGGTCTCGGTGCGCAAGCGGATGCTGTCGCGACCTTCGTGAAACGAGAGCACCTTGAGGTCGTCGGCTCGTTCTCGGATCCGGGTGTGTCCGGCACCGTGCATCTGGAAGACAGGCCCGGCCTCTCCCAGGCGCTCATCACCGCCATGACCAAGGGGGCGGGAGCACTCGTCGTTGCCCGGCATGATCGGCTTGCTCGTGACACGCTCGTCGCTCTCCTGATCGAGCGTGCCTTCGCAGATGCAGGGATCAGGATCCTCTACGCCGACAGCAGCAGTGGGCGAGAGCGATGCCGACCGCTTCACGCGTACCGTGCTACATGCTGCGGCCGAGCAAGCCAAACGTGATGTGGTGCGCCGACTGGCAGCAGGTCGCGCTGTCAAGGGCTGCAACCAAGCCAGGCAGCTACGTGGGTGGCCGACCTTCGTACGGCTATCGCGCTCAAGGGCACGAACTCACGATCGACCCCGGTGAGGCCGAGATCGTCCGGAGGATCTACATGCTCGCTCGTGACGGCAAGAGCATCAGGGAGATCAGAACCTTGATCGACGCCGAGGATCCGGCCCGTGATTGGCACCGCACGGCCATCGAACGGATCCTCAAGCGTGACGTGTAGATGCGTCATCGGCCCGGTCGCATAGTCGATCTCCGGCTCTGGCATGCGGCACAGCGTGCTCTCGGTGACCGGCGAAAGTCAGCAGAGTCATGACAGCGGACGTGATGTACTGGGCGACGCCTCAGGCAGCCGGCGGCATATCGCGCCTCGCTCCGTGCGCAGCAGACCGCAAGCAAACAATGGGCAATCACGCAAGAAGCACCCACTGCCTTGAACGCCACCTCGCCCGACGCGTCTGGAAACTCGAGTTCGCGGATGCGCGCGGTCGCCGATTCGAACGCAGTGGCGGCGTCTTGTCATTGGCGCTGTTCTTCGATCGAGCGACGACGTTGCGGGTGAGCCAGGCCGTTGACCCCGCCTTGGAGTCTGACTAGAGTCGATCGGCGAGGACGGACATGAGCGGGCCGAGATAGTTGTCGGTGCCACCTCATGCTCCGTTGTGAACCAACAGGAGGTGGTGTGATGGCGGACGCGGGGCTGTTTATCGGATGGGGCGAGCCGGTCACAGGGCGCGAGGCGAAGGGGCTGGAGGTGCTCGGCGAAGCCTTGGCCTACTACGGCAAGGCCGAGGAAGAGGGCCGCATCGAGAGCCACGAGACCGTGTTGCTCTACCCCCATGGTGGTGAGCTGTCGGGCTTCATCCTGATCCGCGGAAGCGAGGCGCAGATCGCCGCCCTACGCTCGGAGGACGAATTCGAGCGGATCACTACGCGGGCCACGCTCGTCGTGCAGAACGTTGGCGTCGTCGACGCCTCGCTCGGCGACGGACTGCAATCCACGATCGGCGTCTACCAGGCTGCGGTGACCGACCTGACCTAGTGCCCGAGCCAGTGCGGCGGATAGCGTGAAGGGATCTGGAGATCGTCGCGCAGCTTCCGGGCTTCGGGGACGTTCTGGAGCTTCTTGAGCGACTGGCTTTCGATTTGGCGGATGCGCTCGCGGGTGACGTTGAACGTGCGCCCAACCTCGTCCAGCGTGCACGGGTGCTCGCCGCCGAGGCCGTAGCGCATCTCGAGCACGCGCCGCTCGCGGTAGCTGAGATTCTCGAGCGCGACTGACAGGGCTTCGTTGGCGAGGATCTCCACCGCCCGCTCGTACGGTGACTCGGCGTGTTCGTCGGCGATGAGATGGCCGAACTCGGACTGCTCCTCGTCACCGACCGGCTTCTCGAGCGAGATCGGAGCCTGCGCGGAACGTTTGATCGCGTCGACCGCGTCGGGGTCGATGCCGGTTACCTCGGCGATCTCCTCGACCGTCGGCTCGCGGCCGAGCGCCGTGACCAGGCTGCGCTCAGCGCGGCGGATCGTGTTGAGCCTCTCGAAGATATGGACGGGGATTCGGATCGTGCGCGCCTTGTCAGCCAGGGCACGCGCGATCGCCTGGCGGATCCACCACGTCGCGTAGGTCGAGAACTTGAAGCCCTTGCGATAGTCGAACTTCTCCACCGCGCGGACCAAGCCGATCGTGCCCTCCTGGATCAGGTCCAGGAACGGCAGCCCCTGGTTACGGTAGTTCTTCGCGATCGAGACAACAAGCCGCAGGTTCGACTCGACCATCTTCCGCTTCGCGTCCAGATCACCATGCTCGATCCGCTTGGCCAGCCCAACCTCCTCCGGAGCCGTCAACAACCGCACCCTGCCGATCTCCCTGAGAAACAAGTGCAGCCCGTCGGTGGTCCCCTCCGGCTTGAGGTCCACCGCAACCCCGGGGCGGGTGCGCTGCTCGGGCGCGCGCTCGATCCTCAGGCTCGTCGCGGTGGCTGGATCGATCTCCTCGACCAGCTCGATCTCACACCGCTCAAGGAGGCCGTGCAACTCCTCGACATCGGTGTCCTCGAGGCTGAGCTCGGCGATAGCGGCCGCGACCTCGGCGTACGTGAGCACACCCACCTGCCGCCCGCGAGCGATCAGACCCTTGACCTCCTCAAACTCCTCAAGTTCCGCTACCGACATCCGGCAGGCTCTCGTTCAGCCCGCAGTGCTCATACGAACAAGGTCGCTACCTGGCTTCAGAGTCATCCGATCGCGGCTGGTGCGCGTAGCGGGGATCGCTCGGACCGACCGGGGACTGCTCTGCCGGTTGGTGTCCCGTCCGCTTCGCGGGCGTTCAGGCGTCGTCGGGCATCAATCGCCGACGAGACCCAGTGAGTGGTGCGATCGGGACTGAGTTCGCCTCGCTTGCGCACTGGAAGGTCGCGGGTCTTGCGCGTCATGGCTTCGAGCCTTTCGTCCTCTGTCGGGTCCGCGCCAAGGATGAGGGCGAGAACCTTAGCGCGGCCAAGCAGATCAGGACGCAGCCATCGGGCAATGACACACGCCCTTGCGGGTACGGCACCGGCCCCGCAGTCAAAACCAGTAACCCCCGCCTCTCGCCTCGTGGCGCGGGTTTGCGCCGTTGGTGGCATTTCCGGCTTGGGTCGAGAATCCTGGCCGCAGGGCCAGCACACACTGACTCTACTCCCATTTCGGGCCGTTGTGTGAATCGGAACGCAAGGAGTTGTGGGCGATTGCGCATGTGCCGTACCCGTGCCCTGCGCGAGCTCGCGACTTGGCTGCGCGACGGCCGGGGCGGCTTGTATGTGGTTGCGGGCGATCCGGGGTCGGACAAGTCAGCGTCGCTGGGACGCCTGATCGCATTGACTGACACGCATCGGTGATAGTCGGCAGCAACGGTCGACAGCGCCAGCAGCTAGCTGTACATCCATGCGCCGCAGGCGCGAACGACAAGATCCTCGGTATCCTCGCGACACTCGATGCCCACGGCTGCGAGCGCCTCGATCGCCTGATCTTGGCGATCATAATCGAGGTGCAGGAAAAATCCGGTCAGCAGCGTGTCCTTGACCGTCCCAAGCTCTCGGACCGAGCGCGGGAGCCACTCCAGCATTTCCTGCTTGGGCCATGCTGGCCAGTCTCCATCGGCGAATCCGGGCAGCTCGTCGGCGTCAAATGGTTCTTGTGCGGCCGGGAGGCCGTCGTCGTACTGCGCTCCGAGATAGGACATAGTCTCGCGGTCGTCGGAAACCCTCGCGAGGAACTCACCCCACGTGGAAGAGAGTTCGAGCGCATCGTTCAGCTCCGCCAAGCGATGAGCCTCTCTGAGCGGCATCACGACAAGTCCATCATCGAACACATCGGCCACGAACACCTCGCTCATTGGTCGCTTCGGCGTCATGCGACGCGTACCTCGGCGACAGGACTCATAGCGCGAGCAAGCGCCTCTCCGGGATGACAGCGGAGACAGTCGCGTTCTGGTCGTCGTCGCTCACGAACGGCGCTCCTGCTCGCGCTCAACCGACTTGAGCACCGCCGCGACCGTCGAGGGGTACCACTTCGCTCCGCCCTGAGCAGTGGCGATGCCGTCCTCGGTCAACTTGTCGGCGATCGACACGAGCTTCCGGCCCTGCTCGCGTTCGCGCACGATCCGTCTGACCACAGCCTCGGGAAGCGTCCTGGGACGACCCAGCCGAACACCTTGCGCTCGCTTGGCAGCAAGCGCGTCCTTCGTGCGCTGGCTGATCAACCGCCGCTCGAACTGCGCGAAGGTCGCCAGCACGTTCGCCATCGCCTCACCAGCAGGAGTCGTCGTATCAACGGCGCAATCGAGCGCCACCAACGCCCAGCCCTGCTTCTGCGCCGTCGCCATCAGTGCCGTGAAGTCGAGCATCGACCGACTCAACCGATCCAGCTTCGCCACGACCAGCGCGTCGGCCTTTCCAGAGTTGAGCGCCTCAAGCGCGATCTGCACGCCGGGCCGCTTCAAGTCCTTCGCGGAATAGCCAGCATCCTCGATCACATCCACGAGATGCCAGCCACGATGCTTGCAGTCGGCCAGGATCGCTGCACGTTGTGCAGCTAGTCCGGCTCCGCTTCCTCTTTGCTCCTCGGTGCTCACACGCACATACGCCGGCACTCGCTTGCTCTCGCCGATCGCATGAACCCGAGCATCCGATTCAGCGAACAGCGTAGTCACAGTGCCATATTGTACAGCAAACGGTGTTTGGCGTAAACCGAGCTTTCGTCAGCCGCAAGTCGTCTCGGTCGCGACCGAGCAGATTGTCGAGATTGGCCGATGCCCTGAGACTCCCGGGACGCCTGACAGCGGCGCGTCTTCCCTGCGTCTCCGGAACCACCGCATCAGTCGCATGCTCGCAGATGCGTAGAGATGCCCGAACCTCCATATACCCAGCCACACCCACGGATCCGACTCGGAACCCCCACGGTATCGCTCCTCGCGCAGGCGTCGTAGACGTGACATCGCGTTCCGGATCTCGATCGCGGGATTGTGGTCGTCGTTGTCGAGCTCGCGGACATCTGGAAACCGCCGGTCGGCGTGATTAGACTCCGAGCCAGCGGTCGGCTGGACTGGCGGCAACCGCTACGTCGTCCCCGACCCGGCGGACAGCGGCGTGGTGCACAGGCACCGACCCCTCGGTCCGAGGGCTCGGCTGGCTCCAGCTCGGCGCTGACTCGGGCCACACCCGGGCCGATCTGGCTCACGATGTAAGGCTCCATATTGTCCGACGACACCCGCAGCACTCTCTTCAAGGGTCTGCTTGTACTCTGCGGAGCCGCTAGTCACGGTCACTCTGGTCGCGCGGTCGAGAGCGGCCGCGCTGTGGTCGCCGCCGCAATGCCGACGCTCACCTCCGGAGAGACACTACGGTCGAGAAGCTGCCCCCGGAGCTTTCCCCGCCTTGGGCGCGGGACGGAAGAGGGCCATGTATAACGAGCGAATCGAGTGCCGGTATTGCTCGGGCACCGGTCGAGACCGGCGCGGGTGCGATTGCATTTACTGCCACGGCAACGGAACCGTCAACGGCGGCCCGACTTTGGGATCGATCGGAGTGCGACTCTTCCGGCGTCGAACGAGCAGCGGCAAGCCACGTGAAGAGACATGAGCAGCCCACGTCGGTTCGTCGTGGCGCGTGGTACGCGGATCCGTTCGGTTCAGCGAAGGAGCAGCAGAGGTGGTGGGACGGTACGAGGTGGACGGATGAGGTCCGAGAAACGCCGTGCGACGAAAGCCTGCCCGGCGTGAGGGTGGCCGGTTCGCCGCGAGTCTCTGCCGTTCGCGATCAGGCCGCGGGGACGCGTGGGGAACAGCAACGGACGGACTTTCCGCTCAGAATGGAGACGGTCGTCGGGCAAGAGTTGCAGCTTCGCGCGACCGCCCGGAAGCGTTCTGACCGCTATGAGCTCGTCGCACCCGACGGGCGGCGGGTTGCGCTGCTCAGCCTCTACGGTGTCGAGGAACTCGCGCACATCGCGTGCGCGGAAGGCGTTTGGCGTCTGCGGAAGCGCCTTCAACGTGGCTGGGAGTTGGTGATCGAGTCCGCGGACGGGCGGCAGGTGGGCTGGTATTCAGGTCACGGTTGGCTTCCGGGAGGCACGATTTCCCTGATCAATGGCACGCAAGTGGATCTGCGGCGGTCGCTCACCGGAGGCTGGAAGCTGCAGACCACCGATACCCGAGAGCTGATCGTGGAGATGCACGCGTATGGCTCGCCGTCGACGGCGATCACGATCCGGTCGCTCCCAAAAGAGCTCGCCGAAGCACACGTGGCGATCCTCACCGGGTGCGCCGTGCTGATCCTGGAGCGGACGCTTCCGTCTGTCAGCTTCGCGGGTTAGCTTCGCGGAGAACCCGGCGATGGTCGCTCACAGGCGGTGACGGCGCGGGACTGCATGGACGGCCGCCACCACCGCTACGGCTTCCCCAACCAAGGCCAGTGCATCAAATACGTCAACCATGGCGGTTAGCGGAGACCACGTCCTAACCGAATGTAGGTGGGCAACCGACGCGCTCCCGGCCTGAGTGGACCCGAGCGGCTCCTTGATCGAGAGACTCGCCCGCTTCGGCCGACTCCATTCTGTGCTCACCGTCCATGCCTAGACCCCGCGTACTGACGGAGCGGTGTGCTCGCGCCCATCACCGTTGACGACCCTTGTCGGTAGAGCCTCCGGGCCGCGGACATCCAGCATATGGTGTTTGGCGTATCAAACGGAGGCGACGCTCGCCAAACTCGCCGTAAACGGAATGTGGACCGGCCTCGTGACCTTGCCGTTCGGCGAGAAGTAGTCGCCGAGAGTGCCGGTATTCGATCCAAAGCAGCCACGCGACCAGGTACGACGATGGCTACTGCCTGGTCAGGGGAAGCAGGAGCCGCGCCCTCCGTTTGGCGAGATGCGAGCGGACGTCGTCTACGGTGCCGAGACCCGCATTCGTGTCGGCGCGCGTACGCGGATCCAGCGCAGTCGTCGTGACTCCCAGTGTCCGACAGCGGCGCCGGATGCCAACTGTGTGCGATGGCCACGACTGCTGCTTGAGCGGCAGGAGCGGCCGCGCGGCGGGCGCCGTCGAGCTGATGCTGTGGCGATCTCGCAGGTCACCTCGGTCAAGGGCCGGGCTCGCCCCGCTCCGCTTTCAGGTGGGCGGCGACATAGGCGGCGAGCGCGTCTGCTAGCTGGTCGATCCGCAGCTCGCCGAGACCGCTGGCCAGGTCGAAACCCTTTGTTGCCGTGCAGCAGTGCACGCCGTAGATGTCGTTGTTGCCCTTGCGTACGTCGACGAACGCTCGGCGGTAGCGGGCGGGGTTGGCGGCGATGGCGTAGAGCGCATCGTTGAGCACGGCCGGGGGCGCGATGCCCATGGCGTGGAGCTTGGTGCGGATCGAGGCGAACGCCCCCGCGTAGAGCGGGGACGCGAGGCTGGTGCCACCATTGCCGAACCACCTGCCGCTGGAGGTGAGGTTCAAGTATCCCGGTAGGCCGGCCAGGGCCGCGACGTCGGGCAGACCGCGCATCCCGGGCACGTGGCCACCGGGCACGGCCAGCTGGTAGCCGGGCGTGGGAAAGATGGAGAGCCCGCCGGCCCCCGCCGAACAGTTCTCGCGCACCTTCGGATGCAACATGCGGTCGTTCCACACCACCGGTTTGCCCGTCGGTTTCGCGTTGGTTGCGTGCGGCACGGACGTGCCCCCGACGGCGGTTACCCACGGCGACGCCGCCGGATACTCCATGACGATGCCCTTCAACTTCGGGTCACATTTGGGGTGGGGCGAGCAGTCCGACGGACCGGCGTCGCCCGCTGCCTTGAAGAACCAAGTGCCGGCCTCGGCCACCCTCCGCAGCGACGCCTCCGTGGTGTGCACCTCACCCGGCGTCCACGCCGACTGGCATTTCCCGAAGCTGAGCGACACCACGTCAGGGCGCCGTCCTCCTGTAAGCGTGCCCACACGCACATCGTCAACGATGCGGGCCAACTCGACGCGCTCGTCTTTCGCGCTCACGATCACATACAGGCGGTCGAGCCCGGGCGCGCCGGTCACCATCGAGTAGGCATCGCCCTGAGCCTCCCCGAAACAGGCCGGCTGCCGCTTGCCGCCGCACGGCGAGGGTGGCGGCGGGATCTTCTCGCCCGGCATCGCCTCCTGGGTGACGGGTGGTCCTTTGACGTGCAGGCAGGTCTCCCAGTCCTCGAGGGCAGCGATGTCGACGGACTGGTTGAACTCGAGCAGCACGGCGGTCTGGCCGTGGCCGTTGTCGTGATCGTCGAGCAGCGACTGGATGCCGTAGCGGCGGCGCAACGATCCCGGGCTGAGTGGCCCGGTCGGACGGTGAGTGCACCCGACCCCAACACCGGCGGCAGCGGGCGCCGAACCCGCGGAGAGCACGAACAGCACCACCGACACCGCCACGACCGCCACGACCAAGCCAGCCAACGTGACTCGCCGCTGGGACAAGAACACATCACCCCGGTTCAGGAAGAGGGCCCTCCCGGCCACCGATCGAAGCGACCGTACCAGACACCGCCAACGGCTGCCGCTGTCCGCAGCCGATCGAATCAGACGAGTGCATCAGCCGACGAAGAAGAAGTCGAGCGAGACTTCCTAACACCCGCTCCCTCGAGCGAGCGGACCCGCTAGCGCCAGACCGCGACGTCGCGGCAGTAGACGGTGGCGGCTCAACGCGGAGCGACGCGCCGTGAACGTAGGCGTCGGGCACGCTGGCTGCGAGCGTTGCTGCCGCAACGTGGAGAGTTGGAATCAGCCGTCGGGAACGGGCGTGATGACCGCCTGTCCCCTCACCAGGTCGTAGCCGACCGTGTCCGCGTAGTACAGCCCGATACCGGTCGAGAACATCCGGGTGAACGGCGCCGTTGTCAGGTAGAGCGGGAGCTGGTCGGCCACGTGCGCATCCGTGAGATAGGCGCGCACGACTCGGCTGCTCGGCGGAGGCGTCGAGATCGAGATCTGGAGGCCAGGCGTCACGAACATGCCCGTATGCGGGACGTTCGGGAGCAGGCCGGCGCCGACGAACCCGAACGTGTTGCCGGTGTCGGCCACGGTCGGCCCGCATGCCTTCTGCCCGGCGACGGTCCAGCAGAGCTCGAACAGGCCCTGGTAGGCGGGCGTGCCGCTCGGAAACCTCTTCGGCGTGTGCGGCCCGCCGAACGGACCCACCCGGACCCGCGGACCAAGCAGTGCGACCGAGACGCTCGACGCCGCCCGCGTCGGTGTGCCGAGGATCAGCTTCGGCCCACCCGGGCCCTGCAGCGCAATCGTGTACCCCTCCCACAGCGGGGAAGGCAGCGAAAGCAATGGCGAGAAGAACGACCCGGGGCTGGACGGGAGTTGGCCGATGCCCATGATCCCCTGCGTTCCCGTTGCGCTCAGCAGCACCTGGACGCTGCCAAACGACGTGACCGCCCCGAACAAGATCGGCTTCGCCGTCGTCGCACTCGGCACACCGTTGACCGTGAACGTTGCGCTGGCTGTGCTCCCGGTGACCGGGTTGGTGGCAACACCATACCCACCCAAGACGCGAACCTTCGGCGAGATCTTCGCCCCCCGCCCAACCGCCTGCCGCGTGATCATGAGCTGATTGGAACCGGTGTCCACGATCACCGGAACCAGCTTCCCGCCGCCGACAGCGACCCGCGCAACCAAGAACGCACCGTTCGCGCCCCGCACGAGCCTGAGCGGGATCGTCGCGCGACACACCCACGCGCGAAACGGCCTCCCCTCAGCCGACCCGCACGAAACCGACGCGATCATCGCCATCACAACAACTGCCCGCTTCATTCGACCCCGTTCCCTCGAGGAACTGCCCCGCGCGGCGACGCACCAACCGGTGGGTCCGCTGACAGCGCGCCTCACCCTACCAGGGCAAACATGATCAGACTGATCGCCCTGAGTGCCTACGACAGCCCCGGCAAACGCTCGGCGGCGCGGCAGCCCATCCCGCCCGCTCGATCAACGCGGACCAACCACGACGCTGCCCGCTCCACCGACCGGGACCGTCGAACCCAAACACTCCCGCCAGGCTTGCTTCCCGATCGGCTGCACGCAGCAGCGAGGATCCCTATCCACCCCCGACGTGCTCCCCCGGCGCCGAGCTCCAGTGCGACAGTCGACAAACAGCCGGGGCTCAACAGCAGAGGTCCCGCGGCTAAGCGAATCGCCCAGCCACGACTGCGCCTCCGCCCACAGGCATGCACGCAAAGACGAACGACAGCGCGCCTGCTCGACCGGCAATTGCAGCAGCCTCGCGGACGTGACCGCTCCAGGCGTGCACGAGCCACACTCGGGCCGGCTTGCGAAGGCCGACGGAGGCCTGCCTTCGTTGTCGTGCGGGCATCTCGTCGTCGACGGTTGCGTCTCTTTGCCGCTGTAAATTCGTTCGCGGTTTAGGTTCCCGGACCGAGTTTAGAGTCGCGGGGGTGCTAGTGGTCTCCTCATTGTCTGGCGCGTAGGCGCTTGGATTGGGGGGTCATATCGGTTGCGGGTGTTCGTCGCAGGGGCGGAGACGGGCTCACAGCGCGCCGATGTGCAATGCGACGGTTGCTGGTTGGGTTGTTTGATCGGATGAGGGCTCAGGCGGCGGTCACTTCCTCGTCGAGGGTGTCGGGGTCGGCTTGCTGGTACTTGATGCGGTAGAGGTGTTGGCGGTCGACGTCGGTGAACGTGGCGCCGTTGCTGGCGTGGCTGAAGAACAGATCGAGCACCGCCCACACGAGTGACAGGCAGCTAGTCTCGCCGGGGAAGCGGCCCATTACCTTGGTGCGGCGGCGGACCTCGCCGAGCGAGCGCTCGAGCAGGTTCGTTGACCGCCACCGTTCGCGGTGTCTGAGCGGGTAGCGCAGGTGCACGACCAGCGCGTCGAGGTCGTCGGCCAGGCAGCGCGCGGCCGAGTCGTAACCGGCGTGCTCGAGTTCGCTGATGAGGACCTGGAGGCGGAGCTTGCCGTCCTTGACCGAGGTCGCGTCGGTGAGCGCTGCCCAGTAGTTGAACCGGATCCGGTCCTGCTCTGACTTCGGGAGCTTGGCCAGCAGGTTGCGCAAGCGGTGAACGGCGCAGTGCTGGCGATCGGCGCGCGGCCAGATCTCCTCGACCGCCGAGGGCAGCCCGGCCGCGCCATCGGCAACGACCAGCCTGGGTGCCGGGAGCCCACGAGCGATGAGGTCACGACCGAGCTCCAGCCAGTCCTCCTTGGTCTCCCGCATCCCCAGCCGCACGGAAACCAGTGCTCGCTGGCCGTTCTCGGTGATCCCCCAGGCGCAGATCACACCCTCTTTCGGGCCGCTGCGGCGGACCGGCAGATAGATCGCGTCCAGGAACAGCACGACCAGGCTGACGTCAAACAGCGAGCGGCGACAGAACGCCTCGAACCGTTCGTGCAGCTCCGCACAGACCCTGGACACCGTCGACTTTGACGTCTTCCCGAGCCCGGCCTCCACACACAACGACTCGACGTCGCGCATCGAGAGCCCGCGAACGAACCCGCCGATGATCAGCGCCTTGAGCGGGTCGGTCCGCAGCAGCCGCTTGCAATGCCACTTCGGGAACAGCTTCGACACGAACGGCTCGGCTGTCTCCCGGGCCTGCGGGATCTCGATCCGCAGCTCACCCTCGGCCGTCTGCAAACGCCGGGGCCGGAACCCGTTGCGCATGCCCGAGTCGTAGTTGCGCAAGCCGCGCTGGCGTTCGGGCCGGCGCTCGTACCGAGCGCGACCCAACCAGGTATCGAACTCCTCCTCGACCGCTCGCTGGATGATCAACCGGGCCCCGAGCCGGGCGAGCTCGGACAGCATCTTCTGCGGATCATCGACCATCCCCTTCCCCAGCAGCTTGTCGATGCTCGCTTGTATCTCCGCTGATGGCGGTACGGTGCGTCTCACGGCGTAGGCCTCCTTCATCGTCTTGCAGGACTTGAGGGAACCTACGCCGTCGCTACGACAGCACCCGACACGTATTTACAGCAGTTCTGAGACGCGACCCGTCGACTCCACGGGCCCTGCTCAGCGCGGTATGCAGGGCGCGGTCGCCTGCTTCCCCTGGGTAAGCGGCAGCCGTCTTCGTGGCTGAGGTCGTCGCTGCGGCGGGCCACAAGCAGTAGCGCATCGCGACCGCCCGTGATCGTGCTCGAGCTGGTCGCGCAGAGACTGCCGCTGCTCGATCAACGCAGCAGTCTGGGTACCGAACAACAGTCGTGCGGTCGGGTGATCGCGCCGCGCCCACTTCGCCGCTGACCGGTCCTGGTGCCCTACCTCGGGCGGAAGCAGCATCTCGGCGTGCCACTCGTCCGGCGGCACAGGAGAAGCGAGCCCGGTTGGGACTGATGGTGCTGGTAACCCGTTTTGCGGAGCGATGCTCGCCGGGTGGCTTGTCGGTGGCGATCCGTGCCCACGCGCGTCGGGAGCTCGGCCGCGGCCGTTGCCCGGCCGCGGCCGTTGAGGTGTCGTTCAGTCTGCTGTGAGCGGCGGTCCGAGCAGCGTGAGGTCGTGCTTCTCGAACACCGCCGCGATTGCCGCCCGGTCGGGGTTGGCGGCGCGGGCGACTGGCGCTAGCTCTTCGAAGAACTTGTGGGCGCCGCCCGGGGTGAAGACCATGTTGAGCTCGGCGGGCTCGTCGGTGAGGTTGAGGAACGCGTGTTGGATGCCGCGTGGGAGATAGGCGAACCCGCCTTCTTCGATGACGAAGGTCTCCTCGCCGATCTGGACCTTGAAGCGACCCTTGGCGGCGTGGATCAACTCGTCCTTCGTGTGGTGGACGTGCAGCGGTGGGCCGCCGTAGGGCGCGACTTCGACGATCACGTAGTCGAGGGCGCCGCCGGTCTCCTCGCCGGTGACCTTGAAGATCAGGTCCCGGCTCGGGCCCGATCCAACCCGCAGGCCGTCGCCGGGGGCGAGGACCGTGTACTGCGGTGTCGTGAGCGTGCTCATGTGATGCCTCCTACAACCAGCTGATAGGATATTTGCTTGATGCAAACAATAACTCGGATGCTTGCGGATGTCAAATAAATCTCGTCGGAACGGGCCCAAGGCTCCGGATCAGCTCGCCAGTTCCCCTGAGCCGAACCCGTTCACGCCAGCCGAGTTCGCCACGTGGCGCGGGCTGCTGCGCGTGCACTCGACCGTGATGCGAGAGCTCGATCGAAGGCTGCTACGCGCCCACGGACTCGGGATCGAGGCGTACGGAGTGCTTGTCACGATGGTCGGCGAGCCCGGCTCGCGAATGACGATCGGCGAGCTCGGCGAGCGGCGCAACCTCAGCCCGAGCGGCATCTCCCGCTCCGTCGACAAACTCGTCACGGCGGAGCTCGTCGAGCGGACCACGAACCCCGCCGACGCGCGCAGCCTGCTCGTCGGGCTGACCGCTCACGGTGTCCAGCGCCTGCGGGAGGCGCAGGTAACCCACCACGCCACCGTGCGCGAGCTCCTGCTCGATCACCTCGACGAGCGCGACATCGAAACGCTCGGCGAGCTCTGGGAAAAGGCGATACCCGGCACCGTCTCAAGCCCCGCCTGGCCGCGCTGAGCCGCTGGCAGCGCCCAACGAGCTCCGGGACCTCGCGCTGCTCGTCCATCGCGAGCTCACAAAGCGGCCCTTTGCTGGTCATGCCGTGCATCGCGGCAACCGTTTCGCGGCTCGCGCCGGCGGGGCCGTGCACCGGGCGAGCGCTCGGTCGGCGCGGCGCAGCTCGATAGCCGAGCGAAGCCGATCAAAAGACCCCATGCATGCCGACCGGTTTGGGACTTCGACCGACCCGTCGGCCATGCCCTCGTCCGAGTCAGAGGATTGGCGGCAAGCGCGACGAGCGCGTGCTCCTGCTTCGTCGCCGGACCTGCAGTATGAGCGGGACTGCTGGTTTGGGCTAACAGCGACAGCGCGACCGGCCACGCCAGCGAGCGATGAGCCTTGGGATGTGAGACGGCGTCGAGGGCAGCCGGACGTCCTCGGCGGGACGTGGAGCGTTCGCTGATCGATCCCCTCTGAGACCCGGGCGACTGGAGTTAGGGAGTCGCGGAGCTCCGCGCCGAGGTGATCGCCTTGCACCAATTCGGGCCGCGTCGGCGGCGCGGATCTGGTGGCCGCCTTTGTCCGACAGCAGCGACCAGCGGCTGGAACCTCGACCGCGAGATGGTGCCTGCTTCCACCGGGCGAGCAGCCACGCCGCCGGCGTCGAAACGCTGCTCGTTCTGGGCGGTGGCGGAAGTCTCAGAAACGACGTGACGAGCTCCGACGGACGACTGTCACTTGCGTCGGCTGCTCGCAGCCGACCGACATCACAGCTAGTGATCTCGGCATCCGGGCTGCCCGCGCAAACAGGGGACGCATGCTCGCCACGTGGCATTGCGAGCAGCATGCCAACGAGGTGTCGGGCTCTCGGCGAGACCTGCTTGCGCCGTTTCTCGACGACTGGCGTCTCATTTCACCAAGACCTGAGCGGACAAGGCTGACGGCCGACCTGTGTCACGGCCGCGGTCGTTACATCGGTCCGCGAACGGCGGACACGTTCGCTGTTGAGGTTTCCTCGCGCTCAG
>CAWDCP010000006.1:0-138529 GCA_963800815.1 uncultured Solirubrobacteraceae bacterium
GGCCTGGCAACGCGAGATAGCCGCGTCACGTCTCCGACGCTACGGGATGTCGTGAGCGTCGAGTCACGAGCCAGATGTGACTCACCGCGTGACTCAGATGCACCCCGAGACAGACGCCGCCCCCGCGCGGGTACGGGGTTTGTCCTGCGGATCCCCTGCAACCACCGACGCCTTGGCCGCTCCTGGCCGCTCCTGGCCGCAATGGGGCAGTAATCGGGGAGACAGGATTTGAACCTGCGACCGCCCGGCCCCCAGCCGGGTGCGCTACCAGACTGCGCCACTCCCCGTGGTCGGCCGATGATAACCGGCTCGGGCCAAGCGATC
The DNA here is from genome assembly GCA_963800815.1 of uncultured Solirubrobacteraceae bacterium. Classification (GTDB taxonomy): domain Bacteria; phylum Actinomycetota; class Thermoleophilia; order Solirubrobacterales; family Solirubrobacteraceae; genus Palsa-465. The sequence goes on from CAWDCP010000006.1 coordinate 325, forward strand.
AGTGACCCTGGGGGGTCCCTGGAAGCGGGCGACGGGAATCGAACCCGCCCTCGGAGCTTGGAAGGCTCCTGTGCAACCACAACACTTCGCCCGCGAGCGCTAGGGGCAGGATGGTACCCGCGTGCGCCCGGGAGGGTCAGCGCCCGGCGGGGCGACGCTCCTCGGTCGGGACCTCGCCCTCGCCGGCGAGGTCGCGCGGGGGCCACGGACCGCTCCAGTTGTCCAGCGCGCCGTCGATCGTGACCACCGAGCCCGAGAGGGAGCGTCCCGCCGGTGACGCGAGCATGGCCACCAGCCAGCCGTACTCCGCGACGTCGCCGAGGCGCTGGAGGGGCACGGTGGCCGCGGCGGTCTTCCACAGCTCGGCCGGGTACTTGCGCAGCGACTCGGTCGCGAAGCGGCCGATCGCCACGGCCGTGACCGTGACGCCGTCGGCGGCCCACTCCGCGGCCAGCTCGCGGGTGAGCGCCTCGACCGCCGCCCGCGCGGCGCCCGTGTGCGCCATGGCCGGCATCCCGTGGTGGGGCGAGACGGTGACGTTGACAATCGTCCCGGCGCCGACCGGGCGCATCGCGAGCTCGAAGGCGGCATGGCACATCGCGAGAGTGCCGGCCACGTTCAGTCGCTGGACCGCCCGCCACCCCTTGATCGTGATCCCCTCGGCGGGCACGAAGTACTGGCCGCCGGCGTTGTTGAGCACCAAATCCAGGCGGCCTTGGCGGTCGAGCGCGGTCTGCACAATCCGCTCTGCATCGCCGCGCTCCCGGATGTCGCCGGAGACCCACGAGCAGCGCTCACCGATCGCCGCGGCGGTCTCGGCCAGCACCTCCTCGCGCCGGCCGGCGATCAGCACCGAGGCGCCACAGCGGGCGAGCTCCGCCGCCGCGGCCTTGCCGAGGTTCGTCCCGCCGCCGGTGACGAGTGCGACCCGGCCCGCCAGCGCGCCGTCGGCGAAGACGCGCGACGGCGCGGCGCCGAGCGGCGCGTCGCCAGGCTCCGGCTCGCCCACCTCTACTCCCCCAGCGCCTTGATCACGAGGCGCTTGGATCGGCCGCCGTCGAACTCGCAGTAGAAGATCGCCTGCCATGGCCCGAGATCGAGCCGCCCGTCAGTGACCGGCACGATCACCTGATGGTGGACGAGCAGGTTCTTGAGGTGGGCGTCGCCGTTGTCCTCTCCCCCACGGTGATGACGGTAGTCGCCAGGGTCGGGCAGCAGCTCGCGGGCCACCTCGTTGGCCGGCGGCTGCCAGCTGGGAGGCGCGAGCTTGTCCAGCCATTCCAGCGCGTCGGCCTGGATGCCGGGCTCGTCGTCGTTGATCCAGACGCCCGCGGTGATGTGCATCGCCGACACGAGCACGAGGCCTTCGCTGATCCCCGCGTCGCGCACCGCCGCCTCCACGTCCTCGGTGATCCGCACGAACTCGCGGCGCCGCTCGGTGCGGAACGTTCGGTACACGGTGTGGGACTTCATCAGCGCCGAGATCGTACGCGGTCGCTGCCTTCGCCGGGCGCCTCGTCCGCCCCAGTCCGGCGACTGTCCCTCCGACCGGCTGCGCCGCCCCTCAGCCCGGCTCGCCGCTACGATGGCGGCCAAGTCCAGGGGGACTGGTGTATCGGTAACACGGTGGTCTCCAAAACCGCAACGCGAGGTTCGACTCCTCGGTCCCCCGTCGGCGGTGCGCCGTCATCGGTCTAGCGCTGCCCCCTGAGCGGTCGGCGCGGTCCCTCAGCGGTCGGTGCGGCCCCTCAGCGGTCGGCGCGGTCCCTCAGCGGTCGGCGCCGGCGCTCCCGGTGTCGGCGCGCGCCGCGACGTGGCGCTCGACGACCTCACGCAACTGCGGCGCCGGCACGGCGCCCACGACGCGGTCGATCTCCTTGCCGCCACGGATGACGAGCAGCAGCGGGATGCCCTGGACGCTGTATCGGGCCGAGATCGCCGGGGCCTCGTCGACGTTGAGCTTCACGACCTTGAGCCGGCCGGCGAACTCCTGGCCCATCCGCTCGACCACCGGGGACACCATGCGGCACGGACCGCACCACGGCGCCCACAGGTCGACGAGCACCGGCACCGAGGCGGTGATCTCCTGATCGAAGCTGGCGGCGCTCGCCTCGACGAGCCACGGAAGGGGCGTGTGGCAGACGCTGCAGCGTGGCACGCCGCGGGCCACCGGCCGGACCCGGTTCCTGGCCCGGCAGTTGGGGCAGGTGATGATGGTGCCGTCGCTTGCCAAGGATGCGGGCGGAGGGACTCGAACCCCCAAGAGCGTAAGCCCACCGGCACCTAAAGCCGGCGCGTCTGCCAGTTTCGCCACGCCCGCGGACGAGAGGATTCTAGGCCTGTCGTGAGAGGACGCTGCGGGCCGGTCGCGTGTGGTCGGTTCGGGGCCGGGAAACTGCAGCACGCACCCGGCCAAGAATGTATGGTCCGATGCCGTGCCTCCTGTGCGCAACCTCCCGCCGGGCTACACGATCGCCTTTCCCAACCGGGACAAGCCCGCCGCGAAGGCGACCAAGCTGATCGTGATCCTGTTGCTGCTGATCTCGGTTGCGCTGATACTGATCGTGACCCTCGGGGGCTGGTCCAAGCTGGAGGGGCTCAAGCCGGTCAACTTCGTCTGGTGCATCGTCTACGTGCTGATCGCGATCTGGATCGCGCGCTGGAACCGCGGGCTCCTGCCGATCGCCGCCGCGCTGGCGATCCTGCTCCTGATCATGGCCCTGATCGCCGGGACCGGATACAGCGGCACGAGCTGGTTTGATCGCAGCAATCCCGGGTTCGCGTCGGCGCAGTCGATGTTCGGGGGCACCGGCCTCAGCCCGGACACGCTCGGGCTCGTGACGCTGCTGATCGTGCCCGTGCAGGTGCTGCTGATCATCTTTGCGATGCGGGGCTTCTCGCAAGGCTGGAACGTCGAGGTCGAAGTGCCGAGCGACGAGGCCAAGCGCCGGGGTGCAGGCCGCTCCGCGCCGCCGCCCCCCGAGCCTGCCGCGGCCTAGATCGTTGCAGTACGGCGGGTGGGAGTCGAACCCACACGTCCTCTCGGACACCGGGACTTGAATCCGGGGCGTCTACCAGTTCCGCCACCGCCGCTCAGGCGCGCAGTCTAGATCGACGCGCGCCCCGATGGCTCGCGCCCAGTATCCGGGCCAGCAGGTTCTCGGTCAGCCGGACCAGCCGCGGATCGGCGACCCGCGGCGCATCGGGCGACGTGGCGGGGAGCGGCGAGAGCCCCAGCTGCCATCCCATCGTGCCGGACGAGAACACGAGCGCCCCCGAGCCGGCGCGGTACAGCGTGCTGTACGTGCGATCGGACCCGGCCACCCGTCCCTGACACACGGCCGCGCCGCCACCGACCAGCTGCACGGAAGCCGGCGGCAGCGGCGCGACCCGGTCGAGCTCGTAGCCGACGATCCCCGGGACGACCGAGGCGGCGGTGAAGCCGGTGCCGATGAACAGCCAGCGCGGTGTCAGGGTCGGCGACGGCGACCAGCCGTAGTACGCATAGATCGGCGGACCGGCGGCGAGACTCAGGCGTGGGGTGATGCAGTTCTCGTACACGGTGGCGGTGACCGAGGCGCCGCCGTCGGGGAAACGACCGGTCGGCTGCGCACGATCGGGGTCGAGCAGGGCGTGCTCCTTGTAGGCGACGATCACGTGGTCGGGATGGCCGGCTTCGCTGGACGCGCGCGTGGCGCGGCCGAAGCGGACTCTCCAGCCCATCGTGTCCGAGGTGAAGAACGCGAGGTTGACACCCCCGTCGCGGGCCGTCGCGTAGGCGTCGTGGGCCCGCTGTGACCAGTACTCGGAGTGACCGATGTCGAGCACGGCCCGTGCCCCGAGAAGCTCCCGCGGATGCAGGTCGACGCCGGTGTCGGTCGTGTAGGTGACCGGATATCCCCCGCGTTCGAGGAAGCGCACCATCGCGATGTCCCGGGCGAACAGCTGGCCCGCGCCGGTGATCGTGTCGTAGGGCCGGTCGTAGGACACCTCGACGCCCTGGGTGCTCCCGGTCGCGGTCACCCGCCTCACGGAGGGATACAGGTCATCGCCGCCCCAGTCGTTGTAGGCCTCGTAGGTCGAGGTCTCGAGCTGGGCGAGCAGCCGGCCGGGCCGCGGCGCCCGGACCACGAACAGGGTGTCCTTCTGGGCGCCGGCACTCGTGACCAGCTTCCCGATGTAGACGCCGCTGACCGACGACGTCGGCAGGCGCACCGACCAGGTCGGGTGCCAGCGGCATTCGGTCAGGCCGGTGGTGTCGTCGTGGTGGCACGGTGGCTGGGCCGTCGCCGGCTGCGCACCGGAGCGGAGGACCAGGCGACCGCCGCGACCGCCGTACCAGCCCATCCGGAACAGCTCGACGCGAACCCAGCGCGCGTGGGGTGCGTTGACGTAGAAGCGCTCGATTCGGCCCGCCTGGATCTCCTGATCGGAGACATAGCCCTCCACCGTTCCCGAACCGGGCTTGGCGCTGAGTTGCCAGGCGCGGGTGCCGTGAAGCTGGTTCTCCCGCGCGACCGACAGTGCCGGCGTGACGGCGGCCGGGGGGCGCGGCGAGGGGGGAACGAGGGACACCGTCGCCCCCGAGGCGGCGGTGCTCGGGCCGAGGTTCTCGGCGGAATGCCCGCACGCCGCCGCCATCACGGACAGCGCGAGCGCGCCCGCGGCCACCGCCGCGGGCCGGAGCCGAAACATGCTCACGTCGTCTGCACCAGTTCCATCAGGGGCTCAATCAGAGCAGCCGGCGCGGCGGCAACGCCCGCTGGATCCTCCGCGGTGGCCTCGAGCGGGCGCAGCTCAAGGCCCGCGCGGGCCCCGATCAACGCCCCGGCGGCCAGATCCCACGCCTTCAATCCACGCTCGAAATACGCGTCGTAGCGCCCGCATGCCGTCCACGCGAGGTCGAGCGCCGCCGCACCGAGCCGGCGGATGTCCCGGACCTGCGGCAACACCCGCGAGATGACCACGGCCTGGCGGGCGCGCACCGGCGCGTCGTAGCCAAACCCGGTGGCGACGAGCGCGGTCGACAGATCGGTGCGGGCGGAGACCGCGATCGCGTCTCCGTTCAACGTCGGCGGCCCGGATCGGGTGGCGGCGAACCGTTCATCGCGGAGCGGATCGAGCACGACGCCGGCCAGCGCGCCCTGCGCGTCCTCACAGGCGATGGAGACGGCGAACACGGGGATGCCGAACAGGAAGTTGATCGTCCCGTCGAGAGGGTCCACGACCCAGCGCAGCGCGCCGTGGCCGCTGGCACCGCCCTCTTCGGCGAGGATCGAGTCCCCGGGCCGACGCGCCGCGAGCACGTCGCGGATCGCGGACTCCGCGGCGAGATCCGCGTCGGAGACGAGATCCGTGGGTCCGCTCTTCGTGCGCACGCCAGATCGCCGGCCGAAACGGGCTCGGAGCTCGGCTGCCGCCGCCTCGGCGGCCTCCTCAGCGATGGCGAGGAGCGCCTGCTCCCCGATGTCGGTCATCGCGTACGTTCTAGCGAATGAGGCCAAAGGGCGACGCGGGTGGCGCGGGTGCCTGGGATCATGGCCGCTGCATGGGCGCAGCAGAGACGGTCACGGGATTGGCGCAGTTCGACCGCCGAGGCGCGGGCACGGACTGCGAGCGCCGCGCCGCGCTGTGGCTGTGCGGCGAGCTGCAGGCCGCGGGGCACGACGCCCGTCTGGAGACCTTCTGGTGCCGTCCGAGCTGGGCCTTCGCCCACGCGTGGCACGTGGCGCTCGGCCTGGCGGGGAGCCTCGTCGCGGTCTCGCATCCGAGCATCGGCGGCGCGATGATCCTGGTCGCGATCCTGGCGGTGATCGCCGATGCCCTCACCGGCATCTCCCCGGGGCGGCGCCTGACCCCCGAACGGGCGAGTCAGAACGTGGTGGTTGATGGGGGCGCGGCGGATGACGAGCGTGTGCGGCTGATCATCACCGCCAACTACGACGCCGGCCGGGTGGGGCTCGCCTACCGGGATCGCGTCCGGGCCGCCTGCGCGAGGCTGCGCGAGGTCACCGGCGGACTCTCCCCCGGCTGGCTCGGATGGCTCGTGATCGGGCTCATGTGGCTGCTGGCGGTGGCGATCCTGCGGCTGGAGGGCACGCGCGGCACCACGGCCGGGGTCGCCCAGCTCCTCCCCACCGTCGCGCTGGTGATCGCCTTGGCGATGCTGATCGAGTTCGCGAGCGCGGACTTCGGCCCCGCGGCCGGGGACAACGGAGCCGGTGTCGCGACCGCGCTGGCGCTGGCACGCGCACTCGCCGCCGGGCCGCCGGGGCGACTCGCGGTCGACCTGGTGCTCCAGGGCGCGGGCGAGGGCGACGCGATCGGGCTGCGACGCCACCTGCGTTCACGACGCAAGGGCCTGAATGTCACCAACACCGTCGTGCTGGGAATCGCGGCGTGCAGCGCGGGACGCCCGCGATGGTGGATCAGCGACGGCTCCCTCGTCCCGCTCGGTTACTTCCGCCGGCTGCGCGCGCTGTGCGCGGACGTCGCCCGCGTCGAGTCCAACCTCGCCGCCCGGCCGCACCGCGGCCGCGGCGTGACCCCCGCCCTGCCCGCCCGAGCGCTCGGACTGCCGGCGATCACGATCGGCTGCCTGGACGGCCGCGGCCTCGTGCCGCGCTCCCACACGCCCGGCGACGCGGCCGATGCGGTCGACCGGAGGGCCCTGGACTCCGCGCTCGCATTCGCGCTCGAGCTCGTGGACGCGATCGACGCCGACGTCGGGCGGGTGCGACAGCAGCGGGCGCGTGCCGGCCACACCGGGGGCTGAACGGCGGGCGGCGCCGGCCCGACCGCCCCTACGCCGGTGTCACCGCGTTCCGCTTCGACGGCCACTCGCGCTGCTTGCCCGCGGCCAGTGCGAAGCGGCGGATGAGCTCGGTGCGCAGGTCCTCAGGCTGGATCACGGCGTCGACGACAAGCTCGGAGGCGAGGTGCAGGACGTCGATGTCCTCGGAGTACTCGCGACGGAGCTCGTCGGTGCGGGCGGCGCGTTGCTCGGGATCGCCGATCGCCTGGAGCTGGTTGTAGTAGACGGCGTTGATCGCGGCCTGCGGGCCCATGACGGCGATCGAGGCCGTCGGCAGCGCGATGCAGCAGTCGGGCTCGAAGGCCGGACCGGCCATCGCGTAGAGGCCGGCGCCGTAGGCCTTGCGCACGACGACCGAGATCTTCGGCACGGTGGCCTCGGACACGGCGCTGATCATCTTGGCTCCGTGCCGGATGATGCCCTCGCGCTCGACCTGGGTGCCGATCATGAAGCCGGGGACATCGGCGAGGAACAGAAGCGGAATGTTGAATGCGTTGCAGGTCTGGATGAACCGGGCGCACTTGTCGGAGGAGTCGACGAACAGGACGCCGCCCTTGACCTTGGGCTGGTTGGCCACGACGCCGACGACACGGCCGTCGAGCCGGGCGTAGGCGACGATGACCTCCTTGGCCCAGCGGGCGTGGATCTCCAGCAGCGACCCGGCGTCGAGGAGGCTGTCGAGCAGCTCGCGCATGTCGAACGGCTTGTTCTCGTCGGCGGGGATCATCTCCCGGATCGGACCGTCGGACTCGGGCTCGGCCGGCGGCGCGGCGGGCGGCTGCTCCTGCCAGCTGGCCGGGAAATAACCCAGATAGCGGCGGGCGAGATCGATCCCCTCCTCATCGGTGCGCACGAGCGCGTGACCGCAGCCGCTCTTGGATGTGTGCATGCGGGCGCCGCCCATCTCCTCCAGCGTGACCTTCTCCCCGATCACCATCTCGGCCATCCGCGGCGAGCCCAGGTACATCGACGCGTTGCCGTCGCGCATGATCACGACGTCGCAGAAGGCGGGGATGTAAGCGCCGCCCGCCGCGCTGGGGCCGAACAGGACACACACCTGCGGCACGAGCCCGGAGAGCTTCACCTGGTTGTAGAAGATCCGCCCGGCGTGCCGGCGTCCGGGAAACATCTGGACCTGTTCGTCGATTCGCGCGCCGGCGGAGTCGACCAGGTACACGAGCGGCGCGCGCAGCGTCAGTGCCCGTTCCTGGACGCGCAGGATCTTCTCCACCGTCTTGGGCGCCCAGGAACCGGCCTTGACCGTCGGATCGTTGGCCATCACCGCCACAGTCCGGCCGCCGATCGTGCCCAGCCCGGTGATCACGCCTTCCGCACCGAGCCCATCCTGCTCCCAGCTCGCCAGCAGGCCGTCCTCGGCGAACGAGCCCGGGTCCAGCAGCCTCGCCACCCGGTCGCGGACGGGCAGCTTGCCCTGCTCGGCCGCCTTGGACCGGTGGCGGTCGGGTCCGCCCGCGAGCGCGCGGGCCTCGGCGTGGTGCACGTCGGTCATTCAGGTGTCCTTGGGATCGAGGGAAACGGTGGGAGCGGTGGCGGAGGCGGGCTCGGGTGGCAGCGGCTCACGCGGGCGCAGCCCGATCACCAGCCCCACCGCGCCGAGCGCCAGCAGGAACAGCGGCCAGCCCACGAGCGAGCCGCGGTTGATCGCGGGTGCGCCGGCGAGCACCGCGAAGGCGACGAGCACGGCCGTCCCGACGTAGGCCGGACCCGGCTCGCGGTCGGCGCCGGCGTAGGCCACGAGCCCGAAGCCCACGGCGAGCAGGTAGAGCTTCCAGCCGAACGCCACCCCGGCGGCGCCGGCGAGCAGCCGGCCCGTGGCCGAGCCCGGCACGGCGGTGGAGACGGAGGTCGAGGTGGAGATGGTGAGCAGGGCGATGAGCAGGAAGCTCGCGGCGAGGACGAGCGTGAGCAGGCCGGCCACGTTGACGAGCTGCACAGCGTGGCGGCGACGGTGGTCGCGCAGGCGGATCGCCCCGCCGATCAGCCCGACCGTCGACGCCACCAGGATGGCGCGGAACGTGCCCAGCCCATGGGGCCTGAACACCCAGGCCACGAACGCCTCGAGCGCGACCGCGCCGGCCAGCGCCGCGATCAACGTGCAGACGCCGGAGTTGGCCCGACGGGCGAGTGCGATCGCGACCACGGCCTCGAGCGCGAGCGTCCAGGCGATCCCGCCGCTGCCGGGGGGACGGCTCGAGCGGAGCACCTCGGCCAGGAGCAGCAGCGCGGGCAGGAGGGTCAGCAGTCCGCTGACCAGCAGCACCGTGTGGTACGAGCGCGGCCCGTCGTACTCGAGCGGCGCGAGCCAACCCATCGTGAGCAGCAGGACCGCGACCAACAGTACGATCGCGAAGCGCGGCCCCAACGACCACTGCGTCATCCGCAGCTCGATGATCACGGCCGCCAGCGCCAGCGGCACCGCACCCGCGGCGATCACGTCGCCGCGGTGCGGGTGCGGCCGGAGTCGCTCGAGCAGCGGGCTCACCTCAGCCCTGGGTTCTCCACCGGCGCCTCGCCCGAGTAGTCGAAGAAGCCCATCCCGGACTTGCGGCCGTACCAGCCGGCGGCGATGACCTTGCGCAGCGTCGGCGGCCGCGCGAAGCGGCGCTCGCGGAACTCGTCGAACAGGACGTCGCAGATCGCGCCCAGCGTGTCCAAGCCGACGAAGTCGCACAGCGCGAGCGGACCCATCGGATGACCGGCGCCCGCCTTCATCGCCTCGTCGATCTCCGTGATCGAGCCGACGCCCTCCTCGTAGGCGCGGATCGCGTCGAGCATGTAGGGCACCAGCAGGCGGTTGACGATGAAGCCGGCCTTGTCGTTCGTGAGCACGGTCAGCTTCCCGAGCCGCCGGCCGAACTCGAGCCCCACCTCGAGCGTCTCCGGGGACGTCGTCACACAGCGGACGACCTCCAGCAGCTTCATCACCTGGGCGGGGTTGAAGAAGTGCAGGCCGACGAAGCGCTCCGGCCGGCTGGTCGAGGCGGCCTGCTCGATCACCGCCAGCGACGACGTGTTGGTGGCGAAGTACGCCTCGGGCTTGGCAATGCGGTCGACCTCCGCCCACATCTCGAGCTTTAACCCCAGATCCTCGGCGATCGCCTCGAGCACCAGGTCGCAGTCGGCGAGGTCCGCGTAGTCCACCGTGCCGTGGATGCGGGCGCGGACCGCGTCGGCCTCCTCCTGGGTCGACTTCTCCTTCTCCACCGCGCGGGCCAGCTGCTTCTCGATCTTGCCGATGCCCTTGGCCAGCGTGGCCTCGTCGACCTCGCGGACCACCACGTCGTAGCCCGCCTGAGCGGTCACCTGGGTGATGCCGTGGCCCATCAGGCCGCATCCGAGCACACCGACCCTCTTGATCTGCGCCACTTGAGTCTCCATTGTCGCTTTCGAGGCGCGCAAGGCTACGCCACACGCGCTCCCCGGGACGGCGCGAGCGCGCGGTCGTCGCTCAGAGAACCTTGGACAGGAACGTCTTCGTGCGCTCGTGCTGCGGGTTGGAGATCACCTCATCGGGCTTGCCCGCCTCCACCACCACGCCGCCGTCCATGAACACGACCGTGTCGGCAACGCCGCGCGCGAAGCCCATCTCGTGGGTGACGACAATCATCGTCATCCCCTGTGAGGCGAGCTGACGCATGACGTCCAGCACATCGCCGACCAGCTCGGGGTCGAGCGCCGAGGTCGGCTCGTCGAACAGCATCAGCTTGGGGCGCATGGCCAGCGCGCGGGCGATCGCCACCCGCTGCTGCTGGCCCCCGGAGAGCTGAGCCGGATAGGCGTCGGCCTTGTCGGAGAGCCCCACCTGCTCGAGCAGCTCGCGGGCACGCTGGCGCGCCTCCTCGCGGCGGACCTTCAGCACCCTGATCGGCGCCTCGATCACGTTGTCCAGCGCCGTCATGTGCGGGAACAGGTTGAAATGCTGAAACACCATCCCGATCTGGGCGCGCTTCCCGCACACCTCCGAATCGCGCAGCTCATGAAGCTTGCCGCCCGCCTCGCGGTAGCCGACCAGCTCGCCGTCGACCGACAGCCGGCCGGAGTTGATCTTCTCGAGGTGGTTGATGCAGCGCAAGAAGGTCGACTTGCCGGAGCCCGACGGCCCCAGCAGGCACATCACCTCACCGGCCTTGACCTCGAGCGAGATGCCCTTGAGGACCTCGAGGCGCCCGAAGCGCTTGTGTACGGCCTCCGCTTTAACCATGGGCTCGCTCATCTCATTGCGTGCGACGGAAGCTTAGCCAGCGGGACAGGGTGCCCACGTCTTGCGTGCGTGAGAAGCCGCGCCCGAACCGACGCTCGATGAAGTACTGAAACACGTACAGCACGCTGGTCATCGCGAGATACCAGAAGCTGGCCACGATCAGCAGCGGAATCGTCTGATAGTTGACGCTGTAGATCAGCTGGGCCGAGTACAGCAACTCGGTGTACGCGATGACGCTGACCAGCGAGGTGTTCTTGAGCATCGAGATCGTCTCGTTGCCCGTCGGGGGCACGATCACGCGCATCGCCTGCGGCAAGACGACCCGCCGCATCGTCATCAGCCGGCTCATCCCCAGCGACGCCGCCGCCTCGGACTGCCCCTCGTTGACGGAGATGATCCCGGCGCGCACGATCTCGGCCATGTATGCGGCCTCGTTGAGGCCCAGGGCGAGGATCGCGACGATGAACGGCTTCAGCAGCGAGTTGGCGTTTGCATGGATGAACGACGGACCGAACGGAATCCCGATCCCGATCTTGGGATAGAGCGCCGAGATGTAGTTCCAAAACAGGATCTGGACGAGCAGCGGGGTCCCACGGAACAGGAAGATGTAGATGTAGCTTGCGCCCGAGACGAGCGGGTTCGGCGACAGGCGCATGACCGCGAGCAGGATGCCGCCCGCGATCCCGAGCACCATCGCGACGATCGTCAGCTCGATCGTGAGTCTGACACCGCGCAGGATCCGGGGGTCGAACAGGTACTGCCCGACGATGTGCCAATGGAAGTTGGGGTTGGTCGCGACCGAGTTGATGATCGCGACGGCGATGATCACGACGATCGCCGCCGCGACCCAACGCCCCGGGTGGCGGACAGGGACGGCCTTGATGTCCTCAGGCCGTCCCTGCTCCTCCTGACTCTGGGTGGCCTCGGTGGAGGGCACCGTGTCTACCTCAGCTCGTCGCTCCGTTGATCACCGGGTTGGTGATCGCGCCCGACTGCACCCCCCACTTGCTGAGGATCGCCGTGTAGGTGCCGTTGGCCATCAGCGCCTTGACGGCGGCGAGGACCGGCTTGGCCATCCCGTTGCCCTTCGGCAATGCGAGCCCGTACGGCGCGGTGCCGTAGGTCTGCCCGACGAGCTTGAACATGCCATTCGACTGCTTGACGGCGTACGCGGCGACGGGCGAGTCGGCCATGCCAACCTGCGCGCGGCCACTCTGGAGCGCGAGATTGGCGCTGTTCTGATCCGGGAACACGAGCACGGTCACGCCGCTCTTGCCGGTGGCCTTGCACTTGGCCGCCTGTGCGGTGGCGTCGGTCTGCTGCGTGGTGCCCTTCTCGACCGCGACCGTGTGGCCACACAGATCGGCCAGCGTGTTGACCGTCACCCCGCCCTGGGCCTTGGTGTAGAACGACGTGCCGGCGGTGAAGTAGGTCACGAAGTCGACGACCTTCTCTCGCGCCTTGGTGTCGGTGAATGACGAGGCGCCCATGTCGTACTTGCCGGCCACGAGGCCGGGAATGATGCTGTCGAAGGTCTGGTTGACGACCGCGACCTTCAGCCCCATCGCCGCGCCGAGCGCCTGGGCGAGGTCGGCGTCCATACCCTGCACGGTCTTGCCGTCGCTGCCGACGAACTCGTTCGGCGCGTAGCTGGCGTCGGCGGCGACCGTGTAGGTCCCCTTGGACTTCACGGACGCCGGAACCAGCGCGGCCACGGAGGCGATCGAGCCGGTGGCGGGGGTGCTGGCGGTCGTGCCGGAGCTGGACGCAGTGGACGAGCTCGAGGAGCTCGACGAGCTCGAACCGCAGCCCGCGACTGCGACGACGGCGGTGAGCGCACAAATAGCCGTGCCCAGCCGCCCCACGGTGAAACGCATCATGACCTCCTGGTCGGAAAATCGTTGGGGCAACGCCCCGGTGGGGCCAGAATATGTGAAGCGCAGCGGCCGGTGCATCTCAGGACGGAACAGCTAATCAGGGTCTAACCTGCCGGAGAGGCGGCCCAATGGACCGGTCCGGAGGTCAAGAGATGGCTCCCGAGGGGCCGTCCGAGCACCTCCTGCGCCGCGCGGGAAGCCTCGAGCAGCGCGTTCAGATCGATCCCGGTCTCGATCCCCATCTCGTGCAGCATCGAGACGAGATCCTCGGTCGCGATGTTGCCGGTGGCGCCGGCCGGAACGGGACAGCCCCCGAGCTCGCCGAAGCTCGATTCAAAGCTCTCCACCCCCGCCTCGAGCGCCGCGAGGACGTTGGCCAGGCCCTGGCCCCGGGTGTTGTGAAAGTGCGCGGTCAGCTCCACGCCGGGCAGCGCGTCGCGGGCGGCCCCGAAGAACTCGCGAACCTGGAGCGGGTTCGCCATGCCGGTCGTGTCGCCGAAGCCCACCTCCTCGGCGCCGGCGTCGGCCAACCGCCGGGCGATCGCGAACACCCGCTCGGGCGGGACGCGGCCCTCGTAGGGACAGCCGAACGAGACCGAGATCACGCCCTCGCACCGCAGGCCCTCCGCCTGCGCGCGGGCGAAGGTCCGCTCGAGTCCGGCCAGCGATTCCTCGACCGAGCGGCCCACGTTCCGGGCGTTGTGTGACTCCGAGGCCGACAGGAAGCCGTTGATCTCCTGGAAGCGCGCGCGGTGCGCGAGGGCCCGCTCCAGCCCGCGCTCGTTGGGGATCAGCACGCTCACCGAGACGGTATCGGGAAGCTCGACCGCCTCGAGCACCTCGGACGCGTCGGCCAGCTGCGGCATCACGTCGGGGCGCACGAAGCTCGTCACCTCGATCCGGTGCAGGCCGGTGCGGCCGAGACGCTCGATCAGGCGCACCTTGTCGGCCGTCGCGATGACCTCGGGCTCGTTCTGGAAGCCGTCGCGCGGACCCACCTCGCGGATGCTCACATGGCTGGGAAGCTCGCTCACGGCCGCCGATTCTATGACGGCGGGCACGCGGGCCCGGCCCGCGGCCGCGGCGTGAGATCAGCGGTAGATCAGCTGGTCGCCGAGCAGCTGCGTGACGGTCACGAACGAATACCCGCGCGCCTTCAGCGTCGCGATCTCCCGGGGGAGTGCCGCGAGGGTCTCGGAGCGGTCGCCGCCGCCGTCGTGCTGGATCACGATCGAGCCGGGGATGACGCCGCCCACGACGCGCTGGTAGATCGCGTCGGTGCCCGGGCGGGCCCAGTCGGTCGGGTCGACGTTCCACTCGATCGTCTGGAAGCCCATCGAGCGTGCCTCGGCGATCAGCGCGCCGCTGACCGCGCCGTACGGAGCCCGGAACAGGCACGGCCGGAAGCCGCCGGTGGCCGCGGTGAGCGCGTTCGCGGTCGAGGAGATCTGCGACGCGGCGAACGGCCCGGCGCCGGCAACGTCGGGGTGGCTCCACGTGTGGTCGCCGACCATGTCCCCATCAGCGAGCATCCGGCGCTCGATCGCCCCACCCTGGCCGTAGGTCGAGATCTGCTCGCCGATCTCGAAGAAGGTCGCGACCACGTGGGCGCGCTCGAGCACGCTCAGGAACTGCGGCGTGTCGTACCACGGGCCGTCGTCGAAGGTCAGCGCGACCACACGCCGGTTCGTGGGGCCGTTGGTGACATACGACGCACCATGGACCGTGCACCCGACCAGCCGCGGTGTGTGCATCGGGGCCAGCGCCGGCGGGACGGGATAGCGGGAGCCGCAGAGAAAGTTGTTGACCGTGTCGACCGGCGCGGCGGCACAGGCCTGGCCCCGGACCGAGGTGAGCACCTGCCAGCGCAGCGTTCGGTAGCCGACGGAGATCTCCGAGGGCAGGAACGTCGCGGTCAGCTGACGGTTGTCGGCGCGCGTGACGGTCGCGGTGATCACCCGTCCGGCACCGAACCCGCTCCGGGTCGCGCGCCGGTACACGAGCTGCGGATGGCGGCGGCTACCGGGATGGCGCACGCACAGCTCGCCAACCACGGTCGCCGGGCGGACGCGCTCGATCAGCAGGCACAGGGAGCGGCCGTCGTTCTGCATCTCGTTGGGGGAGAACTCATCGATGGTCCGCACGCTCCACACGAGCTGCGTCGCGCTCTGCCCCAGCGACGCGGAGCGCACCCGGATCGGCGCGACCGGCGTCGTGGTCGGCGTGGTCGGCGTGGTCGGCGTGGTGGTCGTGGTGGTCGTGGTGGTCGAGCCGGGGGCGGCAGCCCCGCCCGAAGCCGTGGTGGCCGCAGCGGCCGAGCCGACCAGCCCCGCGAACAGCAGGCAGGAGGCGCAAAGGGCGATCGCTCGGGACATGGCGGGCATCACCTTAGACGGTGGAGAGGACCCCTGGGGGTCGTCACGATCGCGGCGCGGCCGCCTCGATCAGGCGCCGCTCGTGTGTGCCGACGCCGATCGTGCGCCCGTCCTCGGCCGTGACCTCGACGCTGAAGCGGAGCTTGCGCCCGTCGATGACCTGCTCGAGCCGGGCGTGGGCGGTGCAGCGCGAGCCGGCCGGTGCGCCCGCGACGTGCTTGACATTGACCTCGAATCCGACCGTCGCGCGGCCTGCCGGGAGGAGCGGATACACCAGCATCGCGGCCGTCCGCTCCATCATCCCGATCATTCCCGGCGTCGAGAGGACCGAGAACCCGAGCGTGCCGCCGACATCGGTGAGCAGTCGCCCTTCGACCGTGAACTCCTCGGAGCCCTCGATTCCCGGCCGCAGCTCGCTCACCACATCGACAGGCCGCCGGAGACGCCCAGCGTCTGCCCCGTGACAAACGACGCGTCGTCGGAGGCCAGGAAGACGATTCCGGCGGCGACCTCGTCCGGCGTTCCCAGGCGCCGCATCGCGGTGGCGTCGATCATCCCCTGCTTGAGCCGGGCGCCGAGCTCGCCCATCACCTCGGGCGCGGCGTTGAGCAGGGGCGTGTCGATCGGGCCCGGAGCGACGGCATTGCAGCGGACGCCAAAGCGGGCCGACTCCCGCGCGATCGCCTTCGTGAATCCGATCACCCCGGCCTTGGCGGCGCTGTAGCTGCAGGACAGCTGCGACCCGGTGCGGCCGGCCTCGCTGGCGACGTTGACGATCGCGCCCCGCCCGCGCTCGTGCATCGCCGGCAGGTAGGCGCGTGTCACCGACAGCGTGCCCCGCAGGTTGACAGCGATCACGACGTCCCACATCTCCTCGTTGGTGTTGACGAAGAAGCCCGGGATGTCGGTGCCGGCGTTGTTGACCAGGATGTCGATCGGACCCGTCTGCTCGGCCGCCGCGCGCACGGAGACCGCGTCGGCGACATCCATCTCCACCGCGCTGCCATCGATCTCGGCGGCCACATCGCGGGCCGCCGCCACATTGATGTCGGCGACCACGACCCGGGCGCCCTCGGCGGCCAGTCGCCGCGAGGTGGCAGCGCCGATCCCGGACCCGCCGCCGGTGATGAGAGCAACGCGTCCCTCGAAGCGCATGGGCGCACTATATGGTTCCGACCGTGTCGCCGCCTGTGTGCATCGTCGGCGCGACCGGCGCGCTGGGGTTTGGACTCGCGCTGCGCCTCGGTCGCCAGGGACTGCCGATCGTGATCGGCTCGCGCGATGCCGGGCGCGCGCTGGAGGCCGCGCAGCGCGCCGCCGGACTGATCCCGGACGGGTCCTTCTCGGGTCTGGAGAACGCCGAAGCGGTCCTCGGAGCCGAGATCGTCGTGCTCTCGGTCCCGTTCCGGAGCCAGTCCGAGACGCTGACCACTCTGAAGAATGCGCTCGCCGAGGGCCAGCTCGTGGTCGACGCCACGGTCCCGCTCGCCGCCGCCGTCAGCGGCCGCGCGACGCGGACGCTCGGCGTGTGGCAGGGCTCGGCCGCCCAGCAGGCCCAGGAGATGGTGCCCGAGGGCGTCCGCGTCGTCTCGGCGCTGCACACGGTGGGTGCCGCGCTGCTCACCGATCTCGATCACGTGCTCGACGAGGACGTCCTGCTGTGCGGCGACCGCCGCGAGGACAAAGCCCGGGTGGCGGAGCTGCTCGAGCTGATCCCCGGCCTGCGGGCGGTGGACGCCGGCCGGCTCGAGATGGCGAGGATCGTCGAGCAGTTGACGGCGCTGTTGATCTCGATCAACGTGCGCTACAAGGCCCGAGCCGGGATCAAGATCACCGGCCTGGCCGACGAGAACTGGTGAGCGCCCCGGTGGTCGTGCTCGCCGGCGGCACCGGCGGCGCGAAGCTCGCCCGCGGAATGCTCGACGTGGTCGGCGATGACCTCGTCGTCGTCGCCAACACCGGAGACGACGTCGAGATCTACGGCGCCTACGTCTCGCCCGACCCCGACCTGGTGACGTTCTGGCTCGCCGACCGCATCGACGCCCGGGGATGGGGCCTCGAGGGCGACACCTTCATGGTCATGGACGGCCTGCGCGAGCTGGGAGCCGAAGTCTGGTTCAACCTCGGCGATCGGGACCTCGCGGTCGGGCTCGAGCGGGCGCGAGCACTCGACGCCGGCGTCCGGCTGACCGACGCCCAGGCGGCGATCGGACGCGCGTTCGGCCTGCGCTCGCGGGTGCTGCCGATGAGCGACCAACCGGTGCGCACGCGGATCCTCGCCCAGGGGCGCACATTCCCGTTCCAGGAGTTCATGATCAAGGCCCGCGGAGCGGGCCCAATCGATGACTACGACTTTCGCGGCGCCCGGGCCGCCAGCCCGACGCCGGAAGTGCTCGCGGCGATCGCGACCGCCCGCGCGGTGGTGATCGGCCCGTCGAACCCCGTCATCTCGATCGGCCCGATCCTGGCGCTGCCGGGCCTGCGCGAGGCGCTCGTCGAGAGCCCGGCGCCGGTCGTCGCCGTGAGCCCGGTGGTGCACGGCACAGTGGTCAAGGGACCGACCGCGGAGTTCATGCTGGCCGCGGGCCTGAGCGTCGATAGCGACGGCGTGGCGGCGGCGTACGCGGGCCTGATCGACGGGCTCGTGGCCGATCAGCGCACCGAGAGCGTGACCGTGCTCGAGACCGACGTGCTGATGGACGACGCCCACGCACGCCGCCGCCTGGCCGGGCAGACACTCGAGTTCGCGCTCGGCCTCGGGCGCTCAGACAAGCCCACCGAGTAGCGTTTGAACCTGATGCGAACACTCGCCGTCCTCCCCATCAAGAGCTTTGCCGACGCCAAGCATCGGCTCGCGGCCGAGCTCACGCCCGGTCCGCGCCGAGCGTTGGCGGAGGCGATGTTCTCCGATGTGCTGACCGCGCTGCGCCGGGCTCGCGCGGTCGACGACATCCTCGTGGTGACCATGGATCACGGCGCCCAGCAGATCGCCGGTGGCCACGGGGCTATGGTGCTCGACGACGCCGAACAGGGCCACAACGAGGCCGCGGTGCGGGGCATCGAGCATGCGATCGAAGCCGAGTACGACCGCGTGCTGCTCGTTCCCGGCGACTGTCCGGCGCTCGATCCGGTGCAGCTCGACGCGCTCATCGGTCAACCGTTCGAGGCCCCGTCGGTGCTGATCATGCCCGATCGGCACGGCACCGGCACCAACGCGCTGCTGCTGACCCCGCCGGGCGTGATCGTCCCGTCCTTCGGTCCCGGCAGCCGCGAGCGGCACGTATCGGTCGCGCACGAGGCCGGCGCCACGGTGCAGGTCCATGACGTGCCCTCGCTGGCGCTCGACGTCGACACGCCCGAGGACCTGGAGGCGCTCCGGACCAGCCTGGCCGCGAGCCACGGGGGCGCGGCCCACACCCGGGGAATGCTCAGCCAGCTGGTGCGCAGCCGAGCGTAGTAACGGGCTCATGGCATGCTGAGCGTCACCGCGCTCGAGGGGCTCCCGGAGATCGCCGCCGGTGACGACCTCGCGCAGCTGATCGTTCCGGCCGTTGCGGCCACGACCGGCGGCCTGCGCGAGGGCGACGTGCTGGTCGTGGCCCACAAGATCATCTCCAAGGCGGAAGGGCGGGTGAGGTCCCTGGCCGGCGT
Source organism: uncultured Solirubrobacteraceae bacterium (assembly GCA_963800815.1). Classification (GTDB taxonomy): domain Bacteria; phylum Actinomycetota; class Thermoleophilia; order Solirubrobacterales; family Solirubrobacteraceae; genus Palsa-465. The sequence goes on from CAWDCP010000006.1 coordinate 19,264, forward strand.
CGAGCCGGGCGCGCGGGCGCACGCGCTCGCCGTCGGGCACGGCAAGGACCCGCGGCAGGTGCAGGTCGTGCTCGACGAGACGCGCGAGTTGATCCGCGCCTCACACGGCGTGCTCATCTGCGTCACTCATCACGGGTTCGTGTGCGCCAACGCCGGCGTCGATGCGTCCAACGCCGCGGAGCCCGACAGCGTGATCATGCTCCCCCGCGATCCGGACCGCTCGGCGCGTCTGCTCCGGGAGCGGTTGGCGGAGCTCACTCACACCTCCCCCGCGGTCGTGATCACGGACTCGTTCGGCCGCGCCTGGCGTCACGGGCAGAGCGACGTCGCGATCGGCTGCGCCGGGCTGGCGCCCCTCGAGGACTGGCGCGGCCGCTCGGATGCCTCCGGCCGCGAGCTGCGGGCCACGTGGATCGCCGTGGCCGACGAACTCGCAGGGGCGGCCGATCTCGCACGCACCAAGGACGGCCGCCGGCCGGTGGTGCTGATCCGCGGCGCCGAGCGCCACGTCAGCGCCGACCACGGACCCGGCGCTGCGGCCCTGATCCGTCCGGCGAGCGAGGACCTGTTCAGGTAGCCGCGGACGGGCCGCCGGGCGGCTCGAGCGGAGCGCCGATGGCGTGAAAGCCGCCGTCGACGTGCAGGATCTCCCCGCTGATCGCCTGCGCGTAATCGGACAGCAGGAAGCAGATCGCGCGGGCGACCGGGAGCGGGTCCTCGACGTCCCACCCGAGCGGTGCCTGCGCCCGCCACAGCTCGGCCAGGCGCTCGAAGCCGGGGATTCCCCGAGCGGCGACCGTCCCCAGCGGTCCCGCGGCGACGAGGTTGACGCGGATGCCCTGCGGCCCGAGGTCGCGCGCCAAATAGCGCGAGACCGACTCGAGCGCCGCCTTGGCGACGCCCATCCAGTCGTAGATCGGCCACGCCACGGTGGCGTCGAAGTCGAGTCCGACGATGCTCGCGCCGCGGGGCATCAGCGGTGCGAGCGCACCGGCCAGCGACTTGAGCGAGAAGGCGCTGGTCTGGAACGCCTGCGCCGCCGACTCCGCCGGCGTGGTCATGAAGCGACCGCCGAGCGCGTCCTCGGGCGCGAACGCGATCGCGTGCAGCGCACCGTCAACCCGGCCCCAGGTGCGCTCGAGCGTCTCCGTCAGCGCGGCGAGGTCCTCGGAGCTGTTGACGTCAAGCTCGAGCACCTCAGGGACGGGGTCGAGTTTCTGCGCTGCGCGCTCGGTCATGCGCCGCACCCGGCCGAAGCTCGTGAGCGCGATCTCGGCACCCTCCCGCTGCGCCTGCTCAGCGGCGTGGAAGGCGATCGAGTCCTTGGTGATGACGCCGGTGATCAGCAGGCGCTTGCCGGCCAGGATCATGTCCGGCCACCCACTCCGCGCTCGGCGGGGCCGGCGAGCGTGCGCAGCGCCCAGGCCAGGCGCTCCCGGGTCCGGGACGGCTCCACGATCTCATCGACGAAGCCCGATGCGGCGGCGGCGTCGGCGCGCAGGTGCTCCTCGGTGTAGCTGGCGGCCAGCCGCGAGAGCTCGGCCTCGGCGTCGTCCGCCACGCGGAGCTCGCGCCGGTGGACGAGCCCGACCGCAGCGCGGGCGCTCATGATCCCGAGCTCGGCGTCGGGCCATGCGAGGACCAGATCGGCGCCGAGGTCGCGCGAGTTCATGGTGATGTAGGCGCCGCCGTAGGACTTGCGCAGCACGACCGTGAGCTTCGGCACCCGAGCCGAGGCGAAGGCCCGCACCAATGACGCGCCGCGGCGGATGACGCCCGCCTGCTCCTGGCGACTGCCGGGCATGAACCCCGGCGTGTCGACGACCGCGATCAGCGCCAGCCCGAAGGCGTTGCAGAGCCCGACGAACGCTGCGGCCTTCTCCGAGCCGTCGGCGTCGAGGACGCCGCCGAGATGGTGGGGCTGGTTGGCGACGATGCCGACCGGGCGCCCGTCGAGCCGCGCGAACGCGGTCACCACGTTCCGCGCCCAGCGCGGGTAGAGCTCGAGCAGCGAGCCGGCGTCGACGATTCCGGCCAGCGCGTCGCGGACGTCGTAGGCGCGCCGCGGCTCGGCCGGTACGACGGCGCCGGGATCGGCCAGCTCTGGCTGCCGAGGCTCGGCTCGGGGCGGAGGCTCGCCGGCCGACGAGGGCAGGTAGGCGAGCAGGCCGCGGACGCGCCGGGCGGCGGCTGCCTCGTCGGGTTCGACCAGATGACAGACGCCGTTGCGATCGTGCACGCGCGGGCCGCCGAGCGCGGCCGCGTCGATCTCCTCCCCGAGTGCCTCGCGCACGACGCCGGGTCCGGTCAGGAACATCGCCGCGTCCTCGGTCATCACGATCAGATCGGTCAGCGCCGGCGAGTAGGCACCGCCGCCCGCCGATGCACCCGAGACGATCGAGATTTGGGGAACGACCCCGGTGAGCCCGACCGTGTGGCGGAAGATCCGTCCGTACCCGGCCAGCGCCGCCGTCCCCTCCTGCATCCGCGCACCGCCGGACTCGACGAACGCCACCACCGGGATGCGGGCGCGCCCGGCCGTCTCGAGCACGCGCACGATCGTGTCGGCGTGGCGCTCGCCGAGCGAGCCGCCGAGGTACGTGCCGTCCTGCGCGTAGCACGCGATCGGGCGTCCGTGCACGAGGCCCGTCGCGCCGACGACGCCGTCGCCGTGCTCCGCGCGCGCGCCGAGATGCGGCGAGGTGACGCGGGAGCGCAGTACCTGCACGCTGCCCGCGTCGCACAGCGCCTCGAGCCGCTCGAGCGGGTGCAGCCGCGCTGCGGGCTCGTGCAGGACGGTCGTGCTCACGCCGTTCACACGCCTCTCAGGACGAGGGAGACGTTATGGCCGCCAAACGCGAACGAGTTTGAGATGGCGACCGGAGGGCGTCCATTGTTCATGATGAGCGGTCGCGCCTCGCCCGGCACGTAGTCGAGGTCGAGCTCGGGGTCAGGGACCTCGTAGTTCAGCGTCGGCGGGATGATCCGCTCGGCCAGGATCTGGACCGTGGCGACCGCCTCGACCGCGCCGGCGGCACCGAGCAGATGCCCGATCGCCGACTTCGTGGACGAGACCGGGATGTCAGCCGCCCGCTCCCCGAGGGCCAGCTTCAGCGCCGCCGTCTCGGCCGCGTCGTTCAGCTGCGTCGAGGTGCCGTGGGCGTTGACATAGTCGACACCCTCCGGCGTCACCCCGGCGTCGGCGAGCGCCAGCGAGATGGCCTTCGAGGCCGGCCGCCCGCTCGGCTCGGGCGCCGTCAGGTGAAACGCGTCGGAGGTCGACCCGTAGCCGATCACCTCGGCCAGCACGGTCGCGCCGCGCGCCTGGGCGGCCTCGGCCTCCTCGAGGACGATCACGCCGGCGCCCTCGCCCATCACGAAGCCGTCACGCCGGGCGTCGAACGGGCGCGAGATGCCGGTCGGCGAGAGGGCCTGCATCGAGTGAAAGCAGGCAAACCCGAACTCGGTCAGCGTCGCCTCGGCGCCGCCGGTGACGACGGCGTCGGCGTCGCCGTACTGGATCATCCGCAGCGCGGACCCGATCGCGTGGGCGCCGCCCGAGCAGGCCGAGACGACACCGTACATCTGGCCCTGGAGGCCGTGCTTCATGGCCACCGCGGCAGCGCCGGCGTTGGGCATGTACTGCGGGACCCCCAGCGGCGAGACCATCTTCGCGCCCTTGTCGCGCATCACGTCGTGCTGCGTCTCGACGGTCTCGATCCCGCCGATCCCGGTCGCGATCACGCAGCCGACCCGGAACGGGTCGTACGGAAGCTCCTCGCCCCAGCCCGCCCGCTGAATCGCCTCCGCCGACGCCACGAGGGCGAACTGGGAGAAGCGGTCCAGCCGTCTGACCTCCTTGACCGACAGGTACTCCTTGGGTTCGAAGTCGCGGCAGGCGGCGGCGCCGTCGGCGATCCCCGACTCACCGGCGGCCCAGCGCTCGTAGAGCTTTCGCGCGCCGACCCCGAGCGGGGTCACCGCTCCGAACCCTGTGATCACAGCCCTTCGCTTCATAGGCGAGACCACCTACGCCCGGCTGACGATCAGGTCGACCGCGTCGCCGACAGTCTTGAGCTCCTTCATGTCCTCGCCCTTGAGGACCACGCCGTACTCGTCCTCGACGATCTGCGCCAGCTCGACGAGATCGAGCGAGTCGATGTCGAGCTCCTCGAAGGTCGCGTCGCGCGTGATCTGGCTGGGATCGGGTCCGAAGCTGGCCAGCGCCTCGGCGACGCGGGTCTCGACCTGCTCATTGGTGACGGTTGACATGGGTTCTCCTATCGCTGGTTTCTTTGCCTAGGCGGCGAGGCCACCGTCAACCGTAAGCACGGCGCCGGTCACGTAGCCCGCCTGGTCCGACACGAGGAAGCGTACGCACGCCGCCACCTCCTCCGGCGTACCGGCGCGGCGGGCGGGAACGGCGGCCAGCAGGTCCTTGGAGACGTCGGCGGTCATATCCGTGTCGATCCAGCCCGGCGCGAGCGCGTTCACGGTGATCCCCCGGCGCGCCACCTCGACCGCGACGGTCTTGGTGAAGCTGATCAGCCCGGCCTTCGCGGCGGCGTAGTTGGACTGGCCCGGGTTGGCCCGCAGCGCCACCACGGAGGCGATGTTGACGATCCTGCCCGCGCGCGCCCGCATCATCGACTTCAACGCGCGGCGGGTGAGCCGGAACGCGGCGGTGAGGTTCGTGTCGACGACCGTCGCCCATTCCTCGTCGCTGAGCGAGGGCGAGAGATTGTCGGCCGCCACGCCGGCATTGTTGACGAGCACCAGCACCGGCACCCCGAAGTGCGACTCGAGGCTCTCAAAGAGCTGATCGGGGACCGCGGGGTCGGTGATGTCGCCGGGCAGCGCGGTGGCCCGGCCGCCGTCGCTCTCGATCTGGGCGACGACCGCCTCCGCGCCGTCCTGGTCGGAGCGGTAGTTGACGCCGACCGGCCAGCCGTCGGCGGCCAGGCCCCGCGCGATCGCGGCGCCGATCCCGCGGGAGGCGCCGGTCACAAGCGCGGCGCCCGGTGTGGCGGGCGCCTCAGCCATGATGGCCCCCACCCCACTCGATCACGCCGCCGCCCCAGGTGAAGCCGGCGCCGAACGCGCTCAGCAGCACCCGTGCGCCGGGCCGCAGGCGGCCGTCGCGCTCCGCCGCCGCCAGCGCCACGGGGAGTGTCGCCGCGGATGCGTTGCCGGTGGTCTCGATGCAGTCCACGACCCGCTCGGCCGGTAGCCCAAGCCGCTCGCCAAGCGCCTTGGTGATGCGGGCGTTGGCCTGGTGGTAGACGAACAGATCGATCTCGTCGAGCCTCAGCCCCGCCCGGGCGACCGCCTCGATGGTCACTTCGCTCATGCGTTTGACCGCGTGTCGGAACACCTCGGGTCCGTCCATGCTGATCAGGCGCTCCTCGTGCGATGCCGTGATCGTGGCGCCGTGCGATCCGTCCGAGCCGAGCACGATCGGCCCGATCACACCGGCGTCGGCGCCCGATCCGCCCGCGCCGGCCCGCGCGGGCCCGAGCACAACCGCGCCCGCCGCGTCGGCGAACAGCGGCGCGGAGCCCTTGTCGTCGTAGTTCGTGATCCTGGTGATGAAGTCGGCGCCGACGAGCAGGATCCGCGTCGCTCGCCCGGTCTCGATCTGCGCCGCCCCGAGCGCCAGGCCCGACAGGAATGCCGTGCAGGCCGCGCCGATGTCGAACGCCCCGGCGCCGTCGGCGCCGAGCGCGTGTGCGACCAGGGGCGCCGCGTTGGGCGTGAGCTCGTCCTGGGTCATCGTCGCCACGATCACGAGGTCGAGCTGCTTGGCGCTGACGCCGGCGCGTTCGAGCGCCAGCGCGCCGACCCGGGTCGCGTAATCCGAGAGCCGGTCGTCCGGCGCCGCCCGCCGGCGCTCCCGGATGCCGGTGCGCGACACGATCCAGTCCTCGGTGATGCCGAGCCGGGCGGCGATCTCCGCCGAGGTGAGGATGCCCGGGGGCAGCTCGACCGCGACCGAGAGAATCGCCGCGCCGCGCAGCTGCGCCGTGCCCCGGCCCAAGCGCGTGCGCCGGGCGGGGCGGCGACGGAGGATGCGCTCCCGGATCGGCGACTCAAGCACTGACCAGCTCCACGTCGCGAAGCGTCCGCTTGGCCAGGCCGGTGAGGACCTTGCCCGGCCCGACCTCGATGAACCGGGATGCCCCGAGCTCGTGCAGTGCGAGCATGGTCTCGCGCCAGCGGACCGGCATCGTCAGCGCCTGCGCAAGCCGTGCCCGGACATCGTCGAACGGCTCGGCCGTCACGGCCGAGAGCACGGTGACGCGCGGCGGCTGCACCTCGACGCGCTCGAGCGCGGCCGCGAACTCGGGCACCGCCGACCCCATCATCGGCGAGTGAAACGCGCCCGTCACCGGCAGCACCATCGCCCGCAGGCCGAGCTCCTTGGCCGCCGCGGCCGCTTCCGGAAGAGCCGCGCGCGGGCCCGAGAGGACGATCTGCTGCGGCGAGTTGTCGTTGGCCACCGCGAGGCCATGGGCGTCGGCGAGCGCCTGCGCGTGGTCGGCCGCCCCCGAGCCCATCACCGCCACCATGCCCCCGTCGCCGGCCCGTTCGCCGGCCTGCTGCATGAGGGCTCCGCGCAGCGCCACGAGCGCCAGCCCGTCGCGCTCGCCGATGCTGCCCGCCGCCACCAGCGCCGCCAGCTCGCCGAGCGAATGACCGGCCATGAAATCGCCGTCCGGGCAACCCAGCCGGGCCCAGCCGGCAAGGCTGGCACAGAAGATCGCAGGCTGAGCGAAGCGGGTCCCCTCATCGGCGAGCGGGAACGGGTCCTCGCCGACGGCGTCGAGCGCCATGCTCAGAAGGTCGGGGCGGACCTCGGCGACGAGGTCGCGCATCTCCGCCGTCTGGCTGCCCTGCCCGGGGAACACGATGGCTGTGCGAGGCATCTGTCCGCAACGTACGCGCCGATTCGCGCGCAGATACACCATGACGGCGAACGACCCCCCGTTCGGGGGGCGCAGACCCGTCGATCGGCATCGGCTTCAAGCGGCCGAAAATCGGGCCATCGGCGCGTGTGCGAGGCATCGCGCGAACCGGCGCCACGGCCGGCCTCGAGCGAGTTTATGTACGTCTGCGTACGCGCAACTGGAGCCTATACTGCCACCCTGAGCGAGATCTCCTCACCCCTGCCCCTCCCGCCGCTCGAGCGGCTGCCGAGCGGTCGCCACCGGCTCACCCGCGAGGCCGTGGTCGAGTCACAGCGGGGCAGATTGGTCTACGCGATCGCGCAGGTCGTCGCTGAAAAGGGGTATGGCGCCGCGACCGTGGCCGACGTCGTCGACCGGGCGAGCGTCTCCCGCTCGACCTTCTACGACCAGTTCCCCGACAAGGAAGCCTGCTTCCTCGCCGCGTTCGACGTCGGCGCCGAGTACGTGCTCGGCCGCATGATCTCAGCCCGGGAGTCGCTCGGACCCGATCGGGACTGGCGCTCCGACGTCCGCTCCGATCTGGAGACCTACCTTGCGGTGCTGGCGAGCCAACCGGCGTTCGCATTCGCGCTCCACGTCGAGGTCCTGGCCGCCGGCCCCGCGGCCCTCGCCCGCCGGGCCCAGATCCAGGCGCTGTTCACCGCACGCACCCGGAACATCCACGAACGGGCCCGCGGGCTCGATCCCTCACTCCGGGAGTTGCCGCCCGAGCTGTTCGCGATCCACACCGGCGGCACCGACGAGCTGATCCGCGAGTGTCTGCGCACCCGCGGCCCGAACGGCCTCGCGGATCTGTGCGAGCCGGCGGTGCAGGCGACGCTGGCGATGTTCGCGGCGCGCTGAACGGTCAACGTCAGCGAGCCGCGGCAGTCGACGGAGCTGGATGGTTGAGCGGGCTCTCCCCTCGCCCTACCCCAGCAGCCCGATCCGCTGTGCCCGCTGGACGGCCTCGGCGCGGTTGCGAGCCTGGAGCTTGCGGTACAGGGCGCTCGTGTGCTCCTTGACTGTGTGGGGCGAGAGGTAGAGCCGCTCGGCGATCTCGCGATTGGTCGACCCGGCCGCGATCAGATCGAGCACCTCCCGCTCACGCTCAGTCAGCATCGGCGCGGGCTGATCGGACTTGGGCGGGAACATGGTCATGCCGAGACCGACCATCCGGACCGCCATCGCGACGTCGCGCGCCTCCCAATCCTTGGAGACGAACCCGGACGCGCCGGCGGCACGGGCCGCGTGCGGCGACATCCGCCCCGCTCCGGAGATGAGCAGGACCCGCGTAGACGGCGACTCGCGCCGGATCGACTCGCACACGTCGGCGCCCGACTCGCCGGCCAGGAACAGATCTACGAGCGCGACGTGGGGATGGAAGGTGCGGGTCAGCTCGAGCGCCTCGGGGCCCGTACGCGCGGCCAGGCACCGCTCGACCCAGGGCTGCTCGCCGAGCAGGACGCGGAAGCCCCAGTGCACGACGTCGTGATCGTCGACCACGAGGACGCACAGCCGGCGCTCGGCGAGGCGGCCGGTCGGCACGACGGGAATCACACGGGCTCACTTCGCAGCGGCACGACGAGCCGGACCCGCCAGCAGTCCTCCCGGGTGGGCCCGAACTCGAGCACGCCGCCGTGCTGCAGCGCCTCGAAGGTGGCCAGGCGCAGGCCCATACCGGCACCACGCACGCCGGAGCGCGCGCCATCGTTGCGGACCTCGAGCATGAACGTGTCGGCATCGCGCCCGACCACGACGCGGATCTCGGACGCTGCCGCGTGCTTGGCGATGTTGCGCAGCGCCTCGGACAGCACGGACTGCGCCAGCGGCTCCACGTCCACGGGCACGACCACGCCCGGTTGCCACTCCACCTGCAGCGGCAGGACCGTGGAGGTACCGATCCGCTCGAGCTCGGCCTCGAGCGTGGTGCCGGTCTCCGGCGGTAGCGGCGCCAGCGGCCGCTCGAGCGCACGCCGCAGATCGGAGACCGCCTCCTGCAGCTCCACGCGGCAGCGCTCACGCTCGGGCAGCTCGAGCGGCTGCTCGGCGCTCAGCGCCAGCGACACGCCGAACAGTCGCTGCAGCACCCGCTCGTGGATCTCGCGCGCGAGATCGAGCCGCTCGCCCAGGTGCCGGGCCCGCTCCTGCTGGCGCGTGGCGTTACGGGCAGTGGCCACCAGGGCCGCCGTCTTCCCGAGCGTCCACAGCAGGTGGCGCTCGCCGTCGGAGAGCTCGAAGCGCCCGCCGCCGCGATCGGCGCAGATGACCCCGTACGCTCGTCCGGCCGCGCTCAACGGCGTGCACACGAGCGTGGTGATGCCGAGCATCTGCGCATACTCCGCGGGGACCTCCTGTTCGATCCGCTCCGAGGCGACGATCACCTCGTCCTCGAGCAGCGCACGCTGCGCGATCGGCGTGTTGATCAGGGTTGGGCGCAGCCGCGATAGCTGTTCGAACGAGGTCCCGTGCGAGCCGACGGCACGCACTCGCCGCCGACCGGCGTCGGCGAGGAAGATCGCCGCTCGGCGCATCGTCGTCAGCCGGCAGATCGCCTCGCAGATGCGGTCGTAGAACTCGTTCGAGGACGTGTCGGTGTCGATGCCGGCGAGGAGCTCGACGAACACTTCGAGCGGCTCGACGCCCGCGAACAGCGCCGACGGCCGTGTGGCGCCTACAGGAGCGCCGGGGCGCGCGGGATCAGGTCGAGCGGCCATGGCTCCTGGAGCGCGAGCCGCAAGGCCTGACCGTGCGTGAGGTAGACAATCCGGGTGTTGCCGCACGAGCGGCACTCACAGAGGACGCTTGGATCATCGGCCGTGTCGAGCAGCCTCCAGTCGACATCGCTCGACAGGCAGGAGGGACATGCCAGCGAGACGAGCACGAGGCAGGGCTCGTCCTCGTCGCGGAAGCTGGCGATCTCGACGGACATGGCGCCAGCATGGAGCATCGCGGCGCCAAATCAAACCGAACACCCCCAGGTGGGGGGTCACCGGGCGCGGCGCTCAGCGACGAGCCGCGTGACCTACGCCGCGATCGGCAGTGCGTACCGGCGTCGGATCTCATAGAGCGTCGTTCGCTCGGCCGCGGGACGCCCGGCGGCATGGGCCGCGGCGATCAGCTGCGGTGGGGTGAGCATGACGCCGTGGTAGCTGCCCGCCATGCGGGAGATCGACTCCTCCATCAGCGTGCCACCGAGGTCGTTGACCCCCCAGTGCAGCGACTCGGTGGCGGCGTCGAGTCCCATCTTGACCCAGCTCGCCTGCAGGTTGCGGACCGTGCGGCCGAGCGCGAGCCGGAACACGGCCGTGTGCTTGAGGTTCTCCTCACGCGAGATCTCCTCCACGCCGTGCGTGCGGCCGAGCAGCGTGTGGTACGGAATGAAGGACAGCGGTACGAACTCGGTGAAGCCGCCGGTGCGCTCCTGTAACTCACGCACGACGCGCATGTGCTCGGCAAGCTCCCACGGCTCCTCGATGTGGCCGAACATCACCGTCACGGTGGATCTGATCCCCTCCGCGTGAGATGCCTCGATGATCTCGACCCAGCGCGCCACGGGGAGCTTGTTGGGCGAGATCCGCTCCCGCACGCCGTCGTGCAGAACCTCGGCCGCAGTTCCCGGCGTCGAGCCCAGGCCGGCCGCGCGCAGGCGCTCGAACACCGCCCGCGGAGCCAGCCCGCTGACGTCGCACATGTGAGCGATCTCCATCGGCGAGTACGCGTGCAGGTGGAGGTGGGGCGCGATCTCGTGCGCCAGGCGCAGCCATTTCTCGTAATCCTCGAGCCCCCAGTCGGGGTGGATCCCCGACTGCATGCACAGCTCGCTCGCGCCGGCATCGACCGCCCCCTGCACGCGACCGATGAAGTCCTCCTCGGAGTGCTCGTAGGCGTCCGGGGACCGGCGCCCCTGGCCGAAGCCGCAGAAGGCGCAGCCGACGATGCAGACGTTGGAGATGTTGATGTTGCGGTTGACGACGAACGTGACCGTCTCGCCGGCCAGCCGGCGCCGCAGCTCGTCGGCGGCGAGGCGGATGTCCTCGATCACCGCGGGGCGGCGCTCGGCGAACAGGGCCGTCAGCTGCTCGGCGCTCAGGCTGTGCCCGTCGCGGGCCAGCTCCAGCGCGCGCGGCGCGACGTCCTCGGCGACGTCCAGGTCGGCGCGCCGGCCCGAGCCGCGGCGGGGGATGAACGACCAGTAGGAGCTCTTGATCACGTCGAGCACGCCCTGGGAGATCCAGTCGGCGTCGATGTACTCGGGATACACGCACAGCCGCTCGGTCAGCGCGAAGCCGTCGGCCCGCAGCTGCTTGCGGACCTGGCTGGGCGATGGGAACGGATGCTCGGGCGAGATGTGGTCCCCGTTGGCACTGAGTCCGCCGAGGTCGGTCGCGCCCGCGCGCACGAGCTCCGGCCACCAGTCGGCCAGGTTCGGCGGCACCTGGATGCCGACGTCGGGCATCAACGCTCGTGCCTGCGCGATCAGGCGCTTCATGTCCTCGATCGTCACCTCGCAGGCCCAGGTTGGGGCATCGAGCTGGGGACCGTCGGCGACACCCGAGCGCCAGTACTCCCGCGCCGCGGCATCCGCGATCTCCGCCGGCTCGCGACCGTAGTAGCTCTGGTGCGGGACGAAGTTCTGGAGGATCACCTCCTGCACGTGGCCGAACTCGGAGTGCAGCTCGGCGATCGCCTGTAGCGATCCGACCCGCTCCTCCTCGGTCTCGCCGATTCCGACCAGGATCCCGGTGGTGAACGGGATCCGCAGCTCACCGGCCGCGCGGATGCAGGCCAGCCTCTGCATCGGATGCTTGGTCGGCGAGCCGGCGTGCACGGTCGCCATCAACCGCTCGGAGATCGACTCCAGCATCAAGCCCTGCGAGGCGGTCACCTCGCGCAGCCGGGCCAGGTCCTCCGGCTCGAGCACGCCCAGATTGGTGTGCGGCAGCAATCCGCGCTCGAGCGCGCGCTCGCACGTCCAGGCCACATAGGCGGTGAAGTCCTCGTGCCCATAGGCGCGCAGACGCTCGGCCACCTGCGGGTTGACCTCCGGCCGCTCGCCGGTGAGCACGAGCAACTCCTTGACGTTGCGCCGCGCGGCATGGTCGAGCAGCCGCTCGACGTCATCGGGCGCGTGCAGGTGCGCCTGGTGGGTCGCGAACGAGCAGTACTTGCAGTAGCACCGGCACGTCCGAGAGAGCGACAGCGTGAAATTGCGGCTGAACGTGACGCGTCGGCGCATCCTCGGCTGATTCTACGGCGCCCGTGCGTCGACGCCGGTACGGCGTCCATATGCTGCCTGCTCGAATGCGCTGCAAGCGGCTGCTCATCCTGGCCGCGGTGCTCCTCGCCGCGTTGCTCGCGGGCTGCGGGTCGAGCGGGGACCCGCGCGCGACCCGGGACGCGACGCTGGTGCTCGACTTCACACCGAACGCGGTCCACGCCGGCATCTACTCGGCCCTGGCCCGTGGATACGACCGGGATCAGGGCGTCACCCTCCACGTCGTCGCGCCATCGGCATCGACCGACTCGGTCAAGTTGCTCGAGAGCGGCCGGGCCAACTTCGCGATCCTCGATATCCACGACCTGGCCATCGCCCGCGAGCGCGGCGAGGACATCGTCGGGATCATGGCGATCGTCGAACGTCCGCTGGCGTCCGTGATCGCCGTCCCCGGCATCCGCTCGCCGCGTGGGCTCGCCGGCCATACGGCGGGGGTGACCGGAGTGCCCAGCGACAGCGCCGTCCTACGCTCGATCGTGACCGGGTCCGGTGGCGACGCCGCCGCCGTCAAGCAGGTGACGATCGGGTTCGACGCCGTCCCGGCACTGCTCTCGGGCCGCGTCGGCGCGGCCACCGCGTTCTGGAACGACGAGGGGGTCACGCTGCAACGTCGCCGTCCCGGGTTCCGCGTATTCCGCGTCGATCAGTACGGCGCCCCCGCCTACCCGGAGCTGGTGCTGTGCGCGACGCGCGCGAGCCTGAGCTCGAGTCCGAGCCTGGCCCATGCGGTGGTCCGCGCGCTGGTGCGCGGCTACGGCCTGACGCTGCACGACCGAGCGGGCAGCGAGGCCGACCTCGAGCGCCGGGTGCCGGGCGTGGACCCTGCGCTGGTGGCGGCGGAGCTCGCGGCGGTGTCGCCGGCCTTCCGCGCGCCCGACGGACGCGTCGGCGAGCTCGTGCTCCCCACGCTGCGCGCCTGGTCGTCCTGGGAGGCCCGGTTCGGCATCGTCACGCGACCGCCCGACGTGGCCCGGATGTTCGACCCCCGCTTCGTCACCGGCACGGCATCGCCGGGGACCTGATCGCCGGTGGCGACGCGGTGTGCGGCCCGCGGGAGCTGATGCGCACTACATGGTCTAGGGCGTGGCGGACGCGAGCCGGGTGACGAGATCCGCCCCCTCGCGTGCCATGCGCGAGCGCGGCACCACGAGATCGAAGCCTGCCTGCAGGGCGAGCGCTCGCACATCGGCCTCCACGTGGGAGTAGAAGGCGAGCGTGCGGACCCGGTCCGCACCGGCCGCCTGCGCGCGCTCGATCCGCTCGGACGGGTCAGCGGTCAGATCGACGAGGAGCACCTCTGCGGCAGCCACCGCCGCGGGCTCCGGCTCATTGACGAGCACGACCTCGTGGCCGGCCGCGCGCAGCGCGCCGACCACGTTGGAGCCGAATAGGAGATCGGGGACGTAAGCGAGGACCCGGGCCACGGGCTACTGGGCGCGCAGGCGGCGGAACTCCTGGCGCACCGACTCGGGCCGTCCCCACATCTGCTGGATCTCGACCCGCCCGGTCCGGGCCTCGCGAAGCGCCATCTCGCCTTCGATCCCGACCTCGTCAAGCAGCCTCAGGGCCGTGTGGACAGCCGACGGAGCGGCAGCATGACCGAACCGGTGCGCGACCAGCAACCGCCAGTGCCAGTCGTACTTCGAGTAGGGCTGGGCGTTGCAGGTGACGAGGAACAGCGCCGCCTCGATGTAGCGCCGCTCGTCGAAGATGCGCAGGTCGAGCTCGAGGTCCGTCCAATCGTCGGGCAGCGAGTCGACGATCTCCTCGAAGGTCTGGGCGAGCTTCATCGCCGCCGGAAGGCTAGATGATCGCCGGAGATCAGAGCTGAGCCACGAAGGTGTAGATGACCATCGCGCTGACCACGAGCACGAAGATCCGCAGGGCCCAGAGGGCGGCGGCCGCGCCCGGACCGAGTTTCACCCTCGGCAGCGGGATCGACCTGTCGCCGACGAGCTGCTTGGGCTCGAGGTAGGACCACGGCAGCTCCTCGCCCTCCATCCCCGGCGCCTCGCTCTCGTGCTCAGTCGTGAGTGTGGGCAGCTCAGACAACATGGACGACCTGCAGGAAGGAGTCGATCGCGTACGCGGCCCCGCAGATGCCGATAAAGGCCACAATCGCGATCGCGAGCCGGTTGGTGGCCTTGCCGTTGACCCACTTGCCCATCAGCTCGCGGTCGTTGGCCAGCATCAGCAGGAACACGAGTGCCACCGGCAGCAGCGCCATCGCGAGCACGTTGGCGTTCAGGGCGATCGACAGCAGCGGCGCGCCGGGAATGAGGATGATCACGGCGGCGACCAGTGCCGCGCCGACGTTGGCGCCGTAGAACAGCGCCGCCGAGCGCGCCGTGTTGTTGAAGCTGTGGCGGGCACCGATGCTCTCCCCGACGGCATAGCCGGTGCTGGCCGAGATGGTGAGGATCGCCACCGCGCCGGCCTCGACGAGACCGAGCGCGAACACCGTGCCGACGGCGCTGCCCGAGACGTGCTTCAACGCGCCGGGCAGTCCGGCGCCGGCGAGCCCTCCGATGCTCGAGCCGCTGTGACCGAACAGCGCCGCGCCGGCGATCAGCGCGCCGCAGCCGAACAGCGCCGCCAAGACGCCGCCGGCGATCGTGTCGTACCGGCCGTGGCGGATGTCGTCCGGCGTCAGACCCTTGTCGGCCGAGGCGCTCTGCTGGAAGAAGATCATCCACGGCGTGACGGTTGCACCGATCGTCGAGGCGACGAGCAGCAGGAGCGTGTTGAAGTTGCCACCGGGGAACGGCCCGAAGGTGGCCAGCGAGTGGCCGACGGCGCTCCAATGGGGCTTGACCATGAGCGCCGCGACGAGGAACAGCCCGTTGAACAGCGCGAGCCCGAGGACGATCCGCTCCCAGCGCCAGTAGCGGCCGCCGCTGACGGTGAAGGCGACCAGGGTGACGCCGAGGACGGCGGCCACGCCGGCACCGATGTGGAAATAGGCCAAGCCGATCCGGATCGCGACGAACTCCGCGATCAGGGTGACGAGGTTGGTGACGATCAGGTCACCGGCGTTGAACCAGCCCCAGAGCGGCCCGAAGCGCTCGAGCACGAGCTGGCCGTAGCCGCGGTGAGTGACCGCCCCGACGCGCATCGCCATCTCCTGGCAGACGATCGCCATCCCGAAGGTGACGAGGATGAAGGGCAGGAAGAAGCCGATCCCGTAGGTCGCGCCGCTGGTCGCGTACGAGATCATGCTCGGGCCGTCGTTCTCTCCGAGCATGGCCAGGATGCCCGGGCCGACCAGAAGCCAGAGCAGGTACCAGCGGCGGCCGTGGCGACGGGCGTGGTGGACCCGCGACCGATCGGCGGACCGCGCCGCGTCCTCAGGCGTCAAAGGCGGCCGCGGGAGCGCGACGGCGCCGTCGGTCACGGTGGGCCCGTCGAGCAGCGGCGGCGTCAACGGTCGACCTCCATCCGCATCGCCCGGGGCAAGGCCCCGCCGAGCACGTGAACCTCGTCGCCGAAGCGGACGAACAGCGGTCCGTCAAAGGGCTGCTTCTCGACCACTTCGAACGCGTCCCCGGGAGCGATCCCAAGCTCGGCGAGGAAGCGCAGCATCTCCGGATCGGAATCCGAGACGCGCGCGAACGTTCCGCAGGCGCCGACGTCGAGCGACTGCAGGCTCTCGGTGGCGCCCTCGTCGATCGTCAACTCCCGGGTCGGGATCGGATCGCCGTGGGGATCGTGGGTCGGATCCCCGAGCTTGGCGGCGATCAGTTCCTCGAGCTCCTCGGAGAGCACGTGCTCGAGCACCTCGGCCTCGGCGTGTACGCGGTCCCAGGGCACCCCCAGGCTGTCGGCCAGGTAGAGCTCGAGCAGACGGTGATGGCGGATCACCTCGAGCGCGACCCGCCGGCCCTCGTCGGTCAGCGACACGCCCCTGTAGGGCCGGTGCTCGACCAGCCCGAGCTCGCCCAGTCGCTTGACCATGCCCGAGGCCGAGGCCGGCGTGACGCCCATGCGATTCGCCAGCGCGTTCGTGCTCACCGCGCCGCTCCGGCGCTCGAGCGAATAGATCGCCTTGGCGTAGTCCTCGACCGCGGAGGTCCGTGCCCCCGCCAACTCCTGGTGGCCCATCATGAAAATTATGGTATGCCTAAACTTCGATTTCGTCAACTCCACCGGGGATGGCGGCGTCGTTATCCTCCGGGGCATGGCAACCACCGATACGCTCGCGGCCGACTATCGGATGATCACGGAGGCGTGCGGGCAGCTCGATCGCTCCGAGCGCGGCAAGCTCGCCCTCTCCGGCGGCGACGCGAAGTCGTTCCTGCAGGGCCAGGTCTCCAACGACGTGGAGGGTCTGGTCGAGGGCGAGGGCTGCTACGCGGCCTTCCTCACCCCGAAGGGCAAGATGCTCGGTGACCTGCGGGCCCTCGACGCCGGCGATGAGCTGCTGCTCGACACCGAACGCGTGGCGCTCCAGGAGCTCTTCAACCTGATCCGGCGCTTCAGCATCGGCTACGACGTCGAGCTGCACAAGCGCACGCTCGAGCGCGGCCTCATTGCGCTGATCGGCCCCGACGCCGCCGCCGTCGCGGGAGTGGGCGATCTTCCCGAGCCCGAGCACGCCCACCGACTCGTCGAGGTGGACGGGATCAGCGCCCGGGCGATCCGCACCGACGTCGGCATCGAGCTGCTGTGCGACAGCGCGGCGACCGAGGAGTTGCGGCTGGCGCTGAGGAGGCGAGGGGCGGAGCCAGTCTCCGAGCCCGCTGCGGAGACGCTGCGGATCGAGCGGGGTCGCCCCCGTTACGGCATCGACCTCGACGACACGGTGATCCCGCAGGAAGCGGGGCTCAACGAGCGCGCCGTCTCATTCACCAAGGGCTGCTACGTCGGCCAGGAGACCGTCGCGCGGCTCTACTACCGGGGCAAGCCCAACCGTCACCTGCGCGGCGTGCGGCTCTCCGCCCCCGCTCGGACCGGCGACGAGCTCACCGTCGAGGGCCGCGCCGTCGGAGTGCTCTCGAGCGTCGCCGCCTCGCCGGCGCTCGGGCCGATCGCGCTGGCTCTCGTACGTCGCGAGGCGCCGCCCGGAGCCACGGTCGCGGTCGGAGCCGACGGCGTCACGGGCGAGGTCGTCGAGCTGCCGTTCAGCTGAGCGGCGCGCGCCCGCGCGGCGCCGGCCACGAACTCCCGCAGCCGCCCGCGGTCGGGAGCGGGATGCAGCGGGATCTGCACGGCCTCCCCGTGCGAGGCCAGCCAGCCGCCGACGATCCGCACCTCGTCCACCTCGTCCCGCGGTACGTGGGCGCCGAGCTCGCCGCGGCGCCCGGCGCGCCCGAGCGCCTCGAGCGTGCGCCGCTCGAGCGCCTCGAGGTCGGGCAGCGGGCCCCAGTCGAGGAGCCGGCCCGCCACCAGCCAGAAGACGTCGAAGCGGCAGTCGGCCGGGTGCGCGGCGAGGACCATCCGGGGCGTGGCGTGTGTCGCCTCGAGAACGCCGCCGAGACGACCGAGCACGAGCTCCAGCCGCCGCGAGCGGCGCCGCAGCCACGCCGCCCGCTCATAGCGGAGCTCGCGCGCCGCCGCCCGCATCTGCGCGGCCACGTGGGCGAGCAGCTGCTCCCCACCGTCGGAGCCGCCCACGAACAGCCCCAACGCCGCGTCCAGCCGGCTGCGGTACAGGTTCGGGTCGAGGTCTCCGAGGCACGGCGACAGGCAGCGGCCCATCTGGCCGTAGGCCGACGGATGGTCGCGGTGGGGCAGGCGCCGCCCGCAGTGGCGCAGGCCGAAGAGCGAGTCGAGCTGCTCCACCAGTTCCGTCGCGAGCCGCCGGCCACGCAGGGGCCCGATGGTCACGGCGTGGCCCGAGGCGGGCTCGGAAGCCACCTCGAGGATCGGGAACGGGATGTCGAGCCGGCAGCGGATGTACACGAGCCGGTCGTCGTCGCGCACCAGGCGCACGTTCCCGGGTGGTCGCAGCTGCTTGATCAGGCGGTTCTCGAGCACCAGCGCGCCGAGCTCCGACTGCGTGGCGCGATAGTCGACGATCGACGCATGCGCGGTCCATTCTCCGGCCGCCGGTGACGCCCGCGTCGAGGGCGCGAAGTGGGCGCGCGCCCGGCTGCGGATCGAGACCGACTTGCCGACGTACAGCGTGGCGCCGCCGGCGTCGCGGAACAGGTACACCCCGGGGTCGCGCGGGAGCTCGGCGAAGTTCGGCAGCGGCAGGTGCCCGCCCGGCGCCAGGGACGGACCGGACCCGGCCTCACGCGCGCCGGAGCGCGCGAGCGCCCGATCGCGACGCGGGCGTCCCGGCCGTCGCGGCCGGCGCGGAGAGAGCAGCGCGACGGCCTCGGCGACGGTGGAGGCGTTGGCGCACAGCCGCGGGAACAGCGCGCACAACACGCGGGCGCACGTCTCGGCGTCGGCGAGCGCCCGGTGCGCCACCTCGACCTCGATGCCCAGCGCGTCCGCGAGCACGGTCAGCTTGCGCTCGCGCTGCAGGGGCAGCAGCGCGCGGGCGAGCGCGGCGGTGCAGAGCACGGGAGGGTCAGGCCACGCGAGCGCGGCGCGGTCGAACGCCTGCCGCAGGACGCGCCGGTCGAACGGAGCGTTGTGGGCGACCAGCACCTTGCCCTGCAGCTGCGCCGCGACGGCCGGCAGGACCGACTCTGGGTGGGGCGCGTCGTCGACCATCGCCTGCGTGATGCCGGTAAAGCGCTGGATCCCGCGCCGCAACGGCAGGTTGGTCCGCACGAGCGATTCCCAGCGGTCGTGCAGCTCGCCGCCTCCGACGAGCACTGCGCCGACCTCAGTCAGCTCGCATGCATCACCGCCGAGACCGTTGGTCTCGGTGTCGACAACGAGGAACTCGGCGGTTGCGAGCGGCTGCGCGAGCAGATCCATCCACGCCGGTGATACGACCTCCGCCGGACGTCCTGCACGCCCCGTTGCGGGTGCTGCGCGCCCGGCCGGCGCAGAACTGCGTCTGGCGACCGATTTGGGGGGTAGCATGGCTCCATCAGCTAGGGAAGGAGTCGTGGCATGAGCGCCTTCGCGACCGACACCGAAAAGCTACGCGAGCTGGACGCAGGGACCCGCCGCGCGTGGGCTGCCTACAGCGACAAACTTCGCGAGCTGACGGGAGCGGAGTACGAGCAGGCCGAGCGGGAGTCCTGGGACGAGCTGCAAAGCGAGCTCCGCAGCTTGGACGGCCGTCGCCGCATGTTGCACCACGAATCGGACTGACGGACCGAACACCGGATGAGCTCGACATCGCCAGATGTCGACTTTGCGTCGCGCGAGGCCCGCCCGTCGGTTAGGGTTCTGCCGCGGATCGGGACCGCAGCCGGCGGCACGCCGGAGCGCTGGACAGGGATTTCGGAGAGGAGAGCAGGGCGACGATGCGGCGAATGATGATCGGGACCCTCGCTTGCTGCGCGCTCGCTGCAGCGGGGTGTGGCAGTTCGACCACTTTCGCCAACGCGCCTCGTCCGCCGATTCCGATCAACCTCACCGTCTACATCAGCGACGCCCGCGTCTCCGTCTCGCCCAACAGTGTCGGCGCCGGCCCGATCGTCTTCATCGTCACCAACCAGGCCGGCCAGGCCGAGACGCTTCAGATCCAGTCCGGCGGCCAGTCTCTCGCGACCACCGGCCCGATCGACCCTCAGGCCACCGCGAGCGTCAAGGTCACCGTGCCGCAGGGCGAGTACACGGTGAGCACCGCTAGCGGCGGCAGCACCGACGCCGCCCTCGCGACCGCGCCGGCAATCCAATCCGCGCATCTCCACATCGGGCCGCCCAGGCCGAGCGCAAAGAACGAGGTTCAGCAGCCGTAGGTGGGTGGCGCGGGGCGGGGCGGGGCGGGTTCCGGTTCGGCCGACCCGTGTCGCTGGTCGAACGGCGGCCGGGGAAGAGGGCCGGGGGCCCGGTGGGCGCGAGCTCTGACGGCGCGGCGGGGGCGTAGGCGGGGGCGTCGGCGGATCGCGATGGGTGCTCGGTGGGTTTCGCGGCGGCCGAGAGGCCGCAGATGGAACTCTCGAGCGTGCTTATCTCGACAAACTGCTGGCGCCCGACCGACTCTGCGCGGGTAAGCGCCGGAGAGACGCTTAGGCGGCCGAGGAGACTCGAGGTGCGGCGAGTTTGTCGAGATAAGCACCATAGGGTGTGTGGGGCGGCGGCGGGGCCGTGTGTGGGCGGCGGCGCGGCCGTGTGGGCGCCGGCGCGGCCGTGTGGGCGGCGCGGCCGTGTGGGCGCCGGCGCGGCCGTGTGGGCGGCGGCGGGGGGCGTGTGGGCGGCGGCGGGGCCGTGTGAGGGGCAGCGGTGGCCCCCTCAGACCGGGAGCGCGCTCCGCGGCCGGCGACCCGACCCCGAGCGTGTAAAACGTGACAAAGCGCCCTGCTCCCAGGGACTTTGGTCGCATAAGTATCCCCCACATTCTTATCCGACCAGAGCGGTCCGGCGGCCGCCGACATTGCCACCTTTTGCACCTTGAAATCCGGTGCATCGGCGCCACCG
Organism: uncultured Solirubrobacteraceae bacterium; assembly: GCA_963800815.1. Lineage (GTDB taxonomy): Bacteria > Actinomycetota > Thermoleophilia > Solirubrobacterales > Solirubrobacteraceae > Palsa-465. Next base: position 39,979 of record CAWDCP010000006.1, read on the forward strand.
CGCCATGCCGGGACAGCAGTCCGCTTCCCAGCGCCGCTCACCGCTCCTCAGCTTCACGCGCGCCGACAGACGCCCACCCCAGCCCCCATCCTTGCCATTGCACAACCACCGCTTGCGTGCAATACTTGCGTGCGTGCAAGCAATTGACCAGCGCACCGCGGAGGACGTCGCGGCTGGCTTCGCCGCCCCCGCCGCCGCGACGATCGCCACCCCCGCCGCTACCCGGATCCCGGCCCCCGCCGCCACCCCGGCCCCCGCCGCCACCCCGATCCCCGCCGCCACGACGATCCCCGCCCCCGCCGCGGAGCCCGCCGACCTGGCGACGGACCTGTACGCGCTGATCGTGTACCTGCACAAGAACTGCAACAACGACCTATTCGAAGCGGTCGGGGCACTGGAGCTGACGCTGACCCAGATCAAGCTGTTGCACCATCTCGAGGACCCGGGCGCGGCGCTGACCGTGAAGGAGGCCGCCGAGCTGGTGCACGTGTCGCTGCCGGCGGCGAGCCGGACCGTGGACGATCTCGTCCGGCGCGGCTTCGTGGAGCGCCGCGAGGACCCCGATGACCGGCGGATGAAGCGGGTCAGCCCCACTGAAGCCGGGCACGCGGTGATCCGGCGGCTCAACGCCGCGCGGCGCAACGGCCTGGAGCAGTTCGCCCACACCTTGACCGCCACCGAGCGCCGCCGCCTTGGCGGCGCGCTCTCCAAGCTGCTCGAGCGTCCCGACGTCGCGGCTTGCCGACCGGAAGGACTTGACTCGTGAAAGCGCACATCAGTGCCCATCGCCACCGACTGATCACCGACGAGAACAGCCGCTGGTGGACCCTCGGCGCGATGTGCTTCGCGCTGTTCATGATCATGCTGGACAACACGGTCGTCAACGTGGCGCTGCCGTCGATCCAGCGCGACCTCCACGCATCGCTGTCCTCGCTCGAATGGACGGTGAACGCCTACACACTGACCTTCGCCGTGCTGCTGGTCACCGGCGGCCGGCTGGGCGACATCTTCGGCCGCCGGCGCATGTTCATCTTCGGCGTTGTCGTGTTCGCGCTCTCGAGCCTGGCGATCGGGTTCGCACCCAACGACACGGCGCTGATCGCGTTCCGCGCGGTGCAGGGCGTCGGTGCGGCGTTCATGATGCCGGCGACGCTGTCGATCATCACCCAGGCCTTCCCGCCGCATCAGCGGGGCACGGCGATCGGCACGTGGGCCGGAGTCAGCGCGCTGGCGCTGGCGATCGGGCCCGTCGTCGGTGGCTTCCTCACCCAGCAGGTCAGCTGGCGGGCGATCTTCTTCATCAACCCGCCGATCGCGGTGATCGCGGTCGCGGTGACCCTGTTCGCGACACGGGAGTCGCGCGATGAGACGGTCTCGCGCACGATCGACTTCCCCGGCATCGCCGCGATCACGGTCGGCCTGACCGCGCTCATCCTCGCCCTGGTGGAGGGCAACCGCTGGGGCTGGGGCTCGGCCGGGATCATCACGCTGTTCGCGACCGCGATCGTCGGGCTGGGCGCGTTCGTGGTCATCGAGAAGCGCTCCGCCTCGCCGATGGTCGACTTCGCCTTCTTCCGCTCGCGCTCGTTCCTGGGCGCCAACATCGTCGCCTTCATCGTCTCCTTCGCGATGCTGGCGATGTTCTTCTTCATGGCGCTGTACCTGCAGAACGTCCTGCACTTCTCGCCGCTTCAGGCCGGCGTGCGATTCCTACCCACAACCCTGGTGATCATCGTCGCCGGGCCCGTTGCGGGCCGGCTCACCGACCGGATCGGCCCCCGGCCGCTGATGACCGCCGGCCTGGTGACGGTCGCCGTGTCCCTCCTGCTCCAGTCCCGGATCACGGTCGACACGGGCTACCTGACGCTGTTGCCGGGCTTCATCCTGATGGGCGCCGGCATGGGCCTGGTGATGTCGCCGATGAGCACGGCCGCGATGAACGCCGTCGATCGGCGGAAGGCCGGCGTTGCCTCCGGCGTGCTGTCGATGAGCCGCATGGTGGGCGGCACGTTCGGCGTCGCCGTCATGGGCGCCCTCATCACCACGATCGGGCGCTCCAAGATCGACGCGGGCCTGCCCCACCTCCCTGCCGCCACCCGCGCCGCAATCGCGAACTCGCTCGGCGGGGGCGGCGCCGTGACGGGCCACCAGGTGTCGACGCACGTCGTCAGCGTTGTCCGCGAGGCCTTCGTCTCGGCGCTCTCGACCGGTCTGCTGATCGGCGCGGCGACGACACTGATCGGCGCAGTGGTTGCGTGGCTGCTGATCCAGCGCGAACCGACTGCGGCCGAGCCCGCTCCCGCCACCCAGCCGGCAAGCGAGGCGGAAGTGGCCGAACAGCCGCCGGTGGAGGTCGGAATCGTCTGACCCGGCGCATAGCGTTCGGGTATGCGCGTCATCGACCAGATCGACGATCCGCAACTCGATTCGCTGATCGCCGCCGATGAGTTCTTCTGGCTCGACGTCGCCGCAGCGTCGGAGCAGGAGATCTCAGCGCTCGCAACGCGGTTCGGCTGGCATCCACTCGCCGTCGAGGACCTGATCAACTTCCGCCAGCGTCCGAAGCTGGACCGCTACGGCGACTATATGCTGATCGTGTTCTACGGGGCCGGCCCCCGCCCGGACGGAACCTCGAAGCTGATCGAGGTCCACCTGATGGTCAGCGGCAGCTACATCATCACGATCCGCCAGGCCGAGTGCTCCGAGCTCGACGACCTGCGGCGCCGGTTTGCCGCCAAGCCCGAGGCGGGCGAGCAGTACATCGTCTACTCGGTGCTCGACACGCTTACCGACACGTTCTTCCCCGTGCTCTCCGCGGTGGACGACGAGATCGACGAACTCGAGCTGGCGATCGTGAACCGGCCCTCCGACGAGCAGCTGCAGCATCTCTTCGGCCTCCGTCGCGGGCTCGTGGCGCTGCGCCGGGTGGTGACCCCGCAACGTGACCTCGCGGCCCGGACGATGGACGAGATCCGCGAGCTGCCCGGACTCGACCCCGACACGCGCGACTACTACCGCGATGTGTACGACCACCTGATCCGGATCTCCGATCTGATCGACTCCTACCGCGATCTGCTGAGCGGCGCAATGGACGTCTACCTCTCAACCGTGTCCAACCGGCTCAACGTGATCATGAAGCGGCTGACGATCGTCGCCACCGTGTTTCTGCCGATTACCGCTCTGACCGGCTTCTTTGGCCAGAACTTCGGTGTCTTGGTGCGGTACATCCAGCCACTGTGGGCGTTTCTGGTCTACGGCGTCGGGGGCATCCTGATGTGCACCGTGATCCTGCTGATCTGGTTCCGGCGCAGCGGGTTCCTGGACCGGGGCGCGCCCTGAACGTCGGCGTCCGGGTACGATCCCGACCCTCTCCATCACTGACTCCGAGCAGGAAGGTTCGTGTGGCCGTCGATCTGAGCCAAGTCGCCAATGTTGACACCGAGCCGGGCGAGCTTCCGCCCACGATGGCCGCGTGGGTCATCAGGGAGGAGCGCTTGGGCGAGCCCGTCGACGCGTTCCAGATCGAGCAGATCGAGGTGCCCGAACCGGGCGCCTTCGAGGTCGTCGTCCGGGTGATGGCGGCCGGGGTCAACTTCAACAACGTGTGGGCCGCGCTCGGCGAACCCGTGTCGGTGTTCCGCTACCACCCCAACGAGGACCATCACATCGGTGGATCCGATGCCTCGGGCGTCGTGTGGAAGGTCGGCGAGGGCGTGACCCGGTGGAAGCCCGGCGACGAGGTCGTGGTCCACTGCAACCAGGCGTCCTACGAGGATCCGGAGGTTCACGGCCTCGACCCGCTGGCCGCCCCCTCGCAGCAGATCTGGGGCTATGAGACGAGCTGGGGCTCGTTCGCGCAGTTCTGCAAGGTCCAGGCGCAGCAGCTGCTGCCCAAGCCCAAGCATCTGGCCTGGGAGGAGGCCGCCGCGTACGGGCTGACGTACTTCACCGCGTATCGGATGCTGATCGACCGCTGCAAGCTCCAGGCCGGGCACCGTGTCCTGATCTGGGGCGCCGCGGGCGGGCTGGGCGTGTTCGCCACGCAGCTGTGCGCGATGACCGGTGCCGACGCGGTCGGCGTCGTCTCCAGCGACGAAAAGGGCGCGCTGATCAAGCAGCTCGGCGCCAAGGGCTACATCGAGCGCTCGGAGTTCGCCGGGATGATGCGCCGTGGCGGCGAGACGGCCGCCGAGGAGAAGGCGCGCTTCAAGGAGTCGCGGCGCTTCTGCAAGGCCGTCGAGGAGATTCTCGGCGGCCCGCCCGACATCGTGTTCGAGCACGTCGGAAAGGCGACCTTCCCGACCTCGGTGCTCGCCGTCAAGCCGTTCGGCAAGGTCGTGATCTGCGGCGCCACGTCCGGCTACCAGCTCGACTTCGACGTCCGCTACCTGTGGATGCGCCAGAAGGAGATCATCGGCTCGCATTTCGCCAACGCGTGGGAGGCCAACAAGGCCAATGAGCTGATCGAGGAGTCGAAGATCCGGCCGGTGCTGTGGCGGACGATGGGCTTCGACAAGGTGGCCGAGGCGCATCAGCTGCTGCGCGACAACAAGCACCTGGGCAAGATCGCGATCCTGGTCGGCGCGACCGGGGAGGGCCAGGGCAAGACTGCGGACGGGCCCGGGGCGATCCGGGCCGAGGTCGGCGCCTAGCCATGGCCGGGGTCGTTCACATCCCCTGGTACGCCACCGTCCTGCGCCAGGAGAGCTTCGCCGACAAGGTGTGCGAGATCGCACCGCTGGTGCTGCGCTACGGGGCGACGAAGTACTCTGTCCACCGCTCGCGTGACGACCGCTACAAGATCCTGCAGATGGCGTGGTTCACGTCCAAGATCGATTGGTACCGCTACTGGGACGGGCCTGAGATGATCGAGTTCCGCCGCCGCAACATGGGCCACTACCAGATCCCGGTCACCTACGTGTGGCACGACGAGCTCATGGTGGGCGCGCTGGCAGAGGCCGCCGACCCGCCCGCCGAGCCATTCGCCACCGCCCAATAGCGACCCGGGGCCGCTGGGCGCCGCCCCGGACGCGCCGCGAGGCCGGCGCTCACTCCTCGACGTAGACCTCGGGCTGCCAGAGCAGATCGAGCCGGGGCAGCCCGAACGCGTCCGCCACCGCGACCGCGCCGGCCGAGAAGCCCTGCAGGACCGCCGTCCGGGAGTGCTCGAGCTGCCCCACGCTTGCGCTCCCGGGGGCCGGCGCGATCTGCATCAGCGCCGAGTCCTCGCCGGCGGAATCGAGCCGCTCCGCCTCCGCGTTGTAGCGGTCCGGAAGGTCGAGCATCAGCGGTGCCAGCGCCGGATGCCGCGTCCGGCGGATGATCTCGATCAGGGGTCGCGGGTAGGGGCTCCGGCGATAGTCGCGCGGCCGGGAGCGCAGCGCGAGCACATGCGTGGCGCCATCGGCCAGCGCGCTGGCAAACGGGATCGACTCGATCAGCCCACCGTCTCCCATCGGCGTCCCCCGGTACAGCGCCGTCGGCCCCGACAGCAGCGGCAGCGAGCAGCTGACGCGCACCGCGCTGATCAGCTCCTCGACGTCCTCGAAGTCGCCCAGCACGCGGACCTCCGACGTGGTCAAATCGACGGCGATGGCGCAGAACGCGGGGCCCGTCTCCAGCCCCTCGACCGAGTACGGCCGCCGGCGCCCGATGAGGTCGTCGAACAGCAGGTCGAAGTCGAGCGCCGGACGTCCCCTCAGCACGCGCAACGGATTGGCGAAGCGCAGGCTCGCCGTATCGAGGTAGTTGGCCGATCCCAGCGCGGCCTGCCCGGCGGCCGTGAACGAGCCGTTCAGCGCTCCGGACGAGGTCCCGTAGATCGTGTCGACCGCGTCGATCAGCCCCAACTGCTCCAGCACCACGCACATTCCGGCCGAGACGGCACCGCGGAGCCCGCCACCCTCGACCGCGAGGGCGATCACCGCGCCGTCTGAGCGCTCTCCGCGCCGGCTCCCCGCCGCGGCCCGCGCCAGCATCAGCTCGATGACCGGATGCCTGGTGCGGTCGGGTCCCGGAAGATCGTCGGGTGTGAGCGAGCGCCGAAGCGTCATCGCTGCTCACCCCGCGCCGCTGCGATGACTACCCGGACTCCAGCGGCGCCATCGTCAGGCCGGCGCCGTCGAGCTCTTCCCAGTGCTCTTCGGCGTCCTCACGCGGGCCGCTCCAGACGATCGCGCAGCCGGTGTTGTGGATGCGGTCGGCGAACCGATAGCCGTCGGCGAGGCTGACGCCCGGGATGAAGTGCGCGAGGGTCTCGGCCACGTGGTCGAACGTGTTGTAATCGTCGTTGAGGACCACGATCCGCCAACGGCCTCCCAAGCCGGAGCCGGGTCCCCCAAGACGGGGCAACTCCACGGTCTGCGACATCTGCCCGGAGGATAGCTTCGCCGCGCCGAAATGGGTGCGCGAAGGTGCAGGGGGACCGGGCACCTACCGCACGGACTCGGCCCGCTTGCGCCAGTAGCGCTCGAGCCCGGCATAGAGCTGGTCAGGCGAGGCCGCCTGCACATAGGTGTCCAGGAGCTCGGAGCCCCCGTGGGCCTCGATCTCGGTGCGCAGTCCGGCGATGAAGGCCTCGCGCCCCTCGGTTCTGGCCCGTTCGGCCCAGGCGTCCAGCCGCGCCCCCAGCTCCGACAGCTGCGCCTCGACGTCCTCGTAGGCGCCGAAGTGGGTGATCGCCAGGCGCTCCGGCTGCCAGGCGGCGATCAGCTCGATCGACTCGTGCCATGCCTCGAGGCTGATGTCGGGCGGCGGCGTGGGCGGGATCGTCAAGGCCGCCGGGTCGATGCGGACGCCGCCGACGTCACCGACGAAGGCCGTTCCCTCGCGCAGGTAGGAGACGTGATGGGAGGCATGACCGGGCGTGTAGGCGACCGTGAAGCCGCCGGCGAGCGTTTCGCCGCCCTGGAGCTCCCGGATGTTCGCCTCGGGAACCGGCAGGAACTCGCCCCACAGACGGTCCATGTCATCGCCGTACAGGCGACGGGCACTGGTCAGCAGCCGCTCGGGGTCGACCATGTGCACGGCTCCGATCTCGTGCACGTAGACCTCGAGATCAGGCCAGCGCTCGACGAGCGAGCCGCTCGCACCGGCGTGATCCAGATGGATGTGGGTCAGCAGCAGTGCACGCGGGCGCTCGTCGCCGAGGGCGTCGAGCAGCGTGGGCAGGCAGGAGGACGGGCCGGGGTCGATCAGCACGTCGCCGACCTGCCAGCAGCCGATCACGCGCTCGCGGCCGAGGTGCATGAGATCGATCAGACGCATTCCCGAAACACTAGCCATCGAGACTCGGCGGGGCTGTTTCGGCGCCGACGCCCGTCAGCAACCGGACGCGTGGCCCTCAGTGGTCGCGGTGCTGGTGCTCGGAGATCGCCGAGCGATCCCAGCGCAGGACCTGCGTGGTCTCACCGTCGGCGTCGGCGGGGCCGGCCTCGGGCGTGGGGATCGATCCCGGTCCGGCGGTCGATCGCTCGTCGACGACCTCGTCCTCACGCTCGGCCGTCTCCGCGTCGAAGACCGCAGCTTCCGCCGTCATCGCTGCCGGCTCGTCCTCGACGGCCGCGGCCGGTTCATCGTCCGCCTCCGGGAAGCGCTCGATCGCCGACTCGGCCAGGGCCGTCAGCTTGCCCGCGAGTTCGTGCACGTCGTCCACGATCCGCCGCCGCTCGGCCCAGATGCGATCGGTCTCCGTGTCGAGGTCCTTGACCCGCACCTCCGCGCCCGCGGTGAACTCCGCCGCTTCGCGCCGCGCGACCTGGAGGCGCTCTTCGGCCTCAGCGCGCGACTGGGACGTGATCCGCTCAGCCGTCTCATGGGCCCGCTGGAGGATCCCCGACACCTCCTCGCCCACGCGCTCGAGCGCACGGCGCACGGCGGCCTCGGGCGAGCGCGTGGACTGCAACTCGGCGACGAGCCGCGTGGTGCGCTCGACGTAGGCGTCCACCATGCTGCGGTCATAGCCGCGCATGACGACCGGAAAGTCAGCTTGGGCCGCCACCGCCACGGCGTCGCCCGGGAGCGTCGACAGCGGCTCCGCGACCTCCTGCAGGAGCGCGTGCTCCGTTGCGGCTGTGTGCTGGTCCGGCATCAGCGACAGGTTTCCCATCTCCCTGCGCGGCGAATCTCGCCACCCACCCTGATCATACAATGGTGCCCATGGACGCCCCCACCCACCGGCTGCCCGAGCCGGACCGCCCCTGGATGATGCGCACGTACGCCGGGCACTCCGATGCGCGCCGCTCAAACGAGCTCTACCGGCGCAATCTCGCCAAGGGCCAGACGGGGCTGTCGGTGGCCTTCGATCTGCCGACCCAGACGGGCTACGACGCCGATCACGAGCTGGCCCGCGGAGAGGTGGGCAAGGTCGGCGTCTCGATCGCCCACCGGGGCGACATGGCGACGCTGCTCGACCAGATCCCGCTGGACCGGATGAACACATCGATGACGATCAACGCCACGGCGGCCTGGCTGCTGGCGCTCTACATCGTCGCGGCCGAGGATCAGGGCGTGCCGGAGGACCAGCTCCAGGGCACGACCCAGAACGACATCCTCAAGGAGTACCTCAGTCGCGGGACCTACGCCTTCCCTCCCGCGCCCAGCATGCGCCTGATCGCGGACACGATCGCCTACACCGTCGTGCACGTGCCGAAGTGGAACCCGATCAACATCTGCTCCTACCACCTGCAGGAGGCCGGCGCGACCCCGGTGCAGGAGATCGCCTACGCGATGAGCAACGCGATCGCGGTGCTCGACGCCGTTCGCGAGCGGGTCGCGCCGGAGCTGATGGGCGACGTGTTCGGGCGGATCTCGTTCTTCGTCAACGCCGGCGTGCGCTTCGTCGAGGAGCACGCGAAGCTGCGCGCGATGTCGGTGCTGTGGGACGAGCTCGGGCGGGATCGCTACGGCGTGCAGGACGAGCGCCACCGCCGCTTCCGCTACGGCGTCCAGGTCAACTCACTCGGCCTGACCGAGGCTCAGCCGGAGAACAACGTCTACCGAATCGCGCTGGAGGCTCTCGCCGTGACGCTCGGCCGTGACGCTCGGGCCCGCGCGATCCAGCTGCCGGCCTGGAACGAGGCGCTCGGCCTGCCCCGCCCGTGGGATCAGCAGTGGTCGCTGCGCCTGCAGCAGGTGCTCGCGTACGAGACCGACCTGCTCGAGTACCCCGACATCTTCGACGGATCGAAGGTGATGGAGGGGCTGGTCCAGGAGATGCTCGCCGGTGCGCGCGAGGAGATGTCCCGCGTTGCCGAGGAGGGCGGCGCCGTCGACGCGGTGGACTACATGAAGTCCGCGCTGGTCGACTCCCACCGCGCGCGGCTGCTGCGGATCGAGTCCGGCGACCTGGTCATGGTCGGCGTCAACCGCTACCCCGAGACCGAGCCCTCACCGCTCACAGCCGATGCCGCGGGCGGGATCCTGGTCGTGGACCCGGAGGTCGAGGCCGAGCGGCGCGCTGCCGTCGAGCGCTGGCGCGCCGAGCGCGATCAGCGGGCCGTCGACACGGCTCTGGCCGAGCTGGTCCGCGTGGCCGACACGGACTCCGAGAACATCATGCCGGCCACGATCGCGGCCGCCAGAGCGGGCGTCACCACCGGCGAGTGGGCGCAGGCCCTACGCGATGCATTCGGCGAATACCGCGCACCCACCGGCGTCGGCGAGGCTGCGGCGGTCTCGAGCGATGACCTGGCCGAGCTCCGCGACGAGGTCGAGCGGGTCAGCGAGGCGCTCGGGCGGCGGCTCAAGTTCCTGGTCGGCAAGCCGGGGCTCGACGGTCACTCCAACGGCGCCGAGCAGATCGCCGTTCGGGCGCGGGACGCCGGGATGGATGTGGTCTACGAGGGCATCCGGCTGACGCCCGCCCAGATCGCGACCTCCGCGGCCCAGGAAGGCGTTCATGTGGTCGGACTCTCGATCCTGTCCGGCTCCCATCGCGAGCTGATCCCATCGGTGCTGCAGGAGTTGCAGGACGCCGGCGCCGGCGATGTCCCCGTGGTCGTCGGCGGGATCATTCCCGACGCCGATGCGGCGGCGCTGCGGGAGGCCGGTGTGGCGGCCGTCTACACGCCGAAGGACTACGACCTCAACCGGATGATGCGGGACATCGTGGCGCTCGTCGCCGAGCGCAACGGCGTCGGCGCCCCGGCGGCGTAGGCTCGCCGCCCGCCCGCCACGTGCGACCGGAGTCGCCGAACGGAGCCGAACTCGGCGCGCGCCTGCGCGAGGGGGACCTGAGCGCCGCGCCGGCGGTGCTCAACCTGGTCGAGAGCCGCTCTCGCGAGGCGCGCGAGCAGACCGAGGCGCTGCTGGCCGCGCTGTCCCCGGCCGAGCTCGGCGCCGAGGCCCGCGCCCACATCGTCGGCGTCACGGGGCCGCCGGGCGTGGGCAAGTCCTCGCTGCTCTCACGGCTGGTGGCCGAGTGGCGGGCCCGGGATCGCTCCGTGGCCGTCCTGGCAGTCGACCCATCCTCCCGGAGGTCGGGCGGGTCGCTGCTCGGCGACCGTGCGCGGATCGAATACGACCCCCGCGACCGGGCCGTCTTCATTCGCTCGACGGCCGCCGGTGACCGGCTCGGCGGACTCGCGCCGGCCACCCGGGCCGCCGCCGGAGCCCTGGCTGCAGCGTTCGACATGGTGGTGATCGAGACCGTCGGCGTGGGCCAGTCCGAGACCGAGGTGGCCGACGTCGCCGACACCGTCGCGGTGATCGTGCAGCCCGGATCGGGCGACGTGCTGCAGTTCCTCAAGGCGGGGATCATGGAGGTGCCCGACGTGCTCGTGGTCACGAAGGCCGACCTCGGCCGCATGGCCATGCGAGCGCTGGCCGACCTGCGCGCCGCGCTGCGCTCGCTCGGCGCCCACGACACGGCGGTGCTGGCCGTGTCCTCGATGGCGCCGGCGACGGGCATCGGCGCGCTGGTGGACGCCCTCGACGCCCACCGCGACCGCCTCAACCTGGCCGCCCGGCGTCTGCGTTCGCGGCGGCTGCACGCGCTCGCCGACTTCGCCACCGAGCACGGCGAACGTGGCCTCCGGGCTCTGGGAGGCCGGCGGGAGGCCGAGCGCTGGCTCGAGCAGCAGGATCCGGCGCTCGACGCCGGCACGCTCGAGCGGGCGCTGGAGGAACGCGCGCGCTCAGCAGATCCGTCCGGATCGGGCACAATCTGACCCCTCCATGCCGGCCACCGTGTTCGTGATCGTGCGGCGCCCGTAGTGCCGCGGCGAGGGCACTGACCGTGGCCCGGATCGTCCTGCCCGCCGACCCCATCACCGACGGCGTCACGGCGCTGCGGCCGTGGCGGGACTCGGACATCCAGGCGATCGTGGCCGCCTGCCAGGACCCGGAGATCGGCCGCTGGACCCGCGTGCCCTCGCCCTACGGCGAGAGCGATGCCCGGGCCTACCTGCTCCAGCGCTACGACTCGATCCACGCCGGGTCCTCGGCACCGTTCGCGATCGTCGAGCCCGCCGACGGCCCGGTGCTCGGATCGGTCGCCCTGATGCGGCCGGCGTGGGAGCACCAGCGCGCCGAGGTCGGCTACTGGCTGGCGCCCGAGGGCCGCGGCCAGGGGCACGCCACCCGAGCGGTGCGACTGATCTGCAGCTGGGGCTTCAGCGCGCTCTCGCTCGAGCGCATCGAGCTGCTCGCGGCCACCGGCAACATCCCCTCCCAGCGCGTCGCCGAGCGTGCCGGCTTCGTCCGCGAGGGTGTGCTGCGGTCCTACATCCGCAACGGCGACGTGCGCCACGACATGGTGGCCTACGGGTTGCTGGCGGGGTGAGGGACCGGCGGGTCTCGGCGCCGCTACTTGCTTCCCGGAGCCGCCGGCACCCCGAGCGACTCCACGCGCCAGCCCTGGCTCGTCCTGATCAGCTCGATCGCGTCGAGGGAGGCTCGTTGGCCGGCCGCGCCGGTGAGCGCGATCGCGGTGGCCCGTTGGCCCGCGACGGTGATCCGCCCGATGCTCAACGTCGGGCTCTTGACCCCCGCGAGGCCGATCCTCATCGCGGACTCGCAGGGCACGCCGCTGGACGCGAGATGCTCGAGCAGGGACGGGCCCAGGACCTCGGTGCAGAGGGTCTTGTAATCCTTGCTCTGGGTCGCGTGCAGGAACTGCTGAACTTTCGCCCGCACCTGATCGTGGTCGCTCATCCCGCACCCCGCGAGCAGGCACGCGGCCGCCAGCGCCGACACGCCTCGTCTCGGCCACATGCGGGAAGGGTAATGTGTAGCCGATGACACTCGAGCCGCTGAGCGATGGACACGGCCGCCTGATCGGAGATCTGCGGGTCTCGGTCACCGATCGGTGCAATTTCCGCTGCCAGTACTGCATGCCGGCCGAGGGTCTGCCGTGGCTCGAGCGCCAGGAAATCCTGAGCTTCGAGGAGGTGGCGCGGATCGTCGCGCTGCTGGCCGCGATGGGCGTGCACGACATCCGCCTGACGGGCGGCGAGCCGCTGGTGCGGCGCAACTTCCCCACGTTGGCTCGGATGCTGGCCGGGATCGAGGACGTACAGGACCTGTCCGTGACCACGAACGGGTTCCTGCTCGAGCGCGACGCAGAGGCGCTGGTCGCCGCCGGCGTCAACCGGTTCAACGTCTCGGTCGACTCGCTGCAGCGCGATCGCTTCTTCGAGCTCACCCGCCGCGACGCGCTGCCCCAGGTCATGCGTGGCCTGGACGCCCTCGCGCGTTTCCCGGAGGCTCACCCCATCAAGATCAATGCAGTGGCGATCCGCGACTTCACCGAGGAGGAGGTGCTGCCGTTCGCCGAGTTCGCCCGGCGCACGCCCTACGAGGTCCGTTTCATCGAGTTCATGCCGCTCGATGCCGATCACGCATGGACGCCAGAGCAGGTGCTGAGCGGCGAGGAGATCCGCGCCGCGATCCACGCCGTCCACCCCCTCGAGCCTGCGCCGCGCGAGCCGAGCGCCACCGCGCGCGTGTACCGGTTCGCCGACGGCAACGGCCGGATCGGGTTCATCAACCCGGTGTCTGAGCCGTTCTGCGGAGATTGCAACCGGATCCGGCTGACCGCCGACGGCAGGCTGCGCACCTGCCTCTTCTCGCTCAACGAGACCGATCTGCGCGGCCCGCTGCGCGACGGCGCCGATGACGGTGAGCTCGAGCAGATCGTGCGCGACGCGGTCTGGCGCAAGGAGCTCAAGCACCACGTCGGCGAGCCGGGATTCATCCAGCCCAGCCGGAGCATGTCGGCCATCGGCGGCTGAGCGCCGCCGGCGCGGGCTACGCGCCCGCATCGCCAATCCTTAATTACTCCGCAAGCTCCGACAGGCATCATCTGAGCCGATGCTTCTCCTGATGGTGTTCGCCTTGATCGCGGGCGCGGGCACCGCGATCACTCCATGCGTCCTCCCCGTCCTGCCCGCGCTGCTCTCCGCGAGCGCGGTCGGCGGCCGCCGCCGGCCGCTCGGGATCGTGCTCGGCCTCGGAGCGACGTTCACGATCGCGATCGTGGCTCTGGCCCAGCTCGTCAAGGGCGTCGGCCTGGCCAGTGGCGCGGCGCGCACGCTGGCGATCGTGGTCCTGATCGGGTTCGGCGTCGTGCTGCTCGTCCCCGAGGTGGCCGCGCGCGTGCAGGCGCCGCTCTCTCGTCTGGCCCGGTTCGGGCCGAAGACCCGAGGGGACGGCTTCTGGTCGGGGGTCGGCGTCGGTGCCGCCCTCGGGTTCGTGTGTGCGCCGTGCGCCGGCCCGATCCTCGCCGCCGTGACGTCGGTGAGCGCCTCCGGCGGCGCCTCGGCGAAGATCGTCGCGGTGGCGCTGGCCTACTCGGTTGGGCTGTGCTCGGTGCTGCTGCTCTACGCGCTCGGCGGGCGCAAGGTGATCGAACGGGTGCGCCGTTCCGCTCGCGGGCACTGGGTCGAGCGCACGCTCGGCGTCGTGCTCATCGCAACCGGGATCCTGATGGCCGCCAACGTCGACGTCCGCTTCGAGGAGGCGCTGGCCAAGGACACGAGCCTGCCCGCGTTCCTGGTCGATCCGACCCGGTCGCTGGAGAACTCCAATGCCGTCCAGAACCGGCTCGCCTCGCTGCGGCCCGCATCGCGCTTCGCGCAGCGCCAGAGCCAGGTCAAGGAGGCCTCGACCGCACCCGTTCCGGCCACGGTCGGAATCCCCGGCGTGCGGACGCCGTCTCTGGCCGACCTCGGTCCGGCACCCGAGTTCACCGGCAACCAGGACTGGTTCAACACCCCCGGCGGCCGGCCGCTCACGCTGGCCGGCCTGCGCGGCCGCGTCGTGCTGGTCGACTTCTGGACCTACACCTGCATCAACTGCCTGCGCACGCTTCCGTACCTCAAGGGGCTGTACGCCACCTACCACCCCTACGGCCTCCAGATCGTCGGTGTGGAGACGCCCGAGTTCACCTTCGAGCAGGAGGCGGGGAACGTGCGCCAGGCCATCGCCTCGGACGGCCTTCACTACCCCGTCGTCCAGGACAACAACTTCGGGACCTGGAACGCGTACCAGAACCAGTACTGGCCGGCCGAGTACCTCATTGACGCCCACGGCGAGGTGCGCCACACCCAGTTCGGCGAAGGCGACTACAAGCAGGGCGAGGCCGCGGTGCGGCAGCTCCTCTACGAAGCCGGTGCCAAGCACCTACCGCCGCCGATGTCGGCCCATGCCGCGCTCCCCTCAGCCCAACTGGCCACGCCCGAGACCTACCTTGACCCGCAGCGCTCCCAGGGGTTCGCGTCGCCGCCGCAGGCCGGGGTCCACGACTACGCGGCGCCGTCCTCGCTGCAGCTGAACGAGTTCGCCCTCCAGGGCCGCTGGAATGTCGGCCCGCAATCAGCCACCCCGGTGGCGCCCGGGGCGCAGATCCGCGCCGGCTTCCAGGCCGCCGACGTGTACCTGGTGCTGACCTCCCAGGGGAATGTCCCGCGGCGTGCACGCATCCTGCTCGACGGCCGTCCGATCAGCGCCGCCGACGCCGGTGCCGACGTCAGCGGCGGGGCGGTCACGGTGCGTGGCCAGCGCCTGTACTCGCTCGTGGCGCTGCACGGAACGGAGCAGCACGTGCTGACGGTCGAGCTGCCCCCGGGCCTCTCGGCCTACGACTTCACCTTCGGCTGATCCGCCCGTCGAGCAGCGCCGCGGCCTGCAGCAGGTCCTCGGGCGCGTTGACGTTGAAGAACGGCTCAGGATCGATGACTTCGAGGATCCGCGGCTGCAGCGCTTCCACCTCCCGGCGCAGCGGAGCCTGGCCCCGCTCGGCCGCGGGGGCGAGCAGCGCCGCGGCGGCCGGCATGTACATCGCCAGCAGCGGCTGCAGCACCCCCTCGCAGACCGGAACCACGGCCGGGGCCCCGCACGGGTCGGTACCGGCGATGCGGTCGACCAGCCCGGGGGTCACGAACGGAAGGTCGCCGGCGCACGCCAGAACGGGGCGCCCGGCGGCCAGCGCCAGGGCCTGCACGATCCCCACAAGCGGGTGCCGCGGGGTCGCCGGCTCGATCCAGATGGTTACGCCGGGGACGTTCGGGAGCTGGGTGTCGGGCTTGGCGATGATCGCGACCTCGCTCAGGCTGTCCTGCAGCGCCGCCAGTGGATAGGCGATCAGCGGCCGTCCGCACAGCTCGACGATCGCCTTCGAGCCGCCGATCCGCCGCCCGAGACCCCCGGCCAGCACCACGCCAACGGGGTCGTGGCGGCGTGGCATCAGGTGCTCGGGAGCCGGTCGCTCACGTACCGAGCATAAGGGCCGAGGCGGGGGGGAATAGAATCACTGTGATGGAGGGCTCCACTGAGGTACGGAGCTGGCTTCGCTGTTATCGGTGCTGGTCGCAGAACCTCGAGGTGCAGGTGCATTACGAGGGGATACACCGGATCGATGCGGAGACCGGCGAGCGCGGCGAAGTCGTCGACGAGATGCAGGAGGCTGTGGTCCAGTGCCTCGACTGCATGCACGACCAGCCGCACCTCGGGTTCCACAATGGCCGCGTGGAGCCGATCGAGGACCGCTGGGAGCGGATGATCGCCGGAACGCCGTGGGTGGCGTCGTGCACCGTGACCGTCGATGCCGACGACGTGGAGACGTGCTCGGGGCCCGAGGCCGGAGACGCGCTCTCCTACGCAGCCTTCGGCGACCACGGTACGCGCGAGTTCTTCACCCACGTGCGCTTCCACAAGCACGACGAGGACCGGATCGTCGTACACCTGCTCGTGGAGCTCTATGCGCGCTCGGCCGAGGAGGCCACCGAGGTGCTCGAGGACGCCGCGCGCGGCACACTGGCGATCACCTCGCTGGCCGAGGAGTCGCGCCCGCCGGCGTCAACCGGCGGCGACCAGCACTGATCACACCCTCTCCGGCGCTGCTGGGGTCCTCGTCGGCACCGGCCGCGGCCGCGGCCGCGGCCGGCGGTACAGGTCCCAAAGCTCGAGGATGATCAGCGTCAGCGCGACCGGCACGGTCGCGGGGAGCTCATTGACGGCGAAGAACAGCAGGTCGAACAGGGCGGCGACCACGAACGTCATCAGGGCGGCGAGGCGCTGGCGGCGGGGATCGGACGCGAGCACGGCGCCGAGCACGGCAGCGATGAACAGGTCGCCGTAGCCCATCGACACCGAGCCGAACGCCTCGCTCTGCAACTGCGGCAGCCCGCCGCCCGGGGCAGCCGCGATCAGGCTCGCGTTGGGGGCCTGGAGCAGGTCGCTGACCACGAGCCACGTGTCGGCTCCGGCCATCAGCACGATCCCGACCTTGAGCCAGGTGGGCGGCGTGACCGCGGACAGCAGCACGCCGAGCGTGATGCAGCTGAGCGCCGAGAGCAGCACCGCGGCCCCCTCGCCCGCGAGCGACCCGCGGGCGGCCCAGGCGACCGCGAACAGGACCGCGGCAAGCGGCACGAGCACAAGTCGGGCGCCGCGCATCGTCCACCCGAGCGCCACGGCCGCGAGCGGAGGCACGGCGATCAGGGCCAGATATGTCAGCCCCGTGGCCGTGTCGTTGACGTAGCGGATCGCGAACACGACCAGCACGATCGAGGCCAGCGGGACGACCGCCCAGCCGCGCCCGGCCGTTCGGCGCAGCCGCTGAGCCCCGGGCGGAACTCGGGGCGCGAGCACGCAGCCCGCCTGCACCGCGAGCATGCAGGCATCGGACGGGACGAAGGCGAGAGCCACGGCCCCAGATTACGCACCGGCACCGACCGGCCGGCTGCGCCGCAGCGCAGCGCAGCCGCGGTGGCCTGGCTCTCCTACTGCTCGTGCAGGGTCTTGTCCAGCGCCATGAGGTGGTCGTGCAGCACCTGGGGAAGCCGCTCGCCGAACTGGGCGTAGAACTCGTGGAACTGCGGCAGCGCATGCTTCCAGCCTTCGATGTCGACCTCGAGCAGCTTCGCCATCGTCTCCTCGGAGACGCCGAGACCGTCGACGTCGATACCGCCCTCACCGACCGGCGGAATGAGCCCGATCGGCGACTCGTGCGCGTCCGCCGTGCCGTCGCAGCGACGGAAGACCCAGGCCAGGACCCGGGAGTTGTCGCCGTACCCGGGCCACATGAACTTGCCGTTCTCGTCCTTGCGGAACCAGTTGACGTAGAACACCTTGGGCAGCTTCGCGCCCTTGGTCTCACCCATCTTCAGCCAATGGGCGAAGTAGTCGGCCATGTGGTAGCCGCAGAACGGCACCATCGCCATCGGGTCGAAGCGGAGCTGACCGACGGCGCCGGCGGCCGCGGCGGTCGTCTCCGACGA
The DNA here is from genome assembly GCA_963800815.1 of uncultured Solirubrobacteraceae bacterium. Taxonomy (GTDB): domain Bacteria; phylum Actinomycetota; class Thermoleophilia; order Solirubrobacterales; family Solirubrobacteraceae; genus Palsa-465. The sequence continues at coordinate 57,699 of CAWDCP010000006.1, forward strand.
CATCGTCGAGCCCATGAACACGGCGTGCTCCCAGTCGCGCGCCTCGTGCACGAGCGGCACGACCTTCGAGCGACGGCCGCCGAAGAGGATCGCGTCAATCGGCACGCCCTTGGGGTCCTCCCACTCGGCGGCGATCGACGGACACTGCGACGCGGGGGTGGTGAACCGTGCGTTCGGGTGCGCCGCCGGCGTGCCCGTGTCCGGCGTCCAGGAGCCTCCGCGCCAGTCGGTGGCGTGAGCCGGGGGCTCTGCGGTGAGGCCCTCCCACCACACGTCGCCGTCGTCGGTCTTGGCGCAGTTGGTGAAGATCGAGTTGCTCTCGATCGTCTTGATCGCGTTCGGATTCGTTTCCTCGCCGGTACCCGGCGCGACACCGAAGAAGCCGGCCTCGGGGTTGACCGCGTACAGCCGGCCGTCCTCGCCGAACTTCATCCAGGCGATGTCATCGCCGACCGTCTCAACCGTCCAGCCCTCGAGGGTCGGAATCAGCATCGCCAGGTTCGTCTTGCCGCATGCGCTCGGGAACGCGGCGCTGATGTACCTGACCTCGCCCTCAGGCGAGGTGACCTTGAGGATCAGCATGTGCTCAGCGAGCCAACCCTCGTCGCGGGCCATGACCGAGGCGATCCGCAGCGCAAAGCATTTCTTGCCCAGCAGCGCGTTCCCGCCGTAACCGGAGCCGACGGACCAGATCTCACGGGTCTCGGGGAAGTGGACGATGTACTTGTTCTGCGCATTGCACGGCCACGGGACGTCCTCGACGCCGTCGATGAGCGGCATCCCGACCGAATGCACACACGGCACGAAGTCACCGTTCTCGCCCAGCACGTCAAGCGCCGGCTGCCCCATCCGCGTCATGATCCGCATCGAGACGGCGACGTACGGCGAGTCGGTCAGCTGCACGCCGATGTGGGAGATATTCGATCCCAGCGGCCCCATCGAGAACGGCACCACGTACATCGTGCGGCCTCGCATCGTGCCCTCGAACATCTCCTCGAGCACGAGGCGCATCTCCTCCGGCTCGCGCCAGTTGTTGGTCGGGCCGGCGTCGTGCTGGCGCTTGCAGCAGATGAACGTTCGATCCTCGACCCGCGCCACGTCGGCTGGATCGGAGAGAGCCAGGTAGGAGTTCGGCCGCTTGGCGTCGGAGAGCTTCTCGAACGTGCCCGCCTCGACCAACTGGTTCGCGAGACGGTCGTACTCCTCCGCCGACCCGTCACACCAGTAGATGTCGTCGGGCTGGGTGAGCGCGGCGACCTCTTCCACCCACGCCAGAAGGCGCTCGTGGTTCGTGGTGGCCTGGTGTCTGGGTGCAGTGTGAGCCATTGGTGTTCGACTACTCCTTGTGGCTTGGGTGGCCGCAGAAGGGTGTATCCGCGTTCGGGACGACTAATCCCCGCAGTCGCGCTGCCCTGCGGGGATTGGAGCCTAACCGACGCTCCACGGTCAGTATGTCAGCAGAACGACGCTGAAAATGCGGAGATTTCGCCGACCTCCGGCCGCCCCGGAACGCCGAAACGCGCTACTCGACGTTCGTCTCGGCACCGGCCAGCGGCGCGCCGGGCTCCTTGCGGGGCACAAGCACAAGTCGCTTGAACTCGGCCACGAGCACGCCGTCCTGGTTGAGCACCCGGGTGTGCACGCGCACCGTGCCGCGGTCGGGCTTGGACTGTGAGGGCTTGACCTCGAGCACCTCGGACTCGCAGAACAGCGTGTCGCCGTGGAACACCGGAGCCGGATGCTTGAGCTCCTCGGTGGCGAGGTTGGCGATGGCCTTGCCGCTCACGTCGGAGACGCTCATGCCGAGCGCCAGCGAGTAGACCAACGGCCCGACCACGACGTTGCGGCCCTGCTGGGACTGCTTGGCGTACACGTCGTTGATGTGCAGCGGATGGTGATTCATGGTGATCAGGCAGAACAGGTGATCGTCGGCCTCAGTCACGGTCTTGGCGGGCCAGTGCTTGTACACCGCGCCGACCGCGAACTCCTCGAGGTAGCGACCGTAGGGATGCGCGCCGGTCGCCTCGCGCGCGGCCTGGTCGGTGTCGACTTGGGTCATCTGGGACGGTCTCCTAGTTTCTTGGTTGAGATGGCGGGCATTGTGGCGCACGGTCACCGGGCCGACGCTTCCCCGACTACGATTGAAGCTCACTTCAGGACCCTGACCTCAGGAGATCACCTCTTGCGCAACCCCCGCGATTTCGGAAAGCCCCTCGCCATCGGCGCTCCCACCCCGCTGCTGGAGATCCCGTTCAAGCCGTCACGGATGATCCATTTCTTCGATCCCAGCAACGAGAAGATGGCCGCCAAGCTCCCCGACCTCGCGGCGAAGTCGGACATTCTGCTGGGCAACCTCGAGGACGCCGTCTCGGTCGACAACAAGGAGGCGGCGCGGCAGGGCCTGGTCCGGGTCGGCAAGGAGATCGACCTCGGCGATACGCCGCTGTGGACGCGGATCAACAGCCTCGAATCGCCGTGGGTGCTCGACGACCTGACGACGCTGGTGACCGAGATCGGGGACAAGCTCGAGGTGGTCATGGTGCCCAAGGTCGAGGGACCCTGGGACATCCACTACGTCGACCGGCTGCTGGCCCAGCTGGAGGCCAAGGCCGGACTCGATCGGCCCATCCTCATCCACGCGCTGCTCGAGACCGGGCTCGGCGTGGTCAACCTCGAGGAGATCGCCACGGCCAGCCCGCGCATGCAGGGCATGAGCTTCGGCCCGGCCGACCTCGCCGCCTCGCGGCGGATGAAGACCACACGGGTCGGCGGCGGACATCCCGGCTACCGGGTGATCAACGACCCGGATCCCGACCATCCCGATGCGCCCCGGCCAACCGCGCAGCAGGACCCGTGGCACTACTCGATCGCGCGCATGGTCGACGCCTGCACGAGCGCCGGGATCCTCCCGTTCTACGGGCCCTACGGCGACATCCGCGACGTCGAGGGGTGCGAGACCCAGTTCCGTGCCGCCTTCCTGCTCGGCTGTGTCGGCACGTGGTCGCTGCACCCGGTGCAGATCGAGATCGCCAAGCGCGTGTTCAGTCCCGACCCCGAGGAGGTCCGCTTCGCCAAGAAGGTGATCGAGGCGATCCCCGACGGCCGCGGAGTGCACATGATCGACGGCAAGATGCAGGACGACGCGACCTGGAAGCAGTGCAAGGTGATGGTCGAGCTGGCCGAGATGCTCGCGCGCAAGGATCCGGAGCTGGCCGAGGCGTACGGCTTCGAGCCCGCCGCCGTCTAGCCCCGATGCGCATCTCGGCCAAAGTCGACTATGCCGTGCGGGCCGTGGTGGAGTTGGCCGCCGCCACCGACGAGAAGCCCATCAAGGCTGAGCGGATCGCGACGGCGCAGGGGATCCCGCTGAATTTCCTCGAGAACATCCTCGGCGAGCTGCGCAACGCCGGGATCGTGCGCAGCCATCGCGGGGCCGAGGGCGGATTCCGGCTCGCCAAGCCGGCTGAGAGCATCAGCGTGGCCGACGTGATCCGAGCCGTCGAGGGGCCGCTGGCCAGCGTGCGCGGAGGCGCACCCGAGGACGCGTCCTACTCGGGCGCGGCCGAGTCGCTGCTGCGGGTCTGGATCGCGGTCCGGGCGAACCTCCGTGGCGTGCTCGAGCACGTCTCGGTGGCCGAGATCGCCGGAGGGAAGCTTCCGGCGGCGATCGACCGGCTGGCCGAGAACCCCGAGGCCTGGATCACGCGGTGACGCGGTCGCCGGCCGGCGGCCGCACGTAGACCACGTCGCCGCGGACGAGCTCCAGCTCGTCGGACTGCGCGCGGGTCAGCTGAGCCCGCGCCGACTGCCCGCCGGACAGCTCCAGCTCCACCCTGACCTCGAAGCCGAGATAGACGACCCGGGAGACCATCGCCTCGAGGCAGTCCTCCTCAGGCGTCAGCACCAGGGTCACGTCGTGCGGGCGGACGAGCCGGTCGCCGAGCCTGCTGACCGGCCCGAGGAAGCCCATCACGAAGTCGCTGGCCGGGTTGTCGTAGACCTGGAGCGGCGCGCCGACCTGCTCGATCCGCGCGTCGTGCATCACCGCGATCCGGTCCGCGACGTCCATCGCCTCCTCCTGATCGTGGGTGACCAGGACGGTGGTGACGCCCTGCTCGTCGTGGAGCCGGCGCAGCCACCGCCGCAGCTCCGCCCGGACGGTGGCGTCGAGCGCGCCGAAGGGCTCGTCGAGCAGCAGCACGTTCGGCTGCACGGCGAGCGCCCGCGCCAGCGCCATCCGCTGGCGCTGGCCGCCCGAGAGCTGGTGGGGGCGTTGCTCGGACCAGGTGGTGAGACCGACCAGGCCCAGCAGCTCGTCGACCCGCGCTGTGACCTCGGCCCGCGGGCGCTTGCGGATGCGCAGCCCGAAGGCGATGTTCTCGCGCACGCTCATGTGGGCGAACGCCGCGTAATGCTGGAACACGAAGCCGATGCCACGCTCCTGCGGACGCGCTGCGGTCACATCGGCGCCGTCGATCAGGATCATGCCGGCATCCGGCACCTCGAGGCCGGCGATGATCCGCAGCAGTGTCGACTTGCCCGATCCGCTCGGGCCGAGCAACGCCGTCAGCGAGCCCTCCGGCACCTCGAGCGTGACGTCGTCGAGGGCGCGGAACTCGCCGAACCGCTTCGACACCGCCTGGACATCGATCCTCATTCGGAGCGCCTCCTTCCCGGGGCCAGAACCGTCATCGCCAGCAGCACCACGAGCGAGATCACGGCCAACAGCGTGGCGGCAGCATAGGCGCCGCGGGTGTCGAAGTTCGAGTAGCGCTGCTCGACGAGCAGCGGCAGCGTCAGCGTCGAGCCGGCCACCTTCGAGGACACCACGCTGACGGCGCCGAACTCGCCCAGCGAGCGGGCCGTGGTGAGCACCACCCCGTAGGCCACCCCCCATCTGATCGACGGCAGCGTCACGCGCCAGAACGTCTGCCAGCCCGAGGCGCCCAGCGTCGCGGCGGCCTGCTCCTGCTCATCGCCGACCTCGATCAGCACCGGTACGACCTCACGGACCACGAACGGCAGCGAGACGAACATCGTCGCCAGCACCATCCCGGCCGGGTTGTAGATGATCGCCAGCCCGTGCGCGACGAGCCAGTTGCCGAACCAGCCCCCCTCGCCGTAGACGAGCACCAGCGAGAGCCCGATGATCACCGGCGAGACGACGAACGGCACGTCGACCAGCGCGTCGAGCACCGCCCGGCCGCGGGCCCGCGTGCGGACCAGGACGAGCGCCGCGACGACACCGAAGATGGTGTTCAGCGGTACCGCGATGGCCGCGATCGTGACCGTGAGCCAGAACGCGCTGACCGCGGCCGGCGTCGTGATCGAGGCCCAGAAGGCCCCGATCCCGTGCTCGAAGGTCTTGATGAAGATGACGCCGACCGGGAGCAGGAGCAGCAGCGCCAGGTAGATCAGCACGACCACCCGCACCGACAGCGTCGCGCGGCGGCTAACGTGCATCCCGCACTCCAAACCGGCGCAGGCCGAACAGCACCACGAGAGCGATCACGAGCAGCACGATCGAGAGCGAGGCGGCCGCGTCGGGCGCGTCGCTCTCGATGTCGGCGAAGATCACGATGCTGGCGATCGGGACCTTGCCGGCCAGCAGCACGATCGACCCGAACTCACCCACGGCGCGGGCGAACGCCAGCGCTGCGCCGGACACGATCGCCGGCCGCAGCGCCGGGAGGATCACGCGCCGCAGGGTGACCGCGTTCGAGGCGCCGAGCGAGGCCGCGGCCTCCTCGACCTCGCGGTCGAGCTCGATCAGCACGGGCTGGACCGAGCGGACCACGAACGGGAGCGTGACGAACAGCAGCGCCACCACCACCGCGGCGCGGGTGTAGGCGAGATGGATCCCGAACGGGCTGTCGGGCCCGTAGAGCGCGAGCAGCGTGAGACCGGCGACGATCGTGGGCAGCGCGAAGGGCAGATCGATCAGCGCGCTCACGAAGCGCTGGCCCGGGAAGCGGTCGCGGACGAGCACCCACGCGGTCAGCGTGCCCATCACCGCACCGATCGCCGCGACCACGAGTGAGGTGCCGAGCGTGATCGCCAGCGCCTTGAGCGAGACGGGATTCGTGACCGCATGCCAGAACGCGCTCGGCCCCTGGGAGGCGGCCTTGACCGCGACCGCGGCCAGCGGGATCAGCACGACCACGCTCAGGTAGAGCATGCTCACGCCCAGGCCCAGGCCACCGCCCCGGCGCGCGTGCGCTCGCGCGCGCGGCCGGAGCGGAGCCGGAGCTGGCGCTGGTGCTGGTGCCGCGGTCGCGGCCGGGGGGCTAGCTGGAGGCGGTGGGGAAATTGGCCGCCTGCTCGATCTTGGTCACCGAACCGTTCGCCGGATCGAAGAACGTCTTGCTCACCGTGGTCCAGCCGCCGAGCGTCTTGATCGTGAACAGCTGCGGCGGCGTCGGGAACTTGCCGGCGTACTGCGCCATCACCGTCGGATCGACGGGGCGGTAGCCCTTCTGCGCCCAGATCGTCTGGGCCTCCGGGGTCCACAGCCAGTTGACGAACGCCTGCGCCTGCGCGGCGTGCGCGCTCTTGGTCGTGACCGCGATCGGGGTCTGGATCAGGATCGTCTGCTTGGGGATCACGTAGTCGACCGGGATGCCCTTCTTCTGAGCCCCGATCGCCTCGTTCTCGTAGGAGATGAGCACGTCGCCCTCGCCGCCGGCGAACGTCTGCAGCGCGGCGCGGCCGCTCGAGTCCTCCTGCTTGACGTGCTGGCCGATCAGCGTCTTGAGGTAGGCGAGCGCCTGTGCCGGGGTCTTGCCCTCCTTGAGCTGGGCGCCGTAGGCGGCCAGGATGTTCCAGCGCGCGCTGCCCGAGGTGGACGGGTTGGGCGTGATCACCGTGACGCCCGGCTTGATCAGGTCGTCCCAGCCGGTGATGTGCTTCGGGTTGCCCTTGCGCACCACGAGCACGACGACCGAGTCGGTCACGATCCCCTTCTCGGGTCCGGCGTTCCAGTTCTTGGCCACGATCCCGCTCTTGACCAGGCGGGTGACGTCGGGGGTGGTCGAGAAGGCGACGACGTCCGCGGGCTGGCCGGTGTCCACGGCGCGGCTCTGGGCGCCCGAGGCGCCGTAGGACTCGCTGAACGTGACGCCCTTGCCGCCGCTCGTGGCCTGGAACTTGGGGATCAGCGCGTCATACGCGGTCTGCGGCGTCGAGTAGGCGACGAGGGCGAGGTTCGCGCCGCCGCTGCCCGAGGCGGCGCCGGAGCCGGCGGCGCCGCTGCTGCTGGAGGAATCCGACGATCCGCCGCAGCCCGCGAGCACGAGCGCGGCGCCGAGCGCGGCGACCGCGCCGGCGGCCCCGGCCCGACCAGGAATCGAACGGAGTCGCAGCGGACCCCGGTGTGCTGACTGCATTGCGCCTCCTTGACAAAGTTCGTTATGTCAATCCAGTCAATTTAGTTTATCCAGATTATCCAGATAATTGACTTGATGATGTTGCCGGGCGGCGATGCGTCGATCCCCGAGCGAGTTCTTATAGGGTGGGGACGGATGCGATTTTTCGAGTACGAATCCCGTGCGGTCGTGGCCAAGGTCGGCATTCCGGTGACCAAGCACGGCTTCGCCAAGTCGGCCGATGAGGCCCGCACGATCGCCGAGCAGATCGCCGGTCCCGTGGTGATCAAGTCCCAGGTTCTGACCGGCGGTCGGATGAAGGCGGGCGGCGTCCAGTTCGCCGATACCCCCGATGAGGCGGCCCGCCATGCCGAGCACGTGCTCGACCTCGAGATCAACGGCCACATGCCGCGGGGCGTCCTGGTCGACTCGCGCGCCGCGGTCAAGCACGAGTACTACGCCGGCGTGGTGTGGGACGGGCTGCGCAAGCAGCCGGTGATGCTGTTCTCGGACATGGGCGGAATCGATATCGAGGAGGTCGCCGAGCAGCACCCCGATCACGTCGCGCGCGCCCACTTCTCGACCCTGCGCCCCCTGTCGGACTGGCAGGCCAAACAGCTGATCGCCTCGCTCGGGATCACCGGCTCGGCGCTGAACCGGCTCACCCCGATCGTCTCGCGGCTCGCCCAGCTGTTCCTGCGCTACGACATGACGCTGGCCGAGATCAATCCGCTCGGCGAGCTCGAGGACGGCTCGTTCATCGCGCTCGACGCGCACATGGACATGGAGAACGAGGCGCGACCGCGCCAAAAGGCACTTCTGCACGAGCTCGGCGTCGGCGACGAGGAGACCCGCCAGGCCCGCGAGGCGACGCCGTTCGAGCTCGCCGGCGAGGAGGTCGACGCACAGGACCACCGCGGCGTGGCCGGCAACGTGACCGAGTTCGACGGCAACCTCGGGCTGGTGATCGGCGCCGGGGGCGGCTCGCTGACCCTGTTCGACGCCGTCCGCGCCCACGGCGGCAAGCCGGCCAACTACTGCGAGATCGGCGGCAATCCATCCGTCCGCAAGGCCTGCGGCCTGGCCAAGCTCGTGCTGCAGAAGCCCGGTGTGGACAAGATCGCGGTGATGATGTCGATCGTCTCCAACACGCGCGTGGACATCGTGGCCCGCGGCGTGATCAAGGCCTGCGTCGAGCTTGGCTACGACCCGGCCGAGAAGATCGCGATCTTCCGGATCCCCGGCGCGTGGGAGGAAGAGGGCTTCAAGATCCTCGAGAAATACGGCGTCGAGTACGCCGACCGCTCCGTGTCGCTGCACGGAGCGGCCAAACGGGCCGTGGACAAGATCCAGGGCACGAACGGAGCCGCGACCTGATGTCGATCCTGATCGACGAGAACACCACCTTCATCGTCCAGGGCATCACCGGCCGCGAGGCGGTCAACCTGACCCGCGAATGCCTCGACTACGGCAAGGGCGCCAAGGTCGTCGGCGGCGTCACGCCGGGACGACTCGGGCGCGACGTACACGGCGTGCCCGTGTTCGACACCGTCGCGCAGGCCGTCGCCCACCACGGTGCGCCGATCGACGGGTCGGTGGTCACCGTCCCCCCCGCCTTCACCAAGGACGCGGTGTTCGAAGCGCTCGAGAACGGCGTCAAGCTGGTCGTGATCGTGACCGAGCGGATCCCGCGCGGCGACGTCGCCCAGATGGTCGAGCTCGCCCGCGAGCGGGGCGCGCGCATCATCGGCCCCAACTGCCTCGGGATCATCGTCCCCGACGTGATCAAGATGGGCGGCATCGGCGGCCCCGCGCGCGACGCCGCCAAGTCCTACTCCCCCGGCTCCGTCGGCGTGATCTCACGCAGCGGCGGCATGACCACGGAGATGTCCTCCACCCTCACCGCCGCGGGACTCGGCCAGTCGACCGCGGTGTCGATCGGCGGCGACGCGATCATCGGCTCGAGTTACGCGGAGCTGATGCCGCTGTTCGAGGCCGATGAGCAGACCGAGGCGATCGTCATCTACACCGAACCGGGTGGCCGGATGGAGGCCGAGCTGGCGCGGTGGGTGACCGAGAACAACTCGCGCCTGCCGATCGTCGCGTTCATGGCCGGACGGTTCATGGACGAGATGCCCGGCATGAGCTTCGGCCACGCGGGCACGATCGTCGAGGGCAAGGAGGACACCGCGACCGAGAAGATCGCGCGCCTCGCGGAGGCGGGCATCACCGTCGCCGAGGAGATCTCGCAGATCCCGGAGATCGTCAAGGCGAAGATCGCGGAGCGGTCTGGAGCGACGGCATGAGCGAGGCTCTGTTCATCGACGTTCAGGTCGACGACGAGGTCGCCCGCGACCCGGAGATCGCGGCGAAGCTGGCGGAGGTCTGTCCGGTCGACATCTTCCACGCGGGCCCCAACGGCGTCGAGATCGTCGAGGACAACCTGGACGAGTGCGTGCTCTGCGAGCTCTGCCTGCGCGTTGCGCCGCCCGGCACCGTCAGAGTGATCAAGCTCTACGACGGCGGTGCGGTCCTCGGCGCGTAGGCGAGCTTCGGCTCTCGGCCTCCGCATCGGGCACGCGGATGGAATCCCCACGGGCACGGCGCCCGCCTATAGGATCGCCCCGTGGTGGCCAAGACCCTGATCCGAGGCTCGATCTTCCGCGCCGCCTACGGCGTGCTGGCGCTGCTGTTGCCCAATCTGCTGGTCAAGCTCGCAGGGATGCAGCCCGAGCAGATCGACCAGGACGCGCGCTACTTCAACCGGCTGTTCGGAGGCCGTGACATCGTCGTCGCCGGCGCCACGGTGGCCGCCGTCAAGGCCGGCGCCGAGCGCGAGGCGGTCAAGGCCAACATCCTCTGCGAGCTCACCGACACCGTCTCCATCCTCGAGGAGCTGCGGGCGGGACGCGGGTTCGACCAGACGCTGGCGATCGCGGTCGGGTTCAACGTGGTCGGTTACCTGACCTGGCTCAAGGCGCTGAAGGCCCTGCGCGCCGGCCGCGACGCAACGGCCTCCTGAAGCACCCTTCGTCGCGTGCCGAGCCGAGCGGTCGCGCTCAGTGCCTGGCCCTGCGCGTCCGTGAGCGCTCTTCCTGGCGCTCGACCACATTGACGATCAGCTTCATCACCTGATCGATCCCGGTCGCCTTGGCCTCACCCTTCTCGAACGCCTCGCGCCAATCGCGCACGTGGCCCTTGGTCGCGAGCTCGTTGAAGTGCGATCGGGACACCGACAGCCGCACCTTGGCATCAGTGGCCAGATCCTTCGTCACCTTCGGACCTGGCAACTCGACGCGATACAGCTGGACGTCGCCGCGACCGCGCAGCTCGAGCCCGGCCACCAGCTTCAGCGGCGCAAGCGACGGAACGTCGTCGAGGAACCGCGTCACCGCAGTCTCGATCAGCGTCTTGGTGTCCGACGGAGAAGTCAGGCTCGGGAGTCTAACCGGGCCGTTATTCCCGGCACGCGGCAGCCACGGCCGCGCGCAGCGCGGCCCTAGATCTTGTGCCGTTGCAGGAGCTTGCGGCCGATCACCATGCGCTGGATCTCGGAGGTGCCCTCGCCGATCAGCAGCAGCGGCGCGTCGCGGTACAGGCGCTCGATCTCGTATTCCTTGGAGTAGCCGTAGCCGCCGTGGATGCGGAACGATTCCTCGACGCAGAAGCGACCGGCCTCCGAGGCGAACAGCTTCGCCATTCCGGCCTCGATGTCGGAGCGCTCGCCGGCGTCCTTGAGCCGGGCGGCGCGATGGGTGAGCAGCCGGGCGGCGTCGACCTGGGTGGCCATGTCGGCGAGCTTGAACTGGATCGCCTGGTGCTGGGCGATCTCCTTGCCGAACGTCTTGCGCTCCTGGGAGTAGCGCAGCGCGAGCTCGAGCGCGCGCTGGGCGATGCCGACGCCGCGCGCGGCGACGTTGACACGGCCGAGCTCGAGCGCGTCCATCATCTGCACGAAGCCCTGGCCGAGACCGGCATCCTCGCCACCGAGGATGTTCTCCGCCGGACAGCGGTATCCGTCGAACACGAGCTCGGTCGACTCGACGCCCTTGTAGCCCATCTTCTTGATCTTGGGCGGCACGTTGAAGCCCTGGTAGGGGCCGGTGTTCTCGCCGACGCCCGGCTCCTTCTCGCAGATGAAGCAGGTCATGCCCTTGAACCGAGGCTCGGCATTGGGGTCCGTCCTGACCAGCGTGAACACGAGCGTGGACAGCAGGCCGTTGGTGACCCACATCTTGGCGCCGTTGATCTCGTAGTCGCCGTCGTCGGTCTTCTTCGCGGTGGTCTTGATCGCCTGCACATCGGAGCCGCACTCGGGCTCCGAGAGCGAGAAGGCGGCGCGGATCTCGCCCGTGGCCATCTTGGGCAGATACTTCTGCTTCTGCTCGTCGGTCCCGAACTTCATCAGCAGGTAGGAGCCGATGAAGTGCGTGTTGACGATTCCGGAGATCGAGATCCAACCGCGCGAGAGCTCCTCCACGATCATCGCGTAGGTCGTCAGGTCGAGCCCCATTCCCCCGTACTCCTCGGGGATCATCACCCCGAACAGCCCAAGCTCCTTCATCTGCTCGACGATCGGCTCGGGGAAGGTGTCCTCGTGGTCGTAGTGCTCGGCGTTCGGGATGATCTGCTCGTCCGCGAACTGATGCACCATCTCGCAGATTGCCTTCTGCTCGTCTGTCTTCTCGGTGTAGGGGGTGGCGACGGCCATGCGTTCTCGTTGCTCCGTTCCGGGAATTTCGTTACCGCGGAGGATATCGGCGTCGGCCTGAGCCGAACCCGCCGACTGCGGTGTCAGCCCCGCGTCTGGGCCGGCGGCAGGTTGGCGCCCGGGGTGACGCCGCTGCTCCACGCGCTCGCGGGCCGCTCTTGCAGCTCGCCGTCGAGCTCGAGGTCGACGCGCTCGTTGAAGAAGCAGAGCAGCCCCGCGATCCGGACCGTCTCGGCCAGCGGGTGCTCGTAGGTCCAGACGAGGTCGCGGACGGTCTCGCCGCTGCCGAGCACGACCGAGTGATAGGAGGCCAGGCCCTTGTAGGGGCAGCGCGTGACGGTCTCGCTGGACGCGAGCTCGGTCACGACGTCGTCGCTCGGCATGTACCAGCGCAGCGGCAGGTTGGACTCGTACAACGCCAGCGCACGGTTGGTCTCGGCCAGCAGCTCGCCGTTCAGGGAGATCCGGATGCGCCGCGTACTGGCGAGCACGTCGACCCGGTGGTAGGGGTCGCGCGGGTGGACGAACACCTCCTCATCCTCCTCGAACCAGGCGTCCATGCGGTTCCAGTAGAACGCGATCAGCCCACCGATCGCCGGCGTGCCGTCGATCGGATCGGGGTAATACCAGGCGCCGTTCTCGACCACGTGGTCGCCGACGCGGATCGAGTGGTAGGACGCCTCGCCCTTCTTGGGGCAGCGGGTCTTGCGGTCGCTCGGCTCGAGCAGATCGGCGCGCACGTCCTCGGGCGGGAAGTAGTAGATCGGCTGGTGGCCGCTCTCGTGCAGCATCTGCACGGAGCGGGAGTCGGCCACCGTCTCCCCTGATACGACGACCCGGACGCGCTTGGGGCTCGGCTCCAGGAACAACGCCCGCCCCGGCTCCGGCGGCTCGAAGTTGAAGCGGCCGATCGGTGCGCGGCCCAGGGGCCCGGTGCCTGTCATCAGACCCATGCGGCCTCGAAGACTACCGAGGCGGGTCAGCCGGCGACCACGATGCCGAGCCACACGATGGCCAGCGAGACCAGGAATATGGCGCCGTCGAACGCGTGCGACTGGGGCCGGCGCATATGGGCTCCGATCAGGATCCCCACCAGCACGACGAGCCCCAGCTTGACCTGGAGCGTCGAGTTCTTCCAGTCGTGATTGTGCGACGCCAGCGCGGCGCCGGTCAGGACCAGCACGCCGACGGCGACGAGGGTGCCGACGCCGAAGCGCCGCGCGGCAGCCTGCATCGGCTCGCGGTCCGGAAGCCCGCGCAGCGCCGGCACGACGACCGCGGCGAGCATCAGCTGGCCGCCGACGAAGAAGGCCATCGCCAGCAGGTGCAGCCACAGGACCCCGTTCCAGAACGTCATCGGTGGCGATCGTAGTGGGGAGCGGCGGCGGGTGGCGGGTGGCGGGTGGCGGGCGGTGGGCGCGCGGTGGCGGGTGGCCGGGCGCGCGGTGGCGGGCGCGCGGTGGCGGGTGGCGGGGGGTCCGTGCCCGGCGCGCGGTGGCGCCACACTCCGGTCGCATTCTCGCCACACCCCGGTCGCATTCTCGCCACACGCGGCGCTTTCTCGCCACACGTCCGGCGAAGCGCTGCATCTGAGTTCCGGCCCCCGGAACTCAGATGCAGCGCTTCGCCGTCCACCCTCCCCCACTCCGTCGCGGGCACGCCGGTCACACCCGCGGCGCCACCACCCGCCTGACACACTGGCCGCCGCATGAACTTCGCCCGTGACGTCGTCGACGCCGCTGCGCCCCGAGCCCGGGCGATCGTCGAGCTGACTCGCGACGGTCATCGCCGCGAATGGACCTTCGGCGAGGTCGCCGAACGCAGCGCCAGGGTGGCGGGAGCGATCGCGGCGCACGGCGTCGGCCGCGGCGATGTCGTGATGACGCTGATTGGCAACCGACCCGAGTGGATCTTCACGATGGTCGCGTGCTTTCGGATCGGCGCGATCGTGCTGCCGTGCAACGAGCAGCTGCGGGCCAAGGACCTGCGCCAGCGGCTGGCGGTGACACATCCGGCGCTGATCGTGGCCGACGAGCGCGACGCGGCCGAGCTCGCCGCGGCCGGCGCAGGATGCCCGATCCTGACCATCCAGGACGACGCGCTGTTCGCCGCCGAGCCCGCGCCGGCCGCCGAGCTGGCACCCACGGACCCGTGTCTGATCACGTTCACGAGCGGCACGACCGCGGAGCCGAAGGCGGTCGTGCACGGACAGCGCTACCTCCCCGGGCAACGACTCCAGGCCGAGCACTGGCTGGGAGCGCGCCCCGGCGACCTGGTCTGGTGCACGGCCGCCTCGGGCTGGTCGAAGTCGGCGCGTAACGCGTTCATCGCTCCGTGGCTGCGCGGCGCCGCGGCCCTCCTGCACGACGCCCGCTTCGACCCGGCCCAGCGACTGGAGATCCTGGCCGCCGAGCAGGTGGACATCCTGTGCATGGCGCCCACCGAGTATCGGGTGATCGCCAAGCGCGTCCCGATCGCGCCGCTGCCCGATCTGCGTGGGCTCGTGGCCGCGGGCGAGGCCCTCAACCCTGAGGTCCTGCGGGCCTGGAACGAGGCTGTCGGTCTCGACATCCGCGACGGCTACGGCCAGACCGAGACGGGTCAGCTGACCGGCATGCCGCTGGGTCAGCCGGCGCGACCGGGCTCGATGGGACGGCCGCTGCCGGGGATCGAGCTGCAGGTCCAGGACGGTGAGCTCGTGCTCGCCGATCCCGCGACTGACCCGACCTTCTTCGTCGGTCACTTCGGCGCAGGGCCCTCCCCGGCCCAGGAACCGTGGCGAACCGGTGACCGCGTGCATCGGGACGAGGACGGCTACCTGTACTTCGAGGGCCGGGCCGACGACCTGATCATCTCGGCCGGCTACCGGATCGGGCCGTTCGAGGTCGAGTCGGCGCTCGTCTCCCATGCCGCCGTCGCCGAGGCGGCGGTGGTCGGCGCGCCGGATGACGAGCGCGGCGCTGTCGTCCGAGCCGTAGTCGTGCTGCGCGACGGCTTCGCGCCGAGCGGAGCCCTCGCCGCCGAGCTGCAGGACCACGTCAAGCACGAGACCGCGCCCTACAAGTACCCCCGGATCGTCGAGTTCGCCGAGGAGCTGCCGAAGACGGCCAGCGGCAAGATCCGCCGCGCCCAGCTCCGCGGCGAGTAGCGCCTCAGTGGTAGATGCCGCCGCCGCTACCCGGCGTGGTCGGCGTCGTCACCGGCGGTCCGCTCGGGCTTGATGAGGGGTGCCCGACGATCAGCACGCCGTGCATGCCGAGCCGAATGTGCCCGTCGATCGGGCAGAAGAACGCGTAGCGACCGGCCTGGGTGACGCGCAGCGTGAGCGTCGCCGATCCCCCCGGCGGGATATCCGCGGTGCGGATGATGCCGTTCGGGCCCTCGACCGCCAGCGCGTGGGTGACGGTGCCGTGGTTATGGACCCTGATGGCGATCGTGCCGGGCCTGGCCACGGCGGGGGTCGACGGGGTGATCCTGAACTCGGTCTCGGTCAGCGACACCCGGGCGGAGGGCCGGCCCGTGCGTGTCGCCGACGCGGTCGTCGTCGTGCTCGGAGACGCGGTCGTCGTCGTGCTCGGCGCCGTCGGGGTCGAGGACATGCTGGAGGTGCTGGAGGAGCTCGAGGAGCTCGACGATCCCGAGGAGCCACACGCGGCGATCGCCGCGGCAGCGAGCACTGCGCCCAGCGCGGCGATGATCGACTTGGAACTGCGCATCTCGTGCCCCTCCGAGGATTGGTGGCCTGCACCCTGACCTGCGTAAGGCTTCGGTTGGTCCCGAGCCTCGATACGCTCACATTGTGACGGATGCAAGACCGGTGATCGGAATCTGCGCGGCGCTCGAACGGGCGCAGTGGACGAGCTGGGACCAGCGGGCGGTGCTGGTGCCGCACAGCTACATCGAGGCGTTCCAGCGCGCAGGGGCGCTGGTGTTGACGGTCCCGCCCGATCCGCGCTTGGTCGAGCACCCCGACGAGCTGCTCGACCGGATTGACGGACTGGTTCTGGCCGGCGGCGCCGATGTCGATCCGGGCTCATACGGCGAGGAGCCTCATCCCGAGACGAACGGGACGGTGCCCGAGCGCGACGAGGTCGAGATCGCGCTGACCCGGCGGGCGGTGGAGCGCGATGTCCCGGTGCTGGGAATCTGCCGAGGCATGCAGGTGATGAACGTCGCCTTCGGCGGGACCCTGCGCCAACATCTGCCCGACGAGCTCGGCCACACCGAGCATCGCCGCCGGCGCGGGACCTTCGACAATTCCGAGCACGATGTCAGGCTGCAGAAGGGATCGCTTGCCGCCCGTGCCGCCGGCGAGGAGATCCACTCCACCAAGTCGCATCATCACCAGGGTGTGGCGATGATCGGCAACGGTCTCGAGGTGACCGGCTGGTCAGCGCTGGACGAGCTGCCGGAGGCGATCGAGTCTCGTGGCAGCCGGTTCGTGCTCGGTGTCCAGTGGCATCCCGAGGCCGACGCGGACAGTCGCCTGATCGACTCGTTCGTGGCTGAGGTTCGCGATCACCGCACGACGCGGGTCTCGTAGCCGGCCGCGCGCACGGCCTGCCCGACCTCGTCGGCGTGCTCGGGGCTGCGGGTCTCGAGCACGAGCTGGACCGCGGTCTCGCGGACGTGCAGATCGACCCCCTCGCGCACGTGCTGGACGTCGAGCAGGTTGGCCCGCTGCTCGGCCACCAGCGCGAGCAGTCGCGCGAGCGCGCCGGGAAGATCGGGGAGACGGGTCACGAGGACGAGCCGCCGACCGGCCAGCGTCTCGTGGCGGCGGGCCAGCTCGGCCAGCAGGCCGGCGTCGACGTTGCCGCCCGAGATCACGACCGCGGTGGTGCCGTCCGGCGCAGGGCTGACGAGGCCGCCGAGCAGGGCGGCCACGCCGACGGCCCCCGCTCCCTCGACGACCAGCTTGGCCCGCTCGAGCAGGAACATCATCGCCTCTGCCACGTCGTCCTCAGTCACCACGACGACGTCATCGACCCAGCGCCGGATCAGCTCGAGCGTGAGCTCACCGGGTCGCTTGACGGCGATGCCGTCGGCGATGGTGATCGCCGACGGCACCTCGACCGGCGCGCCCGCGGCCAGCGAGGCGCGGACCGCCGCGCACCGTTGCACCTGGACTCCGATCACCTCGATCTCCGGCCGCTGCGACTTCATCGCCACGGCGACGCCGCTGACCAGGCCGCCACCGCCGACCGGCACGAGCACCCGCACGAGGTTCTCGGGAGCCTGCTCGAGCAGCTCGAGACCCACGCCACCCTGGCCGGCGATGACGTCGGGGTCGTCGAAGGGGTGCACGAACGTGAGCGCACTCGAGTCGGCTCGCTCACGAGCGGCGGCGAGCGACGCGTCCACCGTCGTGCCGACGAGGTGGACGACGGCGCCCAGCGCAGTCGCCGCCTCGACTTTGGCGATCGGCGCGATCTCGGGCATGAACACCTCGCAGGGCACGCCGCGGGCCCGCGCGGCGTAGGCGACGGCTTGAGCATGGTTGCCGGCGCTCCCCGCCACGACACCCTCGGCACAGGCGGGTCCCAGCGCCGCGATCTTGGCCAGCGCTCCGCGTAGCTTGAACGAGCCCGTGCGTTGCAGGTTCTCGGCCTTGAGCACGACCTCGCCCCCGGAGCGCTCTCCGAGCGTCCGCGAGCTCAGGACGGGCGTCTCCCGGATCACGCCGGCGCCCGCGAGCACGGCGCGCCGCACGTCGTCGAGCCCGACCGGTTCAGCCAGGGAGCGCCACCACCGCGTCGATCTCGACCTGGGCGCCGCGCGGAAGCGCGGCGACGCCGATCGCCACCCTCGCGGGCGGGCTTGACTCGAAGAAGGAGCCGTAGACCTCGTTGACCGACGGGAACGCGCTCATGTCGGTCAGGTAGACGGTCACTCGCACCGCGTCCCCCAGGCTCGCCCCAGCCGCCTGACAGACCGCGGCCAGGTTCTCCAGGCAGCGCCCCGCCTGCTCGGCCGGTGTCTCCCCGACGAGATCGCCGGTCCGCGCGTCCAGGGGGATCTGACCGGAGCAGAACAGCAGGTCGCCGGCGCGAACGGCGTGAACGTAGGGACCGATGGCGGCTGGCGCATCGGGAGCGGTGACCGGCTCGCGGTGATGGGACAACTCGTCTTCTCCTGATCTTGCCGGCACAGTTGGCGTGCCTGGTGGGCGCGATCGTTTCACAGGCAGGCATGTGAACGGCGCGTGGCCGCTGCGACGATCACGGCCGCAGGCCGGGTGGGGGTGGCGGCGGCGGTGTCTGGGTAGCCTCCCGCGCATGCCCAATCGCCTGGCGCGGGAGACCTCGCCCTATCTGCTGCAGCACAAGGACAATCCGGTCGACTGGTACGCCTGGGGCGAGGAGGCGCTGGGGCGCGCCCGCGACGAGGAGCGTCCGCTGCTCGTCTCGATCGGCTACTCCGCCTGTCATTGGTGCCACGTGATGGAGCGCGAGTCGTTCGAGGATCCGGAGATCGCGGCGGTGATGAACGAGCACTTCGTGTGCATCAAGGTCGATCGCGAGGAGCGCCCGGACGTCGACGCGATCTGCATGGAGGCGGTGCAGGCGATGACCGGCCAGGGCGGATGGCCGCTGAACGCGTTCCTGACGCCCGAGCAGGCCCCGTTCTACGCCGGGACCTACTTCCCGCCGGAGCCGCGTCACGGGCTGCCGAGCTGGCGGATGGTGCTGCTCGCCATCGCCGACGCCTGGGACACGCGGCGCGAGGAGATCCGGGCCCAGGGCGCCAGGCTGGTGGAGGCGCTCGGGGCGAGCGCCCGGATCGAGCCCTCGTCGGAGCCGGTCGCCGGATCGGCGCTCGACGGGGCGCTCGAGGCGCTGCGCGGCGCCTATGACGCCGTCAACGGCGGTTTCGGCGGCGCGCCGAAGTTCCCACCCGCCTCGACGATCGAGCTGCTGCTGGCCCGCGGCGAGCAGGAGATGTCGCTGGGGATCCTGCGCGCCATGGCCCGCGGCGGCATCTACGACCACGTCGGCGGCGGCTTCTCTCGCTACGCGGTCGACGCCACCTGGACCGTCCCCCACTTCGAGAAGATGCTCTACGACAACGCGCTGCTCGCCCGGGCCTATCTCCATGGCTGGCAGGTCTCAGGCGAGGACCGCCTGCGCTCCGTGTGCTGCGAGACGCTCGACTGGGCGATCCGCGAGATGCGCGGTCCCGAGGGTGGCTTCTGCTCGGCGCTGGACGCCGACTCGGAGGGCGTCGAGGGCAAGTTCTACGTGTGGACGCTGGCGCAGCTCGAGGAGGCGCTCGGCCCCGACCTCGCTTCCGACGCGATCGCCTACTTCGGCGCCACCGAGCACGGCAACTTCGAGGATCACGCGAACGTGCTCGAGGGCCGCGGGCCGGTCCCCGCGCGGCTCCTCGACATCCGTCGCCGCCTGCTCGAGGTGCGCGCGCAGCGCGTGCGGCCCGGGCTCGATGACAAGCGGCTGACGTCCTGGAACGCGCTCATGATCGCGGCCCTCGCCGAGACGGGAGCCGCGCTGCAGCGGCCGGCGTACCTCCAGGCCGCGCGGGACTGCGCGGACTTCATCCTGAGCGAGCTGCGCGACGCCGACGGGCGGCTGCTGCGCACCTGGAAGGACGGGCGCGGGCGTCTCGGCGCCTATCTCGAGGATCACGCGTTCCTGCTCGAGGCGCTCGTGACCCTGTACGAGGCGACCTTCGAGGCGCGCTACTACCACGAGGCGGTGACGCTGGCCGACACGATCATTGCGCGCTTCTCGGACCCCGAGCGGGGTGGCTTCTTCTCCACCCCCGAGGACCACGAGCACCTGGTCACGCGCCGCAAGGACCTCGACGACTCGCCGATCCCATCGGGCAGCTCAGCCGCGGCCTTCGGGCTGCTGCGCCTGGCGCTCCTGTCGGGCGAAGGACGCTACGAGCGCCATGCCCTCGGCGTCATGCGGCTGCTGTATCCGATCGCGGTCCGCCATCCGCAGGGGTTCGCCCACCTGCTGCGGGCGGCCGACTTCTACCTGGCGCCGGTCAAGGAGGTGGCGATCGTGGGGCCACCCCCAGGGTCCGAGACGCTGCTGGAGGTCGTGCGGGGCGCCTATCGCCCGCACATCGTGCTGGCCGGGGGCGCGCGCGACGATGTGCCGCTGCTCGAGGACCGCGAGCCGGTCGGCGGGCGGGCCGCCGCCTATGTGTGCGAACACTTCGTGTGCCAGGCCCCGGTCACCGAGCCCGCGGAGCTGGCCGCACTGCTATAGCCCGGACGCGCGGGGATAGCCCGGACGCGCGGGGGCACCGGCCGTTACAGGACCGGGAGGTAGCGCTGGAGCTCCCAGGGAGTGACCTGGACGCGATAGTCGTCCCATTCCTGGCGCTTGATCTCGATGTAGCGGTTGAACATGTGCTCACCGAGCGTGCGCAGCACGAGCTCGGACTGCGAGGTCAGCTCGATCGCCTCGCCGAGCGTCTCCGGCAGCTGGTCGATCCCGAGGCGCCGTCGCTCGTCGGGTGAGAGGTGGTAGAGGTTCTTCTCCATCGGGTCGGGCAGCTCGTAGCCGTGCTCGATCCCCTCCAGGCCGGCCTGCAGCAACGTGGCGAAGGTCAGGTACGGGTTGCAGGCGGGGTCGGGGCAGCGCAGCTCCATCCGCGTCGTCACCTCCTTGCCGGGGTGATAGAGCGGCACGCGCACGAGCGCGGAGCGGTTGCGCCGCGACCACGCCACGTACACCGGGGCCTCGTAACCGGGCACCAGGCGCTTGTAGGAGTTGACCCACTGGGCGAAGATCGAGCAGATCTCCCGAGCGTGACGGAGCTGGCCGGCGATGAACGCCTTGCCGACATCGGAGAGGAAGTAGGCGTCGTCGCCGTCGTAGAACGCGTTCCGGTCGCCGCGGAACAGCGACTGATGGGTGTGCATGCCGGAACCGTTCTCGCCGAACAGCGGCTTCGGCATGAAGGTCGCGTGCAGGCCGTACTTCATCGCGTATTCCTTGACCGTGATCCGGTAGGTCATGCAGTCGTCGGCCATCTTCATCGCATCCGCATAGCGCATGTCGATCTCGTGCTGGCTCGGCCCCACCTCGTGGTGGGTGTACTCGGTGTGGATGCCCAGCTGCTCGAGCGCCAGCACCGTCTCGCGGCGCAGATCCGAGCCGGCGTCGAGCGTCGTGAGATCGAAGTAACCGCCCTCGTCCAGCACCTCGGTCGACTTCGAGTCCCGGAAGTAGAAGTACTCCAGCTCGGGTCCCACGTAGTAGTGGTCGAAGCCCATCGCCTGGGCCCGCTCGACCGCGCGGCGCAGCACGTGGCGCGGGTCGCCCTCGTACGGCGTGCGCTCCGGGGTGAGGATGTCGCAGAACATCCGTGCCACCCCGTCCTCGCTCGGGCGCCACGGGATCCGCGCGAACGTGCTCGGGTCGGGCTGGGCGATCATGTCCGACTCCTCGATCGCGTTGAAGCCCGTGATCGAGGAGCCGTCGAAGCCCATGCCGCCCTCGAACGCGTCGGCCAGCTCGGTGGCGTTGATCGAGAACGACTTCAGCTGCCCGAGGATGTCGGTGAACCACAGCCGCACGAAGCGGATCTCGTGCTCCTTGGCGAGGGACATCACGTCGTCGGCGGTGAGCGGTGCGTCGGCCATCGGCGGAAGCCTCCTGGGTGAGCGCGCTGGGTCGTGGGCAGGCTGGATCGTGCAGCCGGTCGTGCGGACGGAGGAGGTTACTTGCCCGCGTCCCGCGGGGGCCGTAATGTCGGGGCGATGCGCAATCGCGTCGCACGGCCGCTCGTCCTCGCGGTCGCTGTCGCCCTCGCCGCCTGCGGGAGCTCGTCCGGGCGCTCGGGGGTCCTGAGCAGCGCGACAACGACAGGGGGCGGGAAAGCCCACACGGCCGCCTGCCACCCCGCCGGCGCTCGCACGCTGGCCTCCGACAGCGCGGCGCGCGTGTACGCGCTCGGCGCCTCGGTCTACGGCTGCTCGGAGCGCACCGGCCGGCGCACGCACCTCGGTCAGACCCGCAGCTGCATCGGCACGCCCCGGGTCGGCGCGGTCGCCGTGGCCGGCGATCTGGCGGCGTACGCGCTGGCGCTGTGCGAGGTCGATACCGGTCGCGCCCAGGTGATCGTCCGGCGGCTCACCGACGGCCGCCGGCTGACGAGCGCTTCCGCCTTCACCGGCGCCCTACCGCCTGAGTCCTACACCTCGGTCGACTCACTCGTGCTGCGCAGCGACGGCGCGCTCGCGTGGATCGCCGGCGCGTCGTCGATCGTGCGCCCCGTCCGCGAGCGCGAGGTGCAGCGCTGGCAGCACGGCGGGTCGAGCGTTCTCGACGCCGGCGTCAACATCGCCCCGGCCTCCCTGCGCCTGCACGGCTCCTCGCAGGTGAGCTGGACCGACGGCGGGACCGTTCGGACCGCGACGCTCCGGTGAGGTTCGACAGGACGTCGGCGGCCGGCGCGCGCCCAGCCGGCGCCGGGCCGGCGCGCCTAGTCGGTCGCGGATCGCTCGCAGCCGCGGGAGAGCCAGCGTTTGGCCCAATGCTGGAGCTCCGACAGCGCGGGCTCGAGCTCCCGGCCCATGCGCGAGAGGTGGTATTCGACCCGCAGAGGCGGGCCGGGGATCACGGTGCGCTCGACGATCCCGCGCGACTCGAGCTCCTTCAGACGCTCGGACAGGAGCCGGTCCGAGAGTTCGGGCACAGCCTGGGCGACCTCCGAGAAGCGCAGTGGGCCGTCCATCAAGACGCGCAGGATGGCGCCGGTCCAACGGCGCCCCACGAGCTCGACTGCCTCGTGGTAGAGGGGGCAGCAGCCCGCGACCGAAGCCTCACGCTCAGCGTTGGCCGTATGGCCGCGGGTGCCCATCTGCTCAGCTTACGCCGCCTGCAGCGACCGTGTGGCCTCGCTGGAGCCGTCGACCGGAATCTCCCCGGCGACGTTCACCATCGCGGTGAAGCCCTCCAGCGCCACCGCGGCGATGGCCTCGAGGATCTGTTCGTCGTCCCAACCGGCCTCTCGCGCCTCCTCGTGGAGGTGCATCGGCGGCCGGCCCCCCTGCTCGAGCAGGGCTTGGAGGTAGCGGAGCAGGGCTGCCTCACGCTCGTCCTTGGATGAGAACTGGCGCGCCAGCGCCACCTCGTCCAGCGCCAACCCGGCGCCGCGGGCCGCACGCGAATGCATCGCGATCCCCGGCTCGGACTGGTAGTGCTCGGCGACCGCGAGCGCGATCCGCTCGAGTGTCGCGAGCGTCAGCTTGCCATGACGGAGCTCGGAGCGGAACCGCGCATAGGCACGCAGAGCCGCCGGCGATCCCGCCATCACGCCCAGGAAGTTCGGCAGTTGCCCACCGGACGCCAGGGCGCCGCGCAGCACCGGCACAGAGCCCTCCGGTGCGGTCAGGTCATCGTGGATTTGGAATCTGCTCATCGGAGTCTTCATATTGAGCACCGGGGTCTTAAGGGAGGACAGCGCCTGAGACGCTGCCCTTTACTTTCGAGACTTGCTTACTGTTGGTTAGTTTAGCTGGCGACTACCGGTCGGACAAGGGGCGCGGTCCATTCCTTCAACTCTTCTTATGCACCGTTCCTCGGTCCCCTTTCCTTATACGTGGCGGGATAAACGCCGGATGAGAAGCGACCCTCAGACGCGTAAGCCGGGCCGCTCGGGCTCGGGCACGGACGGCCTCGGGCCGTGTCACTCCGACGCCTCGTGCGGCGTGTGTTGGTCGGCCACCGTCGAGCCACCCGCGCCGGGTGTGCTCGAGTTTCGAACCGCGCGGGAGCTTCGGGTCGCGCGAGAGCGTCAGGCGCGCGAGAGCGTCAGGCGCGCGAGCGCGGGCGCGCCGTCTGCTGCGGCTGGAGCTGGCGGCTCTGCGCGGCGGTGGGCGCGGTTACGTGCCTGATCACGGCGGCGTGCGAGCTCGTCGCCGCGGCGAGCACGAGGATGACACCCAGCAGGACGGCCCACATGGCAATCCGGTCGGGGTTGGATCCGGCGCGCTCGTGCACCGTGCGCGGGGGACGGCGGCGAGCCGGTCCCTGCCCGATCGGTGGACGATGCCGGTCGGCGACCTGGCCGCGGATCGTCACGGTCCGACGCTCGGCCACGACCCGCTCCTCGGGATACGCCCGCGCCGGCGCGGCTCTCCTGACGGGGTCAGCAGCCCGCGACCTGACGGAGTCGGCAGCCCGCGACGGCGTTGCGGCCCGAATAGGGGTCGTCGCTGCCCGCGACCTGACGGGGTCGGCAGCCCGCGACGGGCTTGCGGCCCGAACAGGGGTCGTCGCAGCCCGAACGGGCCGTTCGTACAGTGCCTCATCGCGGCGCGCGGCAACGCGGGCTTCTGGCATCTCGTCGTCCTCTTTCTCGGGCTTGCGGGGTTAGCTGACGGGCTCGCACCGAAAGAGCGGCGCTACGTGCAAAGACACGATTAGCCCCAACAACGTGGATCCCCCGCTTCTCGCCAATCGGCCCGATGGGGCCGCTCCGGCGAGAACTCAGCGGTACGGGTGCGGCATGCTACCAGCGGTCCAGGACGGAAGCGGCGGTACCCGGTCAGTGCCCGCAAGGCGAGGCGGCCACGGCGCCCCGACAGCGCGTTCGGGCGGCGATAGCAGCTACTTGCCGGCGACGTGCGCCACGAAGTTCGCGACGTCGGTGGCGTCCCGGCCCTGCACGAGCGCGGCGGGCATCGTGCCGTATCCGAGACAGGTCTGCGGATCGTTGGCGGGCGCGTTCTGCAGGCATCCGTAGTTGATCGTGTGGAGCACGAGCGACTGAGGCGGCTGCAGAACATCGAGGTTGGGGCCCACCTTGCCGACGGCGTTGGCGGCGGCAAGGGTGTGGCAGAAGCCGCAATGCTCGCCGAACAGCTCCCGGCCGCGCTTCTCGGACTGGTTCAGGCTCACGCCGGCGTACTGCTTGCTCGAGTTGCGGTGATTCCCGGCCAGCGTGACGGCGGGGATCACGACCCCGAAGGCAATGAAGATGAACGCGAACATGAACGCAGCGGCGCGCCGGCCGCCACGCGATTGGGTCTGCAGTGTGTCCCGGGCGCCACCCAGACCACCCCGCACGGCGACGAAGAACAGGCTGAGGGCGATAACCACCCAAAAACCGAGGAAGAGGATGACTGCCAGCACGGTGCGCGGGCACCTTACCGTGCCTCGCGACGGAATGGGTAGTCAGACGGGTCAGGCCGCTCTCCCTCTCGGCTCTGTGCAACGTTCTCGAAATCCCTTCGCGCCTGGCGGCGTCAGGACTAGCGCCGTCGCCCGGATCCGAAGCTCATCACGGCCGGAGCGACGGCACGAAAGTCCTCGGCCGCCTCGGAGCTCGCCGCGCCGGCCCCGCCGGCCGCCGCGTGGACCCCCCGGCTCTCCTCGGCGATCCGGCGCCGCTCCCGCTCGTCGAGCATCGAGAAGTCCTTGACCTCAGCCAGCGGCTGGTCCGGCGCGACGATTGACGAGATCCGGTCGACCAGCACGTTGATCGCCCCGCCGGCGGCGGCGAATCGCTCGAGCTTGCCCTCCACCAGCATCAGGGGCTCGGTCCTGACGGCCAGCCGGTGGCGCTCGTACACGGCCGGGGGCACGATCAGGTTGATCGTCCCGTGCTCGTCCTCGAGCAGGACGAACACGATCCCGTTGGCCGTCCCCGGTCGCTGCCGCGCCACGACGAGGCCACCGACCCGCACCCGCGTGCCGTGGGCGAGCGTCTCCAGGTCCAGGCTCGAGACCGCGTTCGCGGGCAGCCGTTCGCGCAGCAGCGCCAGGGGATGCTCGTGCGCCGTCAGCCCGGTCGTCCCGTAGTCGGCGAGCAGGGAGTCCCACGGCGTGAGCTCGCGCAGCACGGGTGGCGCCGGCAGGTCCAGCGGGAGCGCGAGCTGAGTGCCGCCGGGGACGCTTCGCCCCGGTGTTGCCACGCCCAGCTGCCACAGGGCGATGCGCCGGGCCGAGCGATTCCTGGATTCAGTCCCCTTCCGCGGCGTCGCCCCCTCTGCCGGTGCCAGCGAATCGCACGCACCCGACCAGGCCAGCAGCTCGAGCGATCCCGCGCCGGCGCCCCCTCTCGACGCGAGGTCGGAGAGATTGCGGAAGCGACCGCCGGCCTGACGCGAGCTGACCAGCTCGGTCACCTCGGAGGCCCGAACACCGCGCACGTAGCCCAGCCCGATGCGAACGCGACCGAGCTCGCCGTCCCCGAGCTCCATGTCGCACTCCGCGTCGCTCTCGTTGACATCGGGCGCCAGCACCTCGATCCCACGCCGCTGGGCCTCGTGGACGAGCGCATCGGGCGGGTAGAAGCCCATCGGCTGCTCGTTGAGCAGCGAGCACAGGAACTCGGGGGCGTAGTGGACACGCAGCCAGGTCGACTGGTAGGCGAGCAGGCCGAACGCGGCGCCGTGGGCCTTGGGGAAGCCGAAGCCCGAGAATCCGCGGACCATCGCGAAGACCTTCTCCGCGAGCGCTTCGTCCACTCCGTGCTTGCGCTGGGCTCCCGTGATGAAGCGGTCGTGATAGGCCTGGATCGCCGCATCGGAGCGCTTGCGGCTCATCGCCCGCCTCAGCCCCTCGGCCTCGCCGGGGGTGAAGCCCGCGAACGCGATCGCCACCTCGAGCACCTGGTCCTGGAAGATGATCGTCCCGAGCGTCTCGCCGAGCACTGGTTCCAGCGAGGGGTGGTCATAGGGAACCTCGTAGCCGGGGTCGACCCGCATCCGCTGGCGGCGCTCGATGTACGGGTTCACCGCCCCGCCCTGGATCGGCCCGGGCCGGACGATCGCGACCTGGATCGTGATGTCCTGGAGGTTCTCGGGCCGGGTGCGGCGCAGCGACTGCATCTGCGCCCGGCTCTCGATCTGGAACACCCCGGTCGTGTCCGCGTTCTGGATGCACTCGTACGTGGCCGGGTCGTCGTAGGGGATCTGGGACAGGTCGATCCGCTCGCCGCGCATCTTGGCGATCAACTCGACCGAGCGCTCGACCGCCGAGAGCATCCCCAGGCCCAGCAGGTCGATCTTGAGAAAGCCCGCGTCCGCGCACGAATCCTTGTCCCACTGGACGATCTGACGGCCCTCCATCGCCGCCGGCACGATCGGACAGCAGTCGATCAGCGGACGGGTGGAGACGATCATCCCGCCCGAGTGCTGAGAGAGGTGGCGCGGGAGCCCGTGGGCCTCGGCGGCGAGCCGGGCCAGCCATGCCCAGCGACCCGTCGCCCCCCGGCGGCCCGAGGAGGCCGTGTCCGCGGAGAGCCCGAACGCGTTCGCGATGTCCGTGCCCACCTCGCGCGCATCGAAGCCCTCGCTACCGCGCGCCACCCGCTCGATCTCGCCCGGAGGGAGGCCGAGTGCCTTGCCCAGCTCGCGGATCGCGCCGCGGGCCCGATAGGTGGGGAAGGCCGCCACCAGCGCCGATCGATCCTGGCCGTAGCGCTCGTGGACCCGGGGGATCAGGACCTCCCGGATGTCGCGCGGGAAGTCGAGGTCGATGTCGGGCAGCGAGGTCAGCTCCTCGTTCAGGAAGCGCCCGATCAGCAGCTCGTTGGCGATCGGGTCCACGTGCGAGAGTCCGGTCAGGTAGCAGACGATCGAGGAGACGCTCGAGCCCCGGCCCCGGCCCGGCGGCAGGACGGAACGGGCAGTGTCGGGCCCACGCACCTCGAGCGCGACCTCCCGGGCGAGCTCCAGCATGTCGTGGTGCAGCAGGAAGAAACCCGGCAGCCCCAGCGACTCGATGATCCGCAGCTCCTGCTCCAGGCGCCCGGCAGCGCGCTCACGGATCCCCGCCTTGAGGTTCGGCGCGGTCGCGCCGTAGCGCCGCTCGAACCGCGCCTGGCAGAGCTCCGAGAGCTTGCGCATCGCCTCCTCGTCCTCGGAGCCCGGATACCGGTAGCCGAGGTCGGTGCCGAGCTCGAATCGGAGCCGGTCGACCAGTCGCTCGGTCTCCCCCACCGCCTCGGGGTACTCGGGGAAACGCGCCGCCATCGCCGCCGGCGACGCCAGCACATGACTGAAGTTGCCACGACGCTGGGGCTCGGAGGCATCGAGCGTGGTGTGCATGCGCACGGCGACGAGTGCGTCCTGCAGGGGCGCGCGCGTGCGCGCATGCGCGTGAACGTTGCCGGTCGCGATGCAGGGCACGCCGAGCCGCCGAGCCAGCCCGGCGAGCCTGCGGTTACGGGCGCGATCATCGCTCAGGAAGGGACGCTGGAGCTCGATCCGCAGCCGATCGGGGCCGAACGCCTCAAGCAGGCGGCGCAGCGTCGGCTCGTCGCGCACGCCGCGCAGCGCGCACCCGCTGAGGCAGATCAGCCCCTCGGCATGCTCCAGCACCTCGCCGATCGGGACGCTGGCCTGTGACGGCGGCCCTCTGCCCTCGCGCGTGTGCTCGTGGGCGCGCACGAGGATGCGACAGAGGCTGGCCCAGCCCCGCGTGTTCTCGACCAGCAGCGTCAGGTGGCGACCGTCATCAAGATCCACCTCGGCCCCGTGGATCGCTCTCAGGCCGAGCGAACGCGCCGCGACCGCGAACTCCATCGAGCCCGAGACGGAGTTGTGGTCGGTCAGGGCCACCGCCTCGTAGCCCAGCTCCAGGGCGGTCGGAACGATCTCGTCCGGCAGCGACGCCCCGTCCAGGAATGAAAAGGCCGAATGGCAGTGGAGCTCCGCGTACCTCATGCGAACACATGTTCGCATGAGGCCAGGATGGACCGCCGTCTTCGCCCGCCGCACCGACGGCCGGACTTGACAGATTATTAATGGCTGCTAATGTTTCTATAGTTAGCAGTCACTAACTTCTTCTGGAGGGATCATGCCGGACTCACGCAACAGGGGCTGGACCCTCGCCATCGTGTCGGTCGCGCTGTTCATGGTCGTCCTCGACAACCTCGTCGTCAGCGTCGCGTTGCCGAGCATCCACCGTGATCTCGGCGCCTCGATCCAGGCCCTCGAATGGACCGTCAATGCCTACGTGCTCTCGTACGCGGTCCTATTGCTCACCGGGGCGGCGCTCGGCGACCGATTCGGCCGCCGGCGGATGTTCATCATCGCGATCTCGCTGTTCACCGTCTCGTCCGCCGCCGCAGCCCTGGCCCCCAGTACCGGCCTGCTGATCGCCGCACGGGCCAGCCAGGGCATCGGAGCGGCGTTCGCCACCCCACTGACGCTGACGCTCCTGGCCGAAGCATTCCCCCCGTCCCGCCGCGGGATCGCCCTCGGCGTGTGGTCGGGGATCAGCGGCATCGCTGTCGCCCTCGGGCCGCTGGTCGGCGGCGCCGTCGTGCAGGCGTTCTCCTGGCACTGGATCTTCTGGATCAACGTGCCCATCGGGATCGTGCTCGTTCCCGTGGCGGCGCTGCGACTCGCCGAGAGCCACGGACCCTCGCGGCACCTGGACATGTCCGGCCTGCTCCTTGCCTCGACCGGGCTGTTCGGCGTCGTGTTCGGGCTGGTGCGCTCGCAGTCGGTCGGCTGGACGAACCCGGTGGTCATGGTCGCGCTCGGTGCCGGACTGGTCCTGATGGCGGCGTTCATCGTTCACGAGCTCCGCGCCGCCGAGCCGATGCTCCCGATGAGCTTCTTCGCCGAGCGGAGCTTTGCGGTCACCAACGCGGTCTCGGGCGCGATGTACTTCGGGATGTTCGGCTCGATCTTCTTCCTCAGCCAGTTCCTCCAGAACGTGCTCCACAACACGCCGCTGCAGGCCGGCGTCAAGCTGCTGGTCTGGACCGGGGCCACAATGATCATCTCCCCCCTCGCGGGGTTCTTGTCCGAGCGCCACGGCAGCCGGCTGTTCATGGCCGCCGGCCTCGCTCTACAGGCCGTCGCGCTCGGCTGGCTGGCCACCCTGACCGCGGTCGACACGAGCTACGCGAGCATGATCGTGCCGTTCATCCTCGCCGGCTCCGGAATGGCGCTGGTGTTCGCGCCCGCGGCCAACGCCGTCCTCTCCTCGGTCCGCACCGACCAGGCCGGCCAGGCGTCGGGGGCCACGAACGCGATCCGCGAGCTCGGCGGCGTGCTTGGCGTCGCCGTGCTCGCGACCGTGTTCACCAGCCACGGCAGCTACGCCTCGCCGCAGGCCTACGTCAACGGGCTCGTGCCGGCGCTGTGGGTCGGAGCCGGCGTGCTCGGGCTGGGCGCCATGGTCGCGGCGGCACTGCCGTTCGGCCGCGCCGTCCTCGGCGCCGAGGCGGTCCGCGAGGATGTCGTCGCCGTCACCAGGACCGGGCATCCCGGCTCCGCCGAGCGACCCTCCCCCACACCCGCCCCGACACGCGCCCCCGCGCCCGCGCCCGCCACCGCGCCCGCCCCCAGCCGGGCCGCGGCGTGAGCATCCGGGTGACGTAGCATCCTCGACGCGAGCACGATGACCACCGCGGCGAGAACCAAGGGCCAGCCCTCTCGTCAGCGTGTCCCGGCCGCAGAGCGCCGGGACGCTCTGATCGAGGCGGCCAGGCACGAGTTCGCTCACGGGGGGCTGCACGGCACGCCCGTGGACAGGATCGCCCGTCGCGTGGGGGTCGCGCAGCCGTACGTGTTCAGCCTGTTCGCGAACAAGCGGGAGTTGTTCCTGGCCGCAGTGCAGCGCGGCTTCGAGGCGGTCGCCGAGACGTTCACCCGCGCCGCGGCCGAGTTCGACCCGGCGACCGCGCCGCCGGACGTGGACGTGCTCGCCGCCATGGGGACCGCCTACGTGGAGCTGTTGCAGTCCGACCGCGATGCCCTGATGCTCCAGCACCAGTCCTACGCCGCCTGTGACGACGAGTACATCCGCGACCGCGTGCGCGCCTCGTATGCCCGGCTCGTCGCGCACGTCGAGCGCCTCTCCGGCGTCGAGGGCGAGCGCATCGATGATTTCTTCCGCTACGGGATGTGGCTCAACGTGGCCGCTGCGATGGGTGTCGAGGACCTCTCCGCAGGCTGCGAGTGGGTCCGCCAGGAGCAGAGGGCCGAGGATCCCGAGGCGTGATCGGCGAGTCCTCATAGCCTCCGGCTCCATGCGGACGCCGTCCCTGGTCGCGATCCCGTTGCTGATCGCCGCCGTGCTGGTCGCAGCGATCTTCTCGGCCTGGGTGGGGGTCGGCATCTGCGTCGTGCTCGTGGTGGTGATCATGCGGCTGCGAGCCGACGAGTGGCTCGAGGTCTCCGAGGGCTTCTCGATCTACCACGAGCCGCCGCTGGCACGGGCCGCCGACTGCACGGTGGGGGTGCTCCGCCACGGCCTCGCGGCGGTACGGCGGCGCAGCGCCAAGCACGCCGTCGACATGCTGATGGCGCTGGCGTTCGTCGTGCTCATCTTCGTGCCGCTGCTGGTCGTCAAGCTGGCCTCGCATCACCACGGCCTCGGCAACCCGCTCGGGGTCACGATCGGCGTCATCGTCGGCGACCTCGTGCTCGAGCTCCAGCACGTCCCCGGCCGACTCGCCCGCTACCGCGGCGCGACCCAGCAGCACGGGCCGGTGTGGATCGTGATGATCGTGCTGACCCTCGAGCTGGCCATCTTCCTGTACCTGTCCGCGACGCGCGATGCGGCGACCGGCGGCTTTCTGCGCTCGGTGTTCACCGGTGTGGCGCTGATGGCGGTGATCCACGCGGTCACGATCATGACCACGTTCGTGGCCATCTTCATGGACGGCCGGCCGCTGCGGTAACGGCGGCGTTGGCGGTACAGGCCGGCGGCCCGCGCGCCGGCGGCGTTGGCGGTACAGGCCGGCGGCCCGCGCGCCGGCTGGCGCTACGCCGCGGCCTGCGACAGGTCTCGGTCGGGCTCGATCCGCCAGCGGCGAGCGACCTCATACAGGCGCTCGTTCAGCTCCCAGCGATCGGGCCGGTCCTCGCCCGCGTGCTCTGGGCTCCCGCCCTTGAGAGCCATGCAGCCGGTGTTGTCACCCGCGCGGCGGATCTCGTCGAGGTCCGCCGTCGAGAGGCGGATCTCCGCCGGCAGCGCGGCGAGCTCGGCGCGCTTCCCCTCGACGGGGCGCGCGTGCGGACCCGCCTCCTGAATCAGCGTCGGCGCCACGCATCCGACGGCATCGTGGGCGAGGTTCCACTGGCAGGCCAGCTGCAGCATCGTCAGCCCGGTCCGCTCGGCGATCGGCCGCATGGCCTCCATCCGAGCGCGACCCGCCTCGATCCAGCCCGGCGGGCGGAAACTGCGGTGATCGTGCTGGACGAGCTCCTGGCCGGGACGCACATCATCGAAGAACAGGCCCCCGTAGTCGACCACGCGGGTGATCACCTCGACGTCGGCCTCCGCGGCGGCGCCGAGGCAGAGCTCCCCGGGCCACGGCTCGAGCGGGTTGAGGATGATCATCGCCCAATCGATCAGGCGGCCGAAGCGCTCCAGGCAGTCGATCAGATCGAGGGTGAAGCCGTTGGCCGGGCCGGGCGCGACGCCGATCAGGCGCGTCAGCCCGGACTCGCGCAGCGCCGCCATGCCCTCCCACACGACCTCGCTGGTGTAGCCGATGCGGTCGGGGTTATGCAGCAGCAGCAGGTCGAACGCGTCGATGCCGCAGCGCTCGAGGCTGCGTTCGGTCGCCATCCTCAGGTAGCCGGAGTACGCATCAGAGCCCCGGAGGGCCGGGTCGGTGAAACGCGGGAACCCCTTGGCTCCGTCGCGCTCGCCCTCGTAGAAGTCGTGCCCGACGGCACCGACCACGCACATCTGATCCCGCGGCAACCCGGCGAGCGCGCGCCCGAGCATGCTGTCGGCGTCGCCGGTCCCGTACACGTCGGCGGTGATGACGGTCCTGATTGCGTCGTCGGGGGTGATCAGCCGTGCGAACCGCTCGTCGTCGAGTGGCTCGCCAAAGCGCATGAAGCGCCCGCCGCTCCACGTTCCGACGGCGGCGGGACCAGGATCGACTGGGGTATGAGGGGAAGACATCCGCGTCTGAGTTTACGTCCTAGGGCGCGACCCCACTCTGGATTCGCCGGTTGACACCTAGCGCGAATCGTCAGCCGACTGACTCACTCACCGCTGCCGCCACCACCTCCCGCTGATCAGATCGTGGAACACGATCAGATTCCTCCCACCGGTGCTCACCAGCTCCCAGTAGCGCCGCCGGAGCGGCCGCTCGGTCCACCATCGATCCTCGATCAGCCACGACTCGCGCACGGCATCGATGTCCAGGCCGTCGACGGTGAGCGGACGTCCCTCCACCTCCTCGGCCCGGACAGCGGCGCGACGGGGAACCGCAAGACGACGCGGGCCGGTCATCCCTCGAACGGCGCCAGCACCGCCCGGCGCTCGGGCACGCGCGAGTCGGGATCGATCTCCAGGATGCGCAACGCCGATTCGGGACCGGCCGCGGCACGGGTATGGCGGATCGCTTCGCGCAGCCGCGCCGCCCGGGCGGCGGCGGGATCGTCCAGCAGCCCACGCTGATCGCTCGCCGGCGGCCCGAAGTGCTCGACCGACAGCCGCAGCACCTCCGCCGGAGCGGGCATCAGTGCCAGCCGCGGGGCCAGCACCAGCCTCATCCGAACCGGGTCGGCGAGAGCCTCGCGGAACACCGCCCGCTCGCGCCACGTCCCGCTCTCCACCAGCACGGCGGAGAGCACGACCGCTCGCAGCGTCCTGCCCCGGCGCTCCCGCCGGGCCAGGAGCCGATCGATCAGCAAGCCGAGCCCACGCTCGAGCTGGGTCCCGGATGCCGCCTCGGGCAGGTCGAGCGACTCACGCAGGAACTCGGTCGCCGTCCGAGGCCGTAACGCCCCGTCCCCCCCGCCGGCCAGCTCGTGAGCGAGCAGCCCCGCGCCCCCGAAGCGATCGGCCAGCGCCGCCGGCTCGAGCGCCACCAGCTCACCCAGCGTGTCCACCCCCAGACGCTCGAGCGCCTCCGGCAGCTCAACCAGCTCCGGCCGGGCCCTCAGCAGAGCGACCGGCATCGGAGCCAGGAACTCCCGCGCCTGTGCGCGTCCACCCGAGATGATCTCCGGTCGTCGCACCGTCGCCTGCGTCGCAGCCGCCACCGCCGCGAAGCGCGACGGCGCGACCCCCACTCGCCCGGGTGCCCCGATCGCCCGCCGGGCCGCCGCGAGCACCCGGCCGAGCTGATCCCTCTCCCCCAGCGCCCGCCCGCCGTGCAGCCGCAGCAGCCCGCGCGCGTCGAAGCAGACGAGTCCCGGCCGCTCCGGCTCGACCGCCGCCCCGATCGATTCCAGGTGCACCAGCAATCGCTCCCAGCGGTCGGCGACGCCGGCCGGGTCAGGTGGGACGAGAGTCAGCCGCGGGCAGCGCGCCAGCGCCTCCCCCATCCGCATCCCCGGATGGACCCCGAAAGCCTCCGCCGCGAGCGAGACCTCCCCCACCTTCTGCGCGGCCCCCGGCTCCGGCGCCAGTGCCGCCGGTACGCGCAACAGCTCGGCCCGGTCGCCCGCGGCGACGGAGAGCTGGAAGCGGGGAAGGAGGACGCAGACGATCAAGGTCATTTACCCGAACACATGTTCGCATGATGTCCGGACGATGGGTGCCGGGAGGCCGGCTGTGTGCCGCGCCGCGCGATTGGCATACCCACGGTTGCGCGGTACGGTGACTCGACCCGCATGTCCACCAGGAGGAGTTCCCCATGCCCACTCCCGCCACGATCTCGCAGGGCGCGACCGGACCCACGGTCAGGTGGCTTCAGTACCTGCTCGTCCGCCGGACGCTGAGCTACAACCAGATTGACGGCATCTTCGGCCCCGTCACCAAGACAGCCGTGGAGCAGTTCCAGAGCGAGGACCACCTCACCGTCGATGGGATCGTCGGACCGGTCACCTGGGGAGCGCTCGGCGGCGATGGCCCGGAGCCCCCGACGCTCAGCGACGGATCCCAGGGGCCCGTCGTCGAAAAGCTCCAGACGGCCCTCAATGAGGGACGCGGCTCGTTCGCGCCGAACTCCAATCCGGTGCTCGCCACCGACGGCAGCTACGGCCCCAACACCACCACTGCTGTACGGGGGGCGCAGCAGTCGGGCTCGATCCCCGCCGACGGCATCGTCGGCCTGCAGACATGGGCCCTCCCCGTGCACGCCGCCGGGCAGGTGCTCGCCGATCTGTGTGGCGTTCCCGGCCCGGGCTGAGAGAAGGTCCGTGCCGAGAGCACCGGCTCGGGGAGCGTCGATCGCCGCCGGATCGGAGAGCAGTGCTACGGTGCCGCGCGATGGCACCCAACCTGCCGGAGCTCGCCGCCAAGGGCACGCGCAGTTCCCTCTCGACGCTGCGGGCCTTCGGCCAGCGGATCCCGGGCGCGGGCGGTGTGCTCGCCCGTTCGCTGCACGACGCCGTCAAGGGCCGCACGGTGATGGTCACCGGTGCCTCGTCGGGCATCGGCCGTGCGGCGGCGGTCAAGATCGGCGAGCACGGCGGGACGATGATCCTGGTCGCCCGCACGCAGGAGAAGCTCGAGGAGACGAGGTCGGAGATCGAGCAGCTGGGCGGCGTCGCCTACGTGCACCCGTGTGACCTCAGCGACGCCGACGACATCGACCGGATGGCGGCGGAGGTGCTCGAGCAGCGCGGCGCGGTGGACGTCCTGGTCAACAACGCCGGCCGCTCGATCCGGCGCTCGGTCGGGCGCTCCTACGACCGCTTCCACGACTACCAGCGCACCATGCAGGTCAACTACTTCGGGCCGGTGAAGCTGATCCTCGATCTGCTGCCGGTCATGCGCGAGCGGGGCACGGGGCACATCATCAACGTTTCGACCATGGGCCTGCAGACGAACACGCCGAGGTTCGCCGCCTACCTGGCCTCGAAGGCGGCACTCGATGCGTTCTCGCGCTCGATCGGCTCGGAGATCATCGGCGACGGCGTCCACATCACGACCGTCTACATGCCGCTCGTCCGGACGCCGATGATCGCCCCGACCAAGATGTACGACCGCTTCCCGGCCCTGAGCCCCGAAGACGCCGCTGACATGATCGGCGAGGCGATCCGCAAGCGCCCCAAGCGCGTCTCGACGGCACTCGGCAACCTGGGCCAGCTCGGCTACGCCATCGTCCCGGGCGCCCAGGACGTGATCATCAACCGGGCCTTCAAGCTGTTTCCCGAGTCCGGCACGGCCGAGCCCGAAACCGCCGAGCAGCGCGCGTTCAAGCGCGCCACGCCCGGCGTCTACTGGTAGCGCCCGGGCACCCGGCCCGGGGTTTTCTGATGAGCCGCGCTCCGCGCGGCGTATTTCTGTGCCGGCGGGCCCGGCCGCACGCCCACGCCACGCCGACGCACGCCCACGCCACACCCGGCGCCACGCCACCCCGGCGCGGCCAGGTACTTGAGCGCACAACCAATCTCTGCTAGCCTTCGTCTCACACACCGCAGGAGGCCCACATGAAGCTCGAAGGCATTCATCACATCACCGCGATCACCGCCGATGCGCAGCGCAACGTCGACTTTTACGCCGACGTGCTCGGACTGCGCCTGGTCAAGAAGTCGGTCAACCAGGACCACACCTCGGTCTACCACCTCTTCTACGCCGACGAGAACGCTGACCCCGGCTCCGACATCACCTTCTTCGAGTACCCCGGGGCCGCCCGTGGTCGGGCCGGGCGGGGAATGGTCCATCGCATCGTGTGGCGCGTGGCCGGGCCCGGGGCGCTCGACTTCTGGGAGCAGCGCCTCCGCGATGCCGGCTATGACTCGACCCGCGACGGCGACAGCCTGCGCTTCGCCGACTTCGAGGGGCTCGA
Organism: uncultured Solirubrobacteraceae bacterium; assembly: GCA_963800815.1. GTDB lineage: Bacteria > Actinomycetota > Thermoleophilia > Solirubrobacterales > Solirubrobacteraceae > Palsa-465. Next base: position 94,428 of record CAWDCP010000006.1, read on the forward strand.
GCACGAGCTCCTGGTCGTGCACACCGGCGACGCTCCTCTGGTCGCCCATCATCCGGAGATCCCGGCCGAGCACGCGCTGCAGGGATTCCACGCCGTCCGCGCCTACACCGACGATCCCGAGCGCAGTCGCGCACTGCTCGAGGACACACTCGGGTTCCAGCCCGCCACCGCGGGCGGCGGCGCCGGACACGAGGCGCGCGGCGAGAAGCGCGGCGGCCTCTACATCTACGACGAGGCACCGGACGCGCATCCGCTTCAGGGTGCGGGCACGGTCCACCACGTCGCCTGGGCCTCGGAGCCGGACGAGATCGAGGCCTGGCAGCAACGCGTGGCGGCCTCGGGTCGGACGCGCCCGACGCCGATCATCGACCGTCACTACTTTCAGTCGGTGTACTTCCGCGAGCCGTCGGGCGTGCTGTTCGAGATCGCGACGATGGGTCCCGGCTTCACCGTCGATGAGCCGCTGGAGCACCTCGGCGAGAAGCTGTCGCTGACGCCGCAGTTCGAGCATCTGCGGGCGCAGATCGAGCCGACCCTGACGCCGCTGCGCAACCCGCGCGAGAGCTGGGCGCACCAGTGACCGGGTCCCGGTTCGGGGTCTTCCTCGTGCCGGACGCCGACGACGCCGCGCGCACCGTCGCGCGGGCGGTGGCGGCGGAGCAGCTTCGCCTCGACCTGATCGGGATCCAGGACCACCCGTACCAGAAGCGGTTTCTCGACACGTGGTCGCTGCTCGCGTTCATCGCCGCGCGCACCGAGCGCATTCGTCTCACGCCCGACGTGGCCAACCTCCCCCTGCGACCGCCCGCCGTGCTGGCCCAGGCAGCGGCGACGATCGATGTCCTCTCGGGTGGGCGCTTCGAGCTCGGGCTGGGCGCCGGCGGCTTCTGGGATGCGATCACGGCGATGGGCGGCCCGCGGCGCAGCGGCCGGGAATCCGTCGACGCCCTCGAGGAGGCGATCGCGATCATCCGGCTGATGTGGAGTGGCGAGCCGTCGGTCTCCTTCGCCGGTGAGCATTACCGCATCCACGGGATCAAGCCCGGACCACCACCTGCCCATCCGATCGGGATCTGGCTTGGCGCCTACGGGCCGCGGATGATGCGCGTGACCGGCCGCCTGGCCGACGGCTGGCTGCCGAGCGTCCCTCGCCTTCCGCTGCACGACATCCCCGAGCGCCAGAGGGCGATCGACGAGAGCGCCCGCTCGGCCGGCCGCGATCCGGCGCAGATCCGCCGGATCGCCAACGTCAGCGGCGAGATCACCGACGGAGAGAGTGGCGGGTTCCTGCGCGGCCCCGCGAAGCAGTGGGTCGACGACCTCCGTCGGCTGCGCGAGCCCTACGGCTTCGATGATTTCATCTTCTGGGGCGACGGCGATCCCGACACGCAGCTGCGTCGCTTCGCCGAGGACGTCGTACCCGCCCTGCGCGAGGGCTAGCGCGTCCATCCACCGGTGATCCGCCCGTCAGTGCGAGACGGAACGGAGCCGCGGGGCGCCGGTGAGGCGAAACGAGCGCGCGTCGTCGTGACGCCGGAAGGAGCGGATCTGCGGTCCGCGGCCGTCACTGCGCAGGCTGAGCCCTGGAAGCGTGTAACGCGCGTGCATGCGGAGCACGATCGCGTCCGCAACCGAACGCTCGTCGATCACATACAGCGACTCCCGAATCAGCTGTTTGAGTACCTTCACTCGTTCGGTCATGTTTCCCTTTCCTTGCTATGCGTTATCGGCAGCTCGGCGGCGGAAATGAAGCGCCCAGGTCCGGCTCTTGCAGCACATTGGGGCAGTCCATGACTCCGAGAAGCAGTCAGGCGGGCTGGCCCGCGAGGCGCCGGTGCTCGGCCTCGGTGAGTGGCCGGTACGTGCTGCCGGAGCGCGCCCAGGCCTGCCTTCCCTCGCCGGGCTCGGGGATCCCCAGTTCGCGCAGCGGTCGCGTGAGGGGCCGATACCAGGTCGTGACCGGAATCTCGTCGACCACGTGCACGATCGCCGGGCGCTCGGTGAGCGCGATCGGGTCGAGCGCGCGAGCGATCTCCTTGCCGTCGAGCTCCTCGCCCCGGCGCAGCGTCACCGCGGCCAACGCCACCTCGTGCTCGCCGCCGATCCGAAGCACGCCGTAGGCCACCGCGAGATCGACCGCCGGGACGTCTCCGAGGGCGTCGCGGATCGGGCCGGTGAACACGGGCCCCTCGGCCGTGTGGATCACGTCGTTGACGTTGTCCACGCGCCAGTAGTCGCCGTCGGCGTCACGGCGGAACAGGTCGCCCGTGGCGAGCCATGCGTCCTCGCGGGAGAACACGCCCCGCAGCGGCGTGGTGCTCAGGGGCTCACTCGAGCGCACGCGGGCCAGCAGCATCCCGACCTCGTCGACGCCGCACTCCCGAGCGAAGCCGTCGCTGCCCGTCACCAGCGTGCGACGGTCGATGTCATAGGCCGCGATCTTCACCTCGGCGCTGCCGGGCAGCGGGCGGCCCATCGAGCCCGGCTTGGCGCCGCTGAGGTTGACGAGGATCGCTCCGGCCTCGGTCGAGGCGTAGAACTCGAGCACGCGGGCGGGCTTGAATCGCGCTTGGACCCGGCGCCACAGCCCGCGCGGCATTCCCGAGCCGATGAACAGCCGCAACCGGTGGTGGCGCTCTCCGGGCTGCGGGGGCGCCTCGGCGAGGTCGTGCAACAGCGTCCACGTGTACGACGCGACGGTGACGCCGTAGCGACGGGCCTCCTCCCAGAACGTCGACGGATCGAACGTGGATGCCATCGCCAGGCGCGAGCCGCCGGCGATCGCGCCCCCGATTGCCATCATCAGCCCCGAGGGGTGGTAGAGCGGCGTCACGCTGTAGACGGTGTCGCCCGAGCCGAGCGCCGCCGAGGACGCGGTGCCGAAGGCCGACAGGGCCCATCGCCGGTTCGTGATCCGGCTCATCCGCGTGCGGGTGCCCTCGCCGGTGAAGACGACGAACGCGAGGTCGCCGGCGCGACCCGGATTGGGGCGGTACCAGCCCGGCAACGACACGGCGGCCGGGTCGATCTGCTCCATGTCCGTGGTCACCGGCACGTCGAGCTCCCGGGGACCTCCGCCGCCGCCGAGCACGAACGTGTGCACGGTGCCCAGGCCGGCGGCACTGGGGGCCCGTTCGGGGTCGGCGATGATCCGCTCGACCTGGCCCAGCTCGGCCTCGCGCGTGACGTCGCCGTCCGGTCGCAGCAGCACCGACACGGCGCCGAGGCGGCTGATCGCGATCGCCACCGCCAGCGCGCTCGGGCGGGTGCCCATCATCACGCCGATGTGCTCGCCCTGCCGCACGCCGATCGCGATCAGGCCCCGGACCACATTGTCGATCCGCTCGTTGACCTCCCGCGCGGTGTAGGCGCGGTCCTCGAACAGGAAGAAGATGTCGTCGGGCGCCTTGCGCGCCTGCTCGTCGAGCAGCAGGCCGATCGAGATCCGCGTGCTCGGCTGGATCTGCTCCAGCCGCGCCAGGCGCGGCAGCTGCCCGGCCGCCTCGCGGGTCAGCTCACGCACGCTGCGCACCGTCCGGGTCGCCGTGCCGAGCACCGAGCGCGCCATCCCGGTGCCCACACCGGTGGCCAGCTCCAGCCCGTAGCCGACCCGGTTGCGCACCTCGGGGGCGAGTTCGAGCGCCGTCTCGTCGGGCACCGGGGTGATCTGCTCGGGCAGCTCGCCGTCACCCTCGCGCCAGCGCGCCCAGGCCGCGACCGCCGGCCACGTGACCGTGTTCGAGGTCGAGCCGACGACGAGGCCGAAGTGGCCGGCGCGCAGCGCCAGCTCGTACACCTCGGCCCGCGGCGCCGCTTGACGGATCGCCCGCACGCCGGCGGCGGGGGCGATCTCGTCGACCGTCCCCACCACCGACAGGATCGGGCTGACGATGTCGGCCAGCGTCACCAGCCGGTCCTCGATCACGAACCCGCCTTCGAGCATCCGGTTGTGGGCCACGAACTGGCGCATGAAGTCGGCCATCGCCGGGCCCGGCCAGGCCACCCACCCGTCGGCCTCGAGGAAGCGCCGCTGGCGCTCGCGCGGGAGCAGCGCCTCGCGATCGTGCAGCTGCAGGATGAACTCGATCCGGCTGCGCAGCGACTTGACCGGATCGAGCAGGCGGAAGCCGGTCCGGCTCGCCCAGGCCGGCAGCGCCCAACCGCCGAGCACGCGGTCGGCGAGCACGCCCGCGGCGCCCGCGGCGAGCTGCTCGGGGATCCCGAACGGGACCGCGACGCGCGTGTCGACGGGGCTGCCGAACGTGATCAGCGAGCGCAGTCCCTCGCTGCGCCGATAGGCGGCGGTCTGGTAGCAGAACATCCCGCCCTGGGAGTAGCCGCCGAGGTGCACGTCCTGGCCCGTGGCCCGGCGCACCCGGTCGACCGCGTCAGAGACGGCCAGCACGTGGTCGGCCAGCGTGCGCTCCAGCCCGCCCTCCTCCCGCTCCGGAGCGCCGAAGTCGACCACCCACGGATCCACGCCGTGCTCGCGCAGGATGCTCACCGCGCTGGTCGACGGCGACACGTCGTAGATCTCGGCGGCGAGCATCATCGGCGGTACCAGCAGGACCGGCGGCCCGGGCTGCTCGCTGCCCGGGTGGTAGTGGCGCAGCCGATAGACGCGCTGTTCGCTCTCCACCACGTAGGGCGAGGGCTCCTCGTCAGTCGCGAGACCGCCGAAGCGCGCCACCTCGAGAGCGTTCTGGGCGACGGCACCGATCCGGCCCACCGGTCGTGTGATCGTCTTGGGGATCAGGTCCATCTCGCGCCGCACATCCTCTCTGAAACGGAGCCCCGCACGCCATCACGTGACGCGGTATAGGGTACGGCGCCTATGAATCTGGCCACCATCCTCACCGACTCAGCCACGAGTGCACCCGAGCACGTGGCCCTCAAGCTCGACGACGTCGAGGTCTCCTACTCGATGCTCGACGCGGCCTCGGCCCGCGTCGCGGGCCTGCTGCGCTCCCGCGGCCTCTCCCCCGGGGACCGGGTCGGGATCATGCTCCCCAACGTCCCCTATTTCGCCGTCATCTACTACGGCGTCCTGCGGGCGGGCGGCATCGTCGTGCCGATGAACGTGTTGCTCAAGCAGCGCGAGGTGTGCTTCTACCTGCGTGACCCGGGCGCGAAGCTGCTGTTCGCCTGGCACGGGTTCTCGGAGGATGCCGAGGCCGGTGCCGCCGAGGCCGGTGCCGAGTGCATCCTCGTGACCCCGGGCGAGTTCGAGGAGTTGCTCGGCGACGTCGAGCCGGCGCGCGAGGTCGCCGACGCCGACGATGCGGACACCGCGGTCATCCTGTACACGTCAGGCACCACCGGAACCCCGAAGGGCGCCGAGCTCAGCCACGCCAACCTCAAGCTCAACTGCGAGGCCTCGCGCGGGCTGTTCAACCTCGGCGCCGACGCGGTGACGCTCGGCGCGCTGCCGCTGTTTCACTCCTTCGGGCAGACCTGCGGTCTGAACGCCACGATCGCCGGCGGCGGCACGCTGACGCTGATCCCCCGCTTCGATCCGCGCCATGCGCTCGAGATCATTCAGCGCGACAAGGTGACGGTGTTCGAGGGCGTGCCCACCATGTACGGGGCGATCCTGCACTGCCCCGACCGCGAGCAGTTCGACACCTCGAGCCTGCAGGTCTGCGCCTCGGGCGGCTCGGCGATGCCCGTCGAGCTGATGCGCGGCTTCGAGGAGGCGTTCGACACCAAGGTGCTCGAGGGCTACGGCCTCTCGGAGACATCGCCGGTGGCGTCGTTCAATCATCCCGACCGGGAGCGCAAGCCAGGCTCGATCGGCACCCCGATCGCCGGCGTCGAGATGAAGGTCGTCGACGAGGACGGCAACGACGTCGCCCAGGGCGAGGTCGGAGAGATCGTGATCAAGGGGCACAACGTGATGACCGGGTACTGGAACCGCCCCGATGCCACCACGGAGACGATCAAGGACGGCTGGTTCCACAGTGGGGACCTGGCCAGGGTCGACGAGGACGGCTACTTCTTCATCGTCGACCGCAAGAAGGACATGATCATCCGCGGCGGCTACAACGTGTATCCGCGGGAGATCGAGGAGGTCCTCTACGAGCACCCAGCGGTGCGCGAGGCGGCGGTCGTCGGCATGCCGCACGAGGAGTTCGGCGAGGAGGTCGGCGCGGCCATCTCGCTCAAGGAGGGCTCTGAGGCGAGCGCCGCGGAGCTGCGTGAGTTCGTCAAGAGCCAGGTCGCGGCGTACAAGTACCCGCGCGAGATCTGGTTCGTCGACGAGCTGCCCAAGGGCCCGACGGGCAAGATCCTCAAGCGCGAGATCGAGCCGCCGCAGACCGATTGAGCGCGCCGATCGCCATCCGGGACGCCACGCGTGACGATGCCGGCCTGCTGTGGCGGATGCTCCGTCTCGACGATCACGCCCTGCAGCGCGTGGGCGGCGACCCTCAACCGGCCGGGTGAGCACGGTGCCCGACGACGCTCGTCGGGTGTCGCTGGGCACAGTCGCACGCGAGTGGACCCGGATCGGGCTGATCGGCTTCGGCGGACCGCCGGCCCACATCGTCCTGCTCCGGCAGCTTGTCGTGGAGCGCCGGGGATGGCTCGACGAAGCCGAGCTCGAGGATGCGATCTCGGCCACCAACCTGCTGCCGGGGCCCGCCTCCACACAGTTGGCGATCTTCTGCGCCGGACGCGTGGCGGGTCCGATGGGCGCGATCGTCGGCGGACTCGGCTTCATCGTGCCCGGAGTCGTCATGATCCTCGTCCTGTCGGTGTTGTTCCTGGGGCAATCGCCGCCCAAGTGGGCTCTCGGCGCCGGCGCCGGGGCCGGGGCGGCGGTCGCCGCCGTGGCCGTCAACGCCGGCCGCGGCCTGCTCGGCCCGAGCTGGAAGCGGGTTGGCGGCGCGCGCGGGCGTCGTCTGCGCTGGATCGCCTATGCGCTGCTCGGCGGCGCCTCGGCGGCATTGGCCGGCCCATACCTCGTCCTGGTGCTGATCGGCTCCGGCCTGGTCGAGCTCGGCGTCCGCACTCGCGTCGACGCGGTGCAGCTGCATGCGGGCGTGATCGTGGCGCCCATGCTCGCGCTGGTGAGCGCCGGCGGTTTCGGCGCCCTGGCCTGGGTCGCGTTCAAGGTCGGCGCGCTGTCCTACGGCGGCGGTTTCGTGATCATCCCGCTGATGCAGGGCGACGCGGTCCACGTCTACCACTGGATGACCGCCTCGCAGTTCCTCAACGCGGTCGCCCTCGGCCAGATCACCCCCGGCCCAGTGGTCGCGACCGTCGCCGCGGTCGGCTACGCCGCCCACGGGATCGCCGGGGGCGTGCTCGCCGCGGTCGTCGCCTTCGTGCCCTCGTTCACCTTCATCCTGCTCGGGGGGGCCCGCTTCGAGCGCCTGCGCTCCGATACCCGCGCGCGAGCCTTTCTCGACGGCTCGGGCCCGGCGGCCATCGGGGCCATCCTCGGCGCCGCGATCCCGCTGGCCGGAGCGCTGCAGGAGACCTGGCAGTTCATTCTGCTCGGGGTCGCGGCCGGGGCCATGCTCGGGCTCCGCGCGCCGGTGGTGCCGACCCTGCTGGGCGCGGCCTTTGTCGGCGTGGTGGTGGCGCTGGCGGGTGGGCCGGTGCCGTAGGGGGCGTGATGGTGGCGCTGGCGGGCGGGCCGGTGCCGTAGGGGGCGTGGTGGTCGGCGTGGGTCGCGGTTCGTGATTCGTGGGCGGCCGTAGGTGGGGCGCGCCGGGTCATGCGTGTGAACGCCGACCCGGAAGAAGGCGCTCGCAAGAAGGTGCTCGCAGGAAGGCGCCGGGAGGTCCGGGCGGGCCGCCGGCGGTGCTTATGTCGACAGCTCTGGCGGCCCAGAACCCTCCTCGGCGGTCTAAGCGCCGTGGAGGCGCTTAGACGCGCAGAGTCGCTCAAATGCAGGCGGTTTGTCGAGATAAGCACCCCCAAGAACCGGTGCCTCGACCCGCACCCGCGCCGCCAACGGATCCGATCCCCTTCCCCAGCGCCGTTACGCCAAGGCCCGCACGATCGCGGTGACGGCCCCCCGGCCGCCCCCCGGTCACCCCCCGGTCACCCCCCGGCCACCCCCCGGCCACCCCCGGCCGCCCCCAGCCACCCCCCGGCCACCCCCTTGCAACGTGAATCCGGATTCACTAGGCTGTCGTGAATCTGAGTTCACTCCGGGCGGTGCGCGGCCCTCTCGTCCTCGACCGCCGGGTCCCGCGACATGCGTGGAGGAGAGCGATGGCGACCGTCCAGCAGGGCAATCCGGCGCGCGAGGTGCTCAACCAGCCGCCGCCTCTGCAACCGATCAATCTGTTCGAGGTCGACCTCGCCCTGCGCGAGGGACTCGAGCGCGAGGGCGGCGCGTGGGGCGTCGACCGCGCCCGCGAGGCCGGCGCCGAGGCCGGCACGGTCGAGACGCTGGAGCATTCCCGCCGCGCCGAGCGCAACGCGCCGGTGCTGCGCACCCACGACCGCTACGGCCACCGGATCGACGAAGTGGAGCTCGACCCGTCCTGGCACGTGCTGCTGCGCGGCGCCGTGGAACGGGAGATCCACTCGCTCCCGTGGCGCGAGAGGCGCGACGGCGCGCACGTGGTGCGCGCGGCGCTGTTCATGCTGTGGTCGCATGTCAACGGCGGCGTGATGTGCCCCGTGTCGATGACCCACGCCGTCGTGCCGGCCCTGCGCGAGTCGGCGCCCGCGCTCGCCGCCGAGTGGGAGCCGCGACTGACGCGACCCGACTATGAGCGCGGTGCCATCGCCGGCATGGCGATGACCGAGCGCCAGGGCGGCTCGGACGTCCGCGCCAACATCACCCGTGCCGAGCCGCTCGGGGACGGCGTCTACGCGCTCCATGGGCACAAGTGGTTCTGCTCCTATCCGCCCTGCGACGTGTTCCTGGTCCTGGCCCAGGCTCCCGGCGGCCTCTCGTGCTTCTTCGTGCCACGGGGCGAGGGGATGGAGTTCCAGCGGCTCAAGGACAAGCTCGGGACACGCTCGCTCGCCTCCTCCGAGGTCGAGTTCCGCGGGATCCACGCCCAGCTCGTGGGCGAGGAGGGCCGGGGCGTGCCGGCGATCATCGCGATGGTCAACCACACCCGGCTCGACTGCCTGCTCGGCTCGGCGACCGCGATGCGGCGGGGGACGCTCGAGGCGATCCATCATGCCCGCCACCGCGCCGCGTTCGGCGCCCTGCTGGCCGATCAGCCCGCGATGCGCAACGTGCTCGCGGACCTCGCGCTGGAGTCCGAGGCGGCCACGACGGCGGCGCTGCGCGTCGCCCGGGCCTATGACGAGGGCGACTCAGAGGCACCGCTGCGGCGGTTCGCGACCGCGGTCATGAAATATGCGGTCTGCAAGCGCGCCCCGGGCCAGGTCGGCGAGGCGCTCGAATGCCTGGGCGGCAACGGCTACGTCGAGGATTCGGGGATGCCGTTGCTCTACCGCGACGCGCCGCTGGCCTCGATCTGGGAGGGCTCGGGCAACGTCGCCGCGCTCGACGTCCTGCGAGCGATGATCAAGGAGCCGCGCGGGCTGCCGGCATTCATGGCGGAGTGCGAGCTGGCCGCCGGCGGCGATCCCCGCCTCGACGCGCACCTCGCCCGGGTCCGGGCCGAGACCGCGTCGCTGTTCCTCGATGACGGCCGCAGCCCCGAGCAGCGGCTCTACGACGGGCAGTTCGGGGCTCGGCGCGTCGTCGAGGATCTGGGCCTCGCGCTGCAGGCCTCGCTGCTCGTGCGACACGCCCCGCATGTGGTTGCCGACGCGTTCTGCGCTGCGCGACTCGGCGGTGGCGGGCGCGCCTACGGGACGCTCCCGGCCGGAGTCGACGCCGCGGCGATCATCGACCGGGCGCTGCCGGCATGAGCAAATCGCGGACGCTCACCTACGCGGTGTCCGACCGGATCGCGCGGATCACGCTCAACCGCCCCGACCGCGGCAACGGGATCACCCGGCAACTCGTCACCGAGCTCGAGGAGTCCGTCGAGCACGCCGACCTCGACCCCCACGTGCACGTGATCCTGCTGTCGGGCAACGGCAAGGGCTTCTGCGGCGGATACGACCTCGTCGAGAGCGCCGAGGGCCAGGGGACGCTCGGCGAGCAGGACGTCAGGCCGGTGCCCGGGTCCCCGCTCGATCCGCTGGTGATGGCGGCCAATCATGATCCCGGCCGGACGTGGGACCCGATGGTCGACTACGCGATGATGAGCCGCAACGTCCGCGGGTTCATGTCGCTGTTTCACTGCGGCAAACCGGTGGTGTGCAAGGTGCACGGCTTCTGTGTCGCCGGGGGCACCGACATGGCGCTGTGCTCGGACCTGCTCCTGATCGCCGCCGACGCCAAGATCGGCTACCCGCCGGCGCGGGTGTGGGGCTCGCCGACGACCTCGATGTGGAGCTACCGGCTCGGGCCTCAGCGCGCGAAGCGGCTGCTGTTCACCGGCGACAGCCTGTCCGGCGCCGAGGCGCTCGAGTGGGGGCTGGCGATCGAGGCGCCCGAGCCGGGCCGACTCGACGAGCGCACCGAGATCCTGCTCGAGCGGATCGCGCGGATGCCGGTCAACCAGCTGCAGATGATGAAGCTGCTGGTCAACCAGTCGCTCTACGCGCAGGGCCTGCACGGCACACAGCTGCTCGGCACCGTGTTCGACGGCATCACCCGTCACACGAGCGAGGGTTACGCGTTCCAGCAGCGGGCGGCGGCCGCGGGCTTCCGCCAGGCCGTGCGCGAGCGCGACGAGCCGTTCGGCGATGCCGGCGCCTCGACCTTCAGGGGCTGAGCGGTGAGCGCCGTCGGCACCACCACCCGGGCGCGACTGCTGCGCTCCGCTCAGGAGCTGATCGAGGAGGACGGTTACGGCGCGGCATCGGTGGTGGCGATCTCCCAGCGCGCGGGTGTCGCCGCGGGCACGATGTACCGGCACTTCGCCTCCAAGGAGGAGCTGTTCGTCGAGCTGTTCCGCTCGGTCTGCGACCGGGAGGTCCGCGCCGGGCAGGCCGCGGCGGCAGCGCTGCCGGCCTCGGCCACCGCGGTCGAGCGCATGACCACCGTCGTGTCGACCTTCGCCGAGCGCGCGCTGCGCAACCCGCGGCTCGCGTGGGCGCTGATCGCAGAACCGGTCGACCCGCTCGTCGACGCCGAGCGCCTGGCCTACCGCCGCCGCTACAGCCAGCTGGTCGCGCACGCGATCGGGCAGGCGATCGAGGCCGGGGAGATCCCCGATCAGGACGCGACCCTGACCGCCGCCGCGCTCGTCGGGGGGTGCGGCGAGGCACTCGTGGGCCCCCTCTCCCCGGTCGCCGGCTCGCGCCCTCCGGTCCCCGAGATGCTCGAGGCGCTGGCGACGTTCGTGCGCCGCGCGGTGGGCGCGCAATGACGGGCCCGGCGGGTGCGCCATGACTGACGCGGTGGGCCTCGAGCGCGACGGCCCGGTCACGACCGTGCTGCTCCGTCGCGCCCACGCCCGCAACGCCGTCGACGGCGCGACTGCGGCCGCACTCGCGCAGGCATTTCGCGACTTCGAGGCCGACCCCGGGGCCTCCGTCGCGGTGCTGCACGGCGAGGGCGGTGTGTTCTGCGCCGGCGCCGACCTCAAGGCCGCGGGCACCGAGCGGGGCAACCGAGTGGCGGCCGACGGCGACGGCCCGATGGGCCCGACCCGGCTGCGGCTGTCGAAGCCGGTGATCGCCGCCATCGCCGGACACGCGGTCGCGGGCGGGCTCGAGCTCGCGCTGTGGTGCGACCTCAGGGTCGCCGAGGAGAGCGCCGTGCTCGGTGTCTTCTGCCGCCGCTGGGGGGTGCCGCTGATCGACGGTGGCACCGTGCGCCTGCCGCGGCTGATCGGGACCAGCCGGGCAATGGACCTGGTCTTGACGGGACGTCCGGTCGGCGCCCGTGAGGCGCTCGCGATGGGCCTGGTGAACCGGGTCGTCGCCGACGGCGAGTCTCGTTCCGCCGCCGAGGCGCTCGCCCACGAGCTGGCCCGCTTCCCGCAGAGCTGCCTCCGCGAGGACCGCCTGTCGCTGCTCGAGCAGGACGGACTCGACGAGCCCGCCGCGCTCGCCGTCGAGCTCGAGCACGGGCTGCGCTCACTGCGCGAGGTGCAGCAGGGGCTGGAACGGTTCCGTGCCGGCGAGGGCCGACACGGAACGTTCCAGTAACTTCGGAGCCGGGCCCTGAGTGGCGACCCGCATTCCGGTCGCGGATGTAGAAAAGCCCCGCGTGAGCGGGGCTTTTCCGTAGCAGGCCTATAAGCCGGATCTTGTCGAGAGCAGTCATCCATCTGTGCGGCCTACCCGGACCTTGGCGGGCAGCCTACGAACGGTCCTGCTTGGCCTAGCATCAGGTGGGGTTTGCCTGGCCGCCGCGTCACCGCGACGCCGGTGCGCTCTTACCGCACCATTTCACCCTTACCGGCCTGGTGCGCTGCAGCGGCACCAGGCTTAGGCGGTGTTATTTCTGTGGCACTTTCCCGCGGGTTTCCCCGGGTCGGCGTTACCGACCACCTCGCCCTTTGATGTCCGGACTTTCCTCGAAGGTCAATTCACCTCCGCGACTGCTCAGCCTGCCGTTCAAGCATAGCCGCCGGGGCCAGGCCCGCGGCGACGCGGCGCAGCCCTGGCGCTGCGGACGCGGCTGCGCCGGCGGCGTAGGCGGTCGATACCGAAGCTGAGCAGACACACGATCACGACGAACACGGCGACGACAGCCACCACGCCAAGACCGGGCAGCACCACGATCACCAACACGGCGACCGCAATCGCGATCGCGAGGTCGATCAACTGGGCCCGGGAGGTCACAGCGGCAGCCGCCGGAACACCGGGCGGGGCAGATGCCGCAGCACCGCGAACAGGTAGCGCAGCCGCCCCGGGACCCAGATCGTGTGGGCCTTGCCGTCGAGCGCAAGCACAGTCGCGTCGGCCACCGCTGCCGCGGTGGTTGCCATCGGCGCGGGCGTGAGGCCCTCGGTCATCTTCGTGGTCACGAACCCGGGGCGCACGACGAGCACGCGCACGCCGGTATCCGCCGTCGCGTCGGCCAGGCCCTGGGCCAGGGCGTCGAGCCCGGCCTTCGCCGCCCCGTAGACGGCGTTGCCGGCCCGGGCCCGCTCGGCGGCCACGCTCGAGAGCACGATCAGCGTTCCGCGCCCCTGGCTGCGCAGCGCCCGCAGGCAGTCCATCATCAGCGAGCCGGCGCCCAGGAAGTTCACCTGCATCACCTCAGCGGCCGTGTCCGGATCGGAGTCGAGCCCCTCCTGGCCGCCGAGCACGCCCACCGCGATCACGACGATGTCGAACCCGCCCGCGGCGGCGAACGCCTGCTCGACGGCAGCGGCATGGGCCGAGAGATCAGCCGCGTCGACGATGCCGATCTCGGCCCGCTCGCAACCGGATTGCACGAGCTCCGCCGCCGCCCGCTCGAGCTGTTCGGTCGAGCGTCCCAGCAGGTAGGGCCGGACCGGGCCGTCGACGGCCAGGCGCCGGCCGATCGCCACGGCGATCTCGGAGCTCCCGCCCACGAGCAGGACGCGCTTGGCACTCGTCGCGCTCATCGGCTCACGCCTCGACCAAGCCGGTCCGCAGTGCCAGATCCGAGCGCCACCGGCGCTCCGGATCGACCTGGTCACGGGCCGACCGCCAGCGATCGAGCTGCGGATACATGGACGCGAGCGCCTCGGGCCGCATGCGCGCGTCCTTTGACAGGTACACGCGCCCGCCGGCCCCGGCCACCAGGCCATCGAATTCGTCCAGCAGCGGCCGCAGACCGTCCGCCGACCACGGGATGTCGAGCGTCATCGTCCAGCCGGAGATCGGGAACGACAGCGGCGCCCCACTGGCCTCCCCCATGTCCTTGAGCACGCACAGGTAGCACGGGACGCGCCGGCGGCGCAGCCCGCCGATGGCCGAGTGGAGCACGTCCTCGCGGCCGTACGGGACGACGAGCTGGTACTGGAGAAAGCCCGTGGGCCCGTACAGGCGCGGCCACGCGTTGAGCGCATCGAGCGGGAACAGGTGCGTGCCGATCGACTCCAGCTTGCCCCGGTCACGCCGGGGCACGCTCCGGTAGCGCAGCTCGTTGAACGGGCCGATCGTGCCGGCGCGCAGCAGGCCGGCGGGCCAGCGGGCCGGGACCGTGAATTTCGTCGCGACGGTCGCGCCCTCACCGTCGGCGACGGTGCGCGGGCGCTGGCTCCCGGCGGCCAGGCCGGGATCCGGGATGTGCTCGGCCCGAGTGACGATTCCGCGGCCGACGCGCGAGGCGACGAGGTCCAGCCAGGCGACCCGGTACGTGCCGCCGCCGGGCGATGCCAGCACGGCCAGCGCGTCGTCGATATGCGCGACCCGGTCGGAGTCGACGGTCATCATCGCGCTCCGGACCGGCTTGAGCGTGATCCGGGCCCAGGCGATCAGTCCGGTCAGGCCCATCCCTCCGACCGTGGCCTCGAACAGTCCGTCGGGCGCCCCGGGCTCAAGCTCCAGCAACTCCCCCGACGCGGTCAGCAACCCGAGCGCCTCGACGTGGCGGCCAAAGCTGCCGTCGGTCGAGTGGTTCTTGCCGTGGATGTCGCTGGCGATCGCGCCCCCCACGCTGACGTGCTGGGTCCCGGGAACGACGGGGAGCATCCAGCCGGCGGGGACGAGGGCGCCGAGCAGCTCCCCGAGTGTCACGCCGGCCTGCGCCGTGACCGTGCCGCGCTCGGCGTCGAGCGTGAACTCCCGCATCCCGGTCACGTCGATGACATGTCCGCCGGCCAGTTGGGCGGCGTCGCCGTAGCTGCGGCCCATTCCGCGGGCGATCACGCCCCGACCAGCTTCGGCGGACAGTGATTGTGCGGCGAGCGTCGCCCGCGCCTGCTCGAGATCCTGGGGGCGCAGCACGAGCGACTCCACGCCGAGCGCACCGCCCCAGCCGCTCAGACGAGTCCGGCGGGCCTCCGGGATAGGCTGCTCGGGACTGGCCGACCGTGCCGTCGCCGTCGGCGCCGCGGGCGCCGCGGCATCACGAGTAGGCATGAACTGCGAGCACGAACAGCACGACCCACGCGCCGCCGAGCAGCTGCAGCCAGCGGTCTCTGAGCAGCACCTCCTCCGGCGCCTCGCCGGCGCCCGCACGCAGCACGAGGCCGTAGCGCACCATGCAGGCAGCGAAGGGGATGATCGTCAGCGGTCGCCAGGGGACACCGTTCACGTTGGGGACGGCGAGTGCCCACATGCAGTAGGCGAGGAAGGCGCCGATCGCGCTCGCCGCCAGCAGCACCCGCAGGCGGCCGGCGGTGTACATACGCAGGACGCCCCGGGTCGAGTGCGAGTCCTCGCCGCCGCGCCGGAGCTCGGCCTGGCGCTTGCCGGTGGCGATGAACACCGCCGCAAAGGTGATCACGAGCATGAACCAGCGCGAGAGCGTGACCGGAGCGGCGACGCCGCCGGCCACCGCGCGGAGCACGAAGCCGCAGGCGATCGCGGTCACATCGAGCAGCGCGATCTGGCGCCACACGAGCGTGTAGCTGAAGGTGACCAGGAGGTAGCCCGCGCCGACGGCCATGAGCAGCGGCCGGACCGCGAGGCACAGGCCGAGTCCGCCCGCCATCAGCGACAGGCCGAGCGCCACGCCCGCGCGCGGGGAGATCTCCCCCGCTGCCACGGCACGGTGGCGCTTGCGCGGATGGAGCCGGTCCTCGTGACGGTCGCGCACATCGTTGATCACGTACGTGCCGGCCGACAGCATGCAGAAGGCGATGAAGGCCATCGCGACCCGGTGCGGGACGTCGTCGTGCGTGAGCACCCCGGCCGCCCCGGGCGCCGCGATGACGAGCACGTTCTTGACCCACTGGCGGGGTCTCGTGACGGAGATCAGCGCTCGCACAGGCGATCGAGTCGGACGAGCGACGGTACCGGGGACGTACGGGTCGCTCGCCGGCTTCCCGGGCCAGCGGTCAGCGCCTGCGCGAGCAGGTGGCATGGCGGGCACGGTATTGGTGGTTTCTGAACGCAACGTGAGAATCAGTTATGAGGGTTCTCAGGTACTGCTTCAGCCTAGATTTCATTTCAGATGACAGACTCTCGGTCCATCGCACTCTCTGCCCCTGAGCATAGGACCTTC
Source organism: uncultured Solirubrobacteraceae bacterium (assembly GCA_963800815.1). Lineage (GTDB taxonomy): Bacteria > Actinomycetota > Thermoleophilia > Solirubrobacterales > Solirubrobacteraceae > Palsa-465. The sequence continues at coordinate 110,518 of CAWDCP010000006.1, forward strand.
GACGGTCCGCCCGCAGGACCTTCCCCCCGCCGCCGCGTTCGCGGTCCCGGTTCGCCGCCGCCCGGCCCGGCGCGGAGGTTCCGCCGCATCGCTCTCATGGCGGCTCTGATCTGCCTGGTACCGGCCTTCGTGTCGTGGGTTCACGCCATGACGATCCCGTCCAACTCCACGGTGTCGATCCGGACCGTCGAGTGGCTGCGCGACAACGGCGCCCGCGGCCTCGTCAACAAGGTCGAGTCGATCTATTACTCGCTCACGGCGCCGCCCACCGGCGGACCCGGCCTGAAGGCACTGCCCGGTCAGCCCAACGCGATCGCGGCCGCCCGGGCGGCCACCGCGCGGCGGGCACGTCTCCATTACCGCCCGCGCAATCTCGCACCAGTGATCCTGCCCGCGCTGCCCGGGGAGGGCGTCTGGCGCGCCACGTTCGAGACCGCTCTGGCGAACCCGCCGATCCTCGTCACCAGCTTCCGCCCTGATCCCAACTACCCCCGCCTGGTCGCCGGCGTCGCCTGGATCGACCACAATCGCACCAGCACGTGGCTCTACCCCGGCGCCCAGGAGCCATCGGTCACGCTCCCGGCCCGCGGCCCCGAGGAGGTCCCGATGCGCCTGCGTGACCGGCTCGTCGCGACCTTCAACAGCGGCTTCAAGCTGCAGGACTCCGGCGGCGGCTTCGCGATCGGCGGGCACGCCTACGCGCCGCTCAAGGACGGGCTGGCCACGATCATGCGCTTCCGCAGCGGCCGCGTCGACGTGCGGGCCTGGACCGGCGGGCCGGGCGTCCCCGCCGACATCGTCTACGCGCGCCAGAACCTGCCGCTGATCGTCAATCACGGCCGCCCGAACCCCAACCTGAGCGACGGGCCCGAATGGGGCGCCACGCTCGGCAACGCGGTCCGTGTCTGGCGCTCGGGCGTCGGCGTCGACCGCCACGGCAACCTGATCTACGCCGCCGCCAACGACCAGACGGTCGGGTCGCTCGCGGCGATCCTCATCCACGCGGGCGCGGTGCGCGCGATGGAGCTCGACATCAACAGCTACTGGACGAACCTGATCACCTACCGCCGGCCCGGCGCAGTCGATCCGGCCAACCTGCTGGCCGCCATGACCCGGCCGCCCTCGCGGTACCTGACCCCCGACGATCGCGACTTCTTCGCGGTCTATACCCGCTAGTCCAGACGGGGCGTCGGTGAGCTGGGCGGGCTGCGCCCGGCCGAGGCCGACCGCCTCAGGTCAGCGTCGTGCCGCAGCTGCGGCAGCGCCCGCCCACCGGGCGCGAGTGGGCGCCGTACTCCGGCTCCATGTCTCCGAGGCACATCGGACAGCGGGCAACGGCTTGGGCGGTGAGCTCCTCCCAGGCGCCGGACAGCACTTCGTCCAGCGTCTGCCCACCGCCCGCGCCATCGAACAGCGCCGGCGAGTCCGCGGCACAACCGTGCCGCAGCGCCGACGCCCCGGCCCGCGACCGCGATGGGCGCTCTGCGGTCAAGGTGCTCACGACTCAGCCCGCCGCGCGATCGGTTCCCCGGAGGGCACCGGCGAGGTCACGAGATGCTCCGCATCAGGCCGACCACCTTGCCGAGCACGCGCACGTCGCGGCTGCGAATCGGCTCCATGGTCTCGTTCTCCGGCTGCAGCCGGACGTGATCGGCCTCTTGGAAGAATCGCTTCACGGTTGCCTCCTCTCCCACCAGCGCAACCACGATCTCGCTGTCGCGCGCGGTCTCCTGGGGCCGGACCACGACCAGGTCGCCATCCATGATCCCCACGTTCTTCATCGACTCCCCGCGCACGCGCAGCACGTACTCCCCATCGGCGCCGCCGGCGCATTCGGGCGTCTGCACGTAGTCCTCGATGTTCTCCTCGGCGAGCACGGGCTGACCGGCCGCGACCTGACCCACGAGCGGCAGTCCTGGACGCACGAAGCTCCGCACGCCGGCCGTGGCCCGGTCGAGCAGCTCGATCGCCCGCGGCTTGGTCGGGTCGCGGCGCAGCAGCCCGATCCGCTCCAGGTTGGCCAGATGGGCGTGCACCGTCGACGATGACGCGAGTCCCACCGCCTTGCCGATGTCCCGCACCGTCGGCGGATAGCCGTACTTCGCCGAGTAGCGCTTGATGAAGTCGAATATCTCCTGCTGGCGCTTCGTCAGGTCCATCGGTCCACTCCTCGATCGGTTGGCCCCGCGGGCCCTAAGTCGAACATGTGTTCGTCAATGTAGCGCTCCCACAGGACGGACTCAACCCGCCACGCCGCGGCTATACTGGCCGCCCCACGCGCCTGTGGCGGAATTGGTAGACGCGCAAGGTTGAGGGCCTTGTGGACTGAATGGTCCGTGGAGGTTCGAGTCCTCTCGGGCGCACTGGGAAAGCCCCGCGATTGCGGGGCTTTTTTGCGTCTGGATGAGATCATTGCGTCTGTCCGATGGCGGACGTACTGTTGTCACGTGGCAAATACGTCCATTCCGTACGTCCATTTGGCAACACGATGGACGTACTCGCTCGGAAGGCCGCGCCGCACGTGAGCGTCAGTCATCACCGCGGCGGCTGGGAGGTTCGATGGCGCGATTCCACCGGAAAGCGCCGAGCCCGACGGTTCGCCTCCGAGGACGAAGCGCGAGCCTTCGAGGAGGCAATCGCGGAGGTGTCCCCCGCCGCCCGCCGTGCCGATACCGCCAAGCATGGTCGCAGCGGCGGCGTCTACTCCTACCCGACGGGCGACGGCGTCCGGTGGCGTTTCGTTTACCGCCGGAGCGACGGGACGCAGACGACCAAGCGCGGCTTCGCCGGCGAGCGAGCAGCGCGAGATGCCAGACGCCGGCTGATCGAACAGGTCGAGCGCGGCGAGGTCCGTCACACGACGCAGACATTCGGTCGATACTGGGAGCGGTGGCTCGCGCAGCGCCGCCCGTACCTGGAGGCCGGAACTTGGACTGGGTATGAGATCGCCGGCCGCAGGCGACTCGTGCCCGCCTTCGGCGACCGGTCGCTCGGTGAGCTATCGGTCGACGACATCCGAGAGTTCGTTGCCGCGTTGGCGGATGAGGTCGAGGCCGGCGAGCTGGCGGCGAAGACCGTGAACAACGCACTCGGAACGCTCGTCGTCTGCCTCAATGCCGCTGTCGCAGACGGCCTGCTCGCCCTCAATCCAGCGCTGCGGGTACAGCGCTTGCCTCCTGCCCACATTGAGCGTGACTACCTCCGCCTTCACGAAATCCCCAGATACCTCGACGCGTGCTCAGGCGTCTACCGGCCACTCGCCGAACTCCTGATAGGAAGCGGCCTGCGGATCTCCGAGGCGCTTGCGCTGCGAATCGGCGACCTGGAGCTCGAGGGAGTGGGCGGGACGGTCGTCGTCTACCGATCGCGCAAGAGCAGCAGCATTGGCTCAACAAAGTCGGACCGGTTCCGCGCCGTTGAGATCGGACCGACGCTTTGTTCCGTTCTGCGTGATCAGGCCGCGCGGCGCGCGGAAATGGCGGAGGGCGATCGCGCTGCCGCCGTCCTTTTCGTGATGCCCCAGCGGACGGTGAAGCGAAGCAAGGGCCGCTGGGAGAGCGCAGGCGTCGGCAGTCCGCTCGACCGCAACACGGTGTCGCGCGACTGGCACAAGGAGACGCTCGAAGACGCCGCGCTGCGCGACATGCCTCTGCATGCGTTGCGCCATACCGCGGCCGCGGCGTGGCTCGCGGCTGGGAATTCACTGATGTACGTGCAGCGCCAACTTGGGCATGCCGACATCAGCACCAGCGAACGCTATTACGGCCACCTCGAGCGCCACGTGCTTGCCGCGGGTGCTGTCGCGACGGAAGAAGCTATTGCCCGGGCCTCGAAGGCAGTCGGTTAGAGCAGCGATTGCTGATCCGCCGCGTTGCCCGAGGAGCGACGACCCCTCCCGCCGCGACCCCGCGCAGACGCGGCGTCAGCTTTCGCCGCGTGCTCCCGAGCCGTGCTGGCCGCGGGCGACAACCAGTCAGCGCGCGCCTCAGCCAGCCACCGATCGATGTCCTCGGGCACGAATCGCAGAGGCCCGTCCTCCCCACCTATCCGTACCGACGGAATCCGCCCGTCCTCCAAGACGGGCAACTCCATTCCATGAGCGTCGAGGTGATCTGTTTGGGCTACAGGAGCTTGCGAGCGGTGGTCGCTGCACTATGCCCCGGCTCGGTGCCGGTGGGCCAGCACTCTCAGCCGTCGTCACGCAGGCGTGCTACCGCTTGGCGATCGTGAACGTCGCTGTCCGCGCGCGGGAGCGTGTACCGGCGGAATCCGTGGCGTCGACAGTCAGTCGGTAGCTACCCACGGTCAGCGTCTGCGTGCGTGATAGGCGCCCGTCGAACTTGATGCGGTTGAGTCCAGCGTGCCCAGTGAAGCTCAGGCTGCCAGCCTTGATGAAGCGCGTGCAGCGTCGCCGCGTGCGGTTTGACCGGTCCGGCGCGACGCACCGGCGGTTGATCTGATGCCCGGGCATGGCCTCGGCGAACGTGAGCTTGACTCGGGCTGGTTTGGAGAGGTTGAAGGAGATCATCGTGCCGATGGGTGTGCCCTTGCTCGAAATGTGCGCGAGCCGAGTCCCGAGCCGCCAACGCTGTGGGACCAGCTTCAGCGACGAGATCGTCACGGGGGTGTCGCGGTTGACTGTCACGTGGATGGTCGCGACAGTTCGAGTCCGAGGTACCGTCGTTCCCCTTGATCGTGAACTGGTCCGCGCCGGAGAAGTTCGGCTGCGGTGTGTAGGTGACCGAGTTCTGATGGATGCTCCCGAGGCTGCCGTGCGCCGGCGGGGTCACGATGGACAGGGTCACGGGGTCGTTTTCGGGAGCCGGATCTACGCAGTTGAGCAGGATCGCCGCGGTCCCGTTGAAGCCGATGCTGACCGACTTGTCCTGACAGGTGGGCGAAGGGTTGCGGGCCCAGTCGGGGTTGCCGTCGAAGCGGCCAGCGACGTTCGGAACGAGATCGGTGGCCGTCCCGCTGCCGTCCGAGTTCTTCATCTTGAGATCGCCGTTGGAGAACGTCCCCTGCACGTACGCGATCTTGGTTCCATCGGGCGACCAGGCGCAGTTGTAGTCACCCTGGCCGCTGTTCGCTATTTGCGTCACGCTCCCACCCGTGATGGTGGACCGCTGCACGGTCGCGCTGGTCGTGCCGAACGCTCCTCGCGTGAAGCAGAGGCTCTGTCCGTCAGGCGAGAGCGCGGGCTGGTAGTCGTCGGTGGGCCCGGTGACGACTGGGATCGCCGCCCCGCTGTCATCCGCAGCCTTCTTGTAGATGTCGTCGTCGACCGGCGAGACGCCCGGATTCACGACGAGGCTGTAATAGAGGGTCTTCGAGTCGGGCGACCAGACGGGCTTGCCCGCGTCCCCGGTGCCGGCCGGCTGGGTCAGCACACTTACCTGCGGGCCGGTGACGCTCTCAACAACGATCTGGGCGGGGGCTTTGCTGCCCAGGACCTTGCTCTGGTAAGCGACGCGCGTACCGTCGGGCGACCACGACGGACGGTCGTCGGCGATACCGGGAGACTGGGTGATGTTCCTCGGATTGGTGCCCGACGCAGGCTGGGTGAGGTCGAGGATGTAGATGTCGAAGTCCCCCGTGGCCGCGTTCCCTGCCGAGTACACGAGCTTGGTGCGATCAGGTGACCAACTCGCATGCCGGTGCTGGATGCCCGCGTTTACCGTCACCCGCCTGGGTGCAGCACCAGCCTTGTCGGCGACCCAAAGCTGGGCGTGCGCGTCATCAAAGGTGCTGAAGCCATCATCCCGCCCGCTCGTGAAGACGATCCTGCCGTTCGGGCCCGGGAGCACCGCGCCGGCAGCCGCGGGGACCGCGAGCAGCCCAGCGATCACGCCGAACACGATCACCGCTCGACGGCTCACGACTCCCGCCCGAATCGCCCTCAACGCGATTCCGGAAACCAGGGTCCGAAACCGAGACTTCAAACGATCGCGCATGATCCTCTCCTCTGGTCCCCGGGCCCACGGCAAACGCTGTCCCCGAAGTCCCTTCCGGTCACAACGGCAACCAGCCGGCAAATCCACCCGCAGCAGTCGGCTGATCAGCGACCGGTCGCGCTGAGCCTACCGCGGTACGCGCCCGGGCGCGAATCCCAGCGCCAGCTTCTCGCCGCTCCGACCGTCGAGATCGACATCGACCACACCAGACCTGGCCACCGATCCCGGATCCGCAACCGCGTCGCGGAGCATGGCCAGCGGCCCCCGAGCGAGCCAGGACTCCGTCATGACCGCACACATGACTGGCCGGAGGGCGGGAGCACGACCGCGACGACTGCGCAGTAGACGCCGAGCACCGCCGCGACGCCCTCAACCGAGGTCCCGAGCTCCCGCAGCAATTGCGGAAGCGCGAGCGTCACGATCGAACCGTCGGCGAGCGCGACACCTGCAGCGATTGCCACCAGCCAGATCACTGCACCGAGGATACGTAGCCATCGCCGGCTCTTCGCAACTTCATAAGTTCGGTCAAGCCCGCGCGCCCGATGACTGTAACCGGACCGCGAAGGTGTGACCCAGACCCGCAGCCCTCTCCCGATCCGCCAGCAGCGCGCACACGACCTCGCCCGCGGACACCGTCGCAAAGCAGGCAATCTCAGCCCGCGCGGTCGCTGCCAGTGGTTGCCCGCACGGCCGCCCGCCCCATACTGACGCCCCCGGGAAAGGCCGCCTGGGTCGTGGCCGCGCAGACCAGCTGAACTGTGGCGACACAAACACCTCAACCCAGCAGCCCAACGTCGCCGAAACGATCGCCAGCCTCGGCTACCCCGCGATGTCGAAGCGGTCGTGACCAACGTGCATCGGCCGCGTGCCTGCCAGACGCCTGACGCGGCCACGCCCGCGCCACTGCTGCTTCGGGACCCACGAGCAACACGCCGCTGTCTGTTCCGCCGCAGTCCGGGCGCTTGCAGCTGACGGTGTTACAGCTAGCAAGGAGCCTCTCGCGGAGCGCGAGCGCCCGTGCTGAGGTCGAGGCCGCGCCGGTGGCTGCGATGCCCGAATTTGGCGAATTGCAGGTGCCGGATCACCTCCGGGTCGCGTCTCAGAACTGCTGTAAATACGTGTCGGGTGCTGTCGTAGCGACGGCGTAGGTTCCCTCAAGTCCTGCAAGACGATGAAGGAGGCCTACGCCGTGAGACGCACCGTACCGCCATCAGCGGAGATACAAGCGAGCATCGACAAGCTGCTGGGGAAGGGGATGGTCGATGATCCGCAGAAGATGCTGTCCGAGCTCGCCCGGCTCGGGGCCCGGTTGATCATCCAGCGAGCGGTCGAGGAGGAGTTCGATACCTGGTTGGGTCGCGCTCGGTACGAGCGCCGGCCCGAACGCCAGCGCGGCTTGCGCAACTACGACTCGGGCATGCGCAACGGGTTCCGGCCCCGGCGTTTGCAGACGGCCGAGGGTGAGCTGCGGATCGAGATCCCGCAGGCCCGGGAGACAGCCGAGCCGTTCGTGTCGAAGCTGTTCCCGAAGTGGCATTGCAAGCGGCTGCTGCGGACCGACCCGCTCAAGGCGCTGATCATCGGCGGGTTCGTTCGCGGGCTCTCGATGCGCGACGTCGAGTCGTTGTGTGTGGAGGCCGGGCTCGGGAAGACGTCAAAGTCGACGGTGTCCAGGGTCTGTGCGGAGCTGCACGAACGGTTCGAGGCGTTCTGTCGCCGCTCGCTGTTTGACGTCAGCCTGGTCGTGCTGTTCCTGGACGCGATCTATCTGCCGGTCCGCCGCAGCGGCCCGAAAGAGGGTGTGATCTGCGCCTGGGGGATCACCGAGAACGGCCAGCGAGCACTGGTTTCCGTGCGGCTGGGGATGCGGGAGACCAAGGAGGACTGGCTGGAGCTCGGTCGTGACCTCATCGCTCGTGGGCTCCCGGCACCCAGGCTGGTCGTTGCCGATGGCGCGGCCGGGCTGCCCTCGGCGGTCGAGGAGATCTGGCCGCGCGCCGATCGCCAGCACTGCGCCGTTCACCGCTTGCGCAACCTGCTGGCCAAGCTCCCGAAGTCAGAGCAGGACCGGATCCGGTTCAACTACTGGGCAGCGCTCACCGACGCGACCTCGGTCAAGGACGGCAAGCTCCGCCTCCAGGTCCTCATCAGCGAACTCGAGCACGCCGGTTACGACTCGGCCGCGCGCTGCCTGGCCGACGACCTCGACGCGCTGGTCGTGCACCTGCGCTACCCGCTCAGACACCGCGAACGGTGGCGGTCAACGAACCTGCTCGAGCGCTCGCTCGGCGAGGTCCGCCGCCGCACCAAGGTAATGGGCCGCTTCCCCGGCGAGACTAGCTGCCTGTCACTCGTGTGGGCGGTGCTCGATCTGTTCTTCAGCCACGCCAGCAACGGCGCCACGTTCACCGACGTCGACCGCCAACACCTCTACCGCATCAAGTACCAGCAAGCCGACCCCGACACCCTCGACGAGGAAGTGACCGCCGCCTGAGCCCTCATCCGATCAAACAACCCAACCAGCAACCGTCGCATTGCACATCGGCGCGCTGTGAGCCCGTCTCCGCCCCTGCGACGAACACCCGCAACCGATATGACCCCCCAATCCAAGCGCCTACGCGCCAGACAATGAGGAGACCACTAGCACCCCCGCGACTCTAAACTCGGTCCGGGAACCTAAACCGCGAACGAATTTACAGCGGCAAAGAGACGCAACCCACCTCCGGCCAGACACCTGCTCTGACGTGAACGCGGTACTCGGCTCGAGCGCTGGGGACCTGCTGTTGGCGTTCCAACTCGACAGCGACGTTAGGGCGGAAGCTCGACGCCTCCTTCCGTCGGCGGCCGCAGCGAATGCGTTCGCGAGGGACCCAATCCCAGGAAGCTGGTAGCCCCCAGCGGCTCAGCCGGGAGGACATCCGCCCGCGGCCAGCGGGCGCTATCCGCGTGCGCGTCGGTGGCCTCGGGCTATCCGCCGTAAGTCGCGGTCACGGTCTGATCGCTGGTCATCGTGATATCGCAGTAGGTGGGCGCAGCGGGCCGCACTGCACAGTTGTTGGTGAACGTCGGCGTCGTGGGGGTGTGGCCCTGGTTGTCGGACTGCACCTGGACCTCGCCGTTGATGCGGACTAGCAGCGAGCAGGGCAGGTTAAAGCTGTTCGCCGAGCCTGGGCCACAGCGAACCGGGCTTTGAGGGAGGGTCCCGGCCACGTGCCCTTCTCCATTGGCCGACATCTCGGCGGTGCTGGCCGACGCCTGGAGTGTCAGGGTGGCCACGGCGGGCATGAAATAGACGCTGACCACGCTGTTGTTCGAGGACGGCGTGAGCACGCAGGCCCCGGTTCCGGTGCACGAGCCGGCGAACTTCTCAAAGGCCGAATCAGGGGGATTGGCGGGATCCGGCGACTCGCTGCCCGGGGTCGCGGTCACGGTGACCGTCGTGTTCACGGCGATGTCCTCATAGACGAAGCAGGCTGCCGCGTCGCCCGGGTTCAGGCACGTGATCGTCTTGCCGCCCGGCTGCAGGGTGGCGCTGCCAACTCCGACTCCCAGGTCTGCGTTCGGGTCGCCGGGGTACTTGTCCAGTATGACCTGGACCTTCATCCGGTAGCAGCCATCGGGGGGAGGCTGGCTGAGGTCGTCGGCGGAGCAGTTCGATGACTTGGGCGGAGGGTTAGGCGGCGGCGAGGGGGGTGGGCCTTCCCCCGTCGGCAGGGGATGCTTGGCCGCTGGGAATTGACCGGTCGTCCACATCTTTGACTCGGTGCCGCGGCGGAGCACGAGTCCCTTGATCACCTCGGTGTGCTTGTTGGCGCCCTGACCGACGGTGCCGTGGACCCAGCGGGCCAACTGGACCGGAACCTGGTCCCCCTGTCCTTGATTGAGCAGTCGGCGCAGGGTCGAGGAGCCGTAGGCATCTTTCCCGACGTTGAACGCGAAGTCGACCAGCGCATCGAGTTGAGCCTGGCTGAGCGGGACCTGTGTCCGGCGGACGATGTAGGCGGCGAAGGCATCAGCGTCCTTTTGCAGCAGCGCCACGGCCTGGGCGGCGGTCAAGTTGTTGAATGGCCCAGCGCGGTCAGCCGCGGTGCAGTTGCTCTTGTGCAAGAGGTGGCCGTAACCCGCGGTGCAGAAGCCGAGCGGGTCGTTGTAGACCACGTACTGTCCCTGTCGGTTGAGCTTGTAGCCCTCGTTGTCGGCGATGTACTGCAGGCCCCGCCGGTCGACGGTGGTGGCCCCGGCGGAGGCCGCGATGGCCGAAAGCAGCGACCTGCCGACACCCGCCGTCCGGGAACCTCTCGTTGCCGCCGTGATCTCAACGGGCGCCGTGACCACCTTCGTCCGCGAGCCGCAGTGTTGGACCGCCTGCACGGTCCACTGCAGCGAGTCGATAACCGACGGCGCGCGCCAGCGCTTAGAAAAGGCGCCGCCGGCCGGCTTGGCGACTCCAATGTCCTGCGACGGGTAGGGGCTCACGCCGTCGACGTACGCTTGGAGCCTGACGTCGTGGCGGCATGGCCAGCTCGAACCCCGCAGCTGAACCGTGCCCCGTGAGCTGACGGTCAGACTGGACACGGTCAGTCCTGCTCCGCGGGCGGCTTGCGCCGAGGCAATCACGACGAGAGCAGGAATCGAGGCCAGCAGGAGCACCACTATCCCCAGGCGGCCGGGCAGTCGAAGCTGCGAGCCTGCCCCGCCCACCATCAGACCCTGTAGCTAGAGCTCGTAGGTAGCACGTTGCCCACTGGTCTCCAGCTTATATCAACCGCTTCGCGCTGTTCAGCCGAGCTGACGCTCATACAGCCCTGATCGACCACCTCGAAGAGTGCGGTTACCTCGAGTGCGTCCCCGACCCCGACGACCACCGCGCCCAACGCATCCACACCACCCGCCGCGGAAAGCAATTGATGGCCGCAGCGAGCGCGATCACCACCGAGATCGCGCGGGACATCGAACAGCAGCTCGGATCCCACACACGCCCAGCCGCGCGCGATCCTCGAAGAGCTCGCGACGATCACCCCTGAACCCACCCGCACACTCCGACGGCTCGCACCGCTCGCATCACCGCACGAGAGCAGTGGGCAAGGCAAGGCCCGCGAAGGGTCGTCAGCCGCCAACGTGACAGCTCGGCCTGACGGCGCCGCAGGCGCGAAAAGCGATAGCCGTGACCGCCCCGGCGCCCTCTCTCGCCGTTGAGCTCAGACTCAGCACCCCGACCGAGGCGTCGGCCGACTCCTGCATTCCTCGCCCGACGAGCATCTCGACCTGCACCCGCGAAAGACTTGCTCCGCGCGGCAAGCCCGCACCGGAGGTGGACCCCGACCATCTCGGCCAGCGTCGGAGCCACGAGATGCATGAGTTCCGCGCAACCCGAGACTGTGATCCCCGGCTGGTGAGATGCCCGTGCGATGACAAGAGCGGGGCTCGAGCAAGGATCATGACCCCGCGTAGGCGTGCTGCCGCTCCACGGCTCCTACCGGCCACGCCGATCCGCTGGCCGCTTGGCATGAGATCGGTAGCGCGATCGCCGGCGCCAAGACACTGCTCAGGTACTTGCACCTGTCCGAGAGGCCGGTGAGCGTCGCGTTTGCGCACAGGCAACTGTATTCCAGGGGCACCAATCCGCCTCGGCCAGGAGGAGCACTTGCGGACTGGTGCGCAGCAGTCACGCGCTTCTGCCGGAACGACCTTCTCTTGATCCGCGGCGAGGCTCGGCCGTCATCGCTCGAGGGACCTGCTCCGCGCGGCAAGCGCGAGCGCCGGCGGCGTCCCGCCGCCAAACGAGCGCCCGGCGACCGCTGAGGCGCCCTATCCGCGCATAGGGGATCCGTCGCCGACGCCGGGCGAGAGACGCGCAATGCCGGCGGCGAAGCAGGGCGTCCGACGAGCCGAATCTGAGGTCAGCGCCGCCCTGCTGTCGTCACAAAAGAGGGGAGGACGGGAATGGTCTGGCTGACGGTCGTGGTGATTCGGTGGACGCACGGCATCGAATCGCTCAGAATCGCTGCTGCAATGACCCAAGCCGAAGTCCAAGTCCTTGTCGAGCGCTATCGAGCAGCGTGGTTCGGGCACGACCTCGAGGCGATCATGGCCGTTGTCAGCGACGACATCGTGTTCCACAACGTCACAAGCGGGGAACATGTGGATGGTGCAACTGCTTTTCGCGCGCACGTCGCCGGGATCCACGACCGCTGGCCGGACTTGGCCTTCGAGGAGCACGCGCTCTATCTCACGGCCGATACTGGAGTCGCGGAATGGACCGCCCGAGCGACGGCACAGGACGGGCGGCGGCTCGAGTGGGACGGACTCGACGTGATCAACTGTCGAGACGGCCAGATCACACGCAACGCTGTGTATTCGTCCGGCCACGCACCTCGCGTTCTCGGAACGTGAAAGCCACGAACGCGCGCGGGATCCAGACCGCCTCGGTCGACCTCCGGACCGACCGCGTGCGAGCCCGCGGAGCTCTGCTCTGTCCGCGGGCTCGCTGCATTGCGACGACGGCGGGGCGACGTCAGTCGCCGCCGTCCGCTCCGGTGGTCCATGCCGGCGGTTCGTAGGGGCGGCCGGGGATGGCTCCGATGCATAGGACGCGTAGGCCGTCGGGGCCGCTGGTGAGGACTCGGCCGGTGGCGGCGTCGACCCGCACGAGGTGCTCGGGATCGAGCGGCAGCCGCTCGTCGCCGATCACGACCGCGCCTGTGCCGCCGAGCGCGACGTACAGCTCCTGCTGGCCGGTGTCGGCCTCATCGTGGGATTCGGTCGTGTAGTCGGGCGGGAGCTGCATGATCTGCGCACCGAATGCGGTGATGCCAAGCCCGGTGCGCACGAGGCGGGCGAACCCGTCCCAGAGTTCGGGGAGATCGTCGATCGCCTTGGCTGAGTAGCTGGTGGTGGCGGTGGTCATACCGTCACCGCGCCCATGTTGCGCGCGAGGACCGCCATCGTGCGGTCGTGCTCCGCGACTGGGCTGAACTCGATCAGCTCGACCGGCTCGAGCGTCTGGAGGAAATGGCCAGGCCGGAGGTGGTACGCCTCGCCGGCACGGACGATCTCCTCAGGCCCGTCGAGGTAGGTGACGCGGAACGATCCACTGAACAGGTAGCCCCAGTGGTCGCACTGGCAGCGATCGTCGGGGAGCCCTTTGAAGGGCGATTCGTCTGGCGGGAAGTGGGCGGGCATCGACTCGAACGCGATCCGAATCCCTCCCGCGTCGATCGAGCGTCCGGTGTACTCGCCGATGACCATCGGTTCCAGCTCATCCCTGGATGTGTGCATGGAGAACTCTCCCTTCGGTGGTGATGACTGCCGCCACCGCGTGGCGGCGCTTGATCAGAAGCAGCAGGCAGGCAGCGCCGATCGCGGCTGGCCCGAGACCGGCGACGAGCAGCGCGGCGCGGGAGCCGAAGGCGCCGACGACGAGCCCGCCGAGCACGAGCGCACCGAGCTCGGCCCCGTTTCGTGCCCCGTTGTAGGCCGCGAACACGCGGCCGCGCAGCGCCTCCGGGGCGCGCTCGTGGATCAGCGTGCGGAGCAGCACGTTCTTGACTCCGTGGGCGACGCCCCCGAGTGAGAAGCCGATCAGGGCGAGCCAGAGGACCGTGGCGAGCGCCCCGCCGGCGATCCCAAGCCCTTGGAGGACGACAGCGGCGAGGCCGGCGGCGGCCAGATGCGCTTGCCGTACGCGGTGTGCGAGCCCGGCCGAGCCGGCCGCCATCCCGACGGTCCACGAGGTCAGCAGCACCCCGTACGCAAGGCTGCCGCCCCGGATCACGTGCGTGACGAAGAACGGCTCGGCGGTCGCGGAGATCGAGAACAGCGCGAGCGCGGCGACGGCACCGGCGAGGGTGATCTTGAGGTCGTGCTCACGCCTGAGGAACGCGAATCCGTCGCGGGCACGGACCGGGTTGTCGGCGTCCGGGCCGGGCTTCGGGCGGCGGCGAGCCCGCAGTAGCAGCGCTGCGGCGGCGACGACGACGAACGACAGTGCGTTCAGCGCGAGGGCCAGCCACAGCAGGCGGGCTGCGCCGAGCGCGCCACCGACGAGCGGGCCGGCGGTGAAGCCGAGCGATCGGGCGGTTTCCATCAGCCCGTTGGCCCGCGCGGCGTCGGTGTCCGGTCCGGCTGCCGCGGGGATGAGCGCGAACTCGGCCGGCTGGCTGACGGCGACGCCGAAGCCCAGCACGGTCATCAGCGGCAGCAGCGCCCAGAGACTGTCCAGGCCGGCGAGCATCGCAGTCACGGTCGCTGCCTGGACGAGCGAGACGGCGATCAGGATCCGGCGGTTCTCGAAGCGGTCGACGATCGCGCCGGCGAGACCTGCGGCGAGGACCACTGGTCCCCAGAGTGCGAAGATCAACGCCGAGACGGCGATAGCCGACCCGGTGCGCTGTTGCACGTGCAGGATCAGGGGGAAGATCGCCATGAAGTCGCCGAGCGCGGAGAGCCCGGCTGCCCCGGCGAGGAGGCGAAGGTCGCGGCTGCGTGGAATTGACATGGCGCCGATCCTCGCGAGCGACCGTTCGGGCACCGTTCGGCGCGCGCAAATGGTGGGCTCGGAGCTTGCGCCCGCGCGGTTCGATGCTGCACAGTTGGCTCGGTGTTGGATGTCCAGCTAGCGGGCGGTCTTCAGTTGCGGGTGGATGGCGCGCGGCTCGGCTTGCCCGCGTCGCGGCGGGCGCGTGCGGTCCTGGCTTTTCTCGCGTTGAACCCTGGCCCGCAGCCGAGGGCCCGCGTTGCGGCGCGGTTCTGGCCGGACGTGCTTGACGAGTCGGCGCGCGCGAGCCTGCGGGTGGCCCTGACGGAGTTGCGTCAAGCGCTCGGGCCGGCTGCCGGCCACGTGGTGGCAACGCGGGACACAGTCTCGCTGGAAGGCCCTGACCTCGGAGTCGACGTCCGCGAGTTCCAGCGGGCACTTGCCGACGGCGATGCGGCGCGGGCACTTGAGGCCTGCGACGCGTCGATCCTGGACGACTTCGAGGAGGAATGGGCGATCGAGGCCCGCGACGAGCACGCGCAGCAGCTCGCCAGCGCGCTCGAGCGGGCTGCGGCCGCTGCGTCCGATCTTGCGGAGGCGGTTCGGCTGACCCGCGCCGAGGTCGCCCTCGACCCGCTCGCGGAAGCACCGAACCGGCGGCTGATCGAGCGGCTGGCCGCAACCGGCGACCGAGCCGCCGCGCTGTCCGCCGGCCGCCAGTTCGGCGAGCGCCTGCGCGCGCAGCTTGGCATCGCGCCGTCGCGCGAGACACGTGCCCTGATCGAGGAACTCCGCCGCGTGCAGACGGAGCCAGTGCCGCCACCGGTAGGCCTCACGCGCTCGCACGAAACCGTGTTCGTCGGCCGCCGCGCCGAACTGGCGCGGCTGCGCGCGTGCTGGGGCGGCGTGCAGATGCACCGCGATCGCCGGATCGCGCTGGTCGCGGGTGAGCCCGGGGTCGGCAAGACGCGTCTCGCGCAGCAGTTCGCTTCCGCCGCCGTCGAGGAGGGTGCCACCGTGCTCATGGGTCGCTGCTCCGAAGAGCCACTGGCACCGTTCGAGCCCTACACCGAGGCGCTCTCGCAAGCTCGGGTCGCTGGTGCGCTTGAGCCTGGTAGCGGGGTTGACGACCGCGGCGCGCGACACCGCCTGTTCGATGCCGTCGACTCTGCTCTGACTGATCTCGTCGAGCGCGGTCCGCTGCTGCTCGTGATCGACGACTGTCACTGGGCCGATCGTGGAAGCTTGCTGCTGACGAGCTTTGTTCTGCGCTCGAGTCGCCCGGGACCGATCCTCATCCTTGGGACCTATCGGGACACCGAGCTCGGCCGGCAGACCCCGTTGACGGCGGCGCTGAGCGAGCTGAAGCAGGGCGGCGCGCTCGACCGGATCGACCTGCACGGCCTGCCGCTGGATGACGTGGCCGAACTCGCCCGCTCGATGCTGGGCAGCGACGAGCTGGCGCCGCGGGTACACGCGCGCACCGATGGCAACGCGTTCTTCGTCGAGGAGGTGCTGAGGGAGCTGGCGCAGGCCGGACCACGCGTGGTGCCGGAGAGCGTTCGTCATGCCGTGGGCGTTCGCTTGTCAAGCATGGGCGAGGACGCGAACGAGATGATCGCCGCCGCCGCGATCCTCGGCCTGGAGCACGACGCTCGCGCGTTGCAGGCCACCGCGGGACTCGAGGCGGGGGCCGCCGAGGCAGCGCTCGACGAGATCCTGCGCGCCCGGCTGTTGCGGCCCGCGTCGATCCCGCACCGGTTCGAGTTTGCTCACGCGCTTGTTCGCGAGGCGGTGCTCGACGAATGCAACGTCCTGCGCCGCGCGCGGCTCCACCGACGCGCCGCCGACGCCCTCGCGAACCTGGGCGAGGAACAGCACCTCGAGGAGATCGCCATGCACCTGTTCGAGGCGGCGTCGACAGCCGATGCCCGGCTGGCAGCCGAGATGCTCGTCCGCGCCGGTCGCCGTGCGCTCGACCGACTTGCCTACGAAGACGCCGCGGACCGCTTCGACCGAGCGCTCCAGGCGCTCGAACTCGCAGACGCCGACGAACAGTCCGGTCCGGTGTTGCTCGCCCGCGGGGATGCGCTCCTACGCGGGGGCGAGCCCGAAGCGGCGCGTGCGGCTTTCACCCGGGCCCGTGCGCTGGCGCTCAGGCGCGGCGACGTCAACCTGCTTGGAGAGGCAGCGCTTGGGTTCGCCGGGCTGGGGATAGCGATCGTCGACCTCGACGCAGAGGCGATCGCACGGCTCGAGGAGGCGCTCGAGCGAGTTGCGGACCCAGCGCTGCGGGCTCGCGTCCAGGCGCGACTCGCGGTCGAGCTCTACTACGCGCCCGACCGCACGCGGTCAGACCTCCACAGCGAGGAGGCCGTCGCCACCGCCCGCGCGTCAGGCGACACCAGCGCGCTCGCCTCCGCCCTGAGCGCGCGGCATGTAGCGCTGTGGCGGCCCGACCGCGTCGAGGAGCGCCTTGCCGTCGCAGACGAGATGATCGCTGCCGCGCGGGAGTCAGGTGACCGCCATGCCGAGCTGCAGGCCCATAACTGGCGCGTCGCAGACCTGTTCGAGCTCGGCGACATGACGGCCTGGCGCGAGGAGACGGCACGGCACGCGCGCCTCGCCGCCGAGCTGCACCTGCCCAGCTTCGAGTGGTACACCCCGCTGTGGGCGGCGGTCGACGCGATGCTCGCCGGGCGATTGGAGGACGCCGAGACCTTGCGGCTGGAAGCGGAGGCGGCGGGGCTCCGCGCCGGCGACCGAAACGCCGTCGGTTCAGCCGCGATGGTGCGCTTCTGCGAGCAGCTCCAGCGCGAGGCCTGGGACGAGGGCGACATTGAGTTCGTCGCGGACAAGATCGCGAACTCGCCGGCCGGCATCGCGTACCGCGGCGGGTATTCGTGGATCCTCGCCGGGCTTGGCGAGTCCGACCGCGCCCGCGAGGAGATCCACGCAACGATGGCCCTGACGCAAGCGTTCGACGCGAACTGGCTCTCGCTCCAAGCCGAACTGGCCGAGGCGAGCGTCCTCATCGGCGACGCCACGTTCGCAGCAACGCTGTACGACCGGCTCGCGCCGTACGCGGGCAGACCGGTCACCGCCGGCCGGGCCGTCTGCAGTTACGGAGCGGTTGATCGCTCGCTCGGCGGTCTGGCGGCGCTCCTCGGCCGCCAAGACGACGCCGTGCGTCACCTCGAAGACGCGGTCCGCATCAATGACGCGCTCGGCTGTGTCGTGTGGCGGGCGCGCGCAGAGCGGGACCTATCCCAGCTCGTCCGCGACGGGCGGCTCGTCGGCTGAGCTGGCAACCTGGGGCGCCCGTCGCATTCATGCCGGGGTCCCGCCGGCGACCGAGACCTCAGAGAGTCGCTCTGCGCCGACGAGGATGTGCCACGGCTCGATGCTCGTGATCACGAGATGTCCAGTGGATGCCCAGGGGTCATCCGCCAGACGGCGGTTGATCTCGGCCTCGGATTCCGCGTCGATAATCAGCAGGGCGCGAAGGCGCCCGCGGTCGGTGCCGGCGAGCGGCCCTGCGAGCAGGACGAAGCCGTCGTCGGCGAGCGCGTTCATGAACGTTGCGTGGTCGCTGACGCCAGGCTGCTCCATCGTCCGTGTCCGTCTGTCCAGCCGGGCCCTGCCTCGCGGATGACCGCAAAGTAGCTCATCCTCGTCCTCCTCAGGCCCGCGCGATCAAGTAGTGGTACTCGTTGGAGAGCCGGTAGCCCCGTCCGAGGTGCGGTGGGCGGCAAGGCCCTCGATCAGCGCCCGCTTGAACTCAGGCTCGCGCTCGGCTCCGACCAGCAGGGCCAGTCCGGCGGGCGCGATCAGCGCCCGGGTCATCGTCTCGTCGTCCGCGAACTCGAATGACCAGGTGGCGTCGAACGCCTGCTCAGGGGTGAGTCCCGCCTGCGTCGCGATTGTCCTCGAGCACGCCGGGCTTGGAGTAGTCGGGCTCGGGTGGGGCATTGGCTGGGCGGGGCGGGAAGAACGGGCGGGCGATCTCTTTCATCGCCTCGAGGTCGTTGCGCTCGTGCGGCCCCCACACGTGGATCATCAGCGTGAGCTGTCGCTCGCGCCAGCGGCGCCGAGCTCACTAACGCTTGGCGTAGTGCTCGATGCCGCCGAAGTCGATCGTCACGCACGCCTCGTCGCCGACCGTCCACGCGTCGTGGCCCGGGACGATCGAGCAGACATCGCCGGGTCGGACCTCGCCTTCGGTGCCGTCGTCCATTACGACCTCCATCCGGCCCGAGAGGACGTAGCCGAGATGGACCGTCTGGCAGCTGTCGGTTCCAGCGATCGGCTTGACGTGCTCTGACCAGCGCCAGCCGGGCTCGAACACGCCCTTGAGCACGCGGTCGCTCTCAGTGCGCGCTCGCACGCGAGCCAGGTGGGCTCCTCGGCGCGTTCGAGGTCCTCCATGTTGTTGATCGTGGTCAGGGCGTAGCCGTGGAAGATCCGATTGCCGACGAGGCGGAAGAGCGTTCCAAAGAATCGTCCCCTCGGTCCGTGTTTGAACTCGCGGGTCCACGTCATCTCGACGTGGCTTCCGCCCTCCTCGTTGGGCGTGGCTGTGATCTCCCATTTGCTTGCGGGAGTGGCGTAGACATTTGAGTCGATGACAGTCGCGGCCACGCGGCCTGGGGTCGACCAGTCATAGCGGCAGCGCTCCCAGTTGACGATCGGGCCGGCGCGCGTGCCTTCCGTCACGTCCGCGCTGTTCTGTCCCATTTCGTGGACGGTCGTCCGCTTGACGGACACGGCTGGGAACACGCATTCCCGTCGCTCGGAGAAGTCGAATGCGGCCTGTAGGACGCGCTCGGGTGCGAGTGTGCTGTCGATGGCCACGTTGATGACGGTCATGGTGAGCTTGCCTTTCGTGTTGATTGGGTCAGCTGTCGCGCGCGAGGAAGTTGATCGTCGAGTCGATCGCGGCCGGGGTGATGATGTGTCCGGTATCCGGGCGCACGGCCAGCTCTCCGTGGTTGAGCGCGCGGTATGCGGTGACGGCTTCTTCGGCGGTGCAGAACTGGTCGCGGTCGCCGACGAGGATCAGCGTCGGCGCGGCGATCTCACCAAGGTTCTCGAACGTGTACCCGGGCGAGTGGGTCGTGCGGTGAAACGCGTTGCGAAGGTACTCGCGCCAGTGGCCCTCGCCCAGAGCGCCATCCTGATCGGCCCTCAGGAGTTCGAACATCGCTTGCATCTCGGGCGACTGCGCGAAGCCCGCGGCGGCGGCATCGGGGTCTGCTTCGGTGGCTTGCGGGCTTCCGCCGAGTATCTGCCGCATGATCGTGAAGCTCGGCGCCTTAGGATTGAGGAAGTCGTAGCCGGCGTGGTTGACGCTTGCCCGGACGGAGTCCGGGCTGCGGATCGCGACGATGGTGGCCGTGACCGCACCCTCGCTGAAGCCTGCGAGCAGCGGGCGGTCGAGACCGAGCGCGTGGATCAGCGCGAGCACGTCATCCGCGAGGAGGTCGAAGGTCACGGTCCCGTCGCTATGGCGCGTCCGGCCGCATCCTCGCGTGTCGGGGGCGATGACGCGGAAGCGCTCCGCGAGCTGCTCCATGTGCGCGGAGTAGCTGACGGGTGTCGGAGCCAGATCGGGTTCGTCGAGACCATTCCGCCGTGCAGCAGCACGAGCGGCTCGCCGTGACCGGCTTCGATGTAGTGGATATCGATGCCGTTCGCTGGCACGGAGCGGTACTGCGCTGCGACCGGTGTGAGTTGCGGCGTCATCGGGTTCCTGTCTGCTCGCTTGTCGGTGTGGGTGCGACCGTAGGACCCGTTGTGACGGTCTTCATGAGGCGTTCGACCCATCTTTCGCGGTGGCCGGGGGGAGGCGATACTGTGGGCTCGTGTCTGGGGACACCGATCGGGCGCACGTACGGCTCGCCGAGTTGGTCGCGGCTCTCTCGCTTGGGATCGACTTGGGTTTCGGGCAGCCGATGGAGCACGTGCTGCGTCAAGCCCTGATCGCGATTCGGCTGGCCGACCGGATCGGTCTGCCCGATCAGGAGCGCAGCGCCGTGTACTACACGGCGCTGCTGATCAACGTCGGGTGCCACTCCGACGCGCACGAGCAGGCGAAGTGGTTCGGCGATGACATCGCGCTTAAGTCC
The DNA here is from genome assembly GCA_963800815.1 of uncultured Solirubrobacteraceae bacterium. Taxonomy (GTDB): domain Bacteria; phylum Actinomycetota; class Thermoleophilia; order Solirubrobacterales; family Solirubrobacteraceae; genus Palsa-465. The sequence goes on from CAWDCP010000006.1 coordinate 131,076, forward strand.
GGGAAGTACGACTACGAGTTCCGCAGCGTGCGGGGCGCGGTCGCGGGAGTTCGCCGGATCGGGTCGGGGCATCCGGCGCTGCGGCGCTTCCGGGTCGGGCTTGAGTTCGCGCTGTCGGGCCACCGCGATATGGACGGCATGATCGCTCACCACGCCGCGATCGCCCGGTCATTGGGCGAGCAGCTCGGGTTGCCCGACGATGTCCTCGTGGCGCTCGGCGGCGCGTATGAGCAGTGGGACGGGCACGGCTGGCCCGGTGAGCTGAAGGGCGAGGAGGTCCCGATGCCGGCACGCATCGCTCAGCTCGCCGAGTTCACCGAGGTCGCGTACCGAGTCGGCGGCGTGCAAGCGGCACAGGCACTCGCGCAGCAGCGTGGCGGCAAGCAATTCGATCCCACACTCGCCGACTTGATGGCGAGCGAGGCGGAGACGATCCTCGCCGGCCTCGACACGATCGTGACCTGGGACGCGGTGATCGAGGCTGAGCCCGCGCTCACGATGGTGCTGTCCGGTGACCGGTTCGACGCTGCGCTGGCAGCGATCGCGAACTTCGTCGACCTCAAGTCCCCGTACACACTTGGGCATGCCCGAGCGGTCGCGGACCTGGCGGCGGCCGCCGGCGCCCAGCTCGGACTGCCGGAATCGGAGGTTCGCACGCTGCGACGCGCCGGGTTGGTGCACGATCTCGGCCGGCTGGGGGTCTCCAACTCGATCTGGGACAAGCCGGGGCCGCTCGGCCCGGGTGAATGGGAACGCGTTCGCCTGCACCCTCACCTCACCGAGCGGATGCTTCACCAATCCCAAGCGCTCGCCTCGCTCGGTCAGGTCGCCGTGCAGCACCGCGAGCGGCTGGACGGCTCCGGCTACCCACGCGGGCTGTCCGGCGCGGCGATCTCGCGTCCCGCGCGGATCCTCGGCGCCGCCGACGCGTACCAGGCGATGCGCGAGTCGCGACCCTACCGCCCAGCCCGCTCACCGCAGGAAGCAGCCGCGGAGTTGCGATCGGAGGTCAAGGCGGGGCGCTACGACGCGGATGTCGTCGAGGCGGTCCTCGGCGCCGCAGGCCATCGGATGGCCCGTCGGCGCGAAGGTCCCGCCGGGCTCACCCAGCGCGAAGTCGAGGTGCTGAGACTGCTCGCGCGCGGGCTCTCCAACAAGCAGATCGCCGAACAGCTCGTGATCTCACCCAAGACAGTGGCCAACCACATCGAGCACATCTACACCAAGATCGACGCATCGACCCGCGCCCGGGCGAGCCTGTTCGCGATGCAGCACGGCCTGCTCCCAGAGGAGGAGTACATCGTCGCCTCGAGTCCAGTCGGAGCCGCCAACGCATAGCAGCCGGCCTTCGAATCTGGGCAACCGGCGGAGTCCAAAGATGGGTCGAACGCCTCATGCGAGCGCGCCGGCACGTGCGTACCGTCAAGCCCACCGTATAGACAACTCCTTGAGGAGGGTGACGAGATGAGCGTTTGGGGCCGAATCTTCGCCGGAATCTACGACCACGTGATGGCCAAGACCGAGCAGGCCGGGCTCGGCGCGCACCGGCAGGCGCTGCTCGCCGAGGCCACCGGTGATGTGCTGGAGATCGGCGCGGGCACCGGAACGAACCTGCTCTATTACGGCGAGGGCGTGCGAACGCTCACCTTCACCGACCCGGAGAAGCCGATGGTTCGGCGTCTGCACAAGCGGATCCTCGAGCGCCGGCCGGACGCGAAGCTCCTGCGCGCCCCCGCGGAGGACCTGCCGTTCAACGACGACAGCTTCGACACCGTCGTCGCGACACTCGTGCTCTGCACCGTGGACGACCAGCCCCGCGCCCTGCGCGAACTGCGACGCGTTCTGCGCCCAGGCGGACGGCTACTGTTCATCGAGCACGTCCGCTCAGACGACCAGAGACTCGCACGCCTTCAGGACCGCATGATGCCGATCAACATCCGCCTTGCGCACGGCTGCCACTGCAACCGCCCAACCCTGGAAGGCATCCGCACAGCCGGATTCCAGGTCACCGAACTCCAGCACGACACGCTCAAGCGCACGCCGCCGTTCGTCCGTCCGCTGATCGTCGGCGTCGCCGAGGTGTCGGCACCGAGCCCTGAGGCGGCAGTCGATCAGGTCGTGTACTCCTCGACGATCTCGTAAAGGCCATCGGTGCCGACCGAATCGACGTACGGCGCGATAGCCACGAGTTGCTCGGCGTAGTTGTTCTCGCTGGCGTTGGCGCGGAGCTCTTCGACCGAGCCGTCGAAGAAACCGAAGCAGGTCACCTCGTCGGAGTTCTCGGCGTTGCGGAGCATGTTGAACCGTACCCAACCCGGGGGCGGGTTGTCTGCGTCGTCGAAGCTCGTGAACGCGACCCGGCATTCTTCGAACGTTCCAGGCTTCAACCTACGGACCGTCAATGCGCACAACATCGGTGTTCTCCTTTGACTTGACTGTTGATAACGACTGCTACGGCTCTTACTCCGGCCAGAATCCCTCGAAATCGCACCCGGCAACGTGCTTCACGCAGCAGGCGCGCTGAGGGGAGGCTTCCGCGCGATCGACGTGTTCGAGTCCCGCGATGCGGCGGATCAGGTCGCCGGAATTGTCGCCGAAGCGCCAGGTGCGGCCGGACTGGCCGCCCCGACCATCTCGGCGTTCGAGACCCACAACCTGATCCTGGCCTGACGAGCCGTGCAACCCGCCGTGCTGGACGGCCGAGCGTCGCTCGGTCTGCGGAATGTGGGAGGGGAGTGCGCTTGCCACCGCGGCCGCGATGCGACCCTTGCCCGAGCAAGGACGCACGCAGCGAGCCCCGGTCCAGTCGCAGGCACCGCGACCGCCGACGGCGGGCACGGCTACGCTCGCGACGGCGCCCGCGTACCGCAACCGTCGGCCGCGGCTCGTGCTCAAGCTCGCTCAGCGAGCACAGCCACGACCTCGACCCTGATCTCGCAGACCTCCTGTGACATCTCGACGAGCCTTTCGACACGGCGGCCAGCTGTCCCGGTAAGCGCGGACAGCGCGCATCTTGCGGCGATCGCTTTCGCCTTGGAGCAGCCTCGCAACCCGCGAGCGCATCGGCGACGAAACGCGCGCACGAGACCCGCTGGTGGCGAGGAGCAGGGAGGTCGTCGTTGTGCGCCGGCGGCCCTGCTTTGGCCGCGACGCGCGCTTCATCGCGGTTCTGGATTGGGCCGTGAGCGGCAGCGTGGTTGAGAGCGCCGGGATGGCGACGAACCGGCAGTCTCGCTCGGGGAATCCACCCTCCTCGCCGACATCGTCGACGTGCTGCAATGCCCGGAGGCCCCGAGCACCGACGGGCGCGCCCTGGCGCAGCCGCAGGAACTCAGCCCAAGCGAGCTTCGCGTCCTGCTGCCACCTGCCGACGAACCTCACACGGCCCGATATCGCGCTCGAGCTCTACATCTCCATCAACACGGTCAACGAAGGTGCGCGTTGATGGTCGCGGCGCCGCTGTCGTTTCCTATCGTGAGCCTGATCGTCACGGGATTGGCCGTCGCCGGGACGGTCGCGTCGCTGGCGCTGGCGCTGGCCGTGAACCGGTAGCCGCCTGAAGCGCGGGTGGGCGCGATCCGCAGCTTCAGCTTCGCGCCACCGATCGTGCCCTCGAAGACGAACGCGCCGGCTCGCGTCGCACGGAACGATCCGGGCGGGATGGCGACCGAGTACCCGCCGACGTCGAGAGTCACTGCCTCGGCCGTGGGGTTGATCCCGTCGCTCCCCGACCCGAGCGCAAAGCGCCCCCGGACCTCGAGCTCGCGAGGCCCGAGCTCGGCCCGGACGTCGAACTGCGAGAAGGTTGCTACCGGGTTCCGGAGGAACGAGGTGAACTCGGCGCTCGAGATGTTGACGTGGTCGAGGACAAGGCCGCCGGCGTCGGTCTGCAGCGCGTAAGGGGCGTTGCACCCCGTCGGCCCAGCGAATCCGACGCATGAGATGGCGAAGCCCAGAACATCGAAGGGGCCCTTGAGATCGTAGGAGGTGACCGCGCCTGTCGGGGCAAGAAGACCGCTTGGATAGACGGGCTCTCCGGGGAAGCCGGCCGCCGTCGGGAGCGCGCCGTGCGAGCCGAAGCCGATGCCGTTGTTGGTGTTGTCGACGCTCACGTAGATGCCAGCAGACGGCAGAAAGGTCGCCTGAGCCAGGAGCGCGCGGCTCGCCGCGTCGAAGATCTGGATGGCCGCCGTCCCGGCCACGATCTCGTAGCCGCTGGCGCCCGGGATCGAGTAGGGCACGACGTTGTCGGTGTCCCCGTCGAACGTCAGGACGAAGACCGCATTGGTGAACGACACGCCGCCGAGGCTGCCCGAGGCGTTTCCGCCGTACACCTGCTCTATGTAGCGGATGGGCACGGCATGCGCAGGCGCCGCGAACACTGCGAAAGAGGCCGCGAACACGACGAAGGAGACCGACAGCGCGACGATGAACGTCGAGACCCTCCGGCGCATGCCGGCGGACAGATTCCCCGCCGACCCAATATCGTTCATGGTGCGCTCATTCGTTCCCCGTCGGAGCTGCGATCGGGCTCGTGTCGCCCGGACACGCGGGGGCGTCACACACTAACGATCACACGTGTTCCATGCAACCGCCGCTCGGATTCGTTCTATGCAACGAGCATTTGTACATGTCGGCGGTACCGACGGCGACCGGCAATGCCCAAACCAGGCATCACCCCAGCCGGCGAGGCAATGTCGGCGCTTCGCTGTCGGCTCCTCAACTCACTAACGGGTACCGCCGGCGAGCCGGTCAGACACAATCTCGATCTCAACCCGCCTTGCCACCGTTCAGCTCGTGACCACGATCGAGATACAGCCTCACCGCTTCGTCGACCGTCGCGCTCAGCGACTGGCCACGCGACCGCGCCACCGCACGCAGCCCTTTGATCAGCGACGGCGCCAACCTCACGGTGAACACTGCCGTGCGCTCCGGCACCGCCACACCATCGGGACGCTCGATCGCCGCGTTGACGTACGGCCGGGCCTGCCGCTCCGACAGCGCGTGCTCGACCTGCACCGCGCGGACCGCGTCCGCCGCCGAACGATCGGCCAGCAACTCGACCGCTCGGTTCACCCGAACCGCGTACTCGTCGGCGAACGCTGGGGGCTGGCCATAAGACACTTGAGTACCACGCCTCACGGTTGGATATGACTCCTGGCCCCGTCATGGGTCCGTGTCTTAGGTTCAGATGAGCTCGGCGATCCCAGTGGTCAAGTTCGGGTCCGGAGTGGATTTTTCACTCGGCATCGAAGACGAGCTGCTGCTTGTCGATCCGGTCACCCACGCGCTCGACCACTCTGCCGTTGGAGTGCTCGACCGACTCGCGGTGGCGCCGGTCGACGGCGCGGTACATCCCGAAGCGTATGCCAGCGTGGTCGAGCTGGTGTCGCCGGTCTGCGCTAACGCATCCGACGCCGTTGCGGCGTTGGCCGGTCTGCGCGGACGCCTGACCGCGGTCGGTGCGACGGGGATGGGCGCCGGCCTGCACCCGGACGGCGCGTTCGGTGACGTCGTGCACTTTCCAGCGGAGCGCTACCGCGTGATCGCCGCGGAAATGCGAGGCCTGCAAGCGCGTACGCCGACCTGCGCGCTCCAGGTGCACGTCGGCATGCCCGACGCCGAAGCGGCCATCCTCGCCTGCAACGGCCTGCGAGCGTACCTGCCGCTGCTGCAGGCGCTGGCGGCCAACTCTCCGTTCTGGCATGGCCGCGACTCGGGCCTGGCGAGCGCCCGCGCCCAGGTATTCCGCGCGTTTCCAAGCTCTGAGATTCCGCCGGCGTTCGGGTCCTACGACGAGTACGCCGAGCGCGTCGAGGCGCTCGCCGCGGCGGGCGCTCTGCGGGACTACACGTTCCTCTGGTGGGACATCCGTCCGCACCCCGCACTGGGAACGGTAGAGGTCAGGGCGATGGACAGCCAATCGTCGCTGAGCATCACGGCGGGTTTGGCGGCGCTGGTACACGGGCTGGCGCGCAGAGCAGTCGAGGAGCCTGGCCCGTGGGAACGGCGTGAGGTGCTGATGCAATCAAGCTTCCGCGCAGCCCGCGACGGGCTCGACGCAACGCTGTGGCATGATGGGGCTCTGAGACCCGTGACCCAGATCGCGCGCGAGGCGGTGGACCTCGCCAGGCCTTTCGCACGCGATCTAGGCTCTGAATCCGCACTTGATGAGATCGAGCGCGTGCTGGTAGAGGGCAACGGCGCCGTCCGTCAGCGCGCCGCGTTCGCGCGCGGTGCTATGCACGCGGTGCTCGCGGGGCTGGTGGACGAGACTGCGCAGCCGGAGCCCGCGGGCGGCATCGGCAAGCCAGAGCTGAGGTTGGGTTTTCCGCCGCCGTCGGCTGTCTTCCGCCCGCGCGGCAGGCCGTAGACTCACGCCATGTGCAGGCTCTTCGGTATGAGCGGCGGAACGCGGGAGGTCCAGGCAACCTTCTGGCTGCTCGATGCACCCGCGAGCCTGCTGCTGCAGAGCGAGGGTCAGCCAGATGGGGTCGGGCTGGGAACCTTCGGCGAGGACGGTGCGCCGTCGGTCTACCGCAAACCGGTGGCCGCGAATCGCAGCGACACGTTCATCGCGGGTGCCCATGAAGTCCGCTCGCGTACCTTCCTCGCCCACATCCGCCACGCAACCACCGGCGAACCGCGCGTGGATAACACGCACCCGTTCGAGCAGCAAGGGCGGCTGTTTGCCCACAACGGCGTCTTGGGTAACCTACCGGGCCTGCGGCGCCGACTCGGGAGCCACACCGAGCTCGTTCACGGCACGACGGACTCGGAGCTCTACTTCGCCCTGATTACGAAGCGAATCGACGAGGCTGACGGCGACGTCAGCGCCGGGATCACTGCGGCGGCGAAAGAGATCGCAGTCGAGTTCCCGCTCTATTCGCTCAACATGCTGATCACGACCGCGACCGATCTGTGGGCGCTTCGCTACCCGGATACAAACGAGCTCTGGATCCTCGAGCGCTCGATCGGCGGCTTTGACCCAGGCGCGGCCTTCGACGAGCGCAGTGCCTCTGGAATCGTGCGCGTCCATTCCGGCGAGCTCTCGATCCTCCCAGCGACGGCGATCGCCTCCGAGCGCATGGACTCCAGCCCCGGCTGGCGGTTGCTCGAGTCAGGCGAGCTGGTCCACGTCGATTCCGGACTCCAGGTAACCACGACGATCGCTGTCCCGGACCCGCCCGCACAGATGATGGAGCTCAGCGCGCAGGAGGCGGTCGCCCAGGCGGAGGACCCGGCGCCCAGCGCCGGTTAGATCACGCGGAGCCCCGCAGCGTTTCAGTCCTGGGGGTCGTCGAGCGTGATGACCGAGGTCGTGCTTGCTGACGTCCGTCCGAACCTTGGGTTGAGGGTTGTCAAGTTGTTGGTGTCAGCTTGCGGTGTCGGGGACACGGTTACCGAACTGGATCTTGAACGCCAGCAGCGCGAATGGTCCAGTTCCGCGTTCC
>CAWDCP010000007.1:0-120474 GCA_963800815.1 uncultured Solirubrobacteraceae bacterium
CCGTTACCTCACCAACAAGCTAATGGGCCGCGGGCCCATCCCGATGCGGAGGCCGAAGCTTCCTTTCCCCAACGGCCTTATGGCCGAGGGTCACATTTGGTATTAGCCCGAGTTTCCTCGGGTTGTCCCAATCATCAGGGCAGGTTACCCACGTGTTACTCACCCGTTCGCGGCTTTGCCCCAGGCCGAAGCCTGGTTCGTCGCTCCACTTGCATGTGTTAGGCACGCCGCCAGCGTTCGTCCTGAGCCAGGATCAAACTCTCCGTGAAGAACTTCACAAAGAGTCGTCTACAGGCCTGTCTTGGCAGATCAGGCCTTACGCCCACTGCAGGGAGCCCGATGTACACAGAGGGCTCCCCGGGCGCGACGGGGTCAATCTTGGCACCGCCGTCCACTGACCCCCGAGGGGATCGGCGTTCGACGGCGTCGAACCTGGACACACTTCTCGATCAAGGGTCGATCGAGAGGTGCGCATGCTGTTGAGTTTTCAAAGACCGTCGCACCTCTTGGAGAAGGGTGATCCTTCCCATGGGCGCGCCCGGGACCTCCGAAGGGGATCCCGGGGCGGACCGATGAGTATAGCGCCTGGCGGCAACGCTTTCCAGTCCGGCCACGAGCGGCCGCTGCCGGCCCCGCCCGTCCTGCGATCGCGTCGCCGGAAAGCCCGGCCCACGACCCACGGCGGCCAGTCTACATCGCCCGGGCCGGAGTGCGGGTTCGGGCCGCCGGTCCGGGTGCGACGTTTCGGTGGGGACCACTGGAAGCGACACGCCCCCGGCGTCAGCGGACGGCCGCACCGCGCGATCGCCGTGTGTGGATGTCAGCGGGTGTCTTGTCGAGGTCGATCGTCTCGAGGGGTCCCGGCCTGGAGATGTGGTAGCCCTGGGCGTAGTCGATGCCGTAGTCGCGGAGCAGGTCGAGGGTCTGCTGGTCCTCGACGAACTCGGCAATCGTCTTCTTCCCGAGCCCTTGGGCGATCTGCACGACCGACCGCACGATCACCTGGTTGGTGTGATTGGAGGGCAGGTCCTTGACGAACTCGCCGTCGATCTTGAGGTAGTCGAACTCGAGGTGCTTGAGGTAGTAGAACGACGCGAAGCCGGCGCCGAAGTCGTCGAGCGCGAACTCGCAGCCCAGGCTCGAGAGTTGGTGGGCGAAGTTGCGCGCGCGGTCGACGTTGATGATCGCTGCCGTTTCGGTCAGTTCGAAGCAGAGGCCTCGCGGGTCGGCGCGCCCGCCCGCCAGCTGTTCGGTGATCAGGTCGATCAGCCGGTCATCGGTGACCGAGTGCGCGGAGATGTTGACCTCGAGGCTGAGGTCGCTGCCCGTCCGCTGGTGTTCGACCAGCAGGTCGATCGCGTGGCGCACGACCCATCGGTCGAGGTCGGGGGCGAGACCGAAGCGCTCGGCGATGTAGAGGAACACGCCGGGCGGGATCAGATCGCCCTCCTCCCCGATCAGCCGCAGCAGCAGCTCATGGCGTGGCCGCTGGTCCCCGCGGAGGCCGAGGATCGGCTGGGCGTGCAGCACGAAGCCGTCGTTCTCCAGCGCGAGACGGATCCGCTCGGCCCAGCCCAGGCGTGTTTGCATCCGCTGCTGGCGATGCTGTGCGGTGTCGTACGTGGCGATCCGGTCGCGCCCGGATTCTTTCGCGTCGTACATGGCGATGTCAGCCTCGTTGACCAGATCCATCGCGCCGAGACCGTCGCCGGTGCCAAACGGTGCGATTCCGATGCTCAGTGTCGCTCGTCGCGACTGCTGGCCGATCTCGAGCTGGACGCCGTCGCGGACCGAGACCCGCAGGCTCTCCGCGACGTCGCGTGCCTGCCGCACCTCAGCCCGGGGAAGGATGATCGCGAACTCGTCGCCGCCGAGGCGCGCGAGGATGTCGGTGTCACGCAGCCGGTCGCGAAGGATCTGCGCGATGCGCACCAGCAGTTCGTCGCCCTGGGCGTGGCCGAGCGAGTCGTTGACGTACTTCAAGTGGTCGAGGTCGAGGGAGAGCACGGCGCCCTCGTCGCCGTAGCGGTGGGCGAGCGCGAGTTCGCGGTCGAGCTCCTCGAAGAACCTTCGGCGGTTCAGCAGGCCGGTCAGTGGATCATGATCGGCCAGGTGCTGGAGCTGCCGTTCGAATCGTTTGCGCTCGGTCGCGTCCTCGAGTTGGTCGATCCGGTAGAGCGGCTCGCCGTCGGCGTCGCGCACGATCGCGCTCGTGAGGTCGACCCACATGTGATCGGAGCTGGCATGGCTGTAGCGAAGGTCGTGGTGGAAGACTTTCAGCTCGCCGTCCATGAGACGTCTGATCCCGGCGAGGACCTCGGGCAGATCGTCGGGATGCACGAGCGAGTCGAACCGCATCGACAGCAGCTGCTCCCGCGTGTAGCCCGTGACCGTGCAGAGTGCATCGTTGATCTCGAGTACCTGGTCGGCATGCCCTGGCGCGGTTGCGACAATCGCCATCCCGATGCCCGAGCTCTCGAAGGCGCTGCGGAAGCGCTCGTCGGCCTCAGTTCGGGTTGCCGCGCCGGTCCGTGCCGGCTCCGGGCGCATAGGCTCTGGCATCAGCACATCATCAGGGTCCCTACATCCATGTGCCAACCGTTCCCATGAACGGCCGTTGGCCGCTGCACGCGTCGCTAGGCCGACCTACTCATGTGTAGCGCATCCACATAATCGGCCTGCCGAACACCACGCACGACGCTTGGCCGCCGCTGCCCTACGACAGCACCTGGACCGTCACCGTCCGCTGTCGCGGACGATCGTCGAAATCGATCAGCACGATCTGCTGCCAGGTCCCGAGGGCGAGGTGGCCTTCGACGATCGGGATCGTCTCCGAGGGCCCGATCACCGCCGCCCGGAGGTGGGCGTGCGCGTTCGTGTCGTGGTTGAGGCGGTTGTGCTCGTAGTCACCGCCGGCCGGGATCAAGCGATCGAGCAGGCCCTGCAGGTCGGCCACGCCTCCCGGCTCGTACTCCATCGTCGTGACGGCGACGGTCGAGCCGGTGGCGAACACGGTCACGAGCCCCCGCTGCACCCCCGAGGTGCGCACGACGCTCAGCACCCCCTGCGTGAGGTCGACGATGTGCCCGTTGCCAGGCGTCTCCATCCGCAGCAGCCCACCGTCGACGGCCATCGCCGCTACCGCAGGCGGACGCGCGCGAAGCGGCGTTTTCCGAGTTGCAGAACCTTCTGGTCCACCGCGGAGGCCGGCACGTCGAGCGTCCCATTGCCGATCTGGTCGCCGTCGAGCCGCACGCCCCCCTGCGCGAGGTTGCGCCGCGCCTCTGAGGTCGAGACCCCGAAGGCCCGCGCCACGAGCGCGGGCAGGTGGACGACCGGCTCCGAGGCCGGCCATACGACGTCGGGCAGATCCTCGGGGATGCCGCCCTCGACGTGCACGCGGTCGAATCCGCGCTCGGCGTCCGCGGCCGCGTCCGTGCCGTGGAAGCGGGCGACGAGCGTACGGGCCAACGCGCGCTTCGCGTCACGCGGGCCGACACCCGGCGCCGGCGGCTCGCCGAGCAGCAGGCGGTTCCACGTCTCGAGCGCGGAATCGGGCACGCTCAGCGTCTTGCCGTACATGTCCTGGGGCGCGTCGGTGACGCCGATGTAGTTGCCCAGCGACTTCGACATCCGGCGCTCGCCGTCGGTCCCGGGCAGGATCGGCATCGTCAGGACGGCCTGCTCGGGCACGCCGTAGGCCCTCTGCACGTCGCGTCCGAGCAGGAGGTTGAACTTCTGGTCGGTGCCCCCGAGCTCGACGTCGGCCCGGACGGCGACCGAGTCATAGCCCTGCAGCAGCGGGTAGAGCAGCTCGAGCACCGAGATCGGCGTGTGGGCGGCCATCCGCTTGGAGAAGTCCTCGCGCTCGAGGATCTGGGCCACGGTGGCCGTGCGCATGAGCGCGAACAGCTCGTCCATCGGCATGTCGAGCCATTCGCCGTTGTGGCGGACCTCGATCCGGTCGCGATCGAGCACCGAGAAGGCCTGCTCCTGGAAGGTGAGCGCGTTGCGCTCGATCTCCTCGGCCGCCAGGCTGGGACGCGTCTCCGAGCGTCCGCTCGGATCGCCGACCCGCGCGGTGTAGTCGCCGATGATCAGGACCACCAGGTGCCCGAGGTCCTGGAACTCGCGCAGCTTGCGCAGGACGACCGTGTGGCCGAGATGGATGTCGGGCGCGGTCGGGTCGATGCCCAGCTTGACCCGCAACGGGCGGCCGAGGGCGAGCTTGCGCTCCAGCTCGCCCGCGGGGAGGGCGTCGACCGCGTCCCGGGCGAGCCACGCAGCCGCGGCGGCGGGCTTCGAGAGCTCGGGATCCATCGGGCCCAATGCTAGACTCTCGACCCCGGCAGGGATGTTTGCCGTCACCTCCCCGCCTCGCGGCCATCCGGCCGCCCGGCCCAGCCCCCAGGCCGGCGCACTTCCGATCGCATGAGCGACGACGTAAACGACACGACGCCCGGCGAGGACCCGAGCGCGCCCATTCCATTCGCCCCGCCGACGTCGAGGTTCGGGCGCTACCGGGCGCGTCGCGCGGCGCGGCCGCCGAAGCCGCAGCTGCGGAAGCTGCGCCTGCTGCTGATCCTCACGGGCCTCGGGGTGCTCGCGTTCATCTCCACGGTGTTCGGGATGATGATGTCGGTCGCCTCCGACCTCCCGCAGCTCGAGAACCGGGCTCAATACCGCCACGCCGAGAATTCGATCCTCTATGACGACCAGTGGCGCCCGATCGGGATCTTCGCGCCGCCGAACAACGTCGTCCTGGTCAAGCCCACGCAGATCGCCCAGTCGATGAAGGACGCGATCGTCTCGATCGAGGACAAGCGCTTCTACACCAACTCGGGCGTCGATATCCGCGGTATCGGTCGCGCGTTCGTCTCCGACGTGATCGGCGGGGCCCCGCGGCAGGGCGCCTCCACGATCGCTCAGCAGTTCGTCAAGAACGCGCTCGCCCAACAGGGCAACCGGACCGTGTTCGAGAAGCTGCGCGAGGCCGCGCTGGCCTACCACCTGACGCGCAAGTGGCCCAAGGAGAAGATCCTCACCGAATACCTGAACTCGATCTATTTCGGCAACGGCGCCTACGGGGTCGAATCGGCCGCGCGCGTGTACTTCGGCAAGGCCCACGGCTTCGATCCGAGCAACCCGGCCGGCCAGGGCCCGACCGGAGGGTGCGGCAACGCCCCGCGTCCGATGTGCGTCTCGGTACTGGCGCCCTACGAGGCCGCGCTGATCGCCGGAGTCGTCGCCTCCCCGACCGCCTATGACCCGATCCTGCACCCGAAGGCCTCGAAGGCGCGGCGCGACACGGTGCTCCTGAACATGCTCCAGCAGGGCTACATCACCAAGGATCAGTACAACCAGGGGATCGCCGAGCCGCTGCCGACGCTCAACGACATCGAGCGACCCGAGGAGCCGACCGCGGCGCCGTATTTCACCAGCTGGCTGCGGCCGCAGATCGTGGCCGCGATGGGCTCCTACCGGGCCTACTACGGCGGCCTGAAGATCCGGACCACGCTCGATCTCCCGATGCAGCAGGCGGCCGAGCAGACGATCTCGCAGATCCTCCCGTCCGGCTCCGGACTGCCGTCGGCGTCGCTGGTCACGATCGACAACAAGACGGGCGAGGTCAGGGCGATGGTCGGCGGCCCGATCGTGAACGGGCAGGAGGACTACGCGCACTTCCCGTTCAACCTCGCCACGCTCGGACACCGCCAGCCCGGGTCCGCATTCAAGCCGTTTACCCTCGCCGAGGCGCTGCTGCAGGGGATCTCCCCGGACTCCGTGTGGACGTCCGCCCCGCAGGACTTCATCGTCCCCAACAGCGGCGGCAAGGAACACTTCATCGTCCACAACTTCGGCAACTCGTATTCGGGCTCGATCACGCTCACCGGAGCCACGACGGTGTCGGACAACTCGGTCTACTCGCAGGTCGGGATCAAGGTGGGGACGGCCAAGATCGCGCGTCTCGCCGCCCGGATGGGGATCCGCTCACCGATCTCCGACAACTACGCGATGATCCTCGGCGGTCTCACCGAGGGGGTCTCGCCGCTCGACATGGCCCACGCCTACGAGACCTTCGCCGAGCACGGCAACAAGGTCGTCAACCGGGTGCTCGGAGCCCCGCACGGCGGCCCGATCGGGATCGCCGAGATCCAGTGTCCGGGCTCGGTCTGCCGGCAGAGCGACATCATCAACCACCCGACCTACGAGCGGGTCCTCCCCGCCGGGATCGCGCAGACCGTCCACGACATCCTCGCCACCGTGGTCCAATCCGGTACCGCCACCCAGGCGGCGATCCCCGGCGTCGACGTGGTCGGCAAGACCGGGACCACGTCCAATTACGGCGACGCCTGGTTCGTCGGCTGGACGCCGGAGCTGACCACCGCCGTGTGGGTCGGGTTCCCGACCAAGCTCGTCTCGATGGCGACGATGTACAACGGCGGACCCGTCGAGGGCGGGACCTACCCGGCGCAGATCTGGCACGACTACATGGTCCAGGCCCTCCAGATCCTGGCCAACGAGCAGGCCGCCAAGGCCGCGCAGAACGGCCAGACCAACACGACGACCACCGACACAACCGGTTCCTCGAGTTCCGGGTCCGGCGGATCCGCCGGCAGCGGCGCGACCGGCGGAGCCACGGGCGGCGCCACCGGCGCCACGACCGGCGCCGGCGCGACTGGTGGGGCCACGGGCGGAGCCACCGGCGGGGGTACGGGCGGCGGCGGCACCGGCGGCGGCGGTGGGGCCACGGGCGGCGGCGGCACCGGCGGCGGCGGTGGGGCCACGGGCGGCGGCGGCACCGGCGGCGGCGGTGGGGCCACGGGCGGCGGTGGCACCGGCGGCGGCGGTGGGGCCACGGGCGGCGGCGGCACCGGCGGCGGCGGCGGGGCCACGGGCGGCGGCGGCACCGGCGGATCAGGTGGCGCCGGCATCGGCGCCGGCTGATCCGCTCAGCGCGAGGCCACGCTCAGACCCGGCGCGCGCTGGGACAGGAACCGGCTGCCGGCGGCACAGAACCGCCACGGGAGCTCGGCCGCCTTGGTGATGCCGATCCGCGGCCCGACCGACAACTCCGGGTCTCGCCACTGCGGCGGGCGCCCGGAGATGATCACGGGCCCGCTGGCGAGATCGGTGCCGTTGTCGCCCAGTCCGATCCCGAGGGCCTGGGTCAGCTTGCCCGGGCCCGAGCACAGCGCCTCGATCGCCTCCACGCCCCGGCGCTCGCGCATCAGCTCGACGCCCGTCACCGGCTCGAGCGCCCGGATCAGCACGGCTGCCCCAGTGCCGGGCGCCTCGGTGACCGCGTTCAGCATCGCGTGGATGCCGTAGGAGCGGTACACGTAGGCGATGCCGGGCGGGCCGAACAGGACGCTGGTGCGCGGGGTCAGACCCACGAACGCGTGGCAGGCGGGCTCGGAGTGGTGATAGGCCTCGGTCTCGACGATCACGCCTGAGGTCGCGCCGTGGGTCACGACGCAGCCGATCAGCTCGCGGGCGACCTCCACGACCGGGCGGTCGTAGAACGACGGCTTCACCGGCTCGTGGCGATCGCGTCGCGGGCCTGCTCGAGCTGCTCGCGCACCCGGCCCAGGCTGGTGCCGCCCTCCGAGACCTTGGACTCCAGCCAGGCGCCGTCGCTCAGCACCGCGTAGTACTCGTCGTCGAGCAGCTCCGAGTGGCTCGCAAGCTCCTCGGAGGTCAGTTGCGAGAGCGTCTTGCCCTGTTCGAGCGCGGAGCGGACGAGCCCGGCGACCACGCCGTGCGACTCCCGGAAGGGCAGGCCGCGGCGGACCAGCAGGTCGGCGATGTCGGTGGCGGCGAGGAACTCGTCGCCCGAGGCGGCGGCCAGGCGCTCGCGCCGGAAGGTGATCGTGGCCAGCATCCCCTGCGCGGCGGCCAGGCACAGATCGAGCGTGTCGACGGCGTCGAACAGGTGCTCCTTGTCCTCCTGCATGTCCTTGTTGTAGGTCAGCGGGAGCCCGTGCATGACGCCGTGCAGAGCGACCAGATGGCCGGCGATCCGAGGCGCCTTGGCCCGCAGCAGCTCGGCCGCATCGGGGTTCTTCTTCTGGGGCATGATCGACGAGCCCGACGCCCACGCGTCGGAGACCTCGCAGAAGCCGAACTCCTCGCTTGACCACAGCACCACCTCGGCCCCGAGCCGCGAGAGGTGCGTGGCGCAGGTGGCCGCGGCGGCCAGGTAGTCGAGTACGAAGTCCCGGTTGGAGACGGCGTCGACCGAGTTCTCGGCCACGCCCGAGAACCCGAGCTCGGCGGCGACCCGGCGGCGGTCGGTGTCGAAGTTGACCCCGGCCAGCGCGCCCGCGCCGAGCGGCAGCTTGGCCGTCGCCGCGGCGACGGTGGCGAACCGGCGGGCGTCGCGGATCAGCATCCACACGTAGGCCAGCAGATGATGGCTGAGGTAGATCGGCTGCGCGCGCTGCAGGTGGGTGTAGCCGGGCATCGGCCAGTCGAGATGGGCCTCGGCCACGTCGGCGAGCGTCTGCGCCAGTGCCGCCGCCGCCTGCTGGGTCTGGTGGGCGTGCGCGCGCACGAACATCGCCATGTCCGTGGCGACCTGATCGTTGCGCGAGCGGGCCGTGTGCAGCTTGCCGCCGACCGGCCCGGCGAGCTCGGTCACGCGGCGCTCGATCGCCATGTGGATGTCCTCGTCGCCGTCGGCGAACGGGAACGTCCCGTCGCCCAGCTCGCGCTCGACGGCCAGGAGTGCCCGGTCCAGGCCGTCCCGGTCGGATTCGGAGATGATCCCCTGCGCGGCGAGCATCGCGGCGTGGGCCCGAGACTGCTCCACATCGTAGGGCCCGAGTCGCCAGTCGAAGCCGATCGAGTCGTTGAGGCCCCGGAAGACGGCGTGTTGTGGCTCGGCGAAGCGTGACATAGGGGGCGATGTTAGGGCTGCGGGCGCCCGAGAACCTCGCCGAGCTCGGCCGCCACTCGCGCCACCTGGATCTCGGTCATCTCCGGGAAGAAGGGCAGCGCGATCGAACGCGCGGCCACGTCCTCGCACACGGGGAACTGCCCCTCGCGGTGCCCGAACAGATTGCGGTAGAAGCTCATCAGGTGAATCGCGGGCAGATAGGGCTTGCTCTGGATGCCCCGCTCGCCCAGCGCCCGAACCGTCGCGTCACGGTTGGCGCCGCGAGGCAGTTGGACCACGAACACGAACCACCCGCGCCGGTTGCCGTCGCTGTCGGGACACGGCAGGTCGAGCCCCTCGAACCCGGCCAGCGCCTCGCGGTAGAGGGCGGCGACGCGCGCACGGCCGGCGAGCATCGCATCGAGACGGTCGAGCTGGGCCAGCCCGATCGCGCAGGCGATGTCGGAGAGGCGGTAGTTGAAGCCGAGGCGGTCGTGGTCGAGCCAGCCCATGTCCGGCGCGCGCCCCTGGTTGCGCTCGGAGTCGATCCGCACCTTGATCGCCTCCTCGCCCGTGGTCACCATCCCCCCCTCGCCGGTCGTCAACTGCTTGTTGGCGTAGAACCCGAACACGGCCGGGTGACCGCGGCCGCCCACGGCGATCCCGTCGGCGTGCACGGCACCGAGTGCCTCACAGGCATCCTCGACGATCGGCAGGCCGAGGCGCTCGAGCGCCGGCACATCGGCCGGGTAGCCGAAGATGTGGACCGGCAGCAGGGCCGCCGTCCGCGCGCCGACGGCGGCGGCCGCGGCGGCGGGGTCGATGTTCAGCGTCACCGGGTCGATGTCGGCGAACACGGGACGCGCACGCTCGTACAGCACCGCGTTGGCGCTGGCCACGAACGAGAACGGGCTCGTCACCACCTCCGCGCCGTCGCTGACGCCCACGGCGCGCAGGGCCAGGTGCAGCCCCGCCGTGCCGCTCGACACCGCGCTGGCGTGGGCGACGTTCAGGCGGCGGGCGAAGGCCTGCTCAAAGGACGGCAGCTGCGGGCCGAGCGAGAGCTGGCCCGAGCGCAGGACGTCGAGTACGCGTTCCTCCTCGGCACGCCCGATGACCGGGCGGGCTAGGGGGATGGCGTCGGTCACGAGCCGGGCACGGAGCGGACAGCCGGCTGCCCCGGCCGCCGCCGTCCGGGTTGCATCCCGTACTCCAGCGAGTCCACCAGCGCCTCCCAGGACGCCTCGATCACGTTCTCCGAGACCCCGATCGAGCCCCACACATCCTCGCCGTCGGACGCGTCGAGCAGGACGCGCGTGACCGCTCCGGTGCCCTTCGCCTCGTCGAGGATCCGGACCTTGAAGTTGACCAGCTCGATGTCGCGCAGGTGCGGGTGGATCTCGCCGATCGCATCGCGCAGCGCCCGGTCCAGGGCGTTGACCGGCCCGTTGCCCTCGGCCGTGCGCACGTAACGCTCGCCGTCGACCCAGATCTTGATCGTCGCCTCGGTCTCGACGCGGCCGTCGGCCCGCTTCTCGACGATCGCCCGCCACGACTCGAGCCGGAACAGCGGCTCGTAGGCGCCGGTCTGCTTGCGCAGCATGAGCTCGAAGGACCCGTCGGCGGCCTCGAAATGGTACCCGCGGTGCTCGAGCTCCTTGACCTGTTCGATCACGCGCCCCGCCGTCGCGCCGTCGAGCGTGATGCCGGCGTCGCGCGCGCGGGCGTGCACGGTGCCCTTGCCCGAGAGCTCGGAGACGAGCAGCTCCCGGCGGTTGCCGACCACGGCCGGATCGACATGCTCGAACGTGGCCGGGTCGACGTTGACGCCGGCGACGTGCATGCCGCCCTTGTGGGCGAACGCGTTGCGCCCCACGTAGGGCTGATCGGGGTTGGGGGTGAAGTTGAGCAGCTCGTCGAGGAAGTGAGCGGTCGGCGTCAGCGACGCGAGCTGGGCCTCGGTCAGGCAGCGGTAGCCGAGCTTGAGCTGCAGGTTGGGGATGATCGAGACGAGGTTCGCGTTGCCGCAGCGCTCGCCGTAGCCGTTCATCGTCCCCTGCACATGCGTGGCCCCGGCCTGCACCGCGGCGAGCGTGTTGGCGACGCCACAGGCGGTGTCGTCGTGACAGTGGATCCCGATCCTGACGGCGGCGTCGCCCAGCACGGCCACGACCTGCGCCATCGACGCTCCGACCTGGTCGGGCAGCGTACCCCCGTTCGTGTCGCAGCAGGTCACGGTCTCGGCCCCGGCCTCGGCGGCGGCACGCAGGCAGCGGAGCGCGTACTCGCGGTCGTCGGCGAAGCCGTCGAAGAAGTGCTCGGCGTCGTAGACGACGCGCTTGCCCTGGGCGACGAGGAAGTCAACCGAGTCGGCGATCATCCGCAGGTTCTCCTCGCGGTCGACCTTGACGACCTTCTCCAGATGGAGCGCCCACGTCTTGCCGACTAGCGTGCAGACGGGCGCGAAGCAGTCGGCCAGCACCCGCAGCGCGGGATCCTGCTCGGCGCTCAGCTCACGCCGGCGCGTCATCCCGAACGCGGCGATCTCGGCGTGGGCGAAGCGCTCCCCGGCCAGCAGCTCGAACAGCTCCGCCTCCTTGGGATTGGAGCCCAGGAAGCCGGCCTCGATCAGATCGATCCCGAGCGCGTCGAGCCGGTGGGCGACACGCAGCTTCTCCTGCGCCGAGAGCGACATCCCTTCGCCCTGCATGCCGTCGCGCAGGGTCGTGTCGTACAGCTGAATTGTGGTCATCGCGGTGAGATCTCCTTGGGGCGGGCGAGCGAAAACGAGTCGGCGAAGCGGTCAGCGACCAGCGCCGACCGCCTCCGTAATTCGCTCGCCTGCCCGCCGAAACCGCATCTGCTCTACGCCGCCTTGCTCGGGACCTTCACGACGTCGAGCCACTCGAGGTAGCGCGGGTCGCGGCCATGAAGCGCATCGTCGAACACGCGCTGCAGATCGCGTGTGACCGGCCCCGGTTCGCCGGTGCCGATCATGTGGTCATCGATCTCGCGCACCGCAACGAGCTCGGCGGCCGTTCCGGACATGAACACCTCGTCGGCGAGGTACAGCTCCGCCCGGGCCAGGTTGCGCTCGACCACCTCGTGCCCGAGGTCGGTGGCGATCCTGATGATCGAGTTGCGACTGATGCCGTCGAGGATCCCCGCCGTCTGGGGCGGAGTCACGATCTGCCCGTGGCGGATGGCGTAGATGTTCTCGCCCGATCCCTCGCACACGAAGCCCTGCGAGTCGAGCAGGATCGCCTCCTGGTAGCCGGCCTTCGAGGCCTCGATCTTGGCCAGCACGCTGTTCAGGTACTGCCCCGAGGCCTTGGCGTGCGGGATCAGCGCGTCGTGCGGGATCCGGCGCCAGCTCGAGACCTTGGCCCGGATGCCGTGATGCTTGCTCTCCTCGCCCAGATACGCGCCCCACGGCCAGGCGGCGATCGAGACCTCGACCGGCGCGTCGAGCGGATAGAGCCCCATCTGACCGTAGCCGCGGAAGGCGATCGGCCGGATGTAGCACTCGGTCAGGCCGTTGGCGGCGATCAGCTCATGCGTGGCCGAGCGCAGCTCCTCGAGCGTGAACGGGATCGGCATGTAGTAGAGCTCCGCCGACTTGAACAGCCGCTCGAGGTGATCGTGATGGCGGAAGATCGCCGGTCCCTGCGCGGTCTCATAGGCGCGCTCGCCCTCGAACACGCCGGTGCCGTAGTGCAGGCCGTGCGTCAGTACGTGGACCTTTGCGTCCTCCCAGGCGACCAGCTCTCCGTTGTGCCAAATGAGGTCGGCTTGTTCCACGAAATGCTCCTTAGAGATGTTGGAGAACGGCGCGGGTGGCTTCGCCTGTCGACGCGCCACCCCCGAGGTCTCTCGTACGCAGGCCCTCCGCAAGGGCCCGGTCGACGGCCGATTCTACCGCCACGGCCTCGGCTTCCAAAGCGAGTCCATGGCGCAGCATCATGGCGGCCGACAGGAACATCGCCAGCGGGTTGGCGGCACCGGTGCCCGCGATGTCGGGCGCCGAGCCGTGCACGGGCTCGAACAGGCCGGGACCGCCGGCCCCGAGCGAGGCGCTCGGGAGCATCCCGATCGAGCCCGTCAGCATCGCCGCCTCGTCGCTGAGGATGTCGCCGAACATGTTCTCGGTCACGATCACGTCGAAGTGCTGCGGGGATGAGACGAGCTGCATCGCGGCGTTGTCCACCAGCGTGTGCTCGAGCTCGATGTGGGGGAACTCGCGCGCATGCAGCTCGCGCACGACCTCGCGCCACAGCCGCGAGGTCTCGAGCACGTTCGCCTTGTCGACGCTCGTGACCCGCGAGCGCGCGGCGCCGAACGCCACCCGGGCAATCCGCTCGATCTCCCCACGCGTGTAGGCGCACACGTCGGAGGCCGAGTCCGCAGTGCGCGTCTTCTCACCGAAGTAGATCCCCCCGGTCAGCTCGCGCACGACGAGCAGGTCGGTGCCCTCGATCCTTTCGCGCTTGAGCGGGCTGGCGTCATACAGCGCCGGCAGCGGACGAACGGGCCGCAGGTTCGCGTACAGCCCGAGGCCCTTGCGGAGTCCGAGCAGGCCCTGCTCGGGACGGGGGCGGTCGGGATCGGTGGTGTCCCACTTGGGGCCGCCGACCGCGGCCAGGAGCACCGCGTCCGCGCGCCGGCAGGCCGCGAGCGTCTCGTCGGTCAGCGCCACCCCGTGCGCGTCGATCGCGGCGCCCCCGAACACATGCTCCTCGTACTCGAGCTCGGCGACCGCGTTCAACACCTCGACCGCGGGCGCGATGATCTCGGGGCCGATCCCGTCGCCGGGCAGCAGGACGATCCTGGGCGTCATCGGTTCGTCTTTCGATGCATCAGCGCCCGCAAGCTACACGGACGGAGCCAACTTGGTCGCGCCATCCCCGGATCGCCGCCATCATCCCGCAAGCAGCACAGCACAGGACGCCCGACGGCGCACCGCGGCCGCGCGCCTGCGAGCCAGCAATTGTCCCAGCATGCCGCGGCGGGCCGGAAGCATGATCGCGTCGCAGCCGAACTCCGCCGCCCCGTCGGCCAGCGCCTGAGCTGCCGATCCGAACAGCACGGTCATCTCGGCGGGCACCTCGAGCAATCTTGCCGCGCGGTCGAGGTCGGCCCGCGCCGCGTCGAGCAGCACGTCGTTCCACACGGCCGTCTGCCGCGCAAACCGCGTCGGGAAGCGCGACGGGCGCTCCAATTCCACCACGACCACCACGGTCAGCCGGGTGCCGCTGCGGGCCATCGCGGTGGCCGCCCGGACCGCGTCGTCCCCTCGCGGCGATCCCTCGTAGGCCACCAGAAGGTGCCCGTAGTCCACGGGTGGAGCTTACGTGGCCGGCGGCATTGCGAGGGTGGGCAGATTACGCTCGCCCGTTGAGCGAAATCTGCCCACCCTCCAGCGAAACCCTCCCTGGAACGGCCCCGGCCCCTACGTCTTGCGCCCCACCATATTCAGCCGCACGTACGCCAGCACCAGCGGCACGCCCGTCCTTGCCAGCACGCGGTCGATGAACGGTCCCTGCAGGCCCTCGGGCAGCGGGTCGAGGTGGCGGACCAGGCACACGGTCGACACGAACGGGCGCGGGTCGGCCAATTCCACGCCTTTGGGCTCGAGCCAGCACGAGACCTCGGTGAATCCCGCCCGCTCGAGGCGCGCCGCCGTCGTTTCGGCGCCGGCGTAGTTCCACGGCCGTTGCCAGCCGACGAAGTAGTGCTCGAACGGCTCCTCGCGAGCGACCGAGTCGGCCGCCTGGCGGAAGGCGTCGATGTTGCCCTCACCGCCGCATTGCGCCACCAGACGGCCGCCCGGCTTGAGCAGCGCGTATAAACGCGCGAACAGCCGCTCGTGATCCGGGATCCAGTGAAACGTGGCGTTGGAGAAGACGGCGTCGACCAATTCGGGCAGGTCGAGCTCGACCAGGTCCTGGCAGAGGACGGTCGCCCGGTCGCCGAGCGCCTCGCGGGCATGCTGGACCATCGACGGGGCCACGTCGACCGCATACACGCGTCCCCGCGGCACGCGGTCGGCCAGCAGTGCGGTCACCCGCCCCGACCCGCAGCCGGCGTCGACGACGACCTCGTCGCCGCGGAGCTCGAGCCGCTGCAATTGCTCGAGTGCCCAGGCGAGCTGCGGGTCCGAGACGCGGTCGTAGGTGGCCGCGTCCCAGTCGCGGTCGGCGCTCACAGCGCCGTGGTGACGGGGCCGGTCCGCTCGCGGTCGCGCTCGTAGGCCTCGATCGCGGCCGACTCCCCGAGCGTCAGGGCGATGTCGTCGAGCCCATTCAGCAGCCGGTGCTTGATCTCCTGATCGATCTCGAAGTGGGCCGTGCCGCCTTGCCAGCGCACCTCCTGTGCAGCCAGGTCGACCTGCGCCTCGCCGGCGTCCCGGATCGATGCGCACTCCTCCGCGGTCAACTCCACCGGCAAAAGGCCGATCTTGGTGCAGTTGGAGCGGAAGATGTCGGCGAAGCTGGGCGCGATGACGGCCTGGAAGCCGTAGTCCTCCAGGGCCCAGGGTGCGTGCTCGCGACTCGAGCCGCAGCCGAAGTTCCGCCCGGCGACGAGGATCGGGTTCTTCGGCAGATCCCAGCCGGGCTGCTTGGCCCAGTCGTAGAACAGGAACTCCCCGAACCCGGTGCGCTCGACGCGCTTGAGGAACTGCTTGGGGATGATCTGGTCGGTGTCGACGTCGTCGCGGTTCAGCACGCTGACGCGTCCGGTGATCGTTTCGATCGCTCTCATTTGCTCCACTCCCTGATGTCGACGAACCGGCCCTCGATGGCTGCCGCGGCGGCCATCTGCGGCGAGACCAGATGCGTGCGGCCTCCCCGGCCCTGCCGGCCCTCGAAGTTGCGGTTCGAGGTCGAGGCACAGCGCTCGCCGGGCGCCAGCGTGTCCGGGTTCATGCCCAGGCACATCGAGCAGCCGGCACCGCGCCAGTCGAAGCCCGCGGCCCGGAACACCTCGTCGAGGCCCTCCCGCTCGGCCTGCAGCTTCACCTGCTGCGAGCCCGGCACGACCATCGCGTAGACGCTGTCGGCGACCTTGCGCCCGCCGACCACCTCGGCGGCGGCGCGCAGGTCGCCGATCCGCGAGTTCGTGCACGAGCCGATGAACACGCGGTCGAGCGCGATGTCCTGGATCGGTGTCCCGGGCTCGAGCGCCATGTACTCCAGCGCGCGCTCGTCCTGCTCCGCGCGCGGCTCGGGGACCGACGCGGTCACCGGGACGACCATCCCCGGGGTCGTGCCCCAGGTGACCATGGGGCTGAGCGCCGCGGCGTCGACGAGAACCTCGCGATCGAACGTCGCTCCCTCCTCCGTCCGCAGCGAGCGCCAGCTCTCGGGCACCTCGCCGGGCCCGCCCGGGCGTGCCAACACCCACTCGAACGTGGTCGCGTCGGGCGCGATCATGCCGGCGCGGCCGCCGCCCTCGATCGTCATGTTGCAGACCGTCATCCGGCCCTCCATCGACAGCGCCTCGATCGCCGGGCCGGCGAACTCGACCACATGCCCGACGGCGCCGTCGACGCCGATCTGGCCGATCGTGGCCAGGATCAGGTCCTTGGCCGTGACGCCGAAGCCGAGCTCGCCCTCATACAGGACGCGCATCGAGCGCGGCTTGGCCTGCACGAGGCACTGCGTCGCGAGCACGTGCTCGACCTCGCTCGTCCCGATCCCGAACGCCAGCGCCCCGAAGGCCCCATGCGTCGCGGTGTGAGAGTCGCCACACACGATCGTCATCCCGGGCTGCGTGACACCGAGCTCGGGCCCGATCACATGCACGATCCCCTGATGCTCGGAGCCGAGCGAGTACACGGGGATCCCGAACTCGGCGCAGTTGCGCTCGAGCGTCTGCACCTGGACGCGGGACAGCTCGTCCTTGATCCGGGCCGCCACCGGAGTGCCGTCGGTGGGCACGTTGTGGTCCGCCGTGGCCAGCGTGCGGTCGGGCCGGCGCACGTTGCGCCCGGCCAGGCGCAGGCCGTCGAAGGCCTGTGGGCTCGTGACCTCGTGCACCAGGTGGAGGTCGATGTACAGGAGACCCGGCGCGACCTCGTGCGCGTCCCAGATCTTGTCGAACAGCGTCTGTGGCATTCGCTCAGCTCCTCCGGAGGCCGGCGCTCACGACCGCGAGCAGGACCGCCTCAGTGGTTCCGGGGTTCTCGAAATGATGGGGAAGATCAGCATCGAAGGTCACGCAGTCGCCGGCCGAGAGCTGATGGCGCTCTCCGTCGCAGAACAGCACCACGGTGCCCCGCTCGACGAGCGCCGTCTCGCGGCTGCCGGGTTCGTGCATCGGCGGGTCGCCGGCGCCGCCGGTCTGCGCGCCGGCGGCCAGCACGTGGCGCGAGAGCTCGGCCCGCTGACCGGGCAGCGGCGGGGTGAGAATCTCGTAGCGGTGCCCCCCGGCTCCCGCCGGCCCGTGGCGGCGCTCTGATGCGCGCACGACGGTGACGGCACCCTCTTCGTCGAGACGGAGTAATTGCGAGAGCCGCAACTCCAGCCCGGCGGCAATGCGCGCGGCGACCTGCAGCGTGGGGCTCGTCTCGCCGCGCTCGACCTGCGAGAGCATCGGCGCGGAGACGCCCGAGCGCTCGGCCAGATCGCGCAGCGACAGGTCCATCGCCTCCCGGAGCGCCTTGACGCGCACCCCCAGCGATTCAGCGGCAACTACCGACATACAAACGTACGCTATCACGTACAGCGATCCCGCGGGAGGCTCCTCGGTAGCCTCAGGACAATGATCTCGCGCCCCGACGTGCTCGTCCTCGGAGGCGGTGGCGTGCTCGGCGAGGCCTGGATGATGGGGGTGCTGTCCGGGGTCGAGGACGCGACCGGCTTCGACCTCCGCCTGTGTGAGCATTTCGTCGGCACGTCCGCGGGCTCGATCGTGGCCGCGTACCTTGTCGCCGGCCGAACTCCGACCCGTCCGAGCAGCGTCGGCACCGACATCGCGCTCGCCACGCCGCCCCTCCCCGACGGCCCGGTCGCCGCCGCCGCGCGCCGGGCGGCTCAGCGCGCCGGCCACCTCGCGCTCGCCGCGGGCGCCGGTGTCGCCCCCATCGCGCTGGCCGCGGCCGGTCCCGGTACGGCGCTCGTCCGGGCGGCGGTGCTGAACCGGATTCCGCGCCCGCCGGGCTCACTCGAGACCCTGCACCGGGCGGTCTCGGACTCGGG
This sequence comes from uncultured Solirubrobacteraceae bacterium, assembly GCA_963800815.1. Taxonomy (GTDB): domain Bacteria; phylum Actinomycetota; class Thermoleophilia; order Solirubrobacterales; family Solirubrobacteraceae; genus Palsa-465. Next base: position 18,082 of record CAWDCP010000007.1, read on the forward strand.
CGCGCGCTTCGACGGACGGCTGCGGATCGCCGCCGTCGATCGCCGCTCCGGTCGGCGCGTCGTGTTCGGCAGCCCCGGGGCGCCCGACGCCACCGTCGCGCAGGCCGTCGAGGCGTCGTGCGCGGTGCCGTGGCTGTTCGCGCCGGTGACGATCGGCGGGCGCGAGTACGTCGACGGCGGCGTCTGGAGCCCGACCAACCTCGACGCGGCGCCGGGCGGCCGCGATACCCACGTCCTCTGCCTGAATCCGACCGCGTCCGTCAATGGGCCCCACACGCTCCTCGCGGTCGCGCGCAACATGGCGCGCTCGGCCGTCTCGCTCGAGATGCTCGCGCTCCGCCGCCGGGGCGCCGTCGTGCAGACCCTGTGGCCCGACGCCGAGTCCGCCGCCGCGATGGGTGCGGACTTCATGAACCACGAGCCGCGCAAGCGGGTGCTCGCCGCCGGCTACCGGCAGGGCCTGATGATCGCCACGGCCGAGTCGCCGGCCCGCGACCGCGACCCGGCCGCGATCGCGGATCGGTCTACGGCGCGCTGACCGGCTCGGGCGCGGCCTCGGTCGCCGCCTCGGCCTCCGCGGCTACGCCCTGGCGCCGAACGGCGCTCGAGAGCGCCCGCACGTACGCGCGGCCGGCGGCCTCGAGGATGTCGGTCGAGACGCCCTGCCCCGAGCCGGTGACCCCACCGAGCTCGAGCACCACGGACGTCTCCCCGAGCGCGTCCTGCCCCCCGGTGACGGCGTCGACGCGGAACTCGCGGAGCTTTGCCTCGCTGCCGGTGGCGGCGTTGATGGCCCGGAAGATCGCGTCGACGGGGCCGTCGCCGGTGAACGAGCCGGTCACCTCTTCGCCCTCGGGCGTGCGGATCCCGACCGTGGCGTGCGGCGGTCGGCGCGAGGAGGCCTCGACGTCGAACCACTCGAGCTGGTACCCGACGACCTCGCCGCGGAGCTCGTCGGTCAGCAGCGCCTCGAGGTCCATCGCGGTCACCTGCTTCTTCTTGTCCGCGATCTCCTTGAACCGCTTGAAGGCCGTGTTCAGCGTCTGGCCCGAGACTTCGAACCCCAGCTCGGCCAGGGCCTGCTGCAGCGCGTGACGGCCCGAGTGCTTGCCGAGCACGATCGAGTTGGCCTCCAGTCCCACCGTGGTGGCGTCCATGATCTCGTAGGTCGTGCGCTCCTTGAGCACGCCGTCCTGGTGGATGCCCGACTCGTGCGCGAACGCGTTGCGCCCGATGATCGCCTTGTTGGGCTGCACCGAGTAGCCGGTCAGACGCGAGACGAGGCGCGAGGTGCGGGCGATCTCCCGCGTGTTGACCCCCGTGTGCAGGCCGATGTCGGCCTGGCGCGTGTGCAGCAGCATCACGATCTCCTCGAGCGACGCATTGCCGGCACGCTCGCCGATCCCGTTGATCGCGCACTCGACCTGCCGCGCCCCGGCGCGAACGCCCGCGAACGAATTCGCCACCGCCAGCCCCAGGTCGTCGTGGCAGTGCACCGAGAGCACGACGTCACGCAGACCCGGCACCAGCTCGTAGCACCGCGTCAGAAAGGCCGAGTACTCGTGCGGCATGGCGTAGCCGACCGTGTCGGGGATATTGATCGTGGTCGCGCCCTCGTCGATCGCGATCTGGCAGACCTCGGCGGTGAACTCGACGTCGGCGCGGGTCGCATCCATGGGCGAGAACTCGACGTCGTCGAGGTACTGCTTGGCGTGCGCCACCGCGGCGCGCGCCTGCCCCTTGACGTCCTCACGCGTGGTCTGCAGCTGGTACCGGATGTGGATGTCCGACGTCGAGATGAACGTGTGGATGCGCGGCCGCGGCGCGTCCTTGACGGCGTTCCAGGCCGCGTCGATGTCGGCCACATGCGTGCGCGCCAGCCCCGCGATGATCGGCCCCTCGACCGTCCTGGCGATCGCCTGGACGGCCTCGAAGTCACCCGGAGAGGTGATCGGGAATCCGGCCTCGATCACGTCCACGCCGAGCCGCGCCAGCTGCCCCGCGATCTCCAGCTTCTCCTGCGTGTTGAGCGAGATCCCGGGGGACTGCTCGCCGTCGCGCAGCGTCGTGTCGAAGATCAGTACGCGGTTGGGATCCTCGGGCTTGGTCATGTCACTCGTGCTCCTTGGCTGTCTCGAACGTGGCTTCTTCTCGGTGCTGGTTCGCGGCTACGTGCGGCCGCCGGCGCGCTATTCCCCCTTGCGGGGGAGGAGAAGAAGTCGCAGGTCGAGGCTGAGTGCCATGCATCGCGAAGCGTAGCAGTGGTGCCGCGGGCCGCAAGCCCCGGCGGCGAGCCCGGCCCTATGGGGCGTTCACGTACAGCGCCGCGATCTCGGCCGCGTACTTCTCGGCGATCGGCCGACGCTTGAGCTTCATCGTGGGCGTCAGCTCGTCCCCGGCCGGGGCCCAATCGGTCGGCAGGATCGTGAAGCGCTTGATCTGCTCAACGCGCGACAGGTGCGAGTTGGCCTGCTCGACGCCCCGCTCCACCTCCTCGCGAACCGCCGGCTCCCTGGACATCGCCTGCGCAGAGGGGTCGGGCAGCCCATGGCGCTGGGCGAACGCGGCCGATGCGTCGGGATCGAGCACGATCAGGGCCACGTTGTAGGGGCGGCTGTCGCCGATCGCGATCGCCTGGCCGATCAGGGGGCTCCCGGACTTCAGGTGCTGCTCGATGTTGGCCGGTGACATGTTCTTGCCGGCGGCGTTGATGATCAGCTCCTTCTTGCGGTCGACCATCTTCAGGTAGCCGTTCTCGTCGAAGGCGCCGATGTCGCCCGTGTGCAGCCACCCGTCACCGTCGATCGTCTCGGCGGTCTTGTCGGGCTGGTTGCGATACCCGGCCATGACGATCGGACCCCGGACGAGCACCTCGCCGTCGTCGGCGAGCGCGATCTCCGTCCCGGGGAGCGGCGCCCCGACGGTCCCGAAGCGGATCTTCTCCCGGGGCACGAGGGTCGCCACGCACGAGAGCTCCGACATCCCCCACACCTCGCAGATCGGGATCCCGATCGCGGCGAAGAACTCGAACACGTCGAGCGGAGTGGGCGCCGCACCGACGATGTAGGACTCGCAGCGATCGAACCCGAGCCGGGCGCGAAGCGTGGAGAAGATCTGCTCGTCGGCGCGCTCGCAGGCCTCGCGTAGCTCGTCCGGGACCGGCTCGCCGGCCTGTTCGGCCCGCACCCGCCGCAAGCCGAGCGCGATCGCGTCCTGGGTCGCGGTCCGCCGGGCCTCGTCGGGCTCAGCCGCGATCCCCGCCTCGAGCGCCGCCTTCAGCTTCTCCCACATGCGCGGGACGCTGCCGAAGCGCGTGGGGCGGGCATCGGCCACGTGCGCGAACACCTGGGCCGGGTCGGGACAGGTCGTGATCGTCTGGCCCCAGATCATCTGTCCGTAGTGGTTCAGGCCCCGGTCGGCGATGTGGGCGTTGGGCAGGAACGACACGATCGCGCCGCCGTCGGAGCGCCACTCCGTCGCGGCGTCGAGCGCGCGGCACTCGGCCAATTCGTTGGCGTGCGTGAGCTGGACTCCCTTGGGCGGCCCGGTCGTCCCGGAGGTGTAGATCAGCGTCAGCACGTCGTCAGGCCGGATCGCCTGCCAGGTGGCGTCGAAGTCGAATTCCGGGCCCGGGTCGGTGGCCTCGAGCTCCGCGAGCGAGATCGCGTCATCGCGCTCGGCGTCGAGCACGACGAGATGCTCGACCGATCCGTCCTGCGCGATCGCGGTGCGGGCACGCTCCTCGAACGCTCCCTCGACGACCATCACGCGATTGGCGGCGTCGGAGAGCAGGTAGGCGATCTGCTCCGGCGAGGACGTGTTGTAGATCGAGAACGGCGTCGCTCCCAGGTGCGCCACCGCCGTGTCGAGCAGGTGGAACTCGGGCCGGTTGGTGAGCATGAAGCCGACCGTGTCGCCACGCCGCACGCCGAGTGCGTGCAGTCCGCCCGCGAGCCGCCGCACCCGCTCGGCGTACGCGGCGAAGGTGATCGCGACGCCGTCCTGAATCGTGCGCAGCGCGACCTGGCCCGCGCGCTCGGCCGCGGTGACCTGGAACGCCTCGCACATCGTGCGCGCATCGAGCGCACGCGGGCGCCGACGCTCCGCTTCTCCCGGTCTCGTGCTCAGCGCACCCTCCATCCGGTGCGTAGTCCTACCACGAACCGACGCTAGGGAGTGAGAACGACCTTGCCGACGTTGCGCCGCTCGGAGATGAAGCGGTGTGCGTCGCCGGCGCGCTCGAACGGGAATGACGCCGCGACCACGGGTCGGATCGTGCCGTTGCCCAGCAGCTCCGTGAGCGGCACGGTCCAGCGCTCAGCGCTGCCGAGCGCGTCCCACAGCGTGAGCACGTTGAGCCCGATGACCGCCTTTGACTCCGACATCTGCTTGAGCAGGTTGAAGCGGGGCATCAGGAGCGCCGTGCGCGCCGCCGCCACGAGGTCGCGGCTCTCACCCGAGACGATCCCGGAGGCGCCGAAGCAGACCAGCCGGCCGCCGGCGCGCAGCAGGTTGTAGCTGCGCCGGTAGCTGCGTCCGCCGATCGAGTCCATCACGAAGTCGAGCTTGGGGACGGTGCGCTCCCATCCGCTCCCGGTGTAGTCGACCGGATGGTCGACGCCGAACCCGCGGATCGCGTCGTGCTTGGCCGGTGACGCGGTGCCCCACACCTCGGCCCCCAGCCGCTTGGCGATCTGCGTCGCCGAGATGCCGACCCCTCCGGCGGCGGCATGGATCAGCACGCGCTCGCCCGGCTGCACGTTGCCGGCCCGGACGAGCGCCTCCCACGCTGTCGTATAGGTGATCGGGATCGCGGCGCCCTCCTCGAAGCTCATCGACTCGGGGAGCGCGATCACGCCGTCGGCCTTGGCCGCGGCTCGCTCGGCATAGCCGCCGAAGCGGACCGGCGCGATCACGCGGTCGCCGACCGAGAGCCGCCCGTCGACCTCCTCGCCGAGCTCGGCGATGGTCCCCGCCACCTCGTAGCCGACCACGCACGGCGGCTTGGGCGCATCGGGATAGAAGCCGAGGCGCGCCATCAGATCGGCGAAGTTGATCCCCGCAGCGCGAACGTCGACGAGCACCTCGCCGCGACCGGGGCGCGCAGCGGGGCGCTGCTGCACCTCGAGCACCTCGGGTCCGCCGTGCTTGGTGATGAGGACCGCGCGCATAGACCTACAGGCTGACTGTACGCCCGGCGACAAATCCGTCGCTGGCGACGATCTCGTCGATCACCTTCTTCGGCATCGGACTGTCGGTGGTGATCGCCATCGTGGCGATCCCGCCGTTGCCGGCTCCGCCCTCGTCGGGCTGCCGGCCGACCGCGGCCGAGATGATGTTGACGCCCTCGCGGCCGCAGGCGGTGCCGACGCGTCCGATCATCCCGGGCACGTCCCGGTAGCGGAACAGGGTGAGGTGGTCCTCGAGCTGCAGGTCGAAGCGATGACCCCAGGCCTCGAGCAGGTGCGGTCGCGTACGCCGGCCGATCACGGTCCCGACCACGCGCACCGAGGAATCGCTGCTCGAGACCGTGACCCGGATCAGATCGGTGTAGTCGCGCGCGCTCGTGCGCTTGGTCTCCGAGACCTCGATGCCGCGCTCGTCGGCGATCGTCGGCGCATTGACCTCGTTGACGTCCTCCTCGGTGTGGCCCTGCAGTACACCCAGCAGCGCCTCGATCGAGAGCAGCCGCGTGTCGCGATCGGCCACGCGGCCGAGGAACTCGGTCTGCACGCGATCGATCGAGGAGCCCTCCGACAGCGCCACGGCGATCCGCCCGAGTGCGCGGCAGAGCGGAACGAACGGTCCCAGCACCTCCATGTCCTCGGCCGGGATGGCGGGCACGTTGACCGCGCTCGTGACCACACCGCCGGTGAGCGCCGCCACCACCTGCTCGGCCGCTTGGTAGCCCGCCCGGTCGGTCGCCTCGGCGGTGGAAGCGCCGAGGTGGGGCGTGACGATCACGTTCGGGTATCCGAACAGCGGATGGTCGGTGACCGGCTCGGAGCGGAACACGTCGAGGGCCGCGCCGCCGACCTTGCCGGAATCGAGCGCCGCCTTGAGATCCTCGTCGACGACCAGCGGGCCGCGGGCCACGTTGAGGATCCGCACGCCGTCCTTGCACTTGGCGAGCGCCTCGGCGTCGAGCCAGCCTTCCGTCTCCGGTGTCTTGGGCAGGTGCAACGTGATGAAGTCGGCCACCGCGTAGATGTCGTCGGAGGACTCGGCCTTCTCGACGCCCAGCTCGCGGTAGCGCTCGGCACCGACGTACGGGTCATAGGCGATCACGCGCATGCCGAACCCGCGCGCGCGGTGGGCGACGAGCTGTCCGATCCGCCCGAAGCCGAGGATCCCGAGCGTCTTCTCGTACAACTCGACGCCGGAGAACTTCGAGCGCTCCCAGGCGCCGCCGATCAGCGACGCGTGGGCCTGGGGGACGTTGCGGGCCAGCGAGAGCAGCAGCGCCATCGTGTGCTCGGCCGCGGTGATCACGTTGGACTGGGGCGCGTTGGCGACGACGATCCCCCGCTTGGTCGCGGCCGGGACATCGACGTTGTCGACGCCGACGCCGGCCCGCCCGACGGCGCGCAGTCGGGCAGCCCGGCCGAGCAGGGCCGCGTCGAGGGTGGTCGCCGAGCGGATCAGGATGCCGTCGTAGTCCCCGATCCGGTCGGCCAGCTCCTCCGGCCGCCACCCGACGCCGAGGTCGACGTCGAAGTGCTGCTGGAGCAGTTCGACGCCGGAATCGCCGATCTTCTCGGCGACGAGCACGCGGGGGCGCCCGGTGGGGGCGCCCGTCTCGGTCGCGCTCATGACATCCGCTCCAGGACCCAGTCGACGGACGCGGTCAGGGCCTGAACGTCGGCGGGATCGGTGGCCGGGAACATGGCCACCCGCAGCTGGTTGCGCCCGAGCTTGCGGTACGGCTCGACATCGACGATCCCGTTTGCGCGCAGGGTCGCGGCGAGCGCGGCGGCGTCGACGGCCTCGTCGAAGTCGATCGTGCCCACGACCAGCGAGCGCTTCGCGGCGTCGGCGACGAACGGCGTCGCGTGCGAGGAGGCCTCCGCCCAGCCGTACAGGTGGCCGGAGGACGCGGTCGTCCGGGCGACCATGCCGTCGAGGCCGCCGCCGGCGACCATCCAGTCGATCTGCTCGGCGAGCAGGAACAGCGTCGCGATCGCCGGCGTGTTGTAGGTCTGGTCCTTGCGGGAGTTCTCGAGTGCGGTGGCGAGCGAGAGGAAGTCGGGCATCCAGCGTCCCCCCGGCCGCGCCTGTTCGAGCTCGGCGATCCGCTCCAGCGCCGCCGGGCTGAGCAGGGCCAGCCAGAGGCCACCGTCGGACGCGAAGCCCTTCTGGGGCGCGAAGTAGTAGGCGTCGGCGTCGGCGACGTCGACCGGAAGCCCCCCGGCGCCCGAGGTCGCGTCGATCAGGACCAGCGCATCGCCGGACCCGGCCGGCCGCCCGACGGGCACCATTACGCCGGTCGAGGTCTCGTTGTGCGCCCAGGCGATCACGTCGGCGGCCGGGTCCGACACCGGCCGGGGTGCGTCGCCCGGGTCGGCGGCGACCACGATCGGATCGGCCAGGAACGGCGCCTGGCGGGTGCAGGCGGCGAACTTGGCGGAGAACTCGCCGTAGGTCAGGTGCAGCGCGCGCTCGCGCACGAGCCCGCACGTAGCCGCGTCCCAGAACGCGGTCGTGCCGCCGTTGCCGAGCGCGACCTCGTATCCGTCCGGCAGCGAGAACAGCTCGGTCAGGCCCCCGCGGATGCGGGCGACCAGCTGCTTGACCGGCGCCTGTCGGTGCGAGGTGCCCATCACCGCCGCGCCCTCGGAGGCCAGGTGCGCGAGCTGCTCGGGACGGATGCGGGAGGGCCCGGAGCCGAAGCGCCCGTCGGCGGGCTTCAGCTCGTCGGGGATCTTCAGGAGTGTTTCTGACCCGGTCATGCGGCTCCTCGGAATTGTCGGGATCTACATGCCCAGGCGCGCGGCGGTCGATGCCGTCGCTTCCCGGTGGTCAAATCCACCCGTGAGCGCCAGTCACGACGGCAGACGCCCAGTGTAGCGAGGCCGCTACTCCTGAAACTCGGTGTCGATCCAGTCCATCTGGGAGCGCAGCTCCTTGCCCACGACCTCGACCTGGTGGCCCGCCTGCTCCTCGCGCATGCGCTTGAAGTTCTCCTGGCCGGCACGGTTCTCGGCGATCCACTCGCGGGCGAAATCGCCGGACTGGATCTCGCTGAGCAGCTGCTTCATCGCCGCCCGCGACTCCTCGCCGATCACGCGCTTGCCGCGGGTGAGGTCGCCGTATTCGGCCGTGTTGGAGATCGAGTAGCGCATCCCGGCGATCCCCTTCTCGTACATCAGGTCGACGATCAGCTTGAGCTCGTGCATGCACTCGAAGTAGGCCAGCCGGGGGTCGTAGCCGGCGTCGACGAGCGTCTCGTAGCCCGCCCGGACGAGTTCGGTCACGCCTCCGCACAGCACCGCCTGCTCGCCGAACAGGTCGGTCTCGGTCTCCTCACGGAAGGTCGTCTCGATCACGCCGCCGCGCGTGCAGCCGATGCCCTTGGCGTAGGCCAGCGCGAGCTCCAGCGCCTTTCCGGTCGGGTTCTGGTGCACGGCGACAAGGCCGGGGACGCCCGAGCCCTCCAGGTACTGGCGGCGCACGAGATGCCCGGGCCCCTTCGGCGCCACCAGTGCGACGTCGACATCCGGCGGCGGCACGACCTCGGCGTAGTGGATCGAGAACCCGTGGCCGAACAGCAGCAGGTTGCCCGAGGCGATTCCGTCCTTCACTCCCGACTCCCACACCTGCCGGTGCAGCTCGTCGGGCACGAGCATCATCACGACGTCGCCGCGGCTGGCCGCCTCGGCCGGCTCGGCGACCTCGAGCCCGTGCTCGCGCGCCTTGGCCACGCTGCCGGAATCCGCTCGCAGGCCGACCACGACCGACACGCCGGAGTCCATGAGGTTCAGGGAATGGGCGTGGCCCTGGGAGCCCCAGCCGATGATCGCGACGGTCTTGCCGTCAAGGAGTGAGAGATCTGCGTCGTCGTCGTAGAACATGCAATCGGTCCGGTCTAGATGGAGATAGTCGTGGCGCGAGACCCTAGCGGACCGGCCGCAGCAGACCTGGTCAGCCGACGGCGACGGCGACCAGCGACCGGCCGGGGTAGCGCACCGATCCGTCCTCCGCGGTGAACGGCTCGGCTAAAGTCGCGATCTCCGCCTCCACGGCTTCGCGCTCGGCCTCGGAGAGGCCGGACATGGCCCGTGCGAAGACGCTCGACATCTCGAGCGACTCGGCGATGTAGGCGCCGATGGAGGGGGCCGTGCGCGCGATGTCGACCGCCTCGACCGTCACGTCGGCGAAGCCCGCGTCCTCGAGCAGCTCGGCCAGCCGGCCCGGTGGGGCCAGCGCGAACATGCCCGGCTGGGTGGGGTCCGGCGGCGGCACGTGGCCGAGCTTGATCAGCGCCCGCATCGGGATTGCGGCCCACGGATTGCGCTCAGCCGCATCCCACACGGCCACGGCGATCCTTCCCCCGGGCCGCAGCACCCGCCGGGTCTCCCGTGCGGCGGCCTCGGGGTCGAGGATCAGCATGATCCCCCAGCGGCACAGGATCGCGTCAACGCTCGCCGTCGGCAGGTCGATCCACTCGAGTTCGAGGCGCTGGAAGCGGACGTTCTCGATTCCCATCGCCGCGGCGCGGCCGCGGGCCACGTCGAGCATCGCCTCGGCCGCATCGCTCGAGATCAGCGTCCCGCCGGGCTGGATCAACTCGGCGGCCAGAAAGCCGGTGTCCCCCGGGCCCGCCGCCAACTCGAGCAGCTCCTGGCCGGGTTGCAGCTCCAGCCGGTCGATCAGCCACTCGGACACGGGCATCCCGAACGCGCGCACGTCGTCCGCGTGCTCCCCCCACACCGCGGCCGCCCGCTCCCACGACTCGAGCTGCTCGGCCCGGTGCACGTCGGCCTCGGCGCTCAGGTCGGGACTGTCGCGGCGGTCCGCGTCGCTCATGCCCTGCTCCTCTGTTGCGAGAGCCGGCGCGTGATCTCGCCGAACGCCCCCTCGATCTGGGTGCCCAGCCGCTGCTGGAAGATCGACAGCAGCGCCTCGGAGGCGATCGGCCGCAGCCGTTCGATTGCCTCCTCGATCTCCGGCCACAGCTCGGGTGGCATATCGGCCTGCTGAAACGGCTTCCACACCTCGCGCAGGAACAGCTTCACGAACGCCCGCGAGACCGCATCGCAGTGCTTCTCGATCTCCTCCAGGATCGCCAGCGCGCTGCCCAGCGAGATCCCCCGCCCGACGACCTCCTCGGCCACCACCAACAGGGACGGGCTCGGCACCTCGTACTGGTCGTTGCCCACCGGGACCAGGACGCCGAGCTTCTGGGCTTTGGCCATCACCTCGGGCGCCTCCGCGACCGAGACCTTGAACCGTTCACCGAGCTCGGCCAGCGACACCGTCTCGGGTACCTCGCCCGGCACCGGCGCGGTCAGCCTCTCCTTGAAGCGCAGCAGGCGCTCGGCCGTGCCGTGCGTGTCATCGAGCAGACGCTTGATCCCGTTGAGGTTGAAGCCCTCCTCCTGCAGGTCGCGGATCAGCCGCAGCTGGGCCACGTGCTCAGGCCCGTAATACCCCACCCGCAACCGCACCTCCGGCGGAGCCAGCAACCCCCGCGCCTGATGCGAGCGGATGTTGCGTACCGACATCCCCGACGCCGCCGCGAGCTGCTCGATGGTCAGCACATTCACATACTCGACATTCTCGGTCCGCGCACCGACGTTGCCCACAGCCATCGGCACATCATATGAGCGGTTGACGTCACCATGGGCGGTTGACGTCACCATGGGCGATGTGACGTTGGGTGATGTCGGCGTACTGCGGGTCGAGGCGCCGATGCTGGACACCGCGAGACGCTGTGCCGGGTCCTGGCGCCGTGCTGGGCTCGCTCAAGGTGTCCAGTCATCGGCACCTCCACCCGCCCGCCCACTCCCCCGCGCACAGCCCCCTGCCTCCTTGACCGAGCCAGAGCCCGAAGCCGCCTGACAGCTCGCCGGAGCCATGGGCGGCAACGGGGCCCCGGCGCCCGAGGCCACGTGGCGGGCGCCGGCGCCCGGAGTCCGCCTGGCGGCACAAGTCCGCCGCAGCGCGGCACCTCGCGGGCTGAGGGCGCCGGAGTCCGGGCGCATGAGGGACGCCGGGTGGGCGGCGGTGCCGGTGACTGGACACCTTGAGCGAGCCCTGCCGGGCGCCGGCACCCGCCCCACCTAGCTCGCGGTGTCCAGTCACCGGCACCGCCGACCACCCTCAAACCACAACCTCAGCCCAGCTCCCGACGCAACAGCTTCCCCGAGGCCGTCCTCGGCAGGGCGTCGGCGAAGGCGATCGACTTCGGGACTTTGAACCCGGCCAGCCGCGCTGCGCAGTGCGCCCGCAGGCCCTCGGCGGAGACCGAGGTACCGTCGCGCACGACGACCGTGGCCACGATTGCCTCGCCCCACTCGGGGTCGGGGCGTCCGTGCACGGCGGCATCGGCGACGGCGGGGTGTTCGAGCAGGATCGCCTCGACCTCCGCCGGCGCCACGTTCTCCCCGCCGGTGACGATCGTGTCGGCCTTGCGGCCGGTGATCGTCAGCCGGCCGCGGTCGTCGAGCGCGCCGAGGTCGCCGGTGTGGAGCCAGCCGTCGGCGGCCAGGGCGCCGGCGGCGACGGTCGGGCCGCGCACGAGCACCTCGGCGTCGGCCGCGATCCGCAGCTCGACGCCCGCAAGCGGCCAGCCGCCGGTGGCGATCTGCGAGCACGCCTCCGTCATGCCGTAGGTCGGAGCGACCGGGATGCCCGCCGCGCGGGCGCGGTCGAGCAGCGCCGGCGCGATCGGGCCGCCGCCGAGCAGCGCCCAGCGGAGCGTCGGCGGGTGCTCGAGGCCGGCGTCGAGCAACCGCGCGAGCATCGTCGGCACGAGCGAGACGAGCGTGATCGCGGGCGAGGGATCGGACAGCAGTCCGGCCACCTCGTCGGTGTCGAAGCGTTCGCGGAGTACGACCGTGGTGCCGTAGATCGCGCTTCGGAACAGGATCGAGAGGCCGCCGACGTGGGTCAGCGGCATCGGGCACAGCCACCGCTCGGCCTGGTCAAGACCGAGGGCGACGGCCGAGCCCAGGGCGCTGGCCAACCAGTTGCCGTAGCTGAGCGCCACTGGGCGCGGCTGCGACGTGGTGCCCGAGGTGTGGACCACGGTCGCGACCTCCTCCGGCCAGAGCGTGCGGGTGCCGGGCGTCGGCGGCGCGGATACCGGAGCGTCGACGAGCACGGCGGCGCCGGCGGCGCGCCCAGCGCGCTCGGCGGTCCCCAGCCGCAGATCGATCGGTACCGCGACCGCGCCGGCCTGGACGCAGCCGTGCAGGGCGGCGACGAAGTCCGGGCCGGCGGGCAGCGCGAGCGCAACCCGGTCCCCGGGCGACACTCGCAATCCGAGCAGAGCTCCCGCCGCCCGGCGGGCGCGTTCATCCAGCTCGGCGTAGGTGAGCTCGGTGTCCGCGGTCGACAGGGCGATGCGCTCGGGTCGCATTCGCGCAGCGCGGTCAAGCCAGGCGTCCATCGGCACACGGTAGTCTCCGGCGCCGCACCACCCCGCCACAGGAGGTTCACGTGTCCGTCACCTGGGAGGCGGCCGGCGATTACTCGGATATCCGGTACGAGCTCTCGACCGGCGAGGACGCCGGTATCGCCAAGATCACGATCAACCGGCCCGAGGTCCGCAACGCGTTCCGGCCCGAGACCGTGATCGAGCTCTCCGGCGCCTTCGAGCGGGCGCGGGAGGATCAGTCGGTGGGCGTCGTCATCCTCACCGGCGAGGGACCCGACGCGTTCTGCTCCGGCGGTGACCAGCGCGTGCGGGGCGCGCGGGGCGGCTACGTGACCGGCGCTGATCCGGCCGCGGCGGGCGCTCAGCCGGGGGTCGGACGCTTCCATGTCACCGATCTGCACATCCAGATCCGGCGCTTGCCCAAGCCGGTGGTGGCGATGGTCGCCGGGTACGCGATCGGCGGCGGCCATGTGCTGCAGGTGGTGTGCGACCTGACGATCGCCGCCGACAACGCCCGCTTCGGCCAGACCGGACCCAAGGTCGGATCGTTCGACGGCGGTTTCGGCGCCAGCGTGCTCTCCCGCCTCGTCGGCCCGAAGAAGGCCAAGGAGATCTGGTTCCTGTGCCGCCAGTACGACGCCCAGCAGGCACTCGAGATGGGGCTGATCAACACGGTCGTCCCGCTGGCGCAACTCGAGCAGGAGACGGTGCAATGGTGTCGCGAGATGCTGGCGCTGTCGCCCTTCTCACTGCGTCTGCTGAAGGCGAGCTTCAACGCCGACGAGGACGGCCTCGCCGGCATCCAACAGCTCGCGCATGACGCCAACCTGCTCTTCTACATGAGCGAGGAGGCGCTCGAGGGCCGCAGCGCATACCTCGAGAAGCGCACCCCCGACTTCTCGCAGTTCCCCCGGCGACCGTAGTGCGCCCGAGCCCGAGCAGCGGCTGATGGCCTCCGAGACCTCGGCCTCCCCGAACGGGATCCGCATCTGGTTGATGGCCGCGCGGGTCCGGACGCTGCCGGCCGCGGTGGCGCCGGTGCTCGTCGGCACGGCGCTGGCCGGCTTCATGCACATCTTCTATCCGCTGCGGTTCATCGCCGCGCTGATCGGCGCGGTCTTCATCCAGGTGGGCACCAACCTCTCCAACGACTACTCTGACGCCCGGCGGGGAGCCGACACCGAGGACCGCCTCGGCCCGGTGCGCGTGACCGCCGGCGGCCTCGTGCCCCCGAAGCAGGTCCTGATCGCCACCTACGTGTCGTTCGGGATCGCCGTGCTGGCCGGGATCTACCTGGTCGCAGTCGCCGGCTGGCAGCTGCTGATCGTCGGCGCCGCCTCGATCCTCGCCGGCGTGCTCTACACCGGAGGCCCCAAGCCGTACGGATACGAGGGACTCGGTGAGGTGTTCGTGTTCCTGTTCTTCGGGATCGTCGCCGTAGCCGGCTCGTACTTCGTGCAGACCACGCACCTCGACTGGGAGGCGTTCGCGCTGGCCGTCCCCGTCGGGCTGCTGGCCTCGGGGATCCTGGTCGTCAACAACGTGCGCGACATCGACACCGACCGGCGTGCGGGCAAGCGCACGCTGGCCGTCCGGCTCGGCCGCGAGCGCACGCGCACGATGTTCGCCGCGATGGTCTATGTCGCGTACCTGCTGACTCCGGTGACGTGGCTGTTCGGGCCGCTGAAGCCGTGGGTGCTGCTGCCGTGGCTGACGTTGCCGATCGCCGCCCCTGTGGTGCGCACGGTGCGCAACCACACCGACGGCGGGTCGCTCAACCAGGCGCTGGCGCAGACCGGGATGCTGCAACTGGCGTTCTGCACGCTGCTGGCCGCCGGTCTGCTGCTCAGCCGGTGACGCCGCGCTCGCAGCCGGGCCCCGGAGCGTGCGGGTGAGGATGCGGATCGAGCAGGCCCGGGTGCCGTTCCGGGACCCGTTCGCCGCCGCCTACGGCACGCTGTCCGAGCGCGCGCTGATGGTCCTGATGCTGGAGGGCGACGACGGGGTCATCGGCGCGGGCGAGGCGGCGCCGCTCGAGCCGTATGACGGCGTCAGTCTCGACGCCGCGCGCGCGGCGCTCGAGGACTGCCGGCCCACGCTCGAGGTCTCCGACGGGCGGGACCGCACGGAGCTGCTGGCAGCCTGCCGCAACGTGGCCGTGCTGCCGCAGGCGGTGGCGGCGATCGACCTGGCGTTGTGGGATCTGGCCGCCCGCCGGGCCGGGCTGCCGGTGCGCGAGCTGCTCGGCGCCGGCGGCGCCGGACCGGTCGAGCTGAACGCCACGGTCGCGGCCGAGGACCGCGCCGGTGCCGCCCGCGCGGCCGCCGCGGCGGTGGCCGGGGGCTTCGGCTGTGTGAAGCTCAAGGTCGGCGTCGGCGACGACGCCGGACGGCTCGCGGCCGTGCGGGCGGCCGTCGGCCCCGGGACCCGCATCCGGGTGGATGCCAACGGCGCCTGGACCGAGGCGCAGGCGATCGCGTGGCTGCGGGTGCTCGCGCCGGCGGGAATCGAGCTCTGCGAGGAGCCCGTGGCCGGGCTCGGGGCGATCGCGCGGGTGGCCGAGGCGGCCGAGGTGCCGGTGTCGCTCGACGAGAGCGCGGCGCTGCCCGGCGCGCTGAGGACGCGCGCCTGCGCCGCGATCTGCCTCAAGGTGGCCCGCTGCGGCGGCATCTCGGGCCTGATCGAGGCCGCGATGCAGGCCCGGAGCATCGGCTACGAGGTCTACCTCGCCTCGACGCTCGACGGCCCGCTCGGAATCGCGGCAGCGCTGCATGCGGCGGCGGCAATCGCCCCCGACCGGGCGTGCGGGCTGAGCACGCTGGCGCTGTTCGACCGCGCCCCCGATCCGCTCGGTACGCACGCGGGCCGGATCGCCTGGCCGCCGGGCCCGGGGCTCGGCGACGGGCTGCTGGCCTGGTACGGCCTGGACTAATCGCCCTCCCAGGAGGGCGTGGCTCCGCCGGCAATCGCCGCGGCGACACGCTCCGGCGCCTCGAGGTGAACGGCATGCCCGGCGCCGGCGGCGATCTCAAGCCGCGCGCGCGGGATTGACAGCGCCATCTGCTCGCCGATGGCCGCGAACTTCTCATCGCGCTCGCCGACCAGTAGCGTGACCGGCATCGCGAGCTCGCCCAGCCGGTCCCACACCGGGGCCAGCGCGCCCGTCCCCAGCCCGCGCAGCGCCGCGGCCAGCCCGGCGGGGGTGCTGCGGAGGCGGTCGGCATGGGCCGCCTCGAGCACGTGCGGCGGCTGCCCCGCCAGCACGGGGGTCGCCGCCCACCGTCGGGCGAGGGCCGCGATCGGCAAATGCTCGAGCTCGTCGGCCAACCGCTCGTCGGCCGCCCGCCGGGCCGCGCGCTCCCCCGCGTCGGCCAGCCCGGGGCTCGCCCCGATCAGGACGAGGCGCTCGACCCGACCGGGCATCGCCAGCGCGGCGTGCAGCGCGATCCGGCCGCCCATCGAGTAGCCGGCGAGGACGAAGCGCGGGGCCGGGAGGGCGTCGAGGTCGCCGAGGACGGCCGCCGGCGTCACCGGCCGGCGCGAGGAAGCGTCGCCGTGCCCGCGGATGTCGGGGGCCAGCGCCCGGTAGCGTTCGCCCAGCGCCGCGACCACAGGATCCCAGCTCCTCCCCGTGTGCGTGAAGCCGTGGAGGAGCACGAGGTTCGGCGCCATGGAGCGACATCATGACCGCCACCGACAGCTACCTGCTGCTGCGCGCCCTGTGCGACGAGTTCGCCCGGTGCGGGATGGAGCACGCGTGCACCTCGCCGGGGTCGCGCTCGACGCCGATCGTCCTCTCGCTCGTGCGGGAGCCGGGGATCCGGTGCTGGTCGCACGTCGATGAGCGCTGCGCCGGCTT
Organism: uncultured Solirubrobacteraceae bacterium; assembly: GCA_963800815.1. Classification (GTDB taxonomy): domain Bacteria; phylum Actinomycetota; class Thermoleophilia; order Solirubrobacterales; family Solirubrobacteraceae; genus Palsa-465. The sequence continues at coordinate 34,542 of CAWDCP010000007.1, forward strand.
CTTCGCGCTCGGAGCCGCCAAGGCGAGCGGGTTGCCGGTGGCCGTCGCCTGCACCTCCGGCACGGCGGCGGCGAACCTCGCCCCGGCGGTGATCGAGGCCCACCAGGCCCGCGTGCCCCTGATCGTGCTCACCGCCGACCGCCCGCCTGAGCTGCGCGACGTCGGCGCCGGGCAGACGATCGACCAGCTCAAGCTCTACGGCGACGCGGCCAAATGGTTCGTCGAGCTCGGAACCCACGCGGCCACGCCCGAGCGCCTGCGGTGGATCCGTGCGCTCGCCTGCCGCGTTTTCTGGACCGCGCTCGACGGCCGGCCCGGTCCCGTGCACATCAACATCCCGCTGCGGGAGCCGCTCGTGCTCGACGGGCCGCTGCCCGATGACACCGGCCGGCCCGACGGCCGGTCGTGGATCCGGCGCTTGGCTGCCACCACTGGCCCCGTGGCCGGGTCCCCCGCCCCTGCGTCGCGCTCCGGCGCGGTCCGGGGGCTGATCGTCGCGGGGCGCGAGGAGCGCCACCGCGAGCTCGGCGCCACCGCGGCCCGGGTCGCCGAGCGCGCCGGGTATCCGCTGCTCGCCGACCCGTTGTCCGGCGCCCGGCACGGACCGGCGGCGATCGCGCATTACGACCTGCTGCTGCGCGACGCGGCGCTCGGCCGGGAGCTGGCCCCGGAGCTGGTGATCCGGATCGGCGACCTGCCGACCTCCAAGCCGCTGCGGACGTGGCTCGCCGGGCTCGGCGACACCCCGCAGCTCGCGCTCGACCCCGAGCAGGCCTGGCAGGATCCGGCCGGCGTGGTGAGCGCCGTGCTCGGCGGCGACCCGGCGGCCGAGCTCGACGCGATCGCCCCGCTGCACCCCGGCGATCCCGACTGGCTCGCATCCTGGCGCGCGGCCGACGACCGCGCCGGGAGCGCGATCGCCGATGCGCTCGGGGACGCGCTCTCCGAGCCGCTTGTGGCGGCGCGGCTCGGCGACTGGCTCGGGTCCGATACGACCCTGTTCGTGGCCTCGTCGATGCCCGTGCGCGACGTCGAGCTGTTCTTCCCGATCCACGAGGACGCGCCGCGGGTGCTCTCCAACCGCGGAGCGAACGGAATCGACGGCACCGTCTCCTCGGCCTTCGGCGCCGTCGCCGCCGGCCCGGGTCCCGTCGTGCTGCTGATCGGCGATGTCGCGCTCGCCTACGACCTCGGCGGCCTGCTCGCGTCGCGGCGACTCGAGCTGGCGCTCACGATCGTGCTGCTCAACAACGACGGTGGCGGGATCTTCCACTTCCTCCCTGTCGCCGGCGAAACGGACGCGTTCGAGGAGCACGTCGCGACCCCGCACGGGCTCGCGTTCGCGCACGCCGCGCGACTCTACGGGTGTGCCTACGAGCGCCCCGCCACCATCACCGAGCTCGAGGCCGCTGTGCGGGCCTCGACCGCCGCCGCCGGGACCACGATCATCGAGGTGCGGACCAACCGCGGCGAGAACCTGGCCCTGCATCGCCGCGTGGCCGAGGCGGGCCTGGCCGCCGCCCGCCAGGGCTGAGGGGCGCCGTCGGCGAGGGCGGGAGGCTATCCGGCGAGCACCGGCAGCATCGCGGCGAGCTTGACCTCGCTTTCGGCCAGCTCCGCGGCCGGGTCGGAGTCACGCACGATGCCGCAGCCGGCATAGCAACTGGCCAGCGTGCCGCTCAGGAGCGCGCAGCGCAGCGCGACGCAGAACTCGCCGTCGCCGGCCGCGTCGGTCCAGCCGACCGGTCCCGCGTACCAGCCGCGGTCGAGCCCCTCGAGCGCCGGGATCAGCCGCTCGGCCCGCTCGAGCGGCTCACCCCCGACCGCGGGGGTGGGATGCAGCAGGCCGGCCAGCTCGATGGCGCCGATCGGGGCGGCGAGCTGGGCGCGGATCGGCGTCGCCAGATGCTGGATGTTCGCCACCCGGACCAGCACCGGGTCGCCGGCTGCGGTCACCCACACCGAGTGTGGGCGCAGCGAGCGGGCGATCCGCCTGACCACGATCGCGTTCTCCTCCCGATCCTTGTCGCTCTGGCGCAGCTGCTCCCCCAGGTGGTCGTCGACCGCTGGGTCGGCGCTGCGGCGGGCCGACCCGGCCAGCGCCACGGTGCTCGCCCGCTGCCCCTCGCGCCGGACGAGCAGCTCGGGGCTGGCGGCGAGGAACGTCGAGGCACCCCGACCGACCGCGAACACGTAGCACGACGGAAACGCCTCCCGCAGCACGCCGAGCACGGCGCCCGGAGAATGGTCGACGGGCGCCCGCACCTGCACCTCGCGAGCCAGGACCATCTTGCTCAGCTCACCGGCGCGAATCCGCTGGACCGCCTGTGCCACCGCCTGCTCGTAGTGCGACGGGGGCATCGGGCTGACCACGCTGTAGCTGCCCACGGGGTCGGGGTCGAGCAGCGGGAGCTCGTCCTCGCGCACCTCGGCCAGGCGCCGCTCGAGCCCGGCGAGTCGCTCCTCGGGCGTGTCATCGGGCGCCACGTCGACGGTCACGGTCATGCGAACGTCCTCCCCCCGGCGCGCGAAGCACACCTCGGGCACGATCAGCGAGGCCGGTGCGTAGCCCGACCATTGCGGTGACGCGCCGCCGTGGGGCGCAAAGGCGAACCCTCCTACGGCCGCGAGTCCCGATCCGGGTGGGCCGTCGGCCGGATCGCTCTGTGCGCTTGCCGAGGCGGCGCTCCAGCGTGCCGCGACGGCCTGGAACCGCCCCGGTCCGGTGGCCTCGATCGCCCGGGCGCAGCCGAGGCCGGCCAGCGCCGCCCCGTCGCGGTCGGGCTGCTCAAAGCAGAACCAGTGCTCGCCGGGGCGTCGCGAGCCGACGACGACGGCGGTCGGGTCGACGCCCGCGGGGAGGGGGACGAGCACGCTGGCGAGTACCGGCGAGCCGGTCGTCCGGGCGCGGCGCAGCGCAGCGTCGATCCGCTCAGCGAGGCGCTCCCGCGCCCGGGCATCCAGCCAGCGCGGCGTCGACGATCCGGTGGCGAGCACTCTCACGCGACCGGACCGTCCGCCCGACCGCTACGTCTCGCTGCGCCCGCGGGAGATCGCGATCTCGCCCGTGCGTGCCATCTCGATGAGCCCGAACGGCCGCACCAGCCGCTCGAAGGCCTCCACCTTCGCGTGGGTCCCCGTCACCTCGCAGATCACCGAGCGCTTGGTCACGTCGACGATCTTGGCGCGGAAGATCTCGCAGACCTGCATCACCTCCGCGCGACCGGCGCCGTCGGCGCTGATCTTGAACAGCGCGAGCTCGCGGGCCAGCGTCTCCTCGGGCTCGAGATCGCGGATCTTGAGCACGTTGACCAGCTTGTGCAGCTGCTTGGTGACCTGGTCGATCGGATGCACGGCACCGTCGAGCGTCAACGTGACGCGCGAGATGGCGTCGTCGTCCGTCGGCCCGACGGCCAGCGTGTCGATGTTGAACCCGCGGCGCGCGAACAAGCCGGCGATCCTGGTCAGGACACCCGGCTTGTTCTCGACCAGGATCGAGAGGATGTGCTTGCGCCCCGTGCGCAGGCCGGCGACGGCGTCGAGCTCGTCGAGGGAGAGAACTTCCTTGGTACCCGGTTCGCCCATGTCAGCCCACCATGTCCCTGGCTGCCTGGCCGGCCGGAATCATCGGGTAGGTGTTCTCCTCCCGAGTGACCCTGACGTCGACGAGCACCGGTCCCTCGGTGGCCAGGGCCTCCTGCATGTCGCTCAGCAGCGTGTTCTTGTCCTCGAACCGCATCCCGGTGGCACCGTACGCCTCGGCGACCTTGACGAAGTCGGGCCACTGGCCGGTCTCGACCTGGCTGTAGCGCTTGTCCCAGAACAGCTCCTGCCACTGGCGCACCATGCCCAGGTAGCCGTTGTTCATGATGAACACCTTGATCGCGATGCCCTCCTGGGCACACGTGGCGAGCTCCTGCATGTTCATCTGCACCGAGCCGTCCCCGGCAACACAGACGACGGTCTGGTCCGGGCAGCCCACCTTGGCGCCCATCGCCGCCGGCAGCCCGAAGCCCATCGTCCCCAGACCGCCGGAGTTGATCCACCGGCGCGGCTGGTTGAAATGGAAGTACTGGGCGGTCCACATCTGGTGCTGGCCCACGTCGCTGGTGACGATCGCATCGCCCTTGGTCGCCTCGTACAGCGCCTGAATCATGTACTGCGGCTTGATCTCGGCGTCCTTGGAGTCCGTGTAGCCGAGCGGGTGACGCTCCTGCCAGACCCGGATCCGCGACCACCACTCCTCGAGGCGGGTCGGATCGGGCTCCAGCGCGCGGTACTCGGCCGTCAGCCGCGGGAGGATGTTCTTGGCATCGCCCACGATCGGGATGTGCGCCGGCACGTTCTTGGAGATCTCGGCCGGATCGACGTCGATGTGGATGAACTTGGCCCGCGGCGCGAACTCCGACAGCTTGCCGGTGATGCGGTCGTCGAAGCGGGCGCCGATCGCGATGATCAGGTCGGCCTCGTCCATCGCGTAGTTGGCCGCCCGCGTCCCGTGCATCCCCAGCATCCCCAGCCACTGCTCATGGGGAGCGGGAAAGCCGCCCAGGCCCATCACGGTGCAGGTGACCGGGAAGTTGTCCGCCAGCCCCAGCTCGGTCAGCTCGGCAGCGGCGTTGGCGCTGATCACGCCACCGCCGGCGTAGATCACGGGCCGCCGGGAGTTGGCCAGCGCCTTGGCGGCGAGGCGGATCTGCTTCTGGTTGCCGTCCGTGGTCGGCTGGTACCCGGGCAGATGCACGTCGGTCACCGGCTCATACGGGATGTCCGCGCGGCTCAGGTCCTGCGGGATGTCGACCACGACCGGACCCGGACGCCCGCTCCGCGCGATGTGGAACGCCTCGTGGATCGACCGCGGGAGCTCCAGCGGGTGCTGGATCATGAAGCTGTGCTTGACGATCGGCATCGTGATGCCGATCGTGTCCGCCTCCTGGAAGCCGTCGGTGCCCAGCAGCTCGGTGCGCACCTGCCCGGTGATGAACACGACGGGGACCGAATCCATCATCGCGTCGCAGATCGGGGTGACCAGGTTGGTCGCGCCGGGGCCGCTCGTTCCGAGCGAGACGCCCACCTTGCCGGTCGCCTTGGCGTAGCCCTCGGCGGCGTGGCCGCCACCCGCCTCGTGGCGAACGAGGATATGGCGGATGCCGGCGTCGTAGAAGGCGTCGTAGGTCGGGAGGTTCGCGCCGCCCGGCAGCCCGAATACGACGTCGACACCTTCAGCTTTGAGGCATTCCATCAGAGCGTCGACTGCACGCATTGGCGCTTCCTCCTTTCACGGTCCTCTGGGCGCACGCGGCCGGTCCGCGTGCGGCGAGAAGGGGCAGTCTAGCGCGCGTTTTCGGCGTTCGGGAGCGGTGACTGCCCGGGCCGGCGTCGGTGTCAGGCGGCGCGCTGCCTCATCGTGAGCTCGGAGGCGATGGCCTGGTCCGGGAACTCGAGCTCCTCCCCGCAGCGCATGCAGACCGTGTCGTGCAGCTTCAGCACCCGGCCGCAGCTCGGGCACTGCCGTCGCAGCTCACGGGCCTCGGAACGCGTCAGCGCGGCGGCGATCAGACCGATGAACGGCACGCAGAACGCGATCAGGAACCAGAGCATGAAGGAGTTCCCCTTCGTGCGCGCGACGATTCCCCCGGCAAGGCCGAAGGAGAACAGGATGACGATCAGACCCGAGCCCTGGGCGGACACGGATCAGCTCACCAGATGAGGACCTTGAGCGCCCAGAGGATCGCGATCACGACGGCGGCGGCCACGATGACCCAGAACACGGCCATGACAAAGCCGAGCAGGATCTTGAACGCGATGGCGACCGCAACGACGAGAACGACGAACGCGAGTACGCGCTTCAGGAATGACGTGTGGGCTGGAGCTTCTTGTTCCATACGCACAGCGTAGCGCCGACCCGAAGCCGGCCCGCCGTGACGGCGAGCCGGACCCGATCAGTCGAACGCGCGCTTGATGTGCTCGAACCGCGAAACCGGATCGGCTGACCGGCCATCGAGCCGGAGGCGCGCGAGGCGATAGCGCCGGACCGCGGTGCTTCCCTGCACCGACGAGGGCCGCCGGTTGTCGGCCACGAGCAGAACCCGGGCGGATGTGGCTGGAGTAGTCATGGGCAGCATGATGGACCCCAAGCCTGAAGCGCGCACTATCCGCGCGGACAATATTTCCTAAACCGCGACTACGCCTGGGGACGGTTGGCTCTGAGGCTCTCTCACGGCCTCGCGGCCTCGGCCGCTCCTCCCAGCGCCGGGCGCATCTCGACGGGGAGCCGGCGGCGCAGTCGCCATACCGCGCCCGAGAAGGCGAGGTTCGCCACGGTGGCGAATCCGGTTTCGTCGGAGCGGAGCGCCAGCAGCAGATGGGCGATCCGATCGCTCGACGGGAGCTCGTGGTCGGCGACCTTGACGCAGTAGCAGTGCACCCGACGGCCACCGGGGCGGACGAGCAGCGCGCCGGCCTCTCCGACGAGCCACACCCCGAGGCGGCCGCGCTCCATGACCAGGCCGGTCCGGGCGTGCAGCTCGCGGGGCGCGGTGTCGATCAGGTCGCCCAGCAACCCGAGCGCGACGCGCTCGGCCTCGCGGCCGGCCGGAGCGCGAGGCCGGACGACGTTGGCACCCCGGGACGCGTACAGCCCGGGGATGATCCAGGCGTGCGCAAGGGCCATCAGCGCGACGGGGATGGTGACCGGATTGAGCGCGATCAGCAGCCCGGCGGCGGCGATGAACGGCACTGTGTGGGCGACCGTGGTCAGCGTCCACAGCCGGCCGGCGCGGGTCAGTGAGCCGTCGCTGGCGCGCGGCCGCCAGTAGACGGTCGCGAGCTCCGGCAGGCCGTCCGCAGGCGCCAGGGACGCGTCGGTCGACAGAACGATCGCGTCGGCGGCCGAGGCCATCGCGTCGGCGGACGAGGCCATCGCGTCGGCGGACACGGCGGTCGAACTCACCCGCCGGCGATCGGGCGCCGGAGGATCACCAGCGAGGCGCCGATCGGCAGCTCGCGCACCTGCTCGGCCAGACCCTCGCCCTGAGAGACGACGGCGTAGTAGCCGCGATCGAGCTCGGAGCGAAACGCCTGTACCGCCGCCTCCACTGCGGGGGCGTCCTCCGCGGTCCACTCGGCCACCGTTGTGTGGCCCGTCTGGTCCATCCTGATCAGTCGAGACATCCTGGAGCCTCCTGACGACATGTGGTTATGAGATGGTAGACCCCGATCGGGGAAGATTTCCCTTCCCGACGGCGTCAAAAGGACTCGGATGCTCCACCGCTGCCGACCGGCACACCTGCTGCCGGCACTCGTGCTGATGATCGTTCCCGTCTCGCTCGCCGAGGCCAAGGCGCCGTCCGCGCCCGCCGCCGCCCCGGTACGGGCGCCCGGGACGACCGCCACCACAGCGACGACGCCGACCGCGGCAGCGACCACGCCCGTCGCTCCGCCTCCACGCCCGGCTTCGACCTCGACCACGGCCACGGCCGCGATCCCGCCGGCGCCCGCGGATCCCGCGCCGGTGATCGTGACCACGCCCCAGGAGGTGCGCGCCGGCGCGAGCGCCGTGCTGGAGGTCCAGAATCCGCCGGTTGGCGCCACCGACTACCGCTGGGATCTCGACGGGAGTGGGAGCTTCGCCACCGACACGGGCGCGCTCGCGCGCGTCGCGCGTGTCTACGCCACCCCGGGCATACAGCGCGTGACGGTCCGGATCACCACCGGGACCGGGACTCGGACCGCGACGCTCGACGTGCGGGTCGCTCCCGGGGCGGGGTCGGCGAGCCACGCCGCACGGTCCGGCGTTCGGTCGGCACCGGCCGGGGCGGGACTGCTGGCCCACACGTCATCCGATCCGGCCGACACGATCTCGGACTTCCAGTTCTCCCCGGCGACGATCACCATCCACGTCGGCGACACGATCACGTGGACGAACAACGGACCGACGGCCCACACGGCGACGGCCAGCGACCACAGCTTCGACACGGGCACACTGCAGAAGGGTCAGAGCGCGTCGCACACGTTCACGACCGCGGGCACGTTCGCCTACATCTGCACGCTGCATCCGTTCATGCACGGCACCGTGGTGGTTCTGGCCGCAGCATCGTCCACCCCCGCCGCCGGCTCGAGCACGACCACGCCGAACAGCACGTCGAACGCGACGACGGCGACCACCCCGGCTGCCACAACCTCCACCGCCGCGCAGCTACCGCTGACCGGCTTCGACGTCCTCCCGCGGCTGCTGGCCGGTCTGCTGCTGCTGGGCGCGGGCGTGACCCTGCGCCGCGTCGCGGCGCGCCGGTAGCCGCCGGCGCCGGCCTGAGCTCACGACCCGCTGCCGACCCGCTCGCGGATCAGCCGGGTGATCTCGCCGCCGTCGGCGCGGCCCTTGGTCTCCTTCATCACGAACCCGACCAACGGACCGACCGCGCGCATGTTGCCCTGGCGCACCTGCTCGGCGGCGGCGGGGTCGGAGGCGATCGCCCGTTCGATGATCTCGGCCAGGCCGCCGTCGTCGGCGCTGATCGACCCGAGGCCGCGCTGCTCGACGATCACCCGCGGGTCGCCGCCCTCGGCGACGAGCTGCGTGAGCACCTCGCGTGCGGCGTCACGGGCCACCTCCCTGGCGGCGACCATCCCGGCCAGCGTGGCCAGCGCGTCCGGGGTCACCTTGGACTGAGCCGGATCGGCGTCGGAGCCGATCCGCTCCACCAGCAACGGGATCCAATTGGCGACCGCGACGGGATCGTGGCCATCGCCGGCCAGCGCCCGCTCGTAGTAGTCGCCGAGCTCGGTCCGGAAGGCCAGCTCGCGCGCCCGCTCGGCGCTCAGCCCGAGGTCGCGCTCGAAGCGCTCGGCCCGGGCGGCCGGCAGCTCCGGCAGCTCGGCTTCGGCAAGCCCGCGCATCTCGCCGGTGATCACCAGAGGAACCAGGTCGGGCTCGGGGAAGTAGCGGTAGTCGTGCGCCTCCTCCTTGGAGCGCAGGGGCGTGAGACGCTCGCTCGCGGGATCGAAGTGGAGCGTTTCCTGCACGACCGGCTCGCCGCTCTGCAGCAGGCCGATCTGGCGTTCGATCTCAGCCCTGACCCCGCGCTCGAGGTAGCGGAACGAGTTCATGTTCTTGAGCTCGGTCTTGGTGCCGAGCTGCTCGGACCCCACCGGCCGCACGGACACGTTGGCGTCGCACCGCAGCGAGCCCTCCTCCATGTTCACGTCCGAGACTCCGAGGCGCTTGAGCGTGGCGCGCAGCAGCGTCAGCCACTCGCGTGCCTGCTCGGGCGAGGTGAGGTCGGGCTCGGTGACGATCTCGACCAGCGGCGTGCCGCCGCGGTTGAAGTCGACGACGCTCCGATCGGCGCCGTGGATCCGGCCGCTCTCCCCCACGTGCACGAGCTTGGCGGCGTCCTCCTCGAGGTGGACGCGGTGGATGCGCACATCGCCGAGCCCGCCGCCGGAGCACAGCGGCACGTCGTATTGGGAGATCTGGTACCCCTTGGGCAGGTCGGGATAGAAGTAGTTCTTGCGGTGAAAGAGCGAGCGCTCGGCGATCTGCGAGCCGAGGGCGAGGCCGATCAGCAGGCCGAACTGCACCGTGCGCGCGTTGAGCACCGGCAACGTCCCGGGCAGCCCCAGGCAGACGGGGCAGGTGTGCGTGTTCGGCGGGTCGCCGAAGGACAGCTCACAGCCGCAGAACATCTTCGTCCGCGTGGCGAGCTGAACGTGGATCTCGAGGCCGATGACCGGCTCGTAGTCGGCGCTCATCGTCGCGCCGCGCTTCCGTCGAAGCCGATCGCCTGCTCGAGCGCGAACGCGGCATCGAGCAGCCGGCTCTCGCTGAACGCCGGGCCGGCGAGCTGGAAGCCGACCGGCAGCCCGTCGCCGAGGCCCGACGGGATCGAGATCGCCGGGATGCCGGCCAGCGACATCGGCACCGTGCAGAAGTCGTTCAGGTACATCGCCAGCGGATCGGCCGTCTTGGCGCCGAGCTCGAACGCGGTCCACGGGCTCGTCGGCGTGACGATGAAGTCGAAGCGCTCGAACGCCGCCCGGATGTCCTGCGAGATCATCGTGCGCACCTTCTGCGCGGTCCCGTAGTAGGCGTCGTAGTAGCCGCTGGAGAGCGCGTAGGTTCCGAGCATGATTCGCCGCTTGACCTCGGGCCCGAAGCCGGCCGAGCGGGTGCGCGTGTACATCGAGACCAGGTCCGGCGCGTCGACCCGCAGCCCGTAGCGGACGCCGTCGTAGCGGGCGAGGTTGGCCGAGGCCTCGGCGGGGGCGATCAGGTAGTACGCCGACAGCGCGTGCGGGGCGTGCGGCAGCGTGCACGGCTCGACTGTGGCGCCGAGCCGCTCGGCCAGCGCGAGCGTGGCCCGGAAGCTCTCGAGCACACCGGCCTCGACGCCGTCCCCGGCCAGCTCCTCGGGCACGCCGAGGCGGATCCCGCGCAGGTCCTCCGCGGCGGGCTCGGCGATCTCGCCGGGAAACGGGAGCGAGGTCGAGTCCCGCGCGTCATGGCCGATCATGTGCCGCAGCAGGAGCGCGGCGTCGCTGACGTCCCGGGTCAGCGGTCCGGCCTGGTCCAGCGAGGACGCGAACGCGATCATCCCGAAACGCGAGCAGGCGCCGTAGGTCGGCTTGAGGCCGACGATGCCGCACAGGGCGGCCGGCTGACGGATCGATCCGCCCGTGTCGGTGCCGATCGCCCAGGGCGCGAGCCCCGCCGCGACGGCCGCGGCGCTCCCGCCCGAAGACCCGCCCGGCACGCGCGAGCGGTCCCACGGGTTGAGCACCGGGCCATAGGCCGAGTTCTCACTCGAGGAGCCCATCGCAAACTCGTCCTGATTGGTCTTGCCGAGCAGCGGCGCGCCGGCGGCGACCAGCTGCGCGACGACCGTGGCGGTGTACGGAGGCCGGTAGCCCTCGAGGATCCGCGAGCCGGCCTGGCTCGGGACCCCTTCTGTGCAGAACAGATCCTTGACCGCGAGCGGGACACCGCCCAGCGGCGAGCCGGTGGTCCCGTCAGCGTCGGGCGCCGCGTCGGCCACCCAGGTGAACGCGTTCAGCTCATTGGCGGCCGCCCGCGCCCGATAGGCCTCGAACAGCTCGGCGCGATCGAGCTCGCCGGCACGGGTCAGCTTCGCCGCCTCCGCGGCGCTCAGGTCGATCAGCTCGCTCACGCGGCGCCCGGGCTGGGGACCCCGAAGCCGCCGTCGACCGGGTCGGGCGCCGAGGCCAGCGCCACCTCGCGCGGCAGTGACGGCTCCGGGTCGTCGGGCCGGAGCGCGTTGACGACGTCGACCACGTGCGAGGTGGGCTTCACCCCGTCGAGGTCGAGCTCGGAGATCTTCTCGATGTGGTCGAGCACCTTCGACAGCTCGCCGGCCAGCTTCTCGATCTCGACGTCCGTGAACTCCAGACGCGCGAGACGAGCCACGTGGAGAACTTGGGCCGAGTCGAGCATGGGCGTGGATTCTAGTGTCGTGACACGCGGCCCGGCGGGCCCAGGCGCGCGTCAAATACGTGGCCGCGTGGATGGCGAGGGCCGGGTCAGGCGGCGGGGCCGGCGCCGGGAGGCCCGACGGACGGCGGCGGCGGCGAGCCGGAGGCGCCCCCCAGCTTGATCGTCTCGATCTCACCGCGGGCGTCCTGGGGCGCCAGTCCCTCGACCCGCATCGAGCGGTAGCCGCCGTACAGGATCCCGAGCGAGGCGATGAGCCCGAGGTAGATGCCGATATCGAGCGTGCGGTCCAGATGCGCGTCGAGTGCGGCGGGGACGTCGACGATGCTGGGCGGATCGACCAGCCGGAACACGATCAGCAGCACCGAGAGCCCGGCCAGCGTCGTGGTCACGACGCTCAGGCTGACCGGGATCGCGGGCGAGCGCCGCGTCGCCTGAGTTGACGACGAGCGCCAGCGCCACGATCACGGTCAGGAGGAGGATCAGGTCGATGACGCTGAACGCATCCCAGGCGTCATAGCCGACGTTGGGGAGCGCGAAAGTACCGAGGCTGCCCGTGTTCAGCTTCAGCCCGTACCAGCTCAGGAACATGACGATGAACAGCAGCACAGCGCCGGCGCCGGCGATCAGCTCCCCGCTGCGCAGCCTCGATGCATGGAACTCCATCCCGGCTCGGCTCCGTCCTCGGGCTAGGCGGTGGCCACGAGCTGGGGCCGCGTCACCACGGCGACGAGCGCGATCGCGGCGATCGCGCCGAGCCAGAAGCCGATCCCGAACAGGTCGAAATGGATGTGGAACAGGAACTTCAGCGCCACGAACCCCGCAGCGGCGATGGCGAGGATCTTGCGCGTGCCGGCCCGGTCACCACCGATCGTCGGCAGCTCGGTGTCGCTGAACCGCTCGATCGCGATGTCGGCGATCAGCGCCACGCAGGCCAGCACACCGAGGATGCCCAGCCAGCCATCCGGTGAGCCCGTGGCCGTGTAGGTGAACGAGATCGGCCCGACCGAGATGTCGAACCACGGCAGGAACAGGAGATCGATCGCCAAGAACAGCGCGATCCCTCCCAGAATCCAGTCATCCCTGGTGACGTTGTCCAGATTCATCGACTCCTCCATCTGTAGTTCGCGCTGATACTGGTCGTATTCAGCGCTCGCGGCTGCGCGCCTTGACACATCGGGCCGGCAACGGCCCCGATGTGTGGGCAAACATACCGAGCGATCGGCCGGAAGACCGGTGGCTGCTCAGCTTCTCGACCTTTGTACGACGGTTCTGGCGAACCTCCTTGCGTGGCGCCGGGATTCATAGCCTCCAAAGGCGATGCCGACAGCGCACAGGAGGCCCAGGAACGCCCCGAGCTTCTGGTCCAGCACGGTCCCGGGCGAAGGCAGGTTGATCAGCACCCGGTAGCCGAGCAGAAGCGCCGTGATGCTGCCCAGAATCATCACGATCGGGCTCAGGTCGCTGGGCCTGCCGTGGGCGCGCTGGGTGATCCGCAGCACCATCGCGCCGATCGCGACCAGGATCGTGATCAGCATCAGCCACCGCAGCAGCGTCAGCGCCTGCCATGCGTTCTCGGAGCTGGTCAGCGACGAGCGCGTCGCGAGCGCGTCTCCGGCGCCGGCCACCCCGTACCACTTGGCCGCGAACATCAGGATCAGCAGCAGCACGGCGCTCACGCCGGCGATCGCTTCGCCGCTCAGCCTCAGCGAGGTCCGGGCGGCCGGGACGTCGGGCGGTGCATCGGTCGGTGCGTCGGTGGTCACCTAAACAGTGGTGCTCGCCGCGCCCGCCGGCTCCCCGAGGCGGGCCGCCAGGAGCGTGTTGCGCAGCAGCATCGCGATCGTCATCGGGCCCACCCCTCCGGGGACGGGCGTGATCACGCTCGCGCGCTCCGCGGCGGTGTCGAAGTCGACATCACCGACCAGTCCCTGGTCGGACCGGTTGACGCCGACGTCGATCACGGCGGCGCCGGGCCTGACGTGCTCGGCGCCCAGCAGGCGCGGGATACCGGCAGCGGCGACGAGCACGTCGGCCCGCGAGCACACGGCGGGCAGGTCCCGCGTCCGCGAGTGGCAGATCGTGACCGTCGCGTTGCGTTGCAGCAGCAGGAACGACACCGGTTTGCCGACCAGATCCGAGCGACCGACGACCACGGCCTCGGCGCCCTCGAGCGGCACCTCGTAGGCGTCGAGCAGCTCGATCACCCCGACGGGAGTGCAGGGCCGGAGCCCCGGCGTGCCCCTGACCAGCCGGCCGACGCTGATCGGAGTGAGTCCGTCGACGTCCTTGCCGGGCGCGATCAGGCCGGTCAGGTCCTGGCCGTTCAGGCCGGCCGGCACCGGCAGCTGGAGCAGGATCCCGCTGATCTCCGGGTCCCCGTTACAGCGCTGGATGAGCTCGGCCACATCGTGCTGGGAGACATCGGCCGGCAGATGCTGATGATGATCGGCGATGCCGACCTCGGCACACGCCTTGCGCTTGTTCGCGACGTAGACCGCCGATGCCGGGTCGTCGCCGACCAGGATCGTGGCCAGGCCGGGCGGCCGCCCGGTGCGCTGCGTCAGCTCCTTCACCTCGCGGGCGACCTGCTCGCGGACGCGCTCGGCCACGGCCCGCCCATCGATGATCCTCGCCGCCATGGTCCGGCACGCTAGAGGATCAGGATCGACCGAGACGGTCTGGGGCCTCTGGTTCCACGGCGGCCACTCACGGCTACCGCCTCGAGATCGGGGCCAGATCCGCGACGAGCTTGCGCTCGGAATGGTCCTTGCTGAACCGGATCACCACGATCCCGCCCGGCTCGACTCCGGTGACCACCCCTTCGCCGAAGGCCGCATGGACGACGTCCTCGCCGAGCCGGAAGACGGGCGTCGGCGCCGGCGCCGGCTGGTGCGGGTCGGGTGCGGCGCTCGACCACGAGGTGGCCCGCGGACGGATCGCACCGAGTCCGCGCGCCGGTTGCGCCTCGCGATCGGTGAGCTCGAGCGGGATCTCGCCGATGAACCGGCTCGGCGCTCCGTAGCTGCGGGCCCCGAACACGGTCCGCGTGCGGGCATAGGTCACATAGAGATCGCGCTCGGCGCGGGTGATGCCGACGTAGCAGAGCCGCCGCTCCTCCTCCAGGCCGCCCTCGTCAAGGGCCCGGGAATGCGGGAACACGCCCTCCTCGCACCCGATCATGAACACGATCGGGTACTCGAGGCCCTTGGCGTTGTGCAAAGTCATCAGCGTGACGAGGCCGTCGTCATCGGTGCGATCGTCGGCGTCGGCGACCAGCGCCACCTGCTGGAGGAACTCGCCCAGCGTGCCGGCCTGATCGGACTCCGTCTCGGCGGCGTCGTACTCGGCGGCGACGTTCACCAGCTCCTCGAGGTTCTCGATCCGTCCCTGGGCCTCGATCGTGCGCTCGGCCTCGAGCGCGTCGAGGTAACCGCTCTCGCGCAGCAGCTCCTTCAGCAGCGCGGCAATCGGCGCGCCGCTCTCGGCCCGCTCCCGGAGCACATGCATCGTGCCCATGAAGCGCCGCAGCGCCTTGATTGCGGCCGCGCCGAGGCCCGGCACCTGCTCGGGCTCGGAGGCCGCCTCCCAGATGCTGACCCCCATCGTGTTGGCGAACGCGAGCACGCGCGAGAGCGACGTCGAACCGATGCCGCGGCGCGGCGAGTTGACGATCCGGGTGAACGCCCCCGCGTCCTGGGGGTTGATCAGCGCGGTCAGGTACGCGATCGCGTCCTTGATCTCTGCGCGCTCGTAGAACTTGGTGCCGCCGATCACCTGGTAGGCGATCTCGGCCCGGACGAGCGTGTCCTCGACCACCCGCGACTGGGCATTGGTGCGGTAGAAGACCGCGATCTCCGCCCGCGACACCCCCTCGTCGATGAGCCGCTGGATCTCGCCGGTGACGAACCTGGCCTCGGCGTGCTCGTCCTCGAGCTCGCGGACCTTGATCGGGTCGCCCTGACCGAGCTCGGTCCACAGCGACTTCGGCTTCTGGGCCCGGTTGTTCCGGATGACCGCGTTGGCGGCGTCGAGGATCGTCTGGGTCGAGCGGTAGTTCTGCTCGAGCTTGATCACGCAGGCGTCGGGGAACGTGTCCTCGAAGTCGAGGATGTTGCGGATGTCGGCGCCGCGGAAGCCGTACACCGACTGCGCGTCGTCGCCCACGACCATCAGGTTCCGGTGCTCGCCGGTGACCAGCTGCAGCCACCGGTACTGGGCATGGTTGGTGTCCTGGTACTCGTCGACGAGGACGTGCCGGAAGCCACCGGCGTAGCGCTCGCGCACCTCGGGGAACAGCTCCAGCACGTTGACCGCACGCACGAGCAGGTCGTCGAAGTCCATCGCGTTCATGCGGTGCAGCTCGCGCTCGTAGGTCCGGTACACGTCGGCGACCGTCTGCTCGAAGAAGGAGCCGACCATGCGGCCGTAGTCGTCGGCGTCGCGGAGTCGATTCTTGGCGTCGGAGATCTGGGAGTGGATGGCCCCGGGGGTGAACCGCTTGGGATCGATCCCGAGCTCGTCCAGGCAGCGCTTGATCAGCCGCCGCGCGTCGGCCTGGTCGTAGATCGTGAACTGGCGCGTGTAGCCAAGCCGATGCGCGTCGGCGCGGAGCATTCGCGCGCAGGCGGCATGGAAGGTCATCACCCACATCGCGCGCACGCGGCGGCCGACCAGCAGCTCGGCCCGGTCGCGCATCTCCCCGGCCGCCTTGTTCGTGAACGTGATCGCCAGGATCTCGTTCGGCCGGGCCGCGTCGGTGGCCACGAGATGAGCGATCCGGTGCGTCAGCACCCGGGTCTTCCCAGATCCGGCCCCCGCGAGGATCAGCAGCGGTCCGTCACCGTGGGTGACAGCCTGTCGCTGCGGCTCGTTGAGGCCTTCGAGCAGGGTCTCGATGTCGTCGGCCAGTTGTGTCATTGGTCGACCCACAACGGTAGCTGCCCCGGTGGTCGTCCTGCTGGTGTCGTGATGCCGAGCTTCGCGCCGCAGTCGGTCATGCTGGGGCCCGTGAGCGACATCCTCGAACAGCTCCGCAGCGCCTGCGGGCTCGTCGCCGGGCGCGCCCGCCACGTCCACGTGATCACCGAGGCCGTGCCCGCCTACGCGGCGAGCCTGCCGCTGGACATGGCCCCGGTGCCGGACGCGGATCCCGGTCCGGCTGCGCACCTGCCGCGCTCCTCGCCCGAGGTCCCGTCGGCGTTCTGGCTCACGCTCGACGCGATCAACTTCGGCTCCGGGTGGTTCCCCACCCTGCGCAAGCGCGGCGGGCGCTCGGGCTACGGGACCGTCGCCACGGGCCTGCGCGAGCGCTTCGAGCAGCGCGGGCCGTGGAGCGCCGACGAACTCACCGGGATCGAGCCGGCCGAGCTGGCCACCGTGCTGGGCCAGGACCCCGATCACGAGCTGATGGGCCTGTTCGCCCTCTCGCTGCGCGATCTCGGCGACCGGATCGCGGCTGAGCACGGGGGTCGCTTCGCGGCTGCGGCCGAGGCCGCGGGCGGCTCGGCGGTGGCGCTGGTCGAGCACCTCCGGCACTGGGACTGCTTTGGCGACGTCTCGGAGTACGACGGCCTGCGTGTGCCGTTCCTGAAGCGGGCCCAGATCACCGCCGCTGACCTGGCGCGGGCGGGCGTCGCGCCGTTCACCGATCTCAACCGGCTGACGATGTTCGCCGACAACCTCGTTCCCCACGTGCTGAGGCTCGACGGCGTGCTGGGCTTCGAGCCCGGGCTGGTCGAGCGGATCGAGCGCGGAGATCTGCTCGTCCACGGATCACCGGAGGAGGTGGAGATCCGGGCGTGCGCGCTGCACGCGGTCGAGCTGATCGTCGCCGCGCAGCCGGCGGCGTGCGCGGCCGACGTCGACCGTTGGCTCTGGAACCGCGGGCAGCAGCCCTCCTACAAGGCCGTTCCGCGGCACCGGGCCCGGTGCCGCGCCTATTGAGGCGGTTCCCTAACGGGCCCGGTGCCGCGCCTATTGAGGCGGTTCCCTAACCGTCGAGCGCTTCCGCGCGGGCCCGGGCGATCGCCTCGGCACCGGCCTCGCCGACCAGCAGCTCGGGGCGGATCGTGCCGCTCTCAGCGAGGTCGAGGGCCGGGAACCGGCCCGTGCTCGCCAGCGCGGCATCGAGCGTGATCACGGTGGTCTCGCCGCCGATCGGCTCCGAGCCCGTCGCAATCACCGTCAGCGAGCCACCGTCGACGATGTTGCGCGCCGCGGCCAGAGCCTTGCGGGCCGCCGATGGGTGCAGCCCATCGAGCGTGTCGATCAGGACCACGGCGTCGGCGCCGCGTGCGGCGATCCGCCGCGCCTGGTCGATCACGCGCTCGACCGCGCCCGCCTGCGCGTCGGCCGAGGCGGCGAAACTGGCGTGTGCGGCCGGCTCCAACGGGCCCCGGGTCCACTCGGACACCTCTTCCGGGCGCACGCCGGCGAGCGCGATCGACAGCTGCAGACCCTCGACGCCGGAGAGCGCCTGAGCGAGGCGCGCCAAGGCCTCGGTCTTGCCGGCCCTCGCTCCGCCGACGATGCTGACACGCGAGCCCTTGCCGAACGGGGTCAGCCACTCGATCGCCTTGATCGTCGGGTCCTCGGAGCCGAGCCGGATGCGCTCGGACGGGAACGCCGCCGGGAGGTCGTCGAAGCGCGTCCCCTCGGCGATCTCGGACGCGGGGCGATCGTTGATCGTGTCGATGCGGATCATCGACGGGAACCGCTCCGAGCGTCGCGGCGCGCGCCGGGGTCCGGAGATCCGGTCGCCCGCGACGAGCTCGCACCGCTTGACCTGCGCCGCCGAGATGTACACGTCGTCGTCCGAGGGCTCGGGGGGGCTCACGCGCAGGAACCCGGAGCCGTTCGGCAGCAGCTCGACCACGCCCTCGACCGTTTGCTCCTCCTCGTCCGGCGAGGACTCCTCCTCGGCCGGCTCCTCGCGAGCCTCGGGCTCCTGACCCTCGTCGCGTCCGCCGGCCCGGGTCCGCCCGCCGCGACGTCCGCGACGGCGGCGCGGGGCCTGATCCTCATCGGATTCGTCCTCGTCGCCGCTGTCCTGGGCCACCGCCTCCGCGGCCGCCTCGGGACTCTCGCCGGCGGCGCTGCCGGCGGTATCGGCGGCTGCGCTGCCGGCGGTATCGGCGGCGGCCTTGCCGGCGGTATCGGCGGCAGCGCTGTCGGCGGCGGCGGTATCGGCGGTATCGGTGGCGGCGCTCCGGCTCCGGCGGGTCCGCGTCCGCTTCGGGGCTGCCACTTCGGGAGCGGAGTCGTCGGACTCCGTGGTCGACGACTCAGCTGCGGGCTCGCCACCCTGCTTCTCGATGATCGCGTCGATCAGTGCGGCGCGGCGCAAGCGCCGGTAGCCGTCGATCGACAGCTCTGACGCGATCGTATGTAGGTCGGCGAGCGGGCTCTCGTCGAGCGCGGCGCGATCCAGTACTGACATTACGGTTCCTCCTGTAGGTAGATCGGTAGGCCCCGACCGCGTTGAGCCAGCGGTCAGCGATACCAACACCCTACTCGCTCGTCCGGCTGGAGTCCGCGCGGGCGGGGGCACCGACGCTGAACACCGGCGAGGCTCAGGAGATTCAGGAGGGTGGGCAGATAACGCTCGTCGGTTGAGCGAAATCTGCCCACCCTCGGGACCGCGGGCCGCCATGCTATGCCAACGCCGAAAGCCGGGCAGGTGGACCGGGGGCGCCGGCGCTGGACACCTTGAGCCAACCCGGCACGCCGCCACAACCCGCCCCACCCCCTCGCGGTGGCCGGCGCCGGCGCCCGCGTCCACCCTCTCGCGGTGTCCGGCGCCGGCGCCCGCGTCCACCCTCTCGCGGTGGCCTGCGCCGGCGCCCCCGTCCACCCCCTACGCACCCGGCGGCGCTACCGACCCCGCGGTCGGCCTGTCCCCCACTTCGCCAGCGGTGAAGGTCGCGATGGAAACCACATCGTCGTCGGCCTGCGCCCGGCTCAACAGACCGCCCGCCACGATCGCTCCGGCGCCGGCGAGGGCGAACCAGAGACCCCAGGCGGGGTGCAGGATCTCGCTCGGTCCGGGGGGCTTGAGGAGGCGGTAGAGGATGAGGCTGGCGGCGATGGCGCCGGCGACGGCGATCACCGGTGGGACCCCGGTGGCGCGACCGGTGAGGGCGAGCGCGGCGAGGCCGGCGGCGACGACGCCGGCGAGGGCCAGGGCGACGTCGATCTGGTGGAAGACGTCCCAGGCGGTGAGGTGCTGGGGGCCGAGCCGGCGCAGGAGGTCGGCGCCCTGCTGGATCAGCGGCCCGAGGGCGCCGAACTGCGAGCCGGCCTGCTCAGCCTGATTGAGCACGGCGGCCGGGATCTGGAAGCTGTACCAGGGCAGCCAGAGGCTGAGGAGCAGGCCCAGGCCCCCGAGCGCAGAGATCGCATGGGCCCAAGGGCGGCGTCCCATCGGCATCGTGTCCGCGTCATCGCCCGCCCCCCTCCCCAGCTTGAGCCGGGTGCGCCGACGTGGACCCCTGTTGCCAGCGCAGGCGGTCGGGGAGGCGCACGCCGCTGTCGATCTCCTGCTCGCCGCGCAGGACGGAGCGGACGGCGAGGAAGTCGGCCGCGTCGGCGACGTCGTGGACGCGGAACACGTGGATCCCGGCATCGGCGCCGAAGGCCAGCGCGGCGAGCGTCCCGGCGAGCCGGGCCCGGGGCGGGCGCGCGGTGATCGCGCCGATGAAGTCCTTGCGCGAGGCGGCGAGCAGCACAGGGCGCTCGAGCGCGTGCAGCCGCTCCACGGCCCGCAGCACGGCGACGGTCTGGGCGGGTGTCTTGGCGAAGTCGGGGCCGGGGTCGAGCATCAGTTGCTCGAACAGGACGCCGCGCTCGAGCGCCAGGGCGATGCGCTCGCGCAGGAACGACTCGACGTCGGCGACGATCCCCGCGTCAAGCGAGGGGTCGAGCAGCTTCTGCTTCGGCGCGGCCCGGGTGTGCATCAGGATCAGCCCGGCGCCGGTCTCGGCGCACACGTCCGCCAGCGCTGGGTCGCGCAGCCCGCTGACGTCGTTGACGATCGCGGCGCCGGCCGCGATCGCGGCCCGGGCCACCGGCGGCTTGTAGGTGTCCACGGAGACGAGCGCTCCGAGCTCGCTGCTCACCCGCTCGATCAGCGGCACCACGCGCGCGATCTCCTCGCCCGGATCGACCGCCGGCATGTTGGTGACGCCGGACTCGCCGCCGATGTCGATGATCTCCGCCCCGGACTCGAGCAGCGTGCGGGCCAGGGCGACCCGCTCATCGAGGGTCTGGTGCAGGCCGTCATCCGAGAACGAGTCCGGGGTTGCGTTGACGATGCCCATCAGCAGCGGCCGCTCGCCCAGCTCGAGCGTCCCGGCGCTGGTCACGAAGCTCCGCGCCGGCCCGGTCACGACGGTCGGCTCACCTTCCGGCCGCGATGCGGAGCACCCGGGACAGGGTCGTGCGGTTGCCGGCGCGATCGGTAACGGTCACCGTGAGCCGGTAGCGCCCGGGCCGAGCGTAGGTGTGGAGGGCTCCCTGGTGGATCGTCGCGCTGTTGCCGTCGCCCCAGCTGACGGTCACCAGCGCGATTCCGGAACTATCGGCGAGGGGCAGCCCCGGCGGCTGGTCGGAATAGCGCAGGGTGAGCCGCAGCGCGGACTTCGCGCGCTCCGAGCCGGTGAGCCGCAGCTGGACCGCAGGCCGGTAGCTGTCGACGAACACGCTCACGGGCCGCGTCTGGGAGGTGAGTCCGGCCTGATTGGTCGCGGTGAGGAGCCACACGTGGGGGCCCTGGCTCAGGGTCGGGGCCCGCACCGCGGTGCGTGTGGTCTGCAGCACGGCGGTGCCGTCGACGCTGAGGGTGTAGCGCATCGGGCCCCATTGCTCGTGCGCCGGCGACCACGAGAACACCGGCGTGGTGGTGCGCGAATATCGCGACCCGGCGACGGCCGCGACGGAACCGGGCGCGGCGTACAGCAACGCCGTGACGATCGAGGCGGAGCCGGAGGCCCCCTGAACCCACGCGGCGGCCACGTCACCGGAGCGGTCCCCGCCGGCGAACAGTCCGGCGGCCGCGTCGGTGGGTCCGAGCCCGGGCGAGGAGGCGAGCAGCTCCGGGCCCCAGTTCGTGCCGTCGAAGTAGCGCGCGCGGATGTCCGGGGCGCCCCCTGTGCCGGGGTCGTGCTGCCAGGCCACGAGGCCCAGGTACTGACCCGTCGTGGCCGGCACGGCATATGGAGGCGAGGCATCGAACAGACTGTTGAGCTGCGTCACGGTCTGGGGCAGACCGGCACGTCCCAGCCGTGACACCCAGACGTTGTTGGAGGCATCCCGCGCCGAGGTGAGAAAACCCTGGTAGGCCTTGCTCAGTGCGACGTGGGGCGCAACCGCGCCTTCGGGGCCCGGGGTCGTGAGCCCATCCGGCGCGAGCGGGCTGATCGGGTCGTACTGCGAGGCCCGCAGCTTGCGCATCACGACCCGGGACTGCTGCGCCGAGCCGTTGGCGAACACCTCCTGGAAGGCCACGTCGGCGTAGGAGGAGTCATCGCCGGTGGCGATGCTCGGAGCGCTCGCCGACAGCTCGTTCCAGCCCGAGAGCGACGGCGGATCGGCCTGCTCGTAGACGACGCTCGGGGAGATCCCCCACACGCGGCGCGTGTAGATGTGCCCGGCCTCGCCCCAGACGACGATCCCGACGCCGTCACCGGCCGCCACCACCCGGGGAGCGCCGGTGCCGGTGCCGGCGTCGTTGCCCGGCGCGGCGTCGAGCGGGGAGGACTCGAGCGCCCAGGTTCCGTTCACCCAGTACGCCGCTCTGACGTTGTGCCCCGCTGCCCCGACGACGGTGAAGGCCAGATAGCCCTTGTCGTGGATGCTCAGAGCGATCGCCGGATTGCTCGCCCCGGCGGCCAGCAGAACCGGTGCGCCGTAGCCGGCCGACGCGTCGGGCCGCGTGACCGCGTACAGCTGGCCGCCGTTGATGAACGCGATCAGCAGCAGTCCGTTGTCGCCGGCGGCGATCACCGGCTGTGAGGAGGCGCCGCTGAGCGAGGCGTCGACCTGCTCGGGACCGAGGAACGCGCCCCCGACCAGGCGGGAGACGAACACGTGCGAGACGCCGCCGATGGACTTCGCGTACACGAGGCCGCCGGTGCCGTCGCGGGAGACCGACAGCCCCGAGAGGCCGCTCAGCGCTGAGCTCGGACCGTCGACGGCGGCGCTCGGGAGCAGCGCCGGCGCCTGGGCCGATGCGCCCGACGCCGCCGAGAGAACCACGGCGAGCACGAGGGCGGTGAGTGGGAGCAGCCGGCGCAGCTAGCTGCCCTCGACCGGTCCGCAGATGCCCTCGGCCGCGGCTTCCTGGTGGAAACGTCCGACCTCGGTGGCGACGCGCCGCTCGTCCCAGCCGAGCTCCGGCGCCATCGCGCGGGCGACACGGAGCGGTCCCTCGCCCCCCGGCTCACAGAGCTCGCGAGCGGCCAGCAGCCCCAGTCGCGTTCGGCGCAGCAGCACATCGGCCACGCTGCGGGCCTGCTCGTTGCGGGCCGAGAAGGGAGCCTCGGCGAGCAGGTCGGGCATTCCGGCGACGATCGGTTGCGCGAGCTCGCCGCGCTCCGATGCGGTCTGGAGAACCTTCTGGGCGGCGTAGCCGTAGCGCGAGGCGAGCGCCGGATAGGCGTCGTCGCGCACGCCCTCCACGCGCTGGAGACCGTCGGGGTCGACGGCCTGCCCGAGCGGGATCTCGTGCGTGCGGCACGGGGCGAGGCGCCCATCGCGCTCGACGAGGCGGTCGACGGCCATCTTGGCCATCCGCCGCCACGTGGTGAGCTTGCCGCCGGTGATCGTGATCAGGCCACTCGAGGTCTCATACAGCTCCGCTTTCCGCGAGATGTCGACCGACTTGCCGGTGTCGCCGTTCGAGATGAGCGGCCGCACGCCGGCGTAGGCCCCGGTCAGGTCGGAGGTGGTGAGAGTGGTGCCGAAGAACTCGTTGGTCGCCTCGAGCAGGTAGTCGACATCGTCCGCCGACGGCCGGACGTGGTCGACGTCGCCGTCGTAGTTGTTGTCGGTGGTGCCGATCAGGCTGCGGCCGAGCCAGGGCAACGCAAAGATCGACCGACCCTCTCCGGCGGGCACGATCGCCCCGGCGACGAGCGGCAGGTCGGCCGGGTGCAGCGTGATGTGGCTGCCGCGGCTGGGCCGGATCGTCGGCACCTCGGCCTCCGAGTGCAGCTCCTCGGGCTGGATCCGGTCTGCCCACACGCCGGTGGCGTTCACGACGTTCTCGGCCTGCACGGTGAATTGCACATCGGTCTCCACATCGCGTACATGCACGCCCGCGGCCCGACCGTCCCCCTGGGCGAGCTCGACGAACTCGAGCCGGTTGGCGCAGATGGCGCCGAAGCGCTCGGCCTCGCCGAGGACGGTCAGGACCAAGCGCGAATCGTCAGTCTGACAGTCATAGAACAGATATCCACCCGTAGGGTTGCGGGATTCGAGCGCGGGGAGCAGTTCCACCACTTCCTCGCCGGAGATCACCCGGTGGCGCTCGGGGCTCCAATCGGCATCGGGGGCCTCGCCGGCCTCGAGCGCGGCCCGTCGTGCGCTGCGCCGTCCGCGCAGGCCGGGCGTGGCCATCACGTCATACATGTTCAGGCCGATCCCGACCAGCAGGTCGGGGCGGGCCCCCTCGAACGCGGGCACCACGAGCTTGAGCGGCGTGACCAGATGCGGCGCCAGCTTGACCATCAGCCGCCGCTCGAGCAGCGCCTCCCGGACCAGCCCGAGGTCGAAGTTCTGCAGGTAGCGCAGACCGCCGTGGACGAGCTTGGAGGAGCGGCTGCTCGTGCCGGAGGCGAAGTCGGCCTTCTCCACCAGCGCCACGCTGTAGCCGCGCGTGGCGGCGTCGAGCGCCACGCCGGCGCCGGTGATGCCACCACCGATCACGACCACGTCGAAGGGGTCGCGCGCCAGGGCCTCGATGGCACGATCTCGCGAGAGCATTCCGCGCAGGGTACGGGCCGCCAGGGTCAGGCGGCGTGCTCGGGGGCTACCAGGCGTGCTCGGCGGCTACCAGGCGTGCCCGGGGGCTACCAGGCGTGCACGGGGGCTACCGAGCGTGCTTGTACAGCCCGAGCACGATCTTGTCCATTTCGGGCGAGGTCTCCTGGTACGCCGGGCAGCAGGTGGGACCGCCGACGTCGCTGATCCCGATCTCGATATGCGGAGCGCTCGAGATGCCGACGATGCCGCAGCCGAGCTCGGCGATGGGCTGGCCGGCGGTGACGTGGGCGCCCACGGGCACCAGCGCCGGCGCTGCGTGGCCGTAGTAGATGTAGCGACCCTTGTAGGTGCCGGAGGCGACCTTGAGGATCGGCGCGTAGGGGCCGAACCCGTCGATCCCCTCGCCGACGATCGTGCCCGAGGTGACGGCCACCTCGACCACCCGCGAGCCGCACGCATTGTTCATGGTGCCGATGTCGACGCCCTGATCCAGCGTCCAGTCGCTCGGCGGCAGGACCCGCGACTTCGGATACAGCGGGAACACCCACGAGCTCGACGCCGAGCCCGTGGTGCTGAAGACCGCCGACCCGTTCTTGGTGATCTTCTTGAGCGCCGCGTACAGCACGGTCGCGGTCCGGACGCCAACCGCCCCGCTCGCCGGGGTCAGGTGATTCGCGCGCTGGAAGGCGCGCACCGCCGCCTGGGTCATCGGTCCGAACGTGCCGACCTGCGGGACGGGATAGCCGATGTCCGTCAACCACGTCTGGAGGGTCTTGACGTCATCCCCGCTCTCGCCCCGTCGGAGCGTGCGCGTGAACGGGATCTCGTTCGCCGCCTTGGCCGGCGTGGTGATGCCGCGCGGTGCCTGCGGCGACACGATCGCGGCTCCGCCGGTGGAGGCCTGGGCCACCGAGACGAGTCCGAGCAGGCACAGCGCTGTCAGCAGCGCGAGTCGACGAATCTGGGTCATCGTCAGGTGACGTTCGGCGCGTGCTCGCGACGCGGGCCGATTGGAGTCGGCCTTGCACAAGCTGCTGCGACAAATCCTGCTGAAAGCGAGCACGCCAGCGGTCTCCGCGGGTTCGGAACTTGCAAATCGCGCTTGATCTGCCTACGGGGTTAGCTGACGGGCTAGCGCTTGGTCACAAGCGCTTCCCACGGATCACCGCGGGACTCGCCCCAAATGAATTGGGTTCCCCGTTCCCCAGGGCGACTATCCCAGGGACTCGGCAGCGGCCACGGTATCAGACCGCTCGGGACATAACGCCGATCAAAAGCGCGCAATTTGCGGGAAAATGCGCCGCAATTGGACTCTCACGAGCAGGGATACGGGATCACGCGCCGACGCCCACCTCGGCGCGACCCTCCCCCAGCGGCGGCGTCAGAGGGCGTCGGAGAGCGTCGTAGGAGACGTGTTGGGCCGCCCGCTCAGTCGTGATGAGCGGGGTCGGCGACGCCGGCCCTGAGCCGCTCCTGAACGATCTGCTCGATCCGGTGCACGGTCTCGTCGGACATGCGGCGGATCTCCCAGTGCGTGAGCTTGAACATGCGCATCGGCGACGTCGTAATGACGGTGGCGTTGCGCGGCTCGCGGTTGAGCAGGCCGATCTCGCCGATCAGGTCGCCGGCGTTCAGCGAAGCGATCGTGCGGCCCCCCTTCTGGACGTCGGCGGTGCCCTCCTCGATCGCGATCAGCTCGGTCGAGTAGTCGCCCTCCTTCATCAGGATCTGACCCTCGGCGGCGCTGGTCTCGGTCGCGAAGGCGGCCAGGCGGCGCGCCTCCTCATCGGAGAGATCGGAGAACAGGGGAATCGCCTTCAGCCGGTTGGGGTCCATGCCCATGGGGTCGCTCCTCGCTTTCGTCTGGATTGCCGACTCTATCCGCACTCACGGCCACGAGGAAGCGCCTACCGGCTCGTGTGATCGCAGCCAGACCTGGAAACGGTCTATCGGCCGGTTCACCTGCTCGCTACAACGCCTGGACTTCGCTGGTGATGTCGGAGACGGATGCTTTGGCGTCGCCGAAGAGGAGTTCGGTTTTGGGGTCGTAGAAGAGGGGGTTGTCGATGCCGGCGAAGCCGGAGGCCATGGAGCGTTTGAGGACGATCACGGCTTTGGATTTGTCGACTTCGAGGATCGGCATGCCGTAGATCGGGGAGCCGGGCTCGTTCTTGGCCGCGGGGTTGGTGACGTCGTTGGCGCCGATCACGAGGGTCACGTCGGTACGGGAGAACTCGGGGTTGATGTCGTCCATCTCCCGCAGGAGGTCATACGGGACGTCGGCCTCGGCCAGGAGCACGTTCATGTGCCCCGGCATCCGGCCGGCGACGGGATGGATCGCGTACTTGACCTCCACGCCCTTGGCCTCCAGCGCGCGCTCGAGCTCACGCACCGCGTGCTGGGCCTGCGCGACCGCCATCCCGTACCCCGGAGCGATCACCACCAGCCGCGCGAACGACAACTGGATCGCGACGTCCTGCGCGCTGGTCGAGCGGACCGTCCCCCCGTTCGCCCCCCCCGCCCCGACCGGCGCCGCGACCGCGCCACCGAACCCGCCCGCCACGATCGCCGGCACCGACCGGTTCATCGCCTTGGCCATCAGATTGGTCAGGATCGACCCCGACGCCCCCACGATCATCCCGGCCACGATCAACGCCGTGTTATTCAGCGCGATCCCCGTCGCCGCCGCCGACAGACCCGTGAACGCGTTCAACAACGAGATCACCACCGGCATATCCGCCCCACCGATCGGCAACACCACCATGTTCCCCAACACCGCCGCCGCGACCAGAATCCCGAAGAAGAACAGCACCTGCGAATGCGACCCCGCCGTCAGGATGATCGCCGAGACCACACAAACGCTCAACAGCGCCAGATTGATCAGCGACTGCCCCGGCAACTTGATCGGCCGGCCCGGCAAGATCTCCTGCAACTTCCCGAACGCGATATTCGACCCCCAGAACGACACCGACCCCACAATCGCCGCGAACAACGACGGGATCTCCACCCGCAACGGGAAATCCCCCCCGAAATGATGGCGGAACTCCACCCACGCGATCAACGCCACCGCCCCACCACCCACACCATTGAACAACGCCACCATCTGCGGCATCGCCGTCATCCGCACGTTCAACGCCGCCGGAATCCCGATCGCCGTCCCCAACCCCACCCCCAACGCGATAAACCACGGCGCCGACCCATCCAACACACCCGGCTCCAACAACGTCGCCACCACCGCGACCGCCATCCCGACCGCCGCGATCTTGTTCCCCACCACCGCCGTCTTCGGACCCGTCAACCGGCTCAAACCAAAGATGAACAGCGAGAACGCCACGATATACAACGAATCGATGAAATTCTGGCTGTGCAAAAAGACCGCCGCCACCATCACCCCGGCCCGCCCTTCCCATCACTCCCCGCCCCGACCGCCTCCCCCTCCGCCGCCTCAGGCACCGGCTCCGGCTTGCGCTTGAACATCGACAACATCCGATCCGTGACCAAAAACCCGCCGATCACATTGATCGTCCCGAACATCACCGCAATCACCAACAACACATGCTCAAACCAGCCACTCGCCAAATGCATCAACAACAACCCACCCAACACCACAATCCCATGAATCGCGTTCGTCCCCGACATCAACGGCGTATGCAACGTATTCGGAACCTTCGAGATCACCTCGAAACCCACAAACGCCGCCAACACCAAAATCGCGATATCAGTCACGATGCTCAACCCGTACCACCCCCCGCTACCCAGCGCCGGCCGCGGTCTTGGCGCCGGCGTGGACGATCTCGCCGCCGCGGGTGACGCAAGCGCCGGCGATGATCTCGTCGTCGAAATCGAGCTTCAGCGCGCCCTCATCGATCATCAGCTCCAGCAGCGACTGGATGTTGCGCGAGTACAACTGCGAGGCGTGCTCGGCCATCGTGCTCGGAAGATTCAACGGCGCGACGATCTTCACGCCGTGTCGAAGCACCGTCTCCCCCGGCTCGGTCAGCTCACAATTGCCGCCCGCCTCGCCGGCCAGATCAACGATCACCGACCCCGGCTTCATCCGCCTGACCGCCTCCTCAGTGACCAGAATCGGCGCCCGCCGACCCGGCACCAACGCCGTCGTGATCACCACATCAACCCTCCCGATCGCCTCCGCCATCAACTCCTGCTGACGCGCCTGCTGCTCACCCGTGAGCTCCTTCGCATACCCCCCCGCGCCCTCCAGATCACCACCCAGATCGAACTCCAAAAAATGCGCGCCCAACGACTCCACCTGCTCCTTGACCGCCGCACGCACATCAAAACCCTGCACCACCGCACCCAAACGCCGCGCCGTCGCGATCGCCTGCAACCCCGCCACCCCCGCCCCCAACACCAACACCGTCGCCGGACGAATCGTCCCCGCCGCCGTCATCAACATCGGATAGAACCGCCCCAACTCCTGCGCCCCCACCAACGCCGCCCGATACCCCGACACATTCGACTGCGACGACAACGCATCCATCGACTGCGCACGACTGATCCGCGGAACCGCCTCCATCGCAAACGACGTCGCACCCGAAGACGCGATCGCCCGCACACCCCCACCACCCGACAACGGCGCCAAAAACCCGACCAACACACTCCCCGAACCCAACCGCGCGCTCTCCCCAGCGCTCGGCGGCGCCACCTTCACCACCACATCCGCCGACCACACCACGCCCACATCAGCCAACGACCCCCCCGCCTCCTCATACGCCGCATCCGGAATCAACGCGCCGTCACCCGCACCCCGCTCCACCACCACCTCCAAACCCTGCCCCACCAACTTCCCCACCACATCAGGCACCAACGCCACCCGACGCTCCCCACCAGCCGTCTCTTTCGGGACACCGATCTTCATGCGGCGCCGGAGGCTATCCAATGCGCGCGGGTGACGTTGCGCCATCGGCACCGGCCGCGACCGTCATCGATCGCCCGCGGACCCGTTCAGGCGGGCGTGGGCCGGGTCAGCCGATCCCGACCGGGGCGAGCACGAGCGCCGTCACCACCCCGGCGTCCGCGGCGAGCTGCAGCATCGCTGCGCTCCTCGTCGTCCGCGGGCGGGCGACCGGGGCACGGGGCGCGCGACGCCGTGCGTGTCGGTGCGCGGGGGCTCGGACCGCAGCGGCCCGGGCGCGGACCGGTGCCGCGGGAGTGGGCGGCGCCACCGCCACGGGAGCCAGCGGGAGCGGCCGGCCGGCGAGCGCCATTGCCGCCTCCCCGGTGACCCAGACCGGCGTCTGGTCGCTGCTGCGGGAGTACGCGACGTGACCGTCGGAGGCGACGAGCGAACCGATGAACTCCAGCGGCGAGGGCGCGCCGCCGCGGTGCAGCGAGCTGGGGTCGACGCCCGCCGCGAGCAGACCCTGAACGGCCCACGCAGTCGATTGCGCGTTCGAATCGCCGCCCGGCTGCGACGAGAAGCCGCCGTCGCCATCCTGCTGGGCACGCACGAAGGCCACCGCCCGCGAGCGCGCCCGCGCCGCCGCGCCGCCGGACCCGCCCAGCGCCTGGAGCGCTGCTCCGGTGTCATCGGCGTCGCTCGTGCTGCCGCCGGTCGCGAAGCTGAAGCCGCCGTCAGCGTTCTGCTGATGGACCAGCCACGACAGGGTCCGCGTGCCGGGCGCGATGCCGGCGGCGCGGAGCGCGAGCACGGCGAACGCGGTCAGGTTGACCTGGTCGGCGACCGAGCCGTCGCCCCGGATCTGGCTCTCCAGCGAGGCCACCAGGTCGTGGCCGCCGAAGCTGGTCGCCGGCAGGCCCGCCGCCCGGACGACGAGGATCGTGCGCTCAAGCGCACCCACGTCGCCGGCCCAACCGGCGGCGCGGATGTAGTCGAGTGCGCTGTGACCACCGCTGCGGACTTCCTGCGGGTTGTGGCCCCCGGCCGCCAGTCCCAGCGCCGCCCAGCCCGTTTCCAGCCCCGTCGAGCCGGCCCCGGGCGCGGGCCCAAAGCCGCCGTCGGCGTTCTGCGCCGCCAGCAGGTACCCGGAGACCGACGCCGCCCGCGCGTCGCCGGCGGCGCCGAGACCGACGCCCTGGGCCAGGATCACCGCCAGCACGAGCGCCGGCAGCATCCCGGCGCGGGCGCTGGGGACCGGCGGATCGTGCCAGGTGACCTCGAGCCGCAGCGCAAAGCGCGCCAGTGCCCGGGCCAGGGCCGGGCCGAACGCGAGCGCGAAGGCAAGACACCCGGCCGCGTGGATGAAGTCGAATCCGATCCCCTTCCCGACGTAGATCCCGAGCGCGGCAGCGCTGTGGTCGCTGTAGGTGACCCAGTCGCCAACATCCTGCACGGCGGCGAAGGCGAACCCGGCGGCGGCGCACGACAGAGCCAGCGGCCAGCGGCCGAGGCGGCGCCCGCTCGCGATCGCCAGGCCGGCGCCGAGCATTCCGGTCAGCCCCCAGGCCGCCATCTGCCAGGGCGTCCAAGGGCCCTGCCCGAAGAAGAAGTTCGACGTCAGTCCCGCCAGCGCCCCAACCACGAACCCGGGCGCGCCGCCAAGGGCATACCCGGCGATCAGGACGATGTCCGTCGTCGGCTTCACGTTCGGCAGGGCGGCGAAGGCGATCCGGCCGAGCGCCGCGAACGCGGCCAGGGTGCCGACCAGTGCCACGAGCCGCGCCGACGGCCGGGCCCGCTCGTACCAGGCGAACCCTCCGGCCAGCGCCAGGGCGAGCACCGCGAACGCTCCGACCTGCCAGCTCACCCGGCGATCACCTCCGCGCGCAACGCGGCGTCGAGCACGGCGATGCCCTGCTCGGGCGCCAGCGCCCCGCCGGCGCCCCCGAGGATGCGGGCCGTCTCGGTGGCGAAATACGTTCCGCCGGACAGGATCTCGGCGACCGGTCCATCGGCGATCGAAGCGCCGTCGGCGAGCAGCACGACGCGGTCGGCGAACGAGGCCACGAACTCGGGATCGTGGGTGGCCACGAGCACCGCCGCGGGCATCGCGGCGAGCAGTCCGGCGAGCTCTCCCTTGCGCCGCCGGTCCATCCCCCGCGTGGGCTCGTCCAGGCAGACGACCGCCGGTGGGTCGTCGGGGTCGTCGAGGACGATCGCCAACGCCAGCCGCTGGCGCTCCCCGCCCGAGAGATCGCGCGGGTTGCGCGGCCCGAACGCCGGGTCGGACAGGCCGACCGTCGCCAGCGAGCGGCTCGAGGCCTCGGCGGCCACGGTCTCGTGGATCAGGTAGTCGGTCGGGTTCTGCAGCAGCAGGGCGACCCGGCCGGCGCTGTGGACCTTGCCGCGGGTGGGGCGCATCAGCCCGGCCGCGTGCCGCATCAGGGTTGATTTGCCGGCGCCGTTACGTCCCATCAGAGCCACGTGCTCTCCCGGGGCCAGTTCCAGCGAACAGGCGCGGAGGATGGCCGGACCGTCGGGCAGCTCATGCCAGACGCCGCGCAGCGCCAGCGCCGGGGCCGGCCCGGGATCGCGCCGGCGCAGGCCGCGCCCGCGGGCAGGACGGCCGGGGGGCGCCTCACCCCTCCTCGCCTCTCCGGCCTGCGGGGCTTCCGGCGCGGACGGCAGCAGGCCGAGCTCGCGCAGCGCGGCCCGGGCCGGCTTGACACCGACCGCCGGGCGCAACCCGACGCCGGCCAGCAGGCGTGCTCCGGGCGTCTGGAGCTCGGGCGCGGCGCTCGCCGCCCAGCGCAGGAACTCGGGTGGGGCGGCGTCGCATCCGATCTCGCCGTCGAGCATCGCGATCACCCGATCGGCGGCCGGCAGGCAGCGCTCGAGCCGATGCTCGGCGAGCACGATCGTCGTGTCCGCGTCCTCGTTGAGCCGTCGCAGTAACGAGATCAGCTCGTCGCCGGCGACCGGGTCGAGCTGCGAGGTGGGCTCGTCGAGCACCACCAGCGCGGGGCGCCCGGCGAGCGCGGCGCCGAGGGCGACGCGTTGCAGCTCGCCGCCGGAGAGCTCGTTCGTCGAGCGGTCGAGCAGGTGGCCGATGCCGAGGGCGAGCGCCGTCTCCTCCACGCCTCGGGCAATCGCCGGGGCGCTCTCGCCGCGGTTCTCGAGCGGGAAGGCCAGCTCCGCGCGCACGGTCCCCATCACGACCTGGGTCTCGGGGTCCTGGAACAGGGTCCCGACCGCGAACGCGAGCTCACCCGGGCCGTGCGCCCGCGTATCGAGTCCGGCGACGAGGACCCGGCCGGTGATCTCACCGCCGTGAAAGTGCGGCACCAGCCCGCTGATCGCCCGCAGCAGCGTCGACTTGCCCGAGCC
The DNA here is from genome assembly GCA_963800815.1 of uncultured Solirubrobacteraceae bacterium. Lineage (GTDB taxonomy): Bacteria > Actinomycetota > Thermoleophilia > Solirubrobacterales > Solirubrobacteraceae > Palsa-465. The sequence goes on from CAWDCP010000007.1 coordinate 67,223, forward strand.
GGAGGCGCCCGCCAGCACCACCAGCTCACCCGCGGACAGCTCCAGCGACACGTCGCGCAGAGCGGGTCGCGCCGCCCCGGGATAGCTGTAGCTGAGCCGCTCGATGCGGAGCACGCTCACGGCCCGATCCCCCTCCGATCGGCGAAGGGGCCGAGCGCGCAGGCGATCAATGCGACGGCGAGCCCGAGCACACCCGGACCGGCCGGCGCAGACAGCGACGGATAGGCATGAAAGGGCGCGAGGCCGGCCGCGCGCGACGCGATCGAGAGGATCAGGATCGCGGCCGCCGAGGCGGCGAAGGCGACGTCATGGCGTGACCACGGACGGGAGGCCCGCGGGGGCCGACGTGCCGAACCGTACCCCCGGACCTCGAGTGCCGCGGCGACGTCGAGCGCACGATCGAGCGCCCCCGCGCTCGCCGCGCGGATCAGGGCCACCCGCGAGGGGGCACGGCCGGGACGGCAGCGCTGCGCATCCCCGAGCCTGCGGGCATCGCGCACGAGCACCGGCACCATGCGCGTGGCGAGCGTCGCGGTCAGCGCCGAGCGGAACGAGACCCGCCGGAACAGCCTCAGGACCTCGTCCGGGTCGACCGCGGCCGTGTACACGGCACCGCACAGGATCAGGGCCATCGCGCGCAGGCCCAGCACAGCGCCGTACACCGTTGCCTCGAGCGTCACGTCGGTGTGCCCGAGCACGGGCAACTGACCGAGCCGAACGAGCACCGTCAGCCCGTCGCGCGCCACGAGCGCGTTGACGACCATGATCGCCACCGCCAGCGGGACCGCGAACAATGCGGCGCGGCGCAGCTCGCGCCCGACGCCGGCGGCGACCCCGGCCCCGGTGATCGCGACCGCGACCGCCCCGAGCTCGACCGGGTGGTCGGCCAGGAGCGCCGCCCAGGCCAGCGCCAGGCAGTAGGCACAGCCGGCCCCGGCGCGCGCCGCGTGCAGCGGGCTGGCCAGCCGGCGGTAGCTCATCCCCCCGCCCCCTGCACCGGCACGGGGATGCCGGTGGCGCCCTGCACGGCAAGCGCGAAGTGGTTGCGCAACCGGGCGGCGCTCAATGCCTGCGCCGCCGCCAGCACGCCCGCGGTGTCGGTCCCCGTGATCAGCCACGTCGGCTCCGATTGCGGGTCGCCGGTGGCGGCGATGAGGCCGGCGCCCGCACCCAGCGTGCGAACGACCCGTCCCTGCGGGTCGAGCAGCTGCAGGGAGTCACCGGCCGCGCTGCTGAATCGCGCGTACACGCCGCTCGCCGACGGTCCCTTGGAGATCAGCGCCGAGGCGACCTGTCCGTCGAGGTCCCGCCACGTGCCGACGACCACGCCGAGCGAGTCGGGGCCCGACCCGGTGCCGATGTACTGCCGGGCCCCCGGGACTCCGATCGCGGCCAGGGCGGCCGACACCTTGTCGCACGCGGGGCCGACGTCCGAGCCGCACTCGACCGTCACCGGCAGCCGCTTGCCGCCGACGCCGTGCACGAACGGCTCCGGGTAGGAGCCGACCACCGCGGGGATGCTCTCGGTCGCGCTCCAGTCGTGCAGGTCCCACCAGATCCGGTCACCGCCGTGCACCGCGGTGGTCGCGGCGCCGGCTGCGGCCTGCACACCGTTGACGTAGTAGAACCAGTCGCGGTGCGCGGAGCCGCCGGAGAGGCCGTTGATCGACTGCACGAAGCCGCCGCCGTAGCGCGTTGTCACCCTGAGCGAACGCTGCAGCATCCGCATCACGGTCTCTGACCCCGGCACCTGATGCGCGGTCAGCGAGGCGACGGGGCCCGTGCCGAATCCGTGCGTGACCGTGACGGTCACGTCCGAGGTTCCCCTGCCCGGTCCCAGCCCGCAGCCCGCGACGCCGGCCGTGGCCAGCGTCGCGAGCGCGATGCGCGCCCTGCGGAGCATCTGCGTCAGCCGGTGACGCGCACGCTGACCGGCGTGGCGCGGATGTAGCCGCTGCGGTCGGCCTGCAGCGCGAGCGTGCCCGCGTGCGCGGCGGTGATCGTCGCGATTCCATGGCTGTTGGTCGTGGCGCTGACCCCGGAGCCGTGCACCCGGGCATGGGCGAGCGACTGGGCGACCCCGGCGTCGCTGTACCACACGACCTTCACGGTGAACGACACGCCCGTCTTCGCGCTGCGGGGTCCGGTCACCGCGATCGGGTGCTCGTGTCGGGCGACCGAGTCGACGGCGAACAACAGCCGGTCGCCGGCGTGCAGCTTGAGCTCGCAGATGCCCGCGCTCGCGTAGCGGTTGTCGATCCAGATGCCCCAGTAGTAGGCCTTGCCGGTTTCGGTGTCACTGAGGATCGACTCGACCAGGTCGTCGCCGTAGCCGGCCTCGTATTTCGCGCTCCAGCGGTGACGGGTCGCCGTATCGAGAGCGCCGGCCGCGTTGGTGGCGGGGCAGGCCCCGGCCGGCGCGCCGCCCTTGGTGACCGAGCCGCTGTGCGTCCGCACCACGGTCGGGGCGAGCAGCGCGTGCGTGCGGCCCTCGATGCTCACCGTCACCTTGGTGCCGGCGCCGAGCGCGACGGCGGAGCAGGCGAGGACGAGGACGGATGTCGCTGCGGCCAGCGCCAGGATTGATCTGCGATGCATGGGAAGCCACCCCTTTCCACGAGGGTCTCAGGCTTTGTGGTCGGAGGCTGGTCTCCTGGCTGACGGGCCTACCTGCCGCGCCTTCCCAGGAGACTCAGCGTCACCCAGTGGCTGTACCTGCGGCCGGCGTCCCCGATCACAGTGGCGGGTCCACGCCGGATTCGCACCGGCTTCCCATCACCCCGACCTTTGACGGCGGCATCGTACCGCGGCCGCCCGGGCACGGGAGTGCGGTGACCGCCGGGCTCGTAGACTCCGGCCCATGACCGTGAACCTCACGCGGATCTACACCCGGCTCGGGGATTCCGGCGAGACCCATCTCGGCGACATGAGCCGGGTCACCAAAACCCATCCCCGGATCGAGGCCTACGGGACGGTCGATGAGCTCAACTCGCAGATCGGTGTCGCGCTCACGATCGAGACCATGCCGGAGGCCTACGTCCCGTGGCTGCGGAGGGTGCAGAACGACCTGTTCGACGTCGGCGCCGATATCTCGGCCCCGAACGATCCCGAGCGCAAGCGGCTGCGCGTCCTCCCCCAGCAGACCGCGTGGCTCGAGGCACGATGCGATGAGGTCAACAACACGCTCACGCCGCTCAAATCGTTCGTGCTTCCGGGTGGCACGCCGGGCGCCGCGAGCCTGCATGTCTGCCGCACCGTCTGCCGCCGGGCCGAGCGGCTGGCCGTCGCCTGCGGCGAGGACTGCAACCCCGAGGTGGTGCGCTATCTGAACCGACTCTCGGACCTGCTGTTCATCCTCAGCCGCGGCGCCAACGCCGGCGAGGAGCCGCTCTGGGAGCCCGGCCGCTACCGCTCCGACTCAGCGCCTGCCACCTGAGTCACGTGCCGGTCTCGATCCGGCGCACTGCGGCCAAGGGGGGCGCGACCTGATGCTCGATCACCTCGAAGCTGCGGCGGCACTCCTCGGCCACCACCGGCCTGCCGATGTGGAAGCCCTGGACGAAGTCGCAGCCGAGCTCCGACAGGCTGCGCTTGATGCTCTCGCTCTCGACGCCCTCGGCGGTCACGCGGAGGCCGAGGTTGCGCCCGAGATCGATGATCGACCGCACGAGCACGGCGTCGTTGCGGTCGGTCTCCATCCGCATCACGAAGGAGCGATCGATCTTGATCTCGTCGATCGGCAGCTGCTGCAGCTGCGACAGTGACGAGAAGCCGGTGCCGAAGTCATCGATCGCGATCGTGACGCCCATCGCCCGCAGCTCGTTGAGCACGGTTCGGGCGCGGCCGAGGTCGGCGACGATCCGGCTCTCGGTGATCTCGAGCTGGAGCACCGAGGCCGGAAGCCCGAAGCGCTCGAGCAGGCCGCGGATCGTCGTGGGCAGGTCGTGGTCGAGCAGGTTGCGCGTGGAGACGTTGACCGACACCCGCAGGTCGATGCCCTCCTTCCGCCACAGATCGCATTGCCGCAGCGAGGCTTCGAGGACGCGATCGGTAAGCAGCTTGATCACGCCCGTCTGCTCGGCCAGCGGGATGAAGCCCTCCGGGCCGATGAAGCCGAGCTGCGGGTGGTTCCAGCGGGCGAGCGCCTCGACGCCGCGCATGCCGCCGCCGCGCAGCGGCACCTTGGGCTGGTAGTGAACGACGAGCTCGCCGCGGTCGAGTCCCCGCCTGAGCTGCGCGGCGAGCGCGAGCCGGTCGAGGCTGTAGTCGTCGTGCTCGAACGCGTACATCTGGTAGGCGATGTCCGAGGCCTTGGCGCAGTACAGCGCGACGTCGGCGTGGCGCAGCAGCTCGTGCATGGTGCGGCCGTGTTGCGGGAAGCAGGCGATCCCGACGCTGGCGGCGATCTGCAGCGCGAGCGTGTCCACCTCAAGGGTGCCCTCGAGCGCCTCGAGCATTCGCTGGGCGCCCGCCGTCGCCGTCTCCTCGTCGTCCAGACCCTCGAGCACGACCGCGAACTCGTCGCCACCCAGACGCGCGAGCGTCGCATGCGGTCCGATCGCGGCCTCGAGCCGCGGAGCGATCCGCTGCAGCACGGCATCGCCGAACTCGTGCCCCAGCGTGTCGTTGATCGCCTTGAAATCGTCGAGATCGATGATCATCACCGCGACCATCGTCTGCTCGCGCTCGGCCACGACCAGCGCCGAGCGCAGGCGCTCGGCCAGCAGTGAGCGGTTCGGGAGCTCGGTGAGCGCGTCGTGGGAGGCGCGATGGCTGTTGACCGCAGCCTGCCGGCCGCCGGCGTAGATGGCCAGCAGCGGGACGAAGGACACAGGGATCAGGGCCACGCTCGCGTTCGCCGCCGCGACCAGCGCCGGGGTGAACGAGAGCAGGCACCCCGCGGTCCACGCCTGGAAGGCGAAGTCCTCGCGCAGGTACTGGAGCACCGGCAGGTCGGCGAGCAACGCGGCGCCGGTGCCCGCGAGCACGTGGTTGGTCGCGAACAGAGCGGCGCCGGCGACGAGCATCAGCGGCAGGTTGGCGGCCGACATCGCCACCGGTGGATCCACGGAGGCCACGACCATCACCGCCGCGGCGGCGCCAATCGTCAGCACGTACTGGGCGGCGTTGAACAGGACCTTGATGGGGGCCGTGCGCTCGCGACAGTCGGCGATCACCGAGCAGGCCGCATAGACGACCATCGCGGGCGCCGCGCCGAAGCACAGCAGCATCGCGAACGCGAACGGGGTCGAGATCGTGACCTTGTCGAGTCCGTGGCGCCGCGGCACCGGGATCGGCAGCAGCTCGCCGAGGAGCACGAACAGCGCCAACGTCCAGAAGCGGGCCTGGTTCGTGATCTCCCACGGGGCCACCCAGGCGAGCCCGAGGAGCACCAGGGCCGCCGCGAGGGTCACCGAGGCGTAGACGATGAACCCGCGTGGCACGGGCACTATGCGCGGGGGGGCGGTGTCAGGGGTCTGGTCAGGCATCGCGGCCAACTCCAGTTGGCTTTAGCCGACCTTCCGTCCTGTGCCGACCTCGGCGCACGCACGATGTTCGCCGTGGCCACTCCGGGTCATGATCACTCCACTCATTCCTGTTCCCAGACTTCGTTGGCGCCGTGCGACGCCCTCGCACTCTCCATATCGGCACCCGGAACCCGCCCGCGATCCAACATCCGTCCAGTTTCCGATCAACTACTTTTCCACCTAGTTGGTGCTTCAGTATCGCCGGAGGGCCAGCATGATCCCGGTGGCCAACGTCAGGCTGAGCGCGCCGATGGCCGCCGCGCCAACCATGAACGCGGTGTGAGCGCGGGTCCAGCTGACCACCTCGTGCGGTCGGGCGATCGCCACGAGTGCGATGAGTCCGAGCGCGCCCACGAGTGCGATGGCAGGCGGACCGAGCGCCTCGCGCAGCGATAGGCGGCTGCCGGATCCGGGGGCGCGGACGGGGATCCGCGCGTTGGCGGTGAAGACGGCGGCGACACCGAGCAGGGTCCATGTCGCGGCGACCAGGAAGCCGCCGAACACGTCACTCGGGTAGTGCCACCCGAGCGTGAGGAACGAGTAGCTGACGGCGACCGCGAAGACGGCTCCCACGACGGCCACGATCGGGCGACGGCGGGCGGGCGCGGCGAGCACCGAGCAGAGCGCGAGCGTCATCGCGGCGGTGGCGTGTCCACTGGGCCACGACCCGGCGCCGATCTGCGGCACGCCGGCGAGCAGCGGCGACGGGCGCTGGTGCGCGAGCAGCGGCTTCAGCAGCTCGGTGGTGACGTTGGCGCCGCACAGGATCGCCACGATGGCGATCGCGACCTGAGGGCGGCCGCGGCGCACGGCGACGATCACCGGCACCGCGGCCAGAAACAGGTAGGGCTTCGGGTTGCACAGGTGCGCGATGAAGCTTGCGATCGGGGCGACCCGCGGACGGTGCAGATCGAAGAATCCGCTCAGGATGCTCTGGTCGGCGCGCTCGAAGACGCCGACGTGGAACGAGACGTACCACGTGATGAACAGCAGCGCGATCCCGGCACCCACGCCGAGCAGCGCCAGGCCAGCGCGTCTGGGCATGGGCCGAGACTAGCCCAGGAGTTTCAAGCCCGGCTCAGTCCGGACCCGGACGCCGCTCGGGCGCCTGCTCCGGGGCCCGGTCGGGGCCCTTCGGTGTCCCGTCGGGCTCCTCGGCGCGGTCGGACGCGCGCGAGATGCGGATCTCCGGAGACATCCCGGTCCGGCGCACGTAGGCGAAGTGCTCGAGGTCCTCGGGCGAGGCGACCTCGACGTGCAGGCCCGGCTCGAGCTCGAAGCGCGAGGCCTCGTAGAGCAGCTCTTGATACCGGGGGCCTCCCACCGGGCGCGGCTCGATGTCGAGGTCATGCTCGCCACAGCGCAGCGTCCACCAGGCACCGCGCGCCAGCTTCTCGGCCGTCATCTTGACCGGGGAGGTGTCCGCCTCGCCGTCGACGCGCATCCGAGCGTGTGCGGACCCGAGCGCCTTGGAGAGACGCTCGAGGTTGCGTCCGTAGGGTGCGGGCACGATCGACACGGGACCGTCGATGCCCGCCTGACCCCGGATCGCCTGCGCCGCTGCGCCGACGAGGACGTGCTCGACGTGGTTCGCATCGAGCCAACGGAGAACGGAGATCCACTCGTCCTTGAGGTGCTCGAAGCCCTTCGTGGTGTTTGCGGGCCGCGGGTCGATGCCCGGGGGCCGGTGTCTGAGCAGCATGGACAGCGTTTCGCCCCGCCCGCGCGGAGTCCTTCCCGCGGGGGGCGTTGACGAAATCTTGATACCCGGCGCGGTGATCTCCACACGAGCTTGACGACCGCCGCCTAGCGTGGTGGCTGCCCCACACCTCGACTGCACGGAGACCGGCATGAATCCCCTGAGCGTCCCCACGTTCCGCGGCCGGACATCGGACCGATCGGTGCCTCCGCCGGCCGCCGGCCGCCGCCTGCGCCTCAGCGTCGCGCTCCGTCGCCACGGGCTCGATCACGAGCTGGCCCGCGGCGTCGATCCGCGTCTCTCCCCAGCGCTCGAGCTTCGAGCGGCACAGCTGATCGAGGACCGCAAGCGGCGCCGGATCGCTCGGTCGCTGCGCAGCGCCGTGTGCGAGGCAGAATCGCCGCGAGTGCCGTTCGGGTCGGCGGTGCCGATCCGCCGCGACACGACGGCGACGGTTCGGTCCACCATGCTCGGGCTCGCCGACCGGCTCGAGGGCCCGCTCCCGGTCAGCGCCGAGGGCGCGGCCCGGGCGCTGCAGCTGCTCACCGACGGGGCCGGCCCGCTCTATCATCGCGACGCACCGGTGGCGCTGGCCGACGCGCTGTGGGAGATCGCCGACGCGCTCGCGCCCGGGCCGGCCGACGGCTGGTTCCCCACCGGGCTGCCGTAGTGATCACCGGATCGGCCGGACCGGCGCGCTTCGCGGCCGCCCGCCGGGTCATGGCGGCGTACGCTCCGCCGATGACCACGCGCACGGCACCGGGTCGGCTCGTCGGCAGCCGGCCGAGTCCGCTGGCCGGCGTGATCGTGGCGGCGATCGCAGTCGCGGTCGCGACCGCGCTCATCTACCCGCTGAAGAGACTGGCCCCCGCGGTCTCGCTGAGCGTCGTGTACCTCCCCGCCGTGCTGCTCGTCTCGGCCTATTGGGGGCTCGTGCTGGGGTTGTTCACCTCGCTCCTGAGCGCGGCCGCCTTCAACTGGTTTCACATCCCTCCGGTCGGCCGCTTCACAATCGCCGACAGCCGCAACTGGGTCGCGCTGGCGGCCTTCGTGACCGTCGCCGTGGTGGTGAGCACGACGGCCGAGCTCGCCCGCAGCCGTGCCGCCGAGGCCGAGCGCCGTCGGATGGAGGCCGATCTGGCCGCCGAGCTGGCGCGCGACCTCCTGTCGGGCACCGACACCCGCGCGGCGCTGGGCGCGGCCGGCCGCCGTGTGGCCGAGACGCTGGCGCTGCACTCGGCCACGATCGAGCTGCGGATCGCCGCCGGCGACGAGCGCCGCCGGGCCCTGCCCCTGAGGGCCGGGGACGGAACCCAGATCGCCACGCTGCTGGTCCCCCAGGGGCTCCCGGGCGAGACCGCGGCGCGCCTCAAGCGCCAGGTCGTGCCGACGCTCGAGGCGCTGATCGCGATCGCGCTGCGGCGTGACGCGATGCAGGCCGAGGCGGTCGAGACCGCCTCACTGCGGCGCAGCGACGACGTCAAGACGGCGCTGCTGCGTGCTGTCTCCCACGATCTGCGCACGCCGCTGACCTCGATCGTCGCGGCCGGACACGCGCTTGGAACCGATTCCCTGAGCGCCGAGGAGCGCCGTGAGCTGAGCAGCACCGTCGTCGACGAAGGCGCGCGCCTGGCCACGCTCGTCGACAAGCTGCTCGATCTCTCCCGGTTGCAGGCCGGGGGCGCGGCGCCGCGGACCGACTGGATCTCGATCGAGGACGTCGTGATTGCCGCGCAGGAGGGACTGACCGATCGCGCCGCTCAGATCCGGGTCACGATCGATCCCGACGTACCGGCGGTGCGCGCCGACGCGGCGCAGCTCGAGCGCGCGTTCGCGAACCTGCTCGAGAACGCGCGCCGCTACTCGAACGGCCATCCCGTCTCGGTGCTCGCGCGCCGCACGGACCGGCGGGTCGTCGTCCGGGTCGTCGATCAGGGTCCCGGGATCAATCCGGCCGAGCGCGAGCGCATCTTCGAGCCCTTCTATCGCGGTCCGCAGCAGGGATCGGGTCCGTGGACCGGCTCCGGGCTCGGGCTGGCGATCGCCAAGGGGTTCGTCGAGGCCAACGGCGGCTCGATCTCGGTCGAGTCGCTGCCCGGGCAGGGAACGAGCTTCGTGGTGTCCCTGCCGGTCGCGCAGGACGGCGTCGCCGAGGCGCAGGACGGGGCGCGATGAGCTCGGGGAAGCCCCGGATCCTGGTGGTCGACGACGAGCACCAAATCCTCCGCGCGCTGCGGGTGATCCTGCGTGACGCCGGGTTCGAGGCGGTCCCCGCCGACAGCGCCGAGGAGGCGCTCGACCTCGCCGCAGTGCAGACTCCGGATGCCGCGATCGTCGACCTGGTGCTGCCCGATATCGACGGCGTGGAGTTGTGCCGGCGGCTGCGGGAGTGGAGCGACATGCCGATCATCCTGCTCTCCGCCGTCGGCGACGAGGACGCGAAGGTGCGGGCGCTCGCCGCCGGCGCGGACGACTACATCACCAAGCCGTTCGGCCCGCGCGAGCTGGTCGCGCGGCTCGAGGCCAACCTGCGTCGCACCGCGCCCCAGCCCGAAGAGGCGGTGATCGAGTCCGACGGGCTCGCAGTCGACCTCGCGCGGCGATCGGTCCTGGTCGGCGGCAGCGAAGTCCACCTGACGCCGATCGAGTTCGACCTCCTGCGCCTGCTGATCCGCAATCGCGGACGCCTGATGACCCACCGCGACCTGCTCGTCACCGTGTGGGGAGCCGGATACGGCGATGACACCCAGGTCCTGCGCGCGCACATCGCCAACCTGCGCCGCAAGATCGAGCCCGCCGACGGACCCCGGTTCATCAAGACCGACCCCGGGGTCGGCTACCGCTTCTCGGGCTGAGCCGGTGCTGCGGCGATCCCGGCTGCTCGCGTTCGGAGCCGCTGCGGTCCTGGTCCTCGCCGGGCTGGCCTGCGCCGCCCTCGTGCCCGGGGTGCTCGGGGGCGCGCTGGCCACCGCGCTGATCGGGATCGGGCTGGTGCTCGCGACGAGCCTGGTGTTCTTCGAGATCGGTGTGAGCGAGGACCGGGAGCGCGAGCTCGAGCAGGACGCCGCCCACGATGGCCGGCCGCCGAGCCCGGCGGCGGGCACGAACCGGACGCCCCACCGCGCGCGGCCGCCGGAGCAGCCGCAGTCGCGACGGCTTCCGCGCCGGCGCCGGATCCCGCGGCGGCCGGACTGATCGGCCCGCGGCGGCCGGACTGATCGGGACTACGTCGTGAGTGCGTCGAGCAGCTCGCGGGCCACGCCGCGCGCGAGCGCGCGGAGCTCGTCGTCGGTGCGGTCCTGGATCGGGTGGGCGACCAGCCGGTAGCGGAGATCGGGGGCGCCCAGCAGCTCGGTCTGGCGGGCCGCCGCCTGCGCGAACGCGTCAGAGGCGACCAGCACCGCCGGCGTTCCCAGTGACTCCAGCTCGAGCACGTCCTGCAGACCGCAGGACACACAGGAGCCTCAGTCGGCCAGCGCCTCGATCACCGCGTCGCAGGTCTCGGCGATCTCGCGCCGCAGGTCGGCGGGCGCGGGCTTGGTGAACGTCGGCTTGGCCGTGCGCCACACGTCGAGCGACTCGGCGCGCAGCAGCGCCTCGAGCTCGTCCAGGAACACGTCGCCGCGCGGCTTGCGGATGTCGAGCAGGGTGATCCGCCGGATCGGGCGGCCCCGCTCGGCCAGCGGCCGCACGACCGCGTCGCGCTCGGCGGTCGGGTCGAGCACCTCGATGTAGTCCACGGGCCGATCCTACCCTGGCCCGGTCAGCGCCAGGGCTCGACGACGGCGGTCTGGGGCGCGGAGCCGATCTCTCCCGATGCCCAGCCTCCGATCACCATCGAGAACAGGCCGGCGTCGCCGCCCGCGTAGGCGATCAGGATCCGGTCGGGCGCGGCGAACTTGGCCACCGGGAAGGCCGGGTCGGTGACCCACGCCGGGTCGAGGCCCTCGGCGATGCCGCCGGCGCCGCGTACGAGCTCGCCCGCCGGCCGGTGCGACGCGAGATGCAGCGCCTGCTGGAGCTCGGACCGAGTCCAGCCCGCCTCGCGGAAGACCCGGCCGTGCTCAGGGCCGAGCACGAGCATCGCGTCGAAGCCGAGCCGGTAGCGCGGGCTGAACGCCTGCTCGAGGCCCTGGGCCAGCGACGCCACGAGCTGGTCGGGCTCGCGGGCCAGCTGATCGGCCACGAGCCGTGGAGCCTCGCCGGCGAACACGGTCACCCCGGTCTGATCGGCGCCGAGCCCCGCGCGGTCGTGGGCGAGGCCGGCGAACGGCGCCCCCGCGTCGAGGCGCTCGGCGAAGCAGAACCCGACCTTGGCCGGCGACCCGTGGGTCGCGCGGTCCTCGATTCCGGGCCGGCCGCCGCCCACGTTGCGCACCGTCAGCTGCAGCGCGCGACCGGTGCAGAGCGTGGCCCGGCAGCCCTGGCCCAGGGCGTTGACCTCGGCCCGCATCCCGGCCTGCGCGGCGTACGGGCCCGAGACCACGATCACGGGGGCGGAGGGATGCGTCGTCGCCAGCAGCCCGTGCAGCGCGAAGGGCTCACGGGAGACCGCCTCCACGGCCGCCAGCACGATCGGCAGCTCAGGCCCCGCGCACCCGGCCATGACCGCGTTCACCGCGACCTTCTCGACCGTGGCCCCGCCGCCGTAGGGCGGCAGCACGCCGACCACGTCCTGGGGATCGCGGGAGGTGTGCTCAAGCATCGCCACCACGCGATCGGGGGTGGGGGGAATCACCGGGAGCCCATCGGTGAGGCCGCGATCGTGGAGTGCCTCGACCGGGTCCTCGAGGCCGCCGATCCGCAGCACGCGGGAGCGGATCCGGCCCTCGGCGCGGGCCCGGCGGGCCGCAAGCGCCCCCGCCACCGCCGGATCTCGGGTCGCCGACGCGCACCCGGGCCGGAGTGCCGGCAGTCCGGCGACGTCGATCGCCGCTCCCGCCGCGGCGAACAGCGCGACCAGGCGATCGCGCTGCAGGCCCTCAACGCGGCCGGTCTCGGCGCCTCCGTCGAGCAGGATCACCGCCGGGACGGCGTCGGGATCGAACCGCTCGGAGACGGCCAGGTCGGCGTCGAGCTCGGGCACCGCACGCACTCCGACGCGGGCCGCCTGCTCGGCCGTGTCGCGCCCACCCGACTGCGAGAGGATACGCAGCGGAGCGCCGCGCTCGGCTGCCGCCGTCAGTGCCGGGAGGAGCTGATCGCAGGTGGGGCAGTCGTGCTTGACGAGCGCCACGAGCTCCATAGCGGGATCGTAGACGTCTTCACACGATCTGCACGGCGGCGCGCTGGATCTACACGCCGACTTGACGACGGCGCCCCGATCATGCGGGCATGGGTTTAGTCGATGTTCTTGCCGTCGTCCTCGGGCTCGTGATGTTCGCGATCCTGTACGCGCTGATCTACGGGATCGATCGGATATGAGCCCGCTCTTCGGCGCATTCCTGTTCAGCCACATGAGCTGGGCGGATCTGTTCGGGCTGATCGTGTCGGTCCTGGTCTGCATCTACCTGCTGTACGCGCTTCTGCGCGGGGAGAGGTTCTGACGCCATGACGTTTCTCGGCTGGCTGACGATCTTCGGCTTCGCGGGCATCCTCACCGTGCTCGCGATTCCCCTCGGTGGCTACATGGCCGCCGTCTACACCGGCGAGCGCACGTTCCTCGATCCGATACTTCGCGGCCCCGAGCGGCTGCTTCTGAAGGTGATGCGGGTCGACCCGTCGCGGGGGCAGGACTGGAAGGCGTACGCCAAGAGCGTGATCATCTTCTCGCTCGCCGGCTGGCTGTTGCTGTATTTCATCTTGCGGACACAGACGCTGTGGAACTGGACGGGACTGAACCCCCAAGGGTTCCATTCGGGCACGTGGGACGTGACCTTCAACACCACCTCGTCGTTCGTGACGAACACGAACTGGCAGTACTACGGTGGCGAGACGACGATGAGCTACTTCAGCCAGATGGCCGGGCTGACGGTGCAGAACTTCCTCTCCGCCGGCGTGGGCATCTGCGTCGCGATCGCCCTGATCCGCGGCATCATCGGCCGAAGCGGCAAGAGCCTGGGCAATTTCTGGCACGACCTCGTGCGCACGATCCTGTGGGTACTGCTGCCGATCTCGATTGTGTTCGCGCTGGTGCTCGTGTTCCAGGGGTCGATCCAGAACTTCTCGCACTACCTGAGCTTCAACGGCCCGACCGGGCTCGCGAACACGATCGCCATGGGGCCCGTGGCCTCGCAGGAGGTCATCAAGGAGCTCGGCACCAACGGTGGCGGCTTCTTCAACGTCAACTCGGCGCATCCGTTCGAGAACCCGTCCGGATTCTCGAACCTCGTCGAGATGCTGCTGGTGCTGATCATCCCGGCCGCGATCGTCTTCTGCTACGGCAAGATGGCCGGCAAGCGCAGGCAGGGCTATGCGATCTACACGACGATGATGGTGATGTTCCTCGGCGCGTGCGTCGTGGCCTACATCGCGGAGGCCCACGGCTCCCCTGCCCAGCACGCGGCCGGCCTGCACACGGGCGTGATCGCCGGCTCGGGTGGCGGCAACATGGAGAGCAAGGAGCAGCGCTTCGGGATCGCCGGCTCGGCCCTGTTCGACGTGGTCACGACCGTCACCTCGTGCGGGGCGGTCAACAGCGCAATCGAATCGTTCACCGGCATCGGCGGCGCGATCCCGATGTCGAACCTGTCGGCCAGCGAGGTCATCTTCGGCGGCGTCGGCACCGGCCTGTACTCGATCCTGCTCTACGTGCTGCTGGCGGTGTTCATCGGCGGCCTGATGGTCGGCCGCACGCCGGAGTACCTGGGCAAGAAGATCGAGGCGCGCGAGATCAAGCTCGTCACGCTCGGCATCCTGATCACGCCGCTGGCGGCGTTGTTCGCCACGGCGCTGGCCACGGCAAGCCGTTCAGCTCGCACGCTGTCGATCTCGGCCGCCGCGCAGGGCAGCCCGCAGGGCTTCTCGGAGACGTTCTACGCGTACCTCTCACAGGCCAACAACAACGGCTCGGCGTTCGCCGGCTACACCGGCTACATCCAGCCCAACCCGGGCAACCTCGGCGCGCACGGGATCAAGCTCGCGGATCTGCTCGGCGGCTTCGTGATGCTGTTCGCGCGCTTCGCGCCGATCCTGTTCGCGCTCGCCGTCGCCGGCAGCCTGGCCGGCAAGCGAATCAGCCCGGCCGGCCTGGGCACGATGCGCACCGACAACCCGACGTTCGTGGTCCTGCTGATCGGCGTGATCGTGCTCGTCGGCGCCCTGACCTTCTTCCCCGCCCTCCTGCTCGGTCCGATCGTGCAGGGGCTCACCTCCCACCTCTACTGACATGAAACGAGACCTCGTAACCTCCGCCATCGGCATCGTCGTCCTGACGCTGCTGCTCGGCATCCTCTATCCGCTCGTGATCACCGGCGTCAGCCAGGTCGCGTTCCCGGGCAATGCCAACGGTCAGCAGATCAAGGTCAACGGCAAGCTCGTCGGGTCCAAGATCATCGGTCAGAACTTCGCCGAACAGGTGGTCAAGAACGGCAAGCCGCAGGTTGACAAGAACGGCAACCCGGTCACCAACCCGGACCCCAAGTACTTCCAGACCCGTCCCTCGGCCACCGTCCCCCCGGACAACGCGGCCGCGACCTCGTTCTCGAACCTGGGCCCGAACAACACGGCCACCGAGCAGGCGATTGCGGCCAACATCCAGGCCTATATCGCGCTCGAGAAGCCCTATGTCCCGAGCCTGACCGCGGCCACCGTCCCGGTCGACGCCGCCAACACGTCGGCATCGGGCATCGATCCGGATATCTCGACGGCCAACGCCGACATCCAGGCCCATCGCGTGGCCTCGGTGCGCAAGCTGTCGCTGTCGCAGGTCGACCAGATGATCTCGACCTACACGCACGGCCGCGGCCTCGGGTTCTCCGGTGAGCCCGGCGTCAACGTGCTGCAGCTGAACCTCGCCCTCGACCGCCTGAGCGCCGGAGGCCACTGATGAGTGCCGTGAGCCAAGCCCCGACTCCCCCGGCAGCTCCGCACGAGCGCCAGGCCGTATCGCTGTTCCGGCGCGACATCGTCAAACGCGCGCTGATCGAGAGCCTGGTCAAGCTCGATCCTCGCGTCCAGGTCCGCAACCCGGTCATGTTCGTGGTCGAGATCGGTGCCGTGATCACCACGGTCACGTGGCTGATCCAGGTCTTCGGCGGCAAGCCGCTCGGCGGTGGCCACGAGCCCTCGTGGTACACGTTCACGATCTCCATCTGGCTGTGGCTCACCGTCGTGTTCGCCAACATGGCCGAGGCGTTCGCCGAGGGCCGGGGCCGGGCCCAGGCCGACACCCTGCGCGCGATGCGCCAGGAGACGGTCGCCACGCTCCAAGACGGCACGACCAAGCGCGCCTCGGACCTGGCCAGGGGCGACGTCGTGGTCGTCGACGCCGGCGAGTTGATCCCCGGCGACGGCACCGTGATCGAGGGCATCGCCTCGGTCGACGAGTCGGCCATCACCGGCGAGTCGGCGCCTGTGATCCGCGAATCCGGCGGTGACCGCAGCGCCGTCACGGGCGGCACGCGCGTGCTCTCGGACCACATCGTGGTCGAGATCACCCAGGAGCCCGGTCACTCGTTCCTCGATCGCATGATCGCGCTGGTCGAGGGCGCCGAGCGCCGCAAGACCCCAAACGAGATCGCGCTCAACATTCTGCTCGCCGGGCTGACCCTGATCTTCATGATCGTCGTCGTCACCCTGCGCCCGTTCGGTCTCTTTGCCCATACGCCGATCTCCGAGACGACGCTGATCTCGCTGCTCGTGGCGCTGATTCCGACCACGATCGGCGCGCTGCTCTCGGCGATCGGCATCGCCGGCATGGACCGGATGGTCCGCCGCAACGTGCTGGCCCTGTCCGGACGCGCCGTCGAGGCCTCGGGTGACGTCGACGTGCTGCTGCTCGACAAGACGGGCACGATCACGATCGGCAACCGGCTCGCCTCCGAGTTCATCCCCATGCCGGGCGTGACCGAGGTCGAGCTGGCCGAGGTCGCGCAGCTCTCCTCGCTCGCCGACGAGACCCCGGAAGGACGTTCCATCGTCGTGCTGGCGAAGAAGTTCGGCATCCGCGAGCATGACATGAACGCTCTGCACGCCGAGTTCGTGCCCTTCACCGCCCAGACGCGGATGAGCGGGGTCGACCTCGACGGCAGCCAGCTCCGCAAGGGCGCCGGCGACGCGGTCATCGCGTGGGTCACGGCCGAGGGCGGCCGTCCCCCCGCGGAGTTGCAGGCCGAGCTCGACCGGATCGGTCGCGAGGGCGGCACGCCCCTGGCCGTCGCCCGCGACTCCCAGGTGCTCGGCGTCATCTACCTCAAGGACACCATCAAGGAGGGGATGCGCCAGCGCTTCGACCAGCTCCGCGCAATGGGCATCCGGACGATCATGATCACCGGCGACAACCGCCTCACCGCGGCCAAGATCGCCGAGGAGTCCGGGGTCGACGACTTCCTGGCCGAGGCCACGCCCGAGGCGAAGCTGGCCCTGATCAAGGAGCAGCAGGCCTCCGGCCGCCTCGTCGCGATGACCGGGGACGGCACCAATGACGCTCCCGCGCTGGCCCAGGCCGACGTCGGCGTGGCCATGAACACGGGCACCCAGGCCGCACGGGAGGCGGGCAACATGGTCGACCTCGACTCCAATCCGACGAAGCTGATCGAGATCGTCGAGGTCGGCAAGCAGCTGCTGATCACCCGCGGCGCGCTGACCACATTCTCGATCGCCAACGACGTGGCCAAGTATTTCGCGATCCTGCCGGCCATCTTCGTCACCACGTGGGCGACCTCGCCCGGCGGCAAGGGCCCGCTCAACGTGCTCAACATCATGAACCTGGGCACGCCCGAGTCGGCCGTGATCTCGGCGATCATCTTCAACGCGCTCGTGATCCCGTTGCTGATCCCGATCGCGCTCAGAGGAGTCAGCTACCGGCCGATCGGCGCCAGCGCGCTGCTCAGGCGCAACCTGCTGATCTACGGCCTCGGCGGCATCATCGCTCCGTTCATCGGGATCAAGCTGATCGACCTGATCATCCACAACCTCCTCGGAGCCTGAGGACGGCGCGGCGGTCCGGATCGCACGGTTTCCGCGAACGCGGTGGCGGCCGCCGGCCAATCCCACGATCATGCCCCTCGTGACCGACTCAGGCATCAGCCCACTCTCCAGCGTGGCGCCCACATCGGACGTCGCGGTGCCCGGCGGCCGTCGGCGCGGGCGCTACAAGATCTTCCTCGGCATGGCCGCCGGGGTCGGCAAGACGTACAGCATGCTCCGGGAGGGGCAGGCGGAGGCGGAGGCGGGTCGCGACGTCGTCGTCGGCTACCTCGAGCCGCACGACCGCCAGGACACGGTCGACCAGGCGGCGGGTCTCGAGATGGTCCCCCGGCGGCGGGTGGCGTACCGAGAGTCGACGCTCGAGGAGATGGACCTGCCCGGGCTCCTGCGGCGCGCCCCGGGATTGGCGCTGATCGACGAGCTGGCCCACACCAACGCGCCCGGGGTCGAGCACCAGAAGCGCTATCAGGACATCGAGGACGTACTCGCGGCCGGGATCGACGTCTACTCCACGGTCAACGTCCAGCACCTCGAGAGCCTCAACGACCAGGTCGCCGAGCTGACGGGGATCCGCGTGCGCGAGACGGTGCCCGACGCCGTACTCGGGTCGGCCGACGATGTCGTCCTGATCGACATCACCCCGCAGTCACTGATCGAGCGACTGCGGGCCGGCAAGGTCTACCCCGGCGAGCGCGTCGAGGCGGCGCTGAACAACTTCTTCAAGCTCGAGAACCTCTCGGCCCTGCGCGAGGTGGCCCTGCGCCAGGTCGCCGAGGAGGTCGAGGCCAAGCGGATACCGGCCGAGTCGAGCAGCTCCGGCCGCGGGCGCGAGGAGCGCCTGATCGACACCGCGGCGCCGCAGGCGATCGGCGAGCGGCTGCTGGCGCTGATCACGCCCCGGCCCGAGTCCCAGCGCGTCGTGCGGCGGGCCTGGCGCTCGGCCCAACGCCTCGGCGGCGAGCTCGACCTGCTGTGGGTCACCGACGGCGACCCCAAGCCGGAGGAGCAGGAGCAGATCGACGCGCTGCGTCGGCTGGCCAGCGTCCTCGGCGCGCATCTCCTCGTCGAGCACGGCGACGACGTCGCGCTCACCACCCAGCGCGTGGCGATCGAGCGCGGTACAACGTACATCCTGATGGGCACCCCCAGGCCGCGCAACGCCATGCGCCGGCTGATCGAGCCGGCGCTGCCGTTCCGCCTGCTCGGGCTGCTGCCCGGCGTCGACCTGCGGATGGTCGCCGACCGCACGCAGATGACCAAGGAGGAAGACGGATGACACTCCCACTGATCCTGATCGTCGTCGTGCTCGTGGTCGCGCTTGCCGTGCTCGCCTGGGTGCATCTCAGCTACCGGCAACGGCGACCGTCGCGATCGACGAGCTCCAACGGCGGCCGGCGCCGGATCCTGTTCCCGTTCGTGGCCTACGCGCTCTCCCAGCAGGCGCTCGACGCCGCGCTGCGCCTGTGCGCCGCCGAGGACGCCACCCTCGTCCCCGTGTTCCTGGCCCGGGTCTCGCTGCACCTCCCGCTCGACACGCCCCTCCCCCGCCAGTCGGCCATCGCGATCCCGCTTCAGGAGGCGATCGAGCAACGCGCGACGAAGTTCGGCATTCCCGTCGACGCCCGGATCGAGCGCGGCCGCACCTACCGCCACGCCCTGCGGCTGACGATCGACAACGAGCGCTTCGACCGGATCGTCATCGCCGCCGCCCAGCACGGCGGCGCCGGCTTCGACCCCGAGGACGTCGCCTGGCTGCTCGCCAACGCCCCCGGCGAGATCGTCGTCCTGCGCCCCGACAAGGACGAGCACCTCGGACCACCGCCGCCCCGGCGCGCGCGACGGACCCGAGGATCGCGCGGATCGCGGGCTCGGGCTCGGGCGGCGCGGGCGAAGGTGGCGGCGTAGGGCGCACCAGCCGGCGGGTCGCCACCTGGGCCACAGCCAAGCGAGCGCCCCTATTCGTGCAACCGGAACGGCTGCGTGGCCACGATCACGTCGGTCCGGGACCGGAGCACCGCCGCGAGCAGGGCGCCGCGCTGGTTGTGCAGGATCTCGTGGCGCTTCTTATGCGGCTCGATCTCGATGATCAGCACGGCCATGAGCACGTCCTCGCCGGCCAGGGACTCGACGTACTTCACGACCGAGCGAACGAGCGAGCGCTGCGGATTGACGAGCACCTCGAGTGGGACACCCGGGTCCCACGTGGCCCAGTGCTCGAGGATCCTGCCCCGCTCCTCCTCGTCGCAGGCGACCGCGACGGCCACCACGCGCTGGCCGAGCGACAGCGCAGTGCTCAGGACCTGCTGGGTGAGCAGGCTGACGGTCGAGGTCGGGACGATCACGACACTCTGCTTGGGCTGCGGGGGCGGCGGGATGCGCCCGAGGTGGAGCTCGCGCGCCACTTCGGCGTAGTAGTTCTCCGTTCGGTGAAACAGGAACATCATCACCGGGACCGCGATCACCACCACCCAGGCCCCCTCCAGGAACTTCGTCGAGACGAACACGACCACCGCGACCGCCGTCATCACGGCGCCGGCGCCGTTGAGGGCTGCGCGCCGGCGCCATCCCGGCGGGCGATCGGCGCGCCAGTGCCGCACGAGCCCGACCTGGCTGATCGTGAAGCCGACGAACACGCCGATCGTGAACAGCGGGATGAGCTTCTCGGTCACGCCGCCGACCGCGATCAGGAGCAGCCCCGCTGCGACGGCCAGGACGATGATCCCGTGTCGGTAGACGGGACGTTCGGCGCGCAGGTAGAAGAGGTGCGGCAGCCGGTGGTCCTTGGCCAGGAGGCTCATCAGCACCGGGAGTCCGCCGAAGCTGGTGTTGGCCGCGAGCGCCAGCACGGCCGTGACCGCGAGGTTGGAGACGTAGAACGGCCAGCCGGTGCCGAACGCGCCGGCGGTGAGCTGAGCGAGGACGGTCACGCCGCCGCGCGGCTCGACGTGGTGGACCTTGATCAGGATCGCCAACCCGACCAGCATCAGCCCGAGCATCACGCCGAGGGAGACCTCGGTCCGTTGGGCGGTCCGCACGCGGGGCTTACGGAACTGCGGCACACCGTTGGCGATCGCCTCGACACCGGTGACGGCCGAGCACCCGGCCGCGAATGCCTTGAGCAACAGCAGGATGCCGAGCGTCTCGGTGACCGGGAACGCCTGCTTGGTGCCGATCACCGCCACCGGTTGGGGATGGAACGGGCTGATGATGATCACGGCGAACACGCTCACGATGAACAGCAGCGTCGGCCCCATCAGCAGCCTGGCCGACTCGGTGATCCCGAACATGTTGACCGCGGTCAACAGCACGAGCCCGATCAGGCATACGAGCAACAGGTGGTGTGCAAGGGCCGGGAACACGCTCCCCAGGCTGGCCGCACCGGCGGCCAGGCTGACCGCCACGGTCAGCACGTAGTCGACGACGAGCGAGGCCGCGGCCAGCAGGCTCGTCTTGGGCCCGAGATCCCTCTTGGCCACCGCGTAGGCGCCGCCGCCATCGGGATGGGCAGCGATCACCTGGGTGTAGGAGATCACCAGCAGCACCAGCATCGCCGTGATCACCAGGGTCAGCGGCAGCGTGAATCGCAGCGCGCTGGTGCCGGCCAGGACCAGCACGGCCATCATCGCCTGGGGTCCGTAGGCGACGCTCGAGAGCGCGTCGAGACTGAGCGCCGAGAGTCCGCCCGGGAGGCTCAGGCCTTCGTGCTTGTGGGGGATCGGCGTGTGCCCCGGCCCGCCCGCCGGCCGCGACGGAGCCGTTGCGCTGCGCGGCTCAGACGGGGTCGAGTCGATCACGGACTAGATCATCGCTGGTGCCGTGTCCTCGGCCGCGGCTCGGCCCCGGGCGCGATGGCCGGGGCCGAGCATGTGCCGCACCTCAGGCGAGGCCGTTGGCGGCCAGGAACTGGTGAGCGACCGTCGCCGGGGCCTGCTGGTCGAGCGCGACCGCGGCGTTCATCTTCTGGATCGCCTGCAGCGTGAGGAGCGCGCTCACCTTGTTGATCGTCTGCGCGAAGGCCGGCCCTTCGGCCGTGACCACGCTCTGCTTGACGATCGGCGCCACGTTCTGGAATCCGAACACCTTGTTGGGGTCGCTGAGCAGCACGTACTTGCCGGTCGTCAGCTGCGGATCGGTGGTGAACACGTCGGAGACCTGGACCTGGCCGTTGTCGAGCGCCTTATATGTGAGCCCGATGGCCAGCGGTACGAAGGTCGGGTTGATCCCGTACTGCTGCTTGAGGCCGACGAGGCCCTGGGTCCGGGTCTGGAACTCCGGAGCCCCACCGAGCTTGACGGCCGTGCCGAGCTTCTTCAGGTCGGAGATCGTGCTCAGGCTGTTCTTCTGCGCGTAGGGCTTCAGCACGCCGAGCGCGTCAGAATCGTAGAACGGCGTCTGCGCCAGGAGCGTGTAGCCGTTCTTCTGGGCGAACGCCTGCGCCTGGTTGTATGCGTCCTGCGCGCTGTGCGGAGGTGTGGTGACGCCCGCGACGGCGGTCAGCAGCGTGCCGGTGTACTCCGGGTACATGTCGATCTGCCCCGAGGTGAGCGCCTTGTAGGTGATCTCGGAGGAGCCGATGTTCCCCTTCAGCGTGACCTTGTAGCCCTTCGCCGCCAGCGCCTGCTGATACAGCGCGCCGAGGATGTACTCCTCGGTGAAGTTCTTGTCGCCGATCGTCACGGCGGGCTTGCCGACGCCGGGACCGCTGGTCGCCGCGGCCGTCGAGCTCGCCCCGGTGCTCGTCGTCGCCGCCGTCGAACTCGAGCTCGACGAGCTCGAACTCGAGGAGGAGCTGCCGCATGCGGCGAGGGAGACCGCCGCCGCCAAGACGAGGACGGCGCCCATCACGCCCTTCGATCTGGGTGAATACATCGTGACTCCTGTTCGTTTGCTGGGTGGATGGTCGATCAAGGTTCAGGTGCCCTCGCTGACGACCGGCACGAGCGCCGAGCTCGCATCCTCGCGCCCGGCGAGCTTCAGTCCGCGTGGGGTCAGCATCCGCTGCACGCCGGCGAGCGCGAACTCCACGATGAGGGCCAGCGCGGCGATGCAGATGGCCGCGCCGAGCACCCCCGAGAGGTGATAGCTGGTCTCGTTGTTGATGATGTCACCGAGGCTGCCGCTGTAGCCCGTGAGGGCGCTGATCGTGGTCGTCGAGACGACGAACAGGGCCGAGGTGCGGATGCCGGCGAAGATCAGCGGGATCCCCAGCGGCAGCTCGACCTTGCGCAGGACCTCCCAGCCGCTCATCCCCATGCCGCGGGCGGCGTCGACGAGATCCCGGTCGACGCCGTCGATCGCCACGTAGGTATTGGTGACCATCGGTGGAACCGCCAGCACGGACAGCGCCAGCAGGACGTTGCCGAGGCCGATCCCCAGGACGGCGACGCCGATGGCCAGCACTGCGAGGCTGGGCAGCGCCCGCCAGATGTTGCCGACGTTGATCGCGACGAACGACCCGCGGTGGATGTGACCGAGCCAGACGCCGAGCGGGATCGCGATCACGATCGCGATCGCCATCGCGATGCCGGCGATCTTGAGCGTCTCCAGCGTCAGATGAACGAGCGTGGGCAGCGGCGGCGCGCCCGGCACCTGCCCGTCGCGGCCGATGAAGCGGAATGCCTCGATGAAGTTGTTCATCGACGCTCAGACCGCCCGCGCCCGTGCCCAGGGGGTGAGCCGCCGTTGCAGGAGCACGAGCAGTCCGTCCGCCACCAGCGCGAGCAGCACGGCCATGCCGCCGGCGACGATCAGCTCGGTCTTGAAGACCTCGTTGGAGATCGCGGACAGGATCGGGGCTCCAAGACCTTCGTTATCGATCAGCGAGGCCACCGTGGCCAGCGAGATCACGGTCACCGTGGCGATCCGCAGCCCGGCGATGATCGCCGGCATGGCCAGCGGCAGCTCGACGCGCAACAGCGACTGCCGGTTGCTCATGCCCATCCCGCGGGCGGCGTCGCGCACGTCGGCCGGTACCTCGCGCAGACCGGTCAGCGTGTTGCGGAACAGGATCAGGAGCGTGTAGGAGACGAGGGCCACCTCCGCGGTCGTGCGACTGAGTCCGAACCCGGGCAACGGCTCGAGCAGCTCGAACAGGGCCAGCGACGGGATCGTGTACAGGACCGCGGTGACGATCAGGACGGGGCGCTCGAGCCAGTGGCGGCGATAGGCGGTGAGCGCCAGCGCGGTCGAGAGCACGAACCCGATCGCGACCGCGATCAGGGTCAGCTCGACGTGCTGGCGCAACGCGGGCCACAGAACCGTGCTCCAGTTGCGTGACACCCAGTTGGGGCAGAACAGACGATTCGCCCGCTCGCACGCGAACTGCGCCGAGCCGCCGCCGAAGTTGGGGATCACCGGCGCGGCCGCGAACACGACCGTCATGACTCGCGCTCCGCGGCGACAGCCGCACCGTCGGCGTGCGCGCCGTCCCCGAGCGCGCCGTCCCCGAGCACGCCCCCGAGCAGCTCCAGTGTCACGATCCCGGCCACCCGCTCCTCGCCGTCGACGACGGTGAGCGGGGAGCCGCCGCCGGCGATCAGCCGCGAGAGCGCATCGCGCACGGTGGCGCTGAGCGGAACCCGGGCCCGCCCGGGAGCCGGCCCGTTGGGCGAGAGCAGCTCGATGTCGGCCAGCGTGGCCAGACCCAGGCGCTTGAGCGCACGGTCCTCGCCCACGAACTCGGCCACGAACTCGTCGGCCGGCTCGGTGAGGATCTGGGCCGGGGTCGCATACTGCGCCAGCACTCCGCCCTGCCGAAGGATCGCGATCCTGTCCCCCATCTTGATCGCCTCATCGATGTCGTGGGTCACGAACACGACCGTCTTGCGCACCTGCTCCTGCAGGCGCAGGAACTCGTCCTGGAGACGGGCGCGGCTGATCGGGTCGATCGCCCCGAACGGCTCGTCCATCAGCATCAGCGGGGGATCGGCGGCCAGCGCCCGCGCCACGCCGACCCGCTGCCGCTGCCCGCCCGAGAGCTGGGCCGGATAGCGCGGCCCGATGTCGTCCGGGTCCATCCCGATCAGCTCGAGCAGCTCGCGCACCCGACCCTCGGTACGGGCCTTGTTCCAACCGAGCAGCTTCGGCACGGTGGCGATGTTCTCGTTGACGGTGAGGTGCGGGAACAGCCCGATCTGCTGGATCACGTAGCCGATCTGCTTGCGCAGCTCGGTCGGCGGGTGATCGAGCACGCTACGGCCGCCGAGCAGGATGTCCCCGCCGGTGAGCGGGATCATCCGGTTGATCAACCGCATCGCGGTGGTCTTACCCGACCCCGACGGGCCGACCAGCACGCACACCTCACCGGCCTCGACGCTGAGGCTGAGACCGGCGATCGCCGGCTCCTTCTGGCCGGGATACCGCTTGCTGACGTTGCGCAGCTCGAGCGGAGCCGCCTGCGGGAACGCCGACGGCCCCTCATCGTGGGCGGGGTGATCTCTGGGCAAAGGATAAAAACCGGACCGAGTTTCCCCGTCAGAGTACTGACACGGGAAGCGGACCTGACCGGTCCGGCTCTTCTAGCCGGAACGCGCGGCACCGAAACCCTGCCTCGACGCCCTGACGGTGTCAGCCCACGCCGGGCACCGGGCGCCCCTCCTCGAGGTACACGCAGCGCTCGCTGCCCACCGAGGCCCGGACACGGCGGCGCAGCGGTCCGCTCAGGAGCTCGAGCGCCTCGGCCAGCTCGAGCACCCGATGGTCCTCGATCTCCTCCTCCTGGAGCCGGACGCCGGCCAGCTGCTCGTCGCTCACGATGCCGCAATCGAACAGGAACCTGACCCCTCCGGGGCGGCGCGGCTTCGGCCGCAGGAAGTCGACGCACAGCAGCCGACCCCGCTCCACCTCGAGCCCGCATTCCTCGCGCGTCTCGCGGCGACACGCGTCCCACGGGGACTCGCCGGTCGGATCGATCTGGCCGCCGGGGATCGTCCACCCCTTCTTGTAGTTGGGCTTCAGGATCAGCAGCCGTCCGGCCGCGTCGAAGATCAGCGCCCCCGCCGAGGCCGGGATCCGCGGGACCCCGGTCGGCGTGGGCTCAGGCGCTCGGTCGGCCATCTCCCGCGATGATGGCCGACCGGAGGCCGGAGCGTGTCCTGACCGGCGGTCTACCGACCGCCGAGCGCGGGCACGAAGCCGCTGCCCGGCGAGCCGAGCCCGGTCATGGCGTCATAGCCCGGGACGGCGGGGATCGACACGTCCTGTGTGGTGCACGGATCGTGCGAGGGCTCCGGCGGGCAGTACTGCTCGGTCCCGACGTAACCGACCAGCCGGGTCGAGAACAGGTAGCCGTCGTTGCCGTCGATCGAGTTGGCGAAGTCGACCCGGGACTGGTCCTGCTTGCCCGCCGGCCCGATGTCGTCGAGCGCCGAGCTGTTGCCGTACAACGCGTACAGCTTCGGATTCAGGAACCCGAGCGACCCGCCGCCGGCCTGGTCGGCCAGCGCCACCATGCCGGCGAACAGCGGCGAGGACACGCTCGTGCCGCCGATCCGGTATTGGTCGTAGTAGACCCCGTTGGGGAACGTCTGCGTCTCGCCGACCAGGAACCCCGTCCCCGGATCGGCCTCCATCGAGATGTCGGGTACGACCCGCTTCGGGTCCGGGCCCACGAGCTCGCGGTTGCGGGTCGACATCGACAGGGGCACCACACCCGTCTGGTAGGACGGCTGCGGGTAGATGTAGCTCGTGCCACCGCCCGAGCCGCCGTCGAGTGCCAGGTCGATCGGCGTCCAGGTGCCGAGCTGGGCGTCCGTGCACCCGCCCGCAGCCAGGTAGGTCGCGTTGCACAGGTAGCTCCGAGCCGTCGACCAGCCGAACTCGCCCAGGCGCTGGCCGGCGGAGCCGATCTGCAGCGTCGTGCCGCCGACGGCCGTGGCCCACGGGCTCGACGGCGGATAATCGGCGATGGACTGCCCGAGGGCGGTGAACTCGTCGCCGTTGTCACCGCTCGAGAAGAGGACGCTGACGCCGGTTCCGGCCGCCATGATCAGCGTGTTGTCGACCGCCGCGCGGATGCTCGCGTCATCGCGCAGGTCGCCGCCGTTGTCGCCCCAGGAGTTGGTGACGACCTCGGCCAGATGTCCATCGACGACCTGGCGCAGGCTGGTGAACAGGTCGTTGAAGCAGTTCTCCGCGCCCACGTAGACGATGTGCGCTCCGGGAGCGATCGCGTGGACCGCCTCGACGTCGAGCGTCTGCTCTCCGTACCAGCCGCCCGGGCCGCACAGGTCGGCCTGCGTGAAATGGGGAGCCAGCATCTGGCTGAATTGCGAGGAGCGCAGCGGATGACCGGGATCGTTGCGGTCGGCGTAGGTCTGGGCGTCCTGCAGCAGTGTGGGTGACACGTAAGCATCGATGACCGCCACCGTCTGACCCGAGCCGTCGAGGCCGGTCGGAGTGCTGTAGGCGCTGCGGAGCTGACCGGGCTTGTAGCCGCACACCACGTAGGGCGCCGGTGACGGGTAGCCGTGACCGTACGGAGGCAAGGTCGTGTCGACCTTCTGGCCGTAGTAGTCACCGCACGGAGGCGCGACGCGGAAGCCCGGGGGCTGCGGAAACACCGTTGCGCTCTTATTCGACGCCGGCGACGACGTCGCCGCCGGGTTGTCGGTGCGCAGCCGCGGCGTGGCCGGGGTCTGGCTGATGCCCGTGACGCCGGCGACGACCCCGGCCAGCGGCGCGGGCACGGACAGGTCCCGGTCGGCGAGGCGGAGGGTAGTGCCGTTGACCCGGTGGTAGGAGACGGAGGTCCCGAAGGCACGCTCGACCTGCGCCGTGGTCCCGGACCCGCTGATCGCCATCCGGTCGGCGGCGACGTTCCCCACCGCGAACCCGTTGGCGCGCAGGAACTGCGTCACCACGGCGACGTCCCCGGCCGTGGGCGAGAACCGCTGCTCCCATTACGCCGGAGTCAGGTAGTGGCGGTAGGACGAGCTGCCGGGCGTCGAGACCGCGACGGCGAAGCTGCGCGCGCCCGCGGCTGGGTTGAGCTCGACCTCGAAGGTGATCGCGCTCGACGCCGGCACCGAGGCGACGCTCGGGCTCTCGGCCGCCAGCGGCGAGGCGGTGCCGCGGAGATGCGTCGTCGCGGCTGCGGACACCGCGCCCGCCTCGGCCACGAGGCCGACCCCGAGCGCGGTCATCGTGCACAGCGCCACTCCTACCTTGCGAAACCTCATCCAGCCTCCCATGTGCGATTCAGCCGACCCCGCGGCACCCTAGCGGAGATGCAAGCCACCACGAATGCCGCGGGTCAGCATCACGACGGCGGCGTTTGTCCACTCTGTCTCACCGGGGCGCGCCCGCGGACGCGGTCGGCGGCGGGATCGAACAGGGGCTCGTTGGCCACCTCGCCCTCGACCCAGGCGCCGAACACGTCGACCTCGACGGCCGTCCCCGGTTGAGTCGCCGGCGGCAGGTACGCATAGGCGATCGATCGCTCCACGGTGTAGCCGTAACCGCCGCTCGTGACCCGACCGACGATCTCGCCGTCGATGCGGACGGGCTCGTTTCCCAGCGCGACCGACCGCGGGTCATCGAGCACGAGGCAGCGCAGGCGCTTGCGCGGCTCGCCGAGCGCATCGGAGCCGATGAACTCCTTGTCGTCGCGCACGCAGAACCCGAGGCCCGCCTCCAGCGGAGTGTCATCGGCGGTGATGTCAGAGGCCCACACCCGGTAGCCCTTCTCGAGCCGCAGCGAGTCGATGGCGCGGTAGCCCCCGGCCAGGAGTCCGTGGGGGCGACCGGCCTCCCACAAGGTCCGCCACAGCCCGGCTCCGTACTCGGTCGGGCAGTACAGCTCCCAGCCGAGCTCGCCGACGAACGTCACCCGCAGCGCGCGCACCGGCACGTCGCCGAGGGCGATCTCGCGCATCCGCATGTACGGGAACTCGAGCGAATCGGGCGTGAGTGGGGCGAGGATGTCCCGGGCGCTCGGACCCCAGAGTCCGAAGCACGCCCAGCGCGCGGTCACGTCGGAGACGCGCACCGATCCATCGGCCGGCGCGTGCCTCCGGATCCAGCCCAGATCGTGGTTGCCGAACGCGGTCCCGGTGACGATTCCGAACACGTCGTCCTCGATCCGGGTGACCGTGAAGTCGCACTCGATCCCGCCGCGGCGGTTGAGCATTTGGGTATAGGTGATCGCCCCCGTCTCACGCCCGACGCGGTTGTCGCACAGACGCTCGAGGAACTCCGCCGCGCCGGGCCCGGCGATCTCGATCTTCGCGAAGGACGACTCGTCGAACAGGCAAGCCGTGGTCCGCGCGGCGTGGTGCTCGACACCGATCGCCGGCGACCAGTGCATCCCCGCCCAGCCGCGCGGTCGCAGCGTCTCGTCGCCGTCAGCGGCGTTGTCGTCGTACCAGTTCACTCGCTCCCACCCGGACTTCTCGCCGAACGCGGCGCCGTGCTCGAGGTGCCAGCCGTAGGCGCTCGAGGTCCGCAGCGGCCGCCCCGCGAGGCGCTCGTGGCCCGGGTAGCGGATGTCGTAGTAGGTCTCGTAGACCTCCTTGGCGCGCTTCAGGGTGTAGCTGGGCGAGCGATAGTGGGCGCCGAAGCGGCGGATGTCCATGTGCCACACGTCGATCGACGGCTCCCCGCCCACGATCCAGTCCGCCATCACCTTGCCGATCCCGCCCGCGCCGGCGAGCCCGTGGGCGCAGAACCCGGCGGCCACGAAGAACCCGCGCACGTCGGTCTCGCCAAGGCAGAACTCGTTGTCGGGCGTGAACGCCTCGGGCCCGTTGATCAGCCGGGTCACCGTGATCTCGTCCATCACCGGCACGCGGCGGCGGGAGTTGTGCGCGATCTCCTCGAACCGCGGCCAGTCCTCCTCGAGCAGGCGGCCGTTGAAATCCGGTGGGATCCGGTCGACCAGGTGCTCGTCGAGAGCCCACGGAGCGCTGTCGCGCTCGTAGCCGCCCATGATCAGGCCGCCGCCCTCCTCCCGGAAGTAGATCAGCAGATCGGGATCCCGCAGCGTCGGCAGGTGCGCGTCGGCGGTGCGGTCGCGGAAGGGCTGCGTGACCAGGTACTCGTGGGCGAACGGGACGATCGGCACGCGCACGCCGGCCAGGCGGCCGATCTCGGCGGCGAACATGCCGCCCGCGTTGACCACCACCTCGGCCTCGATCGTGCCCCACTCGGTGTGCACCGCGCGCACGCTCGGGCGCTGCCCCGCGTCGGCGACGTCGATGCCGGTGACGCGCGTGTTGGTGAACACCCGGGTTCCCCCCTCCCGCGCCCCGTCGACCAGCGCGGTCGTCAACAGCGACGGATCGAGGTAGCCGTCACTGGGCAGGTAGGACGCGCAGCGGACGCCGTCGGTGACCATGAGCGGGAACAGCTCGCGGGCCTCCTCAGCGGGGAATCAGCTCGAGGGGCAGCCCGAACGTCTTGGCCCAGGCGACCTGGCGCAGCACCTCCTGCTCGCGCTCGGCCGTACACGCGAGGCGGATCCCGCCGCACTCCACCCAGCCGCAGTCGAGCGTTCGGTAGAGCTCGACCGAGTGCATCATCATCCGCGTCAGCGTGACACCGGCGCGCAGCTGTCCCACCAGCCCCGCCGAGTGAAACGTGGAGCCGCTGGTCAGCGCGTTGCGGTCGAGCAGCACAACATCGCGCTCGCCGAGCGCGGCCAGGTGGTACGCAATCGACGCGCCGCCGACGCCGCCGCCGATGATCACGATCCGGGCGCGGTCGGGCAGCTCACGTGGACGCGGCATTCAGGTACTCCTCGTATCGGGGGTCGGTCGTGGTCTGGCGCAGCCGGGCGAAGTGCTGCTCGGCGTAGCCGGCGAAGTCGAAGTCGAGCTCTGACAGCGTTCCCTGCACGACGCCCCAGGCGGCCTCGCGGACGTCGGACATCGCCCGCATCAGGCGCAGCCCGGCGATCTCACGCGGCCCCGGCGGGCTGCCGAGGTATGCGGTCAGCAGGCGCAGGTCGGCCTGCTCGTCGAACTCGTTGTTGACCGACAGGTTGCCCAGGTCGAAGAACGGGTCGCCCATGCCGGCGTACTCCCAGTCGACGAGCATCAGCGCCCCGTCACGGGCGCGGATCAGATTCGCGGTGAGCAGGTCGTTGTGGCACGGGGCCCGCTCGGGCATCGGCCGGACGGCCGCGATCTGGGCCGCGACCGCGCGCGCGTGCCCATAGGAGTCGGGCAGCGAGCCGCCGCGCTCGAGCACGATCCGCGCGTACTCCTCGAGCAGGTCGGGCACCCAGAACGACACCGGCAGCTCGGGTCCGTGGTCGTGGAAGGCGCGCAGCGCACGCGCGACCTGATCGGGAGCGGCACTCACTTCAGCCGCGGACACCGGGCGGCATTCGATGAACCGCGTCACCAGGTAGGCCTCCGAGCCGGCAAGCACCGCGGGGGCGATGCCCAACTCGGCGGCGGCAGCGTTGGCCACCCGCTCCGCCTGCCGGCTGATTCCGAGCTTGGCCGTCTCCTTGCCGGGCAGACGCACGACGTAGTCGCCCTCGCCGAGCCGGACGCGGTAGTTGCGATTCGTGATCCCTCCATCGAGCGGCACCGGCTCGCCCCCGACCGGCCCGAGCAGCGGCTCGAGTTCGGCCACGATCGCCGCTATTCCGATGCTCGCCGCCATGGGCTCGCTCAGTGCCCCTCGGGGCGGGCCGCGCGCTCGAGCAGCGACTCGAACTCGGGGGACTCGAACTCGTCCACCGCCCGGCGCCACAGGGCCTGCGCCCACGCGCGGATCTCGGGATCGCCGGTGGTGCCGATGCGAATCGAGCCCCACAGGGTCCAGCCGTACTTCGACATCAGCGACCACAGTCGCGCCCGGGCCAGCTCCCGCGGCCGGGGGCCGCCGTGATACTCGCTCACGAGCAACTCGGCCAGCGCAGGGTCGAGCTCCAGCTCGTTGATCGCGTCGCCGAGGTCGTAGCAGGGGTCGTTGTTGCCCGAATACTCGTAGTCGATGAGCCAGATGCGGCTCCCGGGCCCGGCTGACTCGATGAAGTTCCCGGGCATCAGGTCGTTGTGGCACGGCGCGGTCCGTGTGCGCGTGCGGGTGAGGATCTCCCCCACCACCCGCGCCCGCTCCTCGTAGCGCGCATACCCGTCCGGCAACGGGTAGGAGTGCGCGACGACGATCTCGTGGTAGCGGCGCTGGACCTCGATCATGTCGAAGTCGCGACTGAACGCCGGTGCCCCGTGCAGCGTCCGCAGCAGCCGGGCCAGGACCGCGACGCGCCGTGGGTCGCGGAAGTCCTCCGGTGCGAGCGTGCTGCCGCTGACGAACTCCACCACCATGGCCTCGGGGTCACGCAGGCGGGCCACGACGCGCACACCCACACCGGCGGCGGCGGCCAGCCGCGCATTGTGGTCCTCGTTGTCGCGGTCGATGCCGAGCTGCCCGGTCTCCTTGACCCCCATCCGGACCACGTAGTCGCCTGCCGCGGTCCGCACCCGGAAGTTGCGATTCGTCATCCCGCCGGCGACCGGTGTCACCGTGCGACCGGCGTCCGCGAGCTCCGGGATCCGCACGAGCACGCGGGCGAGCTCGGAGTCGATCGCGCTCGCCGCGGCTCCTCTGGCCGGCTCAACCACGGATGCGCGTCGCGTCGGGGTCATAGAGGACGTCGCGCTCGAGCCGCGCCGGTGCGCGCTCACCGAGCACGTCGATCGTGAGCTCCGTGCCCCGCGGGAGCGCGGCGGGAAGGGTGGCGAGAGCGATCGTGCGGCGCACGGTGTAACCGTAGGCGCAACTGCGGACCCGGCCCACCACTGATTCTCCGAGCCGCACCGCCTCGCCGCCGTAGATCGTCAGATACTCATCCTCGGCACCGGCGGTGAGGGTGCGCAGCCGTCTCACCGGAGTGTCGGCCCCCGGCCGAGTCAGCGCCCCGCGCCCGTTGAAGTCGCCCTTGTGGAGGCTGACGCAGAAGCCCAGTCCGCTTTCGTATGGCGTGTCCGACGAGGTCAGGTCGGTGCCGAAGTAGCGATATCCCTTCTCCAGCCGCAGCGACTCGAGCGCGCGGTAACCGCCCGGCGTGATCCCGTGAGCGTCGCCGGCGGCGATCAGACGGTCCCAGACCTGGACCGCCCACTCAGGGGCCACGTACAGCTCGTATCCGAGCTCGCCCACGTACGTGATCCGCTGCGCCAGCACCTCCGCGCCGCCGATCCGGATGTCCAGCGCGCGCCGGAACGGAAGCGCACCGGCGGAGACGTCGTCGTCGCTCGCCGCGGCCAGCACCTCGCGTGAGGCCGGGCCCCAGATGCCGATGACGGCCAGCTCGTCGCTGCGGTCGCGGATCTCCACCGGACCGTCGCCGGCGCGGCGGTTGAGCTCCATCCAGCCCCGATCGGCATCGACGGTCCCGGCTCCGGTGATCACCCTGAAGCGCTGCTCGCCCAGCCGGGTGACGGTGACGTCGGCGACGATCCCGCCGTGCCGGTTCAGGAACTGGGTGTAGACGACGCTGCCGAGCTCGCGGTCCACCCGGCTGTCGCACACGCGTTCGAGCAGCGCCACCGCGCCGGGACCGGACACCTCGAGCTTGCCGAACGAGGTCATGTCGATGATCCCCACCCGCTCGCGGAAGGCCGCGTGCTCGGCCCCGACGCGCTCGAACCACGGGGGCCGCGCGAAGCCGAACCGCCGCTGGTCGGCGCCGCTGCGCCGCCAGCGCCGCCCGGGCTCGAAGTGGTCGGCGCGTTCCCAGCCGTTCTTTGACCCGAACACCGCGCCGAGCTCCTGCAACCTCACCTGCAGAGGGCTCGAGCGTCGTCCACGACCCCACTCGTCGGCGTCGAACGGGTACCGCAGCCGGTAGTAGTAGCGGTAGGCCTCGCGGGCGCAGGCGGTGGCGAAACACGGATCGTCGTAGACCGGTCCGAAGCGCCAGGGCCGATAGGCGTTGATGTCGATGTGCGGCTCCCCGTCGATCATCCACTCGGCCAGCGCCCGGCCCATCCCGCCGGCGCCTCCGAAGCCGTTGAGCGACAGCCCAGCGGCGATCCAGAAGCCGGGAATCCCCGGCATCGGGCCGAGCAGCGGATTGGCATCGGGTGTCATGGCGTCGGGGTGGCAGAGCAGGCGGATGAGGCCCGCCCGCTCGAGGAACGGGAACCGCCTGATCGCCCCCTCGAGCAGCGGCGCGAACCGGTCGAGGTCGGACTCCACCGGACTGGCGCCGTGATCCCACGGGACGCCGTCGGCCCACCGGACCACGGGGTTGTGCTCGTAGCCGCCGATCAGCATCCCGCCGGCCTCGTCCTTGCCGTACACGAGGTTGTCGGTGTCGCGGAAGCACGGGCTGCCGCGTGGTACCTCCGCTCCGGGGACCGCCTGCATGAGCACGTGCTGGTGATCGACCGGAACCGAGGGCAGGCGCGCGCCGACCATCTCCGCCAGCTGCGGCGCCCACACGCCCCCCGCGTTGACCACGTGCTCGGCGTCGATCGCGCCGTCCGGCGTGTGCACGGCCCTGACCGCGCGGCCGGGCCCGAGCTCGATCCCCGTCACGCGCGTGCGGATCCGGACCTCCACGCCGAGCGCTCGCGCGGCGTCGGCGAGGGCATAGGTGGCGATGTGAGGATCGACGTGCCCGTCTCCCGCCATCCACACGCCGCCGTGCAGGGAGCGCTCGGACGCGTAGGGCAGGCGGTGGAGCACCTCATCGGGCCCGATCAGGTCGGCCTCCAGACCGAGCGCCGACGCGCGGCTGACGGCGCGCTCGAGGTCCTTGAGCGAGTCGGCGCTCGAGGCGATGCGGACGCTGCCGACTGTGTTGAAGACCTCGAGCTCCTTGTACAGCGCCACGCTGTAGCGACGGAACTCCATCATCGTGGCCGATGGGTTGAACTGTGTCACGAGGCCCGCGGCGTGGTGGGTTGAGCCGCTCGTGAGCTCGCCCTTGTCGAGCAGCACGACATCGGTCCAGCCGGTGCGTGCCAGGTGGTAGGCCACGCTGCAGCCGGTGACACCGCCACCGATGACGACGACTCGGGCCGAGCCGCGCGACGGCACGTCAGCGCGGCTGCAGCACGGGGCAGGCGGCGCGCCGGCGCAGCGCCGGCGCCCGGTCACGCGCAAGCAGCCGGCCCAGCCGCCGGCGTGACGGCGCGGGGAGCATGATCGCGTCACAGCCGAGCACTCGGGCGCCCTCGGCGGCGGCACGAGCGGGCTCCCCGTAGAGCACTGTGAAGACGGCCGGTGAGTCGAGGATCCCGGCCGCGCGATCGAGATCGGCCCGGGCGGCGTCGCGCAGCACTGCGTTCCACTCGCTCGCTCCCCCCGTGCAGTCCCGGCCGGAACGCGCGAGCTCGACCACCGCGGCGACGGTCAGCTTCGCCCGATCGCGCCGGGCGAGCTCCGACGCGGCGCGAACGGCGTCGTCGGCCTCCGCGCTGCCGTCGCATATGACCAGCAGGTGCCGGTAGGGCATGGGGAGAGCATATGTGCTCACACGCCGGGCGCAAACGGCCGCAACGGCTGATTTAGCGGCCATCGTTCATCCGGGCGAACGGCTCGGGCCGAGCTGCCGGTGGGCAACGTGGTCCGTTGACGCCGATCGATGGTTGTCAGCACCCCAACCATGCCCCTACCCAGCGCACCGGATACTGGGCATGATGGGATCAGCTGGACGGGCAGGGCTCGCCAAGTGGGGGCTGGCGAGCCCGGCCAGCCCGGCTCGACCCGCGGGCTCGGAGCCGGCATGTGCGTCAGATGCAGTGTCAGGGCCATGACCACGGAGCCGCGTGGTCACCGCCAATGGGGCGGTCGCGCTCCTCGATGGTCTAGTCGTCCCGTTCGGGCAGCAGCGCGACGGTCATGTTCGCCTGGCGTAGCGCGATCACGAGCACCTCGTTGCCGGCTGCACCCGCGCGTACGAACGCCGTCTTGAAATGAGCCCGGGCGACCGCGAACCAGTTGCGGCTCCATTCCTCGTCGTCGCCGACGATGAACAGCAGCACCTCATCGGTCTGCCCGGTGACCTCGAGCAGCCATGCCGGTGGTTCCCCGGAGCGCTTCAGCGGGCCGCTCATGCCCGCCACCGGCATCGCGCCCTCGAACCTCGGCGTGATCGTCACCGCGACCGGCCGCCCGATCCACCCGTGCAGGTGCAGCAGCACCTCCTCGTAGGAGCGGAAGTCCCCGGTGGCCACCATGCAGGCTGAGGTTATGGCGTTCGGCGGACACGGCACCGCCCGCCGCCCCGGGTGATCGTCGCGCGTCAACCTCAGCCGCGCCAAGCTGACGCCGGCCAAACCTCAGTGACGTGCGACTGTCGCCGACGCGCCGGTGGACTGCGCGATCAGATTGCCGCCGCTGACGCGGGCCTCGGTTCGGTGTCAGCTTTCTCGGCCGCCACGGCGGGCTGTACGTCCGGGATCTTGCCGAGGAAGAACAGCGAGATCAGGGCGACGATGGCGAGGATGGAGAGCGCCGTACGCAGCCCGTCGATCCGGGCCGTCGCGTTCTCTGCGACGATCGCATCGGCCGTCTTGGGGGGGACGTGTGCCTCATCGAGCGCGGTCTTCAGTTGGGCGTCGGAGACGAATGGGGCGCCCGCGGCGAGCTCGGTCGTGGCCTTGGACTTGACGCTCTCGGGTACGTCGGGATTGTTCTGAATGCCGTTCACGAACGACGTGGTCAGCGCCGCGATCACGATCGCACCGGTGAGCGCCGTGCCAATCGACATGCCGAGGTTCGTGATCGTGTTCTGCAGGCCCCCGACCTCGCCGCTCTGCTCGTCGGGGACCGATGACACGGTGACGCTCCCGAGCTGAGACGCCAGGGCCCCGATCCCCAGCCCGGCGAGCAGCATCGGCCAGGTCACGATCTCGGGTCCCGCGCCGGCGTCGAGCGCCGCGACCATCACGACCAGGCCGGCGAACAGGGCCAGGAAACCGATCCGGGCCACCCGCCGGGGTGACGCGCGGGGAAAGAACTTGGGGATGCCGGCCGCGGCCAGGATGAGCGTGATCGACAGCGGCAGCAGCCGGACGCCCGTGTCGATCGCCGACAGTCCGAGCGCGACCGACAGGAACAGCGGTACGGCGAAGAACAGGCCGGCCTGCAGGAAATACTGGAAGAAGAATGCGGTCAGACCTCCGCGCAGCACCGGCGCGCGCAGGATGCCGGGGTCGACGAGCGGCTCGCGTCCCCGCGCGAGCAGCCGGTTCTCCCATAGGAAGAACAACCACAGGACGACCCCGCCGCCGAGCAGCAGCCAGATCGCCGGCGACAGCCCGATCCACTCCGGCCCGCCCGCCTTGGGCTTGACGAGCCCCCACGTTCCCGATCTCAGGATCGCGAACACGATCAGCCCGAGGCCGAGCGCCGACAGCGCCGTCCCCACGAGGTCGAGCTTGACACCGGGCTCATGGGGGCCGTCGGCCATGCGCCGAGCCAGCACCAGGATCACCACCACCATCAGGACCTCGCCGGCGAACACCCACCGCCACGAGAGATAGGTCGTGAACAGGCCGCCGACGATCGGACCGACGGCCACCGCGATTGCGGCCGAGGCCGCCACGAGCCCGTAGGCGCGCGGTCGGTCGTCACGCCCGAAGTTCGACGCCACCAAGGCGACGATCGCGGGGAGGATCAGCGCCGCTCCGATGCCTTCCAGTCCCGACCATCCGATCAGCAGCACGGTGAGGTTCGGCGAGATCGCGGTGATGAACGACCCGCAGCCGTAGATCACGCACCCGATCGCGAACGCGCGCTTGCGGCCGAGGATCTTGCCGAGCTTCCCGCCCGTGATCATCAGCGACGCCATCACCAGCGTGTACAGCGTGATCGCGGTCTGGATCCCCGTGATCGTCGTGCCCAGATCCTCGGCCACCGTCGCCATCGAGACGTTCATCACGGAACTGTCGAGCGTCATCAGGAACTGCCCCGCGCACAGGGTGGCGAGGACCGCGCCGGCGCCCGTGGCTGCGCGCTCCGTTTGATTCATCCGTTCTCCGGGCGGTTGGGGACACACATGGGGACCGCCGAGCATATTCGCGCCGGTGGATGCCCGTCGGCGGCCGACGGCGCCGTGCTCGTCCCACCGTTGCCCGTCCGGTTCACCCCGTTGGGGTGAAGTGGCGCCGCCTCTCAGCCGCGAATCTGTGTGCGGCCCGCTCCTCGTCCGAATTGGAATCGATGTTCACCCGCGAAGCTCTGCGTGATCTCGCCACCGCTGTGCCCGCGGGACTCGTGGTCAGCATCTACGCGCGGACCGACCCACGGGACCCGGCGAACACCGCAAGCACCCCGGCATGGCAGATCGCATTGCGCAATGGGCTCAGCGCGGCCGCGGAACGGCTGGAGGCCGGCGCCGCCCGCGACGACAGACTGGCCTTCCGCGACCTGCGCGAGCGGATCGAGCGCGAGCTGATGGAGCTCGACCCGGCCGAACGGGCTCGCAGCATCGCGTGGTTCATCGAGCGTGACGGGACCAGCCTGGCGCGCTTCAGCCTCCAGCTTCCGCTCCATGCCAACGACGTCGTCGAGGACGCCAAGCCGTTCGTGTCGCCCCTCGTGGACATCGCCGATCGGGGCGCACGGACCGGCGTGATCCTCGTCGGCGGCGATCTCGTGCGCCTGCTGCAGATCGAGCAGGCGGAGCCCTGCGAGCCGGCGAACTCGACCTACGAGCTGAGCCTCGGCGATTGGCGGCCGTTCACCGGCTCGGCCGGCGGCAGTCCGAGCCGCGGGCTGCAGACCATCTCCCACCAGGAGCGATACGAGGCGCGGGTCGACGCGCAGCGCGATCAGCTGTTCGAGACCGCCACCACCGAGACGGTCAAGCGGCTGCGCGAGCTCGGCTGGGAGCGCATCGTGCTCGTCTGCGAGCGACAGGTGGCCAGCCGCTTCCGTCACGCCCTCCCGTCCGAGCTCGGCCAGCTCGTCATCGCCGAGGCGGACCTCAACCTGCACGGCGAGGAGCCCACCGCAATCGCCGACGCCCTGGAGCCGCTGATCGAGGACGCCTGGCTCACGCGCACGGCCGCGCTGATCGGGGCCGCCCATGAGCGCGCATGCGCCGGAGGCGCCGCCACGCTCGGCGCCCAGGAGACGCTGGGCGCGCTCGCCGAGGGGCGTGTGGATCACCTCATCCTCGATCCCGACTACGACTTCGCCCAGACATCGACGATGATCCCGCCGTCGATCGGCGGCCCCGCCGACCTGCTCGGAGAGCGCGCGGTCCAGACGGCCATCGCCACCGAGGCGCAGGTCACCGCCCTTCCCACCACCTCCTCGGCGATCCTGCGCGAGGCCGGCGGCATGGTCGCATTGCTGCGCTACTGAGGCATTGCGAGCTAGGGAGGCGCCGACGGGCCGATCCAGGCCTCCGGCCCCTGTCCCGACCGCCAGATGCCGCGGGGCATGACCTCGGTGAGAAAGGGCATTGTCACGGTGCCCTGAACGTCGAGGGCGATCAGACCGCCGCGGCCGCCGAGGTCGCGGACGCCGTCGAGGGCGCGCTGCGCTGCGTCCTGCAGTGCTGCCCCGGCTTCCGTCAGCGCCGCGATGTGGCGCGCGATTCCCGAGCGGATGAACGCCTCGCCGTCGCCGGTGCAGGACACCGCCACGCGCGCGTCGGCCCATGTTCCGGCGCCGATGAGAGGCGTGTCGCCGATCCGGCCGGGGGGCTGTCCGCGCACGCCGCCAGTCGATGTGGCCGCCGCGAGCATTCCCGCGCCGTCGAGACAGACGGCGCCGACTGTGCCGCCCTCGGCGCCGGAACTCCGCTCGGCGAGACGGTCCCGCTGGTACTCGGTGATGAAGGACGCGTTCCGGCACTGCGGCACGCCCATCTGCTCCGCATAGGCGTCGGCGCTGTCACCGGCCAGCAGCACCCAGGGCGACGCGAGCAGCGACCGCGCGCCGGTGATCGGATGTTGGGTCCGCCGTATCCCGGCGAGCGCCCCGGCGGCGCGGTCGGATCCCCGCATCAGGGCCGCGCTCATCTCGACGGTCCCGTCCGCGCACAGCACCGACCCGCGGCCGGCGTTGAACAGATCGAACGCCTCCATCGCCACGACCGCGTCGTGCGCCGCTTCGATCGCGTCTCCCCCGCGCTCCAGGCTGGCACGGGCACACTCGAGCGCTTCCACCAGCGCACGGTGGCGCGCGTCGTCGTCGCCACCCGGCCCGATGCCCCGATCGCCGGCACCAGCGTGGATCACCACGACGGGTCCGGTCACCGGCACACTGATCCCGCCCTCGACACCGCGCCGATGCTAATGCACGAGCGCCGGCCCCAAACACGGACCGGGTGCACGAACGGGACGGCATGCCGGCGCGCGTGCTCGCTTCGCTCGGGTGGGATACTCCACCGGTCGCGGCGAGGCGCCGGTGGGGCATCTCATCCAAAGGAGCAACGGACTTGAGCGACCACGGGTTCCACACGGGAGCGGCCGCGCCCCACGCGTCGACCACTGACGCCTGATGGGGACCAGCCGGTCCGGCCACCGCTCATCGGTCTTCGCATCCGGAGGGTTGGTGGCGGCAAGCTCGCCGCTGGCCACCCAAGCCGGACTCAGGGTCCTCGCCGACGGCGGCAACGCCGTCGATGCGGCACTCGCGGCGGCGGCGGTCGTCGGCGTGGTGGAGCCGATGATGAACGGGCTGGGCGGAGACATGGCGGCAATGGTCTGGCGGGAGGACGAGCAGCGTGTGTACGGTCTCAACGCCAGTGGGCGCTGCCCGGAAGGCTTGACCGCGGGTCGGTTTACCGGCCGCCAGACGATGCCGCAAGCCGGATGGGAGACCGTCACCGTCCCGGGAGCCTGCGATGGCTACAGCGTGCTCCACGAGCGCTTCGCGACCCGGCCGCTCAGCGAACTGGTCGCTCCCGCGGTCGGGTTCGCCCGCGACGGCTTCCCGGTCGGTGAATCGATCGCTCATGTCTGGGCCTACGGGGCGGGCCGGCTCGACCAATTCGGCACCGCCGGGTATCTCATGGACGGCCGTCCGCCGCTACCCGGGCAGCGGTTCCGCCATCCCGAACTCGCCGACACGTGGGAGCTGTTCGGCCGCGAGGGCCGCGAGGGGTTCTACACCGGGCCCGTCGCACACGAGATCGCGCGCGCCTGCGCGGCGGGCGGTGGTGCCGTGACCGAGGCTGACCTCGCCTCGCAACGGGCCGAATGGGTCGAGCCGATCGGCGTCGGGTATCGCGGTCGCCAGATCCTCGAGATGCCCCCCAACGGCCAGGGCATCATCGCCCTGGTGGCGCTCGGCATCCTTGCCCTCGTGGACCTCGGCTCACTGTCGCCTGCCGATCGGATGCACCTGGAGATCGAGGCCACCCGGATCGGGTTCGAGGAGGCTGACCTGCTCGTGGGCGACCCGCGCTGCGTCGAGGTCGATGTCGACACGGTGCTCACCGAGGCGGCGCTATCGCGTCTACACGCGCAGATCGATCCGCGGAGGGCACGGACACGGCCCGTCGCCACCAGCTCCCACGGAGATACCACCTACCTCTGCGTGGCCGACGCTGCGGGCAACTCGGTCTCACTGATCACGAGCATCTCGGACGTCTTCGGCGCCGGCGTCGTCGCCGGGAACACGGGTGTGCTCATGCACAACCGCGGCGCCGCCTTCTCTCTCGACCCCGAGAGCCCGAACCTCATCGCGCCGGGCCGCCGCCCGCGCCACAGCATCCTGCCGGCCATGGCGATGCACGAGGGCCGGCCGGAGATCGTGTTCGGATGCATGGGAGGGAACATGCAGCCGCAGGGCCATGTCCAGCTCCTCGTCAACGTGCTGGACCTCGACATGGGACTTCAGGAAGCGATCGACGCCCCTCGGTTTCGAATCCTGGAGGGAGACGAGATCGCCTTCGAGGAGACACTCGGCGCTGAGCTTGTCGACGACCTGGAGCACCGCGGGCACCAGCCGGTGACCGGGGATCCTCCACCGAGCGACTGGACCTCTCCGCAGGCGTTTGCGCGCAGCTTCAAGGGCAGCGCACAGATGATCCGCTTCCACCGCGACCACGGATCGCTCGAGGGCGGCACCGACCCGCGCCTCGACGGCGTCGCGATCGGCCTGTAGACGCGCGCGGCCTTGCACACCTCCGGCTCCGGTACCGGTCGTGGTGGCGGGGGGCTCGACTCTCGCTGGTTGGTCCCGGCCGTGCTTGCGGTGCCGTTCCTGGTGACGGTGGCTGCGCTGCGCGGTCTGACGGTCACGTTACCGATCTTCCACTCGAGCGACGAGCTGGTCTACCACTACCCACTGATCAAGCATTTCGCGAGTCAGTTGCCGTTCCCCGACCTGGCTCATTATGCGGCGGCGCAGACGCCACTGTTCCACCTCCTGCTGGCGTACATCGGCAAGCTGATCGGGTAGGAGCTGTGGCGGCTGCGACTGGTCAACGTGCTGATCTCCTACGGGCTCGCGCTGGCCGTCTACTGGTTGCTGCACGGCCGGCTCGGGCTCGGACGGATGCAGTCACTGGCGCTGACCGTTCTGTTCGCGCTCTCGCCATACGTGTACGGAAGCTCCTTCCGGGTCGTGACCGACAACCTCGCGACGCTGTTCGTCGTCCTCTCGCTCGAGCGCTTCGAACGGTTCCGGGAAACCGGCCGCTTGGGCCCGTTCATCGCCGGCGCGGCCGCGCTGGCGGCCGCCATGCTCACCCGGCAGAGCACGGCATTCATGCTCCCCGTCGCGGCGCTGTACGCGTTGCACGGAGGGCGGACCGGACGCGACCGGGCACTTGCGCTGGCTGCGGCGGTGCTCGCCGCCGTGCCGGTCGGGGCCCTGTTCGCAACCTGGCATGGCCTGGTGGCGCCCGGCGGCGACCCCAGCTCATGCGGGCTGTGCGCGCCGGGACGGTCCGGTGCGGGCGCCTCGCAGGGACAGCTCGTCGTGCAGTCCTCGGAGCTCACGCTGGCAACGATCGGCCTGTACGGCACCGTGCTGTTTGCGCCGCTCCTGGTGCCGCGATTGCTCGCATGGTGTCGCCGCCCGGACCTCCGCGCCACTCGCGGAGCGATCGCCGGCGCGTCGGCCGGGGCGCTGTTGCTGCTCCTGTTTCCGGCGGCGCCGGGGACCCATGCGGCGGGAGCGATCTGGAACGCCGCTGCCCGCTTCCCCACCCTGCTCGGCAGCTCGCTCGTCTTCTGGCTGCTCGTGCCGACCTCGGGCGCGATCCTGTCGTGGCGGATGCGCTTGGCGCCGCGGCGCTGGATGGTGGCCGTGTTCCTCGGATGCTTCCTGGTCGCCGCGCTCGCGATCCGCTTCCCGTGGCAGAAGTACGTCGATCCGTTCGCCCTCCTGGCGCTGCTGCTCACGGTGCGGCGCGACGAGTTCCGCTCCCCCCGGGAGCTCGCGGGCGCAGGCCTGCTGGCGATCGCGTTCGTCGCCTACGCGGTTGACTACTCGGCGCACCGCGACCTCGTGCCGACCCGCGCCGCCGCGCGGGCCCAGCCGGTGTTCACGTCGCGCTACGAGCGAAACCGGGGTCAGGCGCTGATGAGCGCCGGCGGACGTGCGGTCCGCAGCGCGATGAGACCGTCGCGCAGCATTTCGGCGAGCTCGCCCAGCAGCCCGACGCGCTCGCGCATCTCCGGCGACTGGTAGGCCTCCTCGGCGCCGGCCGCGACCACGCGGTCGGCTGCGGCGGACAGAAACGCGGCCTGCTCGGCGTTCACACGCAGCGCTCCACCGAGAGCGGTGGCGGCGAGTGCCGCGACCTGGTCGGCCAGAACGGTCGCGCTCCGCGCCGCCAGCACCTCCTCGGCTGTCTCGGCCACCTGGTCCCGGTGGCGGACGCGAAGCAGGTCGGAAACGGCATGGTCGACCGCGCTCGCCTGTGCCGCGGAGAGCAGGAAGCTGAGCGTCGCGGCCGGCTCCCCGCCGGGGCCGGGTAGAAACGTGATGCCGGCGTCGGTCAGCATGGAAGAAAAAGGTAGGGCGCGCGTCAGGATCGCGCGTCGGGGTTTTACCCCCGATCCGGAGCGCAGAACCGCTGATTTGCCGTCCGCAACCTCCCTGCCGGGGCCGCGGTTCCCGGGGGCGCGAGGCGCTCCCCACAACCGTCTAGTATCGGCCCATGCGTCGGTACGTTCTCGCGGCCGTGACATCGGCCGCGTTGTTGCTGCCCGCCGCAGCGAGCAGCGCCCGCGTGTCGATCGGGAAGAGCCGGGTCGTCGTGAGCTCACGCGGAGCTTCGGCGATCATCGAGCGTGATCCGTTCGGGCTGCGGATCGTCGCCGGGTCTGGCGTGCCGGTGCTCTCAGAGGTCGCGAACCGCCGGCCCGGGCCCGCGATCGTGCCGCCGACGACGGATCCGGTGCCGCCGGGAACGGACGCGCAAACGAGCGATCAACTGTATGCCCCGTTGTCGTTCATGGTCGGTCAGGAGTCGATCAGCCAGTACGGCGGGTCC
The DNA here is from genome assembly GCA_963800815.1 of uncultured Solirubrobacteraceae bacterium. GTDB lineage: Bacteria > Actinomycetota > Thermoleophilia > Solirubrobacterales > Solirubrobacteraceae > Palsa-465. Next base: position 110,913 of record CAWDCP010000007.1, read on the forward strand.
GTGTGGGGCGGCAATTTGATGAGTGGGGTGCGCTCGGGTGTGCAGTACGCGGCGCGTGAGGTCATCGCGGCGCGAAGGGTCGGTGCGGGGGTCATGCTCACGGTCTCGACCGACGATCCCACCGGGCGGAGGTTGCTGGTCGAGATCACGCCCTACGGGAACGGTCTGCTCCGTGTTTCCGCTTCGCCGCATCCGGCCACCGGGGTGGCGATGATGAGCGACTCATTCGTCTCGTCGAGAACTGAGGCATTCCATGGCTTCGGTGGCCGCCACAACGCGCTTGACCAGCACGGTCGCGTGATCTCGAGCTTCGTCGAGAAGGAGAACCAACCCGGGCTGGGCACGCCGGGCACGCTGTCGGCGATCCTGTTCCCCAACGGCCCGACGGCGACGTTCTACGCGCAGGCTCAGTTCATCTCTTCGCGCGGCTATGGGTTCCTGCTCGCCCAATCACAGCTCGCACGCTTCAGGCTCGACTCCGATCGCCCCGGCGCATGGAGCGTGGCGGCGTCGGCCCAATCGCTCAGCTACGTGGTCGCGCCTGGAACGCCGAAGCAGGCGATCACGGCGCTGACCGCGGTCACCGGCCGCCAGCCGGCCCCACCGGCATGGGCGTTGGGGCCGATGCTCGACCGCCTGGTCAAGAACGTCGGCGAGACGCAATCGGACTACGAGTCCAACCTCAATCACGACATCGCGAACATCGACCGCTACCACTTGCCGCTCACCGGCTATCGGATCGAGGGGTGGGGCTTCCGCAATGCCGACAACGACGGCCTCGTGCTGTACAACCCCCGCGTCGTCAGCTTCGCGACGCAGTCGAAGATCATCTCGGAGCTGCAGGCGCGCCGGATCCACCCGCTCGCCTACCTGCGCCCGTTCATCACCCCGGGTTCCGCGCCGGACCGCGCCGGGTTGACCGTGCGTCAGGCAGACGGTCAGACGTACACCACCACCGGCACGCTCGGTCAACATGTCGCGCTGCTCGACTTCACGAATCCCGCCGCGGTGCGCTACTGGGAGCGCGAGGTCGCCAAGATGCTCGACCTCGGTTTCGACGGGTTCCTGGCCGACTTCGGTGAGGAGGTCCTCAGCGACATGCACTTCGCCGACGGCGAAACCGGCCAGACGATGCACAACGGATACCCGATCGTCTACATGCGAGCCACGCGCCGGGCAATCGTGGCCTACGAACGCTCGCACCCCGGGCGTGCGTTGTGGTTCTACTACGGCGGAGGCTACTCGGGCACCCCCGGCTCCGCCGCGTATGAGGGCGGGAACATCCCCGGCGACGAAGCGACCAACTGGGGGCAGGCCTCCGGTCTCGCGTCGCTCGCCCCCGACATGCTCAATCGTGCGATTGGCGGCGCCTACGGCTTCACGACAGACATCGGCGGCTACTACGACTACACCACGCCACCGACCACCAAACAGCTGTTCCTGCGTTGGGCTGAATGGACGGCGCTCAGCCCGATCTTCCGCCTGCACGGCAGCGGCCGCACGGGAACACACACACCCTGGTCCTACGACCAACAGACCGTCAACGTGTATCGCGCCCTCTCGCTGCTGCACGAGCACGCCGCACCGCTGATTCTGCGACTCTGGAAGCAGGCGGACACGACTGGTATTCCCCCCACCCGTCCGTTGTGGCTCGAGTTCCCCGGCGATCCGAGAGCGGCGGCCCAACAGCAGGAGTGGACGCTCGGCGACGACGTGCTCGTCGCGCCCGTCGTGACCGAGGGTGCAACAAGGCGTAGCGTGTACTTCCCGGCCGGATGCTGGCGAGATCCCCAGACCCGTCTCACCGAGCGCGGCCCCCGCAGCGCAGACCTGCGCGTACCGCTCACCCGCCTGCCGTACTTCTTCCGCTGCGGGACGCATCCTTTCCCGTCCACGTAGTGTCACGGCGATGTCGTTGCACCTCTTGCGGGCCAGCGCGTGCCTTGCGGTCTTCGCGCTCGGCCTTTCGCTGTACCTCGTCCCCGCCCCCGCTGACGCCGGTGCGGCGCAGACCACGGCGTTGGCGGCACAGGTGGCGACGCCGGCGCGAGCGGTTCACGGTAGCGACGGGCGCGAGCACGTCGAATACGACCTCGTGATCACGAACGCGTTCACGGCGACCGTGACGGTCGACTCGATTCGGGTGAGCAGCAATGGAAGGCTGTTGCTGGCGCTCACCGGCACGACCCTCGCGGCGCACACGTTCTTGTTGGGCGACGCGGAGCCGACGGCGAACATCCCCGTTTCGTCGGTCGCCAAGACGCTGGTCGACGTGGTGCTGCCGCGCTCGTTCGGTCGCCGGGTGCCGCGCCGACTGGCCGAGCAGATCCGCTACACCCTGCCCCCTGACGCTCCCGCACGCGCGATCATCGGGAGCACGATCGTCCGCGGGCCGACGGTGCGGATCGCCGGGCCGCCACCCATCCGGATCGCGTCGCCCGTGTATGGATCGGGCTGGATCGACAGCAACGGCTGCTGTGCGGATCCGACGGCCGAGCATCGCTCGTTGCTGCTGCCGGTGGATGGGTCCTACCGAACGGCCGAGTTGTTCGCGATCGACTGGAGCCGCGAGATCAACGGCTCGTTCTTCACGGGCGACGGAACGAAGCTCAGCGACTACGCGTGCTACGGCGCGGCGCTCCACGCCGTTGCGAACGGGACCGTGGTGACGGCGATCAACAACCGCCCGGAGATACCACCGAACCTGGCCGGGGGGAATCCGACCGTTCGGGGACCGGAGGACTTCTCGGGCAACGCCGTGGTGGAGCGAATCGCGCCGGGCGAGTACGCCGCCTACGTGCACATGCAGACCGGATCGGTGCGCGTCAAGGTCGGGCAGCGACTGCGGACCGGAGCGGTGATCGGCCTGCTCGGCAACAGCGGCAACACCACCGCCCCCCATCTCCACTTCGGGATCCAGGACAGCGCAGACATCCTTGACTCAAACAGCCTCCCGTTCGAGATCCGCTCGTTCACGGTCCAGGGAACCGGCGCGCTGGGTTCGGAGCCGGGGACGGTCACGGTCACGGGGCCACCGCATCGAGCCACACCGTCCGAGCCGCTGGTCGGCTCGGTGTTCGCTTTCTAGGACTGCGCGGCGCATCTGCCGCGGCAGCGGCATCCGAGACCGGGGCGCGCAACGGGTCAAACCTGAAGATCAGTTCCGTAGCTAAGCCGGGTCGCCCCCGGCCCGGCGAGGGCTTCTCCTGCACGCCGGCCCAGCCATGTCCGCTGTTGAACCAGAGGCGATGCTCGGACGTGGGTGCGCTACGCTGCAAGGGTCAGATTGCGAGGGCAACCTGAGGGCGAGACCTTCGTCTGAACGTCCCCTTCCCGCGAAAGCCGCCTGATCGTCTGATGGCCGAGAGTCCACCCACGGGTGGGCTTTCCGCGTTAACCGGCTCGCAGCCCGTTTTGTGGCGCGCCCTCACACGCCGGCTCGATACCGGTCGGAAAACGACTCGAACCTTGCCAATCGGCCCTCGAGGTGCGGTGTGAGACGCATCTCTGGTGGATGGTCTCGGCCTTGCGGAGCATCAGTCCGTCGAGCCCGTCCACCGCGGACTCGACGGACACGAAAGCGGCGCCCCGACGGCGACGGATCAGGGCAGGATGTCGTTCAGCGTCGCCGTGACCCGGTCGCCCGACTCCTCGAGCTCACCCTCGATGTGCAGGCGTGCCGGGCCGGTCTCGGTCCACAGGTCGAGGAAGTAGGCCCAGCCTGGCAGGTCCGGATCGTCGGACTGGGTGATCGCCTCGACCTGATAGGTCTCGCGCGGCGGCAGCACCAGCGACTCGGGGCAGTCGTCCTCGATGCGACGGCGCAGGTCCTCGACTCTGAGCAGATCGCCCGAGGCGGCGCGGAGCTCCTCGTAGTCGCCGTCCACGACGAGGCCGACGACGTCCTCCAGTGTCCGGTACATCGGCTCGGGCATCAGCTCGAGCGATTCGACGATCTCTCCCCGTCCGCCCAACTCGTGGCTCGGCGTCAGGTCGAGCCGGCGGTAGAAGTAGTCCTCGCACGCCGCGCGCGCCTGACGGCGGATGCTCTTGGACAATCCCGCGCTGCCGAGGGCAAAGACCGCAGCGGCGATCGCCTCCTCGAGCGTTCCGTGGCGGCGCGTCAGCTGAGCGGTGATCGCACGACCGTGCTCCGTGTCGCGCGCCAACGATGAGCCGTCCAACAGAATCGAGGGCGCGTCGTGCCGGCTGTAGCCCGCGCAGGCCCGCACCGCAGAATGAAGGACGATGAGGTGGTCGCCCATTACGCCGGGGCGGGTGATGGACCGCCGGGCGTCATCCGGATCGGCCAGCTCGCCGAATGTCTGGTAGCAGCGCTGCCATGACCATGCATCCTACGAGCTACAGAACGACCCCCGCGGCGTCTGAACGAGGACTCGAGCGCCACAGGGCCGTGATCGGACGCTCAGGGCGAGCGCCCGCCGACCTGCGCGAGGCGCACCGCGATCAGTTTCTTGACCAGCGCCTTCGGCAGCGGCCGGTCCACTGGGAAGTGCAGGGAGCTCTTGGTCATCGCGTAGCCGTCGAGCTCGTCCGCCAGCTGCGAGAGGACCGAGCCGCTGAACGGCAGGTAACTCAGGTGATTCTTGAACGCGGCAAAGCCGGCGACCGTCCCACCGCGTACCCGGAAAGCCGGAACGCGGTAGGAGATCACTTGTTCCGCCTCCGGGACGATCTCGAGGATCGTGCGCCGGAGGGCCTGAAGTGTGCTGCGGCCCGGCTCCTCGACAGCACGCAGATACTGGTCGACCTCGCCGGGTGACCCCGCCACCCCGGGCAGATGGCCGGACGCGGAAACGCCCGCGTGGAACGAGAGGCCGCGCTCATGAAGCGCCTCACGCAGGGCCGCGATCGCAGTCGGCCCCAGGCCGTGCAGCTTCGTGAGATCGGACTCGGAGGCCTGAGCGAGCTGATCCAGCCGTGTGTAGCCGGCGCCTGACAGCGCGCGGCGTGCCGGCGCGGCGAGTTTGGGAAAGCCCATCTCATCATCGCTGCGCAATTGAGTCCTCCCTAATCCGTCGCCGTGGTGCGGCCTTGGCCGTCCGTGGTGAGACGGCGATCCAGAGCGAGAATCATCGGCCATGCGATCGCGGGCGCCGCGACGGAGGTCACTCTCGCTCGATCCTTCGCAGCCCGTGCGTCGGCGTCCACCACTCGACGACGAGCATCGTGGCCTCCTGGTTGAGGTGGGTGTGCACGACCTCGGCGATGTCGGCGAGGAAGCGGTCGCCGTTCGCTCCTCCCCTGATCGGTCCGGCCGCGATCGCCCGACCGGCGATCTTCGCCTCGCCCGGCCACTGTGCCTCCGAGCCCTCGACCGGGTCGAACGTCGCGCTGTGCAGGGCGAACCGCGGATCCCGGCTGAGATCGGCGCCCTTGCGCGAGTTCGGCATCGAGCCAAAAACCAATTCGCCATCCTCGAAGACCACTTCGATCCCGGAGATCCGCGGGGACCCGTCGACGCGCAAAGTGGCAATGGTCTTGTGTCTGCGAGCGTCGAACAGCGCCCGCACGCGCTGCGCGAACTCCGGTTCTGCCTGCTCGACGTCCTGCCATGCCGTCACGCGCCGATGATCGCACCGATCACCGACGGCAATCCTCGCCCACGTGGCGCACGCACGCGGATCGTCGCGCCGTGGCGATCGCCACCGGGCGGTTCACGACGCCGCAGAGGTCGCAACGCTGGTCACGGTGCTCGCCTCGGATCGCACCGCCAACGTGACTGGCGTTAACTACGTGATCGACGGTGGATCGATCAAGACGACCTGAGGAGGAGGGGAATGCCCGATCGCCGCAAGCGGCTCGCTCTGGTCGCGGCGATCATGGGCTCGTTCGTCGCGGGCCTCGACGCGACCGCGGTCAACGTCGCGCTCCCGGCGATCCGCGCGGACCTCGGGGGTGGGCTCGCGGGGCAGCAGTGGGTGTCGAACGCTTACCTGCTGGCGCTCGGTTCCCTGATTCTGGTCGGCGGCTCGCTCGGCGACGTGTTCGGCGAGCGGCGTGTGTTCTCGATCGGTGTCGCGGGCTTTGGTGTCGTCTCACTGTTGTGCGCGATCGCGCCCACGATCGGATTTCTGATCGCTTGTCGCGCGCTTCAGGGCGCGTTCGGCGCGCTGCTGACGCCAAGCGCGTTGGCGGTGATCGTCGCGACGTTCGCGCGTGAGGAGCGCGGCGGCGCGATCGGTTCGTGGACCGCGTGGTCGGGAATCGCCGCTGTCGTCGGTCCCTTGGCGGGCGGCTTTCTCGTGGATGCCGTCTCCTGGCGGCTGATCTTTGCGGTCAACGTGCCGTTTGTCCTGATCACGTTGGCGCTGGTGTCGGCCGCCGTCCCCGCCCGAGCGGCGGACGTCGGACACGCCCCGGTCGACTGGCTCGGCGCCGCGCTCACCTTCTTCGGCCTCGCCGGTCCCGTGCTGGCGCTGATCCGCCAGCCGGCGGTCGGATGGAGCAGCCCACAGGTGTGGGCGCCGGCGCTGGGCGGACTGGCCCTACTCGCCTTGTTCGTGGTGCACGAGCAGCGCACCCAGTCACCGATGTTGCCGCTGAGCCTGTTCAAGCGACGCAACTTCACGGTCGGGAACCTGGAGACGTTCGCGATCTACGGCGGGCTCGGTATCACCTTCTTCCTGCTCGTGCTGTTCCTTCAAGAGGTAGCCGGTTACCGCGCGCTGACCGCCGGGTTGGCGCTGATGCCCTTGACGATCGTGACGTTCCTGCTCGCCAAGCGAATGGGACGGCTGGCGGACCGCTACGGTCCACGGCTGTTCATGGGCCTCGGACCGCTGATCGCAGCGGTCGGGCTGGCGCTGATGCTCCGTGTCGAGGCCCATGTCAACTACCTCACCGACCTGCTCCCGGCGCTGCTTGTGTTCTCGCTCGGGCTCTCCTGTACGGTCGCGCCGCTTACCGCTGCCGTGCTGTCCGACGCAGAGGAATCGAACGCCGGGATCGCCTCCGGCGTCAACAACGCGGTCGCTCGGATCGGCGGCCTGGTCTCGATTGCAGCCGTGGGCGCCATCATCTCCGCCTCCTACAGTTCCGGTCTGAACCAGCGCCTCGCCGGCGCGACACTGTCGCGGCAGTCGCAAGCCGCGCTCGCGCAGGCGCGAGGTCAGACCCTGGCGCGGGTCCAGCCCGCACGCGCCGGCGTGGCCGTGGCCGACGCCGTGCAATCGGCGTCGGTCCACGCCTTCCACGTCGGCATGGGCATCTCAGCCTCGCTGGTCGCGCTCGGCGGACTGCTCGGCCTCGCTGGGATCCGCAACCCGCGGCGGATCGTGCGGTGTGCGGACTGCGCCGGCGGCCAGCTAGCCGGCCAGCCCCTTGAGGCGGGACTGACGCGGAGGCTCCGGCTCCAGCCACCTGGGAAATCGAGCCGGTCGGAATCTCGTAGCGTCTGAGGATCACCGTCACGAGTTCCGTCGTCTCGCGACCCTGCACGCCTTCGGCGACGGCTGGACCCGCACCCAGCAACTCGACACCCGCACGCGCAGCTTGATCTCGGTCGCGATCGCCGCGGCGCTCGGCACTGATCAGCCGCTACGCGGACAACTGCGCATCGCGCTGCACAACGGGGTGAGCAGAGACGAGATCGTCGAACTGTTCATCCACCTCGAGGCATACGCGGGCGCCGCCCGCGCTTTCGACTCCTACCAGATCGCGCTCGCCGTGTTCGCGGAGCAGAGCTGATCAACTCGCCTCGCGACAGCCCCGCCTACTCGGTCGGCAGGTCCTCAAACGGCCATCGGTCTGTCATCGCCTGCGATTCCGACGCGGGCCCGGGCACGAACGTGTCGCGTTGCACGACTCGGAGCAGCATGCCCGCCTGCGCGTAGAAGCGCCCCATGTAAGGCACGTTCCGACGCCGCCTGCCGACCAGCCCGAGCTCCAGAAGTCCCTGGTAGAGACTCTGGCCACAGATGGTCTTGACCCGGTTGGTCTCCTTCTTGCCGACCACCCGAACGAGCAGCGTTCCGGTGCTCATGTTCGTGACCCAATCCGGCCAGACCTGCTCGGCGCTACGCGACGCGACGTTCGGCCCGAGCGGTGGCTCGGCAAGGGCGGCGATCGCTTCGGCATCGATCATCGCGAAGTAGCCGTACGCCATCGTGACCATGACGAGACGGCGGACATCCGGTGCGCGCCGCCCGAGGTCGGGTAGTGCCCGGCCGAGCGGCGGGACTCGGCCTGAGACCCGTCCGACGGACGTGCCCTCAGCGGAGGGACGAAGCTCCGAGGTGACCATCCGCGTCACGCATGGCGTCATTCTCGCTGCCTCGGTCAGGCGGCCGTCGTCACGCACGTAGGCCAGCCAAGCCGCGTCGATTCCCTCGATCACGTCGGACGCCAGCACGCGATCACACACACTCACGCACGCAGAAACGAACTCGTCCATGCGCCGAGACTAACGGCACCGGCGCCCGCAGCGCCAATCGCGCAAGCATGCGAACGTGCGAGCAGTCCGCCCACGATTCCACCCGCCGCGATGATCCCCCAGCAGGGTTGACGCTGCCTCCCGGGCGCACGGCGGGCATGAAAGAGGGATCCGCGTAGCTCGGTGCGAGCCCCTGACCGCTGGCTCAGCGCGGCACCAGCATGACGGCGAGCTGCGCGATGCAGGTGAGCGAGCCGTCCTTCGGCGCGAAGGCCGTGGCCTCGAGCGTCCCCCACTGCGCGTGGGTTACCGTGTAGAGAACCGTCGCCGTCCAGGTGCCGCCGATCGCGGTGACATGGACACTGCTCAGCCGCCGGCCGTCCGCGCCGCGGACGCCGAGCTGGAACTGGTGCTCGAAGATGTTGCTCTCAGTGCCCGTCGCGGCGATCCGGCCGGGCCGCCTGATCGTGTGCCGGAACGTCAGGCACCGGGGCGGGGACCCGTTCGGGATGTAGCTGGCCGCGCCCGGCGGGCCCGCGTGCCACATCTTGATCTCAAGGTGGCCGGAGTCCGCCACGCGGTGCTGGACGTACTTGTAGCGGCGTTCGAACCTGAGCGTGACGGTCAGCCCGCCGGCCGCAGGACGGACCGACACGTGGATGCCGTACCGGACGTAGCCTGTCGCCGTCCCGACGGCAGAGGCGCCACAGCGCGCGCCGATGAACAACGTCGCTCCGGTGACCGTGCTCGGATCGCCGGATGGGTGCGTGACGGCGGTCAAGGTCACGCCGCCGTCGCCAACCGACGCGCCCGAGAACCCGATGACGACGCGCACGTACGCGGTGCTGTTGATGTCGGCCCGCACACCGGTGGCGACCAGGCGCGTACAGGTATCGGCGGCGGCGCTCAGCGGCAGGACCATCGCCGCCGCGCCGGCGGCGATGGCCGCCAGCGCACCGAGGACCGCGATCCGCGTACGCCGCATCTCCCCGTGCACTCGGACGGGGCGCCCCGCGACGGTGACGGTCCATCTCTGGTCGGGCATCGAAGCTCCGTGCGTGACTCGGGCGGTAATGGAGCGATCGTGCCGCGGGAGGGACCGCCTGCCATCCGTACTCGCCCCCACCGGCCGTCCGGTAGATTCCCGGACGCTCGCGCCCCGCCGGG
>CAWDCP010000008.1:0-63933 GCA_963800815.1 uncultured Solirubrobacteraceae bacterium
CTAGCCAGGAAACTGCATACGCTGCCGGGCGCAGAGTCGCGCTTGCCGCGCGGACTCCGGGAGCGCGCCTTGGGTCGCCGGCTGTCGGTTCCCTGTCGCACCGTCCATTGCGTTCGAATAGCAGCACATCATCACTGCCCGCTTTGGGGTCGGGTGGCCGCGACTTCCCGCGTAGACCGCTGCGCTTACTTGCGGTGATGCCACGCACGGCCGCGACGAGTGCAGCGCGATGCTCCTTGAGTCGCCTGGAAGACATTGGATGCTCGCTGGCTATGGCGTGGAGGGCGGGGTGGTGCGCCGGGCCGGCTATCAGCCATTGTCTTCGGTCGCGGCGATGTCGGCGCGGACACTGCCCTTGAGCTGGACGGCGCATGCACGGACGGGGACGGTGGGGCCGGCGGCTTGTGTCCGTCGCCCGCCGCCCGCGTAACTTCTCGCCGCGCGGAACGTTTACGTAGGCATAGTGCGCAGAGGACTGGCCCTCGCCGTGGCGGCGCTTGCGCTGGGATGCTTCGCGGGACCGTCCGTGGCATCTTCGATCACTTGGTCGGCACCGGGGCTGATCGACCAGCGGCTGCCGTTCGCGGTGCCGGAGGGGATCACCGATCTGACGTGCCCGTCGGTCCATCTGTGCGTCGGAACGCAGGCGGGCGGCGTCGAGATCTCGAGGCACCCGCTCGGCGGCGCGAGCGCTTGGGCGATCACCGCGCTCCCCGTGACCCCGGGCTTCCCGCTCGGTCCGATCTCGTGCGCGTCCCCGCGGTTGTGCGTAGCGGTGAACCACCGCGGCCAGGTGTTCACCTCGACGAACCCCACCGGTGGCGCTGCCGCCTGGAAGCGGGCAAGCGTCGGCGTTCTCGGCCAGGCGACCATGCTCAGCTGCCCGCGGGTTCGGTTCTGCATCGCGCTGGACGGGCTGAACGTGGTGGTCAGCACGAACCCAACGCGCCCGAGCTCCTGGCGGGTGATCCCCGTCAGCACCAGCGGGCCGTTCCAGAGCATCGCCTGCCCGTCGAGGAAGCTGTGCGTGGGGACTGTGGGCTTCGCTGGCGAGAGCGGGATCTGGACCACGACCACCCCGACCGGCCCCGGGTGGAAATGGAAGTCCATATACAAGACCGAGCCCTACCTCAACTTCAACCCCAGCGGCGTCGCCTGTCCCTCGACGCGTCTGTGCGTGGTCACCGACGCAGCCGGGAACATCCTCACGTCAACCGACCCCGCGCGCCGACGGTGGAAGACGGGGCGGCTACCCGGCCTCGGCCCGCAGGACTTCACCGGCGTTGACCTGGCCAGCCTCTCATGCCCATCGGTGCACCTGTGCCTGTCGGTTGTAGGCCCGCAGACGGTCGCCCTGTCCACAAACCCGGCCGGCGGGGCCCACACCTGGAGGACCAGCGGCCAGCCGAGCACGCACCTAGGGACCGAAGCGCTCACGTGCGCGTCGGCGAGGCTGTGCGTTGCCACGCTCGGAGACCTGGTGCTCTCGACCTCGCATCCAGCAGGCGGGGCCGCCACGTGGCGATCGAGCTACCTGGATCAGGGCTACAACCCGCTCACGGCGATCGCGTGCACGAACGACCAGTTGTGCGTCGGCACCGACGCCGGCGGCAACCTGATCACGTCCAATGCCCCGTCCACTAGCGCGACGGCGTGGAATGTCGCGCCGCTCGCGATCGGGTCGCAGACCTCCCCGATGTCGAGTCTGGCCTGCCCGTCGGCGTCGTGGTGTGCGGCCACGACCAGCTCCGGCTTGCTGATCACATCCGCCAACCCCTCCAACGCCGGCGCGTGGTCGTCCACGGCGCTCGGGCTCAACGACGTGTCGTGCCCGACCGCGACCTTCTGCGTCGGTTCAGACGACGTTGGCGCGATCCATATTTCCGGCAACCCGTCGGGCGGCGCGACCGCATGGAACTCGCAGCAGGTCGGCGCCGCCCCTCAGTGCGATCGGCAGTACTGCACGTATGACGCGCTGACAGGGGTCTCGTGCCCGTCCACGAACCTCTGCGCGACGACGGACGGTCAGTACCTCTGGGTCTCGACCAACCCCGCCGCCGCAGAAGCCGCGTGGACCAAGTCCACGCTCCCCAACCGAGTACAGAGGCTGTACTGCCCAACCGAGTCGCTGTGCCTGGCCGCGTCGGGCGCGGCTCTCGAGGTAACGACCGACCCGGTCGATGCGGCTCCACGGTGGACCGCGATGAACCTGCCCAAGATCGTCATCCCCGCCACTTTCGGGCCGGCCTTTGTCCCAAACATCTCCGGGCTCTCGTGCGTTTCCGCCCAGCCGTGCGTGGCAGTCGACATTCAGGGCGGCTACGCGTTCGTCGGCAATCCCGCCGACCCCAACTCCTGGACGGCGACGAAGATCGACTACTCCCCACCCGTACCCGCACTCGACCAGGGCTTTCTTACCGGGGTGTCGTGCACACCAAGCGGGCGCTGCGTGGCGGTCGACGGCAGCGGCAACGTCATCGTTGGGACAACGAGCGGGTGACTCGCGTTCAGCCAGCGACCCACCTCGCGCAGCTGCGCCCCCTTCGCGAGCTCCCGGTCTGCGCCACGGCGGTGCACGTAACCGTCCCATCCTGCCGCTGGCGACACGCACAACGGCGTTGATGAGACCTGCTTCGCTCGCGGCACGATACTCAGGCGACATCCATCGAGATGCCCGCAATGCGCGGATCGGGGGGCTGTTAGCGCTTCGTCTGCCAGAACGCGATCTCTCCACCGGCCGGCGTGGTCACGACGCTCCGCCATCCGGCTGGTCCCTCACGCGGCGGCAGCGTCAGCGACGCTCCGAGCGCCACCGCCCGCGCGGTCGTCTCAGCCACCGAACGGACCTCGACATAAGGCAGCCAGAGCGCCCTGTCGGTCCCGCATTCCACGACCCCGCCGCCGAGACTCGTGCCGAGATCCAGCGATTGGTAGGAGGCATCGGATATGAGGACGTGCTCCGGCCGCCATTCGAGGAGCTCGTCGTAGAACGCGCAGGCGCGACCGAGGTCTGGCGTGTGGAGCTCGAGGTGGACGACCGGGCTTGTCATCGTTCTTGTCGGTGTTGATCCGCACCGCGCGGAAAGTCCATCGGCGGCCGATGGATTTCGGCCCCGTGTGGGGTCTAAGGCTTAGAGGTGAGCTCCATCGCTGCCACCGCTGCCGACTCTGACTCCTTCGAACGGCTGATCGACCCCTACCGGGCCGAGCTGCACGCGCATTGCTACCGGATGCTCGGCTCGGTCCACGACGCTGAGGACGCGCTCCAGGACGCGCTCCTGCGGGCTTGGCGGGGGCTGCCCCAGTTCGAGGGCCGCAGCTCGCTGCGCTCGTGGCTGTACCGGATCGCGACGAACAGCTGCCTCCGCGTGATCGAGCGCCGTCCCAAGCGGGTCCTGCCGATCGACTATGGCCCGCAGAGCGACCCCCACGACGATCCTGCACCGCCACTCGTCGAGTCGGTCTGGATCGAGCCCTACCCGGACGCCGCGATCGACGATGGCTTCGCCGCGCCGGAGGCCCTCTACGAGCAGCGCGAGAGCGTTGAGCTCGCATTCGTCGCTGCGTTACAGCACCTTCCCGCGCGCCAGCGCGCCGTTTTGATCCTGCGTGACGTGCTCGGATTCTCCGGAGCGGAAGTCGCCGAGACGCTCGAGACCACGCCGAAGGCCGTCTACAGCGCCCTGCAGCGCGCCCACAAGAGCGTCGACGAGCAGCTGCCGGCGTACAGCCAGCAGGAGACGCTGCGCTCGCTCGGCGACCAGCGTGTGCGCGAGATCGTCGAGACGTACGTCGACGCGTGGGAGCGCGGCGACGTCGACATGATCGTGTCGATGCTCGCCGACGACGCGATGCTCGCGATGCCGCCGCGGCCCTCGTGGTACCGCGGGATCGAGGAGGCACGAGTGTTCCTCGCCCGCGGGCCGCTGGCACCCACCCGCACTCGCCGGCTCCGGCCGGCAGCCGCGAACGGACAACTCGCGGTCGGCAGCTACTACAAGGGGTGGCCCGAGCGGCCCGAGGGTCTCGAGGTCCTCCAGCTGCTCACGCTCGACACCGACGGCCGGATCGCGGAGATCACCGCGTTCGTCGGCACCGCGCTCGAGCGGTTCGGCCCGGCGGCGTAACCGCCGAGCTGGTCGAGGTGCCGCGATGGATTGCGGCCGACCCACGGATCTCAGTAGCAAGGAACCCCAGCGAAGGAGATTCATGGAACCGCACGCCGACATCACAACCAGGAAACGAACGTGGGTAGTCGTCCTCACGGGCGTCGCCTCGATGATGGCCGCACTCGACACCGTGGTCGTCTCGACGGCCCTGAGCACGGTCCGCATCCACCTGCACGCCTCGGTCGCGCAGCTCGAGTGGACCGTCAACGCATACAACCTCAGCTTCGCAGTGCTGCTGATGACCACCGCGGCGCTGGGCGATCGGTTCGGAAGAAAGCGCATGTTCGCGTTCGGCCTCGGGCTGTTCTCGGCGGCATCGGCGGCGTGCGCGCTGAGCCCTGATGTCGGCTTCCTGATCGGCGCACGCGCCGTCCAGGGCGCCGGCGCGGCGTTCATCCTGCCGCTCGCACTCGCGCTCCTGACGGCAGCCTTCCCGCAGGAGAAGCGCGGCACGGCGATCGGCATGTTCAGCGCGGTGACCGGAATCGCCGTCGCGCTGGGACCGATCGTCGGCGGCGCGATCGTCCATGGCATCGACTGGTCGTGGATCTTCTGGATCAACGTGCCGATCGGGCTGCTCGCGATCCCGCTCGTGCTGGGCCGACTCGACGAGAGCTTCGGCAAGCGGGTCGCGCTCGACATCCCGGGGGTGGCGCTGATCACTGGTGCTGCTTTCGGCCTGGTCTGGGGGCTGGTACGAGGCAACTCGGCCGGTTGGGGCAGCGCCGAGGTGGTCGGCTCGCTGATCGCGGGTGCGCTGCTCGCGGTCGCGTTCGTCCGCTGGGAACTGCGGGCGCGCGAGCCGATGCTGCCGATGAGCTTCTTCCGCTCGCGGACGTTCAGCGCCGGTAATGCGGCGATCTTCTTCGTGCTCGGGTCGCTGTTCGCCGATGTGTTCTTCTTCCCGCAGCTGCTCCAGACGGGGCTTCACTACGACGTGCTTCAGACCGGCCTGCGACTGATGGTCTGGACGAGCACGTTCATCCTCGTCGCCCCGGTCGTGGGCGCTTTGGTCGATCGGATCGGAGAACGGCCGCTGATGGTCAGCGGCCTCTTGATCCAGTGCGGCGGTACCGCGTGGATCGCATCGATCGCGCGCCCGGGGCTCCCCTTCTCGCACCTGGTCGTGCCGTTGATCGTCGCTGGCGTGGGGATCTCGATGGCGATCCCGTCCGCGCAGAACTCCGTGGTCGGCTCGGCGACGCTCGAGACCGCGGGCAAGCTCGCCGGGATCAACAGCATGATGCGCGAGCTCGGTGGCGTGTTCGGGATCGCAGTGGCTGTTGCCGTGTTCGCGGGGTTCGGCGGCTACGCGTCCGCCCAGGCCTTCACCAACGGGTTCGGCCCGGCGATCTGGGTCTCCTCGGGACTCGCACTGCTCGGCGCGCTGTGCGGGTTGGCGCTCCCGGCCCGGCGTCGCCGCGAGGTGATCGCGGCGATCCCGTCAGTGCCCGCGCCCGCGATCGAACTCGAACAAGCGGCCTAACAGCTCAAGGAGAGAGGACAACCCATGCGCCAACGCACAGCGCTCGACTCGGCCGCCCGCCGGCTGCGTGAGCTCCACCAGATCGGTCGACCCCTGCTGCTCGTCAACGTGTGGGACGCCGCCGGCGCCCGCGCGGTGCTCGCGGCCGGAAGCCCGGCGATCGCGACCTCGAGCGTCGCGATGGCCTCCGCGCGCGGTGGATCGGACGACAACCGCGACCGTGAGGCCGCCTTCGCCCAGCTGCGGCAGATCACCGCCGCAGTCGACGTGCCGGTGACGGCCGACCTCGAGGGCGGCTACGGCCTCGACCCCGCCGACCTGGTAGACGCGTTGCTCGCCGCCGGCGCCGTCGGCTGCAACCTCGAGGACACCGATCACGCGGCCGGTGACGGGCTCCTTGACGCGCAGATGCAGGCCACCTACCTGGCCGACATCCGGGCAGCCGCAGACGACCGCGGCGTTGGCATCGTGCTCAACGCCCGGATAGACGCCATCATCCGGCACCCTGAGCGCGACCCGGCCGCCGCCTTGGACGAGGTGCTCCGCCGCGCTCGCCTGTACCTCGACGCTGGCGCAGACTGCGTCTACCCGATCAGCCTGCGGGACCCGGCACTCGTTGCACAGGTCGTCAAGGAACTCGACCGTCCGGTCAACGTCAACCTGTCAGAACCGCTCGCCGCCCTGGCCGACGCCGGCGCCGCGCGAATCTCGCTGGGCGGCGGCGTACAGAACTGGATGATGGGCGAGCTCGAGCAACGAGCCAGGCGCCTGTTGGGCGGCGACGCCACCGCCTTCAAGCAGCCACCGGCCTGACCACCACGAACGCCCCGCGGAACTCGTATTTGTCCCTCCGTCACGATGCGCACCCAGTCACACGCTGCGGCTGCACCCTGGCGATTGTTGGGAGAGCCTGTCTCGAAATGCTGACCGGACGGCGCCCCTGCGTACGAGACCCGCTCTGCAGGTGGCACGGGCATCTGGACGCCTCTCGGCGGCTTACCCGCTCCGCGCGGCAAGGAGGGCCGCCGAGGCGCCTCTGGGGGCCCGACTTTCGCATACCCGGGCGGACGCCGGTCTTACGCCAGCGACAGGACGCCTGATCGTCCGAGGCGAGAGCCGGCAAGCGCCGCGGGAGAGGCCCGCAAGCGTCCGAAAGCAGGAGCTATGGGCCACACGACGCAAAGATGTCAACGATGAGTTTGCGGGCGTAGGCAGGTCAGGACAAGCAGACATCCACCGAGAGGAGCAGCGATGCCCGAGCCGATCACCCACACCCTCGACGTCCCCGGCGCCGTGCTGGCCTACGATGTGCGCGAGCCGGAGGAACCCGGCGACCAACAGCCGCTGTTCATCTTCGGCTCGCCGATGGGGGCGTCCGGCTTCGAGCAGCTGGTGAGCCACATCGGTGACCGTACCGTGATCACGTACGACCCGCGGGGGATGCAGCGGAGCACCCGCACGCCCGTGGGCAAGCTCACTGCCGAGACCCACGCCGAGGACTACCACCGCGTCATCGAAGCGGTGAGGCTCGGCCCGGTGGACGCCTTCGGGTCGAGCGGAGGCGGGATGTGCGCCCTGCACTGGGTCGTCGCTCACCCGGAGGACGTCCACACGCTTGTCTCCCACGAGCCCCCATTAGTGACCCTCCTCGAGGATCGCGAGATCGCGATCAAGGTGAATGCCGACATCGTCGCCACCTACCAGCGCGATGGCTTCGGTCCGGCGATGGCGAAGTTCATGCAGCTGGTGATGCGCCAGAGCCCGCTGCCCGCCGACTACCTAGACCAACCCGCGCCCGCCCCCGCGCAGTTCGGGCTGCCGACCGAGGACGACGGGTCACGCGACGACCTGCTGCTCAGCGGGAACCTGGCCATGCCCCCCTTCGAGCCCGACGCGGAAGCGCTGCGCGGCTCGTCCGTGCGCATTGTGCCGGCGATCGGCGAGGCGGGGGAGGGTAGTCTCGCCCGTCGAGGCGGCGAGGCGCTCGCCGCGCTCTTGGGCGTCGCACCGGTGCTCTTCCCCGGCGACCACGGCGGCTTCGCCG
Organism: uncultured Solirubrobacteraceae bacterium; assembly: GCA_963800815.1. Classification (GTDB taxonomy): domain Bacteria; phylum Actinomycetota; class Thermoleophilia; order Solirubrobacterales; family Solirubrobacteraceae; genus Palsa-465. The sequence goes on from CAWDCP010000008.1 coordinate 7,700, forward strand.
CCAACCAGTGGTCGCCGAACAACGACCCTGCTGCGTTCGCCCAGAAGTTGCGTGGGGTGTTGGAATGAGCGGCCAGGCGGACGTGCGCTCCGCCCAATGTCCGACAGATCGTCGACGGGACTCGAACCTAGAGCGTCTGGTCTGCATGGCAGTCCTGCTCTGATCCCGCGGCGCGCACCCCAACGGTAGCCCGCGAAGCCCTCCCTTGCGCGGAGCGGAGGGACGCTCGCAATCGCCGGCGAGGTGCGATCCGGACTCGGCGCGGCAGGTCCTGCTCGACGGTGCGCTCGTGCGAATCGAGGCGCGGCCCATCCCCGACGGGGCGCCGTACCTGTCGATGTCGATCGCGCTGGTCGTCGTCGTGATGGCGCTGTGGCCGCTGGCGGTCGCTGCCCTTGGCGCTTGGTGAACCACTGGTCGCGATGCCTAACCTGCACCGACGCAGCGTGGCAGTTCTCCCCGGGGCTCGCTGGGCGATTGGGCGGCCCGGCAAACTTGCCGCGTGGCGCCGTTTCTTTACGGCGTAGACATACGGTGTATAGTTTCTCCGCATGCCCCGCCGGGCGCTCATATCCCGCGATGCCGTACTCGACGCGACGCTGGCCCTGGCCGACGAGCGGGGACTGGGCGCTGTGAGCATGCGGACTGTCTCGTCGCGGCTGGGCGTCACGCCGATGGCGCTCTATCACCACGTCCGTGACAAGGACGACCTGCTCGACGGTCTCGTCGAGCGTCTACTCGCCGAGCTTCAGCTGCCCGATCCCTCGCTGCCGTGGAAGGAGCGTCTGCGAACCCTCGCCGACGGGATCCGTGCGACGGCCGCCCGTCACGCCGACGCGTTCCTGCTGCTGCTACGGCGGCCCGTAGGCACCGCAGCAGCCCTTGATGTTCGCGAAGCCGTGTATGCGGCGCTCCGGGATGCTGGCGTCACCGAGGCCCTGGTTCCGCGGGTCGAGCGGCTGCTGAGCACCTTCGTGATCGGCTTTGCCGCATCAGAGGCGGGGGGACGGTTTGCGGCGCACGAGAGGGCGGTGCGCGACGCCGACTTCGAGTGGGCTTGGCAGCAGATCCTCGTGGTCGTCGAGGCCGAGCGATCGCAGATCGGGGCTGGGCGGTGAGCGCGGCGACCTCTGACGTCGTGATGCCCGCGGCGAGCCCGGCGGCTGCGGCGGGGCCAGCGCCGGGCTCGGCGCGGTCGACGCTTTGGATCGGCTTGGCCGGCGCCGCCGTGCTTGTCGCGGTGACGGCGCCGTTCATGACGCGCTATGGCTGGGACCGCGACGAGCTCTATTTCCTCTCCGCCGCTCACCACCTCGCCCTCGGCTACGTCGACTTTCCTCCTCTGACCGCGGTCATCGGCTGGATCGTGGACCAGCTCGCGCCGGGCTCGCTGCTCGCGCTGCGGGTGGTCAGCCTGGCGGCCGGGGCGGGGACGGTGATCCTGGTCGCGTTCATTGCCCGTGAGCTGGGAGGGGGTCACAGAGCCCAGTGGATCGCCGTCCTCGCCTGGGCGCTGACGCCGTACATACTCGGATCGGCGAGCATCTTTCATCCCACCTGGCTGGACGCGCTCGCTTGGGTCGGTTTCCTATACGTCTCGGTGCGCCTGCTGGTGCGCCAAGACCTGCGGCTGTGGCTGGTGCTCGGCCTGATCGCCGGCGTGGGTCTGGAAGCCAAGTACACGATCGCCTTTCTCACCGCCGTGTTCGCCGGGGCGCTCATCCTCACCAACGAGCGCCGCCAGCTGAGAACCATCTGGCCTTGGATGGGGTTGGCGATCGCTCTCTTGCTGCTGCTCCCCAACCTGGTCTGGCAGGTCCAGCACCGGTGGCCGAGCGTGCACTTCTTCGCAAGTCAGAACGCCCAGACCGCCTCGGACACCTCACGTCCGGCCTACCTCGCCGAGCAGCTGCTGTTCCTGGGATCGACCGCGGTACTCGCCGCGGCCGGCGTGGTCTGGATGTGGCGACGCGGACTGCGGACGCTCGCCCTGATTCCAGTCCTCGTGACGGTGGGCTTCCTTCTCGAACGCGGGCGCAGCTACTACCCCCTCCCGGCCGACGCGCTGGCCGTCGCCGCCGGCGCCGTCGCCGTCGAGCGGTGGCTCACGCGTGGCCGACGAGTGCTGCTCGGCGCGGCCGGGGCGCTGCAGATCGCCGTCATCGCCCTCGCGGGACCGATCGTGGTGCCCTTCTACACCACACCGCAGCTGGTTCGCTCGAGCATCTGGAAGGTCGGCTACTTCAAGGACGAGATCGGCTGGCCCGAGATGACAGCCGAGGTCGAGCAAGCCTGGGCGCACGCCGCACCCCGCGACCGTAGGAACGGTGTGATCCTTGCTCACAACTACGGGGAGGCCTCCGCGCTCCAGTTCTACGGCCGGGGACTTCCGGTGATTCTCAGCGGACACCTCAGCTGGCAGTACTGGCGCCCCGAGCGACTTCCACAGCGCTTCGCGCTCACCGTCGGCTACTCGGTGGACGGTCTCCGGGTTCTCTGCGGCTCCTGGAAGCCGCTGGGCCACATCGAGAACCGCTGGCACCTTGGTAACGAGGAGCGCGGGCAGCTGATCGCCGCCTGCACCCTTAAGCAGCCCATCGGTTCGAACTGGAACCGGCTGATCGCCCGAGATCAACTCTGACGACCGGGAACGAAGGTTCCGTCGTGGTACCACGTTTCGGCGAGACGATCGAGACCACGGCGCTGCTCAACGGGCGCCTGGCAAACCGCCAGCCGCGGTTCATCGGTCGACCGTTGGTCCGAGACCTGCTCCGAACCGAGAATCGAGCATCTCCGAGCTACCGCAGTCGAACCCACAATGCGCCGAACTCCGGAGACAATCGACGGCGCGGTTCGCGCACGGGCGATCGCAGCTGCGAAGCCGACGCTGTCTCGAAAGAAACGAGTGCCGCAAATGAAAGTCCTCATCATCGGCGCCGGCGTCATCGGGACTGTCTACGCACACCTCGGGGCTGCCGGCCACGCCGTCTCGGTGTTGGCACACGGTGCGCGGACTGCCGAGGGGGGCCGGGACGGGCTGCGCGCGCGCGACGTTCTCGCCGACGCGCTGACCGAGTCCCCGGCAGCGGTCGTTGACCGAGCAAACCTCGAGGCGTTCGATCTCGTGCTTGTCGCGCTCCGTCGCGATCACCTTCCCGGCGCGAGCGCTCAGCTCGCCAGGCTTTCCGAGCATCCGCTCGTGGTGTTCTTCGGCAACAACCCCGACGGCCGTGCCGGGCTGCCGGCCGACATCTCCGGCCCGGTGTGCCTGGGCTTCCCCGGCGTTGGCGGAACGATCAGTGACGGCCTGGTGGAATACGTGCTTATCGCGCAGCAGCCAACGGCGCTCGAGCAGAATGGCGATCCCCGGCTGGACCGGTTTCGTGAGGCCCTTGAAGGTCGCGGGTTCGAGTTGCAGCGCGTGGCGGACATGTCGGGTTGGCTGGCGTATCACGCCGTGTTCGTTGCATGTGTCTCCGCGGCCCTCTACCGCTGCGGCACTGACCCGCAGCGCCTGGCCCGCAACCGGAGCGAGCTGCGGTTGATGTGCCGAGCCATCACCGAAGGCTTTCGAGGGCTGCGCAACCAGGGTGTCGGCGGACTCCCTGGGAACCTGGCGGTGCTGCACGCCCGCGCGATGCAACCGGTGGCGGTGGGATACTGGGCGCGGAGTATGCGCGCGCCGATGGGGGAACTCGCGTTCGCGGCGCACGCGCGTCACGCAGAGCCCGAGATGCGCGCGGTCGCCAGCGATGTGCTTGCCCGCGTTGCCCACAACGCTCGGGGCGACGCAATGCGTCAGCCGCTCGGAGCGTAGGTTGAAGCAACGGAGCGCTTGCCATCGCTGTCATGTCGGCCGTGCCGGTAGCAGCGGCCACTCCGACCGTGCAGCCCCGCTTTCATCCGCCCGCGAGCATCGCTCGATCGGCCACGAGTCACCCGCTCCGCGCGGGTTGCGAGGCGCACGTCGACAACCAGGACGTGATCGTCCACGACAGCCGAATTGTGCGCGTCGCACAACTGGACCGCGGCCGACAGGCGAACAGCCGCCGGCTGCTTCCGACTGCTTCACTCGGGTATGGCAACGTCGAGTTGATGATCGAGTTGACGACCAAGGACCACGAAACTCGTTGAACCCGCCCGCTTGGGGAGGCAAGCGGCGTCGCCGGAGAGCTGTTGTCGCAAGGAGAAGCGCGGATCAGGCGCCCCTCCAGCTACGGCGCGGAGAAGGCCGCGGTCGGTTGGCGGGCGCCTGGCAGAGCCGGGCGCCAGGTCTCCGCCGTTACGGCCAGGCTCGAGCGTCTACCCCGCCAGCATTCGAGCCGCCGAACGCCTCCGCGACGAGTGCGGCATCCTCATCGCGCGGCGCGTAGTGGAGATACTTCATCGTCGTCTGGATGTCGGCGTGGCCCATCCACTCCTGCACTCGCCGGATGTCTGCCTTGGCGATCATTCGCGTCCCGAACGTGTGCCTCAGATCGTGGAACCTCAAGGGTCGTAGCCCAGCCCGCGCCAGCGCGTCCCGGTAGCGGCTGCTGAGCGCGTCGCCATCGAGCGGCGGCCCTACCTCGCCAGCGAACACGAAATCGTCGTCGCCGGTGAACCGCTCGCGATCACCGAGCTTCGCGAGGGCACTCGCGACGTCAGGAGCCATCGGCACAGCCCGCACCTTGCGGGACTTCGGAGTCGTCAGCTTGCCCGCGGCGTAGCTCGCCCGGACTCGGATCGTCGAGCCGGCGAAGTCGACGTCGCGCCACCTGAGCCCGAGGAGCTCGCCGCGGCGCAAGCCCGTGAAGGCCGCGGTCAGGAAGATCGCGGCGTCGGCCTCGGACCCGGCGGCACGAACGAGCGCCCAGACCTCCTCGGGAGAGAACACCTGGATGTCGCCGCTCGAGCGCACACGGAACCGATCGACGCTCGCGACGGGATTCGCCGGTAGGGCGTAGAGCTTGACCGCGTGCCTGAAGATCGCGTGCATCAGCACGAGCAGGTTGTTCTTCGTCTTGTTCGAGAGCTCGCGCTGCACGCGCACGCTCGACATGCCCGCCCGCCAGCGCTCGATCTCCTGGACGGTGATGTCGTCGAGCTTCATCGAGCCGAACACCGGCAGCAGGTGGACCTTGATCGCGTTGCGGTAGCCCCGCACCGTCGACGGCTTGCAGCCGCGGTCCTGCTCGGCGAACCGCAGGTACTCCGCGGCCGCCTCGGCGAACGTCACGCTCGTCGACGCCCCAGGAGCCGCGCGCCCCGGCACGACGTCACAAAAGACCGCCGTCTCCGAGCCCCGCACCTCCTCCAACCGATCGTGGAGCCAGTCCTCAGCCAGCCGCTTCGTGAAGTGCCCCTCGGCCGGCCGCCCTCGCCCCGTCCAGACCGGCCCAATCTTGCGCTTGACCTGCGTCCCGTCTGGCAGCCGGTACTTGGCCCACCACGATGCACCGCGGGTCTTCTCGAGCCTGAAAACGAAGCCGGACGGCCTGGTCACCGACCCCGATACTAGTGCAGATCTTGGTACCCGTTTGGTACCCGTTGCGGAAAGCGAAGCAGTCCGGGCAAAGAAAAAGCCCTCATTTCGAGGACTTTTCCAGTAGCGGGGGCGGGATTCGAACCCGCGACCTTCGGGTTATGAGCCCGACGAGCTACCAGACTGCTCCACCCCGCGGTGGACTCCTATTGATAGCAGAATGTGACCATTGCGCTCAAGGATCGGGCGCGTCGCCGGCGCCGCGGGGGGCCGAGGCAGAGATATCCCAGAGCTGATGCGGACTTTCGACGAATGCGTCTAGATCCGTTGCAGGCCGAGGAGGAGGCTCTGTGCATGGCATCGATAGAGCAGTTGTTGAAGGCAGAGGTCCATATTCGGGAGCTGATCGAGAGCCAGGGCCTGCCGCTGCCGGACGAGATCGAGTACGGCGAGGCGTGCGTGCGGCTGATCTGGCGCAAGCAGAAGGCGGTGGTCGTGATCGACGTCGACGATCTGGCCTGATCGAGCGCCCGAGATTGCCACCGCGATCCGCGCGGAACGCCCATACTTGTCTGCAGGCATGGCGGAGCTGCGAGACACTCCACGCACGGCCCTGGTCACCGGCGGCGCCCGCGGCATCGGGCGGGCGATCGTCGAGGCGCTGGCGGCCGATGGCCACCGGGTCGCGGTGGCGGACATCCTCGACGAGGATGCGCGGCGGACGGCGGAGGCGATCGGCGCCGTCCACGTTCACGCCGACGTCACCGACGCGAGCTCGATCCACGATGCGGTCACGCAGGCCGAGCAGGCATTCGGGCCGGTCGAGATCCTGATCAACAACGCAGGTTGGGATGAGCTGATGCCGTTCCTCGATACCGATGAGGAGTTCTGGGACCGGGTGATCGACATCAACTTCAAGGGCGCGCTGCGTACGTGCCGGCGGGTCGTGCCCGAGATGGTCGACGCGGGCTACGGGCGGATCGTCAACATCGGCTCGGATGCCGCCCGCGTCGGGTCATCGCTCGAGGCCGTGTACGCGGGGGCCAAGGGCGGGGTGATCTCGTTCACGAAGACGCTCGCGCGGGAAACGGCCCGGTATGGGGTCACGGCCAACGTCGTCTGCCCCGGCCCAACCGACACGCCGATGCTGCAGGAGATGCTGGCGGCCGGCGGCTCCGGTGAGCGGGTGCTCGAATCGATGAAGCGCGCCGTGCCGATGCGCCGCCTTGCGCAGCCCGAGGAGATCGCCGCCGCGGTGGCCTTCCTGGCCTCCGACCGCGCCGGCTTCATCACGGGCCAGACCCTGTCGGTGTCCGGCGGGCTGACGATGGCCTGAGACCTGCTGTGCCCGGCGCAAACCCACCCGCCGAGACCGGAGGAGCCGACCATGGACCAGCCGCTGACGGACACCGCGTACGAGATCGAGGACGGACTCGCCTGGATCACGATCGACCGGCCGGAGCGCATGAACTCGTTCCGCGCGCGCACCGTCGATGAGCTGATCCATCACTTCACGAGTGCGTGGGCGGACCCCGCGGTCGGCGTCATCTGCCTCACCGGCGCCGGCGAGCGGGCGTTCTCCACCGGCGGTGACCAGAAGCAGCGCTCCGAGACGGGTGACTACGGACCGAGCGCCTCGGGCCTGTTCGAGGTCGAGCGGCTGCATCGGCTGATCCGCGACGTCCCCAAGCCGGTGATCGCCGCGGTCAACGGCTACGCGATCGGAGGGGGGCACGTTCTGCACGTGCTCTGCGACGTGACGATCGCGGCCGAGGATGCGGTGTTCGGCCAGGTCGGGCCCCGGGTGGGATCGTTCGATGCCGGCTTCGGCTCGGCCTACCTCGCGCGAGTCGTCGGGGAGAAGCGCGCGCGGGAGATCTGGTTCCGCTGCCGGCAGTACGACGCGGCGACCGCCGAGCGCTGGGGCCTCGTCAACCAGGTCGTGCCGCGGGAGCAACTTCGCACCGAGGTCAGGGCGTGGGCGGACGACATGCTCGCCCTATCGCCCACCGCGCTCCGCTTCCTGAAGCAGTCGTTCAACGCCGACACCGAGCACATGGCGGGGATCGGGCAGCTCGCGTTCACCGGGCTCGGTCTGTTCGGCGAGACCGACGAGGCGCGGGAGGGCGTGGCGGCGTTCAGCGAGAAGCGGGCGCCGGACTTCTCAGGCCACCGGGGCCGAGTGTCCCGTTAGCCGCCGGAGGGAGGGTCCGATCAGCCGCGGCGGCGGCGCTGAGAACGGCGGCGACGAGGCCGGGGAAGCGCGCCTCGAGGTCGTCGCGGCGCAGCGAGTTCAGTCGCGTGGTGCCGTCGACCCGCTGGCGGATCACGCCGGCCTCGCGCAGCACCTTGAAGTGATGGGTGCAGGTCGACTTGCTCACCGGCAGGCCGAATCCGCCACAGGTCATCTCGCCGTCGTCGGCCAGGGCGGCGACGATGCGCAGGCGCATCGGGTCGCTGAGCGCGTGCAGGACGCAGGCCAACTCCAGTTGCTCACGAGCGGGGTGAGAGACGGCCGAGGCGATCTCACCGGAAGAGGGGGCTGGTGCGTTGATCCGAGAGACGGACATGGCTAACGCACAGCATAGTACGACGATCATCGAACGTCTGCTAGGCTGTTCGACGGTTATCGTACAAGTCGACGTCCGGGAGTGCCATGAGTCAGGTTCGCAGCCACAAGCACACCGAGCCGCAGCATCCCCACCTGCGTTGGACCCTGATTCTCGCCTGCCTGGCGCAGTTCATGGTCATCCTCGACGTCTCGGTCGTCAATGTCGCGCTGCCCTCGATCCGCGGCGCGCTGCACTTCAGCGAGGCGAACCTGCAGTGGGTGGTCAACGCCTACACGGTCACGTTCGCCGGCTTCCTGCTGCTCGGCGGCCGAGCGGCCGACCTGCTCGGGCGGCGGCGCGTGTTCGTCACCGGACTGGCCGTGTTCGCCGGCGCGTCGCTGGTCGGGGGCCTCGCCGACAGCCAGGCAACGCTCACGATCGCCCGCGCTATCCAGGGCCTCGGCGGCGCGATCATCGCCCCCGCCTCGCTCTCGATCCTCACCACGACGTTTACCGAAGGCGCCGCGCGCAACCGCGCGGTCGGGATCTGGGGCGCGATGGGCGGCGCGGGCGGTGCCGCCGGCGTGCTGCTCGGCGGCGTGCTCACGACCGCGCTTGGCTGGCGCTGGATCCTGTTCATCAACGTCCCGATCGGGCTGATCGCGGCCGTGCTCAGCCAGCGCTTCATCGCCGAGGGCCGCAACCCGCAGCGGGCTGAGAACTTCGACCTGGCCGGTGCGGTCACGGCAACGCTGGGGTTGTCGCTGCTGGTGTTCGGAATCGTGCGGACCGACGTCACCGGCTGGGGCGCAGCCTCGACGCTGGGCCTGATGGGGGCCGGCGTGGCACTGCTGGTCGCCTTCGTCGCCATTGAGGGGAAGCTCGCGAGTGCGCCGCTGATGCCGCTGCGGATCTACAAGTCGCGCACCCTGAGCGCGGCCAACATCGTCGTGATGAGCGTCGGCGCAGCGTCGTTCGGCATGTGGTTCTTCGTCTCGCTCTACCTGCAACAGGTGCTCGGCTACTCGCCGATCCAGGCCGGACTCGCGTTCCTGCCGATGACGATCTGCATCGTGACCGGCTCGGCCCTGGCCTCGCGGGCCGTGATCCGTGTCGGCACCAAGCCGCTTCTGGTCGTTGGCCTGATGGCACAGGCGGTCGGCCTGGTCCTGTTCGCCGGCGTCTCACCCGAGGGCAGCTATCTCGGCGACATGCTCGTGCCCTCGCTGCTGGTGGCGATCGGCATCCCCCTGTCGTTCATTCCGGCCACGATCGCCGCGGTCGCCGGTGTGGAGCGGAGCGAGGCCGGACTGGCCTCTGGCCTGGTCAACACCTCGCGGCTGGTCGGCGGTGCGCTCGGCCTGGCGGTGCTGGCGACGATCGCGACCTCGACCACGAAGACCGACCTGGTCCATGACGGCACCACGGTGCACGGCCTGCATGCGGCTCTCACGAGCGGGTTCCAGGTCGCGTTCCTCGTGGCCGCCGGCATCGCCGTGGTCGGCGCCATGGTCGCCCTGTTCGGGCTCCCCCGAGTGGCGTCGCGCGCCCGCGGGCTCCAGCCGGCGCCGGCCAAGAGCGCCTCGTAGGCGGTCCCGGTCGGAGACGGTCCCGGTCGGAGACGGTCCCGGTCGGAGACGGTCCCGGTCGGAGACGGTCCCGGTCGGAGACGGTCCCGGTCGGTCGCCGTCGCACGGCTGCGCCGGCGCTCGCCTATAGCTGCTTCGAGGACCAGAGCACGGCCGACAGCAGCACGCTCACCGCCGAGACGACGAGGCCGATGATCCAGCCCTGAGAATGCGATGAGGTCATGATCGCGGCGATCACGACGCCGACCGCGATCACGCCGAAGGTGGCGACGATCCGGACCAGGATCCGCTCGAAGCGGAACTGGCGGCGGCCGCGGGCGGGCAGCATGTTGCCGTCGCGGTCCCTCCCGCCCACCCCGGCCGCGGTCGGACCGTCGGCCGCTGTGCCCGAGCCGCCGGCGCCGGCGTCGGGCGGCACCCGATCGCCCCCGACGACGTCATCGGGCGCGCGTGTGGCTCGGCCGACCGAGGTCTCGGCCGCGCCAGGCGGTGCGCTGCGCTCCTCTTCGGGAACGCCCGGATCGAACTCAGACGCCATACACGTGCAGGTATCCCGCTGCAGATAGTGTCAAACGGGAGCGGCCGCCGAGCGGGACGTGGCGCAGCGCGCCGCTCGTCGTGCGGTCGGCCAAGTCGACGGGCCGCGATAGAGCGTGACGTTGCGATCCTGGCGCGTGCGGGCAAGTTGGTGAGGCGACTGGCATGCCGGCACCGGCACGACGTCACGGCAGCGAGTCGCTCACCTCGCCCGGCCGGCGTTCCGCAGAGGTCAGGAACCTCGACGCGGCACCCGCCAAGTCACTCGGGCCACCATAATCCACCGACGCGCAGGCAAACCCCTTGACCAGGAGCCAGACCGTGCCCCCGACCAGCACCTCAGCCGCGGGACCCGAGACGATCGGCGCTCGCCCCATTCCCGAGCTTCAGGGCATCCGCGACATCTGGCCGCGGGGCGACCGGCTCGAGGCGATCCGTGCCGCCGGCGCCGAGTACAAGCGCCGCTTCACCTCGCAGGGAAGGGTGCTCGGGGTCAGGGCGGTCAACATCGCCGCGGCGCCCTACCCCGTCCAGTACGCATTCCACGGCGCCGTGCTGGCACCACATGCACCGACGATCTCGATCGTCAACCGGATGGTCGTGGTGCAGTTCGAGGATTGGGCCGGCACGCCGCGGACGCTCGTCTGGGAGCCCACGATGCCGGAGGGCTCCGAGGAGGCACCGTTCTACAACCAGCTCGAGCAGCTGCTGCGCCGGATCCCCGGCGGCGACTGGCTGACCCACAACGTGTTCGCCAAGATCTACAACCATCCCGACGAGATCCTCCGGATCTGCGGACTGCGCCCCGAGGACGTCGACTACGTGAGCTTCGACCATCTCCACGTCCAGGACGTGCGGATGATCCTGGGGTCCGAGCGTACGATTCCGGGCGAGTCGGGCCCGCGCGCCTCGCTGTTCCCTAACGCGAAGCTGATCGCGCACCGCAAGGAGGTGGCGACGTTCGAGTCGATGCACCCGATGCAGTGGGCCTGGTACGTCGACGGAGGGCTTGACGGCGTGCCCCGCGATCGTCTCGTCGTGACCGACGGCGACATCGAGCTGGGCCCTGGCGTGTCGCTGATCTGGACTCCGGGACACACCGACGGCAACCATTCGTTGCTGCTCAACACCCAGGACGGGGTCTGGGTTACCTCAGAGAACGGCGTCTCGGCCGACAACTGGCACCCGGAGCATTCGCGCATTCCCGGCCTGCGACGCTGGGCCAACTTCTTCCACCGCGAGGTCGTCCTCAACGCGAACACGCTCGAGGACTCACTCGACCAGTACGACTCGATGATCCTCGAGAAGACGCTCGCGGACCCGAGCCCGCGCGACGGTCGCTGGCAGCAGGTGCTGCCGTCCTCCGAGCTCGCGCGGTTCAAGCGCCAGTGGCCGGTAATGCCGACCTTCTTCCACGGCGAGCTCGAGTACGGATTGATCGTCTCTCGCTCCGGCGCGCTCGCCGGCGCGGACCGCAACGGTCACTCCATCAACGGCGACGGGACGTGAGCCCGTTGAACGGCCGGCGCGGCTTCGCCGGCCGTTGACGCCGCCGGCCCCGTCACTGCCCGGCGCCGAGCACCACTTCGTCGACGTCGACGGCCTGCGCATGCATGTGGCGCAGGCCGGCGCCGGCGAGCCGTTGGTGATGCTCCACGGCTGGCCCCAGCACTGGTACGAGTTCCGCCACCTGATCCCGGCGCTGTCGGCCGACTACCGCGTCATCTGCCCTGACCTGCGCGGCTTCGGTCGCAGCCAAGCCCCGCCGTCGGGCTACGAGAAGGCGCAGCTGGTGCGCGACGTGCTTGGCCTGCTCGATGCGCTCGACGTCGGACGCTTCCGCTTGGTCGGCCACGACTGGGGCTCGATCCTCGGTTTCATGCTCTGCCTCGAGGCGCCGGATCGGGTGCGGGCCTACCTGGCGCTCGGAGGGGCGCACCTGTGGCCGGCACTCGACCTGCGGGCGACGTGGGCCTTCCGGCGCTTCTGGTACCAGCTCGCAATCGCGACGCCCGGCCTCGGCCCGAGGCTCGTGTCCGATCCCCGCTTCGTACGCCTGCTCTACCGGGTGTGGGCGGCGCGTCACGACGCCTGGACCGACGCCGACCTCGAGGCGCTCACGGCCCAGTTCGCGGAGCCCGCGCGGGCGCGGGCCAGCTCGCTGCTCTACCGGATCTGGCTCGTGCGGGAGCTCGGCCCGATGATCGCCGGCCGCTACCGGCGCGAGCGCCTGGTCACGCCGACGCTGTTCCTGCACGGCGCCGAGGACGGCTGCATCGACCCGGTCCTCGCCCGCCCGGCCGCGCGCCACGCGCCCGGCATGACGGTCGAACTACTCCCGGGTGTCGGTCACTTCGTGCCCGAGGAAGCGCCCGGGATCGTCATCTCCCGAGCGCTGGCGTTCTTCGGCTGAACCGCGGACCGTCATATCGGCAGCCCGCGGCCGTCAATCAGTAGCCATAGACGCCGGACGTGGCGCCGCCACCACCGTAGCCGCCGTCGTTGTAGCCACCGCCGGCGGAGCCGCCGCCGTAGCCGGAGCCGCCGCCGTAGCCATACCCGCCACCGCCGTAGCCGCCACCGCCGTAGCCGCCACCGCCGTAGCCGCCACCGCCGTAGCCACCGCCGCCGTAGCCGCCACCGCCGTAGCCACCGCCGCCGTAACCACCGCCCGGATACACACTGCTGCCGGGGTCACCAGCGCCGGAGGTCGAGCCGGTGCTCGTGCTCGCCGCGTCGCCCGACTGCCAGGCAACCGAGAACGACGAGCCATCGCTTGAGAGCGAGGTCGGGACCGCGCTGGCCGAGGAGCCGTTGGCGGCGAGGCTCTGTCCGCCGGCATAGCCCTCGGCACCGCCCGACAGCTGGACCGCCTGAGAGCCCCAGGTCGAGTCGTCGATCGGTCCGGTGTGCCCGTTCGCCGTCGCCGACGCGCCCGTGAAGTTGACGGTGCCGAAGTTGGCGAGCGATAGCGGAGTGCAGGAGCCGGACCCATCGCACGAGGACGGAGCCTCGGCGATCCATTCCGCACTCGATGTGTCGGGGTTCTGCATCTGGAGGGTCTTGGTCGTGGATTGTCCGGAGGTCTGGTCGGTCAGCGATACGGTGACCGCGGTGTCGTTGACGTCCACCCTGGCCGAGACGTGATCGCCCGGGTTGATCGAGACGTCAAGCCTGACCGGGGCCGCGGGCACGAGCTCGTACCACGCGAAATGCTGCGCGCTGCCGTTACTGCAGTTCGCTTCGGTGCCGACCTGTTCGAGCGCGTTGTTGGTCTGCGAGGTGCCGCCGATACCGACCCAGAAGGCAGCGTCGCCGTCGCCCGTGGAGCAGTCGACGGTCGGCTGCACCCAGCTGCCCGATACGCTCGAGAACTGCTGCGTGCTGCCGCTGGAGCTGCCACCGGCCACGTACCCGGACCAGTTGGCGCTCGTTGCTTCCTGTGAGCCGACGGTCGCGGCCGATGCGGACGCTGCCAACCCAACGGTGGCGGCGACCGCGGTGGCGGCGACGGTCGAAAAGATCTGGTTCCGCTTCATGAGTTCCAGCGTGCTCCTCGGGCGTAAGAGAAGCTTCGGAAGTCACGAAGAACACGTTATGAACGGAGTAGAGGCCCGCGGAAAGGGCACGAACGGGTCCTCGTAAACGCCGCCATCGCGGCGTCTCTCAGGTCAGCGTCGCGCTGAGCCGGGCGCTCGGCGCTAGGCGCTAGGCGCTAGGCGCCGATGCTCTGACAGGCCGGGGTGCTCTTGGCGGCCTTGGAGAGCTCCGCGCTCTTGAGTCCGCCGAGACCCGCGCCGATGCTGGCGAACGACGCCCGGATCGCCGTTGCGAGCGACGCACCCGCGGTCCGGAACGCAGCCACGCTGCCGGTCGGCAGCGCTGCGGCCTGAGTCTGCGCCGCCGAGAGGGCGCTCTTGACCTGGGTGAACGCGCTGACCAGAGCGGTCGAGATGTTCTTGCCGTTGTTGACGTTCGGCACGCCGGCCGCCTTCAGCTGATCGACCGCCTTCTGCGAATCGGCAACCGCCGCGGTCATGAACCCTTCGAGCGCCTGCTTGCCCTGAGCCGGGCTGGACAGCGTGGTCAGGTTGAGCGAGTTGCTCCGGGCCTGGATGTCGGTCACGAAGGGCTTGATCGCCTCGCACACGGACTTGACGTACGAGTTGGCGCTGACGCCCGATGACGACGACGATCCGCAGCCCGCGATCACGAGCAGGCTGGCGAGGACGGCGAAGATGTTCCTTCTGCGGGTCACGCGGAGTCGGGAACCCTACTGACCCGACCGGATCGACGCATAGTCGCGAGAATGCGGGTGTGGCCCACGTGCTCGTCACCCGCCGGCTGCCGTTCCCGGCCCTCGACCGCCTCGCTGCCGCTCACGACGTCGACGTCTGGCCCGAGCCGCTGCCCGCGCCCCCGGACGAGCTCCGGCGCCGAGCCAAGGACGCCGAGGGCATTCTTTCCCTGCTCAGCGACCGGATCGACGAATCGCTGCTGGCCGCTGCGCCGAAGTTGCGAGCGATCTCGAATTACGCCGTCGGCTACGACAACATCGACCTCGCGGCGGCCGCCGCGCGCGGGATCCCGGTCGGAAACACGCCCGATGTGCTGACTGATGCGACCGCCGACCTCGCGTTTGCGCTGCTGCTCGCGGTCGCGCGCAGGCTTCCCCAGGCCGAGCGGGACGTCCGCGACGGAAACTGGATCACCTGGGAGCCGGCCCACCCGCTCGGCCAGGAGGTCCACGGATCAACCATCGGGATCATCGGCTTCGGGCGGATCGGCCGCGCGATGGCCAAGCGCGCGGAGGGGTTCGATATGACCGTGCTGCACTCGGGCACCTCGACGAGCCCGGGCCTGCCGCTCGCCGAGCTGCTGGCCCGCTCGGACTTCGTCTCGATCCACGCCCCGCTCACCCCCGCGACCCACCACCTGATCGACGCGGCTGCGCTGGGGCAGATGCGGCCCTCCGCGATCCTGATCAACACCGCCCGCGGGCCACTGGTCGACCAGCAGGCCCTGATCGAAGCGCTGCACCAGGGCACCATCGCCGGCGCCGGCCTCGACGTGACCGACCCCGAGCCGCTCCCGGCCGATGATCCGCTGCTGCAGGCCCCGAACCTGATCGTGCTGCCGCACATCGGCTCGGCGACCCACACCGCACGCGGCCGTATGGCCGACATGGCGGTCGAGAACCTGCAGGCCGGGCTCGAGGGACGGCCGATGCCCCATCAGGTCGCGGCGCCGTGACTCGCGTCGCCGTCGTCGACATCGGCACGAACTCGACCCGCCTCTACATCGCCGACGTACAGGATGGGCGCATCGAGCGCTCACTCCTGCGCCGCACGATCGTCACCCGTCTGGGCGCGGGCGTCGACAGCAGCGGGCGCCTGCACCCCGAGTCGATGCAGCGGGTGTACGACACCGTCGCGGACTACGACCGTCAGATCCACGAGCACCAAGCCGACACGTGTGTCGCCGTGCTGACCTCGGCCGTCCGCGACGCGGCCAACGGCTGGGAGTTCGCGGCCGAGCTCGAAGCCCGGTTCGCGATCACTCCGCGCGTCCTGACCGGCGACGAGGAGGCACGGCTGACCTTTCTCGGCGCCACCAGCGAGCGCGACCCCGGCGACACGACCCCGATCCTCGTCTCCGACATCGGCGGCGGCTCAACCGAGCTGATCGCCGGCCGCGGCCGCGTGGCGGGCTGGCACGTGTCGACGCAGGCCGGCGTCGTGCGTCAGTCCGAGCGCCACATCCGGACCGACCCGCCGACGGCGGCCGAGCTGCAGGAGCTCGCCGCCGACGCGCGAGAGATTCTCACCGCGGCCGTGCCAGAGTCCATCCGCGGATCGGTGCGCCACGGCATCAGCGTCGCCGGCACCCCGACCTCGCTGGCCGCGATCGCCCAGCGGCTCGATCCCTACGACCCGGCCAAGGTGCACGGCTACGTGCTCAGCGCAGCCGCGTGTGAGGAGCAGCTCGCCCTGCTGGCGGCGCTGCCGCTCGAGCGCCGCCGTGAGGTCATCGGCCTGCACCCCGACCGCGCGCCGACGATCGTCGCCGGCGTGGTGATCCTGCTCGAGGTCCTACGCCTGTTCGGCCTCGACGCGGTGGAGGTCTCAGAGCACGACATCCTGCGCGGGGCGGCGCTGGGGCTGGGGCTGGAGACCGGGGCCGGTGGTGTCCGCTCGCGACGCTAGGAGGCGTGTCAGAGCAGTGGGTGCGTGGATGGCGAGCGCGTGCGCAGTGTGATGTCGGCGCACTCGGCGCAGACCTTCTGGGAGATCAGGCCCGTCTTCATCAGCAGGCCGAAGACCTTGCACCCGAGGCAGTAGGCGAAGATCGACTCGAGTCCGGCGGCGACGACGAACGCCACCAGGACCACGTCGGCAGCGGCGTGCTCGCCCGCGACCAGTGCCAGGATGAGTGCGAGCGTCGACATCGCGGCGCCCATGCCCTGCGCGAAGCGCTTCGGGGGGCCGGCGACGTATTTCGGCGGCCCGAGCCGGGGAGCGATCTTGCGCTGGGCGACGTAGCCGAGAGGGCTCAGAGTCGGCCCGGTCAGGACCCGGGCCCAGAACCCGTAGGTCAGCGGAATCAGCAGCCAGTACCACCCTGTGGCGAGGATCACGATCACGCTCGCCAGCACGACTCCGGCCACGATGCGTGCGGCCTTCTCGTTCACGGGGTTGGGAAATGCGAACAGCTCGTCCACAAACCACATATTAGCGATCGGCATTCATATATCAGCGGCATGGTGGAGATTTGCCGGGACGAGGCGTGCTGCGCGCGCCAACCCCTCGAATTCTGCCCGCCACGTGGCCTACATCACGGGCGGTATCCGACGAGCCTTCCGGTACGCAGGTGTGCTTTGAAACACCCCGGACCTGGACAGTGTCTCGGTTTGCAGGTACTTTGGACCACCCGCCCTGCGCGCAGCCGCAATATATCGGCAGTCCTACGTGTGTCCAGTCGTATGGCCAGCCCCAACTGGACGAATGTCTCATTGCGGTCGTTCTGTTCAGAGTCCATCATCCCAATCCGGGTGAGGGTTCGCCTAGCGAATCGTCACTCGATACATAGGCTCGGGCGAAGCCGCAGACATCGGCGCCTCCCGCCGCCTGAGCCACTCTAACCAGGCCCTTTCTGGCACGTACCCCTGCCCGTCCCGATTGGGCCAAACCTGGATCGGAAATCGCCCGCTTAACGCGGGCGGTTTTCGTTTCCGGGGACATTTTCAGCCGTTCCCGGGACCTTCTCAGCCGGCCCCGCCCCCACCGGGCGCCACGCCGCATCCCCCACCGCCACTGCCCCCACCCCCACCGGGCGCCGCCACGCGCCCGGCCGCTACGCCAGATTCGACCTGCGCGGGTACGCGATCGTCGGATCGGTGAGCACGTTGACCAGCGTCGGCTCGCCGGACGCGAACGCCCGCTCGAGCGCCGGCCTGAGCTCGCCGGGCGTGCGGACCAGCTCGCCACGGGCGCCGAGTGCTTCCGCCACCTGGTCATAGCGGGTCTCGGGACGGAGATCGGCGGCCACCGAGTAGCCGTACAGGTACTCCATCGGATGCTTCTCGAGCGCCCAGATACCGTTGTTCCCGATCACGCCGACGACGGCCACGCCGTGACGGGCGAGCGTGTCGAACTCCATCCCGGCGAACCCGAAGGCACCGTCACCGAGCAGCAGCACGACCTGGCGGTCGGGGTGGGCGAGCTTGGCGGCCAGCGCCTGGCCGGGGCCCGCGCCGAGGCAGCCGAACGGTCCCGGATCAAGCCAGCAGCCCGGCTGGTAGGAGTCGACCACGCGACCCGCGTAGGAGACGAAGTCGCCGCCGTCGCCGACGACGATCGCGTCGCGGTCGAGCAGCTTGGCCAGCTCGCCGTACACGCGCATCGGGTGAAGTGGCGCGCGGTCGTCGCGCAGCTCCGCAGTCTCGGCGGCGCGCTTCTCCGTCTCGGTCTCGACCAACGATTCGATCCACGACTCCCGCGCACCGCCCGCGCCCGCGCCGCCCGCGCCCGCACCGCCCGCGCCCGCACCGCCCGCGCCCGACCGCCCGCACCGCCCGCGCCCGCACCGCCGGCGCGCGAACCGCCCGCGCCCGAACCGCCGGCGCGAGAGCCGGCCGCCGCGGCCAGCGCCTCGAGCGTCCCCGGCAACGCGCCGTAGAGCTCGCAGGCCACCGTCCGCGGGTGCTCGCGCTCGGGTTCGGCGACGTCGATCACGACGATCTCGGCAGCAGGCGCGAACGAGGCGCCGAAACCGAGCCGGAAGTCGAGCGGGACCCCGATCACCAGGGCGACGTCGGCGGCGCCGAGGGCGGTGCCGCGGGCGCGGGAGAAGAAGAGCTCGTGATCGGCGGGCACGCACCCGCGCGCGAGGCCGTTCAGGAACACGGGGATCCGCAGCTGCTCCGCGAGGGCCAGCAGCGCGTGCTCGCCCCGGCCCCAGTACAGGTTGCTCCCGGCCATGATCACGGGGCGCTCGGCGTCCCGCAGGAGCGCCGCGGCACGCTCGACCCCCTCGGCGGCCGGGCCAAGCCAAGGCTGGGGCAGCGGGGCCGCGTCCGGCGGCTCGGCGGCAGCCATGAACACGTGATCGAGCGGGAAGTCGAGGAAGGTGGGGCCCGAATGGGGCGTCACCGCGGCCACCATCGCCGCATCGATCAGACCCGGGATGTCGGCGGTGCGCTCCGCGGTGGCGGCCTGCTTGACCAGCGGTCGCACGAAGGGGACGTGGTCGATCTCCTGCAGGGAGCCCTGGCCCCACCGGAACTGCGGTGCGCGACCGCCGAGCACGAGCACCGGTGAATGGTTCTGCTGGGCCGACGCGATCGCGCTCATCCCGTTGGTCACGCCGGGGCCGGCGGTGAGCGCGGCGACGCCGACCGAGCGGGTCACCTTCGCCCAGCCCTCGGCGGCGAAGGCGGCCGACTGCTCGTGGCGGACGTCGACGATGTCGATTCCCTCGGCCCGGCAGCCATCGTAGATCGAGAACAGATGGCCGCCTGAGAGGGTGAACAGCTTCGTCACGCCGTAGCCGCGCAGGCGCCGGGCGATCAGGCGTCCGCCGTGCAGTTCGGTCTGGGTTTCCGTGGCCATCGGTGCGGGACGCTAACACGCGCCTTAAGTCGAGGCGTAGAGTGAGAGTGGTCCTACAGGGAACCCAACCGAGTGAGTGCTGCGATGACCGACCCGAGCAAGCCTGTGGCAGATCAATCACAGTTTGAGGAGATCTGCGCGGAGGTGCAGGACTTCGAACCGCTGCCGACGGTCACCCCGGTCCCCGCTGACCTGACCGCCGAACCGCACGAGGGCGACGACACCGCCCCGCTCGACGGGCTAATCCTCGCCGGGCTCGTCTCGCCGTAGCCCGGTCCCGACCACGCGCTCGGGCGCCGCTGCGGGCGGCCCGGCCCCCGGCGCCGGCTCGGGCACCGGCGGCTCGATGGCCGCCGGCGCATGAACCGCCGCCGTCTCCTCTCCCAGCCCCACCCCCAGCCGCATCGCGTTGACGATCGCGCCGCTGAGGATCAGCAGCGCCAGCAGGTAGAACCACCCGAGCGTGATCAGCAGGAACACGATCGTGGTCCCGAACCGGGCGATCGTGGAGATGTTCGAGAGGTAGGCCGGAAAGGCGTAGTCGACGACGCCGATGGCCAGGGTCGCGCCGAGCGCGCCGGGCCACGCGGCCCGCCACGGCACGCGGCGGTTGGGCACGCGCAGGTAGATCACCGCCATGCAGATGAACACCAGCCCCACCGACAACGCGAGCGACGCCGAGTAGACCACGCCCGGCACGTTCTCGAGGCCGAAGGGGAGGTTCGCGGCGCCCTGCTTGAGGATGCTCTGCACGGTCGGGACCGCGACCGTCGCGACCATGAACACGAGCACGACGATCAGCATCGCCAGACCGAAGCGCTTCTGCTCGATCCAGCGACGCGAGCGGCACGCGTAGATGCTGCTGAAGGCCGTGTCGAGCGCGCCCCAGAACGACGACGCGAGCCACAGGCTGGCGAGCAGGGCGAGCACCCCCGTGCTCGTGACCGACGTCGTGATCTGGCGCAGCAGCGCGTTCAGGGTGTGCTCGGTGGCGCCGGGGAAGATCTCGCGCAGGTCGCTCAGCACGCTGCGCTGGACCGATCGGCTCTTGAGCACCTCGCCGGCGACGAACAGGCCGAGCAGCGCGACCGGGACCACCGCGAGCAGCATGTTGTAGGCGACCATCGCCGACTGCCCGGTGATGTTCGCGTCCATGGCGATCCGCCAGAAGCGCCGCACGCGCAGCCTGAGGGCGGCCATCACTCGCTCACCGAAGCTGCGCCGGCGACCCGCCCCGGCGACCCGGCCGCACGCTGCGGGGCCCACAACCCCACGCGCTCGGTCTTACCCTTCAGCGGCATCGACGGCCGCGGTGCGAACTCGCCCCAGCCGCCCGTCAGGTGCTCGCGCGTGGCGTCGGTGATCAGCACGTCGTCGCCGGTCTCACGGGTGGCCGCCTCGACCCGGGCGGCGGTGTTGACCGTGTCGCCGATGACCGTGAACTCGACCCGTCCCCCACCGCCCACGGTGCCGGCCACGACCGGGCCGGAGTTGACGCCGATGCCGACCCCGACCCGTCCACCGTAGTGCTCGCGCACGCACGCGGCGATCTCGAGCGCCGCGGAGACGGCGCGATCGGCGTGGTCGGGATGACGGTCGGGCGCGCCGAACACGCCCAGCAGCCCGTCGCCGATGAACTTGTTCGCGTGACCCCCGTGGTGGAGCAGCATCGGGACGACCAGCCCCCAGAACTCGTTCAGCAGCCCGACCACCTGATCGGGTCCGGCGTGCTCGGCGAACTCGGTGAAGTCGCGAATGTCGAGGAACAGGATGCTCACCTCGACCTCTTCGCCGGCCAGGTCGGACCCCTCCCGAAGCACCCGGTCGGCCAGTCCCGGATCCACATAGGCGCCGAACGCCTCGCGCAGCCGCTCGCGCTCGTTCAGCCCCTCCGCCATATGGTTGAAGGATTGGGCCAGAGCTCCCGTCTCGTCGGTGGCGGCAACGGGCACCCGCACCGAGTAATCCCCGTCGGCGACGCGCTCGGTGCCCCGCCGGAGGTCGTCGATCGTGCTCAGCAGTGATCGCGACACGAGCAGTACGAGATCGAGCGAGATCGTGAACGACACCACCACCGCGATCAGCACCGCGACGCCGAGGTCAGAGAGGTTCTCGTGGCGCCCGCGCGCGGTGAGTCCGGCGACGACCACCGCTGCGATCACGTTGATGACCGGCGCCGCCACGAGCAGCCGCCAGCGCAGCGGCAGGCCCGTGACCTCGAGCGTGAAGTCGGCCGGCAGCTCGCGGGAGATCACCTCGAGCAGCGGGCGGACGGTCGTCTCGATGCCGAAGTAGCGGACGATCACACCGCAGGCCAGCACCACGCAGCCACCGAGCAGCATGATCGGGAACTGGTAGGGCGCCAGTCCCAGCTTCCAGGTCACGAAGGCGCAGTAGGGCACCATCCCCAGCAGCAGCGGATAGCGCCGCATCCGGCGCATGTACTGGATCGGCAGCGTGGCCAGCGCGCGCCATGCCACCACCGTCGTCTGCGGGTCGCGCTGCCCGTCGGTCCAGGCCCGGACCGGACGCCACATCGTCCGCACGACCTGCATCGAGATCAGGTTGTCGGCGACCACGAAGGCCTGCGAGGTGATCAGCAGGATCAGGAAGTCGCGTCCGCTCATCGGCTGATACAGCGTCAGTAACGCGAGCCCACCGGCGACGACGAGGTGCAGGGTCGCGAACTGAACGACCAGGAGCGCGTAGGCATTACGGCGCGCTGCGGCCCGGACGAACCGGTCGACCGGATCCTTCATGACTCTGATTCTGACGCGCTCAGCCGACCGGCGCGAGCGGCGGCCCGGAGGCGAAGGCTCCCCGATGCATCGCCGCCGACGCCTCGAGCAGCCCCTGCTCGCCCGAGAACCAGCGCCGTCCGACGCGAATCGCCGGCAGCTCGGTGACGCCACGGGCAAGCAGTCCTCGCGCGGTGGCGTGCAGCGGCCCGTCGCGCGACTCGTCGGCCGCGGCGGCCAGGGTCAGGTCAAGACGCAGGCCGGCGGCGGCGGCCGCCTCGGCCAGGATCTCGGGGTCCTCGATGTCGAATCCGCCACAGAACGCGAGCCGGCTCAGCGCCAGCGCGAATGCACCGCCGACGCCGGTCTCGGCCGCGTGCGCGGCAGCCCGCAGGGCGATCGGCGTGCCGGTCGGATGGTTCTCGGGCCACACCAGCGGCAACCGCAGCGCCGCGGCCCGGCGCTCCGCCGCCGCGCGCACCGTCTCCCAGCCCTCGTCGGCGCGTGACGTCTGCCCGCGGCGCAACGCGACAGCCGCCGCCGGAATCCACGTGATGCGTCCGAGCAGCCGTTCGACCCGCTCCGCGGCGATGTACGAGAAGGGGCACGAGACGTCGAAGAAGAACGCCGTCGGCCGGGCGGCGCGCCCGCCACACGCCGCCCGCGGCGACAGCCCCCGCCGTTCGCTGAGAAGGATCAGATCTCCCACGAGGGCTATAAACGCACGGTCACGGGAAAACTGGCGCAAACGTCCAAATTGCTCTTGCTTCCTGGATGCCTGCGTTAAGCTGAAAGTCGGTAGGAGAAGCAACCGTCCAAAACGGGAGGTATTCCCATTCCACACGTACCGCCACCCAAGCGTCATCCTTATGACCAATGGTCGCCTGACGCACGGGCCCTGGACCTGGTCGGCGACAAATGGACTCTGCTGATCGTCCGAGACCTCGCGGCGGGTCCGCGCCGGTTCGTCGAGTTGCAGCGGGTCCTACCGGGCATCTCGACCGAGCAGTTGCGCTCGCGACTGAACCGGATGGTCGCTGACGGGATGCTGACCCGTAAGCGCTACCGCGAGGTCCCGCCCCGGGTCGACTACGAGCTCACCGACCGGGCCCGGGAGCTGATGCCGATTCTCGGTGAGTTGGCCCGTTGGGGCTATGAGTGGGCCTGGAGCTCACCGCGTGAGCAGGAGCGCGTCGATCTCGGCGCCATTTTCCGGCTCGCGCCCGGACTCGTCCACACCTCGCGGAGCACCCGCGGCCGGGTCGAGTTCATCGTCAGCGCTCGCGAACTTGGCGGCGGAGCCGCCTCCTATGTTCTGGCCGCGTCCGGGGGCGGGGTCACGATCGAGGAGCACCCGGAGCCCGATGCCGAGGCCCGCGTCGAGGGCACCGTCGATGGCTGGGTGCACGCGTTCTCGCCCGAGGGGGATCGCGGCGAGCTGAGTATCTCCGGCGACACGAAGCTCGCCACCGAGATGCTCGACGGCCTCGCGCTGGTCGAGCATCGCGCCGTCAGCACGTCGGGCGCCGGCAGCGGCGCGTCCGGCGCTGCCTCCGCCGCGGCGTAACCGCCGGCGGCACCCACCCGCCGCCTATCTGCCAGGGTAGGTGGCGGCTTGGATGGGCGTCGACCGCGAGCGCCCCAGGCGTCCGAGACCTCGTCGAGGTCGACCGCCTCCGGCGCGACGGCATACCCGGGGCGGGATTCGAACCCGCAGGGCTCTTGCGAGCAGCGCCTTTTAAGGGCGCGGACTTTGCCAGTTTGTCTACCCGGGCTCGGTGGGCAATCTTATCCGCGGCCCGCACGCTCCGAGGGGCCCTCCGGGCTTCGGGGCCCGGGGTGCGCCGAACGCTCAACACCGCCGTGCGCGGCGCGTCGTCGGTCGCTGCATGCGCCGGCATCCGGTACCACTGCTGCGGTATCGAGCGCAACTTCTCCGCTGGTACGGTGTCCATGAGGAAGAGAGGATCCTCTGATCGAGCTGCATGGAAGTCTCCGCCCTTAAGTACACAGGCGTCGTCGGCCGCCACGGTCGCTCGCCGCTGCTCAGGTTGCAGTCGGACGAACGCCTGATCGCGTTCGTGCGCCGCGGCAACCACGCCGCCTTCGAGACGCTGGTGAGCCGCTACGAGACGCGCCTGCTCTCGTTCTGCCGCCACCTGCTCGGGTCACGCGAGGATGCGGAGGACGTGCTGCAGGAGGTCTTCGCCGCCGCCTACAACGCGATCCTCGCCGACGACCGTCCGATCAACGTGCGCCCGTGGCTGTACCGGATCGCCCGCAACCGGAGCCTCAACCATCTGCGCCGCATCCAGGCCGTCCCGGTCGACTCGATGGACCTGCACCTGTCCGACCACGGCGACTCGGCCGCTGACAAGGTGAACAGCCGCGAGGAGTTCCGGCTGCTCGTCGACGACATCCAGGGGCTGCCGGAGACACAGCGCACCGCCCTGCTGCTGCGGGAAATGGATGCGCTGTCCTACGAGCAGATCGCCGAGGCGATGGAGACCACCGTCCCGAGCGTCAAGTCGCTGCTGGTGCGCGCCCGCGTGTCGCTGGCCGAGGCCGCCGAGGCCCGGCTGCTCTCCTGCGACGAGGTCCGGATCGAGCTCGGCGAGATCGCCGAGGGCCTGCGCCGCCGCCCGAGCCCGCTCGTCCGGCGCCACCTGAAGGCGTGCGAGCGCTGCTCCACCTTCCGCTCCCAGCTCCGCAGCACGAACAAGGCGCTCGCGGCGCTGCTGCCGATCGGGCCGCTGATCTTCCTCAAGAAGGCCGCCATCGCCCACCTCGGGCACTCGGCCGGCGCCGGCTCGAGCGCCACCGCGGCCGGCGCCGCGGCAGCCGGCACCGGCGCGGCCGGCTCCGGCCTGCTCGCCGGCGGAGCAGGTGGCCTGCTCTCGGCCAGCGTCGGCGCCATCGCCACCAAGGCGGCGGCCGGGCTCGCCGTCGCGACGCTCGTCACCGCCGGCGCCGTCGAGGTCGACCGCGCCGCCACGCACCACGCCCACGCGGCGGCCGTGCCCGTCGCCTCGGTGCAGGGCGCCGAGGCCAGCACCTACTCGGCGCCCGTCGTGGTCCGGGTGGCGCGGAAGCCCAAGCCGAGGCCGCACGCCGCACTCCTGACCGGGGCCAAGAAGGAGCCCACCAAGGCCACGACCCCGGTCCTCGTCGCTGCGACCACGGCGACCGCGGCGGCCGTCAAGCCGGTCGACAAGCAGGTGGGCACACCGCCCGCACCGGCACCCGTACCGGCACCGGCACCAGGCCGCATGCAGACCACGACCGACACCACGATTCTGCCCACGACCACGAGCCCGACCACACCGGTTCCGGGCCCGATCACCGAGATCACCACGACGACGGGCACCCCGGCGCCGAGCACCGGTATGACCCAGCCCACGCCGGCGCCCGGCGACCCGAGCGCGAGCGATCCCGGCGCGACGCCGCCCGCTGCTCCGGCGACCGGCATCCCGACCTTCCCCGCTCCCACTCCGGCCCCTGCCGGTGAGGCCCCACAGGGCCAGGGCGACGCGAACAGCACGGGCACCGACGCCCCGGCCGGCGACCCGGGCTCGACCGCTCCATCCTCCTGACCCGGCCGCCGAGTTGAGCGGATCGCCGGGACGCCCGTGATCGACATCGACCATTTCCAGGCCGTCGACATGCGCGTCGGCCGCGTCGTCGCCGTCGACGACTTTCCCGAGGCCCGCGTCCCGGCCTGGAAACTGACGATCGACTTCGGCCCCGAGCTGGGGTGCAAGCGCTCCTCGGCCCAGATCACGCACTACACCCGCGACCAGCTCGAGGGCTCGCTCGTCGTCGCCGTGGTCAACTTCCCACCCCGCCGAATCGGCCCGTTCTCGTCTGAGGTGCTCGTGCTGGGCGCACTCGACGAGCACAACGGAGTCGTCCTGGTGCGCCCCGACCGGGACGCGGCGCCCGGCTCGCGGATCGCCTGAGCGCGGCTACGGGCCTGGCTCGCCGCCGACGTCGAGGGCGCCGCGGGGGGCGCCGTCCACATCGATCACGTAATGGCCGGCGCGCAGGCCGGCGATCAGCGCTGACGCCCGGCCGCCGGCTGGAACCGCGAGCCGATGCGGCTTCGGCGTGGCCAGCACGATCCGGTGGCGCCGGCCGTCGGCCGAGACAACCGTCAGCTCGATGGCCAGGAACGCGGGCGAGGACACCGACGGGGGGCTGAGCACGCCGCCGGGCTCGACGCGAAAGGTGGCCGGGAGGCGCACCTGCTGGGCGCCTCCCGCGGCCCGGCGCGTGCCGGTCGTGGCCGTCGAGGAGCCGCCGTAGCCGACCCCGGGCGTCGTCGTCGCGCCCGGCGCGGTGGCGGTGCTCGCGGGGGCGCCGCTCGCGACCGGCGGGGCCGTGGTGACGGTGGCCGCGGTCGTGGCGCTCCCGGCCGTGGGCGTGGAGCTCGCCGGCGCGCTCGATCCGCCGCAAGCGGCGAGCGCGAGCGCAGCGGGCAGTCCCAGGGCCAGGAGGCGGCGGCTCACGCCGCCAGCATAATCAGCCGTCGCCGGCGTACACGGCCAGCAGCGCCTCGTAGTAGCGAGACTCGCCGAACCGTTCCCGCGCCCGCTCGAGCGCCCGCTCGCCGCTCACCCGCCGCGACTGCGGATCGCTCCACAGCGCGGCCAGCCCGCGCGCCCACGCGGCCGCGTCCTGCGCCGGCAGCGCCTCGCCCGGGTCCACCGTCTCCGGCAGGCCGCCGCGGTCGCTGACGAGCACCGGCACTCCCGCCGCCATCGCGTCGAGGACCGCGTACGGGCACGGCTCCTCCCAGCGCGAGGGCGCGAGCACCACGGCCGCGCCGGCGCGGGCCTCGGCCAGGGCCTCCGGGCGCAGGCGGCCGGCGAACCGCACATCGGCTCCCGCGGCCAACGCCCGCAGGCGCGCCTCGTCCGGACCTTCACCCGCGACCAGCAACGGCACCCCGGCGCGCCCCGCCGCGACGATCGCCGTGTCGAACCCCTTCTCCTCGACCAGCCGGCCCGTCACCAGGGCATACCTCCCGCTCTCCGCACGACTGGCCGGGGCGAACCCGGCGCCGGCCACGAAGTTGGGGAGCACGACAGCGCGGTCGGCTGCGGGCCCGAGGCCGACGGTCAGCCGGCGGGCGCTCCCGGCGCTGACCGCCACGAGTGCGTCGGCCTCCCGCAACAGCCGCGGCTGCTGACGGGCCAGTCCGGACGCGTAGACCGCGGCTTCGACGAACGAGCCGCGACAGCGCAGGCGCAGGCCCGGCCGCGTGTCGCGGCCCTGACAGCGCCCGCACGGCGCTCCATCGCGGTAGGCGATCGCGGTCGCGCAGAAGAGGCGGTAGTTGTGCAGGTGCAGCACCGTTCGTGCCCCGGCGGACCGCGCGGCGGCCAGCGCCCGCCAGCCGAGCAGGGGGTGGAGATTGTGCGCGTGCACGACGTCGGCCCGCAGGCGCTGCACGGCGGCCGTCACCTCGCCGGGCTGCACGCCGCCGTGCAGCAGACCCGCGGCCGCCGCCGCGGCCGAGCTGGCGCCGCTGTCGCGCTCGAGCACCTCGACCAGGTGGCCGCGATCGCGCAGCAGCATGGCGATGTCCCACACCGCCCGCTCCTCGCCGCCCTCGGCGCGGTATCGGTTGTGCAGGAGCAGGACGTGCATCGGAAGGCCGCCGATTGTGGCAAGCAGCCCCGTCTTCCCCGGGTTGCCATGCTGCGCGCGATGGCGATCGCGCTCGTCACCACATATCTGGCCGGATACCGCGTGCCCTTGTACGAGCGCCTCGCCGCCCGCCACGGGGTCGAGGTGCTCTGCTTCGGCGGCGGGGACCGCTACGTCCCGGCCTGGTTTCGCGACCTCGACGCGCAGCTCGAGGCGGCGCCGTTTCCCGCCCGCCGGCTCTCGGGCGCGCGGGAGGCGCTCATGGTGGGGGCGCACTACGAGGCGGTGATCGCGCCGTTTGCCGGCGGCGCGATCCTGCCCGCGGTCTACGCCGGCGCGAAGGCCCGCGCGCGCCCGTTCGTGCTCTGGGCCTCGGTGTGGGCACAGCCGCGGTCCCCCGCCCACGCGCTCGCGCTGCCCGCGACGCGGCACATCTATCGCCATGCCGATGCGGTGGTCGCCTACGGCGAGCACGTGCGGCGCTTCGTCGCGGCCATCCGCGGCCGCGACGACGACGTGTTCGTCGCCCCCCAGGCCGTCGAACCGGAGCTGTTCGCGCGCCCTGTCGCGCCGGCGGAGATCGCGAGCTTCCGCGCTCGCTACGGGCTCGGGTCCGGCCCGCTGGCGCTGTACACCGGACGGCTCGTGCCCGAGAAGGGGGTGGACGTGCTGCTCGACGCGTGGCCGCTCCTCGCCGCGGACGCGACCCTGGTCCTGGTCGGCGACGGCCCGATCGCGGTCCGCGCGGCGGCGACCCCGGGAGCTCGCTTCCTCGGACCCCTGCCGCGCCCCGAGTTGGCCGTGGCCTACGCCGCCGCCGAGTTGGCCGTGGTGCCCTCGGTGCCGTTTCCCCGCTTCCGCGAGCCGTGGGGGCTGGTCTGCAACGAAGCCATGTACCAAGGCCGGCCGGTGATCGCCACCACCGCCGTCGGCGCGGTCGCGGGCGGCCTCGTGCGCGGCGGGGAGACCGGGCTCGTGATCGCGCCCGGCGACCGGTGGGCGCTGGCGCACGCGATCGACAGCCTGCTGGCCGACGACGCGCTGCGCCGGCGGCTCGGCGACGCCGGCCGCGCGGCCGTCGCCCCGTACACCTACGACGCGATGCTGGCGGCGTTCGACCGCGCGCTGGCCAGCGCGATCAACCCGTCCCCCACCGGCCCCTGAAACGCGCGGTGACTCGCGCGCAGGAGCGGATTGACGATCGTGCGCCCCGCCCGTCCGGCCACGGGCGCGAAGCACGAAGCGACCGACAGCGGCTCGAAGCCGGCGCCGCGCAAGGTCCGCTCGAGCGTGCGCGGACCGTAGTAGACACGGTGGTCGGGGTGCACCGACTCACGGCCGGCGAGCGCCCTCAGGCCGATCTTGGGACTGCACGCGTTCGGCACCGTCACGCACAGCCGGCCACCCGGCGCAAGCAGCTCACGGCAGCCGCGCAGGAAGGCGTCGGCGTCGGGGACGTGCTCGAGCACCTCGCCGGCGATCACGAGCGCGTAGCGGCCGCGCTCCTGCTCCGGGGCCCCGGCGGTGACGTCCGCGCTCACCAGCCGCTGGGCCGGGAGTGCGCGCCGCAGCAGCTCGAGGCCGTGCCCGTCCACATCGATGCCGGTCACCCGCGCCACCCCGACCAGGCGCGTGTGCAGCAGCGCCCCGGCCGCGAGCAGCTCCGCGGTGTAGGGGCTGTCGGCACACCCGAGGTGCGCGACCTCGCCGGCGCCGTCCGGGCCGCCGGCGGCGACCTCAGCGCACAGGCGCTCGAGCCACTGCGCGCGGTCGAGCACGAGCGGCAGGCGCAGCCGCTCGCCGGCGTGCATCTCGGCGGCGCAGGAGTGGGCGCTCACGCCCGCGGCTCCGTCACTGCCCGATCGAGAACAGCGCCTCGAGGTCGTGGCGCGAATAGACCTCGAAGGCCACCATCGTCTGCGTCTTGACGACGCCCGGCAGCTGCGAGAGCCGCGCCGTGACGACCTGCGCCAGCTGATCCTGGGTGCGCAGGCGCAGGATCGCCACGAAGTCCCACTCGCCGGTCACCGAATAGGCCTCGGCGACGCCCTCGATATCCGCCAGCTCGCCGCCGAGGGTGGCCAGCGCCGAGCGCTCGGCCTGGAGGAGGACGATCGCGTGCGTCATGTCGAATGGGCATCGCCGGGGTCGAGCACGACGACGCTCGCGCTCGTCGCGGACTCCACGTCGGACTTGAACGCCTGCGCGTCGGTCTCGATCGGCGGGAACGTGTTGTAGTGGCACGGGATCACCGTGCGCGCCCCGACCAGGGCGGCGGCGTCAACCGCGTCGAAGCGATCCATCGTGTAGTGACCGCCGATGCACATGAGCGCGACGTCGATCGGGTGACGCTTGCCGACCAGCTGCAGGTCGGAGAACAGGCAGGTGTCGCCGAGGTGGTAGACGACCGTGTCCTGGAAGTTGACCAGCAGGCCGGCGGGCGTGTTGATCGTGCCCTTGGGGGTGGTCGACGTGTGCCAGGCGGGGACGAGCTTGACCCAGCCCCAGTCGAACGTGACGGTGCCGCCCAGGTTCGGATCGCGCACCTCGACGCCGTCGCCGCTGATCTCGCCCGCGAGCTCCACGATCGCGGTCACGGTCGCGCCCGTGCGCTTGGCGATCGCCACCGCGTCGCCGATGTGATCGGCGTGGCCGTGGGTCAGGAGGATCGCGGTCGGATCGATCTCGTCCGCACTGACGGCCGCCTTGGGGTTGCCGGTCAGGAACGGGTCGATCACCACCGTGGTGTCGCCGTCCGAGAGCGAGAAGCATGCGTGGCCGAGAAAGCGCACATCCATGGTCGATCAGTCCTCCTGATTGGTTTCTGGGGTGGGGTCCGGGCCGGACAGCTCCCGGGCCAGCTCGAATCCGACCGCGACGCCGACCAGCATCCCCAGCCGGGTCTCCTCCGCGATCAGGGTCAGCACCGCCCGGGCACGCTGCGCCGGGTCCTCGGTGCCGGTGGCCTCGAGCACGGTCTGCTCGTGCGCGTCGCCGAACCAGCCGCCCTCGGCCAACGCCTGGTTGAGCACGCGCTGGAGCGAGGGCGCCGAACGGGCAACCATGTCCTCCGCCGCGCGCAGCCGCCCGGGATCGGCGATCGCCGTGATCGCGGCCTCGAGGTCGGCGTCGGTGTAGGCGCGGTCAGGCACTACGTGCTCAACGACGTGCTCGCCGTCGGTTCGGTGCGACCGAGAGTGGTCAAGGTCGGGGATGATAGGGAGGTGGCGGTGCCGCTGACCTCCCTGTCCCACGGCGCCGGCTGCGGCTGCAAGCTCCCGCCGGGCGCGATCCGGCCGCTGCTCGAGGGGATGGCCGCGAGCACCGATCCGAACGTGCTGGTCGGGTTCGACACCGCCGACGACGCCGGCGTCTACCGGATCAGCGACGAGCTCGCGATCGTGCAGACCGTCGACTTCTTCACGCCGATCGTGGATGACCCCTACGACTTCGGGCGGATCGCGGCGGCCAACGCAATCTCCGACATCTACGCGATGGGGGCCACGCCGGTCAGCGCCCTGAACCTGGTCGCGTTCTCGGTCCAGACGCTCGGCGCCGAGGTGCTGGCCGAGATTCTCCGCGGCGGCGCGGCGATGGCCGCCGAGGCCGGCGTGGCGATCGTCGGCGGCCATTCGATCGACGACGCGGAGCCGAAGTACGGGATGGCGGTCACCGGCGTCGTGCACCCCGACCGGCTGCTCACCAACGCCGGCGGCCAGGCGGGCGACGCGCTCGTCCTGACCAAGCCGCTCGGCGCCGGCGCCGTGTCCACCGCCGCCAAGCGCGGGCTGCCGGCGCCGGTGGCCGTGGCGATCGAGGTGATGACGACCCTCAACCGGGACGCCGCTGTGGCGGCGCAGCGCGCCGGTACCCACGGGCTCACCGACGTGACCGGCTTCGGCCTGCTCGGCCACCTGCACGAACTGGCCGAGGCCAGCGGCCTCGCCGCCGAGCTCGACGCCGCCTCCGTTCCCGTCATCGAGGGGGTACTCGAGCTGCTCGGCGATCCCGAGGAGCGGGCCATCGCCGGCGGCACACGCCGCAACCGCGAGGACGCGGCCGCCTTCACGACCTTCGCGCCCGATGTTCCCGAGGCGCGCCGCTGGCTCGTGTGCGACGCGATGACCTCCGGCGGGCTGCTGGCCGCGGTGGCGCCCGAGCAGGCCGGCGGGGTGCCAGGACCGGTGATCGGCCGCCTGGTGGCGGGACGCGCCGGCTCGATCCGGGTGGGCTGAGCGGGTCAGCGCCGGGCGGCGCGCGAGAGCGGCAGCCCGATCACGAGCCCGGCCAGGACGCCGACGCCACCGGCCACCCAGCTCGCCTCGCGGGCGGCGAGCGGCATCAGCAGCAGCACTCCGGCCAGGACCGCGGCGCCGATCAGGTCGCCTTCGATCTCCCGCCCGGAGCGGAGGTCGAGCACGTCGGGAAGCGCCCAGGCGGTGAGCAGCGCGAGCGCGGCGCCGTTGGCGCCGACCGCGACCGGGACCGCGTACACCGCGGCCGTGACAGCGAGACCGCCGATGCCGCCGACCGCGAAGAGCAGCAGCACCGCCGCCGGGCCGTGGCGGCGCTCGAGCAGCCACCCGAACAGGGCGATCGTCGACAGGGTCACGAACGCGTAGCCGGTGTTGGTGTAGGTGAACGCGGCCGTGACCACGCGCCACCAGTGACCGTTCGGCTTGCCCACGATCGCGACCTGGGACAGGTGCACGAGCGCAGTGCGCCACAGCAGGCAGCCGGCCAGGCCGCCGATGACCAGGGCGATCGTCGCGTACGGGCGCGTGTCGGGGCGGATCCCGGGGATCTCGCCGCTGCGCAGGCGCGGCAGCGACGGCCGGGGCGGCCGGCGCAGCCGCTTCTCGGCCACCCGGCCCTCGCGGTCGATCTTCGGCGCCCGTTTGCGGAGACGGTTGCCGCAGTACGGACACTCGGTGATGTACGGGCTCACCTCTGACCCGCAGCTCTTGCACACCACGAACAGGTCGGGACCGCCGGCACTCACAACAATCGATTGTAGGGCTCCCACCGCAGCGCTCAAGAAGGTTCTGCGGTGGAGAACCGGTCAGCCGGCTGAAAGCGGGCCGGCGATCAGACCGCGGTCGCCGCGACGATCTCGGCCATCACCTCTCGGAGGTCGTGATTGGCCTCGTAGACCACGACCTGCCGGGCGGCGCCGTTGCCGCGCTCGAGCAGGTCCTCGACCGCGTCGAGCTCGCCCGCGGCGCCCAGATCCTGGGCGTGCTCGCGCATCCGGTCGATCAGTCGCCGGGCCAACTCGCGGGTCGAGATCCGCTCCCGGTGGGGCAGGTCCACGAGCTCACCCTCGAGTCCGTGGCGAGCGGCCAGCCACTTGTTCTCGTCGAGCATCTCGTAGGGGTAGTTGGAAAGCCGCTTGCCCTCGTCGAAGTGCACGGCAAGCTCACGCACCATCGCCTGGACGAGCGCCGCCAGCCCGAGCGTGTGCTCGATCCGCGTCTGGGAGTCCATCACCCGGATCTCGACCGTCCCGAAGCTCGGATGCGGGCGCACGTCGTACCAGAGGTAGGTGTAGTCGTCGATCACCCGGGTGCCGATCATGAACTCGATCCGGCGCTCGTAGTCCTCCCAGTTCTTGTACGTGGGGGGCATGCCGACACGCGGAAAGGCGCGGAAGATCGGGGTCCGGGTCGAGGCCAGGCCGGTCCGGTCCGCACGCCAGAACGGTGAGTTGGCCGACAGGGCGAGGAGAACCGGCATGTGGACCCGCATCCCGTTGGCGACATGGATCGCCTTGTCGGGCCCGTCGATGCCGACGTGCACGTGCATCCCGAAGATCAGTTCCTGGCGCGCGACGAAGCGCAGCGCCGAGATCAGGTCCCGGTACCGAGGCCGGGCGACGATCCGCTGGTCCTCCCACATCGCGAATGGATGGGTGCCGGCGGAGCCGATGGCCAGATCACGCCGGGCGGCGGTGTCAGACACCTGACGCCGCAGCCCGCGCAGCTGCACGCCGGCCTCGGCCAGATCGGCGCAGGGGTCGGTGGAGATCTCGAGCACCGACTCCATCAGCTCGGGCTTGATCTCTCCCGTGGGCGCGTCCTCGAGCAGCGATTCGATCGCGTTCACCAGCTCCAGCGACTCGGCGTCGAGGATCATCAGCTCCTCCTCGATCCCGATCGTGAACGCGGGTCCGTTGAAATGGTGCTCCACAGCGGGTGAGACTAAGGGTTGCGGCGGGCGGCCGGATAGAACCTCGCAGTGCACATTGGGCTCCCGCCGTCCTAGACTGAGGCTACCTGACCAAGAACAAAGGACGAACAGATGGCCCTGGGCTACGACGGGAAGCTCTACATCCTCGCATTCGACCACCGGGGGTCCTTCCAGAAGAAGATGTTCGGGATCCAGGGTGATCCCACGCCTGAAGAGACCGAGACGATCTGCGACGCCAAGCGGCTGATCTTCGAAGGCATGCTGGAGGCGGTGTCCCGCGGCGCTGATCGCAAGGCCACCGGGGTCCTGGTCGACGAGCAGTTCGGGTCCGATATCCCGCAGCGCACCCGCGCGGAGGGCCTGACTCTGGCGATGCCGGTCGAGAAGTCCGGTCAGAACGAGTTCGACTTCGATTACGGGGATGCCTTCGGTGAGCACATCGAGGCGTTCGATCCGGATTTCTCCAAGGTCCTCGTCCGGTACAACCCCGAGGACGACGCGGTCCTCAACGAGCGCCAGCTCGGTCGCCTCAAGCGCCTCGCCGACTGGCTGCACGGGCACGATCGCAAGTTCCTGTTCGAGCTGCTGGTGCCGGCCACCGACGCCCAGCTCGCCTCGGTCGGCGGCGACTCCGACCGCTACGACGCCGAGCTCCGTCCCGAGCTGATGCGCCGCTCGATCGAGGAGATCCAGAACTACGGGATCGAGGTCGACGTGTGGAAGATCGAGGGCGTCGACGAGCGCGCTGACGCAGCCATGCTCGCCGAGCAGACCCGCACGGGCCCCGGACGTGAGCGTGTGACGTCCGTGCTGCTCGGCCGCGGAGCCTCGAACGAGAAGGTCATCCAGTGGCTCGAGGCGGCAGCGCCGGTGGACGGCTTCATCGGCTTCGCGATCGGGCGGTCGATCTGGTGGGACGCCCTCAAGGGATTCCTGTCGGGAGACCTGGAGCGCAGCGCCGCCGCGTCGCAGATCGCCGACAACTATCTGCAGTTCGTCGAGGTGTACGAGCGGCAGAGCGTCCACTGACGCCAACGAGGCTGGTAGGCTCGCACCGGGATGGCGATCAAGATGCGCCAAAGTCTCGCGCAGATCGAGCAGGAGTTCAGGCACGAGATGCAGCGCGATCGGCACCGCAGGGAGCACCTGCGGCGCTCGGCCGCGCTGCGCTCGCGTAAGCGCGCACACGAGAAGGAGCTCAAGCGCAGCTCATGGCGCTTCGGCTTCCTCGTGCTGTCGCTCATCGCGACCGCCGTGATCGTCACCGTGGCGATGTTCGAGACCCTGTACTACCTGCTCGGTTGAGCCGTTTCGAGGCGGCTCGCGCTGAGCCGCCCCGCCCCCAGCCGGCCGGCTGCTCGGCTAGCTGGACTCTCCGAGTCCACGCAGCGCCACGTCGACTTCCTCGCGCACGCCTTTGCCAGTCGCGACCCGTTCCTGCTGGATCTCGAGATAGACCTCTTTACGGAACACCGGAATATCGCGGGGAGCTTGGATTCCGATCCGCACCTTCTCCCCCATGATCGCCAGCACAGAGACCTCGATGTCGTCGCCGATCATGATGCTCTGGTTGGACTTGCGCGTCAGTACCA
Organism: uncultured Solirubrobacteraceae bacterium; assembly: GCA_963800815.1. Taxonomy (GTDB): domain Bacteria; phylum Actinomycetota; class Thermoleophilia; order Solirubrobacterales; family Solirubrobacteraceae; genus Palsa-465. Next base: position 43,123 of record CAWDCP010000008.1, read on the forward strand.
ACATGGGAATGGCCTCCCTGCTTGCCTGATGGTTGTGGGAAGCAAGCCCGGCCGGTGCGTCTCGAGCAGAAGCCGGCCCGCTCGACGGCCAGCATATCGCGCACATCTCCGATAGCACAAGCAGCAGCCGAGGCCCCCGGTGGGGCCCGACGCCGCCCGCTGTACTAGTCTCCGGCCCCGGATGACCCGCAGATCACTACGCCCACAGCTCAACCAGATTCGGGCCTGGGTGCGTCAGGGACGCACCGACGCCTGGATAGCGCATCAACTCGAGGTCACCGTCCAGCAGATCCAGGCCTTCAAGCGCGAGCAGGGTCTCGAGCCGTCCGGAGATCCGGACAGCCCGACCCCCGCCGCCGACTACGACGACGAAATCGACCTGCGCGCGGAGGATGACGCGCTGATCGCCGCCGAGCTCGATGCCGCCGAAGCGGAGCGCTCAGAAGAGGAAGACGCCGACGAGGACGCGGACGGTGACGAGGAGAAGCCTGCCCGTCGCCGTCGCTCCCGCCGCGGCGGTCGTGGAACTGCCCGTGGCCGCCGACGGACATCAGGTCCGCTCGAGGCCACGTTCGATCACGGCGAAGAGGGATACGGCCTATGGCTCGACCCCGCCGTGCAGGACGACCCCGTGTACGCCGAGTATTGGGCCGGCCACCGGCCGGTCGAGGTGACGATCGAGGAGGACCAGATCGTCATCCGCCGCGCCGGATCCGAGGACAGCGACGACGAGGAGTAGCGCCGCGGTTCCCTTCGCGGGGAGCGGGCGCCGGCCGTCGCGCGGCCGCGCGGCTCGACGCCCTCATGCTCCAGCTCAGGGCCGTTCTTCGAGCTTTCGGCCGCCCGCGTAGTCGATGGCGCTGCGCACGTAGCGCGCGAACGCGGCCCCCGCGACGGTCGGCACGTCCCACGCCGCCGGTGTGGTCGGCGCCACCTTCGTGGCGATATCGAAGCACCAGTCCGTCCCGTCCGAGTAGACGGCGGCCAGGTCCTCGGTCGTGAACGGGCCGCCCAGCCTCCGCCGCAACTCATCGACGAGCTCGTCGGTGACCCGTTCCAGCGCCGGCCGCTCAGCGGGATCGGCTCCCGCCAGCCGTCGCCGGCCCTCTTCCCACAACCCGATCACGTCGTTGAAGCGCACAGCCGACAGGATCGCAGAGGCGACTCTCGCGGCTCTCCGGGATGGGACCGGCGGCGCGATTTGCCCGGGACCCTCAGCGCTACGCGTTCGGGACCGTCAGCGCTAGTTGTTCGGGAGGCCGGTGATCACGTACGGCCGCTCGCCCGGCTGAACCATCCCGAGCGCGCGAGCGTCCTTCTGGATCGTCGCCGGATCGGTGAGCGACTTCTGCTGGCGCATCAGCGCGGCGTTGTCGCGGACGAGCGTCTGCACGATCCCCGACTCCCGGCTCGCTTCCTGCCGCGTGGAGATGTAGGACAGCGTGTGCTCGAAGTACAGGATGACGACGACGCCGAGCACGATCAGCAGCCCGACACGGCCGACCCGGTCCCACCGAACCCGCGTCGCCGCGGACCGGGTGATCACCCGGCGCGGGCCCCGCCGCGCTCGAGCGCGAGGGGCGCGCCCGGCGCGCTGGCTACGGGCGGCGGCAGAGGCGGAGCGAGCTGAAGGCATCCCGTGAGCGCTTCGTTCGCCACGCCCGCCTTCCTTCCTGCTGCAACGTGCGTTGCTCGCCCCGGGCGCTCCCGCCCACGGCCCACGACTACGCCCGGAAGACGGACCGCCCCGGGTACGCGGCGTCGGGGCCGAGCGCCTCTTCGATGCGCAAGAGCTGGTTGTACTTCGCCACGCGGTCGGTCCGGGAGGGAGCACCGGTCTTGATCTGCCCGCACCCGGTCGCCACCGCGAGGTCGGCGATCGTGACGTCCTCGGTCTCACCTGAGCGATGTGACATCACGGCGGTGTAGCCGGCCTCGCGCGCCATCCGCACGGCGGCCAGCGTCTCGGTCAGGGTGCCGATCTGGTTGACCTTGATCAGAATCGAGTTGGCGACACTGGAATCGATACCGCGCTTGAGCCGCTGCGTGTTGGTGACGAACAGGTCGTCGCCGACGAGCTGGATCGACTTGCCCAGCCGCTCGGTCAGCGTCGCCCACCCGGCCCAGTCCTCCTGGTCCATCCCGTCCTCGATCGACACGATCGGGTAGCGCTCGGCGAGATCGGCCCAGTAGGACGTGAGCTGCTCCGAGGTGAGCGTCATGCCCTCGTGCTCGAGCACGTAGGCACCACCGCGATAGAGCTCGCTCACGGCCGGATCGAGCGCGATCGCGATCTGATCGCCAGGCACATAGCCCGCGGCCCGGATGCCCGCGATCAGCGCGTCGAGCGCCTCGGCGTTGGAGTTCAGATCGGGCGCGAACCCGCCCTCGTCGCCACCGGCGGTCGAGAGCCCCTTTGCGTGCAGGGTGCGCTTGAGATGGTGGAAGACCTCGGCCCCCATCCGCAGCGCCTCGCTGAACGACCGCGCCCCGACGGGCACGATCATGAACTCCTGGAAGTCGACCCGGTTGTCGGCGTGGGCGCCGCCGTTGAGCACGTTCATCATCGGCACGGGCAACACATGGGCGCTCTCCCCCCCGAGGTAGCGCCACAGCGGCAGCCGTTCCTCAGCCGCCGAGGCATGGGCCGCGGCCAGCGAGACCGCCAGCAGCGCGTTGGCGCCCAGCCGCGACTTGTTCGGTGTACCGTCGAGCTCCATCAGCAGCCGGTCGAGCGACGCCTGCGCCGCAGCGTCCTGACCGCGCACGGCGGTCGCGATCTCGCCGTTGACGTTGTCCACCGCACGGGTCACGCCCTTGCCCAGCCAGTCGGATCCACCGTCGCGCAGCTCGGTGGCTTCGAACTCGCCGGTCGAAGCGCCGGACGGGACGGCCGCACGTCCCCACGCGCCGGAGCGAAGGCTGAGCTCGACTTCCACGGTCGGATTACCGCGGCTGTCGAGGATCTGCCGGGCGTGGATCTGCTCGATCTGGCTCATGCGTCGGTAGCTCCTTCGGTCAGGCGGGCGCGCGCGTAGTAGGCGAGCTGCTCGTCGGGGTCAAGATCGTCCCAGCTACGGCCTTCGGATGCGGCCAGGCTCGCCCCTGCGCCGACCCGGCCGCGGAACCGGTCCGACGCCGCTCGCAGCGCCAGCTCGGGGTCGACGCGGAGCTTGCGGGCCACGTTGACGGCCGCGAACAGCACGTCACCGAGCTCGTGGAAGCGCTCGTCTGGCGTCCCCGCCGCGGCCAGCTCGTCGAGCTCATCACGGACGGCCTGGAGCGGCCCCTCCACGCCCGGGAAGTCGAAACCGCTCGAGGCGGCGCGACGCTGAACCTTGCGGGCGTAGAGCGGCGAGGGCAGGTTCTCGGGCACCTCGCCGAACAGGCCCTGCTCACGATCAGGCTCCTGCTGCTTGATCTTGTCCCAGTTGGCGAGTACCTCGCCGGCGGTGGCCGCCTCGACCTCGCCGAAGACGTGGGGGTGGCGGCGGATCAGCTTCTCGCGACAGTGATCGGCCACTTGGGCCAGGTCGCCGGCACCGCGCTCCTCGAGCAGCAGCGACAGGAAGTGCACCTGGAACAGGACGTCGCCGAGCTCATCGAGGAGCTTGGCGTCGTCACGCCGGTTGGCCGCGTCGGCCAGCTCGTAGGCCTCCTCGAGCGTGTGCGGGACGATCGTGCGCTCGTCCTGCTCGCGATCCCACGGACACTCGCGGCGCAATCGCCGGGTGATCTCGTCAAGGCGTCCGACCGCCTCGAGGATCTCCGGCAGCGGGTCCGCCGCCACTAACCGGTCGTGGTCGTCGACGGCGTCGTCGTTGTGCTCGTCGAGGTGGCGGGGGCCTTGTAGCCGTTGCAGTCCGCCATCACGTAGCCGGACCGGCACTCGGTCTTGCTGAGCCAGTTCTTCTTGGCGTCGGCATCGACCTTCGCCTGCTGGGCCGTCGACTGCTGTTGGGTGAGGATCGCCCTGATCGATGCCGTCGCCTGTGCCAGCGTCTGCTGGTTACCGGGCTTGACCGACGTCACCTCCAACACGTACCAGCCGAACTGCCCCTGGACCGGTCCGAGCAGGACGTTGGGGGAGGCGGAGAAGGCCGCCTGGTCGAGCGCCGTGTCCTGCTGGCCCTTGGTCACATTGACGAGCAACCCGCCCTTGTTCTTGGTGGCGGCGTCGGTGGAGTACTTGGCTGCGGTCGCCTGCCACGTCGCGCCGCCGGCGAGGGCGGCCTTGGCCGCCTCGGCCTGGGCCTTGGTCTTGGTCAGGATGATCCGGATGTTGCGGCTCTGGGGCGTGCCGAACTGGGCCGTGTGGGCAGCGTAGTAGGCGGCGATCTGCGCGTTCGTCACCGTGGACGCAGCCTTGGCGAGAAGCTTGGTGTAGATCTGATTGACGCGGACGCGGTAGAGAATGTCGTCGAGCGTCTGACCTGAGGAGGCCAGGAAGGCCTGGAACTGCGCATCCGTGGGGAACTGCTGCGCCTTGGCGGTCTGGAACGCCTTCTGGACCTGCGCGTCAGAGACCTTGATGTTCTGCTTGGCGGCGTCGGCCTGGTACCAGTAGGAGCGGATCAGGAAGTCGAGGACCTGGTCGCGCAATTGCGTGAACAGCGTGCCGCATTCGGTCTTGAGCGTCTTGGTGGGCGTGCTGGCCAGCGATGGGATCGACTTTCGGACCGTCGCCACGCAGTTGGTGTAGTTCGGCGGGTCCGGCACGATCACCGGGGAGCCGGGCGACTGCGAGGCCTGGCCCTTGGCGGCGACGTACATCCAGTGGTTGAACGTCGCCTGGGTGATCGGGTTGCCCGACATGTCGGCCACTGAATTGCCGGGCACTCCGCCGCCGCAGCCGGCGACGACGATCGCGAGCACAAAAAAGGCGCCGAGCGCCTGGATGGACCTGACCACTGACTTCATGTTCGGCCGTGATGGTAGCGACAGAGTGCTGAAGAGCGTTGGAAGGGTGCCGAAGAGCGATCGAAGAGCGCCGGGGTCGCTCTCGGCGAAGGGCGGCGGAGCGCCCTCGGCAGCGGCCTCGCGCAACGGCGATTGGAGCTCGCCGACGTCCGGCGCCCTACGCCGCCTCCCGCGTCACCGCGAGCAGCACATCGGCGGCCTTGACCACCGCCGGGAAGCGCTTGGCCGGGTCGTCGGGCACCCGGAGGGAGAGCTGTGACTTGCCCGATTCATACAGCGCCTCGGGGATCTCCTGGCGGATGCGCTTGGCGCGCACGGAGTCGAGCTCGACCGGGGTGACAGCGAGGCGGCCGCCGCGGAAGGTGACGGCCTGGGCGCCGGCCTGGCCGAGCTTGATACGCGCCTGTTGCAGCGCGATCAGGTTCTGCAGGGGCTCGGGCAGCTCACCGAAGCGGTCCTCGAGCTCGTCTCGGAGCAGGGCCAGATCGGCTACCTCGCGGGAGGCGGCGATCCTCCGGTGCACGTCCACCTTGGCCTGCTCGTAGGGGATGTAGTCGGCGGGCACGTAGGCGTCGACGTTGACGTCGAGCCGGACCGGCTCCCAGTCCTCGCCGGCGCCCTCGGCCTCGAGCGCCCCGACCGCCTCGTCGAGCATCTGCATGTAGAGCTCGAACCCGAGCGCGGCGACGTGGCCGGACTGCTCGTCGCCGAGCAGGTTGCCGGCGCCGCGGATCTCGAGGTCGCGCATCGCGATCTTGAAGCCGGCGCCGAGCTCGGTGTAATCGGACAGCGCCGACAGGCGCTGCGCCGCCTCGACGGTCAGCGCGGCGGCGCTCGGGTAGAGCAGGTACGCATAGGCCCGCTCACGGGAGCGGCCGACCCGTCCCCGGATCTGGTAGAGCTGGGCGAGCCCGAAGGCGTCGGCGCGCTCGACGATCAGCGTGTTGGCCTGGGGAATGTCGATCCCCGACTCGATGATGCTCGTGCACACCAGCACGTCGGCGTCGCCGCGCAGGAACCGGAGCATCCGCTGCTCGAGCTCGCGCTCCTCCATCTGACCGTGGGCGACCTCGAACCTCATCTGGGGGCAGAGGCCGCGCAGCCGCTCCGCCGTCTCCTCGATCGTCTCGACCCGGTTGTGGAGGAAGAAGGCCTGGCCGTCCCGTCCGTGCTCGCGCACCAGCGCCTGCTTGACCAGCTCCTCGTCGTACTCGCCGACGTAGGTCTTGACCGGCCGCCGGCCCTCGGGCGGAGTCTCGATCACGCTGATGTCCCGCACGCCGGCCAGCGACATCTGCAGGGTCCGCGGTATCGGCGTGGCGCTCATCGCGATCACGTCGACCTTCAGCTTCAGCTGGCGCAGGAGCTCCTTCTGCTTGACCCCGAAGCGCTGTTCCTCGTCGACGACGAGCAGGCCGAGCTCCTTCGCACGGACATCGCGCGAGAGCAGCCGGTGGGTGCCGATCAGGATGTCGACCTCGCCCTTGCCGAAGCGGGCGATGGCATCCTTCTGATCAGCCGCGGGGCGGAAGCGCGACACGTGCTCGATCGTCACCGGGTAGTCCTTGAGCCGCTCCGAGAACGTCCCGAAGTGCTGCTGGGCGAGGATCGTCGTCGGTACCAGCAGCATCACCTGCGTGCCGTCCTGCACGGCCTTGAATGCCGCCCGCAGCGCCACCTCGGTCTTCCCGTATCCGACGTCGCCGCAGATCAGCCGGTCCATCGGCCGCGGCGCCTCCATGTCGGCCTTGACGAACTCGATCGCATCGCGCTGATCAGGGGTCTCCGTGAACGGGAACGCATCCTCGAACTCGCGCTGCCAATCGGTGTCGATCGGGAAGGCGTGGCCCTCGCGCCGCTTGCGCTCGGCGTACAGATTGAGCAGCTCGCCGGCCAGTTCCTGAGCCGCGCGGCGGGCCCGGGACTTGATCGTCTCCCAGCGCGTCCCGCCGAGCTTCGACAGCGGCGGATGCGCCCCGCCCGCCCCGACGTAGCGGCTGATCTTGGCCAACTGGTCGACGGGGACGAACACGCGGTCCGAGCCGGCGTACTCCAGATACAGGTAATCCCGCGTGACGCCGGCCACCGTCTTGGTGTCGAAGCCGGCGAAGCGCGCGATGCCGTGGTCCTCGTGCACGACGATGTCGCCGGTGCGCAGATCGGCGAAGCTGCGCAGGACGCCGCGGCGGTGGGCGCGCTCGGGGCGCTCCGCCGCCCGGCGCCGGCGGAACAGCCGGTGCTCGGGGATCACGGCGAGCTTGAACTGCGGGGCGATGAACCCCGTCTGGAGCCTGGCGTGAGCGAACACCAAGGTCCGTCCCTCCGCAGAGCCGGTCCCGTTCGACGCGGCATCGAGCCAGCCGACCTTGAGCCGGCCGAGGTTATAGGCCGCGCGCTCGCCCTCGCCCCGGCCGGCAAACGCCACGACCGTGCGGTAGCCCGAGCGCACGAGCTTCTCGAGCTCGGGCTCGGCCTCCTTGAGCCCGCGAGCGGCGATGTCCGCCGTCTGGGCGCGGAACTGGAACGGCTGGTCCTGGTCGATGCTGGAGAGCCGGATCCGCGCGCGCTCCTCGAGCGCCGCTGCAATCCGCTCGGGCGGCTCGTAGAGGTGATGGGCGTCCGCGTCGTGGAATGCCGCGGTCACGTCCTGCCAGTGATCGTGCACCGCCGGCGCCAGGTCCTCTTCCCCGGCCACGATCAGCGCAGCGTCGGCGGGCGCGAGGTCGAGGAAGGCGCGGAAGTCCTCGACTGGGAGCAGCTCGGCGATGTCGGGGCGATCGGCCGCGTCCTCCAACGCCGCGATCTCGGCCAGCTCGCGGTGCTCCTCGGCGAGCTCCGCCGCCGGGGCCACCTCGATCAGCTCGGCGTCGCCGAGCGACCGTTGCGTGAAGGTCGAGAACCACCGCAGCGACTCGATCTCATCGCCGAACAGGTCGACCCGGACGGCCCGATCCTCCGTGGCCGGATAGAGGTCGAGCAGGCCGCCGCGGATCGCGAACTGACCGCGGTCCTCGACCTGGTCGACGCGCTCATAGCCGGCCGAGACGAGATCCCGCGCGGTCTCGTCGAGATCAAGCAGATCGCCGACGCGCAGCGTGAACCCGTGCGGCCGCAGCGCGGGATCGGGCACCTTCTCCGACAGCGCCACCGCGCTGACCACGATCACCGGCGCCGTGTCGGCGGGCTCGATCAGCGCGTCGAGCGCAGCGATCCGCAAGCCGACCAGATGCGGCGGCGGGGCCAGGTGCGATTCGTAGGTGACTCCGCGGCTCGGATAGAAGCGGACGGTGCGCGGCTCGAGCCAGGTCTTCAGCGCCGCCGCGAGGTCCCGAGCCGCGCGGTCGTCCCCGGCCACGACGATCGCGGGCTGCTCGGGGTTGCGGTCCAGCAGCGCGGCGAGCAGATACGGCCGCAGGGACTGCGACACGAACGCGTGCCCGCCCTCGCCGGCGAGCTCCAGCGTCTGAGGGTCGGTGTCGGCGTGGGTGAGGAGAGTTCGGAGCACGGCGTGGTTCCCGAGTCTAGGACGAGCCACCTGGCGGCCTGGAACCTTCCGCTGAAGAGGGGTGCTCAAAACGTCGCACCCGTCTTGAGACAACCTCTAACTCGGCGGGGACAGCTCTGTTTCGCCCGTCACGACGCGCTCGGCCGCGTCGGCAGCCTGCTCGATCAGCGCCTGCACGTCGCCCTTGGGCTCACGGAAGCGCCCGAGCACGTAGGCGGCGACGCGGTCGGGATCGGTCGTCGGGGGCCGACCGACACCCACGCGGACGCGGGCGAAGTCGGCGCTGCCGAGGCCCTGCTTGAGTGATTTGAGCCCGTTGTGGCCGGCGAGGCCGCCGCCGACCCGCAACCGGATCTCGCCGAACGGGAGGTCGATCTCGTCGTGCAGCGCGAGGACACGCTCGAGCGGAAGCTTGTAGGCGCCGCGGGCCGGCCCGGCGGACTTTCCGGTCTCGTTCATGTACGTCTGGGGCAACAGGACCGCGACCCGCGGGCCGCCCGCGCCGGCGCGACCCTCCGTCACGAGACCGCCGAACTTGGCCTTCGCCTTGGGCAGGTCCCACCGCTGGGCCAGCAGGGTTGCGATCTCGAAGCCGATGTTGTGACGCGTTCGGGCGTATTCGGAGCCCGGGTTGCCGAGCCCGACCAGCAGCCAATCGACGGGAGCGCGGGCAGGACGATTCCCGCCTGGCCCGGTGGAATGCGAAGCGGGATGCCGAGCGGGCCGCCCCGTGGGAGGACCCGGGAGTGGCATGTCCGGACCTCGCTACTCGCCGTCGCCGTCGCCGGCGCTCTCGCCCTGCGTCTCTCCGGCTTGGCCGCCGCCCTCGCCCTCGCCGACCACCTCGGTCTCGGACTCGATCTCGTCCGTGTCCTCGGTCTGGAGCCGCGGAGCGCTGAGCGTGGCGACCACAGTCTCGGGATCGTCGAGGAGAGTCACGTTCGCCGGCGCGACGATCGACGCGAGCGTCAGCGTGTCGCCGATGTTCATCTCGGAGACGTCGTGTTGGATCGAGTCCGGGATGTCGCCGGGCAGCGCCTCGATCGTGAGCTCGCGGGTCGAGTGCTCGAGCACGCCGCCGTCCCGAATCCCGGGTGCGTCGTCGGCGCCGATCAGCTCGAGCGTGACTGTGGACTGGATGGCCCGGTCGAGCCGGACGCGGAGCAGATCGACGTGCAGGGTCTCGCCGTTCACCGGATGGCGAACGAGCTCCTTGAGCACGACCGGGTTGCCCTTGTCGCCGTCGACGATCAGGTCGAGCACCGCGCCTGCGTGGGCCAGCGCGAGTCGCAGCGTGCGCGCGTCGATCTTGAACGCGAGCGGCTCCTCGCCGCCGCCGTAGACGACGCCGAGCACGAAGCCCTGGCGGCGAAGGCGCCGGGCCTCACGCGACCCCTCAGGGGTCCGCGAGGTGACTTCAAGTGCGGTTTGCGTGCTGAGCGACATGGGCGGCGAGTGATGGTAGCGGGCCGAGGCCGAACACGGTGACGCGGCAGATCGGAGGCGCTAGTCTTTAATCATGTCAGGCGAGTCTCAGCTACTGCTGATGATTGCTGGGGTCCATTTCGTCGGACTGGCCTGCGTGACTGTGCTCATTCTGCCGGCGTTGCGGGATGGCGGAGAGCCGCCTCGCCGGGAGCCGCCGGATCAGGGCTCGGACGACGGCTGGGGCAACAACCGGCGCCGGCCGACCGGTCCGTCGGGATTGCCCAAGGGTGGACTGCCCCTGCCGGACGCGGTTCCGGCCCGGGTTCGTCTGCGTGAGCCCGGCCGGCTCTCCGAGCTGCTGCCGCAGCGCGAGCGACGGCCGGCCCGCGAACCCGCGCCCCGCCCGGTCACCAACCCGCACCGCCTGCCGTCGCGCGCGCCGGGGCGCGGGAATCACCGCGACTGACCCCGAGGGCGACGGGGCGGGCCAGCGGTCATCCGGGGCCGCCATGTCGGTGGGACGTTGCGGTGCGACTCCTAGCCGGCGGCGCCGTCGCGCGCGTCGTGCTGCGCCGTGGCGCGGAACATCTGGCGCACGACGTAGTAGGCCGGCTTCTTGAAGCCGGCGAACGAGATCAGGCCCTTTTGGTGGATCGGCGGATCCGGCAGTGGATCGCCCCCGTCCCAGCCCGGTGCGACGCGGAACTCCTGCAGCGTGAAGTAGATCGCGCCGGCGAGCCACGGCTTGGACAGGTAGACGCCGAGATGGAACCTGACGAAGTCGGATTGGAACGCATACGTCCCCTTCTCCTCGACCGGGCCGGGGCGGTTGGCCTCCGCGCCGAACTCCGTGATCGCCAGCGCCTTGCGGCGGTAGCACACGTGCATCGAGTCGAGAAACCCGGACAGCAGGTCCCGGTCGGCGATCGACCCCTGTGCTCCCGTGTACCAACCGAAGTAGTCGTTGAGACCGAGGACGTCGAGCGGCGCGTAGGCCGGCGCCTGGCAGCCGGCGGTGGGATTGACCGCGACCGCCTGGCCGACCGGCCGCGTCGGGTCGAGCTGCTTGGCCAGCGCCGCCTGCGCGTCGATGTAGGCGATCTGGTTGGGACCCGGCGTGGTCGGCAGCTCATTGGCGATCGACCAGATCGCGACGGATGGATGGTTCTGGTTGGTCAGGATGTTGGACTGGAGCTCCGCCCGGCCGTAGCTCGTGTACGCGGAGCGCCCGAGCTCGCTCTCGCTCAGCTGGTACATCGGGATCTCTGACCACAGCAGGATCCCGGTCCGGTCGGCCAGCTCTTCGAGCTCGGGGTGAAGCGGGTGGTGAGCGCGGATCAGCGTCGCACCGACATCGTGGGTGAGGGCGATGATCTGCGCCCGCTCGGCGTTGTCGAGCGCGCCGCCCCGGACCGGGTTGTCCTCGTGGATCGCGACGCCGCGGAAGCGGATCGCGATCCCGTTGAGCACCAGGCGGCCGGCGGAGTCGACGCGGATCGACCGCACGCCGCTCAGCACGGTGTAGCCGGCGGCGTGGGTGGGGCTCTGATTGGCGCCGCTGCTGCCGGCGGCCGCCGCGGTCGCCACCAGCCGAGCGGTGTACAGGTTGGGGTGCGAGGGGGACCACAGCCGCGGATGAGCGAAAGAGCCCCCCGCGCTGAAGACCGCATCCTGACCGGCGGCCACCGTCTGCTGGCCGAGGTCGAGCTGCAGCGGTCCGTACACCCCGGTCACGTGCACGACCTGGGCCACGCCGCTGTAGTTGTGGATCGTCGCCTCGTCGCTGATCTGGGCACGGCACGTCCGGCAGGCGATCGTCGGTCGCACGGCGACCTGCGCGAAGTCGACCCGGTCGACGCGGCGCAGGTAGACCTCGCCGAGCAGGCCGCCGTAGTTCCACCACCCATACGGCGGCTGCGGCGCCACCGGGTTGTTGACGAGGCGATTGTCGACGCGGATCACGAGCCGGTTGACCCCGGTGCGGTTCAGGTGCGCGAGCGGGAACTCGAACGGAAGGTAGGCGCCCGTATTGGTCCCGAGCGGACGGCCGTTGAGCCACACCTCGGCGTGGAAGTTGACCGATTCGAACCGGACGATCCAGGCCAGACTCGCGCTCGCGTTCGGGAGCGTGAAGTCGCGCCGGTACCAGCCGATCGAGCCGTTCATGCTGGCGTCGCTCTGATCGGTCGCGTTCCAGGCGTTGGGAACGGTGACCGGCGACCAGCCCGTGGCGGACCCGCTGCTGGGGAACCGCTCGCGCACGCCGGCGTCGGTCGGGTCGAGCCGGAACAACCACGTGCCACCGAGCAGGTAGCGCCCGTCAGGGCCGTCGGTGTAGAGGGCGCCGGCCGTCGGCGCCGTGACGATGCTGCGCGCGCTCGCCGCCCGGCCCGGGGCCGGCTTCGCCGCCGTCGCGCGACCGGAGCCTGCGGCCGGCGCCGCGAGCGGCTGAGTGAGGAGCACCGGAAGCACGAGCAGCATCGCGACCAGCGCCCGGCGGACGTTCCTGCGCATGAGACGATTGAGGGTACCGGCGACGCGGGCCGGACCCCGACCCGTCGGCCAGGACCCGCTCAGAACGAGGTCGGGCAGTCGGCGTCGCTCTTGATCCGAGCGCTCAGGGCGAGCAGCTCGATGCGCAGGCCGCTGAAGGCGTTGCCGGCCCGGCGGACCCGCACGCATTGCACGATCGGCAGCGAGGTGGCGGTTTTCCAGGCCACCCGTGCGGTCCCGACGTGGCCGCTGAGGGTGAATCCGGTCGAGAGTTGCACCTGCAGGATCGAGATGCCGCCGGCCCGGCGCAGCTCCGCGACGTAGCCTGCGACCTGGGACCGGCAGGTGACGCTCGAACGACAGCCCTGGATTCGGTCGACAACCCCACTCGTGTTGCCCCGGGCCTCGGCCTGGACGAGTGCCGTGACCGCGTCCGTCTCGGCGCCGTCGGCGCTCCACACGCGGGCGAGCACGGCGCTCACGAACAGGAACAGAAGGATGCCGACCGCGATCATGAGCAGGTACGTGCGCCGCATCGTGCCGCTCATGATGCCCGTTCGGCGGGCCGCGGCGCGCGCACGCCGGGCGCGACGGAGGCGGATCGCCCGCCGCTCAGCCGGCGGCCGGGAAGTCCTCGCCGCTGAGCTCGAGGAAACGCTCCACCGATGCCTCCTGGTGCTCGATCCGCTCGGCCAGCGCACGGGCGTGATCGGCCGCCTGCTCCAGGAAGTCCTCCACGCAGCGCTCCGGGTCATCGGCCAGAGGGTAGACCCGGGTCAGGTCCTGCTGGGAGCAGGCGATGCCGAGCCGGGGACGCCCTTCCGCGAGTGTCCGCGCGGCGCACACCGGCGTCACCACGAGCCTGCACTCCGGCGCGACGAGCGCCGTCGGTACAAGGCGCGGCGCCGGCAGGCGCACGTCGAGCTCGATCGAGTGGTCAACCGCCACTGCCCCGGTCATCGCCTTCATCGGAGCGCGCCACAGCTCCAGCACCATATCGGCGCCCACGAGCGCGTCACGCAGCGTCGTTGCCTGCTCGAGGTACAGACGCTCCGCCTCGTCGCGGTCGCCGGCATCGGCGAGATCGAGGTCGCACGGCACCCGCAGCAGCTCGTTGGCGGCCACGGTCGCGCCCGCAGATCGGCTGCCCCAGGTGACGTAGGTCTGCAGCGTGCCCAGATCACGGCGGCCGTGGAAGATCACCGTCACCGCCTCGCTGACGGGCAGGCCGCCGACCCGGAGCGACACGGCCACCGCCGTCGAGTCGTCCAGCAACGCGCGTCGCAGCAGATCCTCTGCCGCACCTTGGTCTCGATTGGGATCCTCTTCGAGCATCGCTCTGGTCCTTCAGATCGGCCACGTGGCGCTCACTATTTATCCACACCCGGCGGCGATTGGCCACCGCCAACTGGAGCAGGGCCCGGTCCGGACCACTGTCCAGGCGGCGAAGTGACTCAGGCGGGCTCGCTCCGGGTAGGCTGCACAGCACGATGCGGCTGTTCTACAAACCGTTTGGGATCATCGCGGGGCTGATCGGCGCGCGCCTCGGACGCCGCCTGTTCCAGAAGCTGTGGGCTCTGATCGACGCCGGGGCGCCCCCGAGCGCCAAGGGCGGCCAGGGGAGCACGGCCAAGGTCGTGACCGCCGCTGCGCTCGAGGCCGCGACGCTCGCGGGCACCCGCGCCGCGGTCGACCGGGCCAGCGCGCGCTCGTTCCATTACCTGCTCGGCATCTGGCCCGAGAAACCGCCGACCGTCGAGGACGAGGACGCCCGGCCCGCGCCGCCGGCGTAACGACCGCCAAACGCGGCCTTGGACTACCCCCCGCCGCGCAGCACGAACCCGTTCGCGGCCAGTTCTCCCAGCGCATCCTCGAAGGCGGCGAAGTCCCGCCGCAGCAGCGCGTCGATCGGCCTTCCCGCCGGCCCCTTGGCCCGGACCCAGCGCCTGAGCACGGCGGCACCGGCACGCTCGGAGCTCTCGTCGAGCAGGTCGAGCAGGATGGGCAGCTCGGTCCGGTGCTCGAGCTGCCCGGAGAGCAGCGTCAGCGGATCGACGCCGAGCACCTGGCAGAGCTCGTCGTCGTCGAGCCCGAGCAGCTCCATCAGCCGCACGGCGCACTCGCCCTGCACGCGGCGCGCCGACCGAGGCTCATCGTGCTCGCCGGGCGGACCCATCATCTACGGCGCCGCGGCGGCATAGCTCGTCCCCACCTTGGTACCGATGTGGTCGAGCGCGGTGAGTCCCAGGCTCGGACCGCTTCCTCTGTACTGATTGACATCGAAGCAGTCCGGCGTCATTCGTCGGCGATGGCACGCACGCTGCGCCGAGGGCTCAGAACAACTGGTTCTCGCCGCCGAACACGTCGCTCACCGAGCCGTCGGTGAAGATCTGGCGAATCGAGTTCGTGAGCAGGTCCGCGCACGAGAGCACGCGCACGTTGTCCGGGGCGCCGGGGCGGAGCGGGATCGTGTCGGTCACCACGACCTGCTCGAACCGCGCCGCGGCGAGGTTCTCCCAGGCGTTGCCGGAGAACACGCCGTGCGTGGCCGCGGCGTAGACGCGGCGGGCCCCCGCGTCAGAGACGGCCTCCGCCGCCGCCTTGAGCGTGCCGGCGGTGTCGATGATGTCGTCGACGATCACGGCGGTCTTGCCGGCGACGTCGCCGATCACGTAGTTGATCTCAGCGACCTGCTGCGCGGGGCGCTCCTTGTTCAGGATGGCCAGGTCGGCACCGATCTTGGACGCGAACTTCTTGTTCAGCTTGACGCGCCCGGCATCCGGCGCGACCACCACGAGATCCTCGAGCCCGAGGTCGGCGAAGTACTGGGTGAGCATGAACAGCGCGGTCATGTGGTCACACGGCTTCTGGAAGAAGCCCTGGATCTGGCCTGAGTGCAGGTCCATCGTCAGCAGCCGGTCGATGCCCGCGGACTCGAGCATCCGCGCCACCAGCCGAGCGGTGATCGGCTCGCGCGGCGAGGACTTCTTGTCCTGGCGCGAGTAGCCGTACCAGGGGGTGACCGCGATCACGCGGTGCGCAGAGCCGTGGACGGCCGCCTCGATCATCACCAGCAGCTCCATCAGGGCATCGTTGGCGCTCAGGCCCTCGTACGGATTGCCGCAGGTCGGCTGCACGATGAACACGTCGGCGCCGCGCACGGACTCGTCGTAGCGGCAGTAGACCTCGCCGTTGGCGAACGTCTTCAGCGTCACGCCGCCCAGGCCGACCCCGAGCTTCGAGGCGATCTTCGCGGCCAGCTCGGGGTTCCCGCGCCCCGAGAAGAGCATCAACCGCTTGTTGTATTCCAGTTGCAGGTCGCTGGGCGCCGGACGCGATTGCAGCATGCTCACGGTGCGTCCGAGTGTACGCCCGACCGGTGACGACTGCCCGCGATCGGACTACTCCCCGGCCGTTTCGCGGGCCGCGGCCTCCGCCTGCGCGGCGCGCTTGGCGGCGTAGCCGTCGATGTTCTGCTGGCGCTCCCGGGCGACGCCGAGCGCACCCGCCGGCACGTCCTTGGTGATCACCGAGCCGGCCGCCGTGTACGCGTCGTCGCCGACGCTGACCGGCGCCACGAGGGCGGTGTCGACGCTGATCTTGACCCGCGCGCCGATCGTGGTCCGGTGCTTGCGGTAGCCGTCATAGTTGGCGGTGATCGTGCCGGCGCCGATGTTCGACCGCTCGCCGATGTCGGCGTCGCCGATGTAGGACAGGTGCGGAACCTTCGTCCCGGGCCCAATCCGCGAGTTCTTGATCTCGACGAACGTCCCTGCCTTGGCGCCCTCGCTCAGGACCGCCCCGGGACGCAGGTAGGCGAACGGCCCGACCGACACCCGGGCGCCGACGTCGGCCTGCACCAGGTGCGAGCTCACGACCTTCGCCTCGTCGCCGACGGCGGTGTCGATCAGCGTGGCCAGCGGGCCGATCGTCGCGCCGGAGCCGATCGTCGTCTCCCCGTGCAGCGACGTGAACGGCGCAATCACCGTGTCCTGTCCGATCGCGACCCCCGCGTCGATCACGGTGCACTCCGGCGCGACGATCGTGACGCCGGCCAGCATGTGGCGCTCGTGAATCCGCCGTTGCGCCAGCGCGGTGACGGCGGCCAGCCCGACCCGGTCGTTGACCCCGAGCGTGACCGACGGGTCGCTCACCTCGTGGGCGCCGACAGTGCGGTCGTGGGTGCGCAGGACCGGCAGCACATCGGGCAGGTACAGCTCGCCCTGCGCGTTGTCGGCTGAGACCTGCTCGAGCGCTTCGAGCAACGGGCCCCCGTCGAACGCGAACACGCCCGTGTTGACCTCGCGGATGTGGAGCTCGAGCTCGGTGGCATCACCGGGCGCCTTCGTCTCCACCACCCGCTCGACGGTGCCGTCCGGTGCCCGCACGACGCGCCCGTATCCGCTCGGATCCTCGAGCACCATGGTCGCCATCGTGGCGGCCGAGCCGGCCGCCACGTGGGCGTCCACGAGTCCGCGAATCGTCTCGGCGGTGATCAGCGGAACGTCGCCGGCGAGCACGACAACGGTGCCGGCCGGATCGATGTGGCCGGCCGCGGCCCGGACCGCATCGGCGGTGCCGTTCGGACGCTCCTGGATGGCCACCTCCACGTCGTCGTCGAGCGAGCCGGCGAGTGCGCGGGCGGGCGAGTCGACGATCACGATCCGGCCCGCGCCGGCGTCGCGCGCGGCCGCGACGGGCCACGCGATCATCGGTCGGCCGCAGACAGGGTGCAGGAGCTTCGGCAGGGCCGAGCGCATCCGCGTGCCCTGCCCGGCGGCGAGGATCACTACCACGGGCGCGGTCACGGCAGCCATCGTATCCACGACCACGGAGCGAGGGACTGGGGAGCCTGGATTCGAACCAGGATTGCACGGCTCCAAAGGCCGGCGTCTTGCCGTTAGACCACTCCCCAGAGTAACGGCGATCTCCGCATCGAGAACGCCGGTTGGAGCGGGCGACGATGACCTTAGCCCAACCGGGCGGCGGTCGTCCCCGCGCCGGAAAAGCCCGCACAGAGCGTCAATCTCCTCGCCCGCCCCCGGGCGCTCCGCCCGGCCGATCTGGCACCCTGCCGCGCATGGGCACGAATCGGCTTCCTGTCGCCGCCGGCCGTCGGCTTCGCGTCGTGGGCGGCGATCAGGTCGAGGGCCAGAGCCGGCGCCGTGGCGGGGCCGGGCCGGTCGCCGTGGCCAAGCACGAGATCACCCTGCACGGGCGACGGATCGCCTACCGCGCCGGTGGCTGGGGCCCGTTGTTGGTCCTGATCCACGGGATCACATCGAACTCGGCCACCTGGGACCGGGTGCTGCCGAGGCTGGCGCGCCGCTACACGGTCCTGGCGCCCGATCTGCTCGGCCACGGGCGTTCGGACAAGCTGCGAGGGGACTATTCGGTGGGCGCGCACGCCAACACGATCCGGGACCTGATGGACGCGCTCGGCTACCGGCGCGCGACCCTGATCGGGCACTCGCTCGGCGGGGGCGTGGCGATGCAGCTGGCCTATCAGTACGCCGACCGGGTCGACCGCCTGGTGCTGGTCGCCCCCGGTGGCTTCGGCCGCGAGGTCAGTCCGTTGCTGCGCGCGGTGAGCGTGCCCGGATCCGGGCGCGTGCTGGCGCTCGCGGCGTGGCGACCGTTCGTCCAGGCCGGCACGATGCTCACGCAGCTGCTCGGTGGGCTCGGACTGGAGGGGACGACCGACCTGGCCGAGATCGGGCGCGCGTATGCGTTGCTGGCCGATCGCGCCTCCCGCCGGGCGTTCGTGCACACGCTGCGCTCGGTGGTCGACCACGAGGGGCAGCGCCCCGGCGGCGTCGACGGGGTGGAGATCGCGCGGCGCTTTCCCTCGCTGATCGTGTGGGGCGACCGCGATCGGATCGTCCCCGTGCGTCATGGCGAACAGGTCCACGAACTCGTCCCCAACACCTACCTGTCGGTCTTCCGCCGCGCCGGACACTTCCCCCATCGCGACGATGCCGAGCGGTTCGTGCGCGTGGTGGACGAGTTCCTGACCCGCGAATGGCGCCTCCACGGACGGCGCCGGGCGCTCGGGGCGTAGTGATCGGTCAGACCTGACGCTCGCTCGCGGTGGCGAGCGGTGAGGCGTAGAACGCGGCGATCACCGCGCAGATCACGAGCGTGGCGTAGGCCGACAGCGGCGCGATCGCGGTCGCAACCGCGTACGGCACCAGCCCGACGAGCGCGCGACCGAGGATGTGGCGCCGCTCCTGCGCCGGCAGCTCGGTTCGCAGCAGCTCGGGCCTGGCGATCAGAATGTGGCGCTGACAGGCGCTGAACGCGATCGCCATCACGAGGAACGACCCGCCGTAGATCGCGGCGGCGAGATGCTGGCCGCTGCTCTGGTTCACGTACTCGGCCACGAGCGAGGTCGTGAACGGCAGGAGCACGATCGTCAACAGCAGGGCCAGGTTGAGGATCATCATCATGTGGTCGATGGCGCGCAGCCGTCCGATCATGGCGTGGTGGTTGATCCAGATGATCCCGATCGTCACGAACGAGGTGACGAGGGCCACGTAGTGCGGCCACTGGACCCCGAGCTCATGCGCGAGCGAGCCGCCGGGATTGGGCACGTGGATGTCGAGCACGAGCAGCGTGATCGCCACCGCGATCACCCCGTCGGAGAACGCCTCGAGTCGGTTCGGGCTCATCGGCCGTGGTTCCCCCCTGGCTTCAGGATGCGGGCGATCTCGGGCGTCGTGGTCGGGTCGGCGAGCGCCGCACGTACGTCCGAAGGCCGCAGCAGCGGACGCTCGGCCCGCAGGATCCCCACCTCGAGCCCCGACTCCCGCGCCGCGGCGAGACCCATCGCCACCACGTCGGGGCTCCGCCACGCCTGCTCCGGGATCGTGAACAGCTCCGGCAGCGGACGCGGGATCCCGATCAGGTAGAAGCCGCCGTCGATCGCCGGGCCGAGCACGAGGTCGCAGCCGGCGGCCAGGTCCCCCAGCGCGGCGCTCGCGTGCTCGGGGCGCAGGCGGGGCAGATCGGGCCACACGATCAGCAGCGGGCCGCGATGCCGCGCGAAGACGCGTGCGGCGGCGTCGGCGATCCGCGCCCCGATCCCGTCTCCGTTCTGGGGGAACAGGGTGGCGTCGGGGGGCACGAGCGCCCGCACGTCCTCGCGCGCGTCCGGCGGCGCGTGCGCCGCGTACAGCGCGCCCGGCGCGACGGCGTGCCCCCACGCGGCGGTCTGCGCGATCAGCGCCGATTGCAGTGCGCGGCAGCCGTCGGCGCCGAGCAATGGCTCGAGGGCTCGGCGCACCTCTCCGCGCCGGGGCGCGCGGGCCATGACCACCACGGCCGCATCGCCGTCGCTCATTCCCGATCGAAGCGGTAGACCGTTCCGGTGGGCGCAGGCGGCCGAGCGCGCAGGCGCGGCAGCGCCCGACGCAGCACGTCGGCGAAGATCGCCGAGCTGCGACCCATCAGCTCGATCAGGGTGGACACGGGTGTGGGCTCGCCGGCCTTGACCTCGTTGGCATAGTCGGTGGCGTAGCCGATCAGCGCGAACGGCAGCTCGAGCTCACCGCACAGCACTGTCTCCGGCCCGGCCGTCTGGCTCACCGCGGTCACGCCGCCCGCGCCGAGCTGCGCGATCTCGGCCGGTGTGTTGAAGCGCGGGCCGTCGACGTGGCCGTAGGTCCCGCCGTCCCGCGCCTCGCGGCCGACGTCGTCGGCGGCGCTCAGCAGCGCCTCCCTGATGCCGGCCGAGAACGGGCTGCCGTGCAGGATCCAGTGCCCGCGGGCTGGATCGCCGGGCTCGGTGAAGAACGTGCACAGGGAGCCATCGGGCAGCCGGTTGGAGGGGAAGTGCAGATCGTCGAACACGATCAGGGACCCCAGCTCGACGGTCGGGTCCACGGCGCCGCACGCGGTGCAGCCGACCACCGCCTCGGCTCCGAGCTCCTTCAGGGCCCAGATGTTGGCGCGGTGGGTGACGTGGTTGGAGAGCCGAGCGTGGCCGGCCAGGTGGCGTGAGACATGCAGCGCGGTGACGCCGGCGTAGGAGCCCCGGGTCACGATCGCGGGGCCGAACGGCGTGTGGACCTCGACGGGCTCCGCCGCCTCGAAGTCCGGGAGGGCATAGGTGCCCGAGCCGGTGATGATGCCGATCGCCATCGGGGCGCGATCCTACGCTAAGGATGACGACGACGGGCGCGGTCACGACGCTGAAGATCCTCACAGCCGGTGGGGACATCAGGCGTGCCGCCGGCCCGGACTCGAGCATGTCTCAGCTAAACTAAAGCGTTCGACCTCGCTGTGGCGATTTGCGCCAGCAGCTCGGGCGGGCTGGTCCCGCCGAGCGGTCTGCAGCCGCGGCAGCCTGAAGGACCTTGTTGCGGGCTCGCCCATCCCGAAATGACCGTCGTAGCGCCCGCCTTGATCGACCAGCGGAAGTCTCGAGCACGACCAGCTTGAGCACGATCACGGCCGGCCCGATG